>CAVRUC010000004.1:0-395550 GCA_963724295.1 uncultured Chloroflexia bacterium | reverse complement strand
CAACGTCGGCGACCGCGCGGGCGGCCATGCGCAGCCGGCTCTGCGCCTGGGACAGCGATTCGAGTGGGGTCAGGAAGCCGATCTCCTCCATGAGATCGGTGGCGTAACACGCCCAGCCTTCGACCAGGGTTCCAGCCGCGAAGAGGGCGATCCGTGAGGCACAGTCGACGCCAGCGATTTGCCCGATGCGGGAAGGCGAGTGGAACGCATACCAGTTCTGGACATGGTGTCCCAGGCCGCCGTGGTGAACCACGTGGTTGAGTTTGATCACGGCATCGTTCGTCGCACGCAGCTGTCGGAGTTGCTCGGCGGGATCACGGTCCGGAGCGAGGGGCGGCACCAGGTAGCGATGGGTCTCTGGCCGGCCGAACGGCGGCGGACAGCGGTACGGAAGATAGTAGAGACCGGCGGCAGCTTCGCGATCCGACTCCGGAATGGGGACGTAGTCGATCGGGAAATCGGGCCAGGTCACCAGATCGGCGTCGATTGCCGCCGTTCGCGCGGCGTTCCAGACGCGCGAAAAGGCGGCGTAGTAGTCGTTCGGCGACGGATGACGATCGGCGAGGTCGGCGAGTTGGTCGTACCACGATCTCGCCGGATCGAGCGCAGCGGCCTGGGCTTCGAGCGCCGCACGCGCTTCGCGTAGCGCCCGTGACGCAAACCCTTCGAGCCATGTCGCGTCTCGATCCGGTGGCAGGAAATGCCCCCGGCTCAGATAGCGATCGAATGCCTCCCGGCCGCAACTCCATGCCTCCGACGGGCGCAGCCGGAGCGTCCCGTCCAGCCATGCAGCATGCTCGAGGTACGCGTCGCGCGCGACGGCAGCCGTGCGCAGGAATTCCGGGTTGGTGATGCCGCGATCGGCGGCGAGGCGGGGCACCCCGTTGTCAAAGTAGTCGGCGCTCGCACGCGCCTCGCGCAGGGCATGGTCGGTCCACGCGACCGGCGCGCTCGAGATGTTGGCGCGTGCCTGGGCGAGGAACTCTGGCAGCGCGCGCATGCGGCTGATCGCCGCCTCGACGCGATCGGAGAGCGGTTCGGCATCTCGCAGAAACAGGGACAGGATCGCGAAGACGCCTTCCGAGGTGTAGACCGCGGGGTTTCCTCGATGGAACTGCGGGAGCGCGTCCTCCATGATCTGGAGTTCGAGGTAGCCGTCGGCGATCAGGGCGTCGTGACGCCGGCCAGTATCGAGATCCGCGGTCGGTATCTGCGCCAATTCCTCCCGGAGCTGGCGCATCTCCACGAGTTGACGCGCGGTGGCCGAGGGCGAGAAATCGGGCAGCGCGTGGTCGTGGTCGTGGATGCCGATGAAGGTCGCGTTGACCGGCCGCGTCGCGTAGTAGTGGGCGAAGAAGCGGTCCAGCCACGCGTCGAACGCGCGCTCGTTAGCTGCCATACCTTCGGCTGTCGGACTGGTGGTCACCGGGCGAGAGGAAGATCGGTCCAGCGCCGCTCGTGATGCGAGATCTCAACGGCGTTGATGATCTCTTGCACCCAGGCGCCGTCGTCGAAGTTTCCCTGATTCCGCGGCGTGTCGGTGGTCAGCTCGTCGAGGAAATCCTTGATCAGGTTGGCGTAGAAGAGGGTGAACCACGTCTCGTTCGGGCTGCCTCCTTCGGGATAGAACCGGTCCGGCACCGTGAGTTCCTTGAACTCGACGTCATCCGGCGTTGCGGCCTTGATCGTTTCGGCAATACCAAATTCTTCGACCAGTCGGGTGATGATGGCGCCCTTTGATCCGTAGAGGCGGACCTCGATTCCCGGGTAGTTGCCGACGGTCACGAAGCTGGTCTGAACCGAGCCGATGGCGCCGTTGGCGAACTCGCCGATGAAGATGTCCCCATCATCGATGTTCATGCGCATCATGCGCCCGGTGGCACGTACCACCCGCTCGGGCACGAAGTTGCGTAGCACACCGACGACTGACGTGAAATCCGAGCCAACCATCCAGCGCGCGATGTCGATAACCGGCGCGCCATACCCTTCGAGCGAGGAGACGTGGATGCGCGATTGATCCGCTTCGTGGTCGCCCTGCCGCAGGGGCGTCTGCGGGTCGATCCATTGAGAGTTTTGCTCGTAGGCGTTGTAGATGTAGGGCTCTCCGCAGAAGCCTTGATCGACCATTTCCTTCATGTAGAGCATGGCAGGCGAATAGCGGAACGTGAAACCGAGCTTGGTTTTCAACCCCTGAGAGCGAGCCAGCTCGGCGGCGCGGAGGGTGTCTCGGAAGTCGAAGGCGACCGGTTTCTCGCAGAGCACGTGCTTGCCCGCTTCCAGGGCCGCCATCGCCTGTTCGAAATGCGTGTGGCTCGGCGTGCAGACGTCGACGACATCGATATCATCTCGGTTGACGACGTCGTGATAATCCGTGGCGGCATGCGGGATGCCGAACTTCGCCGCAGCCTCCTTGGCGAGTTGCGGCTCGATGTCGCAAACGGCGACAAGCTCAGTTCGCGGATCCCGTGCCCAGCCTGGGAGATGGGCCATCTGCGCCCAGCGGCCGGCCCCCAGCACCCCGACCCGCACTCGTCGATCTATGATGGGAAGGACCATGCCTTCCTCCTTGCCTCGAATGACGGTCGATCACTTACGGATTCGGGACTGTCCCGCATCTGCCGCATCGTCCGGCCACGACCAGCGGTTGTCAATGTGCGAAGGGGGTATCGGCTCCTCGCAGACGGTTTATCGGGGACCAGCCAACCAAATTGCCGCGTCGTACACTCCTGAACCGACACAGCCTTGATTGATCGCGAAAGGCCCAGAGCGGGGTGAACGTCAGCTTCGATTTTTCCGGTAGATCTGCCGTGGTCACCGGCGCTGCCCGCGGAATCGGCCGCGTCATAGTGCACCGGTTTGTCGACGCCGGTGCCGCGGTGATCGCCGCCGATCGCGACCAGGCCGGGCTGAGCGAGACGTGCGCGGACTTATCCGCGGATCAGGTTGCAGCCGTCGTGGCCGATGTGTCCAGCGACGCAGGAGCCAACCGGATCATTGATACGGCGGTCAGTCGCCATGGTCGGCTCGACATATGCGTGAACAACGCTGCCGTCGCGCCCCACACCTCGCTCCTGGAGGAGCGCGCCGAGGTGTGGGATCGGGTCTTTGCGGTCAACTGTCGCGGGACGTTTCTCATGACCCAGGCGGCCGCCCGGGCCATGATCGCCGGGGGCCTGGGCGGCCGCATCGTGAACTTCTCATCCGGGGCCAGCACCAAAGGCACGCTCGGGGCCTCAGCGTACGCGGCGAGCCGCGCCGCCACAGAAGCATTCTCCCGTGTTGCCGCGATCGAGCTTGCGCCGCACAACATTCTGGTAAACACAGTCAGTCCCGGACTCATCGATACGCAGCCGAAGCCACTCCCGCCCGTCATGGGCGAAGCGCTCGCGAAGCGCATCCCGACGCTCCCCTTGGCTCGTCCCGGTGATCCAGACGAAGTTGCATCGATTGTGCTCTTTCTTGCCTCCGATGAGGCCGGGTATGTCACGGGAGCCGTCTGGAGCGTCGATGGCGGCGCCGGGATTGGCTCGCGCTCGAGCGGACAGATCATCGACGATGATCCCCGCTACTTCTGGGTCACCGGACAGGACGGTTGAAAAAAGCGATAGGCAATGGCCGCCGAAACGCGTTTCGGCGGCAATCAGCGGGGAAGATCGACCCAGCGCCGTTCATTGACCGCGAGGAGCACTGCTGCTAGAGCCTCCTGTGCGGCGACACCGTCCTCGAATGTCGGCCCAGCTGACTCACTGCCCCCGATTTCCGCAACGAAACTGCGGATCAGGTGCGCCGGCCACCGGAACCACCAGGCACCCGATTCAGGCATCCGGGAAGAGAAATGAGCGGGGATGTCGGCTTGGCGAAAATGGCCGTCCGCTTCTGATATCCAGATTCCCTCCGCACCCGGCAGCTCATCAGACAGGATGCACCGGGCAGCACCGGTTGTGCCGAAGACGCGGACTTCGATCCCAGGTGGCCGCCCCGTCGTTGCCCAGCCGGCATGGCAGAGGCCGATCGCGCCGCCCGCGAACTCCAGGAGCCAGGCCGTCCCATCATCGACGTCTACGGTGGCGAATCCGCTTTCATCCGGAAGGGGGCGGGTCGGAATCCAGGTGCGGCTCGTGGCGCAGACACTGGTGATGTCGCCCATGATCCAACGGGCGAGGTCAAGCGTGTGAATTCCGTATTCGACGATTGCGCCGCCTCCGGTCCGCGCGCGGTCCATCTTCCAGTGGTAGGGAGTCGCCGGGTCGAGGAACTGTCCGTTCTGCTGAAATGCTTGCAGGAGGTGCGGGGTCCCGAGTGCCCCGCTGGTGACCAGTTCCCGCAGCATCAACATCGACGGCGCATAGCGGAGCACGAATCCAACCCTGGTCCGTACCCCAGCCGATTCTGCGAGGGACGCGAGGGCCCGGGCATCCTGAACGGTTGTCGCCAAGGGCTTCTCACAGAGGACATGGGCACCGGCGGTGAGCGCGAGTTCGACGTCGGCACGGTGGCAATCATCCGGCGTGACGATGCTGACGAGATCCAGCGTTTCCTCCGCGAGCATGGCAGCTGCCGAGGCGTACGCGCGCGAGATTCCGGCTTCGTCCGCGACCTGCTGCGCTCGACTGACGTCCGCATCGCAGATGGCCACGAGACTCACGCCGGGTGTCGCCTGAAATCCCGGCACGTGCGCTGCACGGGACCAGGCGCCAGCACCGACGACACCCACACGCAAGAGATTCACAGGCTGATCTTCCATGACTCTCGCTCTCTCAACGCTTTGCTGCGGTTCCATCAGAGATACGGGGTGATGCAGGTTGTCTCCGGCATTGACAGTCCCCAATCACGACGATACGCTCGCTGAGCCTCATAGCATGGCTCTAAGATGCCGAGCGATCGACGCAGCGCCGCGATCGATCAACCAGATAGGCACCTTGGAGCCGCGCTGTCAGGCAGCGTGTTTCGGATGTCGCGTCGAGGTCTACTCAGCGCGGAGGAACGGGATGAAGCACCCAGGATACTCCAGGTCGAACCCAGGCCAGCAGTCGCTCGCATCAGGAGAAGGAACCCGCATGTTGACTCTCAACCGTCGCACGCTACTCACAGGGACGGCGGCGGGTGCAGCCGCCTCGGCGCTTGGACGCGTTACCCCGTTCACGGCACCGCAGCCGCTCATTGCGCGCGCGCAAGATGTGCCCCAGGGGGGAACGCTCACCTACGGGGTCGGCTTCGATGTCGATGGCACTCTCGACCCCCAGGTTACCAACTACGACTCCACAATCAGAATCATGCTCAATGTCTGCGAACCGTTGATCTGGATGCCAACAGCGACCGAGTTCGCTCCCGGACTGGCCGAATCGTGGGAAGTTTCGGAAGACGGATTGACCTACACCTTCAAACTCAAGGAAGGTGTGACCTTCCATGACGGCACCCCGTTCAACGCCGAAGCGGTCCAGTTCACCTTTGACCGCGTCGTCGAGAGCCGAAAGCTCACCGCGGCCGGAGAAGAAGTGGATCCGGAAACGGTTATTGTCCCCGGCCAGGGATTTAATCAGATCGACGCCTACGATCATGCCGAGATCGTCGACGACTACACCATCAACCTGGTGCTGAGTCGGCCCTTCGGACCGTTCCTGAGCGGACTCAACGGCTATCTGGGCATCGTGTCGCCGACGGCGGTGCAGGAAATGGGCCTCGCCGAGTTTGGTCGCAAGCCAGTCGGCACAGGTCCATTCATGGTTCAGGAGTGGGTCGAACAGGACCATGTGACGCTGGTGAAAAACCCCGACTACAACTGGGGGTCGTCCTTCTTCGAACACTCCGGCGCGGCCTACCTCGACGAAATGATCTACAAGTTCATCCCGGACGACGCGGTGCGAACTGGCACATTGCTGTCGGGTGAATCGCAGTACATCGACGGGGTCGACCCGTTGCAACTCGCCGACCTCCAGGAGAACCCGGACATCGTCATCATTCAACAGGGGCAGCCGGGCACCGGGTACATTCTTCTCTTCAATCTCGCGCGCACCGACAGCCCGCAGTCGGACGTCATGGTTCGCCGCGCCCTCTCCTACGCCATCGACAAGGAGGCCATGAATCAGGCGGTGTGGGGCGGCACCTTCTCACCTGCCGCAAGCCCCCTGATGAAACCAACGCTGGGGTACGAGCCAAAGACCGAGGAGGTCTATACCTACGACCCGGCGACAGCGAACAGCATGCTCGACGAAGCAGGTTGGGCGCTGAACGGTGAGATTCGCGAGAAGGACGGGCAGCCGTTGACCCTCTATTGGCCGACACAGGATCGCCCAAACGACAAGGCCATGGCGACCTTCGTTCAAGGCGCATTCCGCGAAGTGGGCGTCGATGTGGTGGTCGAGCCGATGGAACAAGGCGCCTACAGTGAACGTCAGGAGGCAGGAGACTACGACCTTTCGTTCCTCTGGTTCTCGTATGCTGACCCTGACGTGTTGCGCACCCTCTTCTTCTCCGAGAATATCGGGAACTTCAACTACGCCAACTACAGCAATCCCGAGGTCGATCAGCTGCTTCTCGACGCCGCGGCGGCGACCGATACCGAGGTCCGGCAGGAGCTCTACTCACAGATTCAACTGCAGATGCTGGAGGACGCAGTCACAATCCCGCTCGCCGATTCGATCACCTACAACGGCAAACGGGCGAATCTCGAGGGCGATTTCCTCGATTTCCTCGCCTCGTATGTGTGGATGAACGACGCGCACTTCACGGAATAGGGTTTTCCAGCATCCTCCTCATCAGCCTTGCGTCGTCCCCGATCCCTTGGGGGCGGCGTGAGGTTGTAGGTGGCCAATGACACGATACATTCTCCGTAGGTTGGTCCAGGCGATCCCCGTCCTGCTTGGCATAACGCTCTTCACCTTTCTGATAGCCCACCTCACGCCAGGCGATCCGGTGGTGATCTATTCGATGGGGAAGCCGCTGTCAGAGGAGCGTGAGGCGCAGATTCGTGAGCAGTTTGGACTCAATCGGCCGCTCTGGGAGCAGTACCGAGACTACATGGCCGATCTGCTACGAGGGGATTTGGGACAGTGGGCTGCACGACAAGCGTCCGGTTTGGGACACGATCCGGGAAGCAATTTGGCCGACGCTGCAGCTCACGCTTGCCGGCCTCACGGTTGCCATCGTCCTTGGGGTGACGTTAGGCATACTGGCCGCCCTTTCCCACAACACGTGGCTCGACTCGGCCGCGATGGTGGTGGCCCTACTTGGCGTATCGACTCCCGTCTTCTACCTGGGCCTGCTCCTGCTCTTCGCCTTTTCGTTTCAGTTCCACCTCTTTCCAGCAACGGGAACGGGTGGATGGCAGAATTTGGTTCTTCCAGCACTCACGGTTGGGTTTGCTTCTGCAGCCTACATTGCCCGGCTCGTGCGGTCATCGATGCTCGAGGTGTTGCGCCAGGACTATGTGACCACCGCGCGCGCCAAGGGTGTGCGGGAGCGTGTTGTGGTGACAAGCCATGCTCTCAAGAATGCGCTGATCCCGGTCGTCACGTACTTTGGAATCCTCCTCGCTGGGCTCTTGACCGGGGCGGTGGTGACGGAACAGGTCTTTTCGCGACCGGGGTTGGGACGTGTCGCGATCACGGCGATTACGAGCCGCGATTTCCCGTTGATTCAGGGCACGGTGCTGGTGACGGCAATCGTCTACGTGCTGGTCAATCTCGTCATCGATCTCTCGTATGCGGCGTTCGACCCCAGGATCCGCTATGAGTAATGTCCAGCCGTACGCCGCCGGGATAGGATCGCTGGCAGGGGAGGAGACCAGCGCGGCTCTGGGCCGACTGTCCAGCTCCAGTAGCCTGACGCAGGACGCACTGCACCGCCTGAGTCGCAATCCCGGGGCCATCGCCGGCGCGATCGTGCTGATCATCATGATATTGCTGGCCGTCCTGGCGCCACTCATCGCTCCCTACGACCCGATTGAGCAGGATTCGACGGCGATTCGTGCCGCGCCGAGCGCGAAGCACCTCTTTGGCGCGGATACCTTCGGGCGCGACATCTTCTCGCGCGTGTTGTACGGCGGTCGAATGTCGCTGCCCGTCGGGTTCGTCGCGGTCAGCATCACGGCCGTTGTCGGGGTTGCCCTGGGGCTGATCGCTGGATATTACGGCGGCCGGATCGACACAATTGTGATGCGATGGGTCGATCTCATGCTCGCCTTCCCAGGGATCCTCCTGGCGATGGCGTTGGTGGCCATTCTTGGCACCAGCCTGTTTAACCTCATGCTCGCGGTCGGCATCGCTGCCATCCCAGAGTACACGCGCGTCGTGCGCGCAACGGTGCTGAGCGCCCGCGAAGCCGAATACGTGACGGCAGCCCGCGTCTCTGGCACGCGCGACCGAGCAATCGTCCTGCGTCACATCCTGCCGAATGTACTGCCCCCCGTGATCGTGCTGGCGACGCTGGGCATCGCCGGGGCGATCATCCTCGGTTCCACGCTCTCCTTCCTCGGTCTCGGCATCAAGCCCCCGACGCCGGAGTGGGGCAACATGCTGTCTGATGGCCGCTCGATGATGCGCCACCAGTGGTGGGTGTCGTTCTTTCCTGGATTGGCGATCATGCTGACCGTCCTGGCCATCAATCTGCTCGGTGATGGTCTGCGTGATGCGCTGGATCCCAGGTTGCGCAATCGCTAGCCCGGCCAGCCACCTGGCAGGCCGGTTGTGGTGGACTGTTACGGGCTGTAAAGCCCCCAAATTGCTTGACGACCGGGCTAGCCCCTGTACGCTGGGTATCCGCGCGCATCTTGCCGATCAGGATCTAAGCAGGAGGAACCACCATGACCGCACCCACCCCGCAGGATGCTCAGCTTGTGGTCCAGCTGGCCCAGCTCGCCGCCGTCCAAGGTTTGGATAAAGCCGTGGCTTGGCTCTTCGACCACAAGATGCCGACCGAGCCGGCCGCGTTTCGTGAGCGCTACCCGGCTGGCAGCAAGGGGCATCGCCATGCGACAGCCGTCCTCACCTATATGGAGACGATCGGGGCGCTTTGGAAGCATGGGCTGCTGAGCGAGGACCTACTCTTCGATTGGTTGTGGGTCAGCGGCGTCTGGGAGCGCGTCCAGGGGCTAGCGCTGGCCCAGCGGCAGGAGTTCGGCGCGGCTCACCTGTGGGAGCACGTCGAGGCGATGGCTCAGGCGCAGAAACGATGGGACCAAGGCCACGCGACCTGACGCGGCTGCTCACTGCCTTGCCCGACGCGAGTCAACTCCGGATTCGTTGGAGATCCTGTCCAGACGAGGCATCGCTGCGGGTCAGGATCACGACGGGGATGGTGCGCGTGGCGGTGCGTTCATACTCGGCGAAAAAGGGCATCTGCGCGGCCTGCTGATCGAACAGCCGCCGCCGTTCGGCCCCCTGCGCCACCTCGGCCCGCACGGGAAAAGTCTCCGCTCCCACCTCAACCGTCGCCTCCGGATGCGCGAGGAGGTTGTGATACCAGTCGGGATGGGTGGGTTCACCCCCTTTCGAGGCGATGACCACGAGGCGGTCACCGTCGGTGGAGTAGAGCAGCGGCGTCGTGCGCGGGAGACCACTTCGGGCTCCGATTGTGGTCAGGAGCAGCAGCGGCTGAGTGGCCCAGCGGCCCGGTCCAACCCCTCTGTTGGTGCGGAACTGCTCAACTACCCCCCGGTTGAAGGCGTGCCAATCGCGCATCGTGCGGTCTTGCTCCTGTCGCGGCGCCGGGTTCACGGCAATTCAGTGTACGCCGATGATCGCAGATTGCTCGAAGCAGCACGTGCAGACGATGGGTTGGGCGGTCGGAGCCGCTGAGCGACTTTGTCGTCTCTACGAGCGCATGAAGGCTAAGCGCCGCCGTTGGAATCCGCGCCGGAGCGAGTTGAGACGGATTCTGGTAACCGGAGCTGAGGACTCGACAATGCGCGGTTGTTGTCCGCTGGACTCCGCCACCTCATTCAACAGTTCGGATCCATCGGATGCCGAGGGGCGGTTGGCGACGCCCCAGCACGGGCGCCCGATCTCTCGGCAAGAATCAGCACGCTCGCCGGGACATCCCCCGTGGTTGGCGGGCGAAAGAGTCCTGCCGGGTACCTTTGCGCGTGGCGTTGCCCCTGCAGCGCCAGGAGCGCGAGCATCAGACGGAGGTCATGGTCCAGGTCGAGACGCGGGGCACAGGCCGCCATCAACCCAGTGGCACCGGTGCTCGCGCTCCGCGGCGTGAACGCGGGCCGGGCGCTGGTTGCCGGTGACGTTTCGGAGACCAGCCGCTCGTCCGGAGTGGGCCCTCCGGGCTCGGCAGGCAGCAGCGTGGCATGCGCACGCAGGACCCGGTGCGCCGCAGGCTGAGACAGCAGCACGCCCTGGCCGACCAACACCACACCGAGCACGATTGCGGCAGCGCCGAAGACGAGCAGGCGATCGTGGGTACCATCCGCTTCCGCGCTGCGGTGTGGCATGGTGTCTGTCCTAGTCCAACGGGTCGTCTTGTCGTGGGATGGTGACCGCGAGCGAGGGGAAGTGCGATTCGGCGACGCCGGCGAGAGTGCCGCCAATAAGCGCGCGACGGGAGAGGAGCGATGAGGGTGAACGTGACGGCTGGGTCACGAACGTTCTCCTTCCTCTAGATGCTCGGGACGAACTTCTGGAACCAGGTCGTCCTGGGTGTTGCCCGAGCCTTGCGGCCACTCTGGATCAGCCCCACAGGCGACACCAGGAGCAACTCACGCAACCTGCTCACGCATTTGCCATTGCGTGAGGGCATTGCTCGGCCTATGCTGTCCATCCGGGCGATCGCCTCGACACGACATGAGCATCGAGTGGCACTGTGGTGGAACTCGCACCTCAGCCAGCGGATGGGCCCAACACCCGTTTGGTGCGCTGCTGCGTGGCTACCGCGTGGCGGCGGGCCTCACGCAGGAGGCGCTCGCCAGCCGTACCGGGCTGAGTGCCCGGGGCATTGGCGATTTGGAGTGCGGTCGGCGCACGTGGCCCCAGAAGGAGACGATTCGGCTCCTGGTGTCCGGGTTGGGCTTGACGGGAACAGACCGCACGGCGTTCGTTCGTGCGGCGCAACGGCCATCTGCACCGAGACGCCATCCAGCCGCAGCGACGCCGGCCATGAGGGTCGCGGTTCGCCAGAGCGCGCCAGGCCTTCATACCTCGGCGCTGCCCTTCGTCGGCCGCGGCGAGGAGCTGGCGGTCTTGGCCCGTCTCCTGCGCGATCCCGGGACGCGCCTCGTCACGCTCACGGGCGTGGGCGGCTCGGGCAAGACCCGGCTGGCTCTTGAAGTCGCCAAGCAGCTGGCCGCGGACTTCGCCGACGGCATCGTGTTTGTCGACTTGGCGCCCGTGAGCGATCCGGCGCTGTTGCTCACGGCGATCGCCAGCGCCCTTGACCTGCATGAGCCCGGCGGTCAGTCGATTGACCGGGCGCTCATCGCCAGACTGCACGACCAGCGCGTGCTCCTGATCCTCGACAACTGCGAGCAATTACTGCCAGTCAGACCCGAGCTCGCAACGATCCTTGCGGCCTGTCCCGATCTGACCATCCTGGCCACCAGCCGCGAGCGGCTCAACCTGCGCGCCGAGCAGGAGATCCTCGTGCAGCCCTTGCCACTACCTGACCTGAGGGCTGACCTATCGCTGGCGGACCTGGCAGCCAATCCCGCGATCGCGCTCTTTCTCCATCGCGCGGCGAAGAGTCGACTTGGGTTCGCCCTGACGCAGGAGAACGCCGTGGCGATCGCCGCCATTTGCCATCGGCTCGACGGGTTGCCCCTCGCCATCGAGCTGGCCGCCGCGCACGTCAAGCTGCTGCCACCCGCGGCACTCCTGGCTCGGCTGGAGACGCGGCTGCCGTTGCTGATTGGTGGTCCGCGGGATGCGCCGGCGCGACAGCGCACGCTGCGCGATACGGTGGCCTGGAGTCATGACCTCCTCACTGACGACGAACGCCGCCTCTTTCGCCGGTTGGGTGTCTTCGCCGGGGGCTGGACGTTGGAAGCAGCGGAGGCGATCGCCAACAGAGACGACGACCTCGATGTCTTCAGCGGGATGGCCTCGCTCGTCGACAAGAGCCTGGTGCGCCAGGTCGACCAGATGGAGGATGAGCCGCGCTTTACCATGCTGGAGACGATCCGCGAGTTCGCCCTGGAGCAGCTGCGCCAGTTTCCGCAGGACGAGCAGTCTCTGCGCCAGGCCCATGCCACCTTTTTCGCTGACCTCGCGCTCGCAGCCCGGATGGACATCAGCGTCGGTGTGCCGGAGACCATTCGGCACCTGGCAGCGGAGGAGGACAACTTCCGCGTCATGCTGACGCATCTGCTCGCGACGGGGGATGCCGGGACCGTGCTCTGCGTCGTCGGTGGAACCCTGGTCGACTACTGGGCGGTTGCCGGTGGGCATTGGGAGGAAGCCCGCACCTGGCTCGATCGCGCCTTCGCGAGCAGTGCACCCATCTCTCCGGCGGCGCAGGTATGGGGATACAACGGCCTCACGGTGACGAGCATGCATCAGAGCGACCTCGCGCTCTGCAGAATGGCCGCCACCCAATGCCGTGATCTGGCCCGCGCGACGGGCGATCCAGAGCTGGCTGCGCGGGGTGCGTTGTCAGTGAGTTGGGTCGAGCAAGAGGAAGGACACCATGAGGCGGCCGCTCAGCTGGCCAGGGAAGCTGCAGCCGCCGCTCGCGCCGCAGGCGACCCCGGCATGCAGGGCTGGTCGCTGGGGATGCTGGGTGTCACGCAATTGCGTGCGGGTGATCTCCAGGGGGCCACCTCGTCCCTGGAGCACGCATTGGCGCTGTTCCGGGAGCTCGGTGGTGTCTGGGGTGAATCCAGCGCCCTGGCGGACTTGGCAGATGTGGCGCGGACTGCAGGCGACCTGGAGCGCGCCGCACGACTGCACGCCGATGCGGTCGAGGTGCGTCGCGACGCCGGTGATCCGAGCGATGCCTTTGTCGACCTGGTGGGGATTGCCCAACTCGCTCAGGTCAAGGGGCGCCTGGAGCCAGCGGCTCGACTGCTGGGAGCTGCGGATGCCTATCGCAGGTGCTACGGCTTCGTTGGCTGGGGACCAGCGTCAGAGCGCCGGGACCAAACGCGGTGCGCTCTCATGCGACAACTCGGTGAGCAGCGCTTCGCCGAAGCGTATGAGGCGGGCAGGCTCCTGACCATCGAGCAGGCGGTTGCCGAGGCGCTGGATCTGGCCAACGAGCTCGCTGCTGGCAGCGTAACGCCGTTAGGAAATCGATGACCGGGGCTGCGAATAATATCGAGACAGTCCGCCGGGTGAACGGCTGAAGTTAGATCCGTCAGCCAGACGAAGCTGATCCCTAGACCACCACTGATTCCTGCGTCACCTGCTTGGCGACTCCTCGCACAGTTTCATGGGACACACCGAGGTCGCGGGTCACCGTCCGTAGTCCCCTCTCGAGAGCGTGGGACCAACTAGAGGAGGCCGTTGGCGGCAGGCGAGGGGAGGGAAAGGGCGAATAGCGTGACCAAATTGTGACCATCAGTCTAACAAAGGGCCGAATTGCCGCGTAGGTACAATAAAATCGAGAATCTGGGTTCGAATCCCCTATGCGCTACCAGCGGCGGCTCCCCAAGTGTAGGGGAGCCGCCCTTTTTGTCTCTGCAGTAATTGATTATTCCGTTCGCCCCAGGTCAATAAAACACCGTACGTGTCCGGTGGCGGGGGACGGTCTTGTACTCCTCGCCGCTGCCCCGATTCCAGAGAAGGTAGTCCAGCTCCCGAGCCGTGGCTGAGACGCCTGAGGCGCGTAGCTCCGCGGCGATTCGCTCGACCGCATGGACGGCGACCGCGCGGATCTCGATCTCTTCAGGTGATCCTGCCGGGATCAGCTCACCGCGTTCGATGCGGGCCAGGAGATCGGGGTCGTAGACGAGGAGACCGTCGACGCGCAGCACGTGCGGCACCAAGTTGTCGGCGAAGATGGTGAGTCGGTCGAGATCTCGGAACGATCCCGGACCCTGTCCGTCGAAGGCAATAGCCAGATCGGTGGCCAGGATCTGCGCGCGCTTGTAGAGGGGGACTTCCGTTCCTTCGTAGATGGAAACGTCGCGGTAAAAGCGCATCTCGGAAACGAGCTCGACCAGCCGGCCGGCCGACTGGCCGGCGTCCTCGATGGGGCCGAGGGGATCGTCGTCATACCGCCCGCCCAACCACGCGCCGAGGTCGTTGAACGCCTGCGCAAACAGTGCCATCAGTTCCTGCGCCGGTCCCGTGTTGCCTTCCTGACCGAAGAGGACGGCGCAGCCGTCGGTGTCGATCGCTCGCAACTCAGCGCCGCTGAGTGGTCCACCGCGCTCCCAGCGCCCCTTGAGCGAAGACGCCACGGTGAAGTACCCGGACATGCCGGGACGCTTGCGCAGGTGCGGAAAATACCCGGACCCAAAATTGACCGTGTCGAGCGCGAGCTGGAAGGCGACGGTGTCGGCCACGGAGCCGCTGGCGTGGTGCGCGGTGTCGTAGACCAGCTCGGGGAGCCCGGCGGACGTGAGCGATGCGGCATACGGCGCGACCTGGGCGTCGACCAGACGCACCAGCTTCGCTCGCTGCGCGACCTCGGCGACGGCGGTTCGAATTCGGTCGAAGATGTCTTCATGGGCGCTCATAACGGGACCTCGACCGCCGTCTCCGGGATGCGCCGCACCGCTCGCACCGGCGACAGCGCGAGGACCACCGCGGCGAGGATGGAGAGGCCAACTCCCGCCCAGAGCGTCTCGCGCAGACCGACGGTTTCGCCGAGGTATCCGGCGACGATCGTGCCGAGCAGGACCGCGCCGATCTCGATCACCCGGACGCTGGCGTTGATCCGGCCCAGGACATGCGCCGGGGCGATTGCCTGACGCAGGCTGACTTGATTGATGTCATAGACCGTCAGCGCGGAGTCGGCCACGATCTGCTGGCCGATGAGCAGCAGCAGCCCGGCCGCGTTCGCGGCGGTGGCCAGCGGAACGAACGACTGACCGATCGCCGCGAGTAGGAGCGACGCCACCATGACCGCACCAATTCCGAAGCGGGGCAGGCGGCCGGCGATCATCGCGCCGAGAAACGAGCTCACCCCACCGACCGCGAAGATCATACCGAGGATACCGGGATCGAAGCCAACCTCCTGGTTGACGTAAAGAAGAAACGCCGTTCCGAAGAGTCCGAAGGCCAGATTCAGGGCCAAGTCGGCGACGACCATCCCGCGCAGGATCGGTTGCCGCCAGATCGCATGTAACCCCTCCACGACCTCGCTGGTAATCGAGGGTCGAGCCGCGGCTGAGTTCGGCGTGGTCTGGAGATCAGGTTCCTTGATGCGAGCGACGAGACCCGCCGAGGCGACGAACGTCAATGCATCGACCAGCATCGCGACCGGCGCGGTCAGCAGTTGGATCAGCCACCCGGCGGAGCTGAACGCGCTCGCCTCGGCGACGGACATCGCCGCGCTGAGCTTGCTGTTAGCCTCGACCAGCTCGTCGTTCTTGACGAGCGAAGGGAGAAACGACTGATAGGCGACGTCGAAGAAGACGCTGAGGACACTGACCAGCGCCGCGATGACGTAGAGATGTCCGAGCCCAAGCCAGCCCAGGAATGCGGCCAGGGGGATGACCGCAACCAGGAGCGCGCGGCTGAGGTCGGTCGCGATCATGATTGGCTTGCGAGAGAGGCGATCGACCCAGGCGCCGGCGATGAGCCCGAAGGCAAAGCCCGGCAGCAGCTCGGCGACGCGCAGCACACTGATGGCGGATGGGGATGCATCGAGCAGCAAGATCGCGGTAAAGGGAAGAGCAGTGCGGGTGACGAGCGACCCAAAGGTCGAGACGGTGGCGGCGCCCCACAGATTGACGAAGTTGGCGTTGCGCCGGAGATCACCGCGCTGCATGAATGATGCTAGACCGATGCAAACGAATCGAAGGGGATTAAGGACAAAAAATCAGTCCCGACAAACCGGAGTACTGTTCACGACTCGTGCTGAACGGCTTTCACGTACGTCGCCCCGCTACGCGTACGCTTCCCCCGAACCGCCCGGTTGCCGACCCGGTCCCGGACGAAACCCCGCAGCATCGTCCGCCGTTGTCGTTCCCGGTGAGTCATGACCCGTGGCTCTCGGCTCCTCGGGACTGACTGTACGCACACAATATACGTACATAGGGCTGGTGTCAAGGGGGTGTTTGCGATTTGCCATGGAGGAGGCGTCAGGTCAAAGGCGGTAGCGCCTCGGAATTCGCGACATCCACCCACGAGGCGATTGTCCCCAGACCGGTGACGACTTCGACGACCTGCTCCGGCCCGGACATCTGACCGGTGACCGTGACCGCTCGCGAGACCGCGTCGACCACATTCACCGTGACGCCGGCGATCTCGTCCTGGCTCGGCCACTCGCCGACGACCCAGGTGATCTCGGCCCGGAACCGCCCGCCGGCGTCGATCGCCAGCACGACTGCCCGATCCCCGAGATCGCGCCGGGCGACGATGCTGCCTCCAGGCGATGCACTCGATTGCGACGAGACGATATCGTACCCGATTTCCCGCAATCTGTCCGCAATGGCCGGTAATGCTTCGAGCCAACCGCCCTTATCCAGCACAAGCCCTCACCCCCAACTCCTGGCAAAAACCCTCACCCCAACCCCTCTCCCAGTGCGCTGGGCGAGGGGCTCACTGCTGTGCCGGGCTTTCTCCCTTCTCCCCTCGGAGCGGGGAGAAGGGTTGGGGATGAGGGGTTGCTCGTTATCGCTCATGGCCTCTCCGGGGGCGTTGCGGCGCGGAAATCGATGGCGAAGGTGCGGGTGAGACGAGACAGGTTTACCGGGTCGTCGACGACGATGCCAAGCTCGCGGTTCTGATCGAGTGAGGTTGCGGAGAGATTCTGCGAGCCGACGAAGGCGCGCTCGCCGTCGACGACGATCAGCTTGGCATGGATGTAGAGACTGCTCGAGAGCCGGATATCGACCCCGGACGCGGCCAGCGCATCCATCTCAGCGCCAAAATCGGCGGACGGCGAGGTGATGATGCGGACGCGCACGCCGCGCTCCGCGGCGGACGCCAGGGCGTCGAGCAGCTGCGGATCGCGCAGCACCTCGGCGTAGAGATCGAGCGAGACCCGCGCGCTATCCACTAAGGCAAGAAGCTGCTCACGCGCGTTCGTGGGGCTGACGACGAGCGGTCCGGGATCGGGCTCCACCCCTCTGCTCCAGTCGGCGACGAAGATCGCCGCCGCGGCCCGCACGGCATCAGGCCGGTTGGTCACCACCCCGAACTCCCGGTTCGTCGCGAATGCTGACTGGGTCAGATTCTGATTCATGATGATGGCCACCGCGTCGTCGACGATCATCGCCTTGATGTGACTGAAGCGGAAGACCGGGTTTCCCCAGCGGACCGCGATCCCCGCGCTTTCGAGGCGAGCAAACACCTCCTCCTGGCCGCCGCCACCGCCAAACGGGTGCTCCTCGAGGATGACCCGAACCTCGACCCCGCGCCGCTGCGCGTCCTCCAGCGACTGCAGGATCGCGTCGTCGGTGAGGATATAGACCTCCAGGTCGATCGAGTGCCGCGCGGCATCCATTTCATCGAGGATCGGGGCACGACCGTCACCCGGTTCGATGAAGACCCCGGTGACGGGCAGTGGCGCGTTGAGTTCCGGCGTGTCGCCGGGAAGAGGAGGACCGGCGACCGACGTTGGCGCCAGTGGCGGGAGGGTAGTGCCCTGGCGTAGCCACAACACTGCGCCCGCTGCCACGAGCAGCGCGACAACAAGCAACGCGATCGTCCACCAGCGCCGTCGGCCGCGTGAGGTTTCTCGATCGGGCTCGGGTGCCGGCTCAGTCATGCGCCAGATGCTACACGTCTGGAACGCGACCGACTTGCGAGGTTACCAGGCGGGGTTAGCTCAGACGTCCGCGCGTTGCCGCCAGGATTGAATGTCCTTGATGTGATCCAGGTAATGCTCGTAGGTATCGGGGCGGATGGCCTCGTCGATGCGCGCCGCCTCGATGCCGGCCACGCTTTCGAGGCGCTCCACGAGCGCGGCGTGTGCCTGGTGCATCGCGGACCGCTGCTCGGGAAGCGTGCGGTCCTGGCGCGCGGCGTGATCGGTCTCGTTCATCTCCTGCCAGGCATTGTCTTCGCGGGGGAGACCGGCCAGGGCGCGCTCGATCTCCTCCGTGGCGTGCTCGTCCCAGAAGGCGAGATGCCCGAAGAGGTCCTTCAGCGACCACTCACCGATCACCCCGGGATCACTCAGCCGCTCCTCGGGGATGTCGTCGAGCACGGCAAACAGCTGGCGCCAGGCCTCCTCGATGCGCTCGAGGAGCGCGTGTACGTCGGCTGGAGCGTCGCGACTGGTTCTCTCCTCGGTCATCGTCTCATCTCCCGCATTCGGCTGTAATTGCTTCCCTGCACGAGGTGCTGTCGTGGCGAGTCGGCGCAACGTCGTCCACTATTGGACGCACGGCCGGACAGTCCTTCGTCCGCCGTGTCGATAGAACGATCGAGCCAGGAGAGCGTGACGTGGAGATGCCGTGGGCCTTTTTCAGGAAGGCCGCGCTCGTGCTCTTCGGTATCTCGCTTCTGGCCGGTCTGGCGTCGACCGCGCTCTTCATGGGGCACCGGTTGCCGCTAGAGACGTGGCGCATCGTTTTCATCCTCGCGCTGGTGGTGTTGACCATTACCAGCACGATCCTGATTCCCGGTGTCCTGCTGCCCAACATTACCAGTCCGCATCCGGAGTTTCTCACTGACGATCTCCAGGATGAATGGAGAGAGCTGCAGCAACGCACGATCTCCCGCCCGCACATCCTGCTCCTGGGCGCGTCGATCTCGGCTCTGATCTATGTCTGGTGCATCTTCTATTACGGAAAGCTGACCAATGCGATGTGGTTCGGTTGGATGCCGGTCGGCGTTGCGGCCATCGCTCTCGCCCTCCTGGTGTTTGCCTTCGCACGGAGGACCGACTGGTACAACAACCGGTTGTACCGGACCCCGACCTGGATCATGCTGACCGCGTTCGCGGGGTTTGCGGTGGCGCTCTTTCTCGGCATCTACATGACCGAGCAGGTTCCGCCAACCGAGAGTGGTCAGTTGCCGCCGGCGGAGCAGAGCGTCGACTACGGGTATGTCGGCTCCCGTGCCTACTACATTACCCGTGAATATCTGAACTTCGGACCAGCGCCCGAGATCTCGATGCCTGACTGCGATGACGATGCCTGCGCTTACATCTTCCTCGCCATCGTGTTCATCCTTCTCACTACTGTGCTCGTGGTCGGATCCGCACTCATTCCCCACATGTGGGTGCTCAGCTGTCTGGTGCTGCTGACACTCGTCGCCTTGCTCGCGCTGCACGAGGTCCGGCGTGATCGCAACCTGCGGCAGCGGTACGGGAGAGTCATTCGCTCCGTTCAACCAGGGTCTTGACGAGTGGGGCATGGCTGCCGCTACTCGTCCCGTGTCAACCGTAGAATGCCGGTTGCGAGCGATGACGAACGAACTGGGGGGCCGGATGGAAAGCAGCGGAATGGAGCGGACACGGCGGTTCCTGGAGGGTATGGGACTGCCGGCGAGAGACTTGCACGATCTGCCCAGCTCGACGCGGCGATTTCCCGATGGCGGACAGTGGCGGGTCGAGATCCCATCGGTCGAGGGGCCGCATGCGCTGCGAGCCGTCTTCGAGAGCGCCGATGAGCTGGGAGTGCCGGTGCACCGGGTCAGCCAGGGCAGCGGCGTCATGCTCCTCACCGACGACGAGCTGGATCAGATGCGGGAGATCGCCGCGGAACGAGGCATCGAGGTCAGCCTCTTTGTCGGGCCGCGCGCCGGTTGGGACACGGGCGCCATGGCCTACACCACGGCTGGCCGCATCGTCGCTCCCAAGGTGCGGGGCGCCGATCAACTGGTGCAGGCGGTGGAGGACGTACGGCGCGCTTGCGAGCACGGCATCGAGAGCGTGCTGGTGACCGATGAAGGTTTGCTCGAAGTGCTGGGTGAGATGAAGCGCGCCGGCGAGCTGCCGCCGAGCCTCATTCTCAAGGGCTCGGTCATGCTGGGGGCCGCCAACCCGGTCTCGGTGCGGAACCTGGAACGGCTCGGTCTGACCACCTTCAACGTTCCGACAGATCTCAGCCTGGCCCAGCTTGCCGCGTTGCGCGCGGCGACGACGATGCCGCTCGATATCTACATCGAGGTCCCCGACGACGTCGGTGGGTTCATCCGCCACTACGAGATCGCGGAGATCGTGCGTGTCACGGCGCCGGTCTATCTCAAATTTGGTCTACGCAACGCGCCGAACATCTATCCCAGCGGGACTCATCTCGAGGCCACAGCGGTCTCCCTGACCAGGGAGCGATTGCGCCGGGCGAAGCTCGGCCTCGATCTGCTGCACCGTCTCGATCCGGACACAGTCATGTCGCCACTGCCGCGGCCGGCCGTCGCCCGCGCCTAGAGCGGGGCACCAGAGGGTGTCGTCCCCAGGCACTGGAGGTCGGAGGTCGGACGTCGGACGTCGGATGTCGGAGGATCGTTCTACCAGCTACCAGCTACCGGCTACCAGTCTAGCCGTCTCCTCTGCCGTCTTGCCGTCTGCCGTCTTGCCGTCTTGCCGTCTTGCCGTCTACGTCCGGCTCCGCCGCTTGCACGATCTCGGCGGCCAATGCACGCAGCACGGTCCGCAACTCGTCCGGCTGTCTGACCAGAAACGGGCAGCCGAGTTGGATGAGATAGCGCGCTGCTTCGTCGAGACACTCGAGGTTGAGCCGGATGATGACGCCATCGCCGGCCGGTTCGAGCGTGGCTTCATGGAGCGGGACGACGCGTCTCGCCTCTTCGAGGCTGGTCTGGAGGAGGGCTTCGATGTGCCAGGCGCTCGGCGCCACCGCTAATGCGTCCTGGACGAAGGCCAGCGGGTCGAAGTCCACCGGCCGCTCGAACGTCACGTCCAGCACGTCGACACCGCGAACCCGGTCGAGCCGGAACAGGCGTAAATCAGCTCGCAGATGGCAATACCCCGGTGCGTACCAGCGACTCACCATGTGGACCAGACCGTAGGGGTCGACCAGGCGCTCGGTAGCTTCACCTTTCGCCGATTCATAGCGCATGAGCACGCGGCGGGAGTCCTGAACCGCCGCCGCAAGCGCCATGACCGTCGTGGTCGCCGGGATAGCTTGACCGCGGGCCTGATCGATGGTGAGCGTCTCCTGGACCGCCGACACGCGGGCGCGCACGTCGGGTGGCAAGGCGCGATCGAGCTTGGCGAGCGCTCCCTCGACCGTCGCCGCATTCGTCACCAGACCCAGCCGGCGCGCTGAGAGCAAGCCAAGAGTCAAGGCCAGCGCTTCGTCGTCCGAGAAGACGAGCGGGGGGAGGCGAAACCCTGGCCGTAGCCGGTATCCGCCGTGACGGCCGCGCTCGGCTTCGACCGGGATACCGAGATCCTGCAGCATCGTGACGTAGCGGCGGACCGTGCGGAGATCGACCTCCAACCGCTCCGCCAGCTCCGGACCGGACAGCCGGCCACGAGCCTGAAGCAGCTCCAGGACCGCGAGAACGCGTGTCGTCGGGTGGTACACGTCTCCGCCCCTCCGAAGTTGCTACGCCCGATTCTCTCGAGTTTCAGAGCGGCGACGAAAGCGGACCTTCCCTGTCCGCATTCGACGATACGATGGTACCAGAGAAAGAACACATGTTCTTTCGCCCCCAAACCGGAAGTGTGCCACACGGGTCGTCACCCCCACGGCCGGCGCCGATTACGCGGAGAGGTTGGGTCATGAACCACAGTACTTGGGATCTCGAAGTCCACGCCAGAGAGCTGCAGCAGCGTCGATTCCGTGAGGCCGACCGGGCGCGGCTAATTCAGGCGGCGCGACAGCGCGGTGATGGCCTTCGCATTCCGGCGACACGATTCACCATCTCACGACTGGTCACCGCGTTTCGACAGCGCCTCTTGCCCCGGCCCCTCTCGGTTGACGGTGTCAGGTCTCCCGCACTGGTCGAGACCTGGCTACGTCCTCTACCCGCGGAGGAGTCACAAGCGATTCCGAATGCGCGGGCGGGCGGACTTTCGCAGCCGTACGCCGGCATGGTGGTCCTGGCCCGGGGAACGAGTGCGCCAGCCACGGCGCAGCCCTGCGCCGCCGGGGACTGTTAGGCCAGACGTTCGAGCCACAGTCCGAGAAGCACAATCCCGGGATACCGGCCGCGTGGTTGCCCTGACGAAGGCATTCACGCGGCCGGTCCAGGTTCACCAAGCTGAGAGGGTTCATGAACGCGACAATCGATAGTGTGCTCGAAGCCACTGAGATCGACGCCACGCCTTTGCTTCCTTATGAAAGGTCGTCGCAACTGGACGAGCCGCAACACGAGCCGATGACGCAGCGGCGCGTGCTGACGCTGGCAACGCCGATCATCGGCGAAAACCTGCTGCAGACCATGGTCGCGGCTGTCGACACCTTTATGGTGGCTCGCCTGGGCGCGGCAGCCGTTGCCGGGGTGGGCACCGGGTTCGAGATCGTCTTTTTCATCATCTCGATCCTCTCCGCGATCGATATCGGGGCCACGGTTCTCGTCTCGCAGGCCATTGGCGCCGGAGAGCGCCATCGCGCCAATCACCTCGCGCGGCAGGCCATCGTCTGGGGACTCTTACTGGCGGTCCCGGTTTCGGTCGCCATGTACTACTCCGCACCATCGATCATCGCGCTCTTCGGTACCGAGTCAGATGTCGCCGCCGCCGCGACGATCTACTTGCAGATCACTGCCGCGACCAGCGTGGCGCTGTTTCTCTCATTCGTCTGCGGCGCCGTGCTGCGCGGCGCTGGTGACAGTCGTACGCCGCTGGCGGCCGCGGTCATAGCCAACGTCGTCAACGTCGTCGTCGCCTACGTCTTGATCTTTGGGCACCTCGGCTTCCCGGCGCTTGGGGTCGCAGGCAGCGCGATTGGCGCTGCGGCGGGTCGCGGCATCGGCGCCGCCTACATGCTCTTCGCGATGGCACGCGGGCGAAAGGCGATCTCACTGCATGGCGGTTGGGGGTGGCGACCCAAATTCCCGATCGCCAGACAGCTGCTCACGCTCGGGGTGCCGGCCGCTGTCGAACAGGTCCTCAGCTCCGGCGCCTTCATGACCTTGATCGCCGTGGTGGCCCTGATCGGCACGTCAGCGCTTGCCGCGCAGCAGATCGCCTTCACCGCCTTGTCGGTCGCCTTGCTGCCCGCTTTCGGTTTCTCCATCGCCGCGACAGCACTCGTCGGCCAGAGTATCGGCGCGCGCGTACCGTCCGATGCGAAGACGGCCTGGACGATCTCGCTGCGCTGGGCTCTGGTCTGGATGGGTATTGGCGGCGTGCTGGCCTTCATCTTCGGCGATCGTGCAATGGGTCTCTTCTCGGCCGATCCAGAGGTGATCGCGGCGGGTGTCGCCGCGCTGAAGGCGCTCAGCCTGGCCCTGCCGTTCTGGGCACTCTGGTTCGTCAGCAGCGGCGCTCTGCGCGGCAGCGGGGATACCCGAACTCCGCTCATCATCGGTGCGTCGACGATGTGGTTGTCGGTGCTGTTCGCCTGGATCTTCGTTCGTTGGTTCGACGGCGGGTTGGGTCTGGTCTGGCTGGCCTTCGTGCTGACAACCACGCCGGCGTCCGTCCTGATGGGGTGGGCGTTTCTCCGCCGCATCAGGGACTTCGAGCAAGGGCGGCGCGAGCTACCCGACGTCGGTGCCGTGGGCGGCCATTGAGGCGACCGGAATCGAGGCTATCGGATGCCAACCGGGTTGCGGCTCGTTGAACGTTGCCTTCAGCCGGGACGCGGTCGTTGGGGCGACGCCGGCAATGGCGTCGCTCGCGTCAGATGATGCTTGGGCGCTACGTTCGAGCGAACGTGGTCTCCAGGTCGAACGCGCGGCCGGTAGCCGTGGAGCGGGTCGCGGCCTCCATGATCTCGACGACGTGGATCGCGTGGTCGATGCTCGGGATGGGGCGCGTGCCGCTGGACAGACACTCCACCAGGTGCTCGACGCCGAGCAGGTGATCCGGGCCAGCGGTCCGCTCGTGCGGAATGGAGTGGGATGTCCACCCTTCACCCGGAACCAGGGTCTCGACCGGCGCCGAGACATCGAGCAGATTGACCGAGACCGTGCCGTCCAGCCCGAAGAGCTCCATCTGCGGCGCGCGGCTATCCTGGGCGACGTTGTTGGCGGTCACCGAGGCCAGCCGCTCGTCGCCGAGATCGAGCATGAGATGCCAGTTGTCCGCGACTTCGATCGGGACGCGCTTGCCGGCGAATGGGCCTTCCTCGATGACGAAGCCGTCCCGCGCCTGGGCGGCGAAGGCGCTGACACGTTTCGCGGGACCGAGGATGCCGGTAATGGCGTGCAGTGGGTAGACCCCCATGTCGGCCAGCGGTCCCGCGCCGCGGGCAAAGAACGGGCTGGGATCAGAGGGATACCCACTCCATGGGGGAACGCCGCCATACCCCCGGCCAAGCGCGGCGTGAACTTTGCCGATCCGGCCGCTATTGACCAGCTCCCGCGCGAATCGAACCTGCGGGAAGAGGAGCACCGACGGAGCGCAGACGAGGGTCAGACCGCGGCGTTCTGCTTCATCGCGGATGCGCAGTGCATCATCGAGTGTGGTGGTTATCGGTTTCTCGCTGTAGACGTGCTTTCCGGCCTCCAGCGCCGCCAGGGTGGTTTCCGCGTGGAGCTGGATAGGGGTAAGGTTGATCACCGCCTCGGCATCGCTTTCCGCGAGCATGGACCGGTAGTCGTCGTACCGTGCCGGGATGTCGTACCGCTCCGCGACGTGCCGCACTCGCTCGGGGGTGCGGCCACAGACGGCAACCAGCTCCGCTCGCCCAGCCAGTCGGTGCATCTCCGGCAGGTAATCGCGCTGGGCGACGTCGCCGCAACCAAGGAGCGCGAGTTTCACTGTTCGGGTCATGAGTCCTCGTTCCATTCAATCGACCACCGGCGGCTCGATGCGAGTTGAGTGTCATTCCGAGCCGCGGCGAGGAATCTCGTCTCCCCAGCTATTGAGCGCTCGGTTGAGACGAGATCCCTCGTTCCTCGGGATGACACTGGCGTGGGCTGCTCCGCGTGAAGTAACGTGCCGTGTCAGAACCGGCTTTCCAGCTCCTGGGTAACACCAGTCTTCGCCGCGAGATATCCCTTCTCGATGATCTCGACCACATGGGCGCCATGCTCGCCGGAGACGAGCGGATGCTCTCCGCGCTCGATACAGTCGACCGCATGCAGGATGTCGGAGTAGACGTGGGGTTCCGGGATGCGAGCGTGGGTCTCGGTCACGTATGGCAGCCACGCCGCGGTGGCGTACGTGCCATCGTCCAGCCGCTTCAGCTCCGCCGTTTCCACCCCATTGTCCGCCGCGCTGATGGAGAGTCGCGTCGGATGTCCTGAGAGGGGCTCGATCTCCAGCGTCTCGATGGCGCCGCCCGAACCGTAGATGCCCATCGATCCCCACTGCACCAGCTCGCCGGTACGGCTGGCGTGGCCGCCGGCCATGGCGAAGGTCGATCCGCCGAAGTCGAGGAGCAGGAGCGAGTTGTCGTCGACCTCGACCGGGATGCGCTTGTCCCGCCACTGCCGCATCGGATTGCGGATGCCGGACATCGCCGTCACCCGCTGCGCCGGTCCCAGCACCCCGGTCAGGCTGTGCAGCACGTAGACCGTGACATCGCGCAGGGGACCACCCGCCGCCCGGTAGTACCAGGTCGGATCGACCGCCCCCAGTGCTCCTTCGCCGCGGCGGGTCGGTTCGTCGTGGTACCAGCCGCCGGTGCTGCCCCATGCCCAGTAGACGTCGCCCAGCGCGCCGGACGATACGAGCTGCTTCATGGCCTGCATGGCCGGGGCCAGCATCTGACCGGGGGCGGCAACCAGCGTCAGACCGCGCTCGCGGGCGGTTTCGACCATCTCGCGCGCTTCGGCGTAGGTGGTCGCCATCGTCTTCTGTACGTAGACGTGCTTGCCGGCGCGTAACGCGTCCATGGCCAGGGAATAGTGGTATTCGATCGGAGTGATGACGAGGACGAGATCGATATCGTCGCGGGCGATCAGCTCCTGGGGATCGGAGTAGGCATCCGCAACGCCGAACCGCTCAGCCGTCTCGCGGGCGCGGGTTTCATTGACATCACAGACGGCCACCAGCTCGAGCCGCTCCTTGGCGTCTGGCTCAGCGAGTTGCGGCAGGATCCCGATCAGCGACAGGCTGCCGCACCCAATCAACCCGGCCTTGACTGGCACTGTCATCCGCTCCCTTTCGCGTCGTTGTCGGCCATACGCTCTCAGCTATCGGCTATCAGCTGGCGGCGTGTTACTCTCTACACCGACTCACGACTCGTCTCCATCATCCCTTCAATCCCGTCATCGCCACGCCGCGGATGAAATAGCGCTGCGTGAAGAGGAAGACGAGGATTAGCGGCAGCACGGTCAAGGTCGAGGCCGTCATGATCAGCGCCCATTCCATGGCACGTTGCGAGCGGAAGGCGTAGAGGCCGAGGCTGAGCGGATACGAAAGCGGGTCTTGCAGGTAGATGAGCGGACCGAAGAAATCGTGCCAGGTGTACAGAATGGAAAAGACTGCAACCACGATCAAAGCGGGCCGCACCAGGGGCAACATGATCTCCCAGAAGATCCGGAACTCACTGGCGCCATCGATCCGAGCGGCGTCAGAGAGGTCGGCCGGTATGCCCTTGAAGAATTGGCGGAGCATGAAGATGTAGAAGGCGTCCCCGAGGAAGCGGGGGATGATCAGCGGTGCATAGGAGCCAGTCAGCCCAGTCGTGGCAAAGAGAATGTATGTGGGGATGAACGTGACGATCGGCGGGATCATCAGCGTCGCGAGCGTGATCCCGAACAACAAGTCACGGCCTGGAAAGCGCAGGCGCGCAAATCCGTAGGCGACCGCGGCACAGGAGAAGACCGTGCCGATCGTCACCGCGCCGGCGTAGAAGACGCTGTTGCCGAGCAGGCGCAGATACGGAAAGCCCGGAAAGTTGATCGCGGTGGCGAAGTTTTCCCAGTGCACCGGATTCGGCCACCACTGTGGCTCGAAAGCGAAGATCTGGGTGTTGTCCTTCAGCGCGGAGGTCAGCATCCAGTAGAACGGTACGAGGAAGACGATGGAGACGGCGATGAGCAGGATGTGCTTCGCCACCTGCCCCGCGAGGCGCTGGACCTGCTGGCCGAACCGTCGCTCGGTCAGAGGTTGACCCGTGTGTCGGCACGGTGACCTGGCTCACCGTTCACCTCCTTCGTAGTGGACCCAGACTCGCGCCGAGCGAAAGATGAGCAGCGTCAGCACCGCAACCGCGGCGAACAGGATCATCGCCTGTGCCGCCGCGTAGCCCATCGAGAAATAGCGGAAGGCATTGCGGTAGATGAGCACCATGTACATCAGCGTCGATTCCAACGGTTCGCCGGTGGTGTCGCCGATGATCAGCGCCGGGGTGAAGACCTGGAACGAATAGATGACGCCGATGACGAGATTGAAGAGGATGACCGGCGTCAGTAGCGGAATCGTGATCCCGACGAGCCGGCGCCACCGACCGGCGCCATCGACCGCGGCGGCATCGAGCAGATCCTGCGGGATCTCCTTGAGACCGGCGAGAAAGACGAGGACCTCGATCCCGAGCGGCCAGAGACCGAGGATGATCAATGCCGGTTTGGCCCAGACCGGATCGCGCAGCCAGTCGGGCGGTGACACCCCGAGCGCACGCAGACCGACGTTGATCGGTCCCGTGTCCAGGTTGAACATCAGCATGAAGACGATCGTCGCCGCCACCGGGGGAACGAGCGCTGGCAGGTAGAAGATGACCCGGTAAGCGGAGATGCCGCGGACCCCGAGGTTGAGGACGAGCGCCAGCAGCAATGCCAGCACCAGCCTCAGGGGGACGGAGACAGCGGCGTAGAAGGCGCTGTTCTTGACGGCCGTCCAGAACGAAGCATCCGCGAAGAACATCCGCTGGTAGTTATCGAGACCGACCCAGTTCGGCGCCTGGATCACCGAATAGTCGGTGAAGGAGAGGGTAAAGGTGCCGAGCACCGGGTAAGCCGTGAATACCACCAGAAAGATCAGCCAGGGCAGGACGAAAAGGAGCCCTGCCCGCGCTTGCCGGTCGAGCCGGGGCACCGCGCGGGTTCGGGTCCGGCGGATGGGAATCGCGATCGCCATTCCCCGTGACCTTTCGCTCAGGGCAGGGGGCGCAATCCGCGCCCCCTGCCCGCTACACCGTCGGACATTCGCTGGCCGGGCGTGCCGAATCGCTACCCCTGGCTGGCGAGCACACTCTCCAGCTCTGCCTGGCAGGCTTGCTGGGTTTCGGCCAGGACCGCCTGAGGAGCGCCCTGCTTGGTCAGGATGCGCTCGAGAGCCAGGGTGAGCTGGTCGAGGGCGAATCCCTGCACGGGCGAGTCCCACATCGGCGTGACGACGTCGAGCTGATCCCGGAAGAAGGCGATCGCCTTCGTGGCGAACTCCTCGCCTCGCTTCTCGGCGACCAGGGTCGGCACGGTCTCGGGCACCTCGGCATTCGTCGGAAGATCGGGGATCACCTCGAACCATTTGACGACGCCGACGCCGCTCATGTAGTCGAGATAGTCGAAGGCCGCCTCGGGTTGGCGAGCGTTCTGGGGAATAACGAGCCAGTTCGGCCAATACCCCGAGACAACCGTCTCACCGTCGGGTCCGACCGGGTAGGGCGCGACTTCCCACCGTTCGAAGGCCGGCTCCCCGTACGCATAGAAGTCGCCGAGACCCCAGCTCCCCCACTCAATCATCGCCAGGTTACCCGCCTGGAACTGCGGCGGCTGTCCCTCGTCGCTCGGGTACGCGCCCCAGGCGCCGGAGCGATTGACCTTGTTGAAGTCGCCCTGGAACTCCTCGTCCAGCCAGGCGATGAAATAGTCCATCATCGCCACGTTCGGCTCGGCGTCGATCGTGTAGCGCTGGTTGGCGGCGTCGTAAAGCTGGCCGCCGTTGAGCGCCGACCAGATGGGCAAGGTGGGAGCGAGGCCCGACGGAGGGGGGATAACGTAGCCAGCCGTGACGAGCCGATCCCCTTCCCACTGGGTGAATTCCTTCGAGAGCGCGCGCAGCTCGTCCCACGTCTTGGGGAAGCTGGCGGGATCGCTGGGGATCCCTTTGGACTCGAACAGTTCCTGGTTGTACCAGATGCCGTACGTGCCGGCGGCCACCGGCAGTCCCCACGTTTGACCGCCGAACTGGCAGCTCGCGAGCACCCCGGCCGGCCAGTTCTCGACCGTGGCGTACTCGGCCTCCGCCATCATGTCGTCAAGCGGCAACAGCGCACCGCGTACGCCGAGCGAGACTGGAGTATCCCAGTAGACGGTGGCGTCCGGTGGATTGCCGGCCGGCGATGGCGCCCAGCAGTCGTTCCGTGAAGGCATCCGAGTCCGTACCGCATTGGAAATTGACGGTCACATTGGGGTTGACCGCTTTGAAATCGGCGGCAATCTCGGTGTGGACCTCGCAGTAGGTCGGCGAGCCGCCCGGCGTCCAGAAGGTGACCGTGGCCGCATCCTGCCGCGCTGGTCCAGCGAACACCGAAGAAATGCCGCGTCCGACCGGTGTGGCGGCCAGCAGGGCGCCGGCGCCGGCGGACTGCACGAGCCGCCGGCGGCTGAAAGCAACATCGGGAAGGCGTTGGAATTTTGTGTTCATTTGCGACTCCTTTGGCGCTGATCCTGGTCTCCGCCGCACGCGCGGCGGGGACGTGATTGACGATATGGACGGAGTACATGGCCGGTATTGGCAAGCCGGCCGCACCGCGTGTTCACCTCCTTTCGCTCGTCGTCATCAGGTGTTCCGTTCTTGCCGCCGAGGTCAACGCCGCGCCGATCAGTCCAGCATCCGCGCCGAGCGCGGCCGAGACGAACGGCAGCCCGCGCGCCCCCGGGTTCCAGATGTGATTCCGTGTCGCCTCGATCAGCCTGTCCCGGAAGCGACCCGGCGCCAACCCGAGACCGCCGCCGACGACGATGGCCTCGGGGTCGAGCACGTTCACCAGCCAGCCGAGCGAGCTGCCGAGGGCGTCGGCGGCGCTGTCGACGATCTGCACCGCCGCGGGATCACCGTCGTTGGCGGCGGCGATAACCGCTTCGGCGCCTTCGACGACGCGACCGGTGGCCGCGGTGTAGCGACGTGCCAGCGCCGGACCCGAGGCGTAATCTTCCAGCACGAACTCGGTCCAGGTGCTGCACTCGGGGCAGGGCACGCCCAACGAGCCAGAAGAGAGGACGAGTGCTCCGCCGCGTGCGCCCGCCAGGGGAACGCCTTCCTGCACCACGGTCGAGCTGATCCCGCTGCCAATGCTGATGTAAGCGAAGCTGTCGAACTCGCGACCGGCGCCGTGCCTGGCCTCGGCCAGTGCCGCCGCGCGCACGTCGGCGGCAATGACCGCCGGTGCGATCGCCCCCACGCGCTCTACCATCGGTATCGTTGACCAGTCGAGCAAATGGGCGCTGCGGATATATCCCGCCGCATCGACCAGCTCCGGCACCCCGATCCCGACCGCGACGGGAACGCGTCCATCGCTACGCAGCTCCCCGGCGATAGTCTCGGCCAGCATCTCGATGTCGGCGAGCACCGCCTCTGCGCCGCGCTCGGGCCGGGTCGACATTTCGCGCCGGAACGCGACTGCTCCGCTCCCAAGCTCGACCGCGCCGGCGGCGATCTTCGTGCCGCCGACGTCGACGCCGATGCACCATTCTTCGGACCGGCCCAGCCGCGTGGCGTCCACCTAGCGCTCCTCGCATCGGTAGGATGGCGCGACACCGAACAGGAGAGAGGCCGGCTCGCCACCGATGTTGTAGTACTGGTGCGGCGTACCCGCCGGGAGATAGCAGCCGTCGCGCTGGGCAAGCTCCAGCCAGCCGGGTCCCGATTCGCCGAGCGGGCGAATATGAACCGTGCCCGAGAGGACGTAGATCGCTTCGTCGCCGCCGTGGCACTCGGCTTCCGACCGCTGACCTGGCAGCAGGTCGATGCGGCCGACGGTGAGATGTTCGGTCGAGACGAGCAGTCCCACCAGGAGTGGACGCTCCCGCCCTTGCAAATGCCAGAGGACATCACCCGCTCGGATGGGATGGATCGTGCGGCTGGTCGCTTCTTCGGCCGCGGCCGCGGGCCAGCGCCCCAGCCAGCCGTCGCGGGCGTAGCGGGAGCCGGCCAGATCCAGATAGGGCTGGGCCCGCGCGTAGGCGCCGGAGGTCCCCTGAGAGGGCGGCGGCGCGAAAAACTCCAGCACACGCAACGGCTCGGTGCTGTAGTTGAACGCATGATGCCAGGTGTCGCGCCGGAAAAAAGCCGCTTCGCCGGGCTCCAGGCGCTGCACCTCGCCGGTACCCGGATTGGCGATCACCAGCGTCCCGCTCAGCACGTAGTAGACGACGTCGGCGGCGAAGACGGTGCGGAAAGAATCGGAATGGCGAAAGGCGCCTCCCGGCGACAGCCCGTAGACGAGCTGATGGATGCGGTCGCTGGAGACATAGATCCAGTCCGCCACTTCGCCCGCGTCCTCGTCGCCCCAGAGATGGCGGGTGATGGATTCGTAGTGAATAGCGGCTGGCCCATCGAAGGTCGGCCGGGGTGACGGCTTGTACGTCATGTCTCCGCGCCCGGATCGTGAATCAGGTGTGTGCCAGGACCAAGTGTCGAGGCGCCCTCGAAGCGAGGCGGGGTAAACGTGCTCTCGATGGGGATCGCCTGCCCGGTGTCCCCCGATTCCATCGACTTGAGCATGATCTCCAGCACGTGATAGGCGTGCTCCGGAGTGATCACCGGTGCGGTCCCGGTTTCGATGCATTCGATCGTGTGGCGGATACCATCGGTCCACGGCCAGCGGGATCCTTCGTCGAAGACCTGCCAGCAGCCGGCGCTGTTCTGCCACATCTCGTAACCGGCGGGTGCCCAATCCTCGCCAATCATCTGGATCGTGCCCTCGGTGCCATAGAGCTCGATCCCCGGTACCTTGTAGCGCTGCATGGTGAACCCGGTCGTGACTACGGCATAGCGGGCATCACCGAAGTCGAGCAGCAGGTGCGCGTTGTCGTGCGTGCCGACCTGGATCAGCTCGTCGTCGACCACCCGCTCCGGGATGGCGATGCCGCTCATGGCCATCACTCGCCGCGCGGGACCGAGGAGACCGGTGAGGGTGGTGACGTTGTAGACGCCGAGGTCGAACATCGCCCCGCCGCCGGGTCGATAGAACCACTGCCCCCAGCTCGGCCCCGACCAGCCGTAGAATCCGCGCGCGCTGAGGACCGTGCCGATGGCCCCCTGCTGCAGACGCTGCCAGATCGCCTGATAGGTCGGGCTGAGGACGACGTGCGGCGCGCAGACGAGATACCCGGGACTTCGCTCCGCGAGCTTGACCAGCTCCGCGGCCTCCGGGAGGGTCATGGCCATTGGTTTCTCGACCAGCACGTGCTTGCCGGCCTCGAGCGCGGCCCGCGCAATCTCACCATGCTGTTGCATCGAGGTGAGCACGAGGACGAGGTCGATGTTCGGGTCGGCCAGAACTTCGCGGTAGTCCGGAGTGAACGTGTCGAGCGCGTAGCGCTGCCTGGCATCGTCCCACTGGCGCTCGTTCGGATCGCAGATGACGGTGATATCGACCCGCTGCCGGGGAATGTTCATCCGCTGCATGTGCGGGATGTACTTCTGCGCGACGCTGCCACTGCCGATGACGCCAACGCGAACCGGGTCGCGCATGGCGCCCTCTTTGCTCGCCGCCCGAGCCGTCTCAACTACCACCGGGGACTCCTCCTTTAGCTCTCCACGTCAGTGAGATCACGTCAGCATCACGCTCATCGGCGGCCCCGCCGCTGCCACCGGCTGGGACTCGCGGGCGCCCTCGACCGCGATCTTCACCCGGTCGGCGCGGTAGATGGCCTGGAACCACTCGATCGGCGTGCCGCGGTCGGTCGTCGTGACTCCTTCCAACCGGAGCATCGGCGCGCCCTCGGCGATATTCAGCAGATCGCTTTCGAATGCACTGGCGCTGGTTGCCTCGATGGTCTGCCGCGCCGCGCGGGGGCGGTGTCCGTAGCGAACCTCCAGGAGCGAGTACAACGATTGGCGCTCCAGGTCCTCGTGCTCCAGGCCGGGACAGCGCGAGCGCGGGATCCAGCTCGTTTCCAGAAGCAGCGGTGTTGCCGCCGCGGAGCGCAGGCGGACGATGCGCACGGTCTCATCGCCGTCCTGGAGATCGAGAGCCGCGGCGATGGCAGGAGGCGGCGAGGTCACCTCCTGCTCCAGCACACGGGAGCTGACAGCTCCGCCCACGCGCTCCATCTCCTCGGTGAAGCCAAGGAGATGCAGGGCATCATGGGTCAGCTTCGGTTCCGCGACAAAGGTGCCGACCCCGTGCTTCACGGCGACGTCGCCACCGCGAGCGAGGTCGGCGAGCGCCTGCCGCGCGGTCATGCGACTGATACCGGTGCGCTCGGCCAGCTCGCGTTCCGCGGGCAACTGGGCCCCGGGCGCGAGCGCGCCGGCGCGGATCCACTCGCGAATGGCCGCCGCCAGCTGATAGTAGAGAGGGACCGGGCTCTGGCGGTCCGGCGCCAGGTCAGCCCAATTGAGCGATGTCATGCGGGTGCACCCAGGCGCTCCAGCACGAGGTCACGGAACACGGCGATGTGCTGCTCGTTGGAGACGTAGAGACCGCCATTGACGTAGGCGCGCGAGCGCATCCCGAGCTGCGTGCGTTCGCAGACGTCCCAGTCCTGACGATTGGTGATGTCGAAGACGGCGACGGTGTCCTCGGGGTCGAACCCCGGCCGCGCGATCTCCTCCGGCGTGAACAACCAGTCGCAGACCACGCGCGATTGTTCCGGTCCCAGCGGCGTGAGGGTGTGCAGGATCACGTGGTCGGGAAGGAGGTTGATGAAGAGGTTCGGCCACAGGACGAACCCGTAATAGAGCCGGGCGTCGGAAGGCAGCAGGCCGGGGAGCATCGCACGCTCACCCCGGCCGGAGAGGGTGAAGGCGTCGATCTCATCGGCGAACGCGGTGCCCTGACCGACGATCCCCTGATAGGACGTGCCGAGGCGGAAATCGGGAAGGAGGCTGGTCAGCTCGGGGTGGACCGGAGCGCAGTGGTAGCACTCCATGAAATTCTCGACGACCAGCTTCCAGTTCGCGGCGATGTCGTAGGTAATCGATCGTCCGACCGCGAGCGACCCGACGTCGTAGCGGCGGAATTTCTCCAGCTCGCCGAAGCGGTCGCGCAGCGCTGGCTCGAGCTGGGCCGTAACTGGAGCCGGATCTTCGGCGAGTGAGAGCCAGATGAGTCCTTCCCAGACGTCGAGATGAACAGGTACGAGTCCGAGGGTTTCACGATCCAGTGATTCGTCGCGGGCGATGTTGGGAGCGCCGATGAGACGGCCGTCCAGTGCGTAGGACCAGGCGTGGTACATGCACTGGATAGCCGCGCCGGTGTTGCCACACGGCTCCAGGCAGAGTCGCGCTCCGCGGTGACGGCAGACGTTGAGAAAGGCACGCAGCTCACCGTCGCGGCCGCGCACGATGAGGACGCTCTCCCCGGCTAGCTCGACGGTCTTGAAGTCGCCGGCGGTGGGGAGGGCGTCGGCGCGGCCGACACAGGTCCACATCTGACCAAAGAGGCACTCTTGTTCGCGCGCGTAGATCTCGGGATCGTAGAAGTACCGGCCGGGTAGCGTGGTCTCGAACGCCATACTCGAATCTCCCGCTCACCGCATGATCCGTCTAGAGGTCTAGACCAGATGCTATGCGAGGCGGTGCCGAGAGTCAAGGCGAGGGTGATGGGTCATGGGTGGCGGGGTCGCGGGGTGGCAGGACGAACGCTGCCCGCCACCCTGCCACCCGGCCACCGTGAGCGCAGCGAACAACCACCCATCACCGTGAGCGTAGGGAACACTCACCCTGCGTCACCGTTGCAAGACACCACCTTCGTCCGACTCAACCGCCGCTTCGATCTCGGCGCGGGTAGCGCTGAGGAAATCACCGGGCATGGTGTGCTTGAGCGCCTGCGCCGCGGAGGCCAGGCCCAGCGCGCGGGAGAGGTCGTCCTGGTCGGCAATGAAACCGGCGATGAAGCCCCCGGCGAACGCGTCGCCGCCACCGAGCCGGTCAACGACCTCGACGTCCCGCCATGGTCCTTCCACGACCTGCCCGTCCCGCCCCATGGCCACGGAACCGAGTCGCACCGACCGGCTCGCTTTGCCCCGTTTGCGGGAGAGAATCGTTACCGCCAGACCAAGCTGCGTGCGAGCGGCGTCCAGCACCGCGGCGTGCTCGCCGTCGATAGCGAAAAAGGTACGCAGCATGCCGCGGGATGCAAACAGGATATCGACGAGCGGCACCACCTCGGCGAAGCAGGCGCGCGCCTCCGTTTCGCTCCAGAGCTTCGAGCGGTAGTTGAGGTCGAACGCGACCGGGACACCGGCCGAATTGGCGGCGCGGATGGCGGCCATCGTCTCCGCGCGCGGCCCTGGTCCGAGCGCCGGGGTGATGCCGGAGATGTGCAGAGCGCGTGCGCCGGCGAGGATGGCTGGCCAGTCGAACGTCCCGGGCGCCATGCGCGCGAAGGCACTGTCGGCGCGGTCGTAGTAGACGGCTGAAGGACGGGGATCGCTGGCTTCCTCGAGGTAATAGACCCCCGCCCGGCCGCCGCTCTCCGGCGCCCAGTCCAGATGCGACAGGTCGACACCGGCGGCCCGGGCGCCACGCGCCACAGCCCGACCCAGGGGCACATCCGGCAGTCGTGAGACCCAGGTGGCGGGCACGTCGAGGCAGGCCAACGTAGCGGCGCTGTTCAGTTCAGCGCCGCCGACGGTCAGATCGAGTGAGGTCGTGCGCTCCAGCCGCTCGTTGCCGGGCGGGGTCAGCCGCACCATCGCTTCCCCGAACGTCACCACGCTGCCCGCTTCACCGGCCACGCCGTTTCCTCCCGCTAGCCCTTGCCCCTTGACAAGCGAGCGCGAATTATCGACAAAATGCACTACCGATCGTAAGGCGCCGCGGCGGTGTCGCGGAGAAGGCGCTTCCGGGCCATCCAACTGGGGACGGTCCTGTAGTCAGGTATCGGAGGAACGTCGCAATGGCGCGCGTCATTTTTCAGAATGTCACCAAGTTGTACGGTGGCAACCCAGTCCCAGCGGTCAACGATCTCAGCATGGAAGCCGAGGACCAGGAGTTCCTGGTGCTGGTCGGTCCCTCGGGCTGCGGCAAGAGCACCGCGATGCGCATGGTGGCGGGGCTGGAGGAGATCAGCGGCGGCCAGATCATCATCGGCGACAGGGTAGTCAACGACCTGCCGCCCAAGGACCGCGACGTGGCGATGGTCTTCCAGAGCTACGCGCTCTATCCGCACATGACAGTCTATGACAATCTGGCCTACCCGCTGAAGCTGCGTAAGGTGCCGAAGGTCGAGCGCGACCAGCGGGTGCGAGAGGCGGCGCGCACGCTCGACATCGAGCAGTTCCTGGACCGCAAGCCGAAGGCGCTCTCGGGCGGTCAGCGCCAGCGCGTGGCGCTCGGCCGTGCCATCGTCCGCAACGCGGATGTCTTCCTCATGGACGAGCCGCTCTCCAACCTCGACGCCAAGTTGCGCGTGCAGACGCGCGCCGAGCTGATCAAACTGCACGACCGGGTGAGTACGACGACGATCTACGTCACCCACGACCAGGTCGAGGCCATGACGATGGGCGACCGCATCGCGGTCATGAGTCTCGGCCTCCTGCAGCAGCTCGATACACCGCAGAACCTCTACGACACCCCGGCGAACAAGTTCGTCGCCGGCTTCATCGGCTCGCCGTCGATGAACTTCGTCGACGTCACGTTGGAGACCCGCGACGGCAAGATCTACGCCAATGCGCCTGGATTCATCATGCAGGCGCCGCCGCGTGTTTCCGATGCGCTGGCTCCCTGGGTCGGCAAGACCGTAACCATGGGCGTGCGTCCGGAGCACCTGGTCGAGGTCAGCCGCCTGCCGGGGTTCATTCCGGGGATGGCCATCCCGGTGACGGTCGACATCGTCGAGCAGCTCGGCAACGAGATCTTCGTCTACCTGCTGGCCGGCAGCACGTTGCTGACGGCGCGCATGGCGCCGGACATGGGGATCCAGCGCGGAGATCGCATCGAGGTCTCGCCGCTCCCGGAGAACCTGCACTTCTTCGACCCATCCACCGAGGCCGCGATTCGCTAGGTCTCACCACAAGGGCATAACCGAGAACGGGCCGGGGCGATTGCCCCGGCCCGTTTTCTCCAAGTTCGTGGAATGGTCATCGCGTTCGTGTGTCGGTCACGGCAGGGGCGACGCGCTGCAAGTTGCAGGCGTCGACCGCGTTTGGACTCCCGGAGCGAACACTCAGCCTGAGCTCTCCGGCTTCCAGCGGAAGAGCGGCCCCAGATCGGCCCCGCGGATCGTGCCCATGGTGTGGTACGCCAGACCCCAGGAGTCGACGATCGAGAGATCGGGGAAGACGCACATCTGAACGACGTCGGTCACGTCCGCTCCGCTGACCCAGCCGCCGTCCGGCGCGAGTTGGCCGCCCATCTCTGCCCCTCCCAGATCGGCGCAGTAGACCGAAGCTGGATTCGCCGACCCACCGCTCTCCGCCATTTCTGGTTTGGTCAGGTAGGCGGTCGCCGCCATCGACGGTTGATCCGACGCCAACGTGGTCAGCAGGACGCTGATGTGTGAGTCAGCAGGGTCGGCGCCCTCACCGCCGCTGAACTCACAAAAACGCACTGCCGAACCCATGGCCACGGGCGCACCGCTGGAGACGTTGCTCGCTGGAAAGCGATCGACGACCGTTCCCTGATTACTCGCGCACCACTGAGCCGCGGCCGGATCTTCGCCCTCCTGGGCATACGTGTCCGGCGCGATGAACGACGGCGCGACAGTCAGTGCCAGTGCGGCGGCAACGACGAGCCAGTGATGGTTCATGCAATTGCTCCTTTCTCCCGGGCTATGCGCCCCAGGTCCGCTCCATCACGCGCAACCAGTTTCCGTAGGCGATCTTCCGAATGGTCGCGTCGTCATAGCCGCGGTCGCGCATCGCCTCGATCAGATTGGGGAGCAGCGACACGTCGCGCACCCCTTCCGGCATAGTCGCCCCGTCGAAGTCCGAACCGAGACCGACCTTGTCATCGCCCAGACGCTCGATCAGCGCGTCGAGGTGGTCGATCATGCAGCCGAGATCGAGATCGGATCCGCGATTCCCCTCGGGATGGAGGAACCCGCAGTTGAAGTTCAATCCGACGATGCCCTCGCTCGCGCGAATGGCGTCGAGCTGGCGTTCAGTGAGATTGCGGGTGGCGGCGCAGATGGCGTGGACATTGGAGTGCGTTGCGACCAGCGGTGCGTCCGAGATGGCCGCGACGTCCCAGAAACCGGCTTCGTTGAGATGAGACAGGTCGATCATGATGCCGAGCCGGTTGCACTCGCGCACCAACACTTTGCCGAGGTCGGTCAACCCGGGGCCGGTATCGGGAGAGGCCGGGAACTGGAAGGGAACGCCATAGCCGAACCGGTTGGGACGAGACCAGGTGATGCCGAGCGAGCGCAACCCGGCCTGATAGTAAACCTCGAGCGCATCGAAGTCGGGGTCGATCGCCTCCGCGCCCTCGAAATGGAGCTCCATGGCGAACGTGCCGTTCTCCAGGCACTGCCGCAGCTCGCCGGCGGTGCGCACGACTTTGGCGGCCCCCGCCGACTCCGCTTCCAGCCGGAAGAGTCGCGCCACGGCGCGCATAGCCTCGCGCTGAGCGTAGTCCAGCCCCATCGATGGAGGAAGGCGTTCCGGATCGGTGTAACGACCTGACATGCGCGCCGCGATCGCGGTCGTGTCGTCGGGGTCAGCCGGCGGAGGCGCCGGCATGTCCGTAACCAGCTCCGGATCGCGGATGAAGACGGCGAAGAATCCACCACCGAGACTTCCCTCCCGAGCGCGAGGAAGATCGAGGTGCCCCTGGTCAGAGCGCTCGAAAAAGGAGCGGCCACTGAGCGGCAGATCGAGCAGCGTATCGTTGTGGCCGTCGAAGACCGGGATGCCGGTGGCGATAGTCACGGGAGTCGAACGTTCGGTGGCAATCGTGGACACGGGACGCGGAACCTCCTGATTGGGTCGGCCGGTAGAGGCGCGGGTATGATGCATCACATTGACGGCGAGGGCGCGGCCAGGCGCGGTCCGGGAGGAAACGAGCGATGAGCGATAGCGGAAGCGGGACTGCCGGGGTGAGGGCGCTTGCCGGGAAGAACTGCGTGGTGATGGGGATCCAGAATCGTTGGAGCATCGCCCACGCCATCGCGGAGCAGATGGCCGAAGCGGGCGCCAACATCGCCGTCACCTACGTCGACGAACGGGCGGGACGCGATGCGCTCACGCTGGCGGCGAAATACGGCGGCAAGGGCTACACCTGCAACGTCGAGTCTGACGAGGATCTCGACCGGCTCGCCGCCGACCTCGAGCGCGATTTTGGCCGGGTCGATGCCCTGGTGCACTCCATCGGCTATGCACCGGCCGCGGAGCTGGAAGGGCGCTTCATCGACACCAGTCGCGACGGGTTCCGCGTAGCGATGAGCGTCAGTTGTTACTCGCTCATCGCCTCCGCGCAGCGGATCGCGCCCCTCATGAGCGACGGCGGGAGCATCCTCACCCTGACCTATCTCGGCTCCGATCGCGCATTTCCCAAATACAACGTGATGGGTGTGGCAAAGGCCGCGCTGGAGTCGTCGGTACGCTATCTGGCATATGACCTGGGAGAGCAACGGGTGCGGGTAAACGCCATCTCCGCCGGCCCGGTCAAAACCGCCGCGGCGCGGGGTATCCCCGGTTTCGCCGATATCTACAAGGCGATGCTGGAGCGAGCGCCGCTACGGGACGACTTCGGCGCGCCGCAGGTCGCCAAAGTAGCTGTCTTCCTGGCGTCTGACGCGGCGTCGGCCATCACCGCCGAAACGATCTTCGTCGATAACGGCTACCACGCGATGGGGATGTAGCCACCAGACCAGATCAAGAGACCTCTTCCTGAGAGGTTCGTGATCGGCGCTAGAACAAGTCTCAATGGCGTCAGGCCATAATCCACGCTTCGCCACCGTACTGCTCAACATATTGATACGGCAGATACCCGTAACCTGCCTCACCCCATGGCGCGCCCCACGAGTTGCGCACCATCCACTCGGATGCTCCGTCGTCATAGCCGACGATTAGCACGGCGTGTCCTTCGTCCAGCATCTCATCAGGCGACGGCAGGGCGATGTGACCGTCGACCGGGTACAGAAAGGCGATGCTCATTTGGATGCCAAGCATCACCGCTTCTCCGCTGACGAGCACTGATTTGATCGCGGTTGTGTTCGCAACAATGGGGACGAGGCTCGACATGTTGCATACCCGAGGGTCAACAGCCGCCGCCGGTGGTTGATACGTAGAGTCAGTGTCAATGCGGGACGGGTCGTAGGGCCAAAGTTGCTCTAAGGGCTGTCCCCACGTCGCCAGCGCATTAGACGCTGACTGGAACGATGTGCCCCGATTTGTATCTCGATCTATTTGCTTGCAACCCCAGTAGAGCACCTCTTCCGCCAGATCCTCAATGGGTGTCGATGCGAGGCTCCTACGCACCTCATGCGCGGCTGTAGTCGCGAAGGCGAGGCACGTGCCGCGGTCGCCTTGATCCTGAATTGCCAGCAATCGCGGTCTCAGGTCGATCTTGGGAGGTAAAGGCGACACTGGCGATGAGGTCATGCGGCATTAGCTAGGGAGGGCCACTGATGCAAGCTCAGGCCTTGCTCGGTACCACCTGTACCTGCCGGTGAGATCCTGAGGTCAAGTTCGAACGTTTCGGAGGCGAGCGAGCGATCCCACGGTCGTCCCTTATGGAGTTGCAACGAGAACTGCCCGGGACGCAAGACACGGAACACGAAGTGACGAGACCCTCCGGCCCCGAACGTCTTCGGGCCGTGTTGCCAATTCACAAGACCTCGATTGGGACTCGCTCCCTCAAAACTGGTTCCTTCGAATGAAAGGAAGGCGTGAGGAGGCGCTTTCGCCCCATCCGCCAGCAGAGATGCGTCCACGATGCCCAGGTCGTCGACTGACCAGATAAATCCAGTCGATGGTGTCTCGGGCAGTACCACGTGAAGCATGTCTTCGACCTTCGGGTACAGAGCCCTGCCCGCTTCGTGTGTACTGACTTGCCATGCATCTGCCCACACTTGAGCGGGACGTCGGCCGCGCCCAATCTCGCTCTTGATGTCTTTTGGCTTCTCCTTCCGCAGGTTCGCCGCGACCTGCGACGAGATTTTTCCGAGTGTTTTCATCTGGTTGATGGTCGCGGGATAGCTACTGCCTAAGTTCAACGAAAGAAGATAGACCTGGCTCGGACTCATCGTGCCTGGTCTAAGGGGTAAACTCATTTGGCGGAGCATAGTGTTCACTAGTTGTAGCGGCATGAGAAAGCTGGCGGCGAAGGTCTGGGCTGATGCCTCGTCAAGATTGACGGCGCCAAATGGCGAGTTAATGTTGCGTTCGTCATCAACAACCGGGTCGTGTCCGAGGACATGATGACCGTACTCATGTGCTGCGGTGAAGCGCCGAACGCTGAGCGGATGATTCGAGTTGACAATTATTCCGGTGCTATCGCCTTCGCGAACGTACGCACCGTAGAGATTGCGGAGAGGCTGGAACATAAGCCAAATTCCGTTCTGCTCTACTACGTTGAAGATGTCGATTGGTTTGGACTGGTCGGTTCCCAACCGGACGTGCTCTCGAGCCGCGGCTTGGGAACCGAGCGCACGGGCACGATCGAGCGATGAAAGGTGACGTCTTGGCATCGCTGTTTCTCCTGAAAGGCCTGCGCTAGGATTCAGTGGGGTCCGACTGAGGGATTGGAGCTTTCCCTGCCCGCCGCAAGAACTGAGCGAACCGCAATACCTGCTCTCGGTCCTCGGATGAGAGATTGCGCGCTGCCCGGAACAGCGCGCGGGACGTTTCGTCTGGCATCGCTGCCTCCAAATCCATTTCTTTGTCGTCTGTGTTCAAGAAGAAGGTGACCGGCCGCTTGTACAGAGCCGCGAGTTGCTTGATCTCCAATCCAGACACTTTGCGCTTCCCACTCTCCATCGCGGACACGGATGCTCTGGGTACGCCGAGTTGGTCCGCCACGAACTCTTGGGACAGCCCGAGATACATGCGTGCCTCACGCAGACTCTGTCCGAGTGCGAAATGAGACCCGGCAACCTGCGAATCTGACGTCGATTGTTCTGCCTGTTCTTGCGCTTCTTGGTCGGCCATCGCGTTCATTCCTCCTATATCCTGCATCCGGTCAATTCGGCTGTCGCGGTCGAACTTCCCGCAGCAGCTACTGTGGCGTTACGCCATCGATAGTGCGTCGGCCAAGCGCGGGAGTATTTCCTCTGCGCAAACCTCGCCTGTCATAATGACCAGGGCGATAGCCAGGCTTTCGGAATGTGAGAGGCTTAGTGTCCATTCTTTTATATTGAGTTCTTCGGCTCTGCTGGCGGCACGCCCAGAAAGGTGAAGCATTGGCTTGCCTCGACGATCTGACAACACCTCCATCTCTTGCCAAGTCACCCCACGGAGGCCGGTGCCAAGGGCTTTCGCGCACGCCTCCTTCGCCGCAAGTCGTGCGGCGAGTTGCGGCACTCGGCCGCGGCAGTAAGTCAACTCATGCTGAGTGTAGATGCGCTGTAAGAACTCCTCTCCGCCAATCTCAACCAGTCTAAAGAAGGGACGTAATTCCACGACATCGACGCCGCAGGACAGCATTACGCGCCCACTTGGGTCAATCCGTGATTGGGCAAGTGCCCATCAGGACGTGACGTTTCCGATTCACCGGACTCATCAAGCGCTTGTCTACAGTCATTGATCAAAGTGCGCACGTCCCGTTTGCCGAATCCACGGCCACTTCCAATTTCAGCGTCGGCGTGGGTTGCAACGCAGACAAGTTCGCCGGGCTGAGAGCCCGATTCATGAGCCAAGAACTTAAGCAGTTCGCTGAGACCGACATAGTTTCCGTAGGCCTTTCGCAGAAAGTGCTGATTGCGATACATCGCGGTCATGTGGAGTGTTCCATCGACCGAAGTCAAGCTGATGTGACTGAGGCAAGGAAACCCAATAGGGGATTTGTCCCTATCGGGCATGTAAATCCGGAGATCCGCCGCCGACGCGGCGTCAATCTCAGGAGCACTCAGCGCAAGCTCGTACGCGCTGCTCAACGGGTTGCGTTGATTTCCGGCACCTAGCCGGTGAATGACGTGTTCGAGTTGATTCAAAGTGCCCTCTTGTCCAGGCCAAGCAATCAACCGGTCGAAGTAATTACCGAAACGGTTAGCCGGTAATCGTCGCCTAATAGTGTCGCCCTCTTTGTGCATCGCGTAGAGGTGCTCGCGGGCGGTCTTACCGAGGCGCGGCAGATAGAGCGAAGCCGGGAAAATAGTGTTGGCGACTGTCGAAACGAGCCACGTACTGCTGGACCGTCGCGCCAACAAAAATGCGTCAATATTTCGCCGGACCCTGATGTCCTCATAGGCGGTGGATTCTATGACGGTTATAAGATTGACCGCCTTGCCACCAACAGCCAACAGGTGCTCAATGGTGGCCAACCAAGCGTGAGACAGGTTCGGTCCATAGATTGTCGAAGCCAATCTCAGCTCCCCTCTAGCAACACGGTCATGCAACACGAACGTCCGCACCATCGCGATTAGCTTGCGATAGGATCGGTGATGGCAAGTTCACCGCCAGCCGTCGTTCAACTAGCTCCACTAGCGCCTCAATGCTGGTGAACTGCTCCGGGTCGAGGTCCGACACTGCAGGCAGTTTGCAGCCAAAGTGCTTTTCGAATCTGGCCAAGATAACCTCGGCCTGGGGAGAATCGATCTCCACATCTCCTCCGGCTGCTTTCACTTCTTGTTCCAGTTCAGCCGGGGTAAGTGCCTGGACCACGGCCAGCCCAGCCATTACCAGTTCTTGGATCTCCCGCGCAGAGATTGCCGCCGACGGGCCGTTAGATGCACTAGTTGTTGCCACTGCACGGTCTCCCTGCGCCTAATGTTTTGTCAGAATATAAAGAACCTGACCTCTGATTTTTGTCAGATTTTCTGACATGATAGTGTTTCGGAGCCACGACGTCAAGCCCAACCCCGACACGAGGTGCGAGCGTGTCTACCAAAATTTCAGTTCTCACCGACTAGGAGATGGAGCGAACGGGACTTAACGAGAACGCGTCTTGTGACAGGACAGCCGTAGGTCAGGGAGTTAGCTGTCTCACACCATGAGTATTAGCCGCCGCATCCAATGATCGCGAGTAGCAACCTTTGCTCAACTCGGGGGGGGCTGCGTCAGCAATCCGGAAGTTCCTGCGTTGCGACTCGGCCGCGGCCCATTTCCGCCAGCTGCGAGACCAGAACGGCCCCGCCAATTGTACAATGCGATCTGCCGCGTTAGGTTCGGCGATCCTGCGGAGTGCCTCGGCTGCTAACAAGGCGATCCACTCTCGGTAGGCTGACGGCAGGTCGGCGTACTGGTTTGGCACGTTCTCGAGTTGCCTTCGGTCTTCCATATGCATCATCTGGTTGACGCAAGTAACCACCCTCGACCACACCTCTTCCCATTCAACGTATGGATTAACGCGGAGGTCGCTCGAGTTTCGCGGCACATCGCTCTTATTTAGGTCTAGGGCGTCAAGCTGTTCCCAATGGCGTTGGTAGACGTGCAAGGAATTGCTGATGTGCTGGTAACTACCAAGTTCGATGCCTAACCAACCAGCCAGAATCTCCTGCAATGTAGTGAACTGGACCAGGTTGTATGGTAGGCCCCACATAATGTCATTCGATCGCATCACCTGAAACCACTCCAACCGCCCGTCGCGGATGAGTAGGTGGCTTATTAGGTTACAGGGGACATCGCGCGAGCGGGAAAACGGATTCGGTAAGTCGCGGTCGGCATCCCAAATCTGGAGCACAATCTGGCGGCTGGTGGGTTCGGCCTGGAGGGCCTCCGCCGCCAGTTTTAGTTGGTCAAGGCGGCGGCTGGAACGGATTGATTGATGGCGAAGCGTGCGGGCAAGGTTTTCCCCGACCCTCGGCCGACTTCCGAGACGCTCCCCGTAGGCTCCTTGAAATGCCGGGTTGCCCTCGTCCGCGGCCAGCCGTTTGACTCGTGGATTCCACCATGCGAGCCACTCGACATCATTGAAGCCAGAGAGCATCCAGATGACCTCGGCGACTGCGAACGCCGGATTCATGGGCCGAACAAAGACCAGTCGTTGTCGTGGGTCTGAAATACTGAAGCTCACGTGGAGCAGTTCTCGAGTGGGCTGATCACGCCCTTCTTGGACTTTACCCTCGACCCGTAGCGGCTTGCTAACTCCCGCCACACCAAGTCAGCGCTAAGTGCGTCGATAGCCAGCAACCTGCGTCCTCCCCGGTCGACCGCCACATTACATTGTCCCGCTTGGAGCCAATGCTAAGATGGACTGATGGACCTGACACCTCGGCGCGACGTTCTAGATGCCTATTGGTGCTTCGCGGCAGAACGGCAAGCCATTTTCTTTCGCCGGCACCGAGGTGAGCCGCCTCCGTGGTCGTACGACCCGATTTTGCGGACATTTAAGTTTTGCAACGCGTATCGTGCGAGCGACCGGGTGTCGCAGTTCCTCATTAGAAATGTTATCTACGAACCAGGATTCTCCGCCGAAGACACGTTGCTGAGAATCATCCTGTTCCGTTTGTTTAGCAAGATTGACACGTGGAAGCTCTTGAAGTCCGCCCACGGCCGACTCAGCGTGAAATCCTTTGACCCTGCCGCACTCGATCAGACACTTGAAAGGGCGTTGAGTCAAGGACAAACGATATATACGAATGCCTTCATTCTATCCATGAGCCAAGCATTCGGGTGCCGACGTAAACATCAGAACCACCTTTTGCTCGTCAATAGGATGATGCAGGACGGTCTGGCGCAGAAAGTGGTGCGAGCTCGGAGGCTTGACGATCTTTACCGAATGCTCATCGAGTACCCGATGATCGGGCCTTTCATGGCCTACCAACTCGCTATCGACATCAACTACAGCGAGCTTACAGACTTTGACGAGGACGAGTTCACGATGCCAGGACCTGGGGCTGAACGCGGTATCAGAAAGTGCTTCGTTAACACGGGCTCGTGGTCGCTACCGCGTGTCATCCGATGGATGGTGGAACTCCAGGAAATCGAGTTCGCCCGATTGGGGATTAAATTCCAGTCTCTATGGGGTCGGCGTCTCCACGCTATCGACTGCCAGAACCTCTTCTGCGAAATCGACAAGTATTCGCGGGTTGCCTATCCAGAACTGCAGAGCAACCGGGTTCGAATCAAGACTAGCTTCGTGCCTACTGCGTCTCCGGTTGCACTGTTTTACCCACCTAAGTGGGGACTTAACGAGGCTATTGAAGCCGAACGTGCTGCCTACACGACAGGGACTTCAGCTCCGCAGCCCGCTCAACTCTTTTTCCCATGATCCGAGGTCAGATCGGCCTTACTCGTGCTGACGGGGTGCTAGCAAGTCTAGTCCCTGAGTGTGACCGGCGAGGATCGGCGGTCTTCAGAATGGGTTGCCTGTCTCGGTCGGGTAGTCGAGTTCGAGCACTCCCTCTTTCCGGCGGACCCTTCATTGTGAGTTCTGGTTCGGCCGCAAGCCCCACTGTGGGCCAAGTGACCTGACTCCGGCCTATGGTGACCTCCTCGCCTCAAGCGGAGTGGTGGTCATCATCAGGCGGCGCCCAGCACGCCCCGTCCGCGCCGAGTGCTTCTCAACATGGGTCCGTGAGGCGGTTTCCGGGATGAAGCCCTATCGGATCAGGCCACGTCTTCCAGCGAGAGAGCGATCTCCGCTCTCGCCTCCGCCTCGCGCTCACGCTCCCAGGCGCGTTCCAGCGCCCTCCGGGCATGGCTGCCACCGATCCTCCCCAGCGCCCAGGCGGCATGACCGCGCACCAGCACCACATCGTGACCCAGGGCAGCCCGCGTCAGAGGCGGCACATCATCCTCGGTCCCGATGTTCCCCAGCGCGACTGCCGCATTGCGAGCCAACCCGGCCCGCCGTGCCCGCATGACGGCCGTGCCCCGGTACCGCTCGCGGAACGTCCGGGTCGACATCTCCAGCAGGCGATGCAGCGAGGGGTAGGCATTGTCCGGATGCCGGGGCAGGAAGGCCGGGTCCGGCTCCTCGGCGGCGGCGCGGGTGTAGGGGCAGACCTCCTGGCAGACGTCGCAGCCGAAGACCCAGTCGCCGAGGTGCGGCCGTAACTCGCGGGGGATCGCACCGCGCTGCTCAATCGTTTGAAATGAGATGCACAATGGCGTGTGGATCGTATAGGGGGCAACGATCGCTCCCGTCGGGCAGCGATCGAGACAGATGCCACAGCGTCCGCAGTGCTTGTCCAGTGGCTCGTCCGGTTCGAGGTCGAGATCGAGCAACAGCTCGCCGAGCATGACCCAGGAGCCGTGCCCGGGCACGATGATGCAGGCGTTCTTGCCGTACCAGCCCAGCCCGGCGCGGGCCGCGACGGCGCGATCGACGATCCGGGCATGATCGGTCAGGAACCTGGCCGCAACGGGCTGTCCGGCCATCTCCTCGATGGCCGTGTGCAGCGCGCGCATCCGTTCCTGGAGGATCTGATGGTAATCGATCCCCCGCGCGTAGCGGCTGATGCGCCCGCGCGGCACGCCGTCCTCAGGCTTGCCGTCGTCGCTGCCCCAGTAAGCGACGCCAACAGAGAGGATCGACAGGGGATTGTCCATCAGCGTCTTCGGATCACATGACGCCGCGGCGCGCTCGGTCGTGAACCAATCCATCCCGGCCAGATGACCGGCCTCGATTCGGTCGCGCAGGATGCGGAAGACCTCAGGGAACGACTCAGCACTCGTCACCGCGGAGACCGACAGGCCATGCGCGAGCGCGAGTGACTTGACCCGGCTTGTCAGCCGCTGGCGGGTCGTCGGGCGCGGATGGAGCGCCAGGTGCGGGGACGCCGCCGTCGCCGTCGATGTCATGACCAAAGTATCCCCTGCCAGTTGGTTCGGGGCCACGACTGCCCGATCCCATGGCCTTCGCCTCGCACGCAACGCGATGGAATCGAGGAATGCGGCAGGCGAGACTCTGGCATGGCGAATGCAAGCAGCAGAAGAAAACTGCCGTCTACGGTCGCGTCTTGACGGGAGGTGACGGGGACGACGACGGTCGAGCAGAAGCTGAGCCGCCGCATTGAGTGAACGCAGTACAATGTGATAGGGCGAGAAGCGAGTTTTCTCCCCGTCCTTGCGCGCGGGGCGGCTCGCGAGGTCTGAAACAGGGCTTTCGCGATTCGGGAGGAGAGGGTTGATGACTGGTGGGCCTCGGCGGTTTCGCTCCGGGTACCGGAACCCGGAGACGAGCGAATGGGTTCTCGGAGCTACTGATACGCCCGATGCAACCGTGGGTTACTACGATCCCGATGCCGATCAATGGACGGAAGGCGTTGCCGATATCGAGTCGGGCGAATGGATTCCGGTGGATGCGGCGCGCCCCAGCGAGGGCAGAGACTGTCCGGCTGGTTACCCGGTAAAAGGCAACCTGCCGTCCCGGGTCTTCCACACTCCTGGGCAGGCAAACTACGATCGCACCACCCCGGAAGTCTGCTTCACAAATGAGGCAGCGGCTCGTGACGCCGGGTTCCGTAGCGCGCGCTTGGGAGTTGGCGCCGCGGCTGCGGCTCCTGTTGCCGCGGCGGCTCCTGTTGCCGCTGCCGCTCCTGTCGCTGCCGCCACGGAGCCGAGTCCGGATGTTGGCACGCCCACGCCACCGCCACCACCGCGACCAACCGCTCCGCCCCCACCGAGGGAGCCGGATAGAAACTGGCTGTGGTGGATTCTTGGCGCCCTGGCGATCGCCGCGTTGCTCTGGTGGTTCTTCTTCCGGCCGCAGCAGGATGCAGCCGTCGTCGATCCGACTCCGGCCGCGACTGTGGCCGCTCCCGCGGCCACGGAAGAGGAAGACGAGGCACCGGCCGGCATTGTGGCCACGCCATCGCAGGCGAGCCCGGTCGCAGCCCGCGCCACCCCGATGGGGGCAGGGGATGAGGCGACCCCCGCGGCTACGCCTGGATTGGCGACGGCGGTGGCCGATGCGATCGAGACCGCGGAGGCGGAACTCGAGGATGCGACAGAGACTCCGTCTCCGTAGCGAACTCGCGGCGTGAGACGCTCGAAGCCATAGCGCTTCATCAGGCGCCGGACCGTTCGACCATCCCGGTCGAACGGTCCGGCTTCGTTTTTCCGCAAGGTCGCTCGCGCCGGTGCTGAATCCGGTGTGGGACGCGACGGCCCGTCAGCTTTCGCGGAGAAGCGAGTCCGGGGCGAGCTCACGCCGGAGCGCAATCAAGCGCTCCCGGTCGATGTCGTCTCGGGCGGCCTGACCTGGTTTGGACGGCTCGCCCTGTTGCCGGTGGTGGTTGCGAAAGGCCAGATCGGCCGCTGTGCTGAAGAAGGCCTGCTGTCGCCGGCGTAGGGCCCGGCCGCCCCGCGCTCGGGCCGACGCCAGCGCGCGCTGGCGCTTCTCGGCATCGACGATCGACTCATATTCTGCCGGCGTGATCGTTCCTCGCTCCACCTCGGTGCGAAGTTCCTTGCGCAGAATCGTCAATTCGTGCCGCGCCGACATGCGCGCGATGGTGTAGAGCACGAGAACCGCCGGCACGATCACGATCGCGGTTTGCACCGCCACCAGCTTCAGCAGTCCCGTGTCCGGATCCATCAGGACGGACGACAGGACCAGCCCTCCATTCCAGGCGACGTGGAGGCCGACGGCTAATGCCCACCCCAGGATCGGGACGATGACACGGGCGATTCCCCGTCCGTAGCGCCCGCGCGACCAGCCGATCGCGGCGCCCGTGATCGCGGTGTACGCGGGATGGCCGAAGCCGCCGAGCACCGCGCGGCTGAGCACGAGCGTGCCGAACTCGCCGAGACCGCCTTCCAGATACGCTTGTCCGAAGTACAAGATGTTCTCTGTCATCGCGAAGCCGACGCCGACCAACGCGCCGTAGACGAGGCCATCGAGCGTGCTATCGATCTCGTCCCGAGCAACGATGAGCACGGCGAGAACCGCGATGCCCTTGAACGACTCCTCGACCAATGGCGCGCCAATCACGACCGAGGCCGCCTGGGCAACCTCGGCGCCAAGCATCTCTTCAACAGCGAACTGGAAGAGCAGTCCGGTGGCGACGCTGAACAAGACCGCGCCGATCGCGCCCCAGGCGAAGCACGCCAGCACGGCGCGCAGCGGTTCGATCTCGTAGCGATCGAGACGGAGCACGATGGCGGCGTAGACCAGTGCCGGGATAGATGCCGCGGTCACGCTCAACAGCAGCCCGAACCGATCCGGCACCGCCGCGACGACGAGCAGAACGACGAGACCGATGGCCACCAACGAGACGGCCGCGATTACGCAACCGAGCAACCCGATTCGGACGCGATCCCGGATGGCGGTCATCGGCGACTGGTCACGCCCTCCTAGCGCAGCAGATTACGGAGCGTCAGAAATCGCCGCCTCCGAAATCACCGAAACCGCCGAAGTCGCCCCCCATGTCGCCGAACGCGCCACCGTCGCCAGATCCGGGATCCCCGCCTCCGAAGTCGCCGCCCTCGGCGTCGAATGTGCCGGCGGAGGCATCGGCAGTCTCGGCGGACCCCGCGTCGTACCCGGCATCACCGAGAAATGCATCGGCGATCAAGCTGCCGACCACGACCCCGGCGATCGTGCTCGTGAAATTGCCCGCCATGAAACCGCCCATGCCCATGCCGCCCATCCCGGCGCCCGCGGGCATGCCGGACCAGGTCCGCTCCAGCGTGCCGGGCTGGCGCACCTCGGCTCGGGTGGCAAGCCGGGCCAGCGAACGCGGATCGACGTCATCCGTCGCACCCGCTCCGCGCTCGGCCGGGGTCAGGGTCGGGGTCAACTCTTGTAGTACCATCCGGCGCTGTTCCGAGGTCAGCTTGGCGAACGCCTCGGCGTGCGCTTCTTCGATCGTTTCCGGCGGAGCCGTTCGCAAGAGGTACCGATACCGCTCGACTGCCTGCTCGTCAGGAGACAAGTTTCGCGAACGGGGTCGAGACCGCGCGGTCTCGGAGCTCGGCTCGTCACCGCCAAACAAACGTCGCAGCATGTCCATTGGGAACTCCTCTGCTATGCCAGCGAGCGCGAGACGGCCAGACAACTTAGCCGCGGCCGTCATCAGCATGGTAGCGCGGGGCGGTGATGAGATGTCGTTTTGCTCGAGGGTGATCAGCGGGCGCGCTGCCCAGAGGGGGTGGTGTGGATCAAGGAACCTGGCTGGCTGAGAAAGCGGACGACGCCGGCGTCGCCCCTACTGGCCGTCTTTCACCGTCTCACTCACGACTCACGACTGACCGACTGACCGACTCACCGACTCCGTCTACTGACATACCCACTCGCTCTTGCGGCCCTCGGACCACATCCAGGCGGCCGCGTTGGCGTTTGCTTCGGGGTCGAAGATGTCCTCGTTGCCGTAAGGGGTCGATCTCCAGGTCGAGCGGATGAACTGGAAGAGTCCGTAGGACCCGGAGGGATTCACGGCATAGGGATCGAGATTCGACTCGCATTCAGCGACGCGCAGCATATCGGACCGGGATTGACCGTAGCGGTCGGCAGCGGCGTAGATGATACGTACGATCTGCTTGCGGGAGTACTGCTCATCTCCGGGTCTGCCCGTATCCGGCTCCGGGTCGGCGGGTGTCTCCAGGTAGTTGTCGGAAATCCAGCCGATCTCATCCTGGTAGGTCACACGTTGGAATCCACCCTCCATGACCCCGGTGAGGACGACGCGCGATCCCGCCGGAACGACGGTGATCGGCTCCTCGCTGGCACTGGGACCGGCGCGCAGACTCATGTCGACGGTCGTGAAGGCGACGCCTGAGCCAGGGCGCGGCGTCTTGACCGTGACCGGCTCGGCCGGGACCGGCTCGGTGGCGACGGGGTTGGTCTCGCCCGGCGCTGTCTCGACCGGCGGCGCCGTTTCCACGATAGGTGTCTCGGCGATGAATGAGCTCGCCGCCCCGAGCTGCTCGAGGGCTAACCAGCCGGTAACCTCCTTGTACTGCACCGTGACGTAGCCGTCGGTCACGTTGCCGGTCTGCTGAACGGTGCTGCCCATCGGCACCGTGAAGATCAGATCGAAGTCGGGTCCGGGACCGGTGCGAATCGGGGCGTTGACGGTCACACTCGCCGGCCCCACAGGCTCGGGCCGCGGGGTCGGACTTGGCGCCGGGCTCGGATCTGGCGCGGGCTCCACGGCCGCGTCCACCGGGGTCTCGGTCGCCGGGGCGAGCGGGACCGGCGTCGCGGCGCCGATCGTCTCGACCGTCGACTCCAGAGCCGCCGTGTTGGTGGGAGCGGGCTCGCTAACTGGTTCAGCGCCGGTCACTGGATCGACCGGCAAAGCGCCCGTATCGGCTGGCGGTGCTTCGGCGTCATTGGCGACGTCAGCAACCGGTTCGGTCCCGGTTTCGACGGGAAGGTCATTGTTGGGTGCCGGATCCGCGGCTGCGTCGACGGTGGCTGGTGTCTCGAGCGAAGCCGGGTCAGCGCTGGCTGTCTGCTCGACCGGAACTAATCCGTCCGATTCCGCGGATGGAGGGCTTGAGGTATCCCCTGTTGCAACGACGTCTTTCTCGACCGAGAGGGTCTCGCCGCGCATCCAGCCGGAAAGATCGCCCGCCGTCACCGGGTAGAAGCCATCGATCGGTGGGCCGTCGATCGACACCACGGTGCCCTCAGGCAGGAGCGCGAGCAACGGCGCTTCGTGCGCCGGGGACTCCTGCAGGGCGGATTCCATGCTCAACGTGCCGGTCGCGGCAAGCGCTGGACCTGGACTGGAGACGAGCGTCCCCAGTAGCGCGACCAGCGCCATGACGGCACGCAGACAGACGGAAATAAACCTCGACATCGGCGGCGCCCTTCCCTCCAGCCCATCGCGGGCTCTCGGCAGCCGCGTCACCCGGGGGCGACGGCTTTCGACTCAGGCCTCCTCCCTCAAGAAGACCAGTCGCACCTTCAACGCGAAGTCGAAGGTGTACGTTTCGTAGTGTACGGACGTACCGTGTGTAACGTCAACTGGTGTCTTTTAGTCAAGGTCCGTGGGATTGGACGCCAGTAGCGTCTCGACCTCCTGGAGGGTGGGCAAGGACGCCTGGGCGCCGAGGGAGCAGCAGGCGAGGGCACCGACCGCGTTAGCGAAGCGGCCGACCTGCGGCCAGGGCCAGCGCTGCGCCATCCCCCAGGCGACCCCGGCCACAAACGCGTCGCCGGCTCCGGTTGGGTCGATGACATCGACGCTGAACGCGGGAATATTGAGACTCTTCGCCTCGGTCACGACGCGACAGCCTTCGCCGGCGCGGGTGATCAGCGCAGCGCGCAGGTTCTCTCCGCGCATGCGGTGCTGTATCGCCGTCGTCGCATCGCTGAGCGTCCACGTCCCGGTCACATCGAGCAGATCGGGCTCGTTGCTGACGATGACGTCGTGCCGCAACGCGAGGTCGAATGCGTCCGGCACGCTCTCTTCCACGAGATAGCGGAGGGGCCCCAGAAGGCGGGTGGTCGGTACGGTGTGGGAGGGCAGATCGAGCAGGAAGCGTCGTAATGAAACGTCGGCAACGTCAAGGACCAGCAGATCCCCGCTGAAGAGCCCGGCGACGTCGAGCTGATCTCCCCGGGCAAGCTGTGCCCCGGTCTCGACGAAGATGGTGCGGTCGAGCGGATTGCGGCTGACGATGACTGTTGCCAGGGTGGTGACCTGTTCGGGTTTGACGGCTATCCAGCGGGTGTCGACACCCGCGGCTTCGAGACTGCGGCGTACGAGTTCGCCGCGCTCGTCGGCGCCGACGGCCGAGGCCAGGCGGACCCGCGCGCCAAGCCGGGAGAGTGCGACGGCCGTGTTCGTCGTCGGTCCCCCGGGCGCTGATACCTCCTCCAGAACCTTGGCGAAGCCGCCGGCCTCGGGGTAGTCGGAAATCGCGATCAGCCGATCCCAATCCGAAACCCCGATACAAGCGATGCTCGGTGCGCGGTCAGGTGTCATGGATGGTGAACCTGAAGGAACGGGAAGCGAACCGGAGCCTCGTCGCTGATCGTGAGTATCAGCGGCAGGCGGACATCCGGACAGAATGGCACGGCCACTTCGTGGACCTCGGTTTCCGGTTGCGCCACGATCATCAATCGTCCCTTGCACGACAGCGGGATTGCATGGCATCGCCCATTTTGCACCAGCCGGGCCAACGTATCATGCCGGCTAGTTGGCACAGGTTCGGCGTTGACGCACGCGTCTGTCGTTCGTATCCTCCCGGCCCGGGAATCGGCGCCGGTCAGATCGAGAAGGGGTTTCGATGGCACAAGACGGTCCACGGCCGTTGCCAGGATCGCCACAGGTGACGATCCAGCGCAATGTGCCATGCCGCATGCGCGATGGCGTCACCCTCTACGCCGACGTCTACCGACCGGCTGACGAAGGACCGTTCCCGGTCATCCTGATGCGCCATCCGTACGACAAGACGCAGGCTCAGAACATCAACTACAGCCACCCCTCGTGGTACGCGCAGCGCGGCTACATGGTGGTCATCCAGGACGTCCGCGGTTACTGGGCGTCGGAGGGGGAGTTCACTCCATTCCTGAATGAAGCCGAAGACGGATACGACACGATCGAGTGGGCGGCTCGCCTGCCGGGGGCGAACGGGCGCGTCGGGATGTACGGCTTCTCCTACGCCGGCGCGACCCAGCTCATGCCCGCCACGTTGCGCCCGCCCAGTCTGGTTACCGCCTGCCCGGCGCTGACCGCATCGCAGTACTACGAGGGGTGGACCTACAACCAGGGCGCCCTGGCGCTCGCCTTCGCGATGTCGTGGGCAGTCCATATGGCGGGAATGGAGGCACGGCGCGCTAAGGACGACGCGGCGATGGCGAGTCTCCAGGCGGCCTACGCCAACTCGCAGGGATGGAACTGGTATCTGCCGCTGGCCGAGTTCCCGCCCCTCACTGGCAAGTACGGCAGCTATTTCTTCGATTGGCTGGCCCACCCGACCTATGACGACTACTGGCGGCGCTGGAGTATCGACGAGGACTACAGCCGGCTCACCATCCCCGCGCTGCACATCGCGGGCTGGTACGACATCTTTCTCTCCGGCTCGGTGAAGAATTTCGTTGGGATGCGGACTGCCGGCGGGTCGGACGCGGCGCGCGCCGGTCAGAAGCTGGTCGTCGGACCCTGGACCCACATGCCGTTGGCTCCGACCAGCGTAACTCAAGAAGGCTGTGGACCGGGCATGGTCGACGATTTCCAACTGCGCTGGTTCGATCAGTTCCTCAAGGGGGAAGAGACCGGCATTCTGGATGCCCCCGTGACACTCTTCGTCATGGGCGCCGAGGAGTGGCGGGATTATCCCGACTGGCCACCTCCGGGATCTGAGCCGGTGCGGTGGTTCTTCCATTCCAATGGACGGGCGAACTCGCGCTTCGGCGACGGTACGCTTTCGCTGGACGCCCCAGGCGAGGAACCACCAGACCTCTTCACCGCCGACCCGATGGCACCGACGGCGAGTATCGGCGGTCACTCCTGCTGCCTCAACTTTGTCGCGCCGATGGGTCCAGCCGACCAGCGCGCGGCGGAGGAGCTCAACGGCGTCCTCGTCTACACCAGCGAGCCGCTGGCGGAGCCGGTGGAGCTGATCGGGGACGTGACGGTGACGCTGTACGCCGCGACCTCCGCGCGCGACACCGACTGGACGGCGCGACTTTGTGAGGTCTACCCGGACGGTCGCTCGATCAATCTGCAAGAAGGGATCGTCAGGGCGCGCTACCGGGACAGCCTTTCCGACCCGTCATTACTGGTGCCGGACCGGGTCTATTGCTACGACATTCCGCTCGGCCCGGTCGGGGTGCGCGTCACCGCTGGGAACCGGCTGCGCGTGACTATCGGGAGCAGCGATTTCCCACAGTGGGACCGCAATCTCAACACCGGCGATGCCCTCTTTGAGGAACCTGCCAGCGCGGCGGTGGTCGCGACCCAGACCGTGCTTCACAACGCCCAGTACGCGTCACACCTGACCGTTCACACGGTGCACCAACTGCAATGACGAACCGGTCCACGTAGGCGGGACTGGAGATCGCGGAAAAACCGGAGCAGTCGATCCCAGCCGGACCTGATTTCGCTCTGCGGTCGTCCGTGCGGGTGGGTTTCCTCGTTGCTGTGACATCGTGGCTCTTGACAGTATGTCTGTCCCCCCTAAACTGAACTGGGTTGGTGTCTGTCCGTTCACCTCGAACGTACTACCTTGCGACCACAGAGCGGAGCGCCAGGGACCATCTCCTCGGGTGGGTCACGAGACGCAGTGTCTTGCTGCGTTCCGGTGACCTATGACGGTGGCGACGCGGCGATTGGCGACCGGATAGGCGCCACACCGCCGGATCGGTTGTTTCTCGGCAGACTAGGGATGGACTGCCGGGAAAAGCGATCACGGACGGACCCCGCACACAGGAGGACGCGCCCAGGGTTTTGCGCATCCCGACACCTGCGGGCCGGTCACGGGGCTGCGTGATCGGAGTCGATGGAGGGAAGGGTCGTGACGTTTCGCCAAACGATGGTGCGCAGCTGCCTCGCCGCGCTGATCGCCTGTTGCCTGAGTGCCACCATGCTGCCCGGCGCCCGGGTTGCCGCCGAATCCGGGATTCCGGCCGGGAGTGGCGCGGTGATCACCGCGGGCGCGCCGCTGGCGGTGCGGACCGCCCCGGGCTGGGACGCCGCGGTTGCCTACGAGATCGCCAATGGTTCCTACGTCACCGTCTGGGATGGCGAACAGGTCGCCCCGGACGGGAGCTTGTGGTACCCGGTCGACGGCGGCTTCGTTCCCATCGATGCCGTCTCGAGCGTCGCTACGCTCAAAGGCGGCGTCACGCTGTCCCAGGACGCGGTGCAGGAGCCCGCCACGGGTGAATGGGTCGAACCGGCGCCCGAGGGAGCCGTTGGCGCCGATCTTACGGCTACCGGCCCGGAGAATGCGGCTGCGCCGACCGATGAGTGGGTCGAGGCTCCTGTTGCCGATACCGCAATCGACGCAGCGAGCGACGAGGCCCTCACCGATTCCACTGGCTCAGTCGATCCCGCGCAGGCCGAATCGATGGCCGCCGGGGCTGTGGCTCCCGCCTCTGCCGTCGCTGAGATCGAACCCGCCGGCGAGGGGATTGACCCGCTAACTGGTCAAGTCGTCGCGCCGGCTCCGGCTGATGCCATCCCGGTCGAGCCTGCGCCGTCCGACGCGGCGCCGCCGAGCACTCTGGGCTCAGGCGGGACCGAACCCTGGGGCGAGCCGATCGCAACGGCCTACATTACGAACACGGGTGGCAATGGCGCTCACTGTCTGGCCGCCCCGCAGTGGGGCACCGAGACGCTTGCCGTTCTCGACGAGGGCGTACCCGTCGAGGTGCGCGCGGAAACGATGGGCGAGTGGCAGCCGGTCAATTGCGCCGGTGCCGGCGGCTATGTCCAGACCGCTCAGATCGCGTGGACGCAGCTGGAGTCAACCGACTCGGTGGCCGCACCGGAGCCGGGTAACGACGGCGGACGACGCGAGCGCGACGCGGGCGATGGGGGCGGCGCGGCTGGCGGCAACGACATCGTCGACTTCGCCCTGCGATACGAGGGCCATCCTTACGTCTATGCCGGGGAAGGCCCGCGGGCGTTCGACTGCTCGGGGTTCACGATGTTCGTGATCCAGCGCACGCTGGGCATTGACATTACCCATGACATGGCTATCCAGTACGAGATGGGGAGCCAGGTTGGGCGGAACCAGCTGCAGCCTGGCGATCTGGTCTTCTTCAAGAACACGTTTCGCCGCGGACTCTCCCACACCGGCATCTACATCGGTGATGGGCAGTTCATCCACGCCGAGAACGAATCGACCGGCGTGAGAATCAGCGAGCTCGATTCCGATTACTACAGCTCTCGCTGGTACGGCGCTACCCGGTTCTCGTAGGGGATTAGCAGGCAGCTTCCTCGTCGAGCGGTCATGTCTCGCCGAGAGAGTTCACCTCTGGAGGGAGCGCCTCAGCGTGCGCTCGTTCATGCCGTTCGGGTTCCCCATGCCGAACAAGCAGCCGAGCACGAGCCCTGGGACCAAATCGTGTCCTGTATCGCGATGTTTAGTTTTTCGCCCAGGTGATGAACGTGACGACTGTTTTCCCGTCCTTGAGCTTCTGGACTGTCACGGTCTCGGTGACCGCGTCTTCGCTCGGTGCGGAGGGGAGTGAAGCGGGGGTAACAAGTCCCTCGCTGGTTACCGACGCGCTCGAGACCGTGGTCTCCCTGTCCCTGTGGCTATAGAGCCGCTCGAGCTCTCGGAAGTCGCTCCGGATAGGAGTCACGTAATGGAAGACCGCATACTGACTATTATTCATGCAAGATTTGTTATTGTCATGACCTTCTAAGCCCATCGCATGGCCCAGTTCGTGACACATGGTGTGCCGTCGCGCCGCGCTATTGTTATATTCGCTGTTGGTGTCGAAAAATGAGTCATTCATCTGCACCGTGGCTGCTTCGATGTGCCCGCTTCGGTCAAAGTGGAGTCTCGTCATACCGAGCCAGTTGTCCTGGGTGCCGTATCGCCAGTTGCACACCTCGACCCGGCCCCTGGTTGGTTTGCACTCCTGTGGATTTGCCTGGCCGCGGACCTTATCCAGGGTGACGGTGTCGTTCTTGTTCCAGTCGCCTAGCCCCCGGCGCAAGATTTGGTCCCAGTTGCCGCTGACGTTGTCGCCCACCTTCAGCGTGAACTGCGGCCGATTACGTGCCCAGTGATAGCTAGCCGCCGACGTATCGGCCATGCTGGAAGCGACCGGCACGGCGACGAGTAGCATGGCAAGCAAGGCGAACACGACCAGCTCGCCGAATTTCCGTTTCACGACGCGAACTCCCGAAAGTCTCGACCAACAACGTGCGAAGGCGGGCAGCACTACGTAGGTGCTGCTGAAATGGCACCAGTCACCATAACGCGATGCCCAACCTGGCGGTTTCGGTGGAGCCGAGAATGCCGCCAGGGCACTCACACGTCATGCGCTGCCATAACCAGCTGATAACGCCCTACGGTGCCGGGCGGACCTGTTTGTACTCTTCGGCCGCGGCCCGACCCAGAACTGTCGCCGCGCGAAGAAGTGGCGAGTCGAGGTCGGCGTCAATAGTCGCGCCAGGGCTCGTCCCCGCCGCGCCAAGCGGCGGCTGTGGCAAGAACCGATCGACCAACGTCAGCGCGTTCGTCGTCGTGCTGGGGAGAAGCCCGCTGAGACGGGCGGCGAGCACGGCTGAAACCGGATAGGTGCATTCCGCCTGACCCCGCTTGGCGGCGCGCACGATGATCCGCGCCGCGCGATCGGCGCCGATCGCGATCGGGTAGGGGGCGCTGGCATTGAGAGCAAACCAGCGGTACTCGGCCTGCTGCTCCCCGCCGAACTCGGCATGCAGATGGGAACCGGTCCGCATCAAGCCAGGAACGACTGTCGTCACGCTGATCCCGGTATCAGCCAGCTCCGCCCGCAATCCCTCGGAAAGACCAACCGCGGCAAACTTGGCGCAGGTGTATGGCAGCAAGTGCGGCACGGCGATCTTGCCGCCGATCGAGGTAATGTTGACGATGCGCCCGGCTCCCCGCGCCCGCATCGCCGGTAGTACTTCCAACGTCGGGTTGACCACGCCCCAGAAATTGACGGCCATGACCCGCTCGAAGTCGGCGCGGGTCAACGACTCGAGCGGGGCGACCACCATGATGCCGGCGTTGTTGATGAGGATGTCGATCCGCCCGTAGTGCCGGGTGACCGTCTCGACCATCGTCGCGACCTGGGCGGGGTCGGCCACATCGCAGGGTACAGCCAGAACCTCAGCCCCGCTCCGCTCCAGGTCGGCTCGCGCTTCTTCGAGCTCGGTCTGGTCCCGGGCGCAGATCGCCAGCCGGCACCCTTCGCGGTGCAATTCCCGGCCCAATGCCAGGCCAAGACCCCGCGAGCCGCCCGTAACCAGGGCAACCGTGCCACGGAGGTCAGCTTCCGCTCTGCGGGGAGGCGCGACCCGCGCCGCCACACCCATCCCAAACGCGATGCCCGCGGCTGCCACGCTTGCTCGGCCTCGAAGTCCAGCACCCATCGATGTACCCTCGCTCTATCCTGGCGATCAATAGTCGGCCTCACGGGTCGCGATGCCGCAGGCAACGTGCCAGCCCGCGGCAATCGTCTTGCCCTCTTCCAGTGGACACCAGACAATTCGCCATACGCCAGGATTTCGGGTCGCACCACACGAGGAGCTGCCGGCGACGCGGGTTGAGAGAGGATGAAGCAGAGTGGCTGTACCAGGGGCGGGAAGTGTCGTCGTCGCCGGCGGTGGAGTGATTGGGAGCGGCATCGCTTTCGAGTTGGCGCGGCGCGGGGTTTCGGTGACGCTGGTGGAGCGGGGCCGCATCGGGGGGGAGGCGTCGTGGGCGTCGGCGGGTATCGTCTCCTTACCGAGCCGGCCCTGGATGAAACCGGAGCGGGTGGAGCTGGGCCGCATCAGCCTCGAGCGCTACCCGGCGCTTGTCGCCGAGCTGGAGGAGCGGACCGGGCTCGCCATCGACTACCGGCGTCCGGGGGAGTGGGTGATCGCCGTCGACGAGGAGCATGCCGAGGCGGAGCGAGCGGTCGCGACGTGGCAGCGCGGCATGGGACTCGACGTCGAGGACGTGCCGCCCGCTGAGGCGCGAAAAGCGGAACCGGCGCTGCCGGAATCGCTGCTCTCGGCCTGGTTCCATCCCAATGTCGGCTCGCTCTCGGTCTACCGGCTGACGCAAGCCCTGGCCACCGCCGCGCGACAGCTGGGCGCGACGGTATTGGAGGAGACGCCGGTCGGTGGTCTGCTGCGGGAGGGCACTCGGGTTACCGGCGTGCGGCTGCAGGACCGCGACATTCAGGCCGATACGACCGTGCTTGCGACCGGCGCCTGGACGCGGCTGCTCGGCGATCCTCTGGGCGTCACCTTGCCCACCAAACCGGTCAAGGGGCAGCTCATCGCGTTCGCCAATGCGCCCCTCCGTCCCGTACGCGTTATCTCCGGGCATGGTGGCTACGTCCGACCCCGCCCGGACGGGACGACGATGGTCGCGGCCACGGAGGAGGACGTCGGATTCGACCGGCGCGTCACCGGCGATGGGGTCGCCTGGCTGCTCGATCTGACGCGCACGCTTTGTCCCGTGCTTCTCCAGGGCGAAGTTGCCGAAAACTGGACCGGTCTTCGTCCGGGCTCGGAGACCGGTGACCCGCTGATCGGTCCGGTGCCTGGCTACGAGGGGCTCTGGGTCAGCGCGGGGCACTTCCGGACTGGCGCCAAAGAAGGCCCCGGCGACGGCGATGCTGGTCGCGGAGGCGCTGGCGACCGGGGAGATTCCACCGCTGCTGGCGGCGTTTGCCCCCTCGGCGCAGGGGATCGGCGCGTGACGGTCGACCGCGCATGAGCGGAGCGTGCTGTCCACGCCGGGATCGAACCCGCGCATGATCGCCAAGGCGCTGGCCAGCGATGCCGACCTGGTGATGATCGATCTGGAGGACGCCGTCGCACCGGACGCGAAGGCCGGGGCGCGGGCAACCGTCGCCGAGGCGCTGCGCGAAGGCGAATGGCAAGGGCGGCCCCGTACCTTCCGCATGAACGCGCTCGATACCCCCTGGTTCGTGCGCGATCTGGTCGACGTGATCGAAGGCGCCGAGGGTTGCGTCGACCTCATCGTGATGCCAAAGGTGGCCTCTCCAGACGACGTCCACACGGTGGCCACGATTCTGGGATCGCTCGAAGTGGCGGCTGAGGCACAGCGCCCAATCGGACTGGAGACGCAGATCGAGAGCGCGGCCGGGCTGGCACATTGCGAGGCGATCGCATCGGCGAGCCCGCGGGTCGAGGCGTTGGTCTTCGGTCCCGGAGACTACGCGGCGTCAGTCCGCATGCCACTGGCCGCGATCGGGATGCCCGATCGCTGGGACACCGACTATCCCGGTCACCGCTGGGACTACCCGCTGCAGCGCGTCCTGGTGGCGGCGCGCGCGGCCGGGGTGCGCGCCATCGACGGGCCATTCGCCGATTTTCGGGATCGCGACGGATTCCGCCGCTCCTGCCTCGCGGCCCGGGCGCTCGGTTACGACGGCAAGTGGTGCATCCACCCCGATCAGATCCCGATCGCCAACGAGGTCTTCAGCGCCGATGAAGCCGAGCTTACCTGGGCGCGGGAGGTCCTCGCCGCGAATGCCGAAGCCGAGCAAGCGGGTCGGGGCTCGTTCGCCCTGAACGGCCAGATGGTCGATGCCGCCACGCTGCGCATGGCGCGCGCCACGCTGGCAAGGAGTGGACACAATCGGGATTGATTCCGGCTCCCGCGTCGAAGAATTTCATCTCGCGAGTCCCCAAAAAGTTCAAACTCTTCAAACCCTTCAAACTCTTCAAATCAGTCGCGCGCATTGCCGCCCGCGGGCGGTCAATTCGAGCGAGCGCCCGGGGCGATACCGATGGTCAAGCGCACGCTGCCGTGGTTGCTCGGCTGCCTTGGAGTCCACTATGAGCGGCACCGGCCGCTCCAAGGATCGTTGCGCCTGACCTTCGCCTTCATCCACTTCAGCTTCCTCGCCCCTCCAATTGAGAGAGCCGTCCGGGGGCGCAGGTCCGGGGAGCGCTATCATCTTCATGGCACACCGAGTCTCAGCCAGAGCTGCCATGACTGCGCCGCTTGCTTTCAACAATCCCATCCAGGTGCCGCTGCCTCGCACCCCGCTCATTGGACGGGAGCGGGAGTTGACCGCCCTGCGCGACTTGCTCCTCCGTGAGGACGTTCCCCTGGTGACGCTGACCGGTCCCGGCGGCGTCGGCAAGACCCGGCTGGCGTTGAGTGCGGCAGCCGCGGTGGCGGAGCGACTTCCCCGATGGCGTCACGGTCGTTCCGTTCGCCCCGGTCAGCGATCCAGCGCTACTGGCTCCCGCCATCATCAAGGCGCTCGCCGTGCGCGAGGCGGGCAACGAGCCGCTGATCGAGCGACTGAAGGCGGTGCTGCGCAGCAAGCGTCTCCTGCTCCTGCTCGATAACTTCGAGCAGATCGTCGAGGCCGCTCCAGATGTGGCCGACCTTCTCGGCGCGTGTCCCGACGTGACGATGCTGGTCACCAGCCGCGTTCGCCTCCGCATCTCCGGGGAGCGTGAGGTCCCGATCGCCCCGCTCGGCCTCGCCACACCGGATCGGCATCACAGCGTCGCGGATATTGCCACGTCCGACGCCGTTCGGCTCTTCATCGAGCGAGCGGAGGCGGTGAAGCCTGATTTCGCCCTGACCCCGGAGAACGCCGTCGCCGTTGCTGAGATCTGCCGGCGCCTGGATGGGCTCCCCCTCGCCATCGAGCTGGCCGCGGCGCGGGTCAAAGTCCTTCCGCCCGCATCGCTGCTGGCTCGACTCGACCACCGGCTGCCGCTGCTGACCGGAGGCGGACGCGATGTCCCAGCAACGGCAGCAGACGATGCGCGACACCATCGCCTGGAGCCACGATCTCCTGACGCCCCAGGAGCAGGGGCTCTTCCGGCGGCTGGCCGTCTTCGCCGGGGGCTTCACCCTGGAGGCGGCGGAGGCCGTCACGCGCGAAGCAGAGTGAACCGGAGATCGACCCATTCGAGGGCGTCGCCTCGCTCCTGGACAAGAGCTTGCTGCGGCAGGAAGAGGGGCCGGGCGGGGAACCACGCTTCGTCATGCTAGAGACAGTGCGGGAGTTTGCGCTCGAACAATTGGCGGCGAGCAATGAGGAAGACGCGATCCGGGAGCGCCACGCCAATCTGGTATCTGGCACTGGTGGAGACGGCTGGGCTCGATTCTGAAGTGGGCGGAGTCCAAGCTGGCTGGCTGGCGCGCATGGACGCCGAGCTGGACAACCTGCGTGCCGCCCTTGCGTGGTTCAACGCGGCAGGCGAGCCGACCAACGTGCTCCGGCTGCTGCCGGCGCTCGATGGGTACTGGTCCGTTCGACCCTACCACGCGGAAGTCCGCCGCTGGCTGGAGCCGGCTCTCCGCGCCGCCCCCCACGCTCCTGCTGCTGTTCGCGTGGGGGCACTCTACTTTGCTGCTTTGACGACCAGCTTCCTCGGCGACGGGACGACCGCCGTCGCTTATGCCGAGGAAGCCCTGGCGCTCGCCCGAGAGCTTGGTGACCCGTTTGCCCTCGGTCGCGCCCACTACGGTTTGGGCATGGCATGGGCGTTTTCGGAGATGCGGCGCGAGCAGCGATGCCCTATGAGGAGGCGCTGTCGTTGCTGCGACAGTCCGGAGTGACCACATGGGAGGCCTTGGCGCTCGCTGAGCTGGGCGACACCCGACTGATGACCGGCGACGTGGCGGGCGCGGTGCCACTCCTCGATGAGGCCCTCTCGCTCAACCGTCGCATCGAGTTCCCGTTGGGCATTGCGGTGACTCTCGGCGAACGCGCTCACGCCGCGCGGCTGCAGGGCGACCAGGTCCTGGCCGCGCGCCTCTTCGCGCGAGAGCATCGCCGTGGCGGCGGAGATCGGCTCCGAGCGCCTCTTCCTGGGGGCAGTGGCGGGGCTGGCCGGCGTTGCCCTGGCACTTGGGCAGCCGGAGCGAGCGGCACGATGGCTGGGCGCGGTGGAGACCGAAGGTGAGACCAGTGGCCTCGGCCGGCTCGCCCACGCGGCCCACACCGCGCGCATCCTCGCCGAGGTGCGGACCAGCCTCCCTGAGCCGGTGTTCGTCGCTGCCTGGGAAGAGGGCCGGGCCCTCCCGTTTGCTGACGCGGTCGCCGATGCCCTCTCGCTCGCCGCATCCGCCGGGGATCCGCCACCTCCCGTGCCCCGCGACAGCGGCTTCTGGGCTGACGCAGCGCGAACTCGACGTCTTGCGCCTGCTGGTCGAGGGGAACTCCGATCGGGAGATCGCTGAGGCGCTCTTCATCGGCGCGCGCACCGTGCAGACCCACGTCGCCAACCTCTTCGCCAAGCTCGGCGTCAACGCCCGGGCAGAGGCGGCAGCCGTCGCGGTGCGTCGCGGCATTGTCTGAGCGCGATCGGCTCTCCGTAATCGGCGGACATTACGGAGCTCGCCTCGCCATTGCCCTGATCGCCAAATTCCGTAATCCATCTCCGCAAACTCCACGATGTTCCCGCTCTGGCCGAAGCGCATGATGCGGTCGTGCTCGGGATGACCGGGCAGCGGTCCGAGAAATGAGGACAGACGAAAGGGCACAGCATGTATCCAGGACTGTCAGAAGCCGATTGCCGCGTCGCCGAGTTCCGCTATCAGCAGATGCTCGTCGAGGGCCAACATCAGCAGTTCGTCGCGGTTGCGCATCCAGCGGCAGCTGGCACCCGCCCGGCGTCCATGTCGCTGCGGCAGCAAGTTGGTGCGCTCCTGGTCTGCGCCGGCCAGCGCCTCCAGGGTGTGCAGGCGGCTCGAGGGGGAGCCTCGACACCGTCGCGATCGGGGAGCCGGCCGCGATCGGTTGAGACTCCGGTGATACGTGTCGTCGCAGAGGCATCCGATCCCGTGTGCCCACAACTCGCTGCTATGATCGCCCCAATAGCCTTTAGCCATTCGCCGATAGCCGATGGCCCACGGAGTTGCCGATGCGGGCGCTGCTGAGCGTCTTTGACAAGACGGGGATCGCCGCGCTGGGACGAGGGCTAGTCGACCTCGGCTATGAGGTCGTCTCCACCGGTGGCACGCTGACCTCGCTCGAAGCCGCCGGTCTGCCGGTGACCGCGGTCAGCGATGTCACCGCCTTCCCGGAGATCCTCGACGGCCGGGTCAAGACGCTCCACCCGCGCATCCACGGCGGGTTGCTGGCCCGCCGGGATAACCCTGCGCACATGAGCGCGCTCGCAGCGCACCTGATCTCGCCGATCGACGTCGTGGCGGCCAATCTCTACCCGTTCGCTGCAACAGTTGCCCGTCAAAACGTCACCCTCGCGGACGCGCTGGAGCAGATCGATATCGGCGGCCCGGCCATGATCCGTGCCGCGGCCAAGAATTTTCCGGGGGTGGTCGTCCTGACCGACCCGGCGGACTACACCGCGGCGCTGGACGAGCTGCGGGACGGGACGCTCTCGGAGACGCGAAGACGAGCCCTGGCGGCGAAGGCGTTTGCCCACACGGCGGCCTACGACGCGGTGGTGGCGGAGTACTTGCGCGATCCCCGGGAGTGGCCGCAAGAGGTCGCCTTCGCGGGCCGGCTGGCGCGGACCCTGCGCTACGGTGAGAACCCACAACAGCGAGCCGCCGCCTACCGGCGAATGCGCGCCGGCGAGCCCGAGCAAGGGGTACTGGAGGCTGAACAACTGGCGGGCAAGGAGCTGTCGTTCAACAACCTCCTGGACGCCGACGCCGCCTGGAACGCGGTGCAGGGTTTTGCCCAGGCGGCCGTGGCCATTGTCAAGCACACCATTCCCTGTGGGCTCTCGGAGCGGAGCGACCTGGCGTCAGCGTTCGACGAGGCGTTGCGCGGGGACCCGGTTTCGGCGTTCGGCGGTATCGTCGCGCTCAATCGTCCGGTGGACGGCGAGACGGCCCGGCGTATGGCAGAGATCTACTTCGAGGTTGTCGTCGCGCCGGGATTCGACGACGAGACGCTGGAGATACTGGGGAAGCGGAAGTCTCTGCGCCTGTTGGGCATGCCTTTGCCGACGCCCTCGGCACCGGCGGCAAACGGCGCCGATTCGAGCTGGGATGTGCGACCGATCGCCGGCGGGCTGCTCGCGCAATCAGCCGACCGCGACCCGGCTGACCAGTCGTCCTGGCGGGTCGTCACCAACCGCGAGCCGAGTGCCCAGGAGCTGGAAGATCTTGGCTTTGCCTGGCACGCCGTGCGGCACGTCAAATCGAATGCCATCGTGCTGGCGCGGGACCGGGCTCTGACTGGAGTGGGCAGTGGCCAGCCGAACCGGCTGGAAAGCGTCCGCATCGCGGTTGACAAGGCGGGCGAGCGGGCTGCCGGCTCGGTGCTCGCCAGCGACGCCTTCTTTCCGTTTCCGGATGGCCTGGAAGCTGCGATCGCTGCCGGAGTGACCGCCGCCATTCAGCCCGGAGGGTCGGTGCGCGACGAGGCGGTAATCGCCGCCGCCGATCACGCCGGTGTGGCGATGGTCTTCACCGGGACGCGCCACTTCCGCCACTGATCGCGCTGGGCATTCGTTCGAGGGCAATCCCCATGATTCCATTCCCGTTCCGGCGTAAGCGGCAGCCGGTGCTTACCGATCCTGACACCCGCGCTCGTGTCGTCATCGTGGGCGGTGGGTTCGGGGGCTTGCGGGCCGCCAAGGCACTCGCCGACGCGCCCGTGCGGGTGACGCTCGTCGACCGGCGCAATCACCACCTGTTTCAGCCCTTGCTCTACCAGGTGGCGACGGCCGCGCTTTCGCCGGCGGACATCGCGCAGCCAATCCGATCGGTGCTGCGCGGCCAATCGAACGTGGAGGTGATTCTGGCGGGGGTCGATGCCATCGATGTGGCGGCAAAGGAGGTTGTCCTCGATGAGGATGCGGGACGACTCCCGTACGACTACCTGATCCTCGCTGCCGGGGCGAACCACGCGTACTTCGGCCACGACGAATGGGCCTCCAACGCACCCGGTTTGAAGACACTGGAGGACGCGCTCAATATCCGCCGCCGCATTCTGACGTCGTTCGAAGAGGCGGAGCGCGAACCAGATCCGGCGCGGCGCAAAGCGCTGATGACATTCATCGTCGTCGGCGGCGGACCGACCGGGGTCGAGATGGCCGGCGCGATCGCCGAGATCGCCCGCTTCTCGCTGGCGCGAGACTTTCGCCACATCGACACCCGAGACGCGAAGGTGATCCTGATCGAGGCTGGCACTCAGCTCCTGGGAGCGTTTCCTGACCGGCTATCCCGGCACGCACTGCGGGGCCTGGAGCGACTCGGGGTGGAGGTGCGATTCGGTAAGCCGGTGACCGCCATCGCTACGGACGCGGTGACCATCGGCGACGAGTCCATCCCCGCCAAGACGATCGTCTGGGCGGCGGGGGTACAGGCTTCGCCACTGGCACGCTCGCTCGGTGTGGAGCTCGACCGCGCGGGGCGGGTGCTTGTCAACCCGGACCTCTCTGTCCCTGGCCACCCCGAGATCTTCGTCATCGGCGACATGGCCTCGCTCGAGAACTCGCGGGGCCGGCCGTTTCCGGGTGTAGCGCAGGTGGCGATGCAACAGGGAGCTTGGGCGGCGGCGAATATCGAGCGCGCGATCGAGGGGAAGCCGGCACGCCCGTTCCGCTACCGTGACCTCGGCAACATGGCGACTATCGGTCGCAATTCGGCGGTGGCCGACATTCGCGGTCTGCGCCTGACGGGGTTTGTGGCCTGGCTCGCCTGGGCGGTCGTGCACATCCTCAATCTGATCGGGTTCCGCAACCGCGTCCTGGTGGCGCTGCAGTGGCTCTGGGACTATCTCACCTTCCAGCGCGGGGCGCGGCTCATCACGGGAGCGACGCGTTGAAGCTTTATCTGGCGGGTCCGATGTTCACCGCCGCCGAGGAAGCCCACAATCTGCGGCTGGCGGCGAAGCTGCGCGATCACGGGTTCGCGGTCTTCTGCCCCAACGAGAGCGAGCCGAGCAGCGACAAGACCCGCACCGATATCACGCCGCGGCTGATCTATGACGTCGACATCGAGGCCGTGGAAAGCTGCAATGTCCTCATCTGCCAGGCGAGCGAAGACTCCGGGACCAACTGGGAGGCCGGCTACATGAACTGTCTCTCGCGTCGCGTCGATCCCGGGCGCTACTACGGTGTCATCGGTCTGGCGACCGACATCCGGCTGCGCACCCCGCCTCACCCGGAGCGGCATGGGGTAGAGAACCAGACGCTGCACATCAACGCCCTTGTCATCGGCGGATTGCAGCGCTCGCTCGGGGTCTACCTCGACGAAGACAGCATGATCGAACGGCTGGTGGAGATTCGGCGGGAGCGGGAAGGTGGCCGATGACAGATCGGGACACGCCGATCCTCAACATCGAGGGCGACCTGGTGGCCCTGGGTCCGCTGCGACGCGAGCACATCCCGCTCTATCTCCGCTGGATCAACGATTTCGGCACGACGCGGACGCTCGGCGTGCCGCCGCGGCCGATGACCCTCGAGGAAGAGACTGCCTGGTACGAGCGGGCCGCGGTCGACGATGCCCGGGTCGGGTTCACGATCTATGAGCGAGCGACGGGCCGCGCGATTGGCAACTGTGGGCTGCACGAGGTGGACCTGCCCAACCGGCGCACGCTGGTCGGCATCATGATCGGCGAACCGGAGGCGCGGGGTCGCGGCTATGGCACAGAGGCAATGCGCCTCCTCCTCGACTTCGCCTTCACAGCCCTCGGACTGCACAGCGTGATGTTGATGGTCTTCGAGTACAACGGCGCCGGCCTCCGGTGCTACGAAAAGGTCGGTTTCCGCGAGGTGGGACGCCGCCGCGAGAGTCGCTGGTACAACGGCCGATTCTGGGACGAGATTTACATGGACATCCTGTCCACGGAGTTCACCAGCCCCGTTCTCAGTGCCATCTTCGCCGTCGACGAGCGGAAATAGCGGCGATTCCAGACCGCGTACTCTCGGTCACCGATTGTCGATTTGAACCACGCTCATTCGACTATGAGTAGAAGAGAAGATGATTCATTGAGGAGATACCAATGGACACGATCTTCCTGCTCATCGCCGCGCTGATCATCCTCATCGCACTCGATCTTGGAGAGGCTGGAGCACGCACGACGCGCCGGACGAGTGGCCGTCAGAATCCAGCGTGGCCGTGCCCGACCGGGTGTGCCGGTCCGTCGTGAACGATCGCTTACTTCCGGGCGCGCCTCTATTTCGGGCGCGACCTCAGATTCGACCGCGCCGGTACTGACGGCGCGGTCACCCTGACGCTCCGCGTCGTCAGTACCGGCGCGGGTTCCCTTCCTTCAGGGAGGACGGGGTTGCAAGACCTCGTCCTCCCTCCAGGGACACCCTGGATGACGGATCGCATCATCGGGATGACGCCGCTGGGGGTTGCGGTGTTAGGTACTGCTGAGGCGCCTGCCAAGCGCGTCCCGGTGGATCCGCATGGCCTCGTCGCCGCGGACGGCAATGAGTACTCGTTCGATCTCTGGATGACGATTGAGGTTCTTCTCGATCTCCGCGACGGCGATCCGGGCCGCGCGCTCCAGCGGAAAGCCATAAGCGCCGGTCGAGATGGCGGGGAACGCGACCGTCGTTGCTCCAACCGATGCGGCCAGCTTGAGACTCTCTCGATAGCAGGAAGCGAGGAGTTTGTCTTCTCCGGCGTGCCCACCCTGCCAGACCGGACCGACCGTGTGGATGACCCACTTCGCGGGCAGATCGAACCCGGGCGTGAGCCGTGCCTGGCCGGTCGGGCAGCCGCCGATCTTGCGGGTGGCTTCCAGGAGGCGAGGTCCGGCGGCGCGATGGATCGCACCATCGACCCCACCGCCGCCCAGGAGTGAGCTGTTCGCCGCATTGACGATGGCATCGACCGGAAGCGTGCTGATGTCTGCTTGCACGATCTCAATGCGGTCGGTCATTGGAGGTTTCCGGAGCGCATGATGGTCGTGGTCCTATACCTACGGATCGCCAGGAATGCGAGATCGAATGTAGGTGCCAGGGGTAAGGATCAGTACTCCTTCGAACTGCTGGCCATAGTAGGCGTCGAAGTGCCGTCTGTCGCCGGTCAATAGGTGGGTTGCTTCCGCGGCTGCGGCGGCTTGGAAGATGGGAGCATCCTTGGCGGGTAAGACCAGCGTCGACGGAAGCGGACGATCTCCCGTTGACGGCGTGGGGACAAGAGTGATCGCTTGGAGCAGGAACTGGAGATCGGCGTGTCGAGTTGGGTGCAGGTTACGTTCCGCTTCGCTGATTGTGTACAAAGAGGTCAGCAGCGTGAGGTCCGGCAAAGCCCACAACCGGCGAAGTTCGGTCGTTCGGCGGTATGCGGCGGAGAAGATGACATTGGCGTCGAGGAAGATACGATCGGGCACGGGCCCAGGGCTAAGGTGAAGGGTGACTGTGCGGGATGCTGGCCGGATCGATGCCCAACTTCTTGACTTCCTCGATCGCCTCTCGGTAGTCGTCGTCGTCGACTGCGTTGTTGAGGAGGAACTCGGCGATCCGCTCCGGTGTGTAGACCTCGGGCTCAGGCCAGCCAGCTGGGCGCAGCATAATGCCTTCGGCTCCGGCTTCGATCAGCAGCAGCGAACCGTCCTCGATTCCGTAGCGCTCGCGCAGGTCGTCGGGAATCGTGATCGATCCATCCTTGATTGGGATGATCTTGGTGGTCATGTTCGACCTCGTCGGGTTCGGGCCACTCGACCATTCGAGGCAAGTCTACAGCCCGACCGTTCCCTCGTAGACGAGATCGCGGCAGCGCATCTCGACCTCGCGCGGGTCGAGGGGGGTGTGCGCGAGGCCGCCACTGATCGCCGCTTCGGCAACCGCCGCGGCGACGCGGGGCGCGACGCGGAGATCGAGACTGTCAGGAATCAGGAAATCGGGCGAAAGCTCGGAGGCATCGACCAACTCGGCGATCGCGCGCGCGGCGGCGATCTTCATCGCGTCGTCGATGCTGCGTGCTTTGACGTCGAGCGCGCCACGGAAGACACCGGGAAACGCCAGCGAGTTGTTGACCTGGTTCGGGTAGTCGGAGCGGCCGGTGGCCACCGCCAGCGCCCCAGCTTCGCGCGCCAGATCGGGCGTGATCTCGGGCACCGGGTTGGCCAGCGCGAAGACGAGCGGGTTCGGCGCCATCGCGCGGACCATCTGCGGGGTCAGCACGCCACCGGCCGAAAGACCGATGAAGACATCGGAGCCGGTGATGACGTCGCCGAGCGAGCCGGTGCGGCGATCCTTGTTGGTCAGGCGCGCGATCTCCTCCTTCGAGAAGTCCATGTGCTGCGGGCGACCTTCGAAGATGGCCCCCTGCCGGTCACAGAGGACGACGTCGCCGATACCGAGACCGAGTAGCAGTTTGGTCACGGCTATACCGGCGGCGCCGGCGCCATTGATCGTCACCCGCAGTTCTTCCATGCGGCAGCCGCGGATCTTGCAGCCGTTGATCAATGCGGCGGCGACGACGATGGCGGTGCCATGCTGGTCGTCGTGGAAGACGGGCATGTCGAGGGTCTCACGCAGCTTGCGCTCGATCTCGAAGCAGCGGGGGGCGCTGATATCTTCGAGGTTGATGCCGCCGAAATTCGGAGCGATGTTCTGGACGATGCCGACGATCTCATCGACGTCGCGCGCGGCGAGGCAGATCGGGAAGGCCTCGACCCCGGCCAGGGTTTGCAGCAGAACCGCTTTGCCTTCCATCACCGGTAGGGCCGCCTGCGGGCCGATGTCGCCGAGACCGAGCACCGCCGAGCCGTCGGTGACGATAGCAACCAGGTTCCCCTTGGCGGTGATCTCGTCGACCATGGCCGGGTTGTCGCGGATGACATGGGCCGGGGAGAGCGCCGCCGGCGGCACGTAGAGCATGTTCAGGATGTGGTGATCGCGGATCGGTATCTTGGAGCGAATCTCCAGGACACCGCCGTGGCGTAGCCGGAGGTCGATCGCCTCCTCGCGGAACGTCTTGTGCTCGCCGCGGGCGGACGGTTTCGGGGGGAGCAAGCGTCCCTCGTAGACGAAGCGGCGAGTGCGCTCGCTGACCAGTTCCGGCGCGATCTCTCGTCCCGCCTCGCCGGCCTCCAGCGCGGCGCGCACCACGGCCGCTGCCACCGCCGGAGCGACCCGGAAATCAAAGATGCGGGGCACGATGTAGTCGGCGTGGAGCTCCTCCGACTGAATGACGTCGGCCAGCGCCTGAGCGGCATAGAGCAGCGTGCGCAGACGGATGTTGCGAGCGCGCGAGTCGAGCAGCCCGCGAAAAACTCCCGGGAAGACGAGCGAAACGTCCATGGTGTTTGGAAAATCGGAGCGTCCCGTGGCGACGACCTTCGCGCCGGCGGCGCGAGCGGCGGCGGGCGAGATCTCCGGCTCCGGCACGGCAAGAGCGAAGACGATTGGGTCCGGCGCCATGGAACGGACCATCTCCTCGCTGACGATGCCGCCCGTCGACAGACCAATGAAGACGTCCGCGCCCGCGAGCATCTCCGTCAGGCTGCCGCGGCGGCCAGCGAGATTTGTCTCCTTGGTGAGATAGGCCTTTGCCCAGTTCATGCGCTCGGGCCGGTATTTGTAAAGCGCGCCCGCGCGGTCGCAGACGACCAGATCACGCACTCCGGCTCGGGTGAGAAGGCGAGCAACGCCGATCCCGGCGACGCCGGCGCCGGAGATGACGACCTTGACGTCCTCGAGCTCCTTGCCGACGACCTGCAAGGCGTTGATGAGACCCCCGAGGACGAGGATTGCCGTGCCGTGATGTTGGTTGGAGAAGACCGGGATGTCCGCGCCGTTCTCCAGGTTATCGGCGATGGTGAACGCACGCGGCGCGGAGATGTCGTCGAGGCAGATGGCGCCGAACGTCGAGGAGAGCGCGAGACCGGTCTCTACGATCCGGTCCGGGTCCGAGGTGGCCAGGGAGAGCGGGAAGGCATCGACCCCGGCGAAGGTCTTGAAGATGACGCTCTTGGCTTCTTCGAGGGGGATGGCGGCTTCTGGTGGGCCAGATTCGCGGCCGAAGATATCCGAGCCGTCGGTAAGGATGGCGACGGTGTTGCCGCGACAGGTGAGATCGAACGACGCCAGGGGATCCTCGTTGATGGCGAGACAGGCTTCCGCGACACCGGGGGTGTAGACGAGGGAGAGGATGGCCCGATCTCGAATGGGAACCTTCGACCCGATGCCGATCAGCCCCTGGTACCGCCGGCGATAATCGAGGCCTTCTTGCTCGAGCTCAGTCAGGGGAGCGCGTGTCGAGACTGGCTCGATCGCGGGAGGCATGCCGGTCAGACGACCGTTGCCGGTTTCGATCTCTTGGCCTGTGGTGGTTTCGCTCGTGCTTGTCACCAACCTATTTTACGTCGTGTGACCCAGTCCGCGGCTAAGCATCAGAGAAGATGTGTCATTCCGAGCCCGCAGGCGAGGAATTTCGTCGTCACCGGACCACGATGAAAAAAACCGACGAGATCCCTCGTGCGCTCGGGATGACACGAGATGTCGCCGCCGCTCCAGGCATAACGCTTGCATCGGATGGAGGCAACCAGTCCCTGCCTTTGGACCGGGTGCCATCTGAAGGAAAACGGTCTGGCATGAGGAGGTCGTTCGTGCGCATCCCGCTGGCGACAATGAGACGCTGGTTCGTCGTCGTGCTCTTCGCGGTAGCGGCGCTGGCGGCTCCGGCGACGGGTGGGGCAAAGGCGCAGAAGACGATCGTGATCTCGATTAGCCAGCAGATGCTCTGGGCCTACAAAGGCGACCAGGTCGTGCTCAGCAGCTCCGTCAGTACCGGCCGAGCCGGCTTTGATACACCAGTTGGTTCTTTCGCGGTCCTGACCAAGCTGCCATCGCAGACGATGGAGGGTGTCATTGGTGGGGAGTACTACAACGTGCCAGACGTCCCGTGGGTGCTCTATTTCACGAACAGCGGTCACGCCCTGCACGGCACGTACTGGCACAACAATTTTGGCACTCCGATGAGCCATGGCTGCGTCAATCTGCCGCTCGACGTGGCTGCCTGGCTGTACGACTGGGCTCCCCTGGGCACGCGAGTTCTGATCGGTCCATAGGGCCGAGCTCGAGCAATGACGAGGCCGGTGGGCATGACTCCGCCGGCCTCGTCGCACACCTCGTGCTCCACGCTTACGCGGTCGGGGTGCCTTCATCACCAACGGTGATGACCTGATACATACCATGATAGGCGTGCGGCATCCCCGACTCGATATCAGGGACGAAGCAGAGCATGACGTACGTGCCCGCCTCCAGGTTCACCGGGATCCACCCCGTCTTCCCCATCGACAGCGGTGTCATATGTGTAACAGGCATGAACTCGTCTGGATTCGGTAGGTCCGCGTCGGGCGCCGGCGTCCCGCCCTGCATTTCCATCTCCAGGATTTGCGCGACCTGCTCCTCCGTGATCGCTTCCGGCGCACGCAACATGAACATCTCGTGTGGTTGCGCGCCGACAGTCGTGACCGCGAAGACATGGGAGCCGGGCGTCAGGCTACCCTCCACGGTGAAGTCGTACTCGAACATGGCCACGGTTACGTCCGCGGCCGGCTCAGCCCCGGCAGCGGGCGTGGCGCCTGCCTCACCGTTCACGCTCAACCCAACTGGTGCTTGTGGGGCGTCTGGGTATCCAGCCCAGGCGATCCACTCGCCGGGCGTGAGGTCGATGATCGCCTGGGCTGTTCCCGCGAACGCGGACGTGCCCCCGGCCATTTCCGCCTGGAAGTACCACTCGGGTGGGCGGTCTTCGCCCTCGCCCTCAGGTGGTCCCGTCTCCGCTCCCGGCGTCCCCTCCATCGCCTCTGGTGAGGCGGCGGGTGGGCCGGCTAGCAGCGCCATGAAGTCATCGAAGGTCATACCCTCCGGTAACTTCAAAAAGTTGAGGCCAGCGCCTTCCGCAGCCTCGACCTCCAGCGTCAGCAGGTAGCGACCGGCCGAGGTATCCGCTGGCAAACCCTCAAAGGCAGTGTCAGTAGCTCGCACCCGCAGCTCGGGCAAGCCCATCGTGTCGGCAAATGTCGCGGCGGTGGGCGTTGCCTCTTGCGCCGCAACACTCGTCATTCCCGTGCAGAGCAGGACAACCGCCATCACCGTTGCCAGTAAAGAACGTCTGCGCACCATGGCTTCCTCCCGGTCTGATTCGATGGGCTACGCCCGGCATGTCGCATCGAGAGGACACCAGGCGTCGCTGCCACTGCAAGTTTCAGACCACTTAGGGGATTGCCGGATTGGGTCGGCGCGGTGCCAGACTGGCGGATGACTACTCGTGTGTCACGGCGAGCACGCGGTCCTCAAGGAACGACTCTTCGACGACTTCATCCCCCTCGTGTTCCTCGAGTGGTAGCTCGCGCTGAGCGCCTTCGGGCAGCGTTTCCTTGGCGGCGGCGATGAAGTCCCGGAAGAGTGGGTGGGGGTTGGTGGGGCGGGAGCGGAACTCCGGGTGAAACTGGACCCCAACGAAGAAGGGGTGCCCCTCCAGCTCCATGATCTCGGCGAGCTGGCCATCGGGAGAGACGCCGCTGACGATGAACCCGGCCGCCGCGAGCCGGCCACGGAACGAGTTATTGACCTCGAAGCGGTGCCGGTGGCGCTCGGACACCTCCGGTACATCATAGGCCGCAGCGGTCTTCGTTCCCGGCTGGAGACGGCACGGCCATAGCCCGAGACGCATCGTACCGCCCATGTCGACACCCTTCTGGTCGGGCATCAGGTCGATGACCGGGTAGGGCGTGTTGGGGTCGATCTCGGTCGAGTTGGCGCCGCTGAGTCCAAGCACGTTGCGGGCAATGTCGATGACAGCCATGTGGAGACCGTAACAGAGACCGAGGTAGGGGATGCGGTTTTCGCGGGCCCAACGGGCGGCCGCCACCTTGCCCTCGGTGCCTCGCGCCCCGAAGCCGCCGGGAACGACAACGCCGGAAACCGTGCGAAGCGTTCGGGCCAGTTCGTCGGGCTTCACCGTCTCCGCATTGACCCAGACGATCTCCGGCTCGACCTTGTGCCAGAGGCCGGCGTGCGTCAGTGACTCGAGGACGCTCATGTACGCGTCGGGCAGCTCGACGTACTTGCCGACGATGGCGATCCGGATCGTGCGACGCGGCCGGCTGACCTGCTCGACGAGATTCCGCCACTCGCTCAGGTCGGCTTCGCGCGGCAGTCCCAGCTCGCGAGCGAGGTATGCGCCCAGACCGGACTCTTCCAGGATGAGCGGCACTTCGTAAATGGAATCAGCGGTCGGCATCGAGATAACGGCGTCGCGGTCGACGTCGCAAAAGAGCGCGATCTTCTCTTTGACGTCATCAGGAATGGGACGTTCAGCACGAGCGATGATGATATCGGGTTGGATGCCGAGGGAGCGCAGCTCACGCACACTCTGCTGGGTTGGTTTCGTCTTCAGCTCGCCGCCCCCGATCTCGGGAACCAGCGTGACGTGGATGTAGAGCGCGTTCTCCCGCCCGACCTCGCGGCGGAGCTGGCGGATCGCCTCGATAAATGCCTGCCCCTCGATGTCGCCGACTGTGCCGCCGACCTCGACGATGACGACGTCAGCATCATGCTGGCGAGAGGCGAGCCGCAAGCGCTCCTTGATCTCATTGGTGATGTGAGGGATGACCTGGATCGTGCCGCCGAGATAATCACCGCGGCGTTCCTTGGCGATCACCGCGGAGTAGACCTGGCCGGTCGTGACGTTCGAGGCCCGCGACAGGTTCTCATCCGTGAATCGCTCGTAGTGTCCCAGGTCGAGATCGGTCTCGGCGCCATCGTCGGTGACGAAGACCTCGCCGTGCTGGTACGGCGACATGGTGCCGGGATCGACGTTGAGATACGGGTCGAGCTTGATGGTCCAGACGCTCGCACCCCGGCTCTTGAGCAACCGCCCGATCGAGGCGGTGGTGATGCCTTTGCCGACCGATGAAACGACTCCGCCGGTGACGAATATGTACTTCGGCATCACGTCACTCCCTCCGCGCTGACACGCGCCGCTGTCGCGGGATCGATCTCGCTTAGCTCACACCGAGCACGACCAGACGCAATGTGTCGCCAAGGTCGCTTGCCTTGACGGTGAGCTTCTCTTCCGGTTCCGGAAGACTCACCCCGAGATTGCGACAGAACGCGTCGAGCCCGAGCAAATCCCGGTCACCAGACGCGGTGGCGAATTGCATGGGGATGACCACCTTCGGAGCGAGTTGACCGGTGATTTCGGCGGCCCGAGCCGGGTCCAGATGCCGGCTCCCGGCGGGGACGAGGAGGACGTCGACGTCGGTCATGGCCTCGGCCTGCTCTTCGGAAAGCGCGTGGCCCAGGTCGCCCAGATGGCAGATAACCATCCCGTCCAGTTCGATCAAATACGATGTGTTGTGTCCACGCTGCGCGCCATTCGCTTCGTCTTGATGGGTTCGAATACCGGTGACGAAGACGTCGTGGATCTCGTACTCGCCTGGTCCGTCAATGGTGTCGAACTCGGGTTTCACCGCCGCCAGGTTGGAGTGCTCGGGATGCGGCGACGACACGGTCACGATATCGGCGGTCTGCTTGGCGAGGGCAAAACCGGTCTTCTTACCGACCGGGTCAGTCATGACGACCGCATCTTTGCCACGAATACGAAAACAGTTGTGCCCGTACCAGCGGAACTCAGCCATGGGATTTCAGTCTTTCCAGTGCCCTTCTCAGGCATGCGCGAATCCCGTCATCGCGCGGCGGCAATGAAAACAAACGACGCCCCGGCGCCGGATTCCGGCGACGCGGCGGGACGATTCAAGCTCAATGGGGAAGTGATCTGCGCTCGCGCGATCAGGCGTCCATGCGCCCTTTCCCACGGGTAATTAGTATACCACTGACGGGGGTGCTGGGTGGGTGTTCGCTGCGCTCACGGTGATGGGTGATAGGGTGGTTACTCGCTCCGCTCGTGGTGGCAGGGTGGCAGGAGGTGAGACGTCGTTCTCCCTGCCACCTTGCCACCCCGTCACCCATCACCCACGTCACCCTCGTCCTCGGTCTCGCCGAGCGCGCGATCGAGGGCTATCCGAATGATGTCGTAACCATAGCCACGGCGAGCGAGGTAGGCGCCGAGGCGACGCCGAATCGCGGCCGGATCATCCCCGGCATACGCGGGTAGGCGACGGCGCGCAAGATCCTCGGCTGCGCCTGTTTCATCCAGGCCAGCATCGTCGATCGCGTCGCGTGCCGTTTCGGTGTCGATGCCCTTGTGGCGGAGCTCCTGCTGGAGCAACCGCTTGCCGCGGGGTCGGTGCGCCGTGCGATTCTCGACCCAGCGCCGCGCGAAATCGGCATCGTCGAGGTAGCGCCACTCATGCAGTCGCGAGATCGCGTGGTCGATCGCGTCTTGCTCGTAGCCGCCGCGGCGAAGGCGATCGCGAACTTCCTTCTCGGAGCGGGGACGGTAGCTGAGGAACACCAGCGCGGCCTCGGTGGCGCGAGACGCCTGATCTGCCGCCAGCAGCGCGCTGACCCGCTCGCCATCGAGAGTATCCCCAACTTCGAGCCGCTGGTCGGCAACGAGTGTCGCCGGGAGGGCAAACGCGAACGAACCATCGAGATCGACCGAGATGCGGTCCGGATCGCGTTTGGTGGGTCTGAGCGCCGTGACCCGACCAGCGCGGGGTGTCTGGACGGCTGGCTCGTCAGAGGATCGCATGGCGGCACTCACTGCTAGGTCGGTAAGTCGGTAAGTCGGTGAGTCGGTAAATCGGTAAGTCGTGAGTCGTGAGTCGAGTAGTCGGGGAGTGGGGGCGCGCCCGGCGACGATCGCTAATACGGAGCCGGTTCTGGTTGGGAGCCGCCGATGCACATTGGACAGGCCCCGTCTCGATAGACCTCGTAGTCGGCGTTGAGCAATCCGAACACCGGGTGCCCGGCGATCTCCGCATCGGCAAGATTCCACAACGTGGCGATGCCGATGACCTCACCGTCGAGACGCTCCACCAGATCAGCGAAGTGGGTCATCGTCTCGCCGGAGCGGATGATATTGTCGACGAGCAGGACTCGTTTGCCGCGCACGAGATCCTCGATCTGCGGCGCCAGGGTTGGGCCGTCGTTGCTCGGCGTGGCGTAGGCGACCTTCGCCTTGGGATCGAGAAAGCCGCCGACCAGGAGTGCCAGTCCCGCACCCCAGATCGAGGGCGTGGCAACAGTTTCGATATGGTCGGTAAAGAACTGCTTGGCGAGTGCGTAGGCCATATGAGATGCGGCGACGGGGTCGCTGAGCAGATGGTCGCGATCGATCAAGCCACGACTGTGGCCCCCATACAGGAACGACCAATGGCCCTCTCTGAGCAGGTTTTCTCGCTTTAGATCGGCAACGATGCGCGGATCAATCCTGGTCACCAGGAACTCCGGTCATGACTGTGATGAAGATTGACGAGACAGGGGCAGGATAGCACGCGTGCTCCCCGGTTTGGTTGAGTGGGCAACCTACCCGGAGCGCGACGAAAGCCGCTCCACCAGAGTCAGCAAGTGGTCCCGAGCGGGGTTGTTGCCCGGCCGGGCAGCGGCAAGCAACGCAGTGGCCGCTCGGTCGTGATAGGTGCCAATCACAGCTTCGACTTCCTGGCGCACGCCCTCCCGCTCCAGGAGTGCGAGCACGCGTGCTACGCCTACTCGATCGACATTCGGAGCGGCATACAGGCGGTCGAGCTCCGCCCGCTCCGTGGCGTCCAGCCGATCGCGCAATATCACGATCGGCAGGGACTGCTTTCGGCGTCGCACATCGTCGGCGGGCGCCTTGCCGGTGGCTTCCTGCGCACCCCAGATGCCGAGGAGATCGTCGCGGGTCTGAAACCCGAGACCGAGGGCGAGTCCGAACTCGGCCCACCGCGATGCCGCGGCTTCATTGGCCCCACCGAGGAGTGCGCCTGCCCAGGCGGCGAAGCGGACGATCGCGGCAGTCTTCCCCGCGATCATCTCCAGATATTCGTCCGCCGACACATCTGACCGCGCCTCGAAGGTCAGGTCGAGCGTTTGCCCCTCGACAATGGCGATGGTCATCCGGTCGAACGCCTCGAGGAGACGCAGGCTGAGATCCGCGGTGACACCGGATGAAGCGAGGCGGTAGAGCGGCAGGTGAGCCACGGCAAACAGCGCGTCTCCGGCGTTGATGGCCTGCCCGATGCCCCATAGGCTCCAGACGGTTGGCCGGTGCCGGCGGGTAGGGCTCTCGTCCTGGATGTCGTCGTGGATCAACGAGAAGTTGTGCAGCAGCTCCAGCGCCGCACCGACAGGCGCCGCGGCTCGCGGTTCACCCCCCGCTGCGCCGGCGGCGAGGAGTGCTACCGCCGGCCGCATCCGCTTGCCGCGATCCACGGCTCGTCGGTCCAGGGGTTGCAGATCGCGCCCGGCGTACCCCAGGTGATACCGAACCATTCCGCTGAGAAGCGGGGCGCGGCCATCCAGCGTAGCCACGGCATCGAGCAGCACGGGTTCGATGAGGGCATCGAGGTCGAATTCGGCCGTCTCCAGCCTGACGGCTCCCGGGGGATCGGGTTGAGTGATCTTCACGGGTGGCACTCCAGGCTGCTATCGACGCGGGTCCCGGCCACTGAACCTCTTGCACTCGCTAATTATCGCAAGACTGATCGAGCAGACTCGATGCCAGGACCTCGGGGGCGAGAGTACGCGGGTGACAGGATTGGAGCCACCGCATAGACTCGCAGGCACGTTTCTGGCCGGCCGGCGCCACCAGGTTGCCTCCGCAAGCCGTGAGGAGTCCACGATGCGGTTCAAACGATCCCTCTCCGCCCTGGTTGTCGCGGTGCTCCTCCTCATGTCGGCGGCGGCTGGGATCGTGGCGCAGATCGAGGGTGACCGCTGGACGTCGCCGACGTACGGATTCAGCGTTTCATGGGCTGGAACCGAGTGGCAGCCGGATCCGGCGGGAACGCTGGCCGCTGTCGGTCCGGAGCGCCTCGACCGGCTCCACTTGCTCAACGGTGTCAGCTCGCTCTATTTCGAGGGCGCCACCCGCTACCAGGGCGACCTCCCGGCGTGTGTCGCGGCGGAAGCCAACCTCCTCTCCCAGGAGACCGGAGTCTCGGAGATTCGGCCCTATCGCGATGAGGAAGGTGTCCAGCTCGTTGCGGATGGGCCGAATTCCTCGGCGGCGGCCTTCACCCTGACGCTGTCGATCGGCAACCAGGAAGTGGAGCTGGTCGACTACGTCGAGTGCCGGACGCTGATCCCGGGTCAAGCCGTGCTCATCATCACGTTGGTCACGGAACCGGCCGGCTTCCGGCAAGAGCTGGCAGCGGCTCAGGCGGTCATCGACACGATCGAGCTCCCCGAGGAGGCGCCGCTCGATCCGCTGGCGGCCTACGGCGGATGGCTGGCGGCCGCCCAGGAGCGGCCCAGCATCGCGGGTCCGCTTTCCGGAGAGCTGGCCTTCGGACCAGACGCTCTCGCTGTCGAGCGCGCCGGTGTCGATGCCCCGGATTTCTACGCGCGAGCCGAATTCGCGAATCCGGAGCCAGCGCGCGAGATGTGGGACATCGGACTCGGCTTTCGCGACAGTGGCGGCGAAGAGCAGCTGCGGCTGGTCGTCGATGCCGCTGGCACCTGGTTTCTGAAAGACGGGCTGGGTGAGGTGATCAGCGGGGGGTCAGTGGTTGATTTCGACACCAGTCCCACCGGCTCCAACACGATCGAAGTGGTCGCGGCCGGCAATACCGGGTACTTCGCGTTCAACGAACGGCTCGTCAGTGAGCTCGATCTCTCCGCCCGCGCGGAGGGCGGTGACGTCTTTGTGGGAGCGGGCTTTTTCACTGAAGATGCCACCGAAGATGGCACCGTAGCCTTCAGTGAGTTCGAGATCTGGTCGCTTTCCGGGCTCGAGCCTCGAGCTGCCCTGGAGCCGAGCATCCTCGTCGACACGACCACGTTTCCCCAGCTTCTCGCGGCGTCGACCGCCGCAGCCCCGCTGGCGGGTCCCACAGCGGACGATCTCGCGCAGACAGTGGGTTCTGCCGCGGTCGTGCCGATAGGGGTTGACGTCGAAGATTTCGTGGCGCGGGTCGAGTTCATCAATCCCAGCGACGCTACCGACCGGCCGTGGGACTTCGGCATCGCCTTCCGGGAACAGGAGAACGGCGACCACTACCGGCTGACTGTGGCCTCGGATGGCTCCTGGGAGTTTCAGATCGGCCTCCAGGCCGATCTCGCCGGTGGCACCGTGCCCTCGTTGAGTTTCGAAGAAGGCGGGCGCAACGTCCTCGAAGTGGTCGTTGCCGGCGACTCGGCCGGCTTCTCCGTCAACGACGTATTCGTCTCCGAGCTCAACGCATCGGAGCTCCACGGCGCCTCTGATGTCTGGGCCGGGGCCGGATTCCATCAAGCGAATGCTTATGACGGCGAAATCACGCACTTTGAAGACTTCACCGTCTGGTCCCTCGACGCGGCTGAGCTAGCGGCCACACCCGCCACGCCGGTGGCGCTTGCCACTCCCGTGGCCGCCGCTACACCGATGGCGCAGGCGACCCCCGCCACGTCCATGGCAACGCCTGTTGCCGGCGCGGTCGGCGACCAGGAGATCGCGCTGCGGCTAGGTGAGCGAGACGAGTCACGCATCGATGCCCTGGCGATTCTGAGCGAACGTGAGGGCCAGACGACGATCACCGTGGTGGCGCGCGATGCGTCGGGTGGCGAAGTCGTCGTCATTCATGAAGGAACCTGCGACGACGCCTCGAAAGAACCGACCTTCCTGCTGGAGGATCTCGACGCCTCCGGCCGCAGCGTGACGACGATCGACTCACCGGTGGCCGATTTGACGGGTTCCGCGCATTCGGTTGCGATCCACCGTAGCGCCGAGAACTACGACGACGTGGTGGCCTGCGGCGACATTCCCGGTGGGGAGTGAGCGGAGCTTCAGCGAATCAACGGGGACGATTCGAGTCCCGCGGAGACTAATTGATTCGCTTTTCCTGCCCGGCCCACTCCCGCTCGCGGAGGACGAACTTCTGGACCTTGCCGGTCGAGGTCTTGGGCAGCTCACCGAACTCGATCGCTTTGGGGATCTTGTATCCCGCCAGTCGCTTTCGGCAGAAATCGCGTAACTCGACGTCACTCAACGGCTGCCCCGGCTTGAGTGCGACGAACGCCTTCGGGACCTCGCCCCAGTAGGGGTCCGGGATGCCGATAACCGCCGCCTCTAGCACCGCCGGGTGAGCGCAGACGGCCTGCTCGACCTCGATGGTGGAGATGTTCTCTCCGCCGGAGATGATGATGTCCTTCTTGCGGTCACGCAGCTCGATGTAGCCGTCGGGGTGCATGACCGCCAGATCCCCGGAGTGGAACCAGCCGCCGGCGAAGGCACGCGCGGTTGCTTCCGGATCGCGATAGTAGCCCTTCATGGTGTTGTTGCCGCGCATCATGACCTCGCCCAGGGTCTCGCCGTCGGCGGGGACATCTCGCATCTGGTCGTCGACCACGCGGACATCGTCGGCGACGAGGTAGCCGACGCCCTGCCGGGCCTTCACCCGCGCCCGTTCTTCCGCGGGGAGCAGGTTCCAGTGCGGCTGCCACTCGCAGACGGTGTAGGGCCCGTAGACTTCGGTGAGCCCGTAAACATGGATGATCTCGGCGCCAAGCGCTTCGACCTGAGCGATGATCGTCGGCGACGGCGGCGCGGCGGCGGTGGAGATGATCAGCGGCCGGTCGAGCGGCTCGCGCGGCGCGGTGGGGTGATTGACGAGCGCGATCAGCACCGTCGGGGCGGCGCAGAAGTGAGTGACACCCGCGCTCCTGACCAGCCGCCAGACATTTTCCGGTTCCAGTTTGCGCATGCAGACGTGGGTACCCCCGATGGCGGTCACGGCCCAGGGGTAGCACCAGCCATTGCAATGGAACATCGGCAGCGTCCAGAGATAGACACTGTCCGACGACATGCGGGTCTCGAGCAGCTCGCCCAGGCTGTTGAGGTACGCGCCCCGGTGGGTATACATGACGCCTTTGGGCCGACCGGTGGTGCCTGAGGTGTAGTCGATGGCGATCGTCTCGTCCTCATCTTCGAGTGGCCAGTCGAGCGGATCCGAGTTGCCGGCGACCAGAAATGCCTCGTACTCGGGTCCGGGGAGGCGGACGCCGCCGGGAACGTCCTCGACGCTGACGACCAGCTCGAGATCGGGAAGGCTCGCCAGCGACGGCTCCACCAGATGCGCGAGCTCGGTGTCGACGACGAGAACCTTGGCTCCGGAGTGTTCGAGGATGTATGCCACCTCGGGCGCCGACAAGCGCGTGTTGATCGCCACCAGAATCCCCCCGGCCAGCGGGACAGCGAAATGGCCCTCCAGCATTGCCGGGATGTTGGGCACCATGTAGGCAACTCGATCGCCACGCGCCACGCCCGCCGAGATCGAGGGCGGACGCCAGACGGTTGACTCGCTCCGCCAACTCGGGATAGGTCCAGGTCCTGCTACCGTAGACGACGGCCGACTTCTCCCGGAAGACACTCGCGCTGCGCTGCAGGAAGCGCAGTGGTGTCAGATACGAGCGGTGAACCTCGGGTGGGAACATCGGCATTGCGGTGGCATCCTCCGTCGGCCGCGGGCGCACTGGACCCGGCTGGTATCGCCCGCGCAACCGTCCTGAGCCGATCATGATAGTCGGCGGGACCGTATGATTTCGGGTACAGAAGGACCGACGGAGCAGGGCGATGAGCGACAAGCGAGTCACATTGGCGGAAGCCATAGCAACTGTGCCGGATGGCGCGCGAGTCGCGCTCGGCGGAAACACGCTGCACCGGGGACCGGGCGCGGCCGTCCATGAGATCGTGCGACAGGGGAAGCGCGGGCTGGAGATCGTCAAGACAGCCGGTGCGTACGACGTCGATCTGCTTTGCGCCGCGGGGTGTGTGGCGGCCATATCGGCGGGGTTCGTCGGGTATGAGACGCCGTTCGGCATGGCCCCGGCCTACCGGAAGGCCGTCGAGTCGGGCGTGGTGGAAGCGCGCGAGCACGCCTGCGCGACCGTGATCGCCGGACTGCGGGCGGCGATCCAGGGTGTTCCGTTCATGCCGGTGGCCGGCTTACAGGGCTCCGATCTCCCGGCCGCACGAGGCTTCCAGGCGGTCGCCGATCCGTATTCCGATGCGCATGTCTACGTGGTGCCAGCGCTGGTTCCCGACGTAGCGATTCTCCATGTCCAGGAGGCTGATGCGTCCGGGAACGGCCGCATCCTGGGGACCCGCTTCGAGGACGTGTTGATGGCTCAGGCGGCTCGGCGCGTGATCCTCACCGCGGAGCGCATCATGGACGGGGCCGCGTTCGCGGAGGCGCCGGAGAGTGTGGCCATTCCGAGCTTTCTGGTCGATGCCGTCGTCGCGGCGCCGGGAGGGGCCTGGCCCTTCTCCTGCACGCCGCATTACGGATACGACGCCGCGTACCTCGGGGCCTGGGTTGCCGCGGCGCGCGAACCGGACACGGCTCGCGACTTCATCGCCAGCCATGTCCTGGCCTCGACACCGGTTCCGGCGTGATCGATTCAGCAGTCAGCCCGGCGCCGTGGGACATGATGGCGGTGGCCATGGCGCGGCTTCTCAGTTCCGGCGAGACTGTCTTTCATGGCGTGGCGTCGCCGTTGCCGATGGTCGCCACGCTCCTGGCCAAACATCTGCACGCGCCGGATCTTACCTACCTGAACATCACCGGGGCGGTCGACTCCCAACCGGAGCGGCTGCCGGTCTCGACCGTCGATCCCGCACTGCTGCATGGGACCCGTGCCCTGGTAACGCTGGCTGAACTCTTCGATCTGTCCGCACGCGGCAGGCTCGACGTCGCGTTCCTGAGCGGTGTCCAGATCGATGCTGAGGGGCGGATCAACCTCAGCGCCATCGGCTCCTACGAGCAGCCAGCGGTGCGTCTGCCGGGTGGTGCGGGGAGCGCGATGCTGATGCCGACGGCGCGCCGCGTCATCCTCTGGCGGACGAAGCACGATCGGCGGACCTTCGTCGAGCGACTCGATTTTGTGACGGCGGCCGGAAACGTCGACCGGGTGGTGACCCCGCTTGGCATCTTCGTCCGTCGCGGTCCAAGGCTGGAGGTCGAGAGCCTGCATCCCGGCGTGTCGCCGGACGCCTTCCGGGACGCCACCGGGTTCGCGGTCGCCGTGGGACCGGAGACACCGCTTACGCCCCCGCCAACGCCGGAAGAGCTTACGATCTTGCGGACCATCGATCCCGGCGGGGTGGTCCGCAGCGAGTTCGCCTGAGCGAGTGGCGCGAGACAGTCACGGAGTAGAGCAGGGGATGTTGCTCGAGGGTCTACGGAAGCAGGTGGTCCAGGTCGGGTTGGACGCATTGGCGCGCGGCATCGTCCACGGGACCGCCGGCAACATGAGCGTCCGCGACCCAGAGACGGGTCTCATCGCCATCTCACCCAGCGGCATTCCGTATCCGACCGTGACGCCCGCCGACGTCGTCGTGGTCGATGACCGGGGAGAGGTCGTCGATGGGAGTCGCAAGCCCAGCTCCGAAACACCGCTGCACACCATGGTGATGCGCGCTCGGCCGGATATCGGGGCCATTGTGCACACGCATTCGCACTACTCGACGGTCGTCTCGTGCATTCGTCCCTATCTGCCGCCGATCTTGACCGAGACCTGTCTGGTGGCAGGACCGAGGGTGCCAGTGACGCGCTACGGATTGACGGGGACGCCTGATTTCGGTGAGAGCGTGTTGGAGGTTCTCACCCCGGACTCGAAGTCCGTGATCCTCAAGAACCACGGATTGATCTGCTTCGCGGCATCGTTCGACGCCGCGCTCGGCATCGCCGAGATCGTCGAAGAGTCGGCCAAGGTCTACGTTCACGCGCTCGCGGCCAATGGTGGTCAGGAGCCCGACCTGGTGCCTGAGGACCTGATTCCCGGGATGACCGAGCGGTTCCTGGCCACGTATGGGCAACCGAAAACGCGGTAGGCGACGACTCGCGCGAGAACGTCCGGACGAGGGAACGCTTGCGTGGGGTGTGGCAGCCGCATAGACTGCCAGAATACCTACGGCTGCGAGCCGGTGACGGCACTACGGGTCCACGCGGGAAGGGACGCGTCCGTACAGACCACATTTCCGTAGGTTTGGGTGGGGAGTGGGGAGCGGCAAGCATGGTGGTAAATCAGGTCGATTCGCTCGACGAGCAGATCCTTGCGGCGTTGCAGGAGAACGGCCGGTTGACGATGAAGTCGCTGGCGGAGCAAGTCGGCCTCTCGAGCCCGGCCATGATCGAGCGCGTGCGCCGGCTCGAGGAGCGTGGTGTCATCTCGGGCTACCGGGCCATCGTGGCGCCGGCTGCGCTGGGGCGACCGATCAGCGCGTTGATCGCAGCCACGGTCGACCGGCCCCATCACGAAGCCTTCAGCCGCCAGGTGCAGCAGCAGGCGGCGGTCGCCGAGGTGCATCGCACCACGGGGGACGCCACCCATCTGGTGAAAGTCCATGTGCCGGACATGGCAACCCTCGAGAAGATCGTCGACGACCTGAGCGAGACCGGCGCCCGCTGCCAGACGACGATCGTCCTGTCGTCGCCGGTGCCCTACCGGCCAGTCACGGCGCCGGAGGGGCTGACAGTGCAGCGGTCGCGACTCACCCGCCGCCGCCGCAGGGCGGTCCCCGAGGACGGATCGATTGGGGAGACGACCAAGCGCCCGGGCCGGCCGAGAGGACGGCGCCCCGCCGCGGCGTAGCAGCCTGGCGCGGGCAATCGGACCGGCGTCAGTCCAGCCGCGGTGACCGCGCTATCTGAGAAGAGCCGCGCTTATCCAGATGCGCTGCGAGGTGCTTCGGGTGGAGCCGGATGCGGGAACGTGGGTAGGGAGTTACCCGGCTCATTGAATCGCACCGCTCTAGCGTAGCGTTGGATGGTATCGACGGCTCCGCCACCCATATTGCCGCCCCGTCTTTTCAACTGATCGAGCGTACGCGCCAGATCCTTGTACTGCCAGGGGGTGAGCTGATCGCAGCGCAGCGCGGGGGCGCCTCCGACCTCGAGCAGTTCACCGCGGTTCGACCAATCATCGATCGGAAGCCCACCGGTCGCTTCACAGACGGCGCCATCGACGATGGTGGCGGGTCGTGGGAACTGGGTGGGCACCGGTTGGCCATCTGGCCCGAGCAGCAGTTGCATGAACTCCGGGCGCGTGTGCATATCGATCATGAGTTGCGACCAGATCGGTCCCGCGCCCTGGATGCCGTCGATCTCGGCTAGCGGATCATTGCGCGTGTTCCCGACCCAGACGCCGATAGCGACGTCTGTGGTGAATCCCATCGTCCAGATGTCCCGGAAGTCGTTGGTCGTACCCGATTTGGCGGCCGTCGGTCGTCCCAGCGTCTGCTGCGTCTGACCGAACAGATTCTGCCGGGTGAAGATCATGGCCCGGCTCTCGTTGTCGGTCAGGATGGAGATGAGCTGGTAGGCGATTGCGGGCCGGATGGCCTGCTCGGCCTGTTTCAGGGTGTTGTCCCGATCGAGCTCATAGAGGACGTTGTCCTCGCTGTCGGTGATCTTCAGGACCGGCGTCACCGGGACATATTTGCCCATGTTGGCGATCGTGGAGTAGGCACTGGTCAATTCCAGTGGCCAGACGTCGCCCGAGCCGAGAGCAATGGAGAGCCCGTAGTCCGCCGGCGGCTGTGCGAGCTCGTGCTTGATGCCCATGCGCCGGGCCATGGCGACAATCGCCTCGGCTCCCCCCGCGAACTCGACCGCCTTCACCGCCGGGATATTGAGTGAGTTGGCCAGCGCCGTACGCACGGTGACGGCGCCATTGAAGTTGCGCATGTAGTTCTGCGGCTCGTAGAAGGGCACATCCTCACCGGTTACCGGATCAGTCGCGCCCGGCGTCTCGATCCTGATCGGCGCGTCGAGAACGACGGTACCGGGGGTCCAGCCCTGCTCGAAGGCCGCGGCGTAGACGACCGGCTTGATGGCCGACCCCGGCTGCTGGGCAGAGGTGGTGATGTTGACCTGCCCCTCGATCGCCGCATTGTTGAAATCGGCCGATCCGACCATAGCGAGGATTTCGCCACTCCAGGGAACCACGATCGTGAGCGCCGCATTCTGGGCGTTGTAGTACTGCAACTGGTTCTGGACGTTTTGGGCAACGAGCTCCTCGGCGCGGTCCTGCAATGCCGTATCAATCGTCGTGTAGATATTGAACCCGCCCTTGGTGAAGTCTTTGTCGGGGTACTTCTCGGCCAGATAGAGCTTCACGTACTCGACGAAATGCGGGTGGTCGAGGACGGCTCCGTCGCCATCACGGGCGGGGTAGACGGTTGGCCAGTTCGCATAGGCCTCGTTGGCCTCGGCGCGCGTGACGTAGCCGAGCTTGACCATCTGATCGAGGACGTATTTCTGCCGGCGATGGGCGTTGTCCGGAAAGAGCGCCGGGTTGAAGTTGGTCGGCTGCTGGGGAATCCCGGCGAGTAGCGATGCCTCGGACAGGTTCAGCTCAGCGGCCGACTTGTGGAAGTAGGTCTGGGCGGCCGCCTCGATGCCGTACGAGCGGTTACCGTAAAAAATCTGATTGAGATACATGGTGAGGATGTCGTGCTTCGAGAATTGACGCTCGAGCGCGATGGCCGCCAATCCCTCGCGCCACTTGCGCTGGATCGACACCTCGGCGCCAATCGCCTCGGGATGCACCGAGCGCACGAGCTGCTGGGTGATGGTCGAGCCGCCGGATGATCCCTCGCCACCGGCGATGATGATCGCGCCCCGGGCGATCGCGTACGGCTCGACACCTTCGTGACTCCAGAAGGTGGCGTCCTCGGAGGCAATGGTGGCCTCGATCAGATAGGGTGAGATCTTTTCGAAGGGGACGAACGTGCGCCAGCCGTAGTCCTGATCGGCAATCTCCTGCAAGAGAACACCGTTGCGATCGAGAATGCGGGTTGTCTGGAAGACGTCCGCGGAGACTTTAGCCGCGTTCGGCAGGCTCCCGTTGATCTCCTGATACTGCTGGACCGTCGCGGCCACCGCGGCTGCCGTCGAAAGTGCGCCGGCAACCACGGTGACGGCAAAGACGAGGAAAAACGCGACGGCAAGGCCCGCCAACACACCGATCACCTTGCCGGCGGTGGACCTGCGACGGGCCACGCCCGGAAGCAAGTGCGGTGGAAGCGTCTTGCGCCGGCCCCCGGAGGATCTGCGGCCACGTAGCAGGCTGGTGCGGCTGACGGTGCGATGATTGCCGTTCGTGCTGGAACTGTATCTATACGCCATGGACGGGTAGTCTCACTTCATCGCGGCGGAGCAGCTAGAGAAGTCGCGCGTGCGGTCCCATCGACCATAACGCACGAGCCGCGCCGGCGGATACTACCACGAGGGTAATGGGGTGGTGCGGTGATGGGTCATGGGCGATGGGTGATGGTTAGTCGGATGACTCCCACATGGTGATCTCACAAATTTTCGGACGGTGCGTTTCTTATTGTGGAACCAGGAATTGTTTACGATCTACGGCGAACGGGTATGATCGGGAGGAACGATAGTGGCGGAGGCGGCGATGGCGGCAGCGCCGATGACCGTCGCGAGATCAGCGCGCGCGGCTATGTTGGAACCGGCAGTACAGGCGACGTTCGATGAGACGCTGGCCCGGTACGGCGCCGAGATCTATCGCTTTGCCCTGCACCTGACGCGCAACCGGACCGACGCGGACGACCTCTATCAGGAAACCGCACTCAAGGCATATCGGGCCTGGGACCGGCTGCCCTGCGATGCCAACCATCGCGCCTGGCTCTACCGTATCGCGTCGAATACATTCTTGAGTGACAAACGGAAGACATCGCGCTTGCGCTCCCTGGACGCCGAAGCGACCGTGGAGAGCATTCCGGCCGCAAGCCGGGACGACGACGGACGGCTCGACGCCGGAAATCTGTTGCGCGAAGTCGAGGGCTTCATCGAGGCCCTCCCGCCGAAGCAACGCATAGCCCTGGTGCAACGTAAGTACCTGGACATTGGTTACCCGGAAATCGCGGCCACACTCGGCTGCTCCGAGGAGGCCGCTCGCCGCAGCGTGCACGAGGCGCTACGAAAGCTGCGCGACCGGTTCGGAGACCGAATTTGATGGCCGACCCGCATTGGAGAAGGATGAATTCTATGAATGGACCGACCGAGCAGGAATCGCGACAGACGATTAATAATCGGACTCGAAGAGGCGGCCAGCAAGCCGGACGTCGATCCCTGCGACGTGGCGTGCGAGGCGATGCCGGCTCGCGTTGTCGGCGATCTCTCTCAATCACGATGTAGGCTGGCTGCTCGAGCATACCGACGATTGCAACTATTGCGCGAACGAGCTGAGACGTTACGACCGGCTGGGCGAAGCCTTGACCGCCGTCGGAGCGATCGAGGTGGAGTCATGCGAGCCACCGCCAGTCGCGCTGCCGCGACGAGACCGGGTCTGGTACACGCGGATCGATAGCCCCATCGGGGAGCTTATCCTGGCGGCGACGCCCGAAGGTTTGCGGGAGATCGAGTTCGGATCTCAGGTGTCGGATTCTGCCTTCGTGGGGCGGCAGCGAGAGCGCGGCGTGGAACCGGTGCGACTGGAGCGCATCGAGGACGCGGCGCCCGACGTTCAAGTGATCCTGCGGCGTGCCGCGTCTGAGCTACGGGAGTATTTCGGCGGCCAGCGCGCGCGGTTCGACATTCCGCTCGACTGGGGGAGAATGGCCCCCTTTCAACGTGCGGTGCTCGAGGCAACGGCAACAGTGCCTTTCGGCCACGTCGATACCTACGCGGGCATCGCGCGCAAGATCGGCAAACCCGGGGCGACGCGCGCGGTTGGCAACGCCCTCGGCCGAAACCCGATCCCGGTGATCGTGCCCTGCCACCGCGTGATTCGCTCTGATGCCACGATCGGCGGCTACACGGGCGGCCTCGGTATCAAACATCGCCTGCTTGCCATCGAGGGCGTCACGCTCACCTGAGTAGGACCACAACCCAGCCGATCGGCTATACCCCTCTGATCAAGGACGATCACCCGCAGGGGTACGAACCGCGAGCCAATCGTGACGGGAAACTGGATGGGAAGCATGGGATACGCGCTCCGCTGCGACGGAAGCCAGGCAGTCGATCTTGCGGCCCTCGATACCCGGGGTGACAGCGAGATCTCCAAGGAAGCCGGAAAAGTGGAGTTCGAGGCGTTGGTCAAGGAGCTCGGCGAGCTCCAGGAGCTGTTGTTCGCAGCCGGGACCGACGCGCTGCTGATTGTCCTCCAGGGCATGGACACCTCCGGCAAGGACGGCACGATCCGGGCGGTTCTGAACGACATGAATGCGGCCGGTGTCCATGTCTGGTCGTTCAAGGTTCCAACCGCGGAGGAGCGAGCGCACGACTTCCTGTGGCGTCATCACCTGCGCACGCCGGCGTTGTCGTCGGTCGTGGTCTTCAATCGCTCCTACTATGAGGCGGTCCTCGTCGAGCTGGTGCAAGGGATCGTCTCGCCCGAGATAGCGGTCAGCCGCTATCCACACATCAACGACTTCGAGTTGCTGCTCGATCAGTCGCGGACCTTCGTCGCGAAATTCTTTCTCCACATCAGCAAAGCGGAGCAGGAGGGGCGTCTGTTGGCGCGGCAGGAAGAGGTCGCAAAGTGGTGGAAGCTGTCGCTCGGCGACTGGCAAGAGCGGCAGCGCTGGGACGAGTACATGGCGGCCTACCAGGCAGCTATCAACGCGACAGCCACGTCCTGGGCGCCCTGGTACGTGGTTCCCTCCGACCGCAAGTGGTACCGCAACCTGGCCGTCGCCCAAGCGCTGGCGGAGATGCTACGGCCCCATCGAGAGGACTGGTTGGCCGCCTTGCGCGAGCGTGGCGAGCGAGAGCTGACCGCGCTGCGGGAAGCGGGATACGCGTCACCATCGTAGCGAGCAACTCGCTGCAGCGCCTCATGCCGCTCCGCTTCCGGCCGCAAGCCTGACCACAAGGTCCCTCACCGAGCTCCAGGAGGGGCGCTCCGGATCGACGATCATGTGATCTCCCGGAATTTCACGCAACTCAGCGCCCATGCGCGCGGCAAGTTGGCGCGAATAGGCCGGCAGCGTCGCGGTGTCCTGCACGCCCTGCACAATGGTGGCCGGTGCGGAAACGCGCGACGCGCTCGCGGCCGCGCCACGGCCGACCCGGCGCAGCTCATCGAGGGCACGGGTGGGAATCGTGGCGGAGTTGCGAAGCGCATGGCGCACCTGGGGATCGTCGAGGTCGGCGCCTGGGGCCAGTTCCGCGAGCATCCGGCGCATGTCGGGACTATCAAAGTCGATTCGGCCGAACGGTTTGAACTCTCGGAGCACGTACTTGGCCACGGGAAGGACGACCGCGCGGCGGTCGGCGAATTTCCAGTGCGGCGCCAGCAGGATGAGCTGATCCGGGGCCAACCCGGCTTCCGCGGCAAGCCGCAGTGCGACCGCGCCGCCCATGGAGAACCCAATCAAGGTGGTACGGGAGGCGCCTGCGCGGGTCTCCTCCCAGGCGGTTCGAGCCGCAGCGAGCCATTCCTCGGCCCGCACCTCTTTCAAACGCGCGATATCCGCGCCAAAGCCTGGCAGGAGCACGCCGCGAGCCGTGACACCGGCGCTCGCGAGCTCCTGGGCCAATGGCCGCAGTTCACGGGGTGAGCCCAGGAAACCATGGATGAGGAGCGCGCGGGAGGACCCCGCCGCAAAGAGGAAGGGTCGGTGCTCGGGGTCGGCATAAAACATTTCGTTCACGTGCTGAACCACGTCTCGAATCGTGAACCGGTCGATCGCGCGGCGACGGTCGTCCGTGTACCGACGGTGCGGCGATCGAGGCGCCGCGAGCCAGTTGGTGTCACGAGACGTTCAGTTGCGCGGGGCATCCTGTGCTACCCTCGCGCCGCGTTGTCGCCCCGGCGACCAGGGAGAACAGGGTGTCGTTCGAAGAAATCCGCGAGGTGCTCCGGCTGGACGACAGCCGGGTCTGGCTCCTGATTGGTCTCTGTGTCGCCCTGGTTTTCACCATCCAGTCAGTCGAAACAGCGACCGAGGGCGCGTGGCCACACCAACGGCGGCCGGCCCGCATGCCGCGCCAGGCGCGCTCCGCCCAGGGCGCATGGGGTGCTGTGGCGCTGCTCCTGCTGCCCGGTATCGTGCTCGGAATCCTCAATGTTGCCGCATTGCTCTCCAGAGACCTCGCGCACACCCAAGCACAGCTCCTGGGTGGATTTCTGGTGGGACTGATCTGGGTAATCTTCGTCGGCGCCAGTGTCAATTTCCTTGGCATGGGGCGCTTGCTGCGCCAGGGTGGGCCGGCCGGTCCCCTGGCGCTCCTCGTGCTCGTCGTCGCCGGTGACCTGCTGCTGCTGGCGGGATTACTCGATGCGCTCCCCGATATCGACGTCATCCGGCGCGCCATCCCCGGCCTGGGCGACTGATCGCATCCGGGACAATTTCGGTCAGGACACCACACGAATACGGCGGTGTCGCTTCTTGCCGAAGCGAAGCAGCGTGGCATCGCGGCCCGGTTTGAATGGCGCGTCAACGTTCTCCAGCCGCTCGCCGTCCATCCAGAGGGCGCCTTCCGTAGCCTTGCGCCGGGCTTCGCCGCGCGATGGTACGAGCCCGGCTCGTACAAACAGATCGGCCAGGGACATGCCGGTGGCTTCATCCGCCGCGATCTCGGTGGTCGGGATGTTCGGGTCGGCAATATCCGGGGCGCCGCTGAAGAGGGCGCGTGTCGCCGCCTCAGCGGAGGCTGCCGCCGCCTCACCGTGGGTCAGCGTCGTTACCTCGCGCGCCAGCGCCTGCTTCGCCTCGCGCAGCTCGACTCCCTCAGCGTGGGTGAGCTCCTCGATGCGTGACTCCGGCAGGAAGGTGTAGAGCCGGAGCAAGCGCTCGACGTCGGCGTCGTCGACATTGATCCAGTACTGGTAGAAGTCGTACGGTGGTGTCAGGTCCGGGTCGAGCCAGAGGGAATTGCCTTCGCTCTTGCCCATCTTCTCGCCGGAGGCGGTCGTCAGCAGCGGACAGACGAGCGCAAAGGCCTGCCCAGCGTCGGCCTTTCGGATGAGCTCGACGCCGGCGACGATATTCCCCCACTGATCAGACCCACCCATCTGCAAGGTGCAGTTTTCCTCGCGGAAGAGGTGGAGGAAGTCATAGGCCTGAACCAGTCGGTAGTTGAACTCCACGAAGTTGAGCCCGGTCGTCTCCAATCTCGTGCGGTAGGTCTCCGCGGCCAACATCTCGTTGACCGAGAAATGGCGGCCGATATCACGCAAGAACGGGATGTAATGCAATGAGAGCAACCAGTCGGCATTGTTGAGCAGCAAGGCCGGCGGATTGGCGCCCCAGCGGTGCCCCTCGAAATCGAGGTAGCGCTCGAACTGCGGCAGGATGCTCTCCAGATTGGAGCGAATCTCCCCCTCGGAGGCGATGGCCCTCGTCGAGGTCTTGCCGGTGGGATCGCCAACGAGCGCGGTGCCACCGCCGCCAAGCGCGATCGGCCGGTGGCCGAACCGCTGCAATGAGGCCAGCATCATCATGCCCAGCATGTGACCGACGTGCAGCGACGGCGCCGTCGGGTCGAAGCCGATGTAGGCGGTGACGACGCCGTCAGCGAACGCCTGCCGCAGCCCATCCGGATCGGAGACGTCCTGCACGTAGCCGCGCGATTGGAGGTACTCGAACGGACCGAGTCCTCGGGCTCGTGCCTCCGTGATGGCGTTGGCGACGATTGGCGCGGTCGTAGTCACGTGCCTCTTGCTCCTGGCGCCTCGGTCCCGAAAGTGCCAGAGGGAATGGTAGCGTGGGATTGGTCCCGTTCCGGGGCGGGAACGAGCAGCACCGGAGCATCGGCTTCGCGCACGAGCTTTTCGGCGACGCTACCGAGGAGCCAGCGCCGGACGCCGCCGCGACCGTGCGAGGTCAAGACGAGAAGGTCACCTGCCTGGGTCGCTTCACTGATGGCGAAGAAGGGCGAGCCGTTGAGAATACCGCCCGACGCATCGATCTCCTCGGCCTGCAATCGCGATACCGCCGCGGTCACTGTCGACCGTGCTTCCGATTCCGCTTCCTCCCAGATCTGATCCGTCACATCGGTACTAAGCGCCGGCGCCGCGCCGAAGACGCCAGATGCCATCGGGAGCGTCGATGCCGGGTCGACCGCGCGCACGATGTGCACCGGGGCGGCGAGCTGCCTGGACAGTTGGCCGGCGACCGGCAGCGCCCGTTCGGCAATCTGCGAACCGTCGAGTGGGACGACGATGCGTGAGACGACGACGCCGTGGTCCACATCCTCGTCGGGCACGCGGAGGATCAGGATCGGTACCGGTGCGGTGCGAGCGACACGGTCGGCGACGCTGCCGAAAATGGCGCGACCTACGGCGCCCCGGCCATGACTGGCCATGGCGATCATCTCGACCCCGCGCTGTGCGGCGGCGGCCACGATCTCTTCGTCCGGCTCGCCCTCCGCCATCATCTGCTCCACGGCGACACCAGATCCCTGAGAGCAGTGCCGCGGCCTCATCCATGTCCGTCCTGGCGATCTGAGTCCAGGCGTCCTGAATCCCCTGAACGGTGTCCTCGTCGCCGACCAACGAGAAGAGTGTTTCCGCATACGCGGGCTGTGCTGGGACGACGCGGAGGAGGACAACCGTGCCGCTCGGGCCAGCGAGCTTGGCGGCCCAGGGCACAGCGCGCAGGGCGCGAGTCGAGCCATCAACCGGAGCAAGAACGACGGTCATCCAGTCTGCTCCCTTGCGGAACGCGGCGAGCCGCTGTTCGCCTCGATCGTGAGCTGACGCACAAACCAGTCTCGGGCCAGCGCCGAGGCCGCGGCAAGGGTACCGGGTTCCTCAAAGAGGTGACTCGCTCCCGGCACGAGTCGCATCTCCACGGGAGCCTTCATTTGCCGCCGCGCCGCATCGTTGAGTGGAATGACCGGAGTATCGTCGGCACCGACGATCAACAGCGTGGGAACTTGTACACGTTCGAGCGCCTCTCCCGCCAGATCCGGGCGACCGCCGCGGCTGACGACGGTACGGACACGGTTAGGACGAGCGGCCGCGGCTTGCAGGGCAGCCGCGGCGCCGGTGCTGGCGCCGAACAGTCCAATGGGGAGTTCGCGAGTTTCCGATTGGCGCTCGAGCCAGTCGATTGCGCCCGTGAGTCGGTCCCCAAGCAGCCCGATATCGAACCGAAACTGCCTGGTGAACCGATCAACCTCGTCCTCGTCGCGGGTGAGAAGGTCCATCAACAAGGTTCCCAACCCGGCGGCTTGCAAGATCTCCGCGACGTATCGATTGCGGGGAGAGTGGCGGGATGAGCCGCTACCGTGTGCGAAAAGCACGAGCCCACGCGCCTCTTCGGGAAGGGTGAGGGAGCCTTCCAGCTCGGCGCCGGGGAGCGACAGACGCACGTCGCGAGGCTCAGGGAGTTGCCGCGCAGAAGGAGTGGAGCTCATCGGGACCTCCAGACGATGGGGTGATAGGGGACTCGGGTTGTGGTGTAGCGGGCGACGCGGGCGTCGCCCCAACTGGCCATCTTGCCGTCTTGCCGTCTGGCCGTCTGCGACCTACACACCGAAGGGCCAGGTCTCCGGCATTTCGTCAGGCGCTTCGAATCCGGGGTCGGCGTCCAGCGGTTGCACGGCGGACGTGCGGTCGATGTGGAGCACGGCGTCGAACTGCCTGGGCAGAATGGCGTGGAAGTAGTGACTGAATCGCTCCGTTTCCGGTTTGTAGATGACGCCGATAGCACGCTCCAGGCGCGGCTCGGCGAGCGTCTCCGTCGCCGCGCCCTGGTTGCGTAGATCGAGCATGAGGTCCGTCTCCGCGATCGCGGACGCCTGATGCAGCAGGTCTTCGTACGACCCGGGGAGTCCTGGGAGGACACGGCGCCGGCGGGCTGGACTGTCCCATTCGGCCGCGGCCGCCACCGTGCCCTCGTACGTCGTGAACCCAATGCCATAAGTCTCATCGGGGTGGCGCTCCCGCATGAGCTGGCCGACGTTGAGCTCGCCGACGACTCCCATCTCGGTGGCGCGGGCGTCGCCAAGGTGAGAGTTGTGCGCCCAGACGGCTATCCGCGCGTGACCATCCTGCTCGTGGAGGTGCGCGATGAGCGAGTCGATCGTGTCAGCCATGTGCTGGTCTCGCAGATTCCACGAGGAGACGCGGCCGCGGAACATGGAGCGGTAGTAGGCGGCGGCATTGCGGGCTACCCGCGCGTTCTGCTCGGCGAAGAACTGTTCGTCCATGCCGGAGCGTCCGTCGCGATTCCTCAGCTCGGCGGAGCGCTGCTGGAGCTCGAGGAGTTGCCCGACGACTTCATTCTCACAATCCTCGGCAAGACCGAGGGAGACCATCTGCCCGTAGACCTGGGGGTTGTCGCCAAAATCGTCGAAGCAGGCGTAGCGGGCCCGCGCGCGCGCCGCGGCGTCCGGATCCACCTTGTCCAGGTAGGCGACGACCGCCTCAATCGACCGTGAAAGCGAATAGAGATCGATGCCGTAGAAGCCAGTCTTGGGCTTGCCGGGAGGCAGTGCGTCGTTGTAATCGCGGAGCCATCGCACGAACTCCAGGACATCCTCGTTGCGCCACATCCAGCGCGGGAACCGGTGGAAGTCCGCGAGCGCTGTTTCCGCGTCCGGGTCATCACTTTCGCCGCGGACGAAGCAGTTGATTCGATAGGCATCGGGCCAGTCGGCCTCGACCGCAACGGCGTTGAATCCTCGTTCCTCGATGAGACGACGGGTGATGTTGGCGCGCTGCGCATAGAACTCATGCGTGCCGTGCGACGCCTCGCCGATAAGGACGATCTCCGCACGTCCGAGACGCTGCAGGAGCGGACCGATGTCGGCTATTTCGCCACGTAGCGGAAGTGCGGCGTGAGCGATGGCTTCCGCAGGCGTCGACGGCGCTGGGACAGTCGAAGGCGAGTCGGCAGGCTGTTCCACCCTCGTCGCGGCCATTCGGCTCTCGGCGCGGGCGAGCAGGTGACGTACCTCATCGTCGGTCGTCTGTCCGAAATCGTCGTACCAGAGGCCAACGGCGTAAAACGGTTCCGGCGTCTCGGCGCAGACCATCTCGTCGACGACGTCGCGCATCGCATCGCAGACAGTGCGAGATGCGACGGGGACCGCGCCGACGAGCCACGCCGGATTGCCTTCGCGCAAGGCGAGCGCACCCGCGCGCAGCGTCGACCCGGTGGCCAGCCCGTCATCGACAAGGATGACCGTCTTGCCGGTGACGTCGGGTGGCGCCTGGGATCCTCGGTACAAGCGCTCGCGGCGGGCAAGCTCACGACGCTCGTTGGCTTCGACCGCGTCGATGGCCTCAGCCGGAATGTGGAGCTCACGGACGGTGTCCTCGTTCAGGACACGCAGTCCGCCGGACGCGATTGCGCCCATGGCCAGCTCCTCATGGCCGGGGACGCCGAGCTTGCGGACGAGGAAGGCATCGAGGGGCGCATTGAGTGCCGTGGCGACCTCGGCGGCGACAGGAACGCCGCCACGCGGTAGCCCCAGGACGACAACGTCAGAACGATCCCGATACTGGCTCAGGTGGGATGCGAGCTGCTGGCCAGCATCGACTCGATTGCGGAATGGGACAGGCATCGAACCCTCCGGGAGAGCGCCACGGCGGTAGACGATGCCGATGCCCGCACCGCCCGGCGACGCGATTGCATCTCACGGAGAGCCTCGCAGATTCGGGGCCAGGAAGCGGGCTCAGAGAGGAGATCCCGGCCGCGGATTGCGGCCGGGATCTCTCGTCGCCGGTTCGTTAGCCGGCGGCGCCGAACACGGGAGCGATGAATACCGACACGTCGGTAGAAGCGCCGTCAGCGCCCGGCGACAGGAACGCGATTCCGGTGTAGCCCGAATCGGACTCTTCCCGCAGACCGACGACGAGCGCCCCGCTGGCGTCGACGCCACCGCCAAGCTCGCCGCACGCGATGTAGGTGTCGATCCGCTCGGCGGAAAGGTGAACGTTGATGGCGTGATCAGCCCCGAGGATGGCGTCGAGCGTCATCGGGACATTGGTGAAGGAGCTTTCCGCTGGTGTCGCTCTATCTACCTGCCCGACGCCCTCGCCGACCGCTGCGGTGAGATCGGCCAGAGGGACAACCACGTCGCCGAGTTCCACGCAGTTGCCGGAGTGGATATGGGCGGGGCGGGCGGGAGCGACGAGCTGCGCAACTGGCGTTGCATCCTGTGCGACGGCGCCCGGGATGGCTGCGGCCACGACTGCGACGAGCGCAAACAGCGTGCCTGCAACACGAGTATGGCGGCGGGTGGTCACGGGAACCTCCTTGTCAATGCGCGGATCGGACCCCGCCTGGGGGCTGGTAAGTGTCGCATTGTCAACGACCTCATGAGAACCGGGTGACAGCCGGCGGCCGCTGCCGAGACTGGACAGGGAGCTCCCGATAGCAAAGGAGGGCCGGGTGCGATAGCGGCACCCGGCCCTCCTTTGCTAGACGTCGAAGGCGAGCCGGAAGATTCCGGCTCGCTCCTCGCCGTTATGAACCGGCTTCCGGCGTGCCCATGTCCATACCGCCCATGCCGCCGTCGGTTGGAGTGGCGCCCACCGTGGCCGTATCGTCGCCGGCACGGTCGCGATTCCGTCCACTCTGGGTTGGAGCGACAAAGGCCGAGACATCGGTCGAGGCGCCATCCGCTCCTGGCGCCAGGTAAGCGATCCCGGTGAAACCGGAGTTATTCAACTCACGGAGACCGATGATCACGGCGCCCTCAGGGGAAAGCCTGCCGCCGATTTCCCCGCAGGCGATGTAGGTCCCGATCTCTTCGGCCGAGAGGTGGACATTGACGACGTGGTCGGCTCCCAGAATTGCATCAAGAGTCAGCGGTACGGAGGTAAATGAGCTCTGCGCGGGTATGGCCCGGCGCACCTGTCCGACGCGGTCGCCACCGATCGCACCGCCGAGATCGGTGAGCGGGGCAACCACCTCGCCGACCTCGTCGCAGGTCCCGGTGTGGATGTGCGCCGGGCGCGCCGCCAGAATATCCTCCGCCTCGGGCGTGGCGTCCTGGGCCCATGCCGCGGGTCCACTCAGGGCCACCATGCCAGAAAGCACGGCCGCTGCACCGGCGGTTGCGATCAACTTTCCAAATCTCATGGGCTCCTCCTTCGCGGTAGATGCACAACTGCCCATCGCGGGCAGTTGCCAGCCAGCAGTTTTCATGCCAACCGTGACGCAGGAATTAACGTGGCTGGGGATGAGTACTGAAGTCGGGGGAATCCGTGCCCGCCCAGATGCAGGACGAAACGCCCGCCTGGTCCCGCTCGTTGACGCCGGGGAGTACCGGAAGGTACGTTCTCACGGTTGCCAGGGCGGGTCGCACGGGACGGCCGCCCGCGCGTCCTGGCAGATTGAGGGAAGGACTTCACTCGTCATGCGGAATAGCACATCATGGGCGCGCGTCGCCGCGCTCGCCGCTTCACTGGCCAGCATCGCCGCAGGATTGCCGGCAGGCAGCGCGTTCGCCCAGGAGGCCCCATCGGCAACCCTGGAGCAGGCGCGCTCCGGCGAAGATGGCTCATCGGGTTCCGGGGCGGACTCGGGGAATACGTCGACCGGCAACGCCGAGCGGGACAACGACGGCAATGGCGGTAGCGTCTCCGCCGGCGACGCGGGCGAAGGCGGCACAACCGACACCGGGACTTCCGAAGAGGCGTCGTTGCCGGAGAATGCCGAGACGCTCGAGGCGCTCGGAATTCTGGATCTTGTGATGGCCTATGACCTGACCGTGCTGTCCGGCCTCGAAATCCCCCTCACGCTGCTGCCGCCACCGGCCGAACCGGTTGCGACGGCCCCCAGCGACATCGATTCGGGTGGGCAGGCGCCATCAGGCGTGGTAACCGGCGACGCCACCATCAGTGAGACGTCAACCACCTCAAGCGAGCCGGCATCGGGTGCCGCGCCGGCGACCGGGTCGAGCGGAACTACGGCAGAGGATGGCATCGGAGCGACGGAAGGCGGCGAGAGGGTTCGGGACGGATCGCGCAATGACGACGCAAGCGAGTACGAAGCGCCGGGCGGGTAGCCGCGAGACCACCGCGGATTTTCTACAGAATCATCCGAGTGAGGCGGCCCTGGCGATTTGCCAGGGCCGTTTTCATCGCGATGATTGCATAGGGGACGAGCCCATTGCTCCAGCATCGCCCGCGGGGCCGAGCGTGAGGATAGACAAGGAGATCCCGTGGCTGAGTCAGACCCAATCCATGAAACACGGTTCACCATGGACACCTCGGCGATCAAGTTCGGACCTGGCGCGACGCGCGAAGTCGGCGCCGACATGGCCCGCCTCGGCGGACGTCGGGTCATGGTTGTCACCGATCCCCGGTTGGCGGCAGGCGAGACGGTGGCAACGACACTCGACGCACTGCGGCGAGAAGGGATCGACGCCGTCCTTTTCGACCGGGTTCGAGTAGAACCGACGGACGCGAGTTTCATGGATGCAGCTACCTTCGCCGCGGATGGCAGGTTCGATGGCTACGTCGCCGTGGGCGGCGGTAGCGTCATGGACACCGCCAAGGCCGCCAACCTCTTCGCGACGTACCCCGCTCCGTTGCTGACCTACGTGAACCCGCCGATCGGGGAGGGGAAGCCGGTACCCGGCCCGCTCAAACCACTCATCGCCATCCCGACGACGGCCGGGACGGGTTCGGAGACCACGGGAGTCGCCATCTTCGATTACGAAGCACTGCACGCCAAGACCGGCATTGCCCACCGGGCCTTGCGACCGATTTTGGGGATCATCGACCCCGACAACACTCGCAGCATGCCGCCGATGGTGGCCGCGTGCTCGGCACTGGATGTCCTTTCGCACGCGGTCGAGTCGTTCACCGCGTTGCCGTATAGCAAGCGGCCGGCGCCCGATCATCCAGGGCAGCGTCCCGCTTATCAGGGAGCGAACCCGATCTCCGACGTCTGGGCGAGCAAGGCGATGGACGTGATGGCGCGAAGCATCGCCCGTGCCGTCGACGATCCGTCCGATGACGAGGCGCGGGGGGAGATGCTCCTCGCCGCCGCCTACGCCGGGATCGGGTTCGGGAACGCGGGGGTGCATCTGCCGCACGGTATGAGCTACCCGGTCTCGGGCATGGTCCGTGACTACGTACCGGCCGGCTATCCAGACGACCATCCGATCGTGCCGCATGGAATGTCCGTGATTCTCAATGCGCCGTCGGTCTTCCGCTGGACGGCTCAGGCCAACCCGGAGCGTCACCTGCAGGCCGCACAGCTGCTCGGCGCCGAAACCGGTGGCGCGGCGGCAGAGGACGCTGGAGAGATTCTGGCAAGTCAGATCGAGCGGATCATGCGCCGCGTCGGCATGCCGAACGGACTCTCGGCCGTCGGACTTGGCGCCGATGATGTCGATGCACTCGTGGCCGGGACGCTGCCGCAGCACCGGGTGACCAAGCTCTCGCCGCGCCCAGCCACGGCCGAGGACCTGCGGGGGTTGTTCCTGGCCGCGATGCGGTACTGGTAACGGAGTCGGAAGTCGGAAGTCGGAAGTCGGAAGAAGAGGGCGAGAAGGCGAGAAGGCGAGAAGGGTCGGACGCGCGCGGCGTACACTCTCGCATGCCGCACAGTGTGCAGGGGCCGGGAAGGGGATATCACTTGGTTGAGTTCAATCCGAATGGCGAGGGGCGAGAGGGGCGCCTCGACAGCCGGGATGCGGATGTTCGTCGCGTGTTGGCGGCGCTTGTTACCGACGCTCGTCGCGACCCGGCGCGCATCGCCGAGCTGACCGGTATCGCTGAAGATCAGGTCCTCGCTCTGGTCAGCCAGCTCGAGCAGCAACGGGTGATTCGCGGCTACAAGACCGTCGTCGACTGGGATCGCCTGGGTGACGAGCGCGTCGTCGCCTTTATCGACGTCAGTGTCTCTCCGCAGCGCGAAGTCGGCTTCGATCAAGTCGCGGCGCGCATCTACCGGCACCCCGAAGTTCGCGCGGCGCACCTCGTCTCCGGAGGGCATGACTTGCGGATCATCGTCGAGGCGCCGACCATGCGGGAGATCGCGCAGTTCGTTTCCGAAAAGCTGGCTCCAATCGACCACGTCACCGCGACGAACACGCACTTCTTGCTCAAGGCCTACAAGGAGGATGGTGACATCCTGGTCGAGGATGCCGTCACCGACGGCCGCCTGGCGGTGGCGCCATGAGCCTCGCTTCGCCCGCGAGCTCCACGATGAGGTTGTCGCGGACCGTTACCGCCGTGCCTCCCTCGGGGATCCGTCAGTTCTTCGACGTCGTCTCCCAGATGGAGGATGTTATCTCGCTGGGGGTTGGCGAGCCGGACTTCGGCACAGCCTGGCGCGTGCGCGAGGCGGCGATCTACGGTCTGGAGCGGGGTCGCACGACCTACACCGCCAACAGCGGCTTGCTCGATCTCCGTACGGCGGTCGGCTCATCCCTGGCCAGCCGCTACGGCCTGGAATATGACCCGGAGGACGAAGTCCTGATCACTGTCGGCGTCAGCGAGGGACTCGACCTGGCGCTGCGGGCGCTGCTCGATCCCGGTGATGAAGTCCTCATTCCTGACCCCGCGTATGTGGCCTATCCGCCCTGTGTCTCGTTGGCCGGCGGCGTCCCGGTTTGGGTTCCCGCTCCGGCGCGGGATGGGTTCATTCCTCAAGCCAATGAGCTGGAGCGGCACATCACCCCGCGCACGCGAGTATTACTGCTCAATTACCCGGGGAACCCGACTGGCGCCGTGCCGGATCGCGCCGCGCTCAATGCCATCGCGGATGTTGTGCGGCGCCACGATCTGGCGGTGATCAGCGACGAAATTTACGATCGCCTCTCGTACGATGCGCCGCACGTGCCGTTCGCCACGCTGCCCGGGATGCTGGAGCGGACGCTGCTGCTCAACGGCTTTTCGAAGACGTACGGTATGACCGGTTGGCGCGTCGGGTACGCGGCTGGCCCAAAGCCGTTGATCGCGGCCATGACACGCATCCACCAGTACACGGCGCTTTGCGCCTCGCGGCAGGCGCAGGAGGCCGCAATCGAGGCGCTGCGGGTGCCGGAGCGCGAAGTACAGGCGACCGTCGACGACTACGCGCTGCGGCGGCAGGCAATTGTCTCGGGGTTGAACCGGCTCGGACTGGACTGTCACCTTCCGGCGGGTGCGTTCTACGCGTTCCCCTCGGTCATCTCGACCGGGCTTTCCGCGCACGACTTCGCGACCCGGTTGCTCTATGAGGCCAGGGTTGCCGTCGTTCCGGGCGATGCCTTTGGACCCGGCGGCGCGGGGCACATCCGCTGCGCCTACGCCACCAGCCTGGACCAGATCGACGAGGCACTCGAGCGCATCGGTCGTTTTCTTGACAAGTTCGGTCATTCCGCGGGGGCGAGCAGCCTGAGCGACAACCGGCAAACGGTTCCCACCGGAGTCTGAGAGCCGTGAGCCGACGCGTCATTTCCCTTCCTGGCGGCTTCCACTACGCGTGGATCGTTTTTGCCGTGACCTTCATCACCCTGCTCGCTGCGTCCGGCATCCGCTCGACGCCGGCAGTGTTGATGGTGCCGCTGGAGGCTGAGTTCGGCTGGTCGCGGGCCACGATCTCGCTGGCGGTCTCGATCAATCTCGTTCTGTTCGGGTTCGTCGGGCCGTTCGCCGCCGCGATGATGGACCGCTGGGGCATCCGGCCGGTTGTCGCTGGCGCACTGCTGCTCATTGCGACCGGCGCTGCCCTGACGGTCTGGATGACCGTGCCCTGGCAGCTCTATCTGCTGTGGGGGATCGTCGTCGGCCTTGGGGCCGGGACGATGGCGACCGTCTTCGCGGCCACGGTCGCCAATCGCTGGTTCGTGCGCCGCCGTGGTCTGGTCGTCGGTCTCCTCACCGCCGCGTCCGCCACCGGTCAGCTCATCTTTCTGCCGTTTCTGGGTTGGCTGGGGCAGGAGCGAGGTTGGCGCTACGTCTCGTTGACTGTCGCGATCTGCACCCTGGCGGTCGTCCCCCTGGTTCTGGTCTTCCTGCGCAACCGGCCAGAGGACGCCGGGACGCGAGCCTACGGCGCCAGCGAGGACGACCCGCCGGCGCCGCCGCGAGGCAACCCGGTGGCGATGGCCTTTCGCGGACTGGCCATGGCCAGCGGCAACCGCAATTTCTGGCTGCTGGCGGCGACGTTCTTCATCTGTGGCGCCTCGACAAACGGTCTGATCGGCACCCACCTGATTCCAGCCGGCGTCGACCACGGCATGGCCGCGGTGACCGCGGCGAGCCTGTTGGCGGTGATTGGAATCTTCGATGTGGTCGGCACCACCATCTCCGGTGTGCTGACCGACCGGGTCGATTCGCGCAAGCTCCTGTTCGCCTATTACGGTCTGCGCGGGCTGTCGCTGCTCTACCTGCCCTTCGTACTCGGGTCGCCCAGTTTCGGGCTGATTCTCTTCATCGTCTTCTACGGGCTCGACTGGGTAGCCACCGTGCCGCCCACGGTGGCCATCGCCTCCCAGACCTTCGGGCGCGCCGCTGGACCGATCGTCTACGGTTGGGTCTTCACCGCGCATCAGCTCGGCGCGGCGGTCGTCGCCTCAGCGGCCGGAGTGATCCGCACGGTGACCGGCGGTTATGAGCTGGCCTTCGTCGGAAGCGGCTTGCTCTGTCTGCTCGCGGCAGGGCTGTGCCTGCTCATGCGCCGCGCCGGGGAGCCGGAATTCGCCTCCCCGCTGCTGCCGGATGCGCCGTTGGTGCGGCCAGCGGCGGGAGCGTAGACGGAGAGGCGGGCGCCGAACTTGGCAAACTTGGCAAACTTGGCAAACTTCTGCGGCGTCAGGAAATACGGATGCGGGCCGGAGGAATACCGATGCCAACGTTGACCGGGTGGGAAGCCGTCGTCCTCGCCATGAAGGCGGAGGGCGTGCCGTACGTCTTCGGTCTCCCTGGGGACCCGCGTCACCTGTATGACGCGCTCGTAGCGATGGAGCCGGATGGTGGACCGCGGCCGATTGGGGTCCGCTTCGAGACCTCGGGCGCCTTCATGGCGATGGCCTACGCTCGGGTGACCAATCAGATCGCCGCCTGCTTCGGTTGCCCCGGACCGGGGATCGCGAACCTGGTGCCCGGTATTCTCGAGGCGTACTCGGGCTGTACGCCGATGCTCGTGCTCGGGGTGCGCTCTCCCCGCCAGACCTATGGCAAAGGCTCGTTTCAGGAGACCGATCACGTCGCCATGCTCTCCTCGATCACCAAGTGGGCGACCACGGTCGAGCTGCCGGAGAATATCCCCTGGGTGATGCGCCGCGCCGTCCAGATCGCCACCAGCGGCCAGCCGGGGCCGGTCTACGTCGAGCTGCCCGGCGACATCGGTCTGGGCGTCTGGGAGATCCCGGCCTACGCGCGGGCGCTGCCGGCTCCGCGCCCGGCCGCCGATCCCACCGCGCTGGCGGCCGCTGTCGATCTCATCGCCGCGGCAAAGCGGCCGCTCCTGATTACGGGTGGCGGCACGATCCTCTCCGGAGCCGGCAGCGCGGTCGGCGACCTCAGCGAACGGTTTGGCATCCCGATCCAGACCACGCCTGCCGGCCGCGGGTCGGTCGCCGAGACGCACTCGCTATTCTGCGGGCTGACCGGGCTGTACCGCACGACCTTTCCTCGGCATGTCTACGAATCAGCCGATCTGCTGATCACGGTTGGCTCCCGGATGGAGGAGTTCCAGGGTGGATTCCTCCCGTTTCCAGACAACGCGAAGTTGATCCAGATCGATATCGATCCGTTCGAGCTGGGCCGAAACTGGCAACCGGATGTGGCGATCCAGGCCGACGCCAGGCAAGCAATCGATGCGCTGACGCTGGCACTGCAAGAGAGAGGCTTCACCCGGAACGAGGACTATGTCGCCGACATCATCGCCGGACGACGGGCGGCCATCGCCGGTGCGGCCGGGGATGCGGAAGATGCCCTGGATCAGGGTGACATGCCGCTGAAGGGCAAATCGATCGTGCACGAGGTCAACCGGGTCTTCGGCGACAACACCATCCTCGTCAAGGAGAACGGCGGTCAGGACCTGTGGGCCTACTTCTGGCCCTACTACCAGGTGCTCGATCCCGGCTGCTGCGTGCCGCCCGCCGAGCAGACCGCTATGGGATACGGGATCGTCGGCGCCATGGCGGCGAAGCTGGCGCGGCCGGACCGCCAGGTCGTTTGTACGACGGGCGACGGCGCATTCCAGATGCAGTTGCACGAGCTGGGGACGGCGGCCCAGGAGGGGTTGGCCGTCACATGGGTGGTCCTCGACGACAGCTCGTTCGGCTGGGTGCAGTGGATCCAGAAGCGGACCGAGGGTCCGATCGTCGCCACCCAATTTGCACCCGGGACCGACCTGGCCGGGAGCGCCAGGGCCGCCGGCATCGAGGCCATCCGCGTCGAGGAGGCGTCAGGCCTCCGTCCCGCGCTGGAAACGGCCAGGCAGGCGAACGCGGAGGGGAGACCCTTCGTCGTCGTCGTTCCCGTCGACCAGGCGCATCATCACGCCGAGTTCGACCGCTTCCATGGCTTCGAGCCGGCGGTGGATTCGGCGACCGTCTGACTGGACCTGACGTCAGCCATTACCCTCAACCTCCCGTTCCTCCCGATCAGGAAGATAGGGCAGGTGTGGGTAGTGTTGGAGCTGTGATCGGGGTTGAACCGGCGTCTGCGTCAATCCGCGGGCGACGCAACCCTTGCCCGTACTCGGGTCAGATAGTGCGCGTAGTTCGGATTGCGGCCGCGGACGGTGTCGAAAAAGAGCTCCCTCAGGCGCATGGTTATTGGACCGGGGATGCCGTCGCCGACCGGGCGTCCGTCGATGCTGGCGATCGGGGCGATCTGGACGCCGGTGCCGCAGAAGAACGCCTCGTCGACGATGTAGAGCTCGGAGCGGTCGATATCGCGCTCCTGGATCGAGATTCCTTCGTCGTGGGCAAACTGCATCATCGTGCGGCGAGTGATCCCTTCCAGGATGTCGCCGGTGATGGGCGCCGTGACGAGCGAACCGTCCCGCACCAGGAAGAGGTTGCAGCCGCTCCCCTCGGCGACGTGCCCGTGCTGGTCGAGCAGGATAGCCTCGTCGGCCCCCTTTTCCTCGGCCTCATCCTTGGCTAGCGCGGAGTTGATATAGGCGCCGGAGAGCTTGCCCCGTCCCGGCACGGCGTTGTCGGGGACCCGATGCCAGGAGGAGACGGAGGCCTTGACGCCTGAAACGGTGTCGAGGTAATCGCCGAGCTGGAGCATGTAGATTGCCAGCTCGTCGTCGAGCCCGATGAGACGCGGTGTCAGCTGCACGGAGGATTTGTAGACGAAAGGGCGGATGTAAACGTCTCCAGTCGGAGCGTTCTTCTCGACCAGAGCCACGATCGTCTGGGCGAGGCTCTCCCGGGTGAAGGGGAGACGGGCGCGCAGGAGCTTGGCCGAGTTGAGCAGCCGCGCCGCATGCTCCGGCAGGCGGAAGATGTTGATCGTCTCACCATCCTGGTCGAGGTAGCCACGGATGCCGGCGAACGCGCCCGTGCCATATTGCACGGCGTGCGTGCCGACGCTGATCTTGGCGTCAGCGAAGGGAACGATGTTGCCCTCGAAGTAGGCGTAATCCAGCATCGGGCTCGGGCCTGCCATGAATCAATCTCCCTCGGACGCGGTCAACCTGAAATCACGATTGGTCCGTAGTATGGCACCGGGTCAGTCGAGCTTGAAATACTTGAAACTCTCGACATAATCCCCGTTGCCAGGGTGCTGCTCCGCGGTCTCTTTGGCCCACTCGCGGACCATGGGCTCGGGGTCCCAGTCGCCCATCTGGGAAACATGAGCGCGCAGAGATTCCATCTTGCGCTCGATGTACGCCGTGATGTCGATCGCCACATCCGGGGTCTGGGCGCCGGCGAGATAAATCTCGCGCACCTTGTGCGGTTCGAGTCCCTCGGCGAGGAGCTCGGGAAAGTTCATGCGATCACGGGCGGCCGGAAAGACAGCGGCGAGGGTCGCCTCGCCCGCGGCGCGGTGATCGGGGTGGTTGATGTACTGGGTGTCTACCCAGCGCACGGTCGGGTCCTGGCAGACGACGACATCGGGTTTCAACCGGCGAATGACGCGCACGATCTCGCGCCGCAACTGGAGGTTGGGCTCCAGCTCACCATCGGGACATCTCATGAAAATGACGTCTCTGGCCCCGAGGATACGCGCTGCTTCTCGCTGCTCCGCCTCCCGCGTCGCGGCGAGCCTCTCCGGCGTCATCTCCGGGTCGTCGCTGCCCTTGTCTCCGGACGTGAGCAGGACATAGACGACCTCGTGCCCCTCGTCGGTCCAGCGGGCGATGGTCCCGGCGCAGATGAACTCCGCGTCATCCGGGTGGGCCATGACCACCGCGATCTTCTTGGGACCGGTTGGCTCGTCGCTCGTCTCGGCGGCATCCCGCGCGACCTGGATGGCCTCGGCGTCAATCGCCGCCGATGGCTCGCTCGGCGCCGCGTCCTGATCCATTTCGCTTGTCACCATCGTGTTCTTGCCCTAGTCCTTGTCCCTGCGAATCCTCGTGTCGTGCCGGTCGCAACCTGACGATTGTGCGAGACGGCATGGCCGGTACGCAACGGGCAATTCGCCGCTGACACCGGCACGCGCGCGTGGAGTATCGTCTCTGTGGAACATAGTCCGGGTAACGCTCCGCGCTACTCAATCCGAGAACCTAGAAAGTTGAGATCTCCCCGGTGTCGATTACACAACCCCCAGTGGGGAATGAGCTGACCAAGGAGCGCGTCCTGGAAGCGGTCTCCGGTGTCCAGGAGCCGGCCATCGGCCGCAGTCTGGTCGAATTGCGCATGATTCCCGCGGTCGAGATCGAGGGCAGCCGCGTCAACCTGATCGTCGAGCTGCTCTCTCCGATTGCGCCCTACCGTGACGCGATCGAACAACAACTGAAAGCCGCCGCCCAGGAGATTCCGGGCGTGGAGACGGTGGAGGTGACATTTCACACCCGTGTCCGGCCGTCCGGTTCGGGCAAGGCCGATGCCGACCCGATCGCGGGGGTGCGCAACACGATCGCGGTCGCGTCCGGGAAGGGCGGCGTCGGCAAGTCGACGGTGGCGGCGAATCTGGCGGTGGCGCTGAGCAAGGCCGGCGCGAAAGTTGGACTGCTCGACGCCGACGTCTACGGTCCCAGCATCCCGCTGATGATGGGGCAAGGTGCGAAGCCGCTGGTGCGCGGTGGCAAGATCGTGCCGCTCGAGGCGCACGGCGTGAAGATCATGAGCATCGGGTTCCTGCTCGATCCCGACAAGGCTCTTATCTGGCGGGGTCCGCTGGTTGCGCAACTGATCACCCAGTTCCTGAATGACGTCCTCTGGGAGGATCTCGACTACCTGGTGATCGACTTGCCGCCGGGCACTGGCGACGTCCAGTTGACGCTGACGCAGAAGATTCCCCTCTCCGGGGCGGTCATCGTCACCACGCCGCAGGACGTGGCCCTGGCCGATGCGGTCAAGGGTCTGAAGATGTTCCAGGAGGTGAAGACGCCGGTCGTCGGCATCATCGAGAACATGAGTGGGTTCGTCTGCCCCTGCTGCGGTACCGTCACCCCGATCTTCGGCGAAGGGGGTGGGCGGCGCACGGCGGAGGAACACGGCGTGCCGTTCCTCGGCGAAGTTCCCATCGACCCGAGCGTTCGGGAGGGCGGTGACACGGGCAGCCCGATCGTGGCGGCGCATCCGGACTCGGTGACCGCCAAAGCTTTCGAGCATCTGGCCGAGGCTGTCGCCATCCAGCTCGCCCGCGACGCGGCGACGAAACCGCGCAAGCCGATGATCCGGCTGATGCAGGCGCGGCCGGCAGGGTAGGCGGGGACGGCAGACGCTAGACGGGGTCGAGCGGGGTAGGGGCGACGCGGTGCGGCTGAGACGTCTCAGGGCTGAGACAACGCGTTACTCAGCCTGGCCGTGTTCGGTACCAGAGCGTGATGCGCTGCAAGGGCAGAAAGCCCATCCGCTCGTAGATAGACCGGCCAGCGTCCGAGGAGAGGAGCATCGCCGGCAAGGAGGGATCGGCCCGCGCCGCATGCCAGGTGAGCGCTTCGCCATAGCCGCGCCCCCGGGCGTCGGGGATCGTCGCGACCAGGGTGACATCGTTGATGCCGTGCTCGGTCCAGGCCGATGATGCGCTGACCGGGCGATTCCCCACCCAGCCGACCCACAATCGCAATCGAGGCTCGTCGAGCCAGCTTTCCGCAGTGACAGTGCCGGCAGGGGCGCCGGCGAGACCGTCCAGTGGATACCCATCGATGACGACACGTTCCCAGGCGTGCAGTGCTTCCAGGTCGCGCACTTCCTGGATATCGACGTCGGGCGGAGCTGGTCGTGACACCGCCCCGGCCGGCTGAAGCAAGATCGGCGGGTGCCCCATCAGATTCCAGCCAGATGGGCGCAGATCCCCGGTTGGCCAGGCGGAGGCAAGAAGTACCTCTGCCGGGCGTGAAGAATCGGCGAAAGCGAAGAACGCGGCGATCTCGTCGAGTGTGTCCGTCACGGTTTGCGTCGCCAGCGGTTGCATCAGCGTCGCACAGTTGAAGAAAACCACCGGACGGCCGCTATCGGCCATGAGCACCGCCGGCAGATCCCGGCTGTGGCCACCGAGCGCGCGGGCTGTGGCGGCACACATCCCTGCCCAGTTGTGCAGAAACCGGCGCAGGTAGGTATCGCCGACGGGGGTGGTTGGCAGCCACCCAGTTTCCAGCGGCGTCGGCTCCGTCGAGTCCATGTTGTCGGTCTCCGTTCAGGCCTGGTCGATGAGCGCAAGCGCCGGGCGTGGGTTGTTCTTCTCCCCGGCGGTGAACGGATTTGCCCAGGCGACGTCGCCGTCGAGGAAGCGCGCTGGGCGGAACGGGGCGATGTCGAATTCCGGCTCCTGCCCGCTCAGCAGACTGGCGATGACCTTGCCGACGATGACCCCCCAGGAGAAGCCGCCGCCGTTGAATCCGGCGGCGATGGTCAGTCCCGGAGCCGGTTCATAGCGGCCGATCAGCGGCAGTCCATCGGCCGTGAACCCCATGATGCCGGACCAGGCTCGCACCACCCGCGCCTTGTCGCGCAGGATGGGGAAGAGATCGCTCAGGCAGCGAGCGATCCCGGCCAACACGGGAAGCGTCACGTCTTCGCGGTACGTTCCCAGTCCCTCGCCGACATCGAGCCGCCGGTACCCGCCGCACACGATCTGACCACCGGGCGTCTGCCGGCCGTACTCCTTGTCGAAGTTCGTCCCGAATGGGCAGGCCAGGAGCGGTGGCAGCGGTTGGGTGACCAGGATCTGTCCCCGCGCCGGCACGAGAGCCCCGTCGGGAAGCTCGGGCAGGAGCTGCGGTGTCCAGGCGTTGGTGGCCAGGACCACGTCAGTCGCGTGGATCGTTGCGCCATCGACCACGACTCCGGTGACTCGATCGCCGGAACGGGCCAGGCGTTGGACGCGCGCTCCGATGCGGATCTCGGCCCCTGCTCGGGCGGCGGCGTCAGCCATGCCGGTGACGAGCGCGAACGGCCAGAGGTGCCCCCGGTCTCGTGCATACGTGGCGCCCAGGATGCGGGATGAGAGCGAGGGCATGATCGCGCGGGCGGTCTCGCCATCGAGCAGCTCGACGTCGCTGCCAGCGTCGTGCTTCGTGACGACCGTCTCTTTGGCGTGCGCCAGTTGCTCGGGGGTGGTGAGCACGTCCATGCTCCCCGGGAGCCTGAGCTCGAAATCCCTATCCAGTTCGTCGTGGAGCGTTTTCAGGAGCCGAAGATTCGCGGTGGTTATGGCATGCAGAGCACGGACGGTCCTCGGCGCCGCGTGCATCCCCGAGCTCGCCCCAGTATGGCCGGCGTTGCGACCCGAGGCCCCGGCGCAGATGCCGCGCCGCTCGAGTAACAGGACACGATGTCGCGCCTGCGCCAGCCGCCACGCGATCGAAGTTCCGGTGACGCCTCCACCGACGACGATTACGTCGGGAGAGCGCCCGCCGGCTCGCGCAGACTCGACCATCGTTCCGTCCTCCGTTGGATGACATCGCATTACGACGCGACGCTGTATAGCACGGTGAGGGACGGGAGTCGGTCAGTCGGTCAGTCGGTTAGTCGGTCAGTACGAGAATAGCCAAGAGCCGATAGCCTACGAAACGATCCTCCGACTTCCGACTTCTGACCTCCGACCTGTCAGACCGCAGGCCCGATATACTCTGGGCAGGTCCCGTCCGCGGACTTGCGCCAAGACCCGCCCGTCCGGATCGCCTATGCGCAACCTTCTTGGTCGACTGCACGCCCGGCGGTTACCCGAGCTGCTTCGCATTGCCGAGGCGTGGAGCGTTCCGCTCTTTGTCGAAAGCAAGAGCGAGGTCGTAGGGGCGCTCTATCGCGCCATGACCGACCCGCGCACGATGCGCGACGTCTGGGAACGGCTCGACCCCGCGCAGCGGGCGATGGTCGACGCCCTGACCGACGCGTCAGACGCGGCAGTGGCGCCTACCGTGGACGAGCTGGCCGCCCGTCTCGAGGTCGCCGCGACCGATGCGCGCGAGACGGCGTTGCGTCTCTACCGGATCGGCATTCTCTTCCGTGAAGGCGACGACGAGCCGTTACCGATCGGCGCCGTACCGCGTCTCCTGCTACCGCGAGAGCTGGCACTGCAAGTGCGCCGCATCCAGGACGAGATGGCGGCCGGCAATCTCGCCCAGTCTCCGCTGCGGGTCCTGCTCGAGCTGCTGGACGACGCAGAGCTCGAAGCGGCCGCCAAGATCTGGGGATTGCGTACAGTGCCGGGAGTGGCCCGGCGGCGCGATCTGGCGGTTCGGCTATTACGACTGATCAACGATCCCGCCAGGGTGGCGCGTGTCGTGCGCGGCCGCGGTCGCGACGCCGTGGCGGTTTGGAACATCGTCAGTGCCGCGCCCGGACCGGCGCTCCTGGCCGACGTGGCGGCGGGTGCGGGGCTCGGTGGGTCGGACACGGTCACTGTCGCCCGGTTGCGTGCCGCGCTGGCCGAGCTCGAAGGTGCATTGCTGGTCTGGCATGCCTACAAGAGCGACGGGACACGGTGGTTGTTTATCCCGGCGGAAATTCGTAGCCCAGGCGAGAGTCAAGCTTCGGTTCTCCCCGAGCTCATCGCCATTGAGCTCGAACCGGGGCTAGCGCCATCCTGGCGTCATCCCGATGCCGTGGCCTGGGATCTCCTGACCTTGTTGCGCATCATCTCGACCCCGCAGACGCCGGTGTGGGAAGCCTCGGAGTCGCCACCACGCTGGCTCCTGCGAGCAGCGGCGCCGCGCCTCTGGTTCGGCGGCAAAGATGGCCCACCTGTTGGCTACCTCGAGCTGTTGCAGGCGCTGGCTCTGGCAGAAGGGATCCTGGCGATCGACGAGGATGCGCGGCCGCGGCGCATCGTCGCCGGGCCGCATGCCCGGGGTTGGCGTGGCAGCGCGTTCGGGGCGCAGACGACCAGGCTTCGTGAACGCTGGCTGCGACTGCCGCGCTGGGTTGAAGGCGAGCCGGCAGGCGTCGTCGACGTTTGGGGCGCGGACTGGCGCGGGATGCGACCCCGTCTGCTGGCGGCACTGGCCGACCCGGAATTCGGCATGCTCCCCCCACGATGGGCGACGCTGGAGAGCGTCGCGTTGCGTCTTGCCGCCCGCTACCCGAGACTGCTCGGGCCCTCATTCACGGCGGCAACGGCGCGGCTGGGTGGCGAGGCGGGAGTGGGTGTTGATGAAGAGGAAGCGCGCGCCGCGGCTCTGAGCGACGTGATCGCGCTCGAGCTTAGCGGTCCGTTTGTCTGGTTCGCCCTCGCGGAAACGGTCGATCGCCCTGGCCAAGCGCGCGCGATCCGCCTGACCGAAACCGGCGCCGCCCTGGCCAGGCGGCAACCAGAGCCAGCGGAGGACGATGCGGGCGCCTCGTTGGCCCCGCTTGTCGTCGATCCCTCCGGCGAGATCACGCTGCAATCGCCGTCGCCCGACCGGGTGTGGGCGCTCACTGCCTTTTCCGAGCTCGTCGATCTCGGCCAGCAGAGTCATTACCGGCTCACTCCGGGATCGCTCGCAGCGGCCCTTTCCGCCGGCGTCGAGCTCGACCAGATCGTGAGGTTCCTGGAGCGGGGGAGTCGACAACCGCTGCCGAAAGTGCTCGCCGCCAATCTCACGACCTGGGCTCGCGGCTTCCACCGGGTGGGGATGCGTCGCGCGATCATCCTGCGGCCCGACGATGCGGCGGAACGCCCGGCCCTGATTCAGGTATTGGCTGAAGCGGGCTGGACAGCGGAACCACTTGGTGAATTGGCTGTCCTGGTTTCCCTGACCTCCGGGGCGGCAGACGTGGATCAGGGGGAAGACGCGCTGATCGGCACGCTTCGCGCGGCGGGCCACGCACCGCGGTGGGCAGCGGTGTCCGACGATGGCACGGCGCTCACCACCGCATCGACCTCGCCGGTCGGCAAGGACTCGCCGCCAGACGGCGATTGAGCTTCCAGGCTGTTCGCCGCATTGCGGTGGCGACGTGTGGGCCGGCGGCAACGACTGTTCGCGGCGCACCCGCGCCGCGTACCATCACGAGATGGACGATGACGTGACTCCTGACAATGCCGGAACGAGCGCGGGCAGGCGGCGAAGCAACACGGCGAGCAACCTGTTCGCACTGGCCGCGGTGGTGTTTGGCGTGCTCGCCCTCATCCTCTACTTCAGAAACCCCGGGGGAGGCATTGCGCCGGTACCGGTCGCGACGCCAGGCGGGAATGAACTGGTCAACGTTACGGACGCGCTGCGGAGCCAGGGTCTCGACGTTCAACAGCCGCCCCGTCTCTTCATCCCTCGTGGCGAGCTCGACGTGCCAGGGCAGGGAATCGAGATCGATGGCATGCCGGGGTTCATCTTTCTCTACCCGGATGCTGAAACGGCGCGCGCCGATGCCGAAGGCGTCAATGCGGCCGACGTGGTCCCGGATCGGCTGGCGGGCACCCCTACGCCAGACGGCGAACCCCGCATGACGCAAGGGAGTAATGTGATCGTCCTCCTCGTCGGTGGGAGTCCGGAGACATGGCAAAAGGTGGAAGCCGCGGTTGCGACGCTTCCCTGACCGGCGCCGATGATCCCTGCACCCGAACCGCGAATCCATCATGAGGCACCCGCGCTAGCAGACGACCCGGATGACGCCGCGAGCGATCACGGTCGCGTCGGTTATGGCCGGATCGGCCGCTACTCTCCGCTGGCGCTGGGGTTGTTGCTGGCGCTCGTCGTCGCCGGGATCTGGTGGACCCAGCGCGACGCCGCGCCCGGAACGGCGTCACTCGGACAGATGGCGGGTGAGCCAGCGCCGGACGTTACCCTGACGCTCCTCGACGGCAGCCCGCTACGGCTGGCCGACCTGCACGGCCGCGTGGTGGTCGTCAATTTCTGGGCGTCGTGGTGCGAACCGTGCCGATCCGAGATGCCGGAGCTGCAAGCCTATTGGGATGCGGCGCGGCTCGCCGGGGAACAAACCACCATCGTCGGAGTCGGCATCCGCACCGACGTCGACAAGAATGCGCGCGATTTTGTCGAAGCCGGAGGTTTCACCTATCCGATCGGCCGGGATACGAATACCGATCAACCCGGCATCGGGCCTATCGAGGCGGCATTTGGCGTTCCCAGTGCCTACCCGTCGACGGTGGTGATTAGTCCGGACGGCATTGTGGATGGATTCCAGCTAGGGCCACTGACATTGGAGCGGCTACGCTGGTTGGTGGACGAGGCGCGCACCGGTTCGAGATGACAGCGGTCAGACGTTGAGGCCCATATCGCGCAGGTTCTCTACCGAGCGTTTCGCCGCCGCGCGGCAGACGTCATAGTCCGGCCAGCCAAGCTCATTGTACTCGACCTCGGCGCTGAGCGGGCCAGTGTAACCAGCCTCGTCGAGAATGGTCAGCATCCCCTTCATGTCGAGCTCGCCGTCGCCTGGAGGCGGGAAGTTGAAGACGCCCTTGCCCCCAACTTTGTCCTTGAAATGGAAGTGGACCAGCCGGGGTAGCGCGAAGCGAACGTCCGTTAGCGGGTCTGCACCCGCGTAGTAGACGACGTTGCCCGGGTCGTAATTGAAGCCGAGGACGTCCGGCCGGTTGATGCGGTCGAGAATTGCTACGCCGATCTCGGCAGTGGGGAGCATGTTGCTGTCGGTCTCCATCCCGATCTTCAACCCATGCCTGGCAGCCTGGTCACAGAGCGTGGTGACATTGGCGAAATACGCCTCCCGCTCCTCGTCGGTCGTGGCATCGCCGGTGTAGGTGTTGACGACCTCCATTCCGAGCGCGGCGGCGATATCGATCGCCCGCGCGAACCGGGCCGCGCCCTCATCCGTCTGCAGCTGTGCATGGCCACTGAGGCTGACCGGCTTCAGACCAAGATCGGCGAGCTTGCCGGCGATGCGGTCGATGTCCTGGTCAGACGCCGTATCAGGATCGATATGCTCGAACCATCCCTTGACGGCTCCGATCTCGCAGGCGTGGTACCCAGCCTCGGCAAGGCCCTCCAGCGCCTGGTCAATCGAGTACGGCGCAAAGACGATCGTCGAACCGAGAACCGCGCGCTCCATCAGGACTCCTTCCCGCGTGCATCGATCGGGCGCATGGCCCGCGTATTGGATGACGCGCATCGTAGCCGACAACGCGTGTCCAGCCCGGCACAACAAAATCCCCGCTCCCGGCGCGCCGGGAGTGGGGACTGGGAGTCAGCGCGACGCCGCCGGTTAGACCATCATCTCCTCGCAGGCGATCCCATCGTAGTTGGGGTCGACCTCTTGCACCAGCGCCGGGTCCGCCGCCGTCGCTCCGAGGTTTTCGTAAGCGACCTGTGCGTCATACCAGGTGCCGTACTGTGCGCAGAACCCACCGTCAGCCGCCACGGTGTCAGTGGCGACAGGGGCGGAGTCGACCGGCGCGGCGGCATCAACCGGAGCAGTCTCCGCGGTCGTGCCTTCCGTGCCGGCGGGAGCGGTCGTGGTCGATGCGGCGGCTGGCTGGCGCCAGGATGGGCATCACGGGAACGCCGCCGATGAGACCGTCGCCGGCGCCGGGCATCATTGGAACGCCGCCATCCGGCCCCGGATTGTCCGGCACCATCGGCGAGTAGACCGCATTCGGATCGCCGAGGGTTTCTCCACGAGCGCCACCCGTGGAGACGTCGCCGAAGTCGATGTCTTCGCCCTACACCCGAGGCGCTTGACTGGCCATCGTCGTTCGCAACGACGTATGACCCGTCCGCATTGACCGGGATCCCGGTCTGCGCGGAAATCGAGCCCAGCGAGGAGGAGACGGCGAGCACGGCCGCCCCGAACAACGCCAGATATCGCTTCATGGTATTTCTCCTGGATTGAGCCCGGTCGACGCGCCAATAGTCAGCCAGGCGCTGTCGACCGCGGTGATCGGCTGGTGTCTCAACATAGTCGTTCTCCGCATCGCGGCACAAGGGACAACCCCGGTACACCGGTACCGGGCGGACGCGGCAACGACAAATCCAGCAACGCGCCGGAAAGCGGCGTCGTTTCGGAAGAAGTGATTCGTTCAGGTTGCGGAGCGATCGAGAAATCCAACCAAAGCGGCGTTGAACGCCTCGGGAGTTTCCCAGAACATCCCGTGCCCGACCTCAGGCAGAATGGAGAGCGTCGATCCGGGAATCGCGGCCGCGATCTCGCGGGAAAAGCGCGGCGGAGTGAAGATATCTTCCTCACCGACGATGACGTGCGTGGGTGCGGCGATCGCTCCCAGTCGGTCGCGCGCGTCGAATGGCACGACGGCGTCGCACTGGCGACCGAACATCTCCGCCGTCTGCGGAAAGGGATACGACTCGGCATCATGGCGTAGACCGGCCATTTTCTCGGGGTCGCGGAACCAGCGGTGGGTGAAGACCCACACCCAGGTGTTTCTTGCCCAGTCGAACGCGCCCATCGCGAAGAACATCGACTTCCACTGCAGAATGAGCTCGGCGAGCCAGGGGTCCGTCTCTGGCCACGAGCAGACGATCTGGACGCTGCGCACCAGGTCGGGCCGGGAGAGAGCCAACTCCTGAGCGATAACGCCGCCCATTGACGCGCCGATGACATGGACCGGTCCCGTCTCCAGCGATTCGATCAATCCCGCCGCATCGCGCGCGAACCGATCGATGCCGTATCCACTCGTGTCTTCCCCGCAGCCGGTCTCACCGACGTCGCGATTGTCGTAGGTGTAGACCCGGTATCGCTCGGCGAGCGCCGGGACTTGCAGGTACCAGCTTCCCCGCGCCGCGCCCAGGCCATTGATCATCACAACGGGTGCGCCGGCGGCCGGTCCGGCGACATCCCAAACGACGTCGAGATCTCCGACTCGTGTCGACGGCACGATCACACTCCTCTCACGACAAGCGATGTTCACAGGAACGCCGCCAGGAATGTGACCCGGCGGCGCTCACTACCTCAATCCTTCGCGCCCCTTAACTCGTGGGCGTGGCCTCTTCCCCGAAGTTGGGCGGAACGATCGAGAAGTCGATCCAATCGTCGACCAGCCACCGTCCGTCCTGGTTGGCGAAGACGAACAGCAACGTCTCCGGACCCGGCGGCGGCAGGAGCGGCTCGTTGAGGACAACGAAGGCGGTGATCCGCCCATCCGGAAGCACCGAGACATCGGTCACGGTGATGAGCCGGACCAACGCGTCTTCGGCCCTCGGCTCGGGCGGCGCGGCGATACGGGTGCGAGCCAGCTCGCGGTTCTCCGCGTCGATAGTCAAGCCCCAGTAGGCGCGCCGCACGCCACTCTCCGTCATGAGCCCCGCCGCCCGCGGGATGTCCCCGGCGTTGAAGCAGGCCAGAACTTGGCGAGCGGCTTCTTTGATCGAGATGGTGGTCGCGACGTCGGCGATCTGGCCAAGTGGGGGCGTGATCTGGGTCATTGCCGGCGCGGGCACCCCCTCGCCATCAAGATTCAGGATTGTTGCGATGTCGTCGAAGTCTCGTGGCTCGGCCACGCACTCCGAGGGAGCGACAAGCCGCGGGTTTTCGGCGCCGTCCGCTTCCGGGGTGCTGTCCTGGGCAAGGACAGGCCCGGTCACCAGTAGTGCCGCAAGCGGCGCAATCGCCAGCGCTCGCCATGGTCGCATATCGAACTTCCTCCCAGCCCGCGGCGCGGGTTGTCAGTGTACGGACGGCCACTATAGCACCCGGGTGGTGCCGATTTTGCAGGGCCATGGGTATCTACGGCGCAGACGCGATGCCGGTCTTCGCGGGACGGGGGTGATGGGTGTTGGGTGACGGGTGGCGGGGTCGCTGGGTGGCAGGGTGGCGGGATCATCGGTCTCCCTGTCACCCTGCCACCGTGAGCGCAGCGAACAACCACCGCGACCCGTCAATAGAGCCGATGCTTGTCGAGAATGGGAGACATCTGGTCGATCTCACCGGCGAGGTAGTGACCGAGATTTCGCACGAACAGTTCGGCGATCTTGGCGTTTTCCGTTGCTACGGTGCTTGCCGAGTGGGGATTGATCAGGACATTCGGCAGGTCCCAGAACGGCGATTCGGGAGGAAGCGGTTCTTCCCGAAACACGTCGAGCGCGGCGAAGGCGATTCGTCCCTCGCGCAGGCCGCGTAGCAGCGCGTTCTCGTCTACGATCGCGCCTCGCCCGATGTTCACGAAGACAGCCCCCGGCTTGAGCGCGGCAAATTCAGCCGGTCCCAGGAGGTCTTCGGTCTCCGGGGTGAGTGGCGCACAGACGACCAGACAGTCGGCTTCGGCCAGCATCATGTGCAGGTGCTCGCGGCTGTAGAGCTGGTCGACGCCGAGCGATCCCGCCCGGGCGGGATCATTGTCTCGTCCCAGGGCGGCGACGCGCATGCGGAACGCACGGGCGATGCGGGCGATCTCGCGGCCGATCCGGCCGGGTCCGATGATGGCCATCGTCTGCCCGGCGAGCTCGATGCCGGCGAAGCGATGCCACTGGTGCGCCCGTTGCTCCTCTTTGAGGCGGCCAATCTCCTTCGTGTAGTAGAGCAGCGCGGCAAAGACGAACTCGGCGAGCGGCTGGGCGTGGATACCACTGGCGGTGGTGACGATCAGGTGGGAATCCTGCAAACCGAGCCGCTGCACGAGGGGACCGACGCCAGCCGACGTGGTCTGCACCCAGCGCAGATTCGGCGTCAGCTCCAGGAGGGGGCGAGACTCGTTCTGCGGAAAGTCGAGGAGAACCTCCGCCTGATTCAGGAGGCGGTGCCATTCCCGCTCCTGCGCGGGATTGCGCCGCCAGGCCGAATCGCCGTGATCCGCGACGTAGCGCGGCGCCGGCATCAGATCTGGACGGTAGATCAGGTCCAGGCGATCCGGGAACGCTCCCGCGATCCGCTCGACATGCTCAGGTTCCAGAGGAGATGTCAGCATGACCACGACGCGATCGCCCGCGGGCGCCGTACCACTCACGGTCGATAGGCCAGTGCGTGCAGCGTACGCGCCAACACCTCGGTGCCGGCGGCCGCATCCTCTGCCGAGGTGAACTCCTGCGGACTGTGACTGATGCCGCCTCGGGAGCGGACGAAGATCATGGCGATCTTCGCGATCTCGGCGAGCTGCATGGTGTCGTGCACCGCGCCGGACGTCATCGTAATCGCCGGCACACCACCCTCGGCCGCCGCCGCGGCTATTGCCGCTACCACATCAGGATCACAGGCAACGGGAGTCCGATCGCTGTCAACGCGCAGGGTGACTGACAGGTCGCGCCGCTGCGCGACCTCATCGATCAGCGCCTCGTGGCGGGCAAGGAGGAGCTCGCGTTGCGCCGGGTCCGGCGATCGCGCGTCAACCGTGAAGGCGACCAGGCGTGGGATAACGGCCCGCTCGTTGGGAGAAACGTTGACCCGGCCGACGGTCGTCACGCAGGGGCGGCCCATGCGATGCGCCGTATCGATCACGCCGCCGATGATCTCGGCCGCGCCGGCCATAGCGTCCCGTCGCAGATCCATCGGGGTTGTGCCGGCGTGGTTGGCGGACCCTTCGAGGGTAACCAGGTATTGGCGGTAGCCGGTGATCCGGTCCACGATGCCGACCGGTATGTCCTCTCGCTCGAGCTGAGGCCCTTGCTCGATGTGGAGCTCGATGAACGTCTCGATGTCCTCGCGGCGCGCGTCCCCGATCAGGGCCGGATCGAGCCCCACATCGCGCATTGCCTCGGCTATCGTCACGCCGTCGTACCCACGCAGTCGTCTCGGTTCCTCTGGCGCAATCCGGCCGACGATCGCCCGCGACCCCCAGAAGTTTGCGGTCGGGAATCGGGATGCTTCCTCCTCGACGAGCGAGACGACCCCGATCGTCTGCTGGGGCTGCCCGTGGCGCTCGCGCAATGCCGCTACCGCGGCGATCCCGGCGACGACGCCGAGGGCGCCGTCAAAACGTCCGCCGGGGTTTTGACTGTCGATGTGGGAGCCGGTGGCAACCATGGGCCGCTCGCGGTGCTGGCCATCGAGATAGCCCCAGACGTTGCCGACCGCGTCCCGCTCGACACGCAGACTCGCCGCTTCCATCCAGGCGGCCACCTGATCCTGGGCGGCGACCCACTCCGGGCTGTAGACGAGCCGCGCCACGCCGGTTTCGCCGTGGGCGCCGTACTGGGAAAGCTCCCGAATGGAGGTCTCGACCCAGTGGGAGTCGATCCAGCGTCCGTTAGCATCCAGGTTGCGTGTCACGCCATCTCTCCATATCCGCGGCGCAGGAACTTGCCGGACCCGGGACGGGCGGTCAAGCGGTCAGAACCCTGCAGCGTATCGTCAAAGATCGTCGCTCCTCGCCGTATCGTACGCACGACGCGGCCGGTGATCTCCTTGCCTTCGTACGGTGTCCACTTCTGCTTGTGCAGCGCGTCATCGACGGTCACCGACCAGATCGCGTCGGGATCGAGGAGGGCGATGTCCGCGTCGGCCCCAACCGACATGGTTCCTTTTCGAGGGTAGAGGCCAAAGATCCGCGCCGGATTCGCGGCGATCAGTGCCACGAATCGTTGCACTGGCAGACCTCGTTTCACCACAGCTTCGGAGAAGAAGGCCGGCAAGAGCGTCTGCACGCCGGAGAGCCCCAGCGGGGCCTGAAAGATGTCGTTGTGTCCGGCCTGTTTGCTCTCCACAGTGTAGGGACAGTGGTCGGAGCAGACGAGATCGATCGTGCCATCGAGTACGTACCCCCAGATACCATCGACCTCGGCCTGGTCGCGGAGGGCGGGCGCGCAACGGGCGAAACCGGCCAGGCGAGCGAGATCTTCGGTATTGAGCATGAGGTACTGCGGACATGTTTCGGCGGTGACGCGGACTCCGCGCTCTTTCGCCTCCCGGATGAGAGCCAGCGCACCCACCGAGGCGACGTGACAGATGTGAACGTGGCAACCAGTTTCGGCCGCCAGCAGGAGCGCCGTGTTCACGGCAACGGTCTCAACCAGGGGTGGTCTCGATTCCGCGTGCGCCAGAGGATCCTTGCGTCCGGCGACCCGCAGGCGATCGAGCCCTTCATTCAGGAGCTGATGATCCTCGGCATGGAGTCCGTAGGGAAGGGCGAGACGTGCACCCTCGCGCATTGCCCACAACAGTTGGGCGTGATCGACGGCAGGGAAGAAGGGTGACGACGAGGCCATGAACGACTTGAACGCGGCCGCACCCTCCCCGGCCATGCCATCGAGGTCACTCGCGGTTTGGCCAGGAGGTCCGATGACTCCGCCCCAGAGGGCCATGTCGACGACGGCGTTCTGCTCGACAAGCCGCTGCTTCTCGAGCAGCAGTGTCGGTGAGGTCGTTGTCGGATGCGCCTGAGGCATCTCGACGACTGATGTGATCCCTCCAGCCGCTGCGCCCGCGCCGCCGGACGCGAATCCTTCGAGCAGGCGCGGATCGGGTTCCTCGAAGTGGGTGTGGGTGTCGATGCCGCCGGGAATGAGCCAGAGTCCGGTGGCGTCGATACGCTCCGCGGCGGACCAGTCGCCGGCGTCGACGGTCAGCGCGGCGATCCGCTCGCCGGCAATGACGACGTCGGCCAGGAAGACGCCACCTTCGGTGACCACCGTCCCGTTCTCGATGATGACATCGGCGCGTGCCATGCCGTGCCCGCCTGCTTCCGTCCCCGAGTTGCCCCCGCGAAATTCGCCGCGAAACGATACCCGGTCGCCTGAGATGCGCCAAACAGAGCCACCATGCGACGGTTGCTTCCAGAGAGCCGGCTAGCAGCGCGGATTCGTTTGCTACACTCGCCTGCCTGATGGTGCGCCGGGGCGGCGCAAGTTGATGCGGGAAGGGCGGCCGACGTGGCGCGCGAGGACACCGGAACGGAGACGCACGACAGGGCCGGCGCCGCGCCCAGCGCTTTGGGTCCGAGCGAAGACGCTCCGGCAGCGGCTGAATCCGTCACGGCAGAGGTCATGGTGAGCGCGGGTCCCGAGAACCATCCAACGGTCGCCACCGAGGTCTTGCGCGCCGAAGCGGGTGACGTCGCTGCCACGACGGTGTCGATGGATCGTGCCGGCGCCGAGCAGGTGACGGCGGAGCGGGTGGTGATGACCAACTCCGGTGCCAGGACGGTCGAGGCCCGTTCGGCTCAGGTCGATCGCTCCGGTATCCTCGCCGTCCACAGCGACAAAGCCGTGTTCTCCAACTCGACCGCGATCGCGATTGCCACGGAAGAGGCGCGGATCGTCCGTAGCCGGGTCTTCGCGCTCAAGGCCGACCGGGCCACAATCGAAGCCGGGGCCAAGGTGGCGATCTATGCTGGACCGGCAGACGAAAACATCCGACCGCTGGCGGACGTCCGTGGCGCCGCCGCATTCGGAGCGGGGCTGGGGGTGGTGCTGCTCTTGCTTGGCTCGTTGCTACGCCGGATCTTCCGGGTGAGATGAGCCACCTGTGGAGGGTGTCATGGAACTTGTCAAGAGACTCGGGTCCTTCATCGCCGGAGGCCTGCTCGGTGCCGGAGTTGGCGCGGCTGTCGCCATGGTTGCAGCTCCGCAGAGTGGCGAGGAGTTCGTCGAAGGGGTCGAGCGGAGAGTCGATCAGGTGAAACGGGCCGGCCTGGAAGCCCAGGTCCGCACCGAGGAAGAGTTGATCCGGCGCTTTCGCGCGGAGACAGGTGACCCCGACGCGCTCCGCGACCATGAAACTCTTACCCGGGTCGAGACGGCCCAGGCTATCGCCGACCTCGGTCTCCCACCGGACGCGAGTTCGGCACCCGGCAGCAGCGGCGCCTGAGGCGCGGTAGGCGCCGGGTTTTACACCCCTAGAGCATGTCGCGCTCTGGAGTCTCGTAACACAAAACGTCAGAATTCCAATATATTGAACCTTGCAGAAATGCTTCATGGCGAGGAAACTCTCGGCACCTGAGCGCCGTGAGAGGCTTAGCCGTGAGGCACGCGCCGGAGGCCGGCGTGGCGCAGACCTTTCATCGATGTCCTGAGAGCGACCAAAAGGAGCAGGCTGGAGTGAGCACGACGACGGAGCGGCCGGGAACGAAACAGGGAACCGGGTTCGATATGCGGCACAAGAGCCGTGTCATTCTCGATGGCAACGATCGGGCCGGCGCCCGCGCCATGCTGAAGGGTACGGGCTTCGACGACGAAGACCTGAAGCGCCCGATTATCGGGGTGGCCCATTGCTGGATCGAGACCATGCCCTGCAACCTCAATCAGCGCGAGCTGGCCCGGCACGTCAAAGAGGGTATTCGTGCCGCCGGCGGAACGCCGCAAGAGCTGAACACCGTCTCGATCTCTGACGGCGTGACGATGGGGACCGAGGGGATGAAGGCCTCGCTCGTCTCGCGCGAGGTGATCGCGGACTCGGTCGAGCTGGTAGCGCGCGGGCACATGTTCGATGCCATCATCGGCATCGGCGCCTGCGACAAGACCTTGCCTGGGCTGGCCATGGCGCTGGTGCGACTGAACATCCCCGGCATCCTGCTTTACAGCGGCTCGATCCTGCCGGGACACTTCCATGGCAAGGAGGTGACCATCCGTTCGGTCTACGAGGCGATCGGCGCCAATGCCGCTGGCAAGATGAGTGACGATGAGCTCATCGAGCTGGAAAACGTGGCCTGCCCCGGTGCGGGGGCCTGCGGCGGCCAATACACCGCGAACACGATGGCCATGGCGATGGAGTTCATCGGCCTCTCACCGATGGGCTCGGCCTCGCCCCCGGCCACTGACGCCCGCAAGAACGCGATTGGCAAGGAAGCGGGCGAGCTGATCATGGACGTGCTCAGCCGGGGGGTGTTCCCCAAAGACATCCTGACGCGCGAAGCGTTCGAGAACGCCATCGCTGGAGTAGCGAGCAGCGGCGGCTCGACCAACAGCGTGCTTCATCTCATTGCCCTGGCGCGCGAGACGGGGATTCCCCTGACCATCGACGACTTCGACCAGATCTCGCGCCGCACGCCGCTGTACTGTGACCTGATGCCCGGGGGTCGCTACGCGGCATCCGACCTCGATCTGGCCGGGGGCACCCCGGTGGTCGCCAAGCGCATGGTGGATGCCGGACTGGTCCACGAAGACGCGATGACAGTCACGGGCGACACGTTCGCGGAGGCGGCCGCCAAGGCGAAGGAGACGCCGGGTCAGGACGTCGTGCGGCAGATCGGGAACCCCTGCAAGGACAGTGGCGGTCTGGTGATCCTCAAGGGAAACATCGCACCGAATGGGGCGGTGGTGAAGCTCTTTGGCTACGAGCGGGAGGGGCACCGTGGTCCGGCACGGGTCTTCGACTCGGAGCCGGCGGCGCACGAAGCGATCCTTGAGCGGAGGATCAACCCGGGTGACGTCGTCGTCATCCGCTACGAAGGCCCGGTCGGCGGTCCCGGCATGCAGGAGATGCTGTCCGTGACTGCCGCCATCGTGGGACAGGGGCTCGGCGATTCGGTTGCCTTGGTGACCGATGGGCGCTTCAGCGGCGCAACCAAGGGGCTCATGATCGGCCACGTGGCGCCGGAGGCGGGCGTTGGTGGTCCGCTGGCGGCGGTCCAGGAAGGCGACACGATCATCATCGACACACCGGCGCGTCGGCTCGACGTCGACCTCAGCGACGATGAAATTGCCAGGCGGTTGGGGACCTGGTCGCCGCCGGCGCCGAAGTACGATCGCGGCGTTCTGGCCAAGTACGCGGCGCTCGTCACGCAGGCCGATAACGGGGCGATCATGCGAGTGGGGTTTGAGCTCTAGGCGAGACGGCTGAAAAAAGACGGCTAGACGGCTAGACGGCTAGACGGCGAGTAAGACCGGGGCGGCTCACACCGCCCCGGACTTTATGTGGGGGAGAGGTGTTCTGCGGCGAGGATGGCGTGGGCGATACCGAGGAGATCGTCCGCCAGGATTTCCGGCGGGGCGAAGGGGTCGGGCGATTGACCGGGGCGGGCGACGAAGGCGCCGCGGAGTCCGGAGCGCTTTGCCCCGGCGACGTCCCAGCCGTGTGCGGCAACCATCCAGATCGATCCGGGCGCGAGATCAAGGCGCCGGACCGCGAAGTCGTACACCTCGGGCGCGGGTTTCAACGCGCCCGCCTCATCGACGGACATGATCACGTCGAAGAGTGGCGAAAGCTCGACATGGTGGAGCTGCTCCTGAACAACCGGGAGCGGGTCGTTCGAGAGCGCGGCGGTCACCAGACCCGCGTGCCGCAGGATGCGCAGGGCGGGTGCCACATCGAAGTGAGCCGGCAGTCGCAGAACCTCCTCGCGCAGCTGGGCCGCGGCTTCGTCCGGCAGTGACACCTCGCGACGATGAGCGATCCCCGCGAGTGCGGCAGCGCCAACCTCGCCAAAGCTCCTGAACTCGCGAGTTGCGGCCAGCGTCAGCGCGAAGTGGAGCGTTAGCGCGAACCACTCTTTCCTGGCGAGCGGATCGCCGAACCAGCGAACGAACAACGGGTCGAGCGCGCCGAGATCGAGCATCGTCTCGTTGACGTCGAAGATGACGGCGCGGTTCATGGCAGGCTCAGGAGGGAAGGTCGCGGCCGGTGAAGGTGACCAGACCGGCGACCGCGGCCACGGCGCCAACGATGGTGAGCGTGATCAGGTCCGCCGGGGAGGCTTGCCCGGAGACGAGCGCCTGGGTGGGATCGTAATAGTCAAACAGCGAGAGGAACTGAATCGCCTCGAGTGGCGCCCAGATCCCGGCGAAGTAGTCGACGAAGTACGAGATGACCAGCAGGCTGATGGCCCAGGCGACGACGCGGCCGGCGGTGCTGGCAGCAGCACTCCCCCACAGCGACAGCCCGCCGATCGCCCAGAAGAGCGCCAGCCCGCTAAGCGCGACGGCCACCAGGTGCTCATAGGCAAATTCGCCATTCGGCCGCGCGTAGAGCATCCCGGCCACCATGCCGAGTGGTCCGGCGGCGGCCAGCAGGCCGCAGATGACCACAACTCCCAGGAGGCGCGACGCATAGACGGCCTGGCGCGAGATCGGCCGCGAGAGCGGGATCTGGATGATGCCACGGTCCATCTCGCCGGCCAGCGAGCGTGCGGCGAATCCGATCACCGCCGCGCCGGCGAGGACGATGTAGAGCGGGTGGGTAAATCCCAACGAGAGATAGCCGGCCAGACCGGACAACGCCAGGAACTCCGGCCGGGTGCGCGTGAACGCCTGGAGGGCGGGCGGGATGCGCTCCATGATCGCGTCGAGTCCCTGGGCTCCGCCGAACGAGGCGATCACCAGGGGCTGCACGAACTCGAAGAGGGCGATCCCGACCAGAAGGGCGACGAGACCAGGCAGCCCGCTCCGCAAGACGCGGCCCGTCATGCGCGGAATCGCGATCACTGCCGCACAGCCGGCGAAGTCGAGGAGTCGAGCAGTCGAGGGGTCGAGGAGACAATTCCTTCTTCTCGACTTCCCGACTCCACGACTCCTCGACTCGTGTCGTAGTAGCCGAGGAAGATATCCTCCAGGCGCGGCGGGGAAAGGAGGAGGTCGAGGACGTCGTCCCGGGCGGCCAGGAACCGCAGCAGCGGGATCACGCTGCCTGCGAGCGCGATCACGACCCGGCCGCCGTCGCGCTCCAGCACCTCGACCTCCGGCAGGAGATCAAGTCCCGGCGGTTCGGCGACGAAGGTCACCTCGGCGACACGCCGGTTACGACGTTTCAGATCGTCGATGGCCTCTTCCGCGACGATGTGCCCGTCCCTGATGATGGCCACCCGCTGGCACGTTCGCTCGACCTCGGCCAGATCGTGTGAGGACATGAAGACGGTTGTGCCCTGGTCGCGCAGCTGGCGCAGCACTGCCTCGAACGAGCGCTGAATCAGCGGGTCGAGCCCATCGGTCGGCTCGTCGAGCACCAGCAGCCTGGGATTGGCCTGGATGGCCGCCGCCAGCGCCAATTTCTGCTTCATCCCCTTGGAGTAGGTGTGGAGACGACGGTTGAGCGCATCCTGGCCAAGCTCTAGCGCATCGAGAAGGAGGGGCCGCAGCGTAGGCCGCTTCCCGGAGAGTGCGGCCATGTAGTCGAGCAGGGCGCGGCCGGTCATGTCGGGATAGAGCGCGTCGGCCGGCACGAGAAACCCCAGGTCGGAGCGGGCACGAACGCCGTCGTGCCAGCAGTCGTGACCCCAGATGCGCGCCACACCGGATGTCGCCTGGATAAAGCCCATCAGGAGGCGGATGGTGGTCGTCTTGCCGGCGCCATTCGGCCCGAGGAAGCCGTAGGTGACCCCGCTGGGGACGACGAGGTCGATACCAGCGAGGGCGGTTACCGCTCCGTAGCGTTTGGTGAGGTTGGTCGTCGAGATGGCGGCGACATCAGAGGGCGTCACCACCGGAGCGTAGCATCTGGTTGGTTGTGTGGTCATCGGTTGTCATCACCTGACAGTGGTCCTTACCCCCAACGGCCCTCACCCCACCCCTCTCCCTGTGCGCAGGGAGAGGGGCTCGCTGCTCGGCTGAGCGTGCTCCCTTCTCCCCGCTCCGAGGGGAGAAGGGCCGGGGATGAGGGGCAATTGCCGGCGACCGGCGTTTGGACACGACCCATGCTCATGGCAGACTACCGGCTGCGATACAGACAGCGGAGGAGTTCAGCGCATGGATCGTGAGGCGGTTGCGGGAGAAGGCGGCGGGAGGGAGCTGAATTCGGCAGCGGTCATCGGCGCCGGCACGATGGGACGCCAGATTGCGTCCCTGATTGCCGGCAGCGGCCGAACCGTGCGCATCTGGGACGCCGATCCGGGGATGCTCGCCGCGGCGCGGGAGCGGATCGCTACGGAGACCCGCACGCTGCCACATCTGCCGCGCTACGCCCACCATCAGTTTCGGCTGGAGCCGCCAACCGACCTCGACGCTCTGATCGGGCGCATAGTTGTCGCGGAGAGCCTGACAGATGCCGTGGCGCGTGCCGATATCGTGATCGAAGCGGTGCGCGAAGATCTCGACACGAAACTGGCGTTGTTCGCGGAGCTGTCGCGGCTGGCGCCAGATGCGATCCTGACGACCAACTCCTCGTCGCTGCCGTCGAGCCAGATCGCGCCGGCGGTCGACGATCCGGGAAGGCTCCTGAACACGCACTTCTTCGCCCCGGTCTGGAGCCGGCCGATGGTCGAGCTGATGGGCAGCGGCGCCACGCGCCCGGAGGTCATGGCGGCGGCGGAGCGCTTCGGCAAATCGCTGGGGCTGGTCACCGCGGTCGTGCGCGGCGACAGCAAGGGCTTCATCATCAACCGGGTCTGGCGCGCGGTGAAGCGGGAGTCGCTGCGGGTCGTGGATGAGGGGCACGCCGACCCGGCCGACGTCGACCGGCTGTGGATGCTCTTCTTCGGCACGCCATACGGGCCGTTCGGCATCATGGACATGGTTGGCCTGGATGTGGTCGCCGACATCGAGACGTCATACCAGCGGGTCGCCACCGACCCCGCCGACCAGCCGTCGGCGATCCTGCACGAGAAGCTGACGGAAGGGGATCTTGGGGAGAAGACAGGGAGCGGCTTTTATTCGCATCCCGACCCGGAGTACACCCGGGCGGGCTGGCTGACCGGCGAAGAGGAACACGACGGGTAGAGATGACGGTGAGGGACCTTTAACGTCATGGACGAGCGCGTGCGCAATGGACTGGCCAATGACCGGACCATCGACATCACCACGATCGGGCGCACCAGCGGTCTCCCTCGTCGCATCGAGACCTGGTTCTACCGGGTGGATGACCACATCTACCTGACGGGCTCGCCAGGGCGGCGCGACTGGTACGCCAATCTCCTCGCCAACCCCGGCTTCACGTTCCACCTCAAGCAGAGTGTTGCGGCCGATCTTCCCGCTCGCGCGACACCGATTACCAATCCAGAGCAGAAGCGCGCGATCTTAACACGCATTCTCTCGGACCTGGGTGGGTCCGAAAATCTTGAGGCCTGGCTGGAGGGAAGCCCTCTCATGTCGGTCAGCTTCAGCGGTCGAGCTCAGGAGGAATGACGGACTGGAGCACGCTGGAGGACTTCCGGCTCGCTAGGGTGATGTTAACTAGCATCACGCGTCCACGCGAGAGCTCCCGCGGCGGATACATTCGCGGAAGAGCTCGCTGCGGCCAGGGACTCCGGTAAACACACGCGGTGGTTCCAGAATTTCCATCCGGGACGTACCGCGAACCAGTTTCATACCGCATTGCAGCTCCGAAGCTGGGCGATCGTCCCGTGATTGGAGCCGGATGCCCGCTTTGTCCTCTAGCATGCGTTCGTCGCAATCACGCGAGGTGGGCATTGCATATGAAAGGCCTCGAATGGATCTTCTTGATCGCCTGTTGGGACACGATCACTGGACGACGGCCCAATTCCTGGCGCTGAGTCGCGGTTTGACTGACGCGCAGCTGGATCAGGAGTTCGACATCGGACACCAGACGTTGCGCGCCACCTTCGAGCACATGAGCTCTGTCGTCGAGTTCTGGACCGCGGTCATGACCGGGCAGCCGGTTGATGGGGCAGGCAATGGTCCAGGCGAAGGCCGGTCTCTGGCGGCGCTGCTGGACCGCCACGAGCGTGCATATGCTACCTTCGCGGCCTTCGCACGCCAGGTGCGTGACGAGCAGCGCCTGGAAGACACCTTCGTTGACGAGCCCGTGACGCTTGGCAGCACGATCCTGCACGTCATCCTGCACAACGCGCAACACCGCAGCGAGGCGCTCCATCTCCTCGAACGGCTCGGTGTGCTGGACCTGCCCGAAGGTAATCCTCTCGATTGGGAGCTTGCAACGCAGGGCAGCTAGCTCGTGAGGCCTACTCAATTATGAAACCGGTTCTGCGGGCACCGAATGACCCGGTGCCACTTCGCTTTGTACGCCCTCTTGCCGGGTTGATTCTGAAAGCGACCGGAGCTGATTGGTCATCTGCCTGAGGAGGACCTGGTTCGCCTCGTCGCTACCATGCCCGGACTCTGCAACCGCGCGAAGAGCTTAGGGAGATCGGAATGACCACAGGGGAACGGCCGTCTCGTTGGTTCCGTGTGCAGCCGATTGGGTACGTGCGTCGACCTGGTGCTGCGGAGCCTGATCCCGAGGCGTTTTACGACCCCTGGGCTGAGACCGCGCTCGAGATCCTGCCGCGCTGGGAGGACGCACTCGCCGGCATCGAGGAGTACAGCCACCTCTTCGTGATCTTCTGGCTCGACCGAGCCCGCCGGGCGCGGACGCCTCGCAGACACGTGCCAGAGGGGCGCACAGAGCTGCCGGAGGTGGGACTGTTTGCGACTCGTACCCCGCGCCGTCCGAACCCGCTCGGCGTCAGCGCTCCACAACTGCTTCGCCGCGCGGGTCGCACCCTGTGGGTCAGCGGCATCGACGCCTGGCCGGGCACCCCGATTCTCGACATCAAGGGCTACGCGCCACGCGACGATCTGCGTCCGGACGCCACCGTACCGGACTGGCTGGAAAGACTCTGGTCAGCGCACGACGCGGAGCGGGGTTGACGAGGGTGTGGGGTGTGGTCAGCTCATCCACTTATGGGACGAGCGGCGCAAGCAGCCCTCACAGGCACGCGAACCGAGCGTACTCGCCCGGTGCGCTTTACGTCTCGAGGTAAAGGCAGAACGGGTGCCCGTCCGGGTCGAAGTGGACGCGAACATCGTCCTGGGGCTGGAAGTCGGCCAGCGTCGCCCCGCACGCCTGGGCGTGGGCGCACGCGGCCTCCAGGTCGTCGACCCGAATCTCTAGGTGTCCCATCATCAGCTGCTCGCCCGGCCGGGATGGCCATACCGGTGGGGTGTAGACGTCCTCGATGTGGAAGCCCAGGCCAACACCGCCAGCGGGGTTGCGCAGCGTCGCCCACCCGGGATCCTCAGTCTCGATCTCCCATTCCAGCAGCCGTGCGTAGAAGCGCGCCAGCGCGGGAGGGTCCGGCGAACTGAGCGTGGCCATCGTGAACGTCAAGCCGTGGGATGTCGTCACTGCATCGCCTCCTCTCGGGTCGGGAACGGCGCGGATGATACCCGAGGACGGCGAGGGCCGCCTTCCTGCGCACCCCGTCCGATCGGTTCAAGAGGGACGGAGCGTCCGGCCGACGTTAGCGACTCAAATGCACTTTGTGGGAGACAAGAATGTAGCCGATGGGGGAGCAGCCAGGATTACCCCGCTCACGCGCCGCGGGAGTGGATCGTCTGCCCGGTAATCCACGCCCCGGCATCGCTGGCCAGGAACAGGATCAGGCGCGCCGCGTCCTCCGGCTGACCGATTCGGCCGAACCCCATTTCGCGCAAGATGTCCGCCTTGAGTTCCTCGGGCATCCAGCCGGTGTCTGTGCCGCCCGGATCGACGGCGTTGACCGTGATTCCCCTGGCGGCCACACCGGCCGCCAGCGATGCAGTGAAGGCCTCGATGGCGCCCTTGCTCGTGGCGTAGGAGAGCTCGTCCGGCATCGGCCCCACACCCTGTCCGGACGAGAGGTTGATGATCCGGCCGCCGGGACCACCGCGGTAACGACGCGCGAATTCGACGGATAGCAGCGCCGTGGCCCGCACGTTGACCGCGTAGTGGGCATCGAGTGAGGCGGCATCGAGCGTCCGGTAGTCGTCGTTCGTGGAGTGGGCGGCGTTGTTCACCAGGATCGACGGGGCACCGAGCCGCGTCTCGACCGCATCCAATACGCGGGACGGGCCGGCGGGGTCGGCGAGGTCGACTGATAGCTCCTCGACCCGCACCCCGAACCCCTGCAGCTCGCGCTGCAGCACCGTCGGACCATCCGGGTCGGCGCCATGCGGCTGGGTCTGATCGAAGGGTTGCCAGTGCGTGAACAGGACATCGGCGCCGTGGCTAGCAAGGGCACGGCAGATCGCGGCCCCGATGCCGCGCCGCCGGCTTGCGCCGGTGACGATCGCCACCCTGCCAGTCAAATCGACGCTGAACGCAACCACGGTCCATCACCTCCTCCGGTACCTGGCCGCTGCCCCGCGACCCGATTTTGGCATCATTTTCGGCGGAGGGGCGGCCTCGCAGCGTCGCTTGTCGATATTCCGGCGTGGGACCTGTGATGTCGCGGCGGGCGACAGCGGGCACGGCATGCCGTGCCCCTACATGGGTCCAACCCCTCGCGGCTTTCGAATCGGCTGCCGACCGACGTCTCGGCGGCTTGGGGTGAGGAGAGGTCCGCTACAGTCTGGCCGCGACCTGCTTGCTGATCGCGCGCAGGGCGTCGAAGACCCCTTCGCCGTTGATGGCCGAGGCCCGGACGGCGGTGGACGTGGGAAGGTGGAGCGAGGTGGCGAGGTCGATCGCGGGCGTCGCACCCGGGAGATCCGCCTTGTTGCACTCCAGGACGACCGGGAAGCTCTCCAGCGATTTTGCTTGCCCCGCCAGCAGGGCCTTGAGCTCCGCCAGCGAGGCCATGTTCTCCGCCATGCGAAGCGGCGCGGAATCGGCAACGAAGACGATGCCGTCGACCCCTTGCAGCACCGCGGCGCGCGCGCCGGATGATCTCGGCTGGCCGGGCACGGTGTAGAGATGCCAGTGCAACCGGAATCCAAGGCGCTCGCCAAGATCGATCGGCAGGGAGTCCGAGAAGATAGTGCGCGCCGATTCAGAGGCGATCGAGCGGAAGGCGCCGCGGGTCTCCGGCGGAACACCCTCCGCGATGGCGCGCAGCGTCGTCGTCTTGCCGCTCAGCTCTGGTCCGAAATAGACGATCTTGGCGTGGATCTCACGTGCTTCGAGATCGATCAGCGCCACAACTAGTCCTGGAGGACTGAAGTCGGCGCCGCGATCGAGGTGCCCCGCTCGGTCCTGCCATTCGCGCTGCCATCGTCCGTCCGGCGCACGAGATAGGGCGCGAACCGTCCCAGCTCACCGACCGGGAGGTATCCTTGCAGGGTCGTGCCTGATTCATCGAAGCTGGTCTCGTTCACGCGTCCCAGCCGGTGAAAACGGTCGACGAGCTCGCTCTGGGCGAACGGCGCGGTGAGCGTCACCGGTACAAAGCCGGCGTCCTCTTCCAGCGCCACCTCGACCTGTGCCAGCAGTTGGTCGAACCCGGTGCCGTCCCGAGCCGAGATGGGGATGGGATTGACCGCCAGATCGGCGGCTGGACCTAACCTGGCGAGCAGGTCGTCTAGCAACGGTTCGCCCGATCCATTCGGCATCAGGCGGTCGACCTTGTTGAGTGCCGTCACCACTGGTTTGTCGTCGGCGCCCAGCTCCTCCAGCACGTCGATGACCGTCTGCATCTGCTCCGGTGCATTGGGGTGCGTGACGTCGACCACGTGCAACAGCACCGTAGCCTCGTTGATCTCCTCCAGGGTGGCGCGGAAGGCGGCGATCAGCAGGGTGGGCAGGTTGTTGATGAAGCCGACGGTGTCGGTAAACAGTACCTCCCGGCCACTGGGCACCGCGCGGCGGCGAGTGGTGGGATCGAGGGTGGCGAAGAGCTTGTCTTCGGCCATCACGGTCGATCCGGTCAGTGCGTTGAGGAGCGTGCTTTTGCCGGCGTTTGTGTACCCGACGAGGGCGACGACCGGAATCGGCACGTCACGCCTGCGGTCGCGGTAGTGCTGGCGATGGGTGTGGACGTCGGCCAGCTCGCGCTTGATATGGACGATCCGTTTGCCGAGCTCGCGCCGGTCACTTTCGAGCTGGGTCTCACCAGGGCCGCGCAGACCGACGCCGCCGACACCCTGCCGTGAAAGGTGGGTCCACAAACCGGTCAGACGCGGCAGCCGGTACTCGAGCTGGGCCAGCTCGACCTGCAGGCGTCCCTCGTGCGTCGCCGCGCGGCGGGCGAAGACATCGAGGATGAGCGCTGTGCGATCGATGACCTTGACGTCGAGCGCACGCTCCAGGTTGCGCTGCTGGGCTGGGCTGAGGTCGTCATCGACCATGACGACGTCGTAACCGACGTCATCGCGCCGGGCCTTGATCTCCTCGAGCTTTCCCTTGCCAACGTAGGTACCGGCCAGGGGATGCGCGAGCTTCTGGGTTACCGAGCCCACGACCTCGACGTCGACAGTTTCGGCCAGCCGCGCCAGCTCTTCCAGGGAATCGGTTGCCGCCCAGGGCTGATTCTGACGCTCGACTGCGATCAGGAGGGCCTGTTCAGTTGGGCTGTTCGTGGAATGGGGAGAGCGTGGAATGGGAACCTCCTCGGGATTACGTCTGACGGCGGTGGACTCCCAATTGTACCCCGGCGCGGTGCAGTGATGGCGATTGTTGGATGTCGTAACCCGGCGACCGCTTTACCCGGAAACCGCGTCGAGGATCTCGCGGGTGCGGATCTCCAGGTTTTCCTCCGCCAAAGCGATGCGGCGGCGTTTCTCCTCCAGCCAACGCTGGTCTGCCTCGAGGCGGTTCCGCTCCAGGCTCAGGTAGTCCCGCACGGCGGGAGCGGCTGGTCCACCGAGGACGGTGCGCTTCTCAATGAAACGTCGCGGCGCGAGGTAGGCGCCGAGCCGCTCGATCTCGATGCCGAGCTCGCGTCCGATGACCAGCAGCGCCGCGGCGTCGATCATGGCCGGCGTAATGGCGCTCGCCTCCAGCCCTTCCTGCCGGGCCCGGCTGGTGGTCATCGCGGCGATCTCACGCGCCGCGGCGGGGTCGAGCGCCTCCTCCGCCATGAAGAAGTCGGTCAGATCACCGGAGGTGACCAGGGCTTGACCGGCGTTGCGGGCCAGCCACGCGCGGTTGATCTCGATGGGACCTCCGAGCACCATTGCGAATGTCGCATGAGAAGTCGCCGCCCTGGAGAGCGCGGCGCCGGCGGTCTCGGCGGGCAAGTCGGCCATCTCGCCGACGGGTCCATAGGGAATGTCGCGAGTCATGCTGGCGATGGCCGCCGCATCGCTTTCCACCTGCCGAGCGTCCGCTGCCAAGCGTTCGAGCAGCGCCGGGGGGCGAAAATGCGGGAGGTTGGCGTCGGGTGCGGCGAGGAGCTCGTCGGCGAGGCGTAGCGCCTGAGGCTCGGTACGCAGCCACAGCATTAGCTCGCTGGCGAGCCGTCGCACGGGGGTGACGGATGCCGCCGCGGCATCCCCGGCCGCGACGAGATGGTCGACCGCGGAAAGGGCGTCAAATGTGCTCTCGACAGGACCTTCGCTCCCCAGGAGATCGGAGGTCTCGTCCCGATCGACCGGCAGACCCGGTCCCGCCAGCGCGGCGGAGCCGAGCGGCGAGCGGTCGAGATCCTCGTAGAGCCCATGGAGCTTCCGCGCTGAGCGGCCCAGCGGAGCAATCGTACCCGTCAGAAAATGGGCAACGTTCGTCGGTTGCAGGGGGCTGCTCCCGGACCAGACCGGCATGAGCGTGAAGACGTGGCTCTCCGCCAGGTCGATCACCGCGCTTCGTGAGGAGTCCAGAGCGGCGGCGAGAGCGAGCGCACGATCGCGCAGCACCAGCCGTTGCGCGGTGGCCGCGAGGTCGTGCCGGGCGCGGGCAATACGAACTGCTCCGGCAGCCCCGGCGGCGATGAGGCTGTCGACGCGATCGTCGAACGCGGCGACCAGCGCCAGGGAGCCGGGAACGTCCGGCGGGAGGCCACGACGAGCCCCATCGATCGCGGTCAGGAGTGACGCCGCGATGGAGTCGTCGACGATCTCGGAGTCGCGCAGCATGACGGCGTGGGCGGCCAGCCCACGACCGATCTCCTCCCACATCTGGCTACGCCAGGCATCGTCAGGGGTCACCGGTTGATCCCATTCCATCCGCGTGCTGCAGTCCGCACTGGCAGACTGTTGGTTCGCGAGTCTAGCAGCGGCTGTACGCCCACCCCTCATCCCCAACCCTTCTCCCCTCGGAGCGGGGAGAAGGGCGGAAAGCAGAGCGGCACAGCAGCGAGCCCCTCGCCCAGCGCACTGGGAGAGGGGTTGGGGTGAGGGACTCTTGAGAAGGGTTGAGGGCGAGGGCCAGCGAAGGCTCACCAGCTTGACCCCCCTCCCGCGGGCGGCGTAGCATCGGACTGGCCGGGCCACGGTACGGGCCGGCATATTTTAAGATCCTCGATCTCCCGTGCTCCCGCCGAAAGGTCAGTTGTCACCCATGATTCCCGAACAGTTCCCCGGTCGCGGCAAGGTCGCGGCGCTCAAGACGCGGCCAGAGACGGTCCTCACTGACGTCGGTGAGGTGATGCACCTCGCCGGGTACCAGGATGCGCTGCCTCGCGATCGCGACACGATCCTGAAGATCAACATCTCGTGGCAGACGTGGTATCCCGCCTGCTCGACGACCCCGTGGCAGCTGGAGGGGGTTATTCGCACCCTGCAAGACGACGGCTACCACAATCTGATCGCGGCGAATAACGGCACGGTCGTCGTCGACGCCCGGGTTGGCGAGCGCAACAACAAGCACAAGTACGTCGTCGATCGCTACGGCGTGGCAAACGTCCATCTCTATGAGCCGCACGTCGAGTGGGTCACCTACACCCCGACCAAGCCGTTCCTGGTGCTCGATCGCATCTTCCCCGAGGGGGTGAAGGTGCCCAAGCTGTTCTACGACCGCAATATCATTCAGTTGCCGACGGTCAAGACGCACGTCTTCACCACGATCACGGGGGCCATGAAGAACGCCTTCGGGGGGCTGCTCAACGATCGTCGCCATCACACCCATGCCGTGATCGACGAGACGCTGGTCGACCTCTTGCAGATCCAGCAGGATATCCACTCCGGGCTCTTCGCCGTGATGGACGGCACCTTTGCCGGTGACGGCGCAGGACCACGAGCCATGCGTCCGCACGAGAAAGATATTCTGCTTGCCAGCGCCGATCAGGTCGCCATCGATGCCATCTCGGCGAAGATGCAGGGTTTCCAGCCGATGGACCTGCCGTTCATCCGCATCGCGCACGAGAAGGGGCTGGGAGTCGGCGAACCGAAGGACATCGAGATCGTCGGTTACGACGTCTCGCTCGAGGACTGGAAGTTCGTCAAGGAAGACACGTTCGCTTCGAAGGGCCAGCACTTGATCTACCACGGACCGCTGAAGCGCTACGAGAAGCAGCTCCTGCAATCGCCGCTGGCGGGCTGGAGCTATTTCGCCTCCAACTTCTATCACAATGTCTACTGGTACCCCGTTGTCGGGCGGAAGCGGGTCAAGGACGCGCTGCAGACGAAATGGGGACGGCTGTTCGAGAGCTACGGCGACGGGCGAGTGGTGCTCCCGGGACCGGAGCCGAAGCCGACCGCGATCGCCGCCGGCGGCGCGGCCGGGCTGCTGGCGGCCATGATTCTGGGGGCGCGGGCGGCGCGCCGCGGGTAGACAGAGAACGGGGGCGAGGCGGTGGAGGGGGGACTATCCGGTATCCATGAGATCCTGGGCGGTCTGGTCGTCGTCGCATTCATCGTGATGGCGATCGTGGCCGCGATCGCGGCGGCCGGACGCGATATGCCATGGATTCGCCAGGCGTCCTTCGTCGCCGCCGGGCTCCTGGCACTGCAGTACCTGGTCGGCGTGGTACTTCTTGCCAGCGGCTTTAGCAACTCACCTTCGCACGTGGTGATCGCCCTGCTGGTACTGATTCCAGTCGCATTGCAGCATTCATCCGCGCGGCGGCTCTCTGCGCAGACGCGCGGTCTGGCATTGCTGATCTGGGCGCTGGCAGCCGCGGTCCTGTCGGTGATCGCCTACATGACAGGGATGGCGGGAGCCGGCGTTCCGGCGTGAGCGAAGGATCGCGGTCCACTATTCGGGAGCGGTTGAGCTCAGGAACGCCGCTCGTGCTCGATGCCGCGATGGGGAGCGACCTCGACCGGCGCGGCTTGCCGACAACACTCCCATTGTGGTCGGCGGTCGGTCTCCTGGAGCGACCCGATCTGGTGCGCCAGATCCACCTCGAAAATCTCCTTGCCGGCGCCGATATCATCACGACCGACACCTTTCGCTCCACCGCGCACACATTGCGCAAAGCCGGAATCGATCCCGCTCGCGCCACGGAGCTGGATACGCTAGCGGTGCGCCTGGCGGTCGAGGCGCAGTCGGAAGCGGGGCGTCCTGAAGCGTGGATTGCCGGGTCGATCGCGCCGCTGGAGGATTGCTACCTGCCTACCTTCGAGACCCCACCGGAGGTCGCCCGCGCCGAGCACCGGGCTCAGGCGGACAACCTCGCCGCGGCCGGGGTTGACCTGATCATGGTCGAGACGATGCCGACGGCGACGGAGGCAGAGATTGCGCTACGAGCTGCCGTCGAGACTGGCTGCCCGGCAACTGTCGGGTTCGTCTGCGCCAGGCCCGGCCGAGGTGAGCCGGTTCGCCTGCTCAGCGGCGAAACCCTCGACGATGCCGTAGCTCGAGTGAGTTCGCTGGCACCGGCGGCGATCCTCGTCAACTGCGCCGCCCCGCCGGTCATCACCGCGGCGCTGCGGGAGCTGCGCGACCTGACCACCCTCCCTATCGGGGCGTACGCCAACGTCGGCCACGTCGATGACGGGCGCGGTTGGAGCCCGGATGGGGGCATCACCGGCGAGCGGTACGCGGAGCACGCGGCGGATTGGATCGCCCTCGGAGCGCGGGTGGTCGGCGGTTGCTGCGGGACGCATCCCGAGCACACCGCGGCGCTGCGGCACGTGATCGATACGCTCTCGGCCGCCTGATCGCGTCAGTCCAGGGTCGGCGTGCTGCTTTGCTATGATCCGGCCCGCTCGGCCGGTGAACTGGTCAAGGCACGCGATGCCGCGGATGAGAGGGGAGACTCGGGTGTCCGGCGATCTGCTGCTCGGCGTCGATATCGGGACCTACAGCGCGAAGGGCGTGCTCTGCGCGCCGGACGGTGAGGTGCTGGCCGAGGCGACGATCGAACACGGGTTGAGCCTGCCGCGATCGGGTTGGGCGGAGCATGACGCCGATGTCATCTGGTGGGGTGAGTTCGTCGGTCTGACGCGGCAGCTCCTTGGCGGCCGGTTCAGCGGCGAGGACGTCGGCGGCGTGGCGGTCAGTGCCATCGGCGCGTGTGTGCTCCCGGTCGATGCCGAAGGACGGCCGCTACGGCAAGGAATCCTCTACGGCATCGACACCCGGGCGTCGGACGAGATCAGCTGGCTCAACGACCGATTCGGCGAAGAGCCGATGTTCGACCTGGGAGGCATGGCGCTCACCTCGCAGGCGATCGGACCAAAGATCCTCTGGATCCAACGCCGCGAGCCAGATGTCTACGCCGCCGCGAGGATGTTTCTCGGGTCGTCGTCGTACATGATCTACCGCCTCACCGGCGAGTACGTCATGGACTATCACACGGCCTCCTATTACAACCCGCTATTCGACCTGCGGCAGCTCCGCTGGGATGCGCGATTCGCCGGGCCAATCGTCGACCTGGATCGATTGCCGCCATTGATGTGGTCCGATCAGATCGCCGGTGCGGTGACACCGGCCGCCGCCGCGGAGACCGGGCTCAAAGCCGGGACCCCGGTGACGGCTGGAACGATTGACGCCGCGGCTGAGGCGGTCAGCGTCGGCGTAGTCGACCCCGGCGACATGATGATCATGTACGGGACGACCATGTTCTTCATCCACGTCACCGGTGATCCCGTGCCGGACCCGAGGATGTGGGCGACCGCGTTCGCGCTGCCCGGCCGATACAGCATCGACGGCGGCATGTCGACGACCGGCGCGTTGACCCGCTGGTTCCGCGACAACCTGGGTGGAGAAGAATTGGCGGCTGAGGCGGTGGGGGGGCCGAACGCCTACGCCGCGCTGGCCGAGGCCGCGGGACGGATCCCACCCGGCGCGGAAGGGGTGATCTGTCTGCCCTATTTCGCGGGCGAGCGGACACCGATCAATGATCCTGATGCGCGTGGCGTTTACGCCGGACTGACACTTTCGCACACGAAGGCCCACCTCTACCGGGCAAGTTTGGAGGGGACGGCCTACGGCGTGCGGCACAACCTGGAGACGATGTCGGCCATGGGAGCGCCGCCGCGGCGGCTGGTGGCCGTCGGTGGCGGCGCGAAGAACCCGCTCTGGCTGCAGATCGTGTCAGACGTGAGCGGGCTGCCGCAAGACGTCCCCGAGCGGACGATCGGCGCATCGTACGGCGACGCGTTCATGGCGGGGCTGGCGACAGGCATCGTCTCCAGTCCGGAAGCCTTGTGGCGGGACTGGGTCAGGCTGGCCATGCAGCTGCAGCCTGATGTCGATCTGCGGCCGGTCTACGACGCGTACTATCAGGTTTATCGGAATCTCTACGAGTCCTCGAAGGAGGAACTCCACACGCTGGCGAAGCTCGGGGCAGACGTCGCCTCCTGATTTCCGTCCGGCGGGAAAAGGGCGGTCGTCAGCGGTCGTGTATTTCCGAGCAACGAGGAATCTCGTCGTCTGCTGCGGTTGGACACGGGACTCGAGATTCTTCGCCTGCGGGCTCGGAATGACACGACGCGGGAACCTCGCATTAGGCAGTCAGAGTGCGACCTCGCCCAGCTCGCGAATTGCGTCGTCCGAGTGGCCAGCCGCACGCAAGGGATCGGCGACATCACGCTGCAGGTCGGGTAGGTAGCAGGCGATCAGGTCGGCTTCCGTACCGGAAGGAGACACCGTGACGTCGCCGATCGCGGCGGGCAGCAGCATCGATTCCGCTCGTCCCAGGGTTTGCTCGCCGCCGCTCCAGGCGATAGTCACCGGTTCGCCCACGTTGGAGAGGGTCAGACAGCGCCAGGGGTGCGCGGGGTCGCGGTGCGGAGCGGTAAGCCGCCAGCGCTCCAGCACGAAGTACGGGCCGGCGCAGCCGACGAGTGATGCGGTTCCCGGCTTCATTCGTGGACGTGTCCAGACCGGGATTGGGGGCAGGGAGGTAGTCGGTCTTCAGTTCGGCCAGGGTGGCGTCGATGTTCGCGCGCCATTGTTCCTCGCTGAGGCGGTTGCCGTAGAGATCGGTTGGCATCACCGACTGCCCCAGGTCGGAGGTCTGCTGCACCTCGAAGATCAGGGTGTCGGGGCCGAAGGCGTGAAGGATGCCACCTGGCACGTAGACCGTGTCTCCGGCGGAGATGGGGTAGCGGAACATGACCCGGTCGTAATCCTGGTCGAGAAATGCCTGACGCAGCTCATCTTCAGAAATGCCGGGACGAATACCAGCCAGAATCGAGGCGGCCGGCGCGGCGTAGAGAATATGCCAGGCTTCCGTCTTCCCGTTTGGCTCACCGTGGACGCGGCGGGCAGTCTCGTCGTCAGCATGGAGATGGACGGGCAGGGGATGCGAGGCATCGAGGAACTTGGCGAGGATCGGGAAGTGCGGACCGCGCCAGCCGGCGCCGACCACCTCATCCGGGTATTCGGCGACGACGTCGTGCAGGAGCCTGCCGGAAAATGGCTCTGAGGTGATCGTGGCCCGAGTGTCCTTCTGGTCGCTGATCTCCCAGGTCTCAGCCACGACGCCGTCCGGCACGCCTGTCTTGCCGAGCATCTCCGGGATCAGCCGTTCGCCGAACGCGTAGGTGCGGACGTGATAGTTCATACGAAGCGGAGACCATTCCATCGCTGACTCCCTTGCGCCGCGGGGCGCTACGTCGCTCATCGTTCCGTAGGTGTTTCGAATCCGGACGCGACCTCTGCCCGCAAGTCGCGCATGGCCGAGGTGATGTCAACGTCCGGCGCGTAGATCGCGGAGCCGACGACGAGCGTGTCGGCGCCGGCCGCGACCACCTTACCGACGTTGCCGATCTTGATGCCGCCGTCCACCTCGAGACGGCAGGTTGGATTGACCGCATCGAGCAGCTCCCGCACGCGGCGGATACGCCCAATCGAGGCCGGGATAAAGGTCTGACCGCCAAATCCCGGATTGACCGACATGACCAGGACCTGGCGCACGATGGGCAGGACCGGTTCCAACATCACCACCGGCGTGCCGGGGTTGAGGGTGACGCCGGGGGTGGCGCCGGCCTCCTCGATCGACCGCAGCGTGCGATAGAGATTTGGATGGTCCTCGACATGGACGGTGATCGTGTCTGCGCCAGCGGCGGCGAATCGCTCGATCCAGCGGGCAGGCTCGACGATCATGAGGTGGACGTCGATCGGGAGTTCGCTTGCGGCGCGGACGGCCTCGACGATCGGGAAGCCGACGCTGATGTTGGGTACGAAGACGCCGTCCATGACGTCGACGTGGATGAAGTCGGCGCCGGCCGCTTCGACGGCCTGGACTTGCTCGCCGAGCCTGCGGAAATCAGCCGACAAGATCGACGGTCCGAGTGTTACGCGGTTTCCTCTCACCTGACGCACCCTTCAACCTGCCGCGGACTGGCCGCCGCGTCGCCGGCCGGGCGATCATACCAGCGGCGCCACCGAGCACCGCGGCGCCGGGGGTATCGATCGGTGGATATGCTTCATCGTGTTCCCGCGAGGCGGCCCGCCGCCGCGACCGCGGACGCGCCACTGCGACTCTGGACCGGCCTGGCGCTGGCAATCATCTCCTGGTGGGTGGCCTGGTTCGGGCCGGCGCCGTACTCAGAGCACACGTTTTTCCCGCTCTGGCTTGGCTACATCCTCGCCGCCGACGGTCTCACCATGCGCCGTGCCGGTACGTCGCTTTTTGCTCGCGATCAGCGCCGGTTCGCATCACTGTTCATCTTCTCGATCCCCCTCTGGTGGTTGTTCGAGGTTGCCAACCGCTACCTCGACAACTGGCGGTACCTCCTGCCCCGGTCGTATCACCCGATCGAGTATGCGTTGCTCGCCTCCCTGGCGTTCTCGACCGTGATGCCGGCCATCTTCGTGACCGCGGAGCTGCTGCGCACGTTCAGGCCATTTGCCCCAGTTCGTCACTGGCTCCGCATCGACCCGGGTCGAGCGGGGCTCGTGGTACTGGCGCTGATCGGCCTCGTCACCTTTCTCCTGTCGCTGATCTTGCCGCGATACCTGTTCCCTTTTGTCTGGATCGGGCTCTTCCTCGCGCTCGATCCCATCAATGCGCTCCTGGGGAATCCCAGCATCGCCGCCCAGGTGCGAGAGGGCCGCTGGGATACCGTCCTGGTCCTCTTCGCCGCGGGGTTGATCTGCGGCTGGTTCTGGGAGTTGTGGAATCTCTTCTCGATGCCGAAATGGGTCTACGACGTTCCCCTTGTCGGCCGGCCCAAGCTGTTCGAGATGCCGATCCTGGGCTATGGGGGCTATCTGCCGTTCGCCCTGGAAATCTTCGCCGCCTGGTCGCTGCTCAGCGGGCTGATCCTGAGGCACGATCGCGACTGGGTACGTTTCACCCGGCCATACGAACGAGCCGCGGAGACGCGGCCGGGCCGTGTTTCCTGACCATGCTGGCACGATTCGAGCGCGCATTGGAACGCATCGTAGAGGGAAGCATCGCCGGGGTCTTCCGGTTGCGAGTGCAGCCGGCCGAGATCGGGCGCCGCCTCGAGCGCGCGATGCTCGATGGGCGCGTCATCTCTGTGGGGACAAGTCTGGCGCCGAACCTGTACGAGGTGCGATTACATCCCGAGGATGCGGCGGCGTTCACCGGATGGGAGCAGGCGCTAAGCCGTGAGATGGAGACCTGGTTGGCTGAGTTTGCCTTCGCGCGCGGGCTATCGACCGTAGGACCGATTCAGGTCCGTCTCGTTGAAGACGCGAGTGTGGGCCGCCGGTCGGTGCAAGCGGAAGGTCGCTTTGCCGCTGGAGCCGCACCAGTCGGAAAGAGTCTCCCGCCCGATCGCGGGCTGCCTCCGCCACTGCGACTGCTGCCTGGCGACCCCGGGATGCCGCGGCTGTCGCTCGTGTCAAGCCCGGTGCGTGTCGGCCGCGCAGGCGACAACGATCTGGTGCTTGCCGATCCGGAAGTATCGCGCCATCACGCCCGGCTGGAATTGGACGGCCAGGGTTGGCGCGCGATCGACCTGGGGAGCACCAATGGTACCTGGGTCAACGGCGTGCGCCTGAACGCCGCGACGATCGTCGCCGGTGATGAAGTGGCGTTCGGCAGTATTCGGTACACCGTCGCCGCGGGATGATCGAGACCACGATCGATCAGCTGATTGCCGGCGGCTGGCTCTACGCGGCACTCCGCATCACATTCATCGCGTTGATCTACCTCTTTCTGTTCGTAGTGCTGCGGACCACCGTGCGCGAGCTCGCTGTCGCCGCGCGGGCAATGCCTGGGGATGTGGGTCGGAGCGGCGGGAGCTGGTCTCACCGTGCTCGATGCCGCCGAGTCGTCGCTGGCGCCGGGAGCCACCTTGAGTCTGGAGCCGGCTTCGTCTCTCGGCCGTGTCGCGGGGAACACCATCGTCATCGACGACCCGCACACTTCCGCTCATCACGCCGAACTGCGGTTCGCGCGAGGCCAGTGGTGGTTGCGCGATCTGGGCAGCAGCAACGGTACGTTGGTGAACGACGAACCTGTACGCGCGGTCGTGGGCGTTCGCCCGGGAGATGTCATACAATGCGGCCGGGTTCGGTTTCGTTTCGTCCCGTCTTTTCCCGTGCCCAGCATAGATCTCTCTGCCTGAACCGGAGGACGGCGGGCTTTGCGACTCCAGGCGCGCGTTTCGAGCATGTTCCGACCGGTAATTGCGGGACGTCCTGAAGTGGACGGTTCGACGCGATTGAGCGTGATGCGCCTCCCGGCGATCTCGCTTGCTTCGCTGCGTTCTCTCATGCTGGGCGCGGCCGGTGTGGCCGCGCTCCTCGGTCTGGCGCTCGCCGTCGTTCTCCTGACCGTCCGCGCCACGCACGCGGAGCGCATCTTCCCGGCTGTCACGGTGGCCGATGTTCCCGTCGGAGGGATGACGATCGATCAGGCCGCGGCTGCCCTGGCTGCCCGCGCTGAGGCGATCGAATCGAGCCCCATCACCTTCAAGCATGGCGATCAATCGTGGACCGCGTCGCTGCGCGACGTCGGCGTATCGATCGACGAGGGCGAGGCGCTCTCGCGCGCCGTCGGGTATGGCCGAGAGGACTCGGCGTTCCGCAGGTTGCGGGCCGTGACCGCGCTGGCGCGCTCCGGCGAGCAGCTGCCGATGCCTATCTCACTCGATTTTCAGCAGCTCGATCGCTGGTTCGACGAGATCGACAGCGGTCTGGGAACCCCGCCGCGAAACGCCTCGGTGGAGATCCAGGGTTCGACTGTCGTCATCGTGCCGGAGGTCGACGGCGTTGTCGTGGATCGCGACCGGGCCCGCGGCGAAGTCGAATCGCAGCTCTTGAACCTGACGCCCATCGAGGCTGAGCTTCCGGTCTCGACCAAGATCGCCAGCATTCGCGCGACCGATCTGGAACCAGCGCGGGACCTGCTGCTGCGAGCCATGGCGAACCCGGTTCAGGTGAGCAATGCGGGTGGGCTATGGACCTTGCCGGCGACCGATCTCGCGCAGTTCTTGCGGCAAGACATGGTGCAAGGTGATAACGGAGCGCCGGCCATCCACCTGGGTCTCGATCGCGAAAAGCTGGCGACGTGGCTCGATGAGCGATTAGGCGCGGCGATCGAGACCGAACCGGTCGACGCGGAAGTTGGCTGGAATGGAGAGCGTCTCATATCCGTCGAGCCAAGTGTCGACGGCGCGCGCCTCGACGCGGCGGCGCTCGCCGAGCGGGTCGAGGGCAGCTTCTTTGGCAGCGGCGGCACGATCGAGGCACCGGTAACGTATGTCAAACCTGATATCGACAGCGCGAATCTGGACAAGCTGGGGATCACGACGTTTCTCGGTTCCGGCCAGTCGAACTATTCCGGCTCCAGCGACGGCCGCGCGACCAACGTCGCGGTTGGAGCCAGCCTGTTGAACGGCACCTTGATTCCGCCCTGGGGAGAGTTCTCGTTCAACGAGTCGATCGGGTGGATCGACGAGGACAAGGGTTTCGTCGAAGCGCAGGTCATCGACGGTGAACAGATCGGGCAAGACATCGGCGGCGGCATCTGCCAGGTGTCGACGACGGTCTTCCGCGCGGCCTATCTCGCCGGGTTGCCGATCACCGAGTGGTGGCCGCATCGCTTCCGCATCGGTTTCTACGAGTACGACGGTTGGGACCCCGGGCTTGATGCGTCGATCCTGCAGCCGACCGAGGACCCGGCCACCTGGGCCGATTTCAAGTTCGAGAATCCGTCAAGCCAATGGATGCTGGTCGAGTCGTGGACCGACGGGGTCAACGTGGTCGTGAACATCTACGGCGCGGATCTCGGGTACAAGATCGAGACCACTGGTCCGACGTGGGGCGACAAGGCGCAGATGCTCGCCCCGAAGGAAGTCGTCGATGAAGAGCTCGATCCGGGAACGGTGACCCTGGCGCAGGTGGCCGGAATTGGCGAAGAGCTCTCCCACTACCGCGTCGTGCGCGATCGCAACGGCGAGTTACTCTGGGAACGTATCTTCTACACCAGATATTTCCCGAGTGGCGACATCTGGAAAGTGAGCCCGGACATGAAGGGCGAAGCGCCGATCGATCGTGACGCCAAGTTTCCGCCGTTGCCGCCATCCGGAATCGATTCGATCGGCTGGTACCCGGGCGCCGAGGTGGTGGCGCCTGAGTCTGAGACTACGGCCCCAGCCGAAGAGTGGACACCCCCTGCCGGGGAAGAGTCGGTGGCGCCGTCCGAAGAGTGGGTAGCGCCGGTTGAGGAGTGGGTCCCGCCCGAAGAGGACGCCGTGGTCGGGTGAGGCAACCTGATCCCGCGAGCCCGCCGGTAACGCGACTTCCCGGCAGTCTTACTCTCGTTCTTCCCGCATTCAACGAAGAGGCCAACATCGACGCGGTCGTCCAGGACTCGCTGGCGACGCTTCCCGCATTCGTCGATACGTACGAGATCATCGTGGTCGACGATGGCAGTCGTGACCGGACCGGCGAAATCGTCGCCGGTCTGGCAGCCGGTGACGACCGCATTCGGCTGGTAAGCCACGGCCGCAACCGGGGTTATGGGGCGGCACTGATCTCGGGTTTTGAGGCCTCGACCGGCGACTTCGTCATGTTCATGGACGCGGATCGCCAGTTCGACATCCGCGATCTACGTCTGCTGGCGCCCTTCGCGGGCGAGTACGACATCGTCGCCGGTTTTCGTATGGAGCGGAGCGATCCGCTGCACCGGCGTGTGCTTGCCGAGATGTTCAATGTTTCGGTACGGATGCTGTTCGGCGTCCACCTGCGGGACATCGACTGTGCCTTCAAGCTCTTTCGCGGCGACCTCCTGCGCGGCTTACCACTCACCGCGCCGGGAGCCTTGATCAACACCGAGATCCAGGCCAAGGCGCGTCGCCAGGGGGCAAGTCTGCAACAGGTGGGGGTGCATCACTACCCCCGCATCGCCGGTGAAGCCACTGGCGGTAGCCCGCGAGTCATCCTGCGCGCGGTAGGCGAGACGCTGGCATTGTGGTGGCGGATGCGAACGTATCGGCCCTCTGAGACGGCAAGCGCAAGGCGGTTGGGTTTTCGCCCTCGCTCCCCATCCGGCAGGGGAGGGGGCGACCGCAGGTCATGACGTCTTCAGATTCCGATCAGTCCGGCGACGTGTCGCCAGGGACAACGATCACGCGGGACGACCCGGGCCTGGATCTCGATACGATCACTGCCTGTCTCGATGCCCGGTACGACCTGCGCGCGAGCGCGATCACGTTCCTGCCCCTCGGCTATGATCTCAACGCTGCCGTCTACAAGGTCACCGCCGAGGATGGAACCGCCTATTTCCTCAAAGTCAGGTTCGGGCCGGTCCACGAGTCCGGGCTGCTCGTGCCCTGGGCATTGGCGAAGCGCGGGATCCGCAAAGTGCTTGCTCCACTGCAAACGCGATCGTCCGAGCTGTGGTGCTCCTGCGATGGAAGCAGCCTGGTTCTCTACCCGTTTATTGCGGGCCAGAGCGCGATGGTCGCGGGGATGACCGATGCGCAATGGAGTCAGTTCGGGGCAACGCTCCGTGCCGTGCATTCCAGCGGGCTGGCAGAGGAGTTCCGCGGTCGCCTTCCTGTCGAGACCTTCGCGCTCCCATCTGCCGCGTTAGTCCGGCGCATTCTGGATCTGGTGGAATCCACGGAGCTCGAGAACGCGGTCGCCGCGCAATTTGCTGCCTTCTGGCGAGAGAATGCCGCGCGCATTCGCCAGATGCTCGCCCGCGCAGAAGAGTTGGGGAGGCGGCTGCAATCCAGGTCGTTCGAGCACGTTCTCTGCCACTCGGACATCCACGCGGCGAATATTCTCGTTGGCGATGACGGACAGATTCATCTCATCGATTGGGACGGGCCACTCATCGCTCCCAGAGAGCGAGATCTGCTCTTTGTCGTCGGCTCGATAATCGCCCGCGCGGTTACGCCCAGGGAAGAGGAACTGTTCTTTGCCGGGTACGGGGCGGTGGACATCGACCCGGAGGCGCTCGTCTATTACCGGTATGAGCGGATCGTCGAGGACCTTGGCGAGATCGGGCGGAGCGTCATGCTCGACCCGAATCCAAGCGACCAGCTGCGCAGCGATGAGTCGCGGTTGGCCAGAGGCTTCTTCGCGCCGGGCGGCGACATCGACCATGCCGAGGCGGTCGTCCTACGGAATCGGTAGATAGGCCAGAGGTACGCCCCAAGACGGTGTCATCCCGAGGCACGAGGGATCTCGTCGTGGTCCTATTCAAGGCACGTTCGGACGAGGTTCCTCCTTCGTCGGAATGACACGATTGGCGCAACGGCCTTAGCTCTCCTTGCCAAGAGCGGCTTGAAGACGTCGTTCGAGCTCATCTGGCGCAATGCCATCGACACTGATGCGTTTGCGGCGACTGGAGGCGCCGGATGCGATCGAGAGCCTCGATCGTGGCACGTCGAGCATGCCGGCGAGGAATCGCAGGAGCGCGGCGTTGGCGGCGCCATCCACCGGCGGCGCGGCGACGCGAATCTGGATAGTGCCGTCGGCCAGCTGTGCGATCGAGGACTTGCCGGCGCGAGGAAAGACGAGGACCGAAAGCAGACTCCCGTTCCGGTATTTCGACACATCAGACGCGCGATTGGCGCCGTTCGTCACGCGGCGACGAGCGCCTGGCGTCTGGCTCGCGTGCGCAGGTCGCGGGCCACGTCAGAGAGGTCGGCGGCTGGGATGACCGGCCGGCCGAGCGCGAGCTCGACTTCCTCGATCGTCATGTCGTCGAGTAGGGTCCCGGTGCGCTGGCTGACCATACGATCCGAGATGTAAAGCGGTTCAGTTGCGGGGCGACGCGCGAAGGTGGCGAGCAGGTCCTGACCACTGAGCAGTCCAGAGACATTGATCTCCGTGCCGAGATAGACGTTCTCGACCGCGACCGTGTCCAAAGCCGCTCCGGTGCGTCCATTGAAGCGCTCAACCGCCGCGCGCATCGTGGGAGCGATCAGTTCGCCGCACGCCACGGTTCCCCGGGTCCCGGCCAGGCCGTTTGGCTTCGAGCGGCGCAGGAAGCTGTCGGCGGCGTCCAGGAAGTGGCGGGTGATCCCGATGCCGTCCTCGATTTGCGGGAAGCCGCCGTAATGCGTTGCGTCTGGCACGGGTGTGCCGGTCATCAGATAGAACTCGTCGCCGAGATAGAAGAATGGGTCACCGCGCTCCCGCTCGAATCGCGCCTGCCACGATGCGGCCTGGGAGATGACGGCCAGCGCTTCGTCTTCGCGGTAGCGGCGTACGGCGATCTGCTTCCCGGGAAGCGTTCGCATGCAGGTTCTGGAGAGACGCAGCTGGCGGCTCTGACGCTCCTGACCGTGGCGCGAGAGCCCGACCGGCACACCGGCGATCGAGCGAAGACGGCCGCCGAAGGTCGCCAGGTCACGCAGGCTGCGATCGAGCTGCGGGCCGTCATTGACGCCCGGTACGAGCACGAGCTGGGCGTGGAAGTCGATACTGGCTCGCTCCAGCCGGGCGAGATCGTCCATGATGCGCCCGGCCCTGGGGTTGCCGACGAGAGCGACGCGCAAGTCGGGGTCGGTACTGTGGACCGAGACGTGAAGCGGGGAGATGTGCTGCTCCTCGATGCGCCGCCAATCATCTTCGGTCAGGTTCGTGAGCGTGACGAAGCTGCCATAGAGCATCGAATAGCGGTAGTCGTCGTCCATGACATAGAGCGAGCGCCGCATTCCCTTGGGGATCTGCTTGATGAAACAGAACGGGCACGCGTTTTCGCAGATACGGACCCCGTCGAATGTCGGGTCGGCGAAGGTTACGCCCCAGAATTCGTCCCCTCCGAGCTCGAGGTCATAGCGGAGCAGCACCCCGGCGCGTTCCACGTCGAGGATTACGCGCTCCGCCTGCGCCTGAAACTGGAAGTCGAGTGCGTCGATCAGCGGCAGCCCGTTGATGCCGACGATGCGATCGCCAGGCTCGATTCCGAGCTCCATGGCCAGCGATCCCGGAGACACCGCATCGACCTGCCCGGGAACGCTCGGGGCCAGGTCAACGCGGCGCTGAGAGAGTGGGCTAACGGTGACGGGGCTCATAACAGATTGCGGTCCCAGGGCGGAAGAGTCAGACGCCTCACGCAACGCGCCGCCGGCATTGAAAAAGCCAGCGGCGACTGCGCGTGCAGAGAGGGAAGTTTAGCATGTTCGGTGCATCGTGCTCTTCCGGCGCACGGTGTGAGCGATGCCGGGGTATACTTACGCATTCAATCATGAGCCGGGGGCGTGCCCCTGGCTTTTTCCCATGCGGTGAGCAGCCGCGGCAGGCGCTGCCGCGAACCTCAACCGTCCGGCGACGGATCGCCTGCCTCTCGCTGTTCCCGCTCGATCGCGAGCGGAGCGGATTGAGGTCGCGACGATCCGGAAAGGATGCCGCGTCGATGGTACAGACAGTCTGGCTAACTCAAGCAGGTAAGAGCCGGCTCGAAGAAGAGCTGCAGGACCTCCGCACGCGTCGCAGGCCCGAGCTGCACGCCAGGATTCAGGAGGCGACCGAGAGCGGAGACATCTCCGACAACAGCGAGTACGAGGAGCTCAAGGACGAGTGGGCCAGCCTCGAAGCTCGCATCTTCGAGCTCGAGCAGACCCTGGATCATGCCGAGATCATCCAGCGCCAGGATGGCGACGAGGTCGTTGGTCTCGGCTCGACGGTGAAGCTCCGCAGTGACGACGGCGAGGAAGAGACCTGGATCCTGGTCAGCCCGCAGGAGGCCAACACGCTCGACGGTACGATCTCGACCGAGTCGCCGGTTGGACAGGCCATCATGGGCTGCCGCGCCGGTGACGCGGCGACCGTGCGGACCCCGAGTGGTGCGATCGTCTTCACGGTGGTCGAGGTCGCGTGACCGCGGAGCCGGCCGGGAACGAGACCTCGCAGGCGAAGCTCGTCTCGGTCGAAGATGTATCTATGGGTGACCTGGAGCGGGCACTGGGCGGCGCGATGCGGCTCTCGGAGCTGCAGGAGGTCCGCCAGGACAAGGTCGAGGCATTCCGCGAGCGCGGGATTGATCCCTATCCGCCCCGAGCGCACCGCGGCAGCGCGGTTCGCGAGGCGAAGGAGCGGTTCAGCGCGATCGAAGCGTCGTTGCCCGAGAGCGGCGAAGATGAGGCCGAGACGACCGTTGCCGGTCGCCTCATCAGCCGCCGCCACCAGGGCAAGACGGTGTTCGCCCACGTGCGCGACGGCTCTGGCGAGCTGCAGCTCTACCTGCGGCGCGACGACGTGGGTCCAGATGCCTTCGAGGACTTCCTCAAGCTCTACGATCTGGGCGATTTCCTGCAGGCGACCGGCCGGCTATTCCGTACCCGCGCCGGCGAGGTTTCGCTGCGGGTCAGTGACTTCGCGATCTTGAGCAAGGCGCTCAACGCCCCACCCGAAAAATGGCATGGCTTGCAGGATGTGGAGACGCGCTACCGGCAGCGCTATGCGGATCTGATTGCCAACGAGGAGGTGCGGGCCGTCTTCGAGACTCGATCGAAGATCGTCTCCTCCATCCGTCGCTTCCTCGATGCGCGGGGGTTCATCGAGGTGGAGACGCCGACGTTGCAACCGCTCTACGGCGGCGCCGCGGCTCGCCCGTTCACGACGATCCATCACGCGCTCGGCCAGACCTTTTACTTGCGCATCGCCGTCGAGCTCTATCTGAAGCGATTGATCGTCGGTGGCTTCGAGCGGGTCTACGAAATCTGCAAGGACTTCCGCAACGAGGGCATGGACCGCAACCACCAGCCTGAGTTCACGATGCTGGAGTGGTACGAGGCCTACTCGGACTACGAGCACGTCATGGCGATGGCTGAAGAGTTGATCCGGCAGGTCGCGATCGACGTCTTCGGCGAACCACGTTTCACCAACAATGGCGTCGAGATCGACCTCAGCGCGCCGTTCACTCGGGTCACGTTGCGCGATGCTATTCGCGAGGCCAGCGGCGTCGACTACACGGCATTCCCGGATCAGCCCGCTCTCCTGGCCGCGGCGCGCGCGGCCGGGGCGGATGTGGCCAGCGATACGGTCTGGCCGCGAATCGTCGACGAGCTGTTGAAGCAGTTCGTGCGCCCCAACCTGATCCAACCGACGTTCTTGCTCGACTACCCCGTCGAGCTTTCGCCGCTGGCCAAGCGCAAGCCGGACGATCCGACGCATGTGGAGCGGTTCCAGCTCTATATCGGCGGGGGCGAGATCGCCAACGCCTTCACCGAGCTGAACGATCCCCTCGATCAGCTCTCCCGCTTCGTCGAGCAGCAGCGGGACCGCGAGGCGGGCGACGAAGAAGCGATGCCGATTGACGAGGACTACGTCAACGCGCTGATGTACGGCATGCCGCCCACCGGCGGCATTGGTATCGGCATCGACCGCTTGACGATGCTGCTGACCGATCAGAGCAACATCCGGGATGTCATTCTGTTCCCCGCCATGCGCGCGTTGCCGGGGTCACATCTCAACGCTCACGAGGACGCTTCCGGCTAGAGCGACACGACCTCGTGCCCACAATCTGATCCACGGACTTGGTCGTGGGGTATGATCCGAACGAAGAGAGTGGCCCGCGGAGGGTGATCACTCCGCGATGCGACATCGACTGATGTTTGGCGCTCGAGAGGCGCTGGAGGTGGGCGACGTGTTGGACCGGATCCGGGAGCTAACCGGAATCTACGGTCTCGGATTCCGCCGGGAGTCCATTCTCGGACTCGTGTTGCCGATCGCGTTTGTTGTTCTGGTCGGGGGCGCGATCGCGGCCTTGATCCTGTTGCGGCCATAGCCAGGCGTGCCGCCCGGGGCGTGGCCGCCAGTTGCCTCAGTCAACTTCGTCGCGGCGACTTCGGCTTCGGTCTGTCTTCCGCCTGGTAGGGTCACCAGGAACGTCGCGCCCTGGTCCGGAGCGCTCGTCACCGAAATCTCGCCGCCGTGGGCCCGGCAGATGGCCTGGGCGATGGCCAGCCCCAGTCCGGTGCCACCCGAAGACCGCCCGCGTGCTCCATCGGCCCGGTAGAACCGCTCGAACACGTGTGGTAGGTGCTCGGGAGCGATGCCTTCTCCTTCATCGCGGACGGCGATGCGTGCCTGGCCATCGGGCGTGGCTGCCACCGCGACCCGGATCCTGCCGCCTGACGGGGTGTGCCGGATCGCGTTGTCGAGCAGGATCATCACGAGCTGGTGGAGGCGATCGGAGTCGCCGTGCACCTCGACGCCACGCGGCGCTTCCAGCTCGAACACCTGACCGGATGCCAGCGCCTCGGCGGAGCGCACCGCTTCCGACGCGATCTCGTCCAGCCGCACCAGTTCATGACGAATCGGCGCGGTCTTGTCCGGGGTACTTCCTGCGTCCGCATCCGCGCGGGCGAGGAGCAGGAGATCTTCCAGCAATCGCCGCATGCGGTCGCTCTCGCGGCGGATGTCGTCGAGCGCGCTCGTGAGATCGGTCGGGTCGAGCCGGCGACCGTCGAGACGCGCCTGGCGCAGCAAGACGTCGACATTGCCCCGGATCGCGGTCAGCGGCGTGCGCAGCTCGTGGGACGCATCGCCGACGAAACGCTCCTGAGCCCGAAATGATGCCTGCAGGCGATCGAGCATGGCGTTGAAGGTCGCGGAGAGGCGGGAGAGCTCGTCGTTTGTCGGGGGCACCAGGAGGCGGGAGCTCAGGGACATCGCCGTGCCATCCCCCGTGGCGATAGCGGCGGCGGCGGCGGTGACGCGGTCCACTGGCCGCAGTGCCCGACCGGCCAGCGCCCAGCCGCCGGCAAGGGCGAGTGCGAGCCCCAGGGCGGACGTCACCAGAAGCACCTGGCGCAGGGACGCGAGCGTCTCATGCATCGTCGTCAGGCGTTCGCCGACAACCACCGCGCCGATGTACCAGCGCACACCGTTGCGATCGGTGACGGTAACCGGGTAATGGACGGCCCGAGCCTCCTCCCCCGCTAGCGTGGTCGAGACGATCCTGGATTCTCCGCTGGGCTCGCTGGACTCGGCCACGATCGGTTTGCCGGGGGCGTACTCCGAACTGCGGACGACATCGCCGTCCGGGGAGACGATCTGGATCAGCTGACCACGCGACGCGAAGGAGCCCAGGGTCGGCACGATGTCTTCGAAGCTGACCGGCTCGGTTGAGAACGACCAGCTGGCCAAATTGCTTTCGATACCGGAGCCGATATCCTCGGCGGTGCTTTGCAGTCGATTGTCGACGTCCGCCATGAGCCGGTTCCGCGCCAGGGTATCGACCGAGGCTCCGAGGGCAAAGAGCACCACGAGGAGCAGCGCGGCGTACCAGGCGGTGAGGCGCACCCGAGTGGACGGGTGAAAATGGCGCGACACCTCGGCTTTCATGACCCGGCCGCACTCCGCAGCACGTACCCCACACCGCGCACTGTCTGGATCAGGCGCGGTTCGCCCTCGGCCTCGAGCGCGCGCCTCAGGTTGCCGACGAACACTTCCAGCACATTCGAATCACCGAAGAAATCGTCGCCCCAGATGCGAGCCATGATTGTGGATCGTGGCAGAACCTTTTCCGGGTGGTTGAGGAAGAGGACCAGCAGATCGAACTCCCGCGTGGTGAGGTGGATGTCGCGCTCGCCGCGGCGAACGGTGCGACCGGCGAGATCGACAACGAGGTCAGCAAACCGCAGCGTCTCGTGAGCCGACTCCTGCTGGGTGGCAATCGAGGCCCGCCGCAGGAGCGCCTCGATGCGGGCCAGAAGCTCCTCGAAATCGAATGGCTTGACGAGGTAATCGTCGGCTCCGGACCGCAATCCGGTGACGCGGTCGGCTACGGCGTCACGCGCGGTGAGCATCAGGATGGGGATCGAGGGTAATTTCTCGGCGCTTTCCGCGGCGCGCAGGCGGCGCGCGATCTCAAACCCGTCGACGCCGGGCACCATCACGTCGAGCACCAGCAGATCGGGCGGACTCTCACGGAGACGGCGCAAGGCGCCTGGGCCGTCGGGAACCACGTCGACGTCGTAGCCTTCGAAATGAAGACCGCGACGTACGAACCCGGAGATGCTCGGCTCATCCTCGACGAGGAGGATGCGCGTGCTTCTTCGGTTGGGTCCGTTGGGCTCAGCCATTCGCCGCTCCACGCTCGAAAAGCGATGGTACTCCCCGGCGATCGCGATCAGCAGGAGCGCTTGTCAGGCGGGACCCGCGCCAGTGTTCCGGGCATGCGCCACCGACTCCGGCGTCGGGGCCACCTCGGCGGGAACCGGTTCCGGAGCGCGGGCCGACCAGGCATGACCGGGGGCGATCCGCTCCGCCAGGACCTCGGCGATGTGCTTCGTCCGGCGTTCGGTGAAGTGCTCGATCTGCTGCCGGCAGGAGACTCCGGCGACGCTGACGGTCGTTGCGGTCGTCGTCGCCGCAACCGCCGGGAAGAGCCGTTCCTCGCCGATCTTGCGCGAGACCTCGTAGTGCTCGGCTTCGTAGCCGAAGGAGCCGGCCATCCCGCAGCAGCCGGCGCCGCTCTCGGTCGCGTGGCAGCCCGCGGTGGCGAGCATCGCCATCGACGGGCCTATGCCGATGAGCGCCTTCTGATGACAATGCCCGTGGAACAGGACATCCGGCCCCGCGCCGTCTTTCCAGACGATGCCAAGGTCGCCGGCCCGATCCAGCTTGGCCAGGAACTCATCGATCATGTAGGTCTCGCGGGCGATCGCCGCGACGTCCGCGTCATCGGGAAGCAAGTCGCGAAACTCGTCGCGCAGGGTCAGGATGCAGCTCGGCTCGGTGCCAACAATCGGGATCTCCTGCTGGGCGTAGGGCGCCAGCACTTCCACATTACGCCGCGCCAGGTTGCGAGCCTCGTCGACAAATCCCTTGGAGAGCAGGGGGCGGCCGCAACAGGCGCGGCGCTTCTCGATGATGACCTCGAACCCGGCCGCCTCCAGCAGCTTCACCGCCGCCATGCCGATACGCGGGTAGTTGTACTCGGTGAAGGTGTCGTGGAAATAGACGACCTTGCCGCGCGTCTGGCGCGGCCTTCCCGCATGGCGCCGCTGATGCCTGCGCCAGTGGTCGGTGAATGTACGCGCCGCGAACGGCGAGAGACTCCGCTCCGGCGCCACGCCGAGCGCTTTCTTCACCGGTGCATCGAGTCCGAGACGCATGCCGAGATTGACAACTGGGGCCACCGGCGACGCCAGCCGGGACAGATCGTGGATGTGCCCGAAGACCCGGGAGCGCAACGAGGCGCCATGCTCCGCCTGATAGTGGGCCAGAAACTCGGTTTTGAGCTTGGCCATGTCGACGCTGGACGGGCATTCGGTCTTGCAGGCCTTGCAAGACAGGCAGAGATCGAGCACGTCGTAGACGTCTTTCGAGGCCAGATCCGGTCGGTCGAGCGTGCCCCGGGCGAGGACATCGCGCAAAGCGTTGGCACGGCCTCGGGTCGAGTCTTTCTCGTCCCGGGTGGCCATGAAGGAAGGGCACATGGTGCCCGCCTTCAGCTTGCGGCAGACGCCCGCTCCGTTGCACATCTCGACGGCGCGCGCAAATCCCCCTTCGGCGCCGAAATCAAGATAGGTCTTCGGCTCGTTCGCTCGATACGATGGTCCGAAACGCAGGTTTTCGGTCATCGGTGGTGCGTTGACCTTCTTCCCCGGGTTCATCAGACCAGGTGGGTCCCAGATGCGCTTGAACTCGCGCATCGCCTGATAGAGCTCCGGTCCGAAGATCAGCTCGTTGAGCTCGGAGCGTTGCAGGCCGTCGCCGTGCTCGCCGGACATGACACCGCCGAAGCGGCGCGCCAGACCGGCGGCGGCATACGCCATGTCCGACATGGACTCGACGCCCTCGACCGTCTTGAGGTTGATCAAGGGGCGGATGTGGAGACAGCCGGCCGAGGCGTGCGCGTAGTAGGCAGCGGTCGTCCCGTGCGCGGTCACCAGCTCTTCGATGGCCCCCACGTACTCGGCAAGGTGCTCGACCGGGACTGAGACATCCTCGATCACCGGGATCGGCTTGTGGTCGCCGCGGACGCTCATCAGGAGACCCAGACCAGCCTTGCGAACCGACCAGACATCCTCCTGTCGCGCCGGATCGAGCACGACCACGGGATCGGTGGTGGTGCGAACGCCGCGGCCGACGAGGTGAGACTTGAGGCGCTCGGCTTTCTGCTCCAGCTCGGCATCGGTCTCGCCGTAGTACTCGACCACGAGCACCGCGGCGGGATCACCTTCGATCATCGAGATCTGGCGCGCGAAGCCGGGCTGCGATCGGGTGAGATTGATCAGCATGCGGCCCATCAGCTCGACCGCAGAGGGATCGGTTTCGAGGATCACCGGGGTCGCGGCCATGGAGGCGACGAGCTCGTCAAACTGAAGCAGCACGAGCCCAGTCCTGGTCGGTCTCGGTACGAGACGGAACGTGACCTCGAGGAGTGTGGCGAGCGTGCCTTCGGAAGAGACCAGCAACCGGGCCGGGTTGAACTCGGCATCGGGTTTGAGCAGCTGGTCGAGCGAATAGCCGGTGGCACGGCGCCAGTGCGGCGGGAAATCGCGCGCGATCAGCCCTGCGTAGCGTTCCCGGAACGCCAGAAGCTGGCCGTAGAGGTGTCCCTTGGCGTCGTCGATGCTGGCCCGGCCGGCCATCGCGGCGGGCGCCATGGGACCGAGATCGAGAACCGCGCCGTCGATCGTGGCGGCCTTCACCGCCTGCACGTTGTCGCCGGTCATGCCGTAGAGGATCGAGTGCGAACCGGTCGAGTTGTTGCCGACGACGCCGCCGGCAGTGGCGCGATTGGCGGAGGCGGGATCAGGGCCGAACATCACCCCTTGCGGTTTCAGCTGGCGATTGAGGGCATCGATATTGATCCCGGGCTCGACGGTGACGAACCCCCCTTCGAGATCGATCTCCAGCACCCTCGACAGCATCTTGGAGAAGTCGATCACCAGCGCCGCGCCGACCGTTTGGCCAGAGAGCGACGAGCCGCCGCCTCGCGGCAGCAGCGGGACCCCGATGCTGGGCGGCAATCTCAATAGTGGCCAGGACATCGTCGCGGGAGGCCGGGATGACGACGCCGACGGGATCGATCTGATAGTTGGAGGCATCGGTGCTGTAGAGCATGCGGGAGACGGCGTCGAAGCGGACCTCGCCCGCGATGCGGCGTTGCAGGTCGTTCTGGAGCGCCGCGGCGGCAAACGGGAGTGCGCCGTTCGATCCGGGCCCTTTGCCGTTGGACCGGACTTCGCTGACGCTGGGCTGACCGGAGACACTGGCGGTCATCTCGATATCGTCCTCTCCAGGGATCGGTGGAGCAATGAGACGCCAGAAAACTGGCGAAAGCGTGGGGTGGGCCCAGCGCCCGAGTGTAGCACTGACGACCCGCATCTCGACCCTGATCAGACCTCACTCACACCCCGCCTATAACCTTCACCCCAACCCCTCTCCCGAGCACCTGGGAGAGGGGCTGTTTCTTGCGGCCAGGTTCGTACTCCCTTCTCCCCGCTCCGAGGGGAGAAGGGGTCGGGGATGCGAGGGAGATAACCGAAGCCAAATCTCCCTGTTGCCGGGTCTCGATCCCGCCGGTACCATGCGCGCACGTTCGTGTCGAAAGCTAACGATTCACCGGAGCCGTGATTTCGTGCGGTCGCCGCCACGGCGCTGGCGCGAGCCCGATCCATTGCGAGGGGGTGCAGCGATGTTGGAGCAAACCCGTTATCTCTTGCCCGAGGAGGCCATCCCGACGTCCTGGTACAACCTGGCGGCCGACCTCCCGCATCCACCACCGCCCGTCCTCCATCCGGGTACGCACCAGCCGATCGGACCGGATGATCTGGCGCCCCTCTTCCCGATGGCGGTGATCGGTCAGGAAGTCTCCACCGAGCGCTTCATTCCGATCCCGGAGGAGGTCCTCGCCGTCTACCGGTTGTGGCGGCCGACGCCCTTGTACCGGGCGCACCGGCTCGAGCGCGCGCTGGACCTGCCCGAGAGCGTGCGCATCTTCTACAAGTACGAGGGTGGCAGTCCCGCCGGGTCGCACAAGCCGAATACCGCGGTGCCGCAGGCGTACTACGCCAAGCAAGAGGGTGTGAGGCGGATCGCCACCGAAACGGGTGCGGGCCAGTGGGGAAGCGCCCTGGCGTTAGCCGGCTCCCTGTTCGATCTGGAGATCAAGGTCTACATGGTCAAGATCTCCTACGCGCAGAAGCCGTACCGGCGAGCGTTGATGGAGACCTGGGGCGCGCAGTGCGTGGCCTCCCCGAGCACAGACACCAACGCCGGGCGGACGATCCTCGCTCAGGACCCCGACTCAAACGGCTCCCTGGGGATTGCCATCTCGGAAGCTGTCGAGGACGCCGCCACGCGCGACGATACGAAGTACGCCCTGGGGTCGGTGCTGAATCACGTCCTCCTGCACCAGACCGTGATCGGGCAGGAGGCGCAGCAGCAGCTGGAGATGGCGGACGCGTACCCCGACGTGGTCATCGGATGTGTCGGTGGCGGCTCGAACTTCGCCGGCATCAGCTTCCCTTTCGTGCGCCAGAAGCTGGCGGGGAAGCCGATCCGGATCGTCGCCGCCGAGCCCGCGGCGTGCCCGACGCTGACCAGAGGCACCTACGCCTACGATTTCGGCGACACCGGTCAGCTCACGCCGCTGGTAAAGATGCACACCCTGGGACACAGCTTCGTCCCGGCCGGGATCCACGCCGGCGGGTTGCGATATCACGGCGCGGCGCCGTTGGTGAGCATGCTGCTCGACGAGGGACTGATCGAGGCGACTGCCATCAAGCAACGCGCGGCGTTCGAGGCAGCGGTGCTCTTCGGCCGCACGGAAGGGATCGTTCCCGCGCCGGAGCCGTCCCATGCCATCCGCGTCGCCATCGACGAGGCGATGCAGGCCAGGGAAGCGGGCGAGCCACGAACGATCCTCTTCAATCTCTGCGGGCATGGCTTCTTCGATCTGTCGGCGTACGACAGCTATCTTTCCGGATCGATGCAGGATTACGAGCATCCTCAGTCTGAGATCGAAGCGGCGCTGGCCGGGTTGCCGAGCGTCGCCGAGTAAGATTGATGCCGCCTGCCGCATGGCGGCACGACGGGGTCAGTCATGCCCGATCGCTCCTGTTTGCCCCGCGGGGGTATAGTCGCCAGCGCGACGCGGCTGTGCCCGCGTCCGCGACATAAGGAATGCCTTGGAACCAGCTCTCGCCGCCACGATCGGGCTCATCGTACTCCTCGGGGGAACCCTCGCGGTGCTGTCCCGGCAGGGGATCCTCCCCTGGGGTCGCCCTGCATTGAGGATGTCCCGTGGCGGTGCTGGCGCGGCTGATGGCGAACTCAATGCCACCAACGGGCGAAATCCCGCGTCGGATGGGGTGATTGAGCCGAGCCTGAGCGGCCCGACGGCCGCGGTGCGGGCGCCATCGCTGAACGTTGGATCACCCCGATCGGCTGCAGATCGCGTCGGGCTGCCAGATCCTGCCGGACTCGACCTCGTTCCCAACCCGGTAGAGACGCTCGCGGGCCGGCTCGACCGGTTCGAGGAGCGCCTCGATCAGATCGCTCGCGCGGTCGACCGGCATGCGGCGGAGATTGGCCAGGAGCTGCGGCGAGCCCGGTCTGAGCGTGCACAGCAAACTGAGGCGGAAGAGGCGCGTCGCGACGTCGCCCTGGAACGGTTGCGCGCCGACCTCCTCGCCACGATGACGAGAGCGGCCGCGGACGGAAGCTCGCGACCGGGTTCTCGTCGCCCCGATGTCAGTGCGGACTTGTACGCTCGCCTGGCCCGCCTGGAAGCGGCATTGGCCGCGGTGACGAATCCGATCCTGCTGCCCGGCGAGGCGTATTCGCCGCCGGCTGAGTTTCTTCCTGAGGCTCTGGTCTGGGAGAACTGGAACGAAGTAGGAGAGCGGGCGTTTTCACTAGCCGACGCCTACAGCGCGCAGCGCCTTTTCCTTTCCGAGGAGACCCGCGGTGAGATCGAGGTGTTCGTGACGACCCTGCGCGCGCTCCTGACGCGCTCGGTCTATCCGAATCTTCAGCCTGAACCGGACGCCGCCCAGCAGGCTGCTCTCCGCTCTGCCCTCGAGGAGATCGCGGCCGAGTTTCCGAAAGTTCGGCAAAGGCTGGAGCGCGAGTATCGAGAGGGTCTCTCGATCTAGCGCATTTGGGCGGAGTCAGCGCGGACCTTGCGACAGCCCTACCTCGTTCAGAGGTTGGGCCTCAAGACTTTCGTCGGCTTTCGCAGTTGCCTTGTTTTCTCCACCGTTGCGCTCGCGTTGGTTCGGGTTCTGGCCATCCGCGTTGCGATCGTGCCGGCCGCCCTGGTCGTCAGGATTACTCCCATGGTGTCGCTCAGTGTCCCTTGGGTCCCGGTTGCCGCGTTCGTCCTTAGATTTCTCCGGGGCGCCACCACTCGAGTCCTTGCTGTCTTTGCGGTTGGCGCGCCGGTCTTCGCTGCTGGAATCATCTCGACCACCGTGGCTCCCGTCCTCAGGGGCTGTGCCGGGATCTTCCGATTCCGATTCGTCCTTGTTTCGCTCCCGGATTCGCTCTCGCTCGCGTGATGAATCAGGGGCCTGCGTCGTGTCGCTCGTCGACTCGTCCGCGTTGGTTTCGGATGCCGCCTCGTCGCGGGTCCGCTTCTTGCCCGATCGCGTGGTATCGCTGGCCGCGGAATCGCCGCTGGCCTCGGCGCGGCGCTCTTCCCGTTTCCGCTCGGCTTGTTTGCCGCGTTTGCCGTCAGTCGGGAGGAGACTCGGGCACGTCCTCCTTGACTGCTGGTGGTGGCGGTGCGGGGTCGGCCGATTCTGGCTGGCCGGCGGTCGTTCCGGCCGGCAGTCTCAGTCGCGCATTCGGCATGCGGCTGACATATCCCTCCAACCCGGGTTCGTCCGGGAGCCAGCGCAAAGGATCGATGTGTTCGCCGCTGTCGAGATCGGTAACGGAAAAGTGGAGGTGAGGACCGGTCGAGAATCCAACGTTGCCAACCTCACCGATCGGGTCGCCGGCGTGGACGTAGTCGCCTTCCTCCACGTAGCTGGCGACCCAATGCAGGTAGTCGGTGGCGTACCCTTCATTTCGTCCATCGTGCTGAATGATGATGCGCGTATTGGCGTCCGCCGTGGGCCGGTCATAGTCGGCCAGGGTCACCCAACCGGAGGCAGCCGCATAGAACGGCGTGCCCTCCGGTGCGGCGAGATCGACGCCGGTGTGGATAACTGGTCTGGTGGCGGGGCAACCCTCTCCAGGGAAGTACAGATTTCCAAGTTGTGGCACGCATCCGAATTGCTGGGTGAACGTGTAGCTCTTGGCCGGCATGGGCCAGATGCGGATATCGCTCCGCTCCCGCTTCGGGTCCCGTTTCTTCGCCGGCTGATGTCGTTTCGGGACCGGACCGTCGCCGGGGTCCCGCTCCACTCTTTGCGGCGTGTCGGACGTTTTGCCATTTTCCGGCGGTCGATCCGCGCCTCGAGCGTCCTGCTGTTCGAGCTGAACTGGAGCTTCCACACCACGCAGACGGACACTCCCGTCGCCACCATCGGTACGCTCCCGCGGGGCGACGTCCGCACGGAGCTGATCCTGGGTGTCGGGTAGCTGGGGCGTCTCGAGCTCAATCGGACTCTCGGCTTTCGTTCCTGAGTCCGGAGCGACGTCAGATGATTTCGTCGACTCTTGACTGATTTCCGGGGGAGCCGCGGCGACCGGCGCGGTCGCGAGTGGCGACAGCGAGATGACGAGCGACACGGCAAGTGTCACGACGGCCGACAGTCGCGGCAACGCAGTGATTCGCCTGGATCTGGGTCTGACGTCCCGTTGCCGCAACCCCGCCTCCCCGCGGTATGACGATGTGGTCCATCGCGGGGCAAGCAGCCCGGCCTGCTCGGTGATCGCGCGCGTTTTCGCCGCGCCGGTAGGGATACAGTACCACTCCCAGGCTGCCGCTGAAACCACCCGCTCGGTGCCGGCAGACGCCATCAGCGTGCTACGATTTACCTGAGAAGAGCCACGCGGGTCTGACCACCAGACCGCGCCGCGGCGCTGGAGCGGCAGTGCGAGACCTTCGTCGATCCGCCGTAGCGCCATTTGACCAGCGGGAGCAAAGAATGACCGGGTCCAACGGCAGCACAGCCGTTTCCGACCAACCCGCCCTGCCGAAACCCGAAGGTCTGGAGGGTGTGGTTGCCGCGTCAACCGCGTTGAGCCACGTCTTTGGCGAAGAAGGCAGACTCGTCTACCGCGGCTACGACATCCACGAATTGGCCGGGCGGGCCTCGTTCGAGGAAGTCGCGTTCCTCCTCTGGAAGGGCCGCCTACCATCGCGCGACGAGCTGACCCAACTGCTCCGCACGTTGGGAGAGCAGCGGCCGCTACCGGGGCACGTTATCGACGTTATTCGCGCTCTCCCCGCGACCGCGGCCCCGATGGACGCCCTGCGTACCGGAGTCTCCGCCCTGGGCGCGATCGCCGGCGAGCAGTTCGACGATCTCCCCGATCTCGACGAGGCTGTCGCCCTGACCGCGAAGTTCCCCGGCATCCTGGCGGCGTTCTTTCGCCTGCGACAGGGGTTGGAGCCGGTCACCCCGAAGATCGCGCACAACACCGCCCAGAGCTACCTCTACCAGCTCTTCGATCGCGAGCCGGAGGAAAAGCACTGGCGGCCGCTCGAGGTCTACCTGACCCTGCTTGCCGACCACGGCATGAACGCATCGACCTTCACCGCTCGCGTCATCGCGTCCACCGGGTCCGATCTCTGTTCGGCGGTTACCGGCGCGATCGGCGCGTTGAAGGGTCCGCTGCACGGGGGCGCGCCGTCCAAAGTGCTGGATATGCTGGAGGCGATCGGCTCGGCCGAAAACGTCGATCGCTGGCTGACGGAGGCGCTCGATCGCGGCGATCGCCTCATGGGTTTCGGACACCGCGTTTACAAGGCAGAGGACCCGCGCGCGGAGATTCTGCGCGGGATGGCAGCCGAGGCCAGTACGCCCGAGTTCTTCGAGCTGTCTCGTCGCACCGAGGAACGGGCGCTCGAGATGCTCCACGAGCGAAAACCGGACCGTCGCCTCTATACGAACGTGGAGTTCTACTCGGCGGCGGTGCTCTCGGCGGTGGGGCTACCGGGCGACATGTTTACGCCGACGTTTGCCGTCTCGCGGGTGACCGGCTGGACGGCGCACGTGCTGGAGCAAATGGCGAACAATCGTCTGATCCGCCCGCAATCGGAGTTCGTTGGCGCGACGGACAAGAAGTTCGTCGCCATCGAACAGCGCTGAGCCTCCTGCTCACGATTCTGAACGTATGAGATTCGCGTCCCACGATAGCCGGAAACGCGTGCGATCGAGCGACCTGGGGCATGCACATGCCGTGGCGCCGGGGCGTGGATCCGGCGGAGACGTGAGAGGCCGCTGTCCGCGTCCCGAGGTGTGGTTGTTGCGATCTCTCGTCCTTGCGCTCGCGCTGTCCTGCATCGTCATCACCTCGGTTCCCGCGGGAGCCGCGACATCATTTGATTCGTCTGTCCACACAGCAGGCACGAGCCGCCGTCCAGGCCGATGACCAGCTGGCCGCGGCGGCCGACGTCGCGCGCGAGCTATCCACGCTCGAAGCGGATCGCGATTTCGACGCGCTCTACGAGCGCATGCACCCCGACGCGCTTGCCGTCGTGCCGCGATCGGCGGTCGTCGGGTGGTATGAGAGCTATTTCGCGGAGCGGGAAACTCGCGAGCTGGAGGTTACCGGCGTCCAGCCCGAGCCGTGGACATGGCCGGTCACCGGCGTCACCTACGACGAAGCGGTCACGGTCAGATATGTCCAACCGTACACGGTCAATGGGGTCACCACCGACGTGTCGGGCGAGGTTCACCTCGTGCCGTTCGACGACGAATGGGGCTGGTTCTTCGGCGCGTCGCGCGCGTTCGTCGACGAGCAGGTCGCGTTGTACGGCGACGACGGCTCCGCCACGATGTTCTCCCTCTCCCAGGAGAGCGACGACACGACGCCGGTCCCACGCGAGGTCCTCTTTCCAGACCCGCTGCACGCCGATATCGACAGGTTCTGGGCGGCTCGTTTCCAGGAAGTCGGGCGCGACTACGAGCCCCCGCAAGGGGTGGTCCCGTTCGACGAGCCGATCGTTACCGCGTGTGGTCGCGCCGATCCCGTGCGGGAGGCAGCGTTCTATTGCGTGATCGACGAGAAGATCTACTACTCGGCGGAATTTCGGACCCTGATCGAGAACCAGATCGGCGATTTTGCCTGGGTCATCGTCGTCGCGCACGAATGGGGGCACCACGTTCAGGCCAAGCTCGGGTTCGACCTCGGCGTCGTGCCGGATCGCGCGGGCGAGGTCGCGCCGATCGAGCTCGAACAGCAAGCTGACTGCCTGGCCGGCGCCTACGCCATCGACGCCGAGCTCACTGGCTGGCTCGATGCCGGCGACATCGACGAGGCACTCGCCATCACCGAGATCTCGGGTGACCCGCCGGGGACCGCGTGGGACGATCCGCGCGCCCATGGTACCGGCGACGTGCGGATCGACTCCTTCCTGACCGGATACGAGGCCGGCATCACCGGCTGTGATCTGGACCTGTCAGCGGCGAGCGCAGCGGCCTAGTGACGCAAGTCGGTCAAGTCGGTGAGTCGGTAAGTAGAGCTTGGTCTTGATGGTCATAGTCCGACCTCTGTCGAACGGAACCACGAGTCGCTGACGATTTTCTGGCAAACTAACCAACTGACGTACTGACCGACTTCCCGACTTACCGACTCACCGACTTGTAAGGGGATTGCCATGGGACTCGAGATCTTCGAGCGCGGGGCGCTACCGCGCTGGGCCCCGGTACGCCAGTTCCTGGATGCGACGGAGATTGGCGACGTCCGTGCCGCGATCGCCGCCGAGTTCCGCCGGCCCGGTGTCGGTGATCGCCTCCGCCCCGGGCAGCGTGTCGCGGTCACGGCCGGGAGTCGCGGTATTGACCGGATCGACGAGGTGGTGCGGGCCGTCGTCGACGAGGTGCGCCAGCTCGGCGCCAGGCCGTTTGTGATACCGGCGATGGGCAGTCACGGTGGAGCGACCGCCGAAGGTCAGCTGGAGCTGATCGCGCACTACGGCATCACGGAAGAGACGATGGGCTGCCCCCTCCTGTCGAGCATGGATACGGTCCATCTCGGCGAGGTCGAAGGGCACGTTCCGGTCTGGTTCGATCGCAATGCCTTCGAGGCGGACGCGGTGATTCCGGTCGGCCGGGTCAAGCCGCACACCGACTTCCGGGGAGCGGTCGAATCGGGCTTGATGAAGATGATCGCCATCGGGCTCGGCAAACAAAAGGGCGCCGATTTCTTCCATTCCCAGGGCATGAATGAGTTCCACCATTTGATCCCCGCGGTCGCCAAGTTCACGCTGACCCAGGTCAACATCCCGTTCGGGGTGGCCGTGATCGAGAATGGCTACGGGAACCTGGCTCAGGCCGAGGCGGTGCCCGCGGCCCGTATCTGGGAGCGGGAGCAGGAACTGCTCAAGATCGCCCGCGAGCGGATGGGGCGGCTGCCCGGCGAGCGGATCGACGTCCTGATCGTCGACCGCATCGGTAAGGACATCTCCGGAGATGGCGCGGACCCGAACGTGATCAACCGCGACGTCGTGAGCGCAGGGCGCCCGACGGAAGAGCCCGTCAAACCTCGTATCCAGCGCATGATCATCCGTGACCTGACAGAGGACACGGAAGGCAATGCGACCGGGATCGGCATGGCGGACGTCGTGTTGCGTCGCGCGGTCGACAAGATGGACCCGGTAGCCACGTATATGAACATGATTACGGCCAAGTCGCCGCAAGGGGCGCGTATCCCGTTGACGGTCGATACCGACCGTCAGGCGATCTACGTGGCGCTCGCGTGCTGCCTCAAGATCGAGCAGGAGACGGCCCACATTGCCAGGATCCAGGATACCAAGCATGTGGAGACCTTCTGGGCCTCGGAGCACCTGCTTCCTGAGCTCCTCCAGTCTGGACGCGTAGAGGTCACCGGAGATCTCCGGCCGATCGAGTTTGACCAGGACGGGATGCTTACGGAGGTAACACATGGCCTGTTCCAGGGACAGCCCGCACCGAATTGCCATTAGCGTTTCGCCGCGTTCCATAACCAGGGGCGGAGCACATCGCGTTTGATGCGTCGCGACCTAGTCCGCCGCGATCAACGACGACCGGCCGGCCTCAGCGGCAGTCAGTGCCTCCCCAATCGCCGCCTCGATGCTCAGGGCTCGACCGGCCTCCCGCAGATCGGCAAACCGCTGCTCGTCAAGCGCCAGTCGTACCGTTGCGAGGACCCGGTCCATGACCGGGTCCTCCCGAGTGTACATGGGCGATCCCAGGGATGAAGCGATTCCCTCGGCGGCTCCAAGCAGGCGGGCGCCTCTTACCGGATCCCCGACTTCAATTGCGATGCCAGCCAGACCAAGCAGCGAACTGACCACGAGCGGCCAAAATGCCATGGCATGCGACTGCTGCAGACTTTCCCCGTACAGCGCGGCGGCCTCAGGGAAATCTCCTGTCAAGTACCGGACCGCGGCGAGTCCAGCCTGCAAGTCTCGAAGCCCCGATTCGCTGCCTGCCGCCTTGAAGAGGACTATCCCTTCTTCGTACTCCATGGCTGCCTGGGCAAACTGCCCCTGGACCAGGGCGAGGTCCCCAATATGGAAGTAGGGAACCACTCCGCCGAAGGTCAGGAACGGTAACGCGCCTGACTCAGCCCCGGCGCTCCCCACAAGGATGTGCCGCGCCTCGGCGAGCACCTGCTCGGCCCGCGCAAACTCCCGGTTGCGGTAGGCCAAGAACGCGCTGTAGGTCAGGGCCTCGGCCATCAACGACGGATCACCCAGCGCTTGGGCCATGGCCAATCCTTCCTCGTAGAAGGACGTGGCTCGGGCATAGTCACCCTGAAAACTCGCCAGCGTGCCCGCACCGCCGAGCGCCCGAATCAGCGCGCTCGAAGGCACGCGCTGAGACCGCTCCAGTGCCCGGTCGACCCATTGCGCCCCCTCGCGGTAGAGCCCGCGGCTGAACCACAGCCCGTAAAGCAAGGAACTGAGTTGCAGCAGCGCGTCGATCTCGCCATGTTGGTCGCACCAGGCCAGTGCCAGCCGAACGTTGTCATGCTCGGCAACAAGGCGCGTCAGACTGGCGTGGTTCATAAGAGTCGCGGGACTCTCCACCAGCTCGGCAGACATCCGCTGGAAGTGTTCGGCATGCCGCTGGCGGGCATCATCCGCGTCGCCGCTGGATACCAGCCGCTCGAGTCCGAACTCGCGCACCGTCTCCAACATGCGGTACCGCGGCTCATCATCCGTGCCGGGGATCTGGCGCACCAGACTCTGTTCGACCAATGCCACCACGCCGTCGAGGACCGCGAGGTGGCCATCGGGAACCGCCACCGCGTCGGCGCCGCCCAGGGTGAACCCACCGGCGAAGACGGCGAGTCGCCGGAAAAGCGCCTGCTCATCCGGCGAGAGGAGGTCATAGCTCCAGGCTATCGCATCCCGCATCGTGCGCTGGCGCGCGGGCAAGTCCTGTCCTCCGCCCGTGAGGAGCGGGAGCCGGTGCTCGAGCCGCGCCAGCAGCGCCTGTGGCGGCAGGACTTTCACCCGGGCCGCGGCCAGCTCAATGGCCAGCGGCAAGCCATCGAGTCTGCGGCAGATGGCCGCGACCGCGGCGACGTTCTCCGTCGTCATGATGAAATCGGGCTGGCTGGCCTCCGCCCGCTCCACGAAGAGGGCGATCGCCGGAATAGTGGCGATCTGGGCGAGCGCCTGCACCGGAGCGGCCACCGCTAGCGGCAGCGGCGATACCGGGAACTCGCGCTCTCCCCGTACATGCAGCGGCTCGCGACTGGTGGCGAGTACGACCAACCCCGGACTTGCTGCGAGGAGCGTGGTGATATCGGGGGCAGCGGCGAGAACCCGTTCGCAATTATCGAGCACGAGGAGCAGCTGCTTGGACGTGAGGAAGTTAGAAAGCGTCTGAAATAGAGACTGGTCAACGACTTCCCGCACGCCGAGGGTGGTGGCAATAGTCGGGAGGACCAGGGTCGGATCGGTTAGCGGCGACAGATCGACGAAGACGACTCCATCCGAAAAGTTGTCCCCCATCTCAACCGCCACAGCAGTCGCCAACCGCGTCTTGCCGCTCCCGCCTGCTCCGGTCAACGTGACGAATCGGACGTCGTCGCGGCGCAGGGTCGTGCAAAGGGCTTCAACCTCCGCCTCGCGCCCGATGAGTCGGGTCAGCGGTGTTGGCACGGAGAAAAAAGCCGGCTTCTCACGGTCCGTCGCGCCTCGCCGCGCAATGTCCGGTCGCGCGGCGGCCAGCAGCGCTGCCCGGGACGCCTGATCGACATCCAGCGCGTCGGCCAGCAGGCGCACCGTTTCGAGTCGCGGGGCGGACCGAGCGCCGCGCTCCAGATCACTGATGCCGCGCACGCTCACCCCCGAGCGCTGGGCCAGCTCCTCCTGGGACAGCGAGGCCGCGCTGCGCACCTGGCGCAGCAGCTCACCGAACGAAGCTGGAGTCTCGGGCACTGGCGGCCTCCTCGCCGTCGTGATGCCGTCGATCGGGGTGTTGCTGCCGAGGAGTGGCGCAAGCGTAGCAGACGGCGACGGGACGGCACAGCATTGATGCGTGAGTCCTGCGTGGGCGCGTCTAGTGATGCGTGGGATCAGAGGAGAGCGATGCGTGGGCCATGCACGTGGGCAGCCGCGTGAGCGGCAGGCATGCTGGACAGGTGCCAGGACGAGGCCGCCAGGGCACAAACCGGTAGGACTCGCAATCCGCGAGCCCGTCGATTCAGGGATTCGGCTCGCCCGGTACCAGGCGATCCGCGCCACCGTTCAGCCGTCGGACGTTGCCAGAGGAGAGCGAGATGTCCACGATTCATCGTTTCCGCCCAGCAGTCTTCGTCGTCGCGGTATGCACCTTCGCCATCTCCGCACCCATCGCCGTCAACGCGGACGAGCAGGTCATCGCCGACGAGCAGATCATCGCCGCGCAGGAGCAGGTCCCTGCCCTGGCGCCGGCTGTCTCGTCCTGGGACGAGTCGAGCGGCTACGGGTCGGTGGAGGCCAGTCGAGCGGCCGCTTCGGCCCTGCTCGCTCCTGTCGCCGGCCCTTCGTGGGACGAAACGAGTGGGTATGGCTCCGTGGAGCGCACCCGCGCTGAAATGACCGCGTCATTGTCCAGCGAGCTGGTCAGCGGCCAGGAGCAGGCCGCGGCTCTGGCGGCAGCGGCTGCCATGTCGTGGGATGAGACGAGCGGCTACGGCTCGGTGGAGGCGAGCCGCGCGGCCAACGCGCTCCCGGAGGCGCTGGCCGCCAGCATGAGTTCTCAGGACTACCCGGTGGTATTGGATAGGGGCACGCGCGCGGAGTCAGCCATTCTCTGGACTATCCTCCAACGCGAGGAGGATACGGTACCCGTGGCGCTCCCCGGCTGCTGAGCCGACCGCAAGACGTGTCTTTGCTAACCCCAATCGGGCCGCGACACTCGCGGCCCGATTGGCTATTCATGAAGTTCAGAGCACGCCAATCGTATTGACCCGGCGGAACGGTTTTGGCTCATTGTCGCCGATTTGCCTCTTGTGTCCGCTGCTGGAACGAGACGGGACCGAGGGTCGTGCCGTCGGCGAGCGTGACCGGCTCGAGATTGAAGTTCATCCAGGTCGTGATCGCGCCGCGGCGGGCGACGCGGACTCCATCCGGCAATTCGGCGGTCGGGATCTGGCGCTCGGCGAGCAGATTGGTCAGGATTTCCGCGACCAGTGATGGGCTCCAGGCGCCGACAGTGGTGACGTTGCCGTTGCGGACCACGGCAGCCTGACCGGCGAGCGGGCCATCGGCGTAGGTGTGCGTCACCTCGCCGCCGACCGGTTCGTAGCTCTCGGCCCAGGTCTCGACCAGGTGCGTCCCCACTTGGACGCCAAGCCCCGGTCGCATCCCGTCGAAGTTGAGCAGCCGGAGCCCGAGCAGGTTGCGTAGCGGTCCCGGCTGGCCGTCCTCGTGGACGCGGCCGGTCGGCGTGCGGTAGGCCGTGCGCGGGCCGAAGACGAGACGCGCCGTGCGCGCCGCTTCGGTCAGATGGCGCGCGCGATCATCACCCATCAGCTGCAGGGCGGGGGCGACGACCAGCCGGTAGCCGCTGAGGTCAGCGTCCGCGTGCCGGATGTCGACGTCGACGCCGAGCGAGCGCAGCACCCCGTAGAAGAGCATCACCTGTCCCCAGTAGCTCGCCCGCTCGCTGTGCGGCTGCTCGTCGTAGATCCAGAGGCTCTCGTAGTCGTGGAGGAGGGCGACGGGCGTCTCGACGTCATCGTTGGGGCGGCCGCTCAGCTCGAGGGCGGCGACCTCCGCGCCTCCCCGGTCGAGCGTCTCGTCGTGACGGAGCAGACCCGAGTGCATCAGCTCCTGAGCGACGGTGGCCGCCCGCCACCGGAAGTAGCTGACGACGTCGCAGCCGTGGGCGTAGGCTTGCGCGGTCCAGAGGGCAACCGCGCCCGTTGCCGGAATGCAATTGGAGGGAGCCCAGTTCACCTGCCCAGCCCCTTGCTCCATCACCCAGAATCCGCGCCGGCCCTTCAGACCGCGATAGAGATCGTGGTTGAACGAGATGAGATCGGGGTGGCCGGTCCTCGCCCAGCGCACCCTCTCCTCCTCCGGCAGGTAGCGCTCGACCTGACCGAGGGGATAGGAGTCCCAGGAGACGAAGTCGAGGCACTCCGCGGCCTGGTAGTGGTCGAAGTCGCCAAAGTGCATCATGAAGTTGTGGGTCACCCAGCGGCCGGGTGAGAGCCGGCGCAGGATCTCGACCTGTTCCTCCTGGAAGACTCGACGATCATGTCGCTGGCGAAGCGGTAGAAGTCGAGCACGTGCGAGGGGTTGGGTTGGGCCACCGTCAGATTTGGCGGGTCGATCTGATCCCAGGCGGTGTACTCCTGGCTCCAGAAGACATTGCCCCAGGCGTCGTTCAGTGCCTCGAGCGTCCCGTAGCGTTCTTCCAGCCAGACGCGGAAGGCGTCGCGGCTGGCGGGACCGTAGGAGCGCGCCGTGTCATGGCAGCCGAACTCGTTGTCGGTCTGCCAGCCGACGACGGCCGGATGTTGCCCGTACCGTGCGGCGATCTCGGTGGTGATGCGGCGGGAGTGCTCGCGGTAGATGGCGCTGGCGTGGTCGTAGTGCTTGCGCGAGCCGAAGTTGCGGACCCGCCCCTGCGCGTCAACGGGCAGGATCTCCGGGTGCTTCCGGATCAGCCACGCCGGAGGCGTCGCCGTCGGCGTGCACATCACGATCAGCCGGTCGGCGTCGGCCAGGGCCTGGACCGCGTCGTCGAGCCAGGTCCAGTCGAATTCGCCCTCGCGCGGCTCGATCCTGGACCACGCGAACTCGGCGATCCGCACGTAGGTGATGCCCAGCTCCCGCTGGCGCTCCGGGTAGTGCCGCCACTGCTCCCAGGGAACGTGCTCCGGGTAATCGCAGACGCCGAGGGCGAAGGTGGGCGGCAGCGACGGGGAGCGACGTGACCACGGCGGGAGCCTCCTGACACGATGGCGACCCGCCTCTGCGGGTCGCCGAATCTTCGCAGCAGTCTGTGGCGTGGCGCCACTCGCGGGCGACCCGACAGTCTCGCAAATCGTTCGCCGACCGGCTCCATTGACATCAATTCGCCGTCGGGCCTATTCTGGGCGGGTCTGAACGAGTCGGATTTTGGTCGCCTGTGACGTTGCTGCCACAGGTCGATGAGACAAAGGGGTGCGCATATGACCGCTCGCAACACTCGTCGTTCGCCGAGCCCGTCCATGGTCGGGTACACCGCTCAGCCGGCGGGGCGTCCTGAAGGGGGCGGTCGGCGCTGCGGCGCTCGGACTCGGCTTGCCCGCCGGTCTTGCCCGCGCCCAGGTCGAGCTGGGGACGGCCTCCGGCGAGTTCACCGTCGGCTCGAACTACACCGACACCGAGCCCACCAGGGCGGGGCTGGACGCTGCCATCGAGGCGTTCCCGAACGAGAACGTTACGATCCAGCTCAACGTGGTCGACCACAACACCTTCCAGGAGAACATCACCACCTACCTGCAGAACCCCGACGACGTGATCCCCTGGTTCGCGGGCTACCGCATGCAGTTCTTCGCCGCCCAGGGGCTGCTCGGCCCGATCAACGACGTCTGGGAGGCGGGCCTGAACGACACCATGTCGGAGGGCTTCAAGCTCGCCTCGACCGGCCAGGACGGCCAGATGTACTTCGTGCCGTGGACCTACTACGCCTGGGGTATCCACTACCGCCCCAGCCTGTTCGAGGAGAACGGGTGGGAAGTACCAACGACGATGGAGGACCTCACCGGCCTCGCCGAAGAGATGCAGGGCGCGGGCGTCATCCCCTTCGCATTCGGCAACGACGGCCGCTGGCCGGCCATGGGCACCTTCGACCAGCTCAACTTCCGCATGAACGGCTACCAGTTCCACATGGACCTGATGGCCGGCAAAGAGAGCTGGACCGACGAGCGCGTCCGGAACGTCTTTACCGAGTGGGAGAGCATCCTGCCGTTCCATCAGGAGAATCCCAATGGGCGAACCTGGCAGGAGGCTGGCGCCGCTCTCGTCGAAAAACAAGCCGGCATGATGACCCTGGGCAACTTCGTCGGCGGCGTCTTCCCGGAAGGCGACCTCTCTGACCTCGACTTCTTCCCCTGGCCGGCGATGAACGAGGAGTTCGGCACCGAGACGGTCGAGGCGCCGATCGACGGCTGGATGATGGCCGCGAATCCTCAGAACCCGGAGGCCGCCAAGGAGCTCCTCTACTTCTTCGGTACCGCCGAGGGGCAGGGGGCCTATCTCTCAGAGGACCCGAACTTCCTGGCCGCGTCGCTGGAATACGACACCTCCGGCTACTCCGCGCTGCAGCAGAAAGCCGCCGCCGCCGTCTCCGAAGCGGCAAACGTGACCCAGTTCCTCGATCGCGACACCAGCCCGGAGTTCGCCGCGAATGTTGCCGGTCCGGCCTTCGCCGACTTCATCTCCGACCCCGGCCAGCATCGACGGGATCCTCGAAGACATGCAGGCTCAGGCCGAGGCGATCTTCGCCGAGTAGCGTGACGCCGGACGCGCCCGCCGCCGCGGCGGCGGGCGCGCTTCTCTCTCGCGGCGAAGCGGGGGCAGCAGTGGCAACGGCAGTCCAGGTCCAGAACCCGCCCGTCTCTACCCCCAACCCCCCTCCACTGGAGGGCGGAGTCTCCCCGGCCGCGCGGAAGATCCGCCGTCTCCGCCAGTTCGATGGCGCCGACCGCTGGGTCGTGCTGGCGATGGTCGGCATTCCGGCGTTCCTGCACATCGCGCTCGTCTGGATCCCCACCATCGCCTCGATCCTGCTCTCGTTCACCGACTGGAACGGGATCCGGCTCGACGCCATCACCTGGGTCGGCTTCCAGAACTACATCGAGATCGTCACGGTCTTCGAGCGGAACTTCTTTCAGGCGCTGATCAACAACTCGGTCCTGCTGTCTTCCTCTTCCTGGGGCCGACGGCGCTCGGCATCGGCATCGCCTACCTGCTCGATAGGGACATCCGGGGGACGCGCTTCTACCAGAGCATCTTCTTCACCCCGGTCGTCCTCTCGCTCGCCGTCGTCGGCTTCATGTGGCAGAGCGTCATCTACTCGCCCCGGAACGGGCTGGCCACGCAAATCTTCGGTGGCGGCAACGAGATCGACTGGCTGGGGAATCAGTCGTTCGCGATTCCCATCGGCGATGACTACGGCGTCTCCTGGAACTTCCTGGCCATCCTGGTGGCGATGGCCTGGCGACACACCGGCTACATCATGGTCCTCTACCTGGCCGGCCTGAAGAGCGTCGACAGCTCGCTGCGGGAGGCGGCCATGCTCGATGGCAGCAACGAGTGGCAGGTCTTCCGCCACGTCGTCTTTCCCTCGCTCAAGCCGATCAACGTCGTCATCGCCGTGATCACGGTGATCGAGGCGCTGCGCGCCTTCGACATCATTTTCGTGCTCAACATCCCGCGTAAGACCGAGGTGCTCTCGATCCTGACGACGAACAACCTCCTCGGCGAGGGGGGCGGCAACGTCGGTCGCGGCTCCGCCTACGCGACGATCCTCTTCCTCCTCTGTGTCGGCTTCGTCGTCTGGTACGTCACCAATCACTTCCGCAACACGCAGGAAGGAGCCGACGAATGACCGCGGCGACGGTCGTCAGCCCCCGGCGCCGCTCCCGCATCACGCTGGGCCGCGTCCTCCTCTACGCGTTCATCTCGGTCGCGGCGTTGCTCTGGCTCGTCCCCATCGCCGGCGCCATCTTCGCCTCGTTTCGCCCGTATGCCGATACCGTGCGCGACGGCTTCTTCTCCTGGCCGCAGTCGTTGACGCTCGACAACTACCGGAATGCCTGGGAGCAGGGCGACATCCTGCGCAAGTACTGGAACACGGCCGTCATCCTCGTGCCCGCGCTCCTGCTGACGCTCTTCTTCTCGAGCATGGTGGCGTTCGTCGCCAGCCGGTATCTCCTGGCGGTTCAACATCCTGATGCTCTCGATCTTCACCGCCGGCAACCTGCTGCCGCAGCAGATCATCATCCAGCCGCTCTTCCAGTTCTACAACCGGGTCGAGCTGCCGGAATGGCTTTCCAACTCAGGGCGACTCAATGGCAGCGCGTTGGGGATCATTCTCATCCACGTCGCCTTCCAGAGCGGCTTCTGCACCTTCGTCCTCAGCAACTACATGAAGCTCCTGCCGAGGTCGCTGAACGACGCCGCCAGGATCGATGGCGCGGGGGTCTGGAAGCAGTACTGGCAGATCATCATGCCGCTGACGCTGCCGGCCATCGCGGCGCTGGCTACGCTCGAGTTTACGTGGATCTACAACGACTTCTTCTGGGCCGTGGTCCTCGAGCAACAGGGCGCCGACCGGCCGATCACCTCGTCGCTGGCCAACCTCAGCGGTGAGTTCTTCACCGATGACAACCTGATCGCCGCCGCGTCGATGTTCGTCGCCCTGCCGACGCTGATCGTCTACTTTGCGCTGCAGCGCTACTTCATCGCCGGTTTGACCATCGGCGCCGAGAAGGGCTGACGAGTTTCGGGTCATGGAGGCCGGGACAGTGCCGGGTAGCCAGCTCCGCACCTGGGCCTCGCGGCGAGACTGACCCGGAAGGACATGGTTCGGGCCGCCAGAGGCCACCCGGGAAATAGCGGATTTGCGGCCGTGTCCCGGTCTGCCCCAGACGTGTCTGGCGCTCGATCATGCCGACCTCACGATCGATGCCGGGCCATCGTGCATGATCTGTCCATTCGCGATATCCTCACCTGGACAATTCTTTCCCGCGAACAATGGCGTCCCGCGTGGAATACCGTAGCGGCCTCGCAAGACCAAGGACCGTTGCCGGTGGACGCCATGGGGATCAAAGGGACGGACGAAGACGCTGTTCTCGTCACCGAGATGACGCTGCGGCCGGAGGAGCCCGTGAGCTCCTCCGAGGATGGAGCCGCCGGCCAGGATCTCATCGAACGGATCGGCGGTAAGGACCACGTCCAATTTCTCGCCGAGGCGAGCGAGATCCTGGCCGGTTCGCTGGACTACGAGACCGAGCTGGAGCGTGTCGCGCGCCTGATCGTGCCCGCCCTGGCCGACTGGTGCGTCGTCGATCTGCTCGTCGCGGATGGACGTTTGCACCGGCTTGCGGTCGTCCATCGTGATCCCGCCAAAGCCGAGACCGCGCTGGAGCTGCGGCGCCGCTACGCGGTGCTCTCTCCGGACCGAGCCCACCGGGCCTGGGATGTGCTCGCGGACGGGAAGCCCTGGTTCGATCCCGCGGTCGATGAAGCCCGGTTCGTCGCCGAGGCGCGGGATGCCGAGCATCTGGCCTTGCTGCGCCGTCTGGGGTTCGCCGCCGAAATGGTCTTGCCGCTCGTGGCGCGGGGCCGGACACTCGGGATCATCACCCTGGTGCTGACCGATGACCGCCGTCAGTACGGACCGGGTGATCTCGCGCTGGCCGAGGAGCTGGCCCGCCGCGCCGCGCTGGCCATCGACAATGCCCGCCTCTACGCCGAGGCGCAGGCGGCGGAGGCGCGGTACCGGGGCTTGTTCGACGGCGTTGCCGACGCCATCCTGTCGATTGACGACGAGGGCCGGTTCCGTGATGCCAATGCCGCGGCCATTGAGCTGCTCGGTTACGAGCGCGAGGAGCTTCTCGGCGCTCGATTGGAAGACCTGATCGCACCTGGAGCGGAGCTGACAGGGGTCGAGGTCCTCTGGCGCCCTCGGGATGGGACCTGGCAGGGCGAGCTGGACTTACGGCGAAAAGATGGCGCCATTCTTACCGTCGAGGCGCGGACGACGGTCGTCGCACTGCCAGCCGGTCCGGTCGCTCTCTCCGTCGTGCGGGATGTCTCGGAACGCCACCGCGCCGCGGTCGACCGGCAGCGCCTGGCGGCCATTGTCGACTCGTCCGGTGACGTCATCATTGGCAAGACGCTGGACGGCACGGTCACGAGCTGGAATCAGGCTGCCGAGCGGCTGTACGGCTACACCGCGGAGGAGATGATCGGGCAATCGATCGCGCGCATCTTCCCACCCGAGCGGATCGACGAGCTCAGCGACTTCATGGCCCGCATACGCCGCGGAGAGCGCATCAGCCATCATGATGCGGTTCGCGTTGCCAAAGACGGCAGGAGGATCGATATCTCCGTGAGCGTTTCACCGGTCACCGATGCGGCGGGACGCATCGTCGGTGCGGCGACCATCGCTCAGGACATCAGCGAGCGCAAGCGAGCTGAGGCTGCCCAGCGCGACTTCCTGGCGATGGTCAGCCACGACTTGCGCTCGCCGCTGGCAGTCATTCGGGCCAGCACTCAACTCCTGCAGCGACGCGGCGAGTATCGCGAATCGACGATCGTGACCATTTTGCAGTATGCCGATCGCATGGCGCGCCTGATCGACGACCTCGCGGATGTCGTGCGGCTCGAAGAGGGGCATCTCCCATTGCAGCGAGAGCCGCTCGATCTGGTCGTCCTCGCCCGCGAATGCGCGGCGGCGGCTGAGCAGCAGAGCGCGCACCACGCGATCAGAGTCGACGCGCCTGACTCCTCCATTTGCGGAATGTGGGATCGTGTTCGCCTCGGGCAGGTGCTGGAGAACCTGATCGGCAATGCCCTCAAGCACGGCGCCGAGGAGGGTGAGGTCGTCGTCCGAGTCGAGGAGCGGGATGGCGAAGCGCTGGTCTCCGTTCAGGATTCAGGTCCCGGAATCGACCCGGAGCACGTGCCACATCTTTTCGATCGGTTCTACCGGGCGAGCACCAGATCTTCGGGTCTCGGCCTCGGTCTGTATATCAGCCGCATCCTGGTGGAGGCCCACGGCGGGCGGATCTGGGTGGAGTCGCGGCCCGGCCACGGCAGCACGTTCACTATAGGACTGCCTCTGAACTCCTGATCGGCATCGTTGCCGAGAGACGGTGGAATCCCCTACACACGATCCGTTTCAGTCTCTTGCAGGTCTCTGCTTTCAGTCGATTTGGCACTCAATATCTACCACGATAGAGTGAGACATTCTTCGAACTGAACTGGCACTTTGTCCGGGCGGCCGGGCCGCTGCGGCTGCGCTTTTGCCGCGCCGTCCGTCATGCCGACGGTCGCCATGACACGACGTGGCGTCGTGGGGCGAGTGATGGCTACGAGCGCCGGCGCGGCGCTGGTGGCGCGTCGGCCCGCTCGTGGCGGTGGTACTCGCCGGCGGGGGTGATCGCGATGCGGATTGCCGGTTGCTCTCCCAGCACCTCGATCAGGTGAAAGGTGTTCGCCGGCGCGAAGATCCACTCTCCCGCCTTGACCCGGACCGGCTCCGACTGGCCCTCCAGCGTCCAGGCCAGCTCCCCCTCATAGATCGACCAGCACTCGTCGACCAGATGGTAGTGCCAATCGTTGCGGTGGCCAGGAGCCTGGCAGATGACCATAACCCCAAAGTGATCGTTGGCGACCAGGGGCACGGCCCACGGCGGCGGGCCGTGGCGGGCCTTCAGATCCTCGATGCCCATCGAGACGCGCTCGGCACTCAAGGCAGGCGGTCTTCTATCGGTCAAGGCGAACTCCTTCTCCGCAGCACTCCTGGCGCGCCATCATCGCCCGCGACGCGCCACGCGGCAACCCCGCTCGTGGTCGCTCTGACGAACACCGACGGCGATCAGGGTAGGATGGCCCCTCGGCCCGGCGGTGAGGCGACAAGAGAGCCAGGAGGATTCTGCAATGACGAGGATGCCAACCACGACGAGAGCCGAGGCGCCCTGGAAGCAGCGGTTCCGGGCGGAGAGGGTTCTCTGGTCGGCGTTGGCGGAGGGACGCCCGGATCGAGGACTTGTGGCGAGCAACCGCACCGGACGGTATCAACTCTATGCCTGGGAGGTGCCGACGGGGCAGCTGCGGCAATTGACCGATCGCCCGGAGGGTGTCGTCTTCGGCTTCATCGACGCTCACGGCCGCCACGTCTACTACCTGGACGACATGGGCGGGAACGAGATTGGGCACCTGGTGCGCGTGCCGTTCGACGGCGGCGAGGTGGAGGACACATCCCCCAATCTGCCACCCTACTCGACCTTCGGTGGTGTCGTCAGCGCGACGGGAAGCCGGCTTGCTTTCACGCGAGCCGACGCCGGCTGCTCCCCTCGCTGACGTCGAGCGGGTGCAGGCGCCGCTGCTCATCATCCAGGGGCGCAACGACTCGCGCACGCCGGCGCGACCCGTCGAGATCTACGTCGAACGGCTGCGGGCGCTAGGGAAGTCGGTCGAGGTCGAGTGGTTCGATGCGGGACACCTCGGCGGCTTCGCCGATTCCGACCTGGGGATCGCTCATCAGGAGCGGATGCTCCGCTTCGCCCAGGAGGTGCCGGAGTCGCGGCCCTAGGGAGCCGGCATCGCGGATGCTCGTCTCTTACGCGGTTCCGGTCTCGGCGTGGGGAGCGGCAACGGGCTTGGATTCCGGGGACCCGCGCTGGCGCAGGAAGACGGACAACGCCACGATCGAGAAGACCGCCAGGAACTCGCTCTGCCAATTCTGGAACGACTGGAACCAGAATTCACTGGTGTGCAGGAACTCCCACGTCGAGACGGCGTGACCACCATGGGCCAGCTGTTCCTGGCTGTACTCACGGGCACCGCCGATCGCATGCAGGAGAAACGAGAAGAGGAAGAGGAGCACGAACGCGATCGCCAGTGAGTGCTCGTAGAGCTTCAGCACCGGACCGCCGTAGCGTACGGGCCAGGGAACGTCGGAGCGATCCTTTGCCTGCCGCGGATCCTCGTCGACTGATTCCTCCTTGTCGGGGTCTTTGGATTCTGAGGAGCCGCGCTGAAACAGGAAGACGGTGAAGAGGACATAGGCGCCCATCTGCAGGTATTCGCTCTCCCAGTTCTCGAACGTGGCCTCGATGAAGTGGCCCGAGCTCAGGTAATCGGGAAAGCTGATCGTCTCCTCGCCGTGCTCACGCTGCTCGTCGGTATAGACCGCGAATCCCGTGACGCTCTGGGCGTAGAGAAAGAGCGCAAACAGCCCGAACATGACAAGGCTGAGACCGTTGTCCCGCAAGAAATGTTTCACACCGACGTCCCTCGCAGCACACTATGGGCCTCGGCTGTCGGCGGTCTGCGGCCGAGGCCGCCACGCCCTGGAGGCCCGTTGCTCTGTGCAAATAACGTGCCGCGGGGTTCTCTCAGCTGGTCGTGGCAGAGACACGACAATGATCGTCATGCCCTACGGCGATGACGGTCGTTGCTGTGGGCGTTGGGAGCTTAGGCGCGCCGGATCAACCTGAGAATGAAGAGCAGTACGATTGCGCCGATCACGGCGACAACGAAGCTGCCGATGCTCCACTCGAAGTAGGTTTGCCGTCCGGTGAGCAGTCCAAACAGGAACCCGCCGACAAAGGCGCCGATAATGCCAACGATGATGTTCTCCAGCCAGCCCTGCTCGCGATTCGTTCCCGCGATCATGCTAGCCACCCAGCCCGCCAACGCGCCGAAGATGATCCACGAGATGATGCCCAAACCGCTTTCCATACTATCCCCCGCACGCGCTTCGCCGAAACGGGACGTCGGCCACAGCGTACAGGGTTACCAAGCGGTGTCAAGTCCCAAGCTCGATCGACTGATGGACGAGGAGCTTTGTCTCCATCTCTTTAGCGGGTAGCGGTCGCGAACGGCTGCACGAGGTATTTTGCGAACAGGTCGAGCTGCTCCAGGTCCGGGGTCAGGGTGTGGAGCATCATGTATTCGATACCCATATCGACCCGGGTCTGGATCTGGCGCTGAATATCGTCGACCGTGCCCACGATATAGACCGACGCCAGGTAGTCCCAGGGACGCTCGGCACTCACCACCCCCGCAAAACGGCGCTGTTGCTCGGCGATGACCGCGTCACGGTTGTCCCCTTCCTCGATCCAGACGAAATTCTCCTGGGCAATGGTGAACGGCCTGGTCACCCTGGCGCCCCGCCGCGCCTCCAGGATCAGTTCCAGGTCCGAGGCGATGAGCTCGGGCGGGGCGGTCGTGCGCGCGATCCAGCCGTCTGATTCCACGATGCGACGCAGCACGTTTGGGTGCATCTCCGGGCGTTCCGGTGACTGCTCGTGCGGCAGCTGGCTGCCCCCGGCGACCCATACCGGCGGCAGTGGATCGAGATGGGGCTCCACGGTCACCCCATCGAGCTGGTAGTACCGCCCGTCGAAGTGGACGTCCGGTCCCGCGAACAGCGCCATCGTCGCCGCCAGCACTTCGTCCGTGCGCGCGCCGCGCTCCGGCTTGTGAACTCCGCAGGCCTCGAACTCCGGTCCGTACCAGCCGGTGCCGATGCCATAGATGTAGCGGTTTCCCGACAGGTACTCGAGGGTCGCGATCTCCTTGGCCAGGATCGCCGGCGTGCGCACCGGCAGGATGAGGATCGAGGTGCCGAGGCGGACCCGCTCCGTGATCGCCGCGACGTGCGATAGCGTCATCAAGGAGTCGAGCCAGCTCACGCTGTAGAAGCGGTGGGCGGTAACGATATGGTCGGTAATCCAGAGCGAGTCGAAGCCCAATTCTTCCGCGTGACGGGCGAATTCGCGCAGCCGGCGCGCGTGACGGTCCTGGGGCTCACCCTGGATGAAGGAGGGAAGAAAAACGCCAAACTTCACTCCAGTCACCTCCTCGCGGCGCCACGCCCTGGGATCGCCGCAACGCAAGAACCCCGCCAACGTTTTGCTCCGACGGGCGGTGATGGTATGACCACGTGTATGGAGTGTCAACGGCGCGGCCCGCGGGCGGTCGAGTGCCATGTCGAGCGGATACGTGGGTGGGTACGCCACGTTTTCTCAATGCTCGCCATCGCATCCTCCGCGCCGCCGTTGTCGATTTCCTGCGGCCTCTCGCGACTAATTGACAGCACCAGCCCTGGACGTGGCGTGCGGCGCTTGGTGGTGCCGGACCTCGATCCAGCCGCACCCAGGGCGGTAGATGACACACGTAGCCCAATGCGAGGGAGGGTCTGCTAATGAATCGCTTGCTCAACGAACACGTCCGTGCCGGTCAGATCAACCGGCGACGCCTCCTGCCAGTCTTTTGCCGCGCATGAGGAGTCTGTAATGCCTGAGCTGAAGACGCTGATGACCGGTCTTGTCTTTCCCGAGTCACCACGCTGGCACGACAATCGTCTCTGGGTCGCCGACTGGGGAGCGCAGGAGCTCATTGCCGCCGATCTCCAGGGTGAGAGCGAGGTCATAGCTAGCGTTCCGTCATTTCCCTTTTCCATCGATTGGCTGCCTGATGGACGCCTGCTGATCGTTTCGGGAAGTGAGGGGCGTCTCCTGCGTCGGGAGGAAGCCGGATCGCTGGTTACTCATGCCGACCTGACCAGTCTCGGTAAGCACCCATGGAACGAGATCGTCGTCGACGGTCGAGGCAACGCCTACGTCAACAACATCGGCTTCGATTTTCCAGAGGGTGAGTTCGCTCCCGGGATCCTCGTCCTGGTCACCCCCGACGGCTCGGCCCGGCAGGTGGCGGATAATGTCGCATTCCCGAATGGCATGGTCGTGACACCGGACAACAAGACCTTGATCCTCGCCGAGTCCTACGCCTCGAAGCTGACGGCCTTCGACATCATGGCGGATGGCAGCCTCTCGAACAGGCGGGTGTGGGCTAACCTCGACGGCGGCGCCCCCGACGGCATCTGCCTGGATGCGAAAGGCGCCATCTGGTACGGGGACGTCCCCAATCAGCGCTGCGTGCGCGTGCGCGAAGGGGGCGAGGTCTTGCAGACCATCGAGCTTGATCTAGGCTGTTTCGCCTGCATGCTCGGAGGCAAGGACAAGCAGACCCTGTTCATGATCGCGAACGAGTGGAGTGGTCCGGAGGGTATGGCCGATGGCGGAGCAAAGGGTCAGGTGCTGACCGCGAGGGCTCCCGCACCAGGCGTCGGCTGGCCGTAGTGATTTCTCGTCAACTCAGTGGTTGATCCCGACGTCGTGGCCGGTGAGGTCCATGCAGTCGTCGGCAAGCGGTTCCGGCTCGTGGGCGCGCCGGAAGAGGGCGGTGCTCCGACCATCCGTCTCAGCAAATCCGGCGGATCGATAGAGGGCCTCCCCAGCCGCGGTGGATACCAGGGAGACCAACCGCCGCCCTGCCGTCTGCTCCAGCACTGCGGCCAGCAGTGCCCGGCCGATCCCACTCCGCTGGCGTTCCGGGCGCACGATGACGTCCCAGACGCTGGCATACAGGACGCCATCGTCCAGCACCCGCGCCAACCCGACGAGCTGGCCATCCGAGGTGCGGGCGGTGACGTTCCAGGACGCTTCCAAGGCGGCCGCGAGTGCGAGGTCACCCTGTTCCAGGGGACGCCACTCGACTGCCGCCAGCAGCGACCGGTATTCGGCGGGGGTCACCTGATCGCCGCGCAGAATCGTCGGCGAGTTGATCTCACCTGACACGTCGCTCTCCAGTCCTCCTCGGCCGTACCTCAAGACCTCTGCCCGAGCGCGTCATTGCCACCGAAGAATGATGGAGCAAATGCCGACACCTGCCCCGCCTGGGACCGGGCGACATCGCCGGTGGAACGGCGCGCTGTCAGTCTTCGACGGGGCGACCAGGTAATTTCATGAACATTTCGCATCCATGGGTTTGGTTCTGTCTAGACTGCGGCATGGGACGACTCTTGCCCCCTTGCGGGAACCCGGGAGGGATTATGGCTGCGCTGTCATGAACGGCACACCCCGATCTGCCAGATACTATGGTCGCCCTCGTCGATGTCGGCTCCGATCGCACACGTGTGTCAGGGGGCCTGTGCGACATGCTCCGCGCGGCCATTGCCGAGCGCGGAGGCTATTGCGACTGGACGGTCGATAACACCGGGTGGGTCGTCACACTTCACCTCCCCGAGGAGCAGGTCTTCGCCGGCAGCACCCTCGAGGGCGGGCTGCTCTCCTGCCTGGCGTGGCTCATCGCCTCGCCGCGGTGAAGAATGCAAACTTGGGGTCCTGATCCAGGCTGATGATGAAGGACGCGTCAGCGGGTAGGTCGCTGCTAAGGCATGCCGGCTGACGCTTGGCTCGCTCGGTTCCTGATTGGGGGCTGCGTGCATATGTCGCACCAGCCCCCGGGGAAAGGACGACGCGTGGCGAAGTTCCCTCGTTGCACGTCGACCAGACGGAGACAATCCGTGCCGCGACCTGGCGCGTCACTGGTCAGGTGAGCAGCGATCCGAAGGGGTGAACCGGGGTTGAAGACCTAGAGTGACAGCCGATCCTGGTCATCCAGGGACAAGATATCCGATTCGACATGGACGATGTCCTGGGGCGTCCTCTCGGCTGCCCGGGGCATCATCGCCCGTGCTTCCTCGCCGTTGCGCATCATTGGTAGGTCCACGGTGATCAACACACCCTGATCACGCAGGCGTTCCCGCGCCGTTCGCAGCGCCAGAACGGGAACGAACGTTTTTACTCGACTGCTCCACAGCTCCCGCACCGCCTGATCCGCCACGCGATCGAGAACGCCGGTCGGAACCCGAGCGCCAACCCCATCGTCGTCGGCGAGCTGGCGCCGAACCTGGGCGATGATTGGCTCCGGGGTCGAAGGCGTCTGCGCGAATGGCGTCACATGCTCCACGTACGGGCTCCTTCGCGATCACAACCAGGCGGGTGTACGTTCAACCGGCGCTGGCCCGCAAAGTCTATGGCATGCGACGCACCCTCGGGGAGCCTGAGGCGCCGATTTAACAATGATTTGACAAGTTGGCACAGCTACGAAAGAGACACGCCAGATGTGGTCTCGCGCACAGACCGATGACGCGGTCACTCTGGCGATGCGCTCAGTACGTGGAGACCGCTAGTTCTTCGAGCTGCCCCGTCGCCGCAAAGACGACCCGCTCGCAGATATTGGTCACCCGGTCGGCAATGCGCTCCAGATTGTGGGCTGCCCACAGGAGATGTGTCGCCTGATCGATGGTGGTCGGGTCAGCGAGCATGAACGTAAGCAGCTCCCGATAGATTTGCTCGTAGAGGGTGTCGACCTCGTCATCACGCGCAACGATGGAGCGCGCGGCGGCCTGGTCGCCGTCGATGAAGGCCGTGATGGCATCGTGCAGCATCGTCCGTGCGATCTCACTCATGCGGGGGATATCGACGAGCGGTTTGAGTGGCGCCTGTTCGGCGGTCTGGAGCGCGATCTTCGCGATCCCGGCGGCGTGATCCGCCATGCGCTCGAGGTCGGTGACGATATGGATCACCGCGGCGATCATGCGCAGATCTCTGGCCATCGGTGCTTGCGTGGCTATCACCAGCAGTGCTTGCTCCTCGGTCCGCCAGCGGTGCTCGTTGATCGCCCGATCCGAGGCGATCACCTGCTCGGCCAGCCGTATGTCTCGTTGGGCGAGAGCCGTCACCGCGTTGTCGATCGCCTTGTTGGTCATGCTGGCCATGGCTACGACGCTGTCACGCAGGTCGGTAAGTTCCTGGGCATAGTGCTCGCGTGTCATCGATGGATTTCCTCTCAGCTCTTGCCTACCCGAAGCGACCGGTGATGTAGTCCTCAGTGCGCTGATCTCGTGGATTCGTGAACATGTCGCGGGTGTGACCCGCCTCGACGAGCACCCCATGGCGATGCTCGTCGAGCGAAAAGAAGATCGTTTGGTCGGAGACGCGGGCCGCCTGCTGCATGTTGTGCGTGACCACGACGATCGTGTATTGCCGCTCCAGCTCCCGCATCAGATCCTCGATCTTGAGGGTAGAGATCGGGTCGAGGGCGCTCGCGGGCTCGTCCATCAAAATCACATCCGGATTGATGGCAAGTGTCCGCGCGATGCAGAGACGCTGCTGCTGACCCCCGGATAGCGCCAGCCCGCTGTCCTGCAGCTTGTCCTTGACCTCGTCCCAGAGGGCAGCCTGGCGCAGGGAGCGCTCGACCAGGTCGTCCATGTTCCCCTTGAAGCCGTTGATCCGCGCTCCCCAGGCGACGTTCTCGTAGATCGACTTGGGGAACGGATTCGGCTTCTGGAAGACCATGCCGATGTGGCGCCGCACCTCGACCGGATCGACCTGGGCGCTGCAAATGTCCTGCCCATGGTAGAGAATGTGGCCTTCGACGCGGGCACCAGGGATCAGGTCGTTCATGCGGTTGATGCAACGCAGCACCGTGCTCTTACCGCACCCCGATGGGCCAATGAGCGCCGTGATCTGATTCTTTGGTACGTCGAAGGTCACCCCGGCAACGGCGAGGAAATTCCCGTAGTAGACCTTCAGGTCGCGGAGCGACACGATTGCGCCCGCGCTGCCCACCTGGCTCTTGATCGCGGATTCGTCCAGCATCACGCCCATCAGATTCCTCTATTTCCTCTATCGTCTATCGCTCAAGGCACCGCACCGGCCGACCTGCAATCAACTCGTCCATTGCCTACCATTTCACACTTCTGGCGAATCGCTGTCGCAGATAAATTGCCGTGGCATTCAGTAGCAACAAGAGGACCAGGAGCACGATGATGGCCGCGGCCGCGAGATCCTGAAATTCCTGCTGCGGACGCCGCGCCCATTCATAGATCTGCATCGGCAAGGCGGTGTACTTGCTCATCACTCCCGTCGGGTTGAAGGTCACGTAGGCGGCAGCGCCAACCACCAGCAACGGCGCCGTCTCCCCCATTGCGCGAGAGATCGAAAGAATGATCCCGGTCAGGATCCCTGGCATCGCCGCCGGAATGACATGATCCCGGGCCACCTGCCAGCGGGTCGCGCCGAGCGCGAACGCGGCTTGTCTGAGCGATGGAGGCACTGCTCGAATGGCTTCCTGGCTGGCGATGATGATGACCGGCAAGATCAGGAGGGCCATCGTCAGGGCGCCTGAAATGATGGTCCGGCCCAGCGTGAAGAGGCTGACGAACACGCCCAGGCCCAGCAAGCCGTAGACGATCGACGGAATGCCGGCGAGGTTGGCGATATTGGTCTTGAGCAAGCGGGTCCAGCGGTTGTTCGGTGCGTACTCTTCGAGATAGACCGCCGCGCCGACGCCAACCGGGAAGGCGAACAGCGCGGTCAACCCGATCACCCACAGCGTCCCGAGAAGTGCGGGACGAAGACCGGCCTCTTCCGGCTTTCGTGACGGCGTGTTCGTCAGGAGATCGAGGGAGAGCCAGCGCGCGCCTGCCGAAGTGATATCCCAGATCAACACGGCCAGAATCACCATCGCGAGGGCGGTCACGAGAAAGAGCAGCCACTGAATGACGCTGGCCTTTGTCTTTCGCCCCTCGAGGTTGGAGGACTTCTCCACCGGAGATGCGGCAACTGAACCAGGACGGAACGTCGTCTGCGCGCTCACTCGTACGCCTCCCGGAACTTGGCAACGACCCGATGACTGGCCATGTTGAGTGCCAACGTAATGAAAAAGAGCAATAGCCCAACGGCGAAGAGGGACAGATATGGCGCCGTGCCGACCACCATGTCCCCGGAGAAAGCCTGGACGATGAACCCGGTCATCGTCTGCATCGGTTCGAGCGGGTTCGCGGTCAGTTGGGCCTTCGAGCCGGCGGCCAGGGCGACGATCATCGTCTCACCGACTGCGCGAGACATGGCCAGGATGAAGGATGCAATGATGCCTGAGGTGGCCGCCGGCACGACGATCTGCCAGGAGACTTCCAACTTGGTTGCGCCGAGGGCATAGCCTCCTTCACGCAGGGAGCGTGGCACTGCCCGCATGGCATCCTCGCTCAACGAGGCGACCAGCGGAATCGTCATGATTCCAACCGCGATCCCCGCTGCCAACGCGCTGAATGGACCAATTCCCGGGAAAATATGCTTCAGAACATCTGGCCGAATGAACGTGACGGCAAAGAAGCCATAGACGATCGTCGGGATCCCCGCCAGGAGCTCGAGCGACGGTTTGAGAATGTCGCGCACTCGCAACGCGGCGTACTCGCTGAGGTAGATGGCGCTCATCAAGCCGAGAGGAATAGCGACACACATCGCGATCAGGGTGATCATCAACGTGCCTGCCACCAGGGGCAGCACACCGTACAGGGGTGTCTTGAACAACGCGGTCCAGGTGGTGCCAAAGAGAAAGTCGGTCACCGGAACCTGGGTAAAGAAGACGAGCGCCTGTTGAATCAGGACCGCGATGATGCCGACGGTCGTCAACAATGAGAGTGCGCCACAGACCCAGAGGACGGCGCCAACGATGCGCTCAGACGTGCGGCGGGACGCGGCTCCGGACAAATCGAAGGTAACCGGAGCGGAACCGCCCAATGCCGTCAGTGGGGCAACACCCTGCTCGATCGATGGGACCAGAGTTCCGGCGATGAGCTCACTTGGGTTCCCGATCAACCCCGCGTCAGGGTCTGCCCCGGCGGCGTCTCGCAACCTCATATCGAGGCGGTCCTGGTCTGCTGATCCAGACACTGATAGCTTCCTGGGATAGACGGCCTCCCGGGGACACGTGTCCCCGGGAGGCCCCATGCATTCCTAGTGCCGAGGCGTGATGGTACCTAGGCGGCGGGCGTCGCTGCCGCCGCGCTGTCGGGCGTGCCGGTGCCGGAAATTCCGGCCTCGAAGCTGGCCACGTCCTCCGCGTACGTCTCCTCCGGTGACGCGACGTAGCCGACTTCGGCGGCGAGTGTCGCCGCCTGGCTCAGATAGAATCGGACGAATTCCTGCACCTCCGGTCGCTGCAGCGACTCATCTTTCACGTACACGAAGAGCGGGCGGGAAAGCGGTGCGTAGGTCCCGTCCTGCACCGTTTCCGGACTTGGCGTGACACAGTTGCCATCACCGTTGTCGACCGCCAACGCCTTCAAGGAATCCTGGTTTGCCTCGTAGTATGCGAGCCCGAAGTAACCAAGGGCATTGACATCCCCGGCCACGCCTTCGACCAGGACATTGTCGTCCTCGCTCGGCGTGAAGTCTTCACGCACCTCGTCTTCCCCGAGGATGGTCTCGACGAAGAAGTCGAACGTGCCGGAGTCGGTTCCCGGTCCGTAGAGATTGATCGTGTCGGCCGGGTAGTCGGGATTGAGGTCCGCCCAGGTATTGGCCGGGCTTTCCTTCTGCCAGAGCTGCTTCAGCTGATCGGTGGTGATGCAGGTGAGCCACGTATTTTCGGGATTTGTGACGATGGTCAGGCCGTCGTACGCGACTTCGAATTCGTACCAGTCGACGCCGTTCTCGGCACAGCTGGCGATCTCGTCCTCTTCAATAGCTCGCGAGGCGTTCTGGACGTCGGTTTCTCCGGCGCAGAAGCGCTCGAACCCACCGCCTGTTCCCGAGATATCAACGCTGATCTGGACATCCGGCGCTTGCCCGTTGAACTCCTCGGCAACCGCCTGCGTCAGCGGGCCTACGGTCGATGACCCATCGGAAACGATCTCCCCCGAAAGCGCGCTCAGGTCTGTATCCTGGGCGAGCACCGGCACCGTACTGGCGCTCAGGGCGCACGCCAGCGCGAACGCCGGCAGCCCCTGGCGCAACCATGACAGTTTCCGAAACTCCGCCATCCTGTTGTTCCTCCCCATCTGTAGCGTGCGGCTGGCGCGTGCCAGCCCATGACTGTTGAGCTGGACCAAAAGGGTCCTGGAGCTCCTCACGTTCTCGACAGACCGCTTGCAGTGCTCCCCGGTGGGACCCCGCGCGACGAATCCTCGGGGATCACGAACCGATAGCCGGCTCCGTACACGGTTTGGATGGCTTGCGCGTTCAAACCGGCGCCGGACAACTTTCCCCGCAGCCAGGAGATGTGGACATCCACCGTGCGATCGTCGACGATGACGTCCTCGCCCCAGACAGCGTCAAGGAGGTCCTGACGGCCGAAGACCCGCCCGGGTTCAAAGGCAAGTGCCACCAGGAGTCCATATTCCTTGGGCCGCAACGGAATCTCTTGCTCGCCGACGAGCACCCGGCGTCGCTCGAGCTCGATCCTTAGCGGACCGCGGAAGAGCACCGACGGCGGCTGAGCAGCAGGCACCGCTCGCCGCCGCACGCCGGCACGCACCCGCGCCATCAGCTCCCGTAAGGCAAATGGCTTGACCACGTAGTCGTCGGCGCCCAGCTCCAGGCCATCGATCTTGTCCTGCTCCTCGACGCGCGCCGAGAGGATCAGGATCGGGATGTCGGTCTCGGCACGCAGATGGCGCAGCACCTGGAGGCCGCTCAGTTTCGGCAGCATCAGGTCGAGCATGACCAGATCAAGCTGCGCAAGCTCCCGCCGAGCCAGCGCCAACCCGGCCTCGCCGTCGGCCGCAGTGAGCACGCGATATCCCTCGCGTAACAGGTTGTACGAGAGGGTAGTGAGCAGCGTCGGGTCGTCCTCGACGACCAGAATGGTTGCCTGCTCGGGGAGAGCGCCGCCTGCGGTGGTCGGCTGCAGCGGCCCGCCGCCTGCTGTCGGCCTCGAAGAAGATGCGTGACTTACCACGATACTGAGCATACTAGTCGTGGCGTCGACTCGTGTCAGAGAATTGTTAACGTCTTTGGCCAAATGGAGAGCGGGCGCCGTGTCGGGGCCAATTACTCCTCGCGCAGGCGACTAGGGAACGACGGACCCCCGGCTATACTGCCGCCAATGCCCACCACTCCGGCTCGTGCTGCCTCAGTCCCATCGCCGGCCGCTCAAGATACTGGCGCGACGCCAATTCGCGGTCATTTCCTGGCAACACACCTACCCCAGACCGTGCGCGGCCGTCTGGCTCTGACGCAGGTAGGACTCGTCGTTGCTGTCCTCCTGGTGCTCGGGGGCTACCTCGCCGTTGGAGGTCGTCAGTTCTTCGTCGATCGCCTGTCTGAGCAGCTCGCGGATCAGGCCCAGATCGTGGCTGCGGCCGTGGCGCCGTCGCTTGAAGCCGGCGAGGGGATCGAGGCTATCGAGCCTCTCGTCAAGCGGCTGGGTGAGCGAATCAACGGACGGGTGACTGTTGTAGCGGCCGACGGCTCGGTCCTCGGCGACTCCGTGGCTGACCCACGAACGATGGATAACCACGGCGGGCGACCGGAAGTGATCCTTGCGCGACGGGTCGGAATTGGGGAAGCAGGGCGCCATAGCGCGACACTCGACGCGGATTTCCTCTATGTCGCCGTGCCGATTCCGGAAGTGTCAGGGGCGGTGGCTCGGGTGGCCTTCCCGCTACACGATGTGAACGCCGCGGTTGCGAGAATTCGCCGTGACGTCGCCATTGCTACCGTGAGCGCGGCGGTACTTGCAATTGCCGTCGCGATTTTTGTGGCCGGGAGAATCACCGGTCCCCTGGAGGATCTCCGCCGTCAGGCCGGAATCATCGCAACCGGGCAACTCGATGCAGCCGTACGACCGGCCGGTGTGCGGGAGCTCGGCGACCTGGCCCGCGACTTCAACGCCATGGCCGCGGACCTGCGACGACTGGTGACCGAGCAAGCACGTTCGCGAGCCCGGCTGGAAGCGATGCTTGCCAACCTCAATGACGGTGTCGTGATCACCGATGATGCGGGCACGGTCGTGCAATTGAATGCCGCGGCCGCGCGCATGCTTGGGGCGACGAGGGAGGAGGCCGTCGGTCAGCCCTTTGTCGTGGCTTCGCGCGACCATGATCTGGCCGGCCTGCTCAGTTATGCCCTGGCTATGGATGGATCTCAGACGGCCACCGTTGCTTATGGACTCGGCAGTCGAGTTTTCGAGGCGTCAGCGCAGCCGTTCTCTGGCGGCGGGGAGCGGCTCGGGCTGATGGTGTTGCGGGACGTAACGGAGTTACGACGCCTGGAACGAGTGCGCCGGGAGTTCGTCACCAACGTGTCGCACGAGCTGCGCACCCCGCTGGCCTCGATCCGGGCGGTGGTCGAGACACTCGAGACCGGCGCGGCGAACGACCCGGCGGTCGCCAGCGATTTTTTCAGACGGATCATCGGAGAGGTGGACCATCTTGTCGCTCTCGTCGACGAGCTGTTGGATCTGGCTCGGCTCGAGTCGGGACGCGCGGTTCTCAAGGCAGAGGCCTACGATCCGGTCGACCTGCTGATGCGGGCTGTCGAGCGGCTGCGAACGCAAGTGGAGCGTGCTGGCCTGGTGATCCGCGTCGAGGCCGCACCGGACCTGCCGCAGGTACGGGTCGACCGCGGTCGCATTGAGCAAGTCCTCATCAACCTGATCCACAACGCCGTGAAGTTCACCCCCGAGGGGGGCGAAATTGTCGTCGACGCGGGGGTGACGGACGGAATGCTGTGGGTGTCGGTTCGCGACACCGGGGTCGGCATCACCGCAGAGGAGCTGCCGCGCATCTTCGAGCGCTTCTATAAGAGTGACTCGGCCCGGCGCTCGGCGGGCTCCGGGTTGGGTCTGGCGATCGCCAAGCACATTGTGCAGGGCCATGGCGGAACCATCTGGGTTCAGAGCACTCCGGGCCAGGGCGCAACGTTTTCCTTCACGTTGCCCCTGGTGACATCACCCGCCGGTCCGGCGCATTGACAGGAGGAATCAGCCGACAGTACAAGAGGGCATGATTCAGTTGATGCAGACTGATGGATAAGCTCGATTCAGGCGTCAGCACCGGCCCGTCCGTGACAGGTGAGTCCGACGGCGCCCAACCTGGCGCGCCGCTGCTCCAGATGCGCGGCATCACCAAGAGCTTCTTCGGCGTGCCGGTCCTCGATTCTGTGGACCTCGACGTGATGGCCGGTGAGGTCCATGCCGTCGTCGGCGAGAATGGCGCCGGCAAGAGCACCCTGATGAAGATCCTCGTCGGCGCTTATCAACCCGACGCGGGGTCGATCCTCCTCGACGGCGAAGAGGTCCGCTTCAGCCACCCCCGCCAGGCGCAGGAGCGCGGGGTGAGCATCATCTACCAGGAGTTCAACCTCCTCCCCGAGCGGACGGTCGCCCAGAACATCTTTCTCGGCCGCGAGCCAGCGCGGGGACCGCTCGTCGACAACCGTGCGATGGAGGAGGCGACCGCCAGGCTGCTGGCCGAGCTCGGCGTCGAGGGCACCATCTCGCCCGGCTCCCCGGTGCGCGAGCTCTCCGTGGCGCAGCAACAAACGGTCGAGATCGCCAAGGCGCTCTCCTTCGAGGCCAGGATCCTGGTCATGGATGAGCCGACCGCCGCGCTGTCACCGCACGAGGTCGACGCGCTCTTCGAGCGGGTGCGGCTCCTGCAGCAGCGCGGTCTGGCCGTGCTCTACATCTCGCACCGGCTGAAAGAGATCTTCGAACTGTCGCGGCGGATCACCGTCCTCAAAGATGGACGCCGGGTCGACACGGTCGCTAGCGAGTCGGTGCGCCCCGGCGAGCTGGTGCGAATGATGGTCGGCCGCGAGCTGGATCACTACTTCCCGCCGCGCGCCGCCGCCGCTGAGATCGGGCCAGTGCGGATGCAGGTTCGCGGCGGCGCCGTCGGCAAGCTCCACGACATCGACTTCGAGGTTCGGGCTGGGGAGATCGTCGGGCTGGCCGGTCTGGCCGGAGCGGGGAGGACCGAGGTGGCGCGGGCTCTCTTCGGCGTCGAGCCCTTCACGGCTGGCGCCGTCGAGCTCAACGGAAAACCGGTCCGCATCCGTTCCCCGCGGCAGGCGATCCGGGCCGGGATCGGCTTTCTGACCGAGGATCGCAAGCTGGAAGGCTTGATCCTGCCCCAATCAGTACGCGACAACGCGCTGCTCGCGCTCCGCTCCTTGGGCCAGGCGCGCATGAATGATCGCCCGGTCAAGGACAAGGAGGCGCCTTCGGTCCTCGAACTGGCCCGCCGCGTGGAGCTGCGGGCCGCCAGCCTCGAGCAGGAGGTCCGCTACCTGAGCGGAGGCAATCAGCAAAAGGTCGTGCTCGCCAAGTGGTTGGCAACGCGGGCGCAAATCCTGATCTTCGACGAGCCGACGCGCGGTATCGACGTCGGCGCCAAAGCAGGCATCCACGAGCTGATGCGCGAGCTGGCGCGAGCCGGCGCCGCCATCCTGATGATCTCCTCGGAGCTGCCGGAGGTGATTGGCATGAGTGACCGCATCCTCGTCATGCGCGACGGTACGATCGCCGGCGAGTTGCCGCCGGGAGCTAGCGAAGCCCAGATCATGCTCCTCGCCACCGGTGAGCGCGAGACCTTGGCAGCCGCATGATCGCCGTGCCCGCCGCCCCCAACCGCGCCGCCCGCGCCTGGCGTGGGCTGGACACCGATACCGCCGTGATCTACGGCGTGCTGGCGCTGGTGGCCCTGATCTCCTGGGGACTCATCCTGGCCAATGGTGGCCAGATCAACCTCGCCAACACCCTCGTCCGCTCGGTCGCGCTCGGGATGGTCGCGGTCGGCCAGACCCTCGTTATCCTCGGCGGATCGCTCGACCTCTCTGTCGCCTATCAGGTCAGCGTGACCGCGGTGATGGCCTCGTACGTGATGCAGGGCGATCCCGACCGGATGCTCCTCGGCATCGGCGTCGTCATCGCCATCGGCATTGCCATTGGTCTCGCCAACGGGTTGATTATCACCGGACTGGGCGTCAATCCCTTCATCGCCACCCTCGGCATGGCGCTGATTCTGCGCGGCGTCCTCAACTCCAGCTTCGACAACTTCGCCGGAGCGGTGCCGGCCGAAGTCCAGGTATTGGGCTACGGCGGCATCGGTCCGGTGCCGTACTCGGTCCTCCTCTTCCTCGCCGTCGTCCTCTTCGCCTGGTTCCTGCTGCGCTACACCCGGTTTGGCCATCACCTGTACGCGATCGGTGGCAGTGAGGAGACCGCTCGCCTCTCCGGCGTCCGCTCGGCGCGAGCGCTGATTGGCGCCCATGTCCTCTGTAGTCTGACCTGCGTCCTGACCGGGCTGTTCATTGTCAGCCGGCTGGGAGCCGGCGCCCCCTGGGTCGGCCCCGACGGCAACTACGACCTGGAGTCGATTGCGGCCGTGGTCCTCGGCGGCACCGCCCTCAGCGGCGGCAAGGGCGGCGTGCTGGGGACCGTCGCCGGCGTGCTCATCCTGGCCCTGCTCGACAATCTCTTCAACCAGCTGGAAGTCAACACCTACCTCAAGGATGTCCTGCGCGGGGTGATCATCGTCGCTGCGGTCGCGGCCTATTCTCTGCGCAGCCATCGGTCTCGCACATGACCTCGACGACGGCTCGCTTCGAGCAGGAGTTGACGATCTCGTGGCGGGAGCGCCTCCGGCGCGGCGCGCTCGGCACGGCGCCGATCTTCGTCGTCCTCATCGGGCTGCTCGTCTGGATCGCTATCCTCAACCCCAACTTCACGGAACCCCCGGTTTTCCTCGCCTTTCTCAAGCGCGCGGCGCCGCTGATGATCCTGGCCGCGGGGCAGATGTTCGTCATCGTCTCCGGCGAGTTCGACCTGTCGGTCGGCTCACTGATCACCGCCGTCGTCGTCGCCGCGGCCGGGCTGACTGAAGGGGATCCCGACCGCACCTTGTGGGTCGTGGTCGCCCTCTTTGCGCTCGGCATCGTCGTCGGACTCATCAACGGCATTGTCACGACGCGGCTCTACGTCCCCTCCTTCATCACGACCCTTGGCATGTTGCTCATCTTGCAGGGAGCGGTTCTCTATTGGTCCGGTGGCGCGCCGCGCGGATCGTTGCCCGACAACTTCCGCGTTTTCGGCCGCCGCGGCATCGAGGATGTACCGGTGATCGAGCAGCTCCCCTATTCGGTGATCGTTCTGGTCGTCACCGGCATCGCCGCGGTGCTCCTGCTGCACCGCACCACGTTCGGCAAGCAGATCTTCGCCGCCGGTGGCAATCCACGGGCTGCGGCCCTCTCGGGGGTTGATGTGCCGCGGGTACGCACCCTCGCCTTCGTGCTCTCCGGTATTTCGGCTGTCATCGCCGGCATCCTGGTGGGAGGCTTCGCCGGCATCTCGCAGGAGGCCGGGGCCGGATACGAGTTTCAGGCGATCTCGGCGGTCGTGCTCGGCGGAGCCGCCCTGGGCGGGGGCCGCGGATCGATGGTCGCCGTCATGGCCGGGGCGTTAGCGCTCGAGGCGCTCTTCACGCTGCTCAACTTGCTCGGCTTGCCGAAACCATTGCGCGACGCCGTACAAGGGCTGATCATCATCGGCGCCGTCGCGTACGCGGCATACCGCTTGCGTCGGGCGCGATAGAGACATCGACACCTCGTCACTACGAAAGGAGGGTCGCAGCGCAGCGGCGGTAGTTCGGTCGGACGTGGATGAGGCGTGATGCCGTCCGGGCACAAAGCTGTGCCGCGGCCGCGCCATCAGAGGAGTGAGGCGATGCGTATCCCCGCGGGTCAACGTTTCCGGGCACTTGCGACGGCCATAACGCTGCTCGTAGCCGTCGTCACCGGCGGAGGGCTGACAGCCGCTCAGGACAGCACACCGGCCACCGGGCCCCAGTCCGAGTTCTTTGTCCAGGAGGAGTTCGAGGAGCAGCTGCGGCTGCGGGACGTCGAGCCGGAAGGCCCGGCCGATCAACCGTGGGTGCAGGCGCTCGAGCCCGAGTACGTCGACACCAGCGAGTACGCGACAGACCCACCCTACAAGGTCTGCTTCTCCAACGCCGGCGTCAACAATCCCTGGCGCGTCGTCGGGTGGACGACGATGCAGGCCGAGGTCGACCTACAGCCGGACATCACCGAGTTCGTTCACGTCGACGCTGAGGGGAGTGACGAGAAGCAGATCGCCGATATCCAGGATCTGCTCGGCCAGGATTGCAGCATCCTGATCGTCTCACCGAACACCACCGCTGCCCTGACCCCTGCCGTCGAGCAGGCGTGCGAGCAACTGCCCGTGATCGTTTTCGACCGCGGTGTCAACACCGACTGCCCAGTCACCTTCATCCATCCGATCGGCGGCTACGCCTTCGGCGCCGACGCGGCCGAGTTCCTGGTCGAGAATGTCGCACCGGGCGGCAACATCCTGGCGCTGCGCATCCTCCCCGGGGTGGATGTGCTCGAGACGCGTTGGTCGGCGGCCAAGGCCATCTTTGATCAAGCCGGCGTCAACGTCGTTGGCGTCGAGTTCACCGAGGGTGACGTCGCCAACACGAAGTCGATCGTCACCGACTACATCGACCGCTTCGGCACCATCGACGGCGTCTGGATGGATGCCGGTGCCACCAGCGTCGGCGCGATCGAAGCCTTCGAGGACCTCGGTCTGGACGTGCCACCGATCACCGGCGAGGACCAGCAGGACTTCCTGCGCAAGTGGAAGGACGACGGTCTGACCGCGGTTGCGCCGACCTATCCGACCTACCAGTGGCGGACGCCGATCATCGCCGCGGTGATGATCCTGCAAGGGCAAGAGGTTCCCAAGGAGTGGATTCTGCCGGAGCCTGTTATCACGAGCGAGAATCTCGATCAGTATCTCCAGCCGAACATGCCGCCGCTGCACTACGCCCTGTGCGGTTGCGAGAACATGCCCGACTTCCCGGCACGTTGGGGCGGCGAAGCGAGCTAGTAGCACCCTAGCTCCCTCCCCGTCTCCCTTGTGACCCCCTCAACCCCAACCCTTCTCCCCTCGGAGCGGGGAGAAGGGAGAAAGCCCCCTCTCCTGTCTTCGACGGGAGAGGGGGTTGGGGGTGAGGACAAGCGTTGGGGTGAGGGTATCTGAGGCGCAAGGGCGGGCTGATGATCGATCTCACCGACGAGCAACGCACCATCCGAGACCAGGTGCGGGCTTTCGCCCGGAAAGAGCTGGCGCCGCTGGCGTCCCAGATCGATGAGCAGGACGTCTACCCGGCCGAGGTCGTTCAGCACATTGCCCGCCTCGGCGTGCTCGGTCTGGAGCTGCCGGCGGAGTGGCGGTCGGGGCTGGGCAGCCTCGGTCACGGTGATCCCGTCGGCGCCACCATCGCTTGCGAAGAGATCTCCTGGGCCTCCGCCGCGCTCGGCAACATCGTCTCAGCGATCCGCATCACCGCCTTTGCCCTCGACCGGTTCGGCGGCGATGCCGTCAAGCGACAGTGGTTGCCGCCGCTCCTGCGCGGCGACTGCACGATCGGCTTCGCCGTGACCGAGCCGGACGCCGGGTCGGATCTCGCGTCGCTGGCAACCATGGCGCGTCGCGACGGCGACTGCTATGTGCTCGACGGCGCGAAGTGGCCGATCACCTTCGCCCCCATCGCGGATGCCTTCATGGTCCTCTGCACCCTCGATCGATCGTTGGGCACGCGCGGCATGGCGGTGCTGATGGTCGAGCGCGACCGGCCGGGGGTGACGATCGGGCCGCCGGAACGCAAGCTCGGTCAGCTCGGGAATCCGCTCGGCGGCGTGACGTTCGACGGCGTGCGGGTGCCGCGCCAGAACCTGCTCGGCGAGGAGGGACAGGGGTTCAAGATCGCCATGGCGAGTCTCGACGTGACCCGCATCGATGTCGCCTCGATCGCACTCGGTCTCTCGCGGGCCGCTCTCGACGCGGCCCGCACTCATGCCCTGGGGCGCATTCAGTTCGGCAAACCGCTGGCCGACTTGCAGGCGGTTCAGTTCATGCTGGCCGAGATGGCGACCGAGATCGAGGCCGGGCAGTGGCTCACCTGGCGTGCGGCGACCGTGCGCGGCACGGGGGTGCGCTTCACGCGAGAAGCGGCCATGGCCAAGGTGTTCTGCAGCGACAACTGCATGAAGCACACGACGAACGCCATCCAGATCCTCGGCGGCCGCGGCTACCTGAAGGGTTACGACGTCGAGCGCTACTTTCGCGACGCCAAGGTCACCCAGATCTACGACGGCGCCAGCGAGATTCAGAAGGTCGTCATCGCCCGCCACATCCTGGCCGAGGGCGAGGCCGGGTAGCGATTCGCGACAAACTGGTCAGTTCCAAGTCCTTGCAGAACTGGTCGTGGTGACTGCCCCACTCCGGTTTCATCCGCGACCTTTAGTGAACCATTGCCGCCAGTTCTACCCGCGCCTCGGCGATAGCTTCTGCCAGGGATTGGGCTTCACCAACAGTCCAGGTCCGCGTGAATGCTGGCTCCTCAAGCGCATCACTGACCTCGGCCAGCCAGCGCTCGTATGTTGCGCGCTCGCCGGCACCAATCGGGTAGGGCATCGCGTCCCGCAAACCAGCCGCGGCTGCAAAGAGCCGCACCGCTGCCTCGAACCGGCCTCCTGCCGACATCACAGCCGCGCCAAGCTCCAACACCGGGGTAATGTCCCAGTTGCTCCCGATCTCCGACAAGACGAGGAGACTTTCCGCGACGAGTGGTGCCGCCTGCGCGACGTCCCCGCGATCAAGAAGCAGCCTGGCGAGGTCAGCTTGCGCGACGGCGCCAGTAGAGAGGCTGCCGGACTGCCTGGCAAGCCGCAAGGCTTCGATGGTGGCTTCGAAGGCCTCCTCGTGCCGCCCAAGCTGACGATACGCGACAGCCAGGTTGGCAAGGTGATGGGCCTGGTAGTGAGCCGGTAACCGGCGCTCGGCGGAAATGAAGCCAACGCGCTCGAAGTAGGCGGCCGCCGCTTCCGGATCGCCCCGGTCCTGTGCCGCGATCCCGAGCGCGGTCAGGCACACAATCGTTCCCCAGGAGTCCTCGAGGGTTTCGAACAGAACCAGCGCGTCTTCGAGCAGCGGTTTGGCCCGGACGGCGTCACCCTGGCTCATCGCGATGTCGCCCTGATGCATTCGCGCGTAGGCCAGCGTGCGCGCATCGCCGAGGGGCTCGGCGAATGCCCGCGCGGCATCGGCGAGTGGACCCAATGCCGCGAAGTCTCCAACCACGCTGGCGAGCCAGGCCGCCTGTTGCAGAACACGAGACCGCGCGTGGCGATCCTCGCCAATTTCCGTCGCGAGCACCCGCTCATGCAGGGCGCGCCCCACTCCGGACTGATCGGTAAGGAACCAGAACCAGTCGAGTTCGGCCAGCACTTCCAGAGCAAACTCCGGATCATGGTCAATGGCCCAATCAATGCCAGTGAGCAGGTTTGCCTCCTCGGCCTTGAGGCGAGCCAGCCGAGCTCCCACGTCGGCATCGAGCCGCTCCAGGTCGTTCTCACATGCCAACTGGAGGAGGTATTGCAGGTGGGCGCGGCGGGCGCGCTCCTCCTCCCCAGCGGCAAGCAACTGCTCATGGGCGAACTCACGGATGGTCTCGAGCATGTGGTAGCGGGGAGCGAAACCGCCGTCGTCTCTGGCGACAAGACTCTGCTCGACCAACGCGGCGAGCGCATCCAGAACATCGGGCACGCCTCTAAGGAAGCCAACCATCTCCGCCGCGTGCAGTGTCCATCCGCCCGCGAAGACGGCCAAGCATCGAAGTAGCTCCTGCTCGGTGGGTTGCAGCAGGTCGTAGCTCCAGGCGATGGCGGCCTGCAAGGTGCGCTGTCGCGGCGGGGCGTCGCGTGGGCCGGTAGTAAGAAGCGGCAGGCGTCGGTCGAGCCGAGCCATGAGCGTGGCAGGTGGCAGGATCTTGACCCGTGCTGCCGCCAGCTCGATAGCGAGGGGTAGTCCATCAAGGCGACGGCAGATCGCTACCACGTCCGCCGCATTCTGGTCGGTGAGCTGGAAACTGCGTTGCGCGTCACGCGCCCGTTCCACGAAGAGCCGGATAGCCTCCCAGCCGGCGAGTTCTTGAAGCGACAGGATCACGCCAGGATCGGGGGTGCGCAGTGGAAGGAGCGGGTACTCCCGTTCGCCTCGGATTCGCAAGATCGCGCGACTAGTGACCAAAGCTTGAACGCCTGAACCAACCTCCAAGAGTTCACTCAAGATCGGCGCGGCGGCGACCAGGTGTTCGAAGTTGTCCAGTATCAACAGCACCTGGCGAGTGCGCAGCACACGACGCAGAGATTCCAGCGGTGGAATAGCACCCCGGTCGTGCAGCCCGAGTGCGGTGGCGATTGCAGGCACGATCTGCGAAGGATCCTGGAGCGGCGCCAGATCGACAAAGGCGACACCGTCGACGAAGTCCTTACCTAAACAGACTGCCGCTGCCATGGCGAGGCGGGTTTTCCCCACGCCAGCAGGACCTGTCAGCGTGATCAATCGAAGGCGATCATCGCGTAGCAATCGCTCGATCTCGCTCAGTTCCTCGTCACGGCCAATCAGCGCAGTAAGTGGACGGGGGAGGTGCACGTCAGGGGAACCGTGTGTAGTCGGTCCATCAGGCAGGACACGACGTGCTGACCCCAGTAGTGCCGCCCGTTCTCTCCCGGTGAGCTTCAGGGCATCAGCAAGCAGGTTTGCCGTCTCTCGGTACGGGTGCGTCCGGGCGCCGCGCTCCAGATCACTGATGGCTCGCACGCTGATGCCGGCACGTTCGGCAAGTGCCTCCTGAGTGAGGTCGCAGGCGCGTCGATGCTGGCGAAGGAGATCCCCGAAGGTCGGCGCTTGGAAGGATGTCTCGGATGTCATAGCGACCCCGCGTTCTGATCCGCGGTCGATTCATGGCAACACAATCGCGGAGATGCCAGGAGTCTAATCCCGGGTACTGACCCACGCAACTGACCGTCTTGGCAAGACGGTGGGCTGGTGTGTGGAGTGCTCGTGGTGGGTGATGCGAACCGGAACGAGAGTGATAGCAGAGCAGAGAAGCTACGCGCGCGGGAGGAAACTATGGCCCATCATCCCACTTTTGTTCACGCCGCTGCCGATCTCCGTCGGCAAGCCTTGCTGCGCGAGGTAGCGAAGGACTGGAGTACGACACCGGCTCATGTGAGACGAAAGCGCACAGGACTGGGCACGGCCTGCCGTCGTATGGTCGCCCAGTTTGCTGCGGTCGTCAGCCGGGTCATTGACGACTTCGAACCAACGCCTGGAGCGCGCTCTCAGCGCTCGAAGCGTCTGGAGCGTGGTCGCGTCACCGGTCCCTCGCTCAGCGTAACCAAAGATGGGGTGAGGGTCTAGCTTGGCTCGCGTCGCCGCTCCCAAATCCCCTCTGCACAGCGCAATGCGACCGCCTGGATCGTCGACGTGGGATTGACCCCACCTCCTGTGGGGAGGCTGGTGCTGTCGGCGATGTAGAGGTTGGGTACATCATGGGCCCGGTTGTCGGCGTCGACCACGGAGCTGGCCGCATCCGTTCCCATCCTGGCCGCACCCATCAGGTGCCAGCCTAGCGCGGGTGAGATGCCGAAGTCCCGCACGCCGGTCGCGCCCGAAGCCTCCATGAGTTCCGTGCCCTTCGCGATCATGGCGGCTCCCAGTCGCTTGCTGTTCTCGTCGAAGCTGTAGAACGTCTTCACCCCCGGCAGACCAAAGGCGTCCAGGTTGTCCCAGTCGAGTTCGACCCGGTTGCTCTCCTCGGGAAGATCCTCGCCGCAGCAGAAGAGGGCCACCTCGTGGTTGAGATGCGTATCCATGACAGCGTGGTGGTCCGATCCCCAGGGTGCCAATTGCAGCGCCAGGTTGAGCGGCGACCAGCCCGGATTAATGCTCATCACGAACCCGCGCAGGTAGTCGTTGGCCGGGTCAGTCTCGTAGAACTGACGGGAGGAGACAGCCCCTCCCCAGGTGCCCTGCCAGGCCTGAACCGGCTGCTCGAAGCGGCCGATGACGAAGGTCTGCACGTGGACCATGAGATTCTTGCCGACCAGCCCGCTCGAGTTGGCCAGACCATCGGGGTGCCGCGACGACGTCGATTGCAGCAGGATCCGCGGCGTACCGAGACCACCGGCGGCGAAAACCACCACCTTGGCCCGTACCTCCCGCAGCCGGCCCTCGGCATCGTAGTACAGCGCTCCTTTGGCCCGGCCGTCCGGGTGGAGGGTGATCTCCCGCACGCGGGCGTTGGTGCGCAGATCGACACCATTGCGGGCAGAGCGCAGCGCCTTGCGCCAATAGGTGACATCGACCGTCGCCAGCGCACCTTGCGGACAGCCGAAGGGGCAGTAGCCTTTGAAATCGCAGGCCGGGCGACCATCGTAGGGGATCGTCGTGATCGCCTGCTCGGTCGGCCACCAGTCCCAGCCCAGCTTCTCGCATCCTTCGATCATCAACCGGCCGTGCGGCCCCAGCGGCGCGGGCGGCAGCGGCAACGGCTCCCGGGGCGGGCTCCAGGGATCACCGGCCAGCCCTGCCACTCCCATCTCGCGTTCGTTGATGGTGTAGTACGGCGCCAGGTCGTCGTAGCCGATCGGCCAGTCGACCGCAACGCCATCCAGGCTGCGTACCCGGAAATCGGACGGCGTCAAACGCCAGAAGTTGCCGGCGTAGCCGATCGTGCTGCCGCCCACGGCGTTGTAAATGAAGACGCTAATCGGATCATCGCCGTAGCTGGCGACGGGGTAGTCGGACGGCCACTGGCGGATGTTGGGGCTCGGCGACCATGAGCGACGGTGGCGGACCTCCCAATCGAGGTGGTTCTTGGGACGGAGCGAGGATGGAACCCAGTCGCCTTGCTCCAGGCAGACCACGTCGACCTTACGCCGGGCCAGACTCCAGGCCATCGCCCCGCCAGCTGCCCCGGCGCCGATGATGAGGACATCACGCTCGTCGTCGTGGCCCATCGTCCGCTCCAATGCGTCTATGTATTGCGCCAGCGCGGCGGCACAGTCCGCATCCGCGCCAGCAAGCTGTCATCGAACGGCTCCATCTCGCTGCCGGAGATCGCGACCTCATACCGCCAGCCCGTCTCCCGCTCGAGCACGTCGAGGACGCGTGGGTGAGCGTAGTAGGCCTCGTAGGTGAGATCCCGCACCATCGGGAAGGCGTCGAGCGGATCGTTGGCCTCGAACGTGCGCAGCACGTCTGTCTGCTGCGGTGGGGTGGCCTCGGCGAAGCGGCAGCCCGCCTGTTCCTGTGCAAGCTGGTCGACGGTGTCGATCGCGTGCAGGAGCACGCCGCGGAGACGGGGCGTGAGGAAGACCGTGGCGTCGACGTACTCCGCGGCACCGATGTCGCCGGCGGCGGGCCGCTCACCCCTGGCCGGGATGAGCGTGCTCACCCAGGCGCGAAGCACCTCAGCACGGTCCGGATCGACCACGGCAAATCCGCGCTCGACGCCGATCGGAACGTGGGCGCGACCGATCTCCTGGCGGAAGTCGATCCGGGTGTGGCCGGGGCGAGTGACCTCGTATTCCTCTTTCCGCCAGTCGTAAGCCATAGAGCAATGCCCATCTCGGTGATTTCGCGGGCACGGCACGCCGCGTCCCTACCCACCGCCGCTGACCCGGGGATGCCGCTGGATCAGCGGCTTGGACCACGACATGCCCTGGACCGACACGCCGTGTAGATCATCAAACCGCCGCCATCTCCAGTAGGCCGACCTCAGCCAGGGTGTGACGGAGCAGATCCCGCTGCTCGTCTGAGATTGGCAGCAACGGCTCGCGGACATAGGTGGTATCGATGACGCCGAGGATGGCCAGCGCCTCTTTCATTCGGGCCCGATAGTCGCCGACAGGCGCCGCGAAGACGACGTCGGCCAATCGCTGCACTCGTCGCCCCAGTTCCTTCGCCTCGTCGATGTTGCCGGTGCGCCAGGCCTCGATCATCCGCACTTGCTCGCGGGTCATGATCGCGCCGAAGCCGATCAGCGCACCCTGCGCGCCGAGCACAAACGACTCAAAGATGAAGTTGTCGTTGCCGGTCAGGAGGGTGATCGGGCGCGGCAGCTCTTCCAGCACCCGTACCAGATCGAGGAAGCGGCGGGCGTCAAACGACGCCTCCTTGATGGCAACGACGCCGTCGATGCTGGCCAGGGCCCGCAGCGTCTCCGGGTCGAAGTTGACACCCCCGAGCGCTGGCTGCAGTTGAAACAGAATCAGGGGCAGACCGACCTCCGCGATGGCCTGGTGATAGCGAACCGGGACTTCGGGGTTGAGGGGGGCGCTGAGGTAGGCGGAGATGGGGAAGACCAGGAACGCCTCGGCGCCGGCAGCCTTGAAGTCACGCGCCTGCTCGACGGCCTGGCGGGTGAAGGGTCCGCCCAGCCCGGCCACGATCGGGAGCTTGCCATTCAGTTCGTCGGCGACGATCTCGATGACGCGCACCTTTTCGCGATGCGTCAGGTGTGGTCCTTCGCCGGTGTCGGCGTTGATGGCCAGAGCGACCGGACCTTGATCGGCTACCCAGCGGATATACCGCCGCAGCTGCGGCTCGTCGATCTCGGCTTCGGACGTCATCGGCAAGACTGTCGCCGGGATCAGTCCTTCCAGATTGAGTGCCATCCGCCACTCCGCCCCTTTCTAGTTTCCAGCTCGTGTCGCGGGTGCGCCTGGCGACCACATGGCGCCAGACCGTGTGAAGAGACCGATCATAGGCACCCCCTTTCCGGGGTGTCAATGGCGGTCGGGGCTGTCGGTCGGAGACGGCAAGACGGCAAGACGGCGAGTCGTGAGTTGTGAGTAATAAGAAGGCCAATAGCCAATAGCTCAAACCCGCTGCCGCAACTCGGCGATCACTTCTGCCGCAGGAGATACCCACCCGAACTTGAGGGAGAAGTTCTTCAGCACCGCGGCGTGGAGGTCCGGCATGTAGGAAGAGACGGCATCGGAGATGATGGTCGTCCGGTAGCCCCGCTTCGAGCTCTCGCGCGCCGTCTCCTCGACGCAGATCTGGGTGACCGTGCCGGTCACCAGCACCGAGTCCACCCCGCGATCCTTCAGCAGATCGTCGAGGTTGGTGTCGTGAAAGGCGCCATAGCCGAATTTTTCGACGATCGGTTCGCCGGGAACCGGGTAGAGCTCCTCGATGATGTCCGAGCAGTCGAGCTCCCTGGCCACGTCCGGGTAGTAGCGCTGAACGCCCTTCCAGCAGCTGCAGACCGGTGGGGCGTGGACGGGCGACCACTCCCAGAGCAGGATCGGCTCCGGACCAGCCACGAACTTCGTGTAGATCACAGGGATGCCCAACTCGCGACAGGCGTCGAGCAGCGTCTGGTGCACGGGAATCGTGGCACGCGCCTCGGGGACTTCCAGCGGGGCGCCGACGCGCACGAAATCGTTCTGCATATCGACGACGAGCAGCGCAGGGCGGGCGAATCTATCGATCGTCATTCGATCCCTCCAGGGCCAGCGTGCGAGCGCCGCTCTTGTACTCCGGCGGCCTCCCTCCCGTAAAGCCGAGGCACCTCTTCCCGGATGTGCATGCCGAACTGCCCGCCGTCCCAGCACCGTGTCATCACACCGAGCTTGGCGCTCAGCACGGTATGTTCTCCGCCCGCTGGCTGTGTGCCAGCCGCATGGGATGCGACTATTCCCTCATGAAATTTCGGTTGGTCGTGCAGACCACGGACGACCAGGGTGCGGTGAATGAAGACGAGCTGCTGCCGGAAGTAGTCTCTGAGTCCGGCTGGCAGTGCGCGCACGCCATCTGGCCGGCGTGGATCGCGGGAGAGCAGACTGCCGAGTGTGGCTGGTGCCATGCTCCGCTGGTCGCCTGCGAGTTCGTCACGTGTCCGTGGTGTGAGTGGTTGGTCCCAACCGAGCGCGTGCTCGAGCACTGGGGCGGAGGTTGTGAGGAGTGAGCGGGCGCGGCCGGCGTAGCACGGCAGCTCACGCGCTCGCCGCCGGGGAGGCCTGATAGGTTCCTCTGACCGAGGCGAAGTGACTGAGGGCAAGCCAGTCTGGGAACGCTCGGGCCAACTCTCGGGCCCCGTCCAGCTCGATCAGGCGCTTGCTGAGCGCGTCGGCAAACGATTGGTGGCCGAGCCAGACCCGGTGCATCGTCAGCGTGTCGGCGCGGACGATGAGGTCGACATCGAACCCCGGCGGATCCCAGCAGACGGACGACTCTTCCGGCTCCAATATGAGCCAGTAGCTGCCGGCCAGATCCCCGGTGAAGTCGAACTGAACGACGACCCGCCGATCGGGTAGGCAATCCTTGTGGAGACGCCGGTGCATGTCCCACAAAAGGAGTTGAGGATCGAGATCACGCTCGTCGATGAGGGGATTGAACCATCTGTGGCTCCACTCTCCGAGCCTGATGACGACGTCGTAAAGATCCTGGCCCGCGTCGGTGAGGTGGTACTCAGGCGAACGGCTGCCTGGCATGACTCGACGCTCGACCAATCCGGCGCTTTCCAGGAATCGTAGCCGCTGCGCCAGAAGAGACCGTGAGATCTTCGGCAAACCATGTTCGAGCTCGCTGAAGCGATGGCTTCCACAGAGAAGCTCGCGCAAGATCAAGGGCGTCCACCGCTCGGCGAAAATCTCTGATGCTTTGGCGACGGGACAGAACTGGCCATACCTTGTCACCTGGCACTCCTCTTCGCTTGTTGCGCCGTGGGCTCCATTTATTGTACTTGAGCCGGAGTGATCCACCTTTACGATGGGAAGACGAGCCGATAGTGGAGGCTCGCACGACACCCTGACTCGGATACACAGACTCGCTGCCGAACCGGGCGGGAATGCCAGCATCTGGAGGATGTAATGGACACGCTCTCAGCCGTCAATCCGGGATTCCGTCCCGCGCCAATGGAATCAGACGACGACCGGTTCGTTGCACTGGCGGCCGAACTTGGGCAGGAGTTCAGCGGCCGGGCGGCGGAACACGACCGCGAGAACACTTTTCCCACCGAGAACTTCGCGAGGATGCGGGAGCAAGGTTACCTCCGCCTCGCAGGTCCCGTGGAGCTGGGTGGCCTCGGGGCGTCGATGCGTCAGGTCTGTTACGCGCAGGCCGAACTTGCCAAACATTGCGCGTCTACCGCGCTCGCGGTCAACATGCACCACTACCTGGTGTTGGCGAATGCATATCGCTGGCGCCATGGCGCCCCAGTGGAGGGTGTCCTGCGGCGGGTCGCCGACGACGGGATCATCCTCATGACCAGCGGCGGATCAGATGGCATCTGGCCCAGCGGGACCGCTGTCCGGGATAACGGCGGGTTCCGGGTCAGCGGGCGGAAGATGTTCTGCAGCCAGGCGCCTGCCGCCGACGTGCTCGTCACCATGGCGGTCTACGACGACCCGGAGGAGGGAACGACCGTTCTCCTCATGGGAATACCCACGACGAGTGAGGGCTTTCAGGTTGTCGAGACCTGGGACACGCTGGGCATGCGGGCGACCGCCAGCCACGATGTTCAGCTCGAGAACGTGAACGTCTCCGACGGGCAGATTGTCGCGCGTCGCCCGTGGGGCAAGGTCGACCCGGCACTCCGCAACGCCGGCGTCCACTTCGCCCCGCCGGTCGCCGCTGTCTACTTTGGCGTGGCCGCTGCCGCCCGCGACGAGGCGGTGCGCGTGGTCAGCGATCGGCGCAGCGGGGACGGCCAACCCCTCGCCCAGGACCCGACAAGCCAGCGGCTCATCGGGTTGATGGATCACAAGCTGAAGGTTGCCTGGTGGTCACTTGTCGGCGCCCTCGGCGAGCTCGGGGAGGACTACACGCCCGACGACGCGGCACTGGCGTTGGTGATGCTGGCAAAGCGAGAGGTGGTGACCGAGGCGGTTGAAGTCGTTGGTTTGGCCATGGAGGCCGTCGGCGGCTCGGCCTATTTCCGGCGGTCACCTCTGGAGCGGGCATACCGCGATGTCCGCGCCGGGATGTTCCATCCAATCAACCCGGAGAAGACGCTAATCTATGCGGGGCGGATGGCGCTCGGGCAGCCGGTGGAGACAATCTGGTAGGGGCGGGGGATTGGGTGGCTCAGTCGCGTGAGGACCAGCGGCAGGTCTTTCGCGGCTCCGCCGGTCAGGTCGCGAGCGGCGTGGCGATCGTGATCGCGATGGTCGATCGAGAACCACATGGGGCTACGGCCAGCTCTGGCGTTGTTGCGTCGCTCGATCCACCACTCCTGGCGGTCTTCTTTTCGCTCAGGAGCCGCATGCACGAATGCCTCACGCAAAGCGGCAGTTTTACCGTCAATCTGCTCAGCCAGGCCGATCACGGGCTGGCGCGGCGCTTCGCGAATTCGGCTCGCCCGAGTGGTTGGGCCGGGTTCTCCGGCGTCGAGGTTGTGCGGCGCGAGATCGAGCCGCCGATCCTGGCCCAGGCTGCCGCCTGGTTCGACTGCCGCGTGAGTCAGGTCGTGATGATGGGCGACCACAGCTGCTTCGTGGGCGAGGTGGTCGGATGCGGACGCAATCCGGACGCACCACCGCTCCTCTATTACCGCGGCCGGTTTCACGGTCTGGGTCCTCCGGTGGCCCCCACGCCCTGGTCGACCCTCGACCGTAGCGACTTGATCGCCGATTGGTAACGAGTTGCAGAGGACGGTGCGCCTAGCCGGCTACTGGGCGAGCGATCTCCCCGCAGCCTTCGTCGACATAAAAGATTCTCCATGCGGACACCAACGACGAGCGGCCGGGCTCAGTGCCCGGCCGCTGTCCACACTCCGGTCCGGAGCTTGGCGGTGCTAGCTGCTGGCGCCAGCTCCGATCGCCTGCTGGCCGGTGTTTGCCTTGATGGCGATCTTGTGGGGCTTGGCCCAGTCGGCTTTTGGCAGAGTGATACGCACGATGCCGTGCTCGAAGCTGGCCTGGGCTTGGGCGGGGTCGACCTCAAAGGGCAGAGTGACCGTTCGCTGGAACTGCCCGGACCACAACTCACGCAGGTACCACGTCGCGTTCTGGCCCTGCTCGCTTTGGGCCGCACCTGGCAGGGAGCCAGACAGCGTCAATGTGTTGTCGGAGTAGGTAATCTCGAGGTTCTCGGGACTCATCCCCGGAACCGCCGCGATGACCACCGCCTCATCCGGTGTGGCGTAGACATCGAGGGGTATCGGTCGCGCCATTGCTCCGGAGCCGGTACTCCAGGGTGAGCGCGATCCACCCGAGGGAACGAAGCTGTCCTGCAGCAGCTCCTGCATCGCCTGCCGCAGCTGGACGAAATCAGAACCAAACGGGAACGTGTTCACCATGGCTCTCACCTCCATCGCGCAATCCACGTGCGCCTCTCAGCGAACCTGAACCGAACGACAGTGGCCGAAAAGCCGGCCGATCCGTCTACGGACATTAATATCAATGATTACTCGGTTTGATGTCAAGAGGTTTACTCAATACGTATCAACTCTGTCCGGCCGGAAATGGGGTTCCCAGTCTTCCCGAGCTGGAAGGAAAGCAATTGATCCTGGTGACCGCGCGCAACGGTGCCTACTACGTGGTCGAACGGGAACCGTCGCCTCCCAGCCAGTAAGCGACCTCGTATGTGGTTCCCTTCACCTCGGTCGATGCGGCTCGGGTGGGCCGATTCAGCGACGATGCGTCCCGATAGGGCGTTTGGCGCGAGGGACCTGCTTGACTGCTGGCCCTGATCTTCAGTCCAAAACCAACACACGCATCGCATCGGCGCGGAGTCCTAAAACGAGAAGCCCTTGACAAGCTAACGTTGTTAGCCTAAGTTTGAGCTAACGACGTTAGCCAATACAGAGGGAGAATCCTGATGTCATCCGAACTGCACACGGAGACCGCGATCCAGGCCAGCCCGCAGCGGGTCTGGGACGTCCTGACCGATTTCGCGGCGTACCCTCAATGGAATCCGTTCATCCCCCGGCTCAATGGATCTCTCGAGACCGGCTCCCGGCTGGACGTCCAATTGCAACCTCCGGGAGGTCGCGGCATGCGCATGCGCCCGACGGTTCTCGCCGCCGCACCGTCTCAGGAGTTGCGCTGGTTGGGTCATCTGGGTATCCCCCGCCTGTTCGATGGCGAGCACCGCTTCCGCATCGAGCCTCTGGGGACTGACCACGTGCGCTTCGTTCAGGAAGAGCGCTTTACAGGGCTGCTGGCCCCACTCGTTTTCCGATTCATCGAACGCGGCACCCGGCAAGGATTCGAGGCGATGAACCAGGCGCTCAAAGCGCGCGCCGAACAGTCCTCGTCGTCGCGCTAGCCCGCGGTCCTGAGCGCTAACGTGCCTGTTGAACCGGCGATGCTGAGTCCACGCGCGCGGGCGATCGTCTCTGCCGCCCGCCAGATCCTGGAGCGTGAGGGACCGGACGGTCTGACCATGCGCCGCCTGGGTGACGCCGTCGGTATTCGTGCGCCCTCGCTCTACAAGCACTTTCCCGACAAGGCGGCCGTCGAGATCGCGCTGATCAACGATGGGTTCGAGGAGATCGCTGCACGCTTCGAAGCCGCCCTGGCGAGCGGCGAGGACTCGCTCTTGCAGCTTGCCACCGCCTACCGAGTCTTCGCTCGATCGCATCCGCACCTCTATCGGCTAATGACCGCGGGGCCGCTGCCGAGGGAGCGTCTTCGCCCCGGCGTGGAGGCGCGCGCCGCGGCGCCGCTCGTGCAGGCGGTCGGCGACCCGGATCTGGCGCGAGCCGTCTGGGCCTTTGCCCACGGCATGGTGATTCTCGAGCTCGATCGGAGGTTCCCCGCGGACGCGAACCTGGAAGCAGCCTGGGCGGCGGGTCTGGCCGCTTTCGATGCGGCTCGGCAGCGCGACACCGAGCTACAGCACCACTAAGCCGGAGCGGTGCCTGGGACGCACACTCCGCTGATGCACCGCGTGCCAAGACCCAGAACCGACGGGAACGCGGTGCAATCCGCGTCCGCCACGCACCCGCCCCCAACGGGACAACAGGTGCCATTTCCGCAACACGCGAAGTCAGGAGCGCAGGTGGCGAGGAAGGGCGCGCAGCTCCCGCCTTCGCAACGAGCTCCCTCACATGGATCACCACTAGCGGGGATGCAGTCGGTATCCGCCACGCAGCTGCCGCCTTCCTCGACCGGGCAGCAGGCGCCATTGCCGCAACAGATGTGACCGGGGATGCAGTCGACGATGAAGTAGGCGCAAAGCCCGTCAAGGCACGTGCCGCCGGTGCAGGCATCGGCGTCGCCATCGAGACAGTCGGCATCCTGCGAGCATGGCGCCGGTCCGGCGATCTCCTGTGCGGTGGAATCACGCGCGGCTCGGTGCCACCAGGCAAATAGGGAACCAATGCCCACGAATCGCAGCGCGCGGCGCCGACTCGTCCGCGTCGCCCAGGACCGCGCGATGCGGTCGAACTCTCGTTCGTCCACGCTGGTGCTCCTTCCCGCGTCCCACGCTCTGCCGTCTGCAACGGTCGAGGAATCGGGTGCGTTCCGGGGCGGACTATATCGAGAGAATGCGGCACTCGCGCCTGAAAACCGCGAGCACCGCACGGTCCGCAGATCGGATTACCTGGCGACCGGGTATCCCGCCTCATCAAGCGCCGCTTCGATCTGCGCCAGCGAGACCCGGCCCGGATCGAAGTCGATCTCGACCCGCTTGGTGGACGGATCGGCCTCGACGCTGGCCACGCCCGGCAGCGCGCCGACCTCTTCCTTGATCGTGGCCACGCAATGTCCGCAGGAGATATCGGGAGCGGTGAGCGTCGCGTGTTCCATCATCGATGCCATCGGGTTTTCCTCTCTATCGTTCTATGCCGCGCAGATCGCGCGGCTGGCAACAATCGCTGCGGTCCTATGCCCCATCCCAGCTGAAGAGTCTGGACGTTGCGAGCTCGAGCGAGACGACAGCCGGCGACTCGCCGGCCGGTTGTTGTCCCATTGGGGCGCTCATCCCCTCCATACCACTGCCGACACCCATCCCGCCGCGCTCGCTCAGCCAGAGCGCGCCGGCGCCGATGGCCAGGGCCAGGATCGCGATCGCCGCCAGATACCCCCAGTCGGCAATCCGCGTTCGCAGCGGTGGATGAAGGATCTCCTGGACGTTTGCCGCGGGACGGAAACTGCGCAGCCGCAGCGCATTCGTCACCACGCTGACACTGCTCATCGCCATCGCCGCCGCCGCCAGCACTGGATTGAGGAGGATGCCGAAGAGAGGCCAGAGCAGCCCCATCGCCACCGGGATCAGCACCACGTTGTAGCCGAAAGCCCAGAACAACCCCTGCTTGATGGTGCCCACGGTCTTGCGCGAGAGGGCGATCGCCGTCACGATCGTGCGCAGATCGCCGCCGACGAGGGTGATGTCAGAGGCGGCGATCGCCACGTCCGTGCCGGTGCCGATGGCAATGCCAAGGTCTGCCTGGGCCAGCGCCGGGGCGTCGTTGATCCCGTCGCCGACCATCGCCACGGTCTTGCCTTGCGCCTGCAGTGCCGTGACTTTGGCCGCCTTTTCATCCGGCAGCACCTCGGCCAGCACGTGCTCGGGCGCGATGCCGACCTCGCGGGCGATCGCCTCAGCCGTCGCCCGGTTGTCGCCGGTCAGCATCCAGACCTCGAGTCCGAGCGCCGCCAGCTCCGCCACCGCCTCCAGCGACTCCGGCTTGAGGGTATCGGCGACCGCGATCAGTCCGGCCGGGCGGCCGTCGACCGTGACAAAGATCGGCGTCGCGCCGGTCAATGCCACGTCTTCCGCCCGTGAAGCCAGACCGTCGAGGGCGATACCGGTCTGCGCGATCAGGGCGCGGTTGCCGATGGCCACGCCGTGGCCATCGATCTCGGCCTCGATGCCCTTGCCGGTGATCGAGCGGAACGTCGCCGCCGGCGGCAGGTCGACTCCCAGCTCGCGGGCCCGCAGCACGATGGCCTCACCCAGAGGGTGCTCCGAACCGACCTCCGCCGCGGCAGCCAGCCGCAGCAGCTCGCGCTCCGTGAGCCCGTCAACCGGCACGACCGCCGTTACCGCCGGCTTGCCTCGCGTCAGTGTGCCCGTCTTGTCGAGCACGATCGTGTCGATCTTGCGGGTCATCTCCAGCGCTTCGCCACCGCGGACGAGGATGCCGTACTCGGCCGCCTTCCCGGTGCCGACCATGATCGCGGTCGGTGTCGCCAGGCCCAGAGCGCACGGGCAAGCGATGATCAGGACCGCGATCGTGGCCGTGAGGGCGAAGACCAGAGATGGTCCAAAGGCGAGCCAGGCGGCGAACGTCAACGCCGCCAGCACCAGCACGATGGGCACGAAGTAGCTCGAGATCGTGTCCGCCAGCCGCTGCATCGGGGCCTTCGAGCCCTGGGCCTGCTCCACCAGGCGAACGATCTGGGCCAGCGTCGTATCGCGACCGACCTTGGTAGCGCGGAAGACGAAGCTGCCCGTCTTGTTGAGTGTTGCGCCGATGACGGTGTCGCCCGGTTCCTTGTCCACGGGGAGGCTTTCGCCGGTCAGCATGCTCTCGTCGAGCGCCGAGCGACCCTCGGTTACCACGCCGTCGACCGGCACTTTCTCGCCCGGGCGAACCCGGACCAGATCGCCGACGACAACCTGCTCGATGGGGATGTCCTGCTCGATACCGTTGCGGATGACGCGGGCGGTCTTCGCCTGGAGACCGAACAGCGCTTTGATTGCGGCGCCGGTCTGTTTCTTGGCCCTCGCCTCCAGCCAGCGACCGAGCAGGATGAGGGCGATCACGATCACCGCCACCTCGTAATAGAGGTGGAACGGGAAGCCCCAAAGCGCGGCCAGCTGCGGCCAGAGAGTGACGAAGGCGCTGTAGCCATAGGCGGCGCTGGTGCCGACCGCGACCAACGTGCTCATGTTCGTGCCGCCGTGACGGGCCGCCGCCCAGGCGGTGCGATAGAAGACGCCTCCCGCCCAAACCTGGACCAGAGTCGCCTGGATAAGCAGCAACGGCGCCACAACCGTCATGTCCCACCCGAGCGGCAGGTACATCTCGGCCATCATCACCAGGCCGATCACCAGGCTGACCACCCACTTGCGCTTGAGATCAGCAAGCTCGCGGTCACGCTCCCGCTCCCGCGGGTCGACGGCGCTGGCCGGCACGGCAGTGGAGGCGGCCTGTTGCCGGGCGACGGGTGTGGGTTCGACGACTGGAAGTTCGCCCACGCGGTAGCCAGCACGCTCGACCGCGCCGCGCAGGGTGGCGAGGTCGGCAACGGCCGGGTCATAGGCGACCGTGGCGCGCTCGGTGGCCAGATTGACGTTCGCGCTGGTGACTCCGGGGACCTTTGCCAACCCCTTCTCGACGCGGCGCACGCACGAGGCGCACGTCATGCCTTCTATAGGAAGGACGGCTTCCGTCGCTCCTGGGAACACGGTTGCACCGCTGCCGTTCGTGCCAGCGTATGCCGGTGGCGTAGGTTCGGGAGCGACGACAGGCTCCGCAGGAATATCGGCCACACCATAGCCGGCGCGCTCGACCGCCGCCGCAATGTCGGCCACGGTCGTCTGCCCGGGGTCATAGCTGACGGTTGCCCGCTCGGTGGCCAGGTTGACCGCCGCCCGTTCGACCCCTGGGATCTTACCGATTGCCTTCTCGACGCGGTTGACACAGGAGGCGCAGGTCATCCCGCTCACCGGGAAGCTGACGTCGACCGAAGTCGAGGCCGGTGAAGAATGAGTTGTCGCCATCTCCGCAGTACTCCTGTGCTGAAAAATCACTCTTTGTTACTCTATACCCGCCCGGGGTATATTCACAACACTTCCAGCATACCAGACCTGTCAAGCCACCCGGAAGTCCGCGAGGTTATGCTGACGAGGTTTCATAATCAGGCAACGGAGGCACCGGGGCACTATTGACTGATATACCCGTGAGGGGTATCATGGAGGCATGAACGCTATTGATGCTGATATGATGCAGGATCCATTCGACTCGTCCAGCGGCGAGGTGAACCCCGACGATGCCGGTCAGGTAGCCTCGCGGACATCCACATCATACGCCCATGACAAGGCCAAGATCATGGCCCGCCTGCGCCGCATGGAGGGCCAGGTGCGCGGTGTGCAGCGGATGGTGGAAGAGGATCAGTACTGCCTCGACGTGCTGACTCAGCTCTCGGCGATCATCGCCGCCGCCCGCCAGACGGGACTGCTCGTGCTCGAGGATCACGTGCGGGGCTGCGTTCTCGGATCCGAGCATGCGCACGATGAGATCGACCGCGAGGAGTTGCTCACCGAGCTGATCGGCGCGATCGATCGGTTCGGGCGCAGCGTCGGCTAACCCACCCGTGCGGCACGGGCGAGATGCTGAGGGAATGGCTAACCACAGGCATCACCAAGCACCTCGAGCGTTGCGACCCCGGCGCACGATGGCCGTGAGATGACTCATCGCGGTGATCTGGCCGATCCGCACGACATCGATCATCAGGCGATGACCGAAGCCGAGCACGAGGCGATGGGCCATGACGCTCACGGCGGGCACGACAAGCATGCCGGGCACAGCGTCGAGATGTTCCGGTCTCGCTTCTGGATCACTCTGCTCCTCTCGATCCCGGTTGTCCTCTATAGCCCGATGGTGCAGGAGTGGCTGCGCTTCTCGATGCCGGCCTTCCCGGGCAGCAACCTGGTCTCCCCGGTGCTGGGCACGATCGTCTTTTTCTACGGCGGCTCGGTCTTCCTGAAGGGAGGCTGGGATGAGCTGCGTTCCCGCGCGCCGGGGATGATGCTCTTGATCTCCCTGGCCATTACGGTTGCCTTCATCACCAGTGCCGCCACCACATTGGGCTTCTTTGATCTGGAGTTCTGGTGGGAGCTGGCGCTGCTGGTGACGATCATGCTCCTTGGCCATTGGCAGGAGATGCGCGCTATTGGGCAGGCGCGGGGAGCCCTGGGCGCCCTGGCCGCGCTTCTCCCTGATGAGGCTGAGCGTGTCACCGCGGCCGGGACGGAGACGATTCCGCTTGCCGCGCTTCGCCGCGGTGATATCGTCCTGGTCCGACCCGGTGCCCGCGTGCCAGCCGACGGCGTGATCGTCGACGGTTCGGCAGAGCTGGATGAGTCAATGATCACCGGCGAGTCGCGGCCGGTCGAAAAAGAGGTGGGCGACCGCGTCGTGGCCGGCACCGTCGTCGCCGGATCCGCGATCCGGGTGCGGGTCGAGGCCGTCGGCGAGGAAACCGCGTTGGCCGGCATTCAGCGTCTTGTCGAGGAAGCGCAGACCTCCCGCTCCCGGGCGCAGGCTCTGGCGGATCGATTTGCCGGGCTGCTCTTCTATGTGGCAGTCGCCGCCGGAATGCTCACCTTTCTCGTCTGGAACCTGCTCGGTCGACCCGATGACGCGGTGACGCGCGCGGTGACGGTGCTGGTCATCTCCTGTCCGCATGCTTTAGGGCTGGCGATCCCGCTGGTCATCGCCCTCTCGACCGCGATCGCGGCCCGGCAAGGGATCCTCGTCAAGGATCGGCTGGCCCTGGAGAGGATGCGCGAGATAACGACCGTGCTGTTCGACAAGACCGGCACGCTGACCCGCGGCGAGCACGTCGTGACGGCAATCGCCGCGATCGATGACAACCCGGACAGCTTGCTCACCCTCGCCGCGGCGGTGGAGATCGACAGTGAACACCCGCTGGCGCGCGCCATCGTGCGGCGAGCGCAAGAGTCGCATCTTGCGCTGCCGAAAGCCTCGCGGTTTCGGGCGATTGCCGGTCGCGGAGTCGAAGCGATCATCAACGGCAGTGCGGTTGCCGTCGGTGGGCCGACCATGCTCCGCGAGCGTGACCTGACAGTACCGCCCGCACTTTGCGAGCAGACGGCCACCTGGACGGACCGGGGAGCGGCGGTGCTTCACGTCGTGCGCGATGGCCAGATCATCGGTGCATTGGCGCTCGAAGATCAGATCCGGCCGGAAGCGGCGGAGGCGGTTGCGGCACTCAAGGCGCGCGGGGTGCGCGTCGTGATGATCACCGGGGATGCAAGACCGGTGGCCGAAGCCGTTGCCGCCGATTTGGACATCGACGAGGTCTTCGCCGAGGTGCTTCCCGAGGACAAAGACAGCATCGTGGCGACGCTGCAATCGCGCGGCGAGCGGGTAGCAATGGTCGGCGATGGCGTCAACGACGCACCTGCCCTGGCTCGAGCGGACGTCGGTATCGCCATCGGTGCTGGCACGGACGTGGCCATCGAGTCGGCCGGGGTGATTCTGGCCACCAGCGATCCCCGGGCGGTTGTCGGGGTGATCGAGCTGTCAAAAGCGAGTTACCGCAAGATGCTCCAGAACCTGGGCTGGGCCGCCGGCTACAACGTGCTGGCAATTCCGCTGGCTGCCGGAGTGCTCGCCCCGCTTGGGATCATCCTGCCCCCGGCGGTGGGGGCCATCCTGATGAGTGTTTCGACCATCGTCGTTGCGCTCAATGCCCAGCTACTGCGCCGTCTCGACCTGCGGCCGAAGGCGGTCGCCCCCTCCCCACTTCCGGCCTAAGGTCGCGCGGGAACCCCGCCCGGTGGTGTGCGGAGCTACGACACCGCCGAAACACCGATGACTTTCACCGCGATCCTATCTGGAAGCGAGCTAATCTCAGGGCCCGCGAAGTGGGCCGCACGAAGTCGCTCTCCGCGCGTCCAGGGAGAGCTCGATCATAAAGTAAAGACCGAAAGCTGGATATGAGCTCGAATGCAGACAGCTAGACCAATCCGCTGCGGAGGGCAAGTGCCACGGCGGCAGTGCGAGACTCGACTCCAAGCTTGGCAATGATCGCGGCGACGTGACTCGAAGCTGTGCGCGGGCTGATGAAGAGTGCGCTGGCGATCGCCTTATCGGCCTGACCGTCGGCGAGCAGACGAAGGACATCGATTTCTCGCACTGAGAGCCCCGCGATCGCCCGCGCTGGCGCCGACCGGTGAGAAGCCAGGGCTGCATCGGCAAGCGCGATCGCCTCGGCCACGGCGAGGTCGAATGGTACGGACCGCCCCGCTTCCCAGGCCGCAGTGAAGTCGGCATCGCCGAGGACGTCGCGGATCTGCTGGAAGCGCATTCTGAGATTGCCATCCTCCTCCAGGAAGAGGGTGTCACCGGTGGCCTCGCGGAATGCAGCCGCTGCGCCGGAGAGGCGGGCAGCCTGCCGCGAGGCGCCGGTCTGATGCAACGCCACGCAGATGCGGTCGAGCGTGCGCGAGCCGAGGTGCCCCTCGCTGAGCTCTCGCGTCAAGACCAGGCTTTCCCGATAGTTCGCGATGGCACCAATCGGATCGCCGCGCTCCAGCACGAAGGTGCCAAGATCATGGAGGTTGACCGCGATACCGAACGTATCGCCGATGCGCCGGCAGATGTCGAGGGCTTCCTGACACAGCGCCTCGCCCCGCGCAAGCTCACCCCGCTCGTAGTACGCCCCTCCCAGATTGCCAAGGATGATGCCAACTTGCCAGTCGTCACCAACCGCACGGGCAATCGGCAGCGCTTCCTCCTGATAGACGACCGCCCGGTCGTGGTCGCCCTGGCGATCGGCGACCAGCCCGAGATCATTCAGGCAGCGCGCGATCCCGGGCTGGTCGCCCAGAGACCGGAATCGCTCGAGCGCCTGGGTGAACAGCGTAGCGGCCCGCTCAAAGTGGCTTTGATTGCTGGCCAGAATCCCCAGCCCCCGCAGCGCGCGCGCCGTGAGTTCAACCTCGCCAAGTCGCTCGGCGATAGCCAGACAGTCTTCGAAATACTGGGCGGCTTGCGCGTAGTCCCCCTGGTCGCCGGCGATCGCGGCGGCACGTCCCAGTGCGAGGGCACGCTCGCGTGTGCCGGGCATGATGCCGGTATCGAGGATACGTTCCAGCCAGGACCTGCCCTCGACCCAATACGAGCGTTTCGCCCAGAACTGACCCAGCGCGCCGGCGAGGCGTAGCGCCGTCTCTGGTTCGTGGGCGAGACTCCAGGTCAAGGCCGCGCGCATGTTGTCGTGTTCGGTTTCAACTGCGTCGAGCACCGATTTGTTCGCGGAGGCCCAGAGCTGAGATTCGGTCTGCTCCATCATCGCGAGATAGAAGCCGGCGTGGGCCGCGCGCGTCGCATCCTCATCGCCGGCGGCGATGAGCTGTTCGAGCGCGAACTCGCGGACTGTCTCCAGCAAGCTAAACCGCGGTTCGCCGCCTGGATCATCACGCCGCTCGATGAGGCTGCTGGTGATCAGGATTGCCAGGGAATCGAGAACCGACCCGCTGACGTTGGCCTGCGCGGCATCAGAGCGGTCGGCAACTGCCTCCGCCGCGGCCAGCGTAAAACCCCCGACGAACACGGCGAGATGCCGAAACCGCTCCTGGGTCACCGCATCGAGCAGGTCGAAGCTCCAGGCAATGGCATCTCGCATTGTCCGGAGCCGATTGGGCTGGTCGTATGGACCGCCGGTCAGCAGCCGCAGGCGCCGGGTGAGACGAGTCAACAGCGCGGAGGGAGAGAGCACCGCACTACGGGCCGCGGCCAACTCGATTGCCAGCGGCAAGCCGTCGACTTGTGCACAGATCGCCGCCACGGTCGGGAGATTCTCGGATGTCAGTCTGAATTCTGGCCAGGCCGTCCGCGCCCGATCCGCAAAGAGTTGGATCGATTCGACCTGCGCCAAATCGTCCTTAGGAAGAGGCGCCTCGTTTGCCTCCACCGGCGCAATCGGTGCCAGTGTCAAAGGCGGAACCACGAAGGCGTGCTCTCCGGAGATGCGGAGCAGCATGCGGCTCGTGACGAGAATCTTGACGCCGGGACATGAGGTCAACAGGTCGGTCACGAGCGTACTAGCGGTAGCGCTCGTACTCATGGGGACAAGCTGCTCGAAGTTGTCCAGGACGAGCAGTAACTGCCGGTCACGGAGGGCCTCGATCAGGCGCGTCGTCGGTGACCGCCCTTCCCCCTCGAGCAGGTCAAGTGCCCTCGCCACGGTCAATGGCACTAGCTCCGGATCGCGCACTGCGGCCAGTGGCACGAACACCGCGCCGTCCAGGAATTCGGTCGCGACGCCTCTTGCCGCCTGAAGCGCGAGACGTGTCTTGCCGACGCCTCCCGGTCCGGTCAGCGTAATCAGACGCACTTCGTCGTTGAGGATGAGCTCGCTGAGGGCTGGGATCTCACGCGTGCGGCCGACGAAGAGGGTCACGGGCGCGGGAAGCGCGATCCGGCCAACTTGATCCGGTGGGCCGAATAATGGGACCGGAACAGGGTTGACGGTTTCGGATGGGTCAGGCTCGAGGTCGACTTGAACCCGTTGCGGGTCGCTCATGGCGTCCATTCTCTCCATCGCGACCGCGTCGCTCGCGCCTCACGTAGCTTGTATGACGTCCTTGAGCTCGCAGTAGCCCGGTTGCGTTCTGCGGCTGCCCGGAACCGCTCATGCTCCCGGCCGTTCCGTGCTCCTCGGAGCATCAATCAATGACAAGAAAAGATCGCCCAAGCGCCCCGACGTTGGAAAAATCGGTAATTCTACTGATGCGGGCGTCTGACGCCGGCTCCATGATCCAGGGCATGGCAGCAAGTGAGTCCCTGGAGCATGGAACCAATGGATGTCGCCCCGACCGCACGCTCGTTCAAGTATCTCGCACTCTCCCTGATCATCGTGGGATTCGCCGTAAGTTATGCCAATCCCTTGGCTCGCGCTAGCGACCCAGTCACGCCGGTGCGGGTCCAGGCCCTATGACCTTAGCCGCCCGCCCCTTGTGCGACGACGCCGTGTCACCAGGATGTTCGATTACTTCACCGAGCAGGACCACTGGCAACGTCCCGGCGCCCAACACGGTATCCGAACCGCTCGTCGCCCACGCTCGGAGTAGAGGCATTGCTCGGCCATCCCTCCTTCACATTCAGCTGCAGCTGCAGCGGAACCTCTTCACCCGGGGCGGCAGCTTGGATCCGGTTGACTTGCTGGTCGATGCCGCGGCGACGAGCCCTCCGACCGAGCGGACCGAGAAGGTGCCTGCCTGGGCCACAAAGCTGCGCGCCGAGCGAATGAAGATCGAGAAAGAGGGAAGTTGATGGACGTCGATACCGTGCTTCGATTGATCCGACCACAAGGGCTTTCTCCGGCCGTGCAGTTCTTCCTGACGAGCATCTCAGCGATGATCGCTCTGGCCCTGCTCGACTTCATCGGCGCGGTGTTTGCCAAGGAGTGGGCTGACACCCGCCAGCCGTTGTGGTTTGTGGCTGGACTGCTGACCTTCATGGGGCTCTTTGTCTTCTACGCGATAAGTCTCAAGACTGCCGAGCTCTCGATTGTCACGATCGGCTGGGTCGTTTTCTTGCAGGTTGGACTGCTGCTCTACGAGCGCATTCGCTACGGAGCAGACCTGCCGCCACTGAAATGGGTCGCCATCGTCCTCATCTTGGCCCTGCAGGCCTATCTGGTCCTCACACCTAATGAAACGGGCGCCAGCGCTGTTGACTTCGACTCCGCCGGCGAGGAAACCCAGGCGGTCGTCGTGTCTGAGGTGCAGCCCTGAGCAGCGCCTGCGTCAACCGCCATGTGCGGCGCTGCCCAACTCAGTACATGAAGCCTGGAATGTGCTCAGAATCATCAAGGAGCCACCCGATGCTTAGTCCCGTCGCACTCGCCTCGGCCCCGACCACGAGCCCGCCGGCATTCAGCAGTGCTCTTGACGAGCAGGCGCCGATTATCGACGCGCTCAAGACCTACGCTGCGACCGCCACAGTTCCGTTCTCAACGCCAGGCCACAAGCGGGGAGCAGGTCTCGATAGTGACCTGCGTCAACTCCTTGGGAGTCGGTTCGGCGCCGCTGACGTCTGGCTGAACACGGCGGACCATGATCGGAGCGTACGACTGGCAGAGGACCTGGCCGCCAGGACGTGGGGTGCCGAGCGGAGTTTCTTCCTCGTCAACGGCTCCTCGAGTGGTAATCAAGCGTTTCTGCTGGCGAGACTCTCTCCCGGCGACGAGGTCGTGGTCGGCCGTGATCTGCACCAGTCATTGCTGGCCGCTCTCATCCTCACAGGCGCCCGACCAATCTACGTGGCGCCGCAGTTGCACTCGTCGCTGCATGTCGGGCTAGGGGTGACCGCGCGGGACGTTGTTTCGACATTGGACGCGCATCCAGCTGCCAAACTCGTGGCTGTCACCAGTCCCACCTACTGGGGAGTCGCCTCGAATTTGCGGGAGATCGTGACCGCGGCACATGCCCGAGGCGTCACGGTCTATGTGGACGAAGCCTGGGGAGCGCATTTGGGATTCCATCCCTGCCTCCCGCCCTCCGCGATGAGCTGTGGCGCCGATGGGGCGGTCACCAGCCCTCACAAACTGCTGACTGGACTGTCTCAGGCGGCACTACTCAACATTCGCGGTCCGCGAGTGGACGCTGCCCGGGTGGCTGGTGCGGTCAAGCTGACCCAGACGACCAGCCCGCTGATGCCGGTGCTCGCCTCGCTCGACGGCTGTCGCCGTCAGATGGGTCTGGCGGGACGGGACATGCTCGATCGTACGATCGAGTTGGCGGAAGGAGCGCGGCGGGCGATGCGCCGTCTGCCTGGCATTGATGTCCTCGATGCCTCATCTCTTGGATTACCTCCAGAACAGTACGACCCGACTCGCTTGGTGATCGATGTCGAGAGCCTGGGCTTGACTGGCTACATGGTGGAGCGGCTGCTTCGCGAGCGGTTTCAAATCGCCCCGGAGATGAGCGATCGGGCTGGCATCGTCTGCCTGGTGACTGTAGGCGATACGCCTGAGACCATCCAACGCCTGGTGCGTGCGGTCGCCTCGCTGCCCCATCGTGCAATGCCGCGAAGTACCGCCACTTGCCCTCGCATTGCTGGCGAGGCCATCGCCACGGGGGAGCAGGCGCTAACTCCGCGCGAGGCGTACTTCGCTCCCTCCGTCGCCGCGCCCTTGTTGGACACCGTCGGCGAAGTAGCTGCTGAAGCGGTAATCCCTTATCCACCTGGGATTCCGGTCCTGACTCCCGGGGAGATCATCACCGCCATCAAGATCGACTGCTTGCGCGAAGGTATAGCGGCGGGCATGCATGTACGCGGCGCGGCCGACCCCTCACTGCAAACACTCCGAATTGTTCGAGTGTAAAACCCCCTATCTTCCCATTCAGGTCTTGACATCGGGAAAAAAACCGATACGATGGGGCTGTTCCAGCGTGTCAAGGGCAATCTGAGGCCCTTGCCGACGACAATCGAGCAGGACCGTCTTTCCGGGGCGGGCGACGGCTTTTGGGGAGCCAGCGTCTGCCTGGGGCACTTGGCGTTTGAGCGCAGGCGCTTCCGGAGCGACGCTGTCCGAGCAAAATCGGGGGTCACCCATGGGAAGGGTTGCCAATTGGCGCGGCGCGCGCGCCGTCTTACGCGCGCTCGTTCTGGTCGTCGTTCTCGCTTGGCGCCCACTACCGGCAGGCGCTGCGGAAGAGTCCGCCAATATCCGAGTGCCGGTCCTCGTCTACCACAACGTCGACTATTCGGGGAGTGAATTATCGGTCACGCCCGAGCAGCTTGACGAGCAGTGTCGATGGCTCTACGAAAACGGCTACACGTCGATCACGCTCTGGCAGTTCTGGGACGCGGCGATGGGCTCCGGGACGCTCCCGGCAAACCCGATCCTGCTCACCAACGACGATGGCTGGTCCAGTGTCATGACCTTCGCCGAGATACTCGGCCGGTACGGGCTGGTCGGCAACTATTTCATCAACAACTACTCGCCGTTGTCAGCCGATCAGATCCTGACCTTGTCGCAATACGGCCCGGTCCAGGCTCACACGGCTAATCACCAGTTCCTTTCGCATTTGGACTACGAAGCTCAGCTGGCCGAGATCAGCCAGAATGTGACGTACATCCAACAGATCACGGGACAACCGGTGCAGTTCCTGGCCTGGCCGTTCGGCGATTACAACGCCAGCGCCATCGAAGCCGCGACGGCATCCGGCATCATCGGCGCGTTCGGTCTGAATGGCACGGGATGCTACTTGCTTGCCGTCGACCCGTTTTACGTCCCCCGCATCATGATGATCGTCAGCGACGACCTCGACACGTTTGCCGCCAAAGTGGGTTGGTGGTGAGGTCCTAGGAAACTGCCAGGAAATCGGGTGGGGGAGCGGCGGAAATGGATGGAGAGCGGTTCGATTCACTAGTTCGCGTTGTCGCCAGAAATAGCTCGCGACGCGGCCTGCTGCGCGGACTGGCGGGGGCTGTCGGGCTGCTGGTTCTGGACCGCCGCCTCTCGCGCGTCGCAGCCCAGTCCGGTTATCTGGGTCCTGGCGAGGCGTGCTACGACGATAGCCAGTGCGGCAATACGCGGTACTCGCCGATGTTCTGCGCCGACAACGGCTTCAATTACGACGGTGCGCTCAACTGCTGCGCTTACGAAGGTGGCTACTGCTATAGCGACGAGGGATGTTGTGGAGTCGCCTCATGCATCACCGGCAGCTGCGTCAGCCCACCGTCAAATGCCAGTGCCGGCGACCTCTGCCAGACCACCGACGAGTGCTTCGCAGGCGGGTTGGTCTGCGACTATATCGGGCAGACCGACGATTTTCGTTGCTGCTCATATGACGGAGGAGGCTGCGGGTGGGATGGGCAGTGCTGCGGCTTGCTGAGCTGCATCGCTGGAGTCTGCCGCGATCCTGGAGCGAGTGCGGGCTATCCCGGTGCTCGCGACTCCGGGTTGAACCAGACTGGATACGGCTTTCCTCCAGGCCAGGCCTGCATCTCCGATTCGCAATGCGATAACTCCTATCCGGAGCTTGGCATCGCCTACTGCGCCGACACTGGCGCTGTCTACGGGGCATATGGCGGGACCCAGCATTGCTGCCGGTACGAGGGCGGATCGTGCGGCGGACCGCTTAGTGACGACCACTCGCTCTGCTGCGGGAACCTCCTCTGCCTCGGTGGCAGGTGCGGCTGGAGCTAGTGGCCAAGAGTTTCCCGGCCACCGTTTGAACCGCCAGCCCATGACGCGTTTGCGGTGCATCAGGCACCCACGAGCGAGCGTGTGGCCCCTTGTGCGGTGGGACTACCAGTGAGAACGCTGCCTCGGGTCGATTGTGCGGCTTTTGTGTTGATCGCGATGATGAACCCGTGTTCCTGTGGGGAGTTTGGTCATCCCCTTCGCACCTGCAGCTGCGCCACTGGCTCGATCAGTCGCTGCCAAGCGCCATGGTGAGACGCGAGTGGCGTCAGCGGCGGCGGACGCGGACGGCGTCCGCCACGCCGCCGTTGATGAGTTGGCGGCGCACCTGCAAACGAGCAGTTGAGCGAGCGTTTCATTCCCAGGTCGAACCCTGAAAAAGTGAAACATTCCCCAGCCCTGGCTATACACGATTGACAGCGACTGAGACGATATCCCTTGCAGCTGACTGCTCGTGGATCGGACCAGGGCGAAAGGAAGTTATGCACGGCCTGACGAACGAGACTGAACTGCTGGCGCGGCAGTTGCTCGAGCTCGTGCTGGCGCGCCAGCGGCAAGATCCCTGGCCGCTCGGCGGGACGGCCACAGCCGAAGAGCTGGCGGAGCGGGTAGGACCGACGATTACGCCGGCTGGGCTCGGTGGATCAGAGGCCCTCCGGCACTGGGTCGAGGAACTGGCGCCGGCCACAGTCGCGGCCGACCATTCGCGCTACCTCGCGTTCATCCCCCACGCGCCGACCGAGGCCTCGGTCCTCTTCGATTTGCTGGTCGGAGCGTCCGGGATCTATGCCGGCAGCTGGTTGGAGGCGGCAGGTGCGGTCTACGCGGAGAATGAGGCGCTGCGCTGGCTGGCCGGTCTCGCCGGCTTCCCCGCTCAGGCTGGAGGCGCCTTCGTACCGGGCGGGACGCTGGGCAATCTCTCGGCGCTCCATGCCGCTCGTCACACGGCGCTGGCACGGCGCAGAGGCGTGCGACCGGCGCGGTGGCAAATAGCCACATCCGCCGAGGCCCATTCCTCGGTTGCGCAGGCTGCTCGCGTGCTGGACGTTGATCTCATCGACGTGCCAGTCGATGCCGGTCACCGGCTGACCGGGACGCATCTGCGGGACGCGCTCGATGCCAATGCAGACGATGGAGTCTTCGCCGTGGTCGCCTCAGCCGGCGCGACAAACCTCGGGGTGATCGACGATCTCGCCGGCGTAGCGGCGGTCTGCCGCGAGCGCGACCTGTGGCTGCACATCGACGGCGCCTACGGCCTGGCGGCTCTGGCCGCGCCGCGCATGCGATCGGCCTTTGCCGGGGTCGAGTTGGCTGACAGCTTCATCGTCGATCCGCACAAGTGGCTCTTTGCCCCGTACGACTCCTGCGCGCTGCTCTACCGGGATCCGCGACAGGCAAGGGCCGCGCACAGCCAATCAGCGGCCTACCTGGATGCCCTCAACGCGCGCAACGAGTGGAACCCGGCCGATTACGCGGTGCAACTGAGCCGGCGAGCCCGCGGACTTCCCTTCTGGTTCTCGCTCGCCGTCCACGGGACCGACGCGTACGCGGCGGCAATCGAGACCACGCTAGCCGTGACGCGGCAGGTGGCGGAAGAGATCAGGGCCCGGCCGTATCTCGAGCTGCTCATCGAGCCGGAACTGTCGGTCCTGGTGTTCCGTCGCCAGGGATGGGCCGGGGACGACTACGACCGCTGGTCAGCCCGCTTGTTCGCCACTGGCACGGCGTTCGTCATGCCAACGCGCGTCCGGGGTGAGCCGGCGGCCAGGATCGTGATCCTCAATCCGCGAACCACGGTGGCAGATGTCGCGACGGTGCTCGATGCGATGTGCTGAGCTTAGACCGGAGAAGAAGTCGGTCCGGATCAGAGAGGAGCAATCACCATGGACAATGCGTCGGTGTCTAACGTCACGAGTGAGTTTTCGGAGCGAAGGACGGGGCGGCGCTTGCGGTTCGATCCGTCACGCGCGGCCATCCTCGTCGTCGACATGCTCAATGAGTTTCTGGAACCCGGTGGGGAGATGGTGCTGCTCGAAGGAAGACGCGTCATCGAACCGATCAATCGCTTGCTGGCCGCAAGCCGGGAGATGGGGATGCGCGTCGTCTGGCTCTGTGACGAGCACCCGATCCCGGAGGACAAGGAGTTCGAGAAACGCGTGCCACACTGTATTGGCGGCACCTGGAACGCGGGAATCGTCGACGCCATGGACGTCGCGCCGGATGAGCTGAGGATCGCGAAGCGGCGCTACAGCGGATTCTTTGGCACCGACCTGGACCTGCGGCTGCGTGAATGGGGAGTCCAGCAGGTCGTGGTGACGGGCGTCGTCACCAACATCTGCGTGCGGTCGACGGTGCACGACGCCTATTTCCTCGGCTACGACGTCTTCGTCCCTGAGGACTGCGTCAGCGCGACGAGTGAGCGCGAGCAGGCGTCCACGCTCTACGACATCGACACACATTTTGGGGATGTGGTGACCAGCGAGGAGCTGATGGCCATAGGGGTTGGGGAAGGCGCCGCGGTCCGGCGGTAGGTCGGAGGTGGATGTGGCCAACCTGCGAGTGATCAATATCGGCACGATCGTGACCGGCGACGTCGACGCGCCGCTGGCCGATGGCGACACGGTCGTCGTCAGAAAGGGCACGATCGCCTACGTCGGGAATGAGGCGGCAGCGCCGTCGTCGATCGACGGCGAATTGACCATCGACGCCGCGGGCGCGACGCTGATTCCTGGTCTCATCGACAACCACGTGCACCCGGTGATCGGCGATTTCTCGCCCCGCCAGCGGATCCTCGATTTCATCGAGAGCTGCCTGCATGGCGGAGTGACGTCGATGATCTCGGCTGGTGAGCCGCACGTGCCGGGGCGCCCGAAGGACCGCGTGGGAACCAAGGCGCTGGCGATCCTCGCCGCAAAGGCCTTCGCCAATGCGCGACCCGCCGGCGTGAAGGTCATTGCCGGCGCGGTCATCCTCGAGCATGGTTTGACCGAGGCGGACTTCGATGAAATGGCGGAGGCCGGGGTCCAGCTCGTGGGAGAGATCGGGCTCTCCGCCGTCTGCACGCCGGAGGAGGCGGGCCCGATGGTGCGTTGGGCTCAAGCACGAGGCATGCGCGTGGCGATGCACACGGGAGGCGTCTCGATCCCCGGCAGCAACGCTATTCGCGCCGATCTGGTCTGCGCTATCCGACCCGACGTCGCCAGCCACGTCAACGGCGGTCCCACGCGATTACCGCTCGACGACGTCGCCCGGATTCTGCGTGACACGGACGCCTTCGTGGAAATCGTGCAGTGCGGCAATACCGTAGCGGCACAGGAGGTGGCGCAGCTGGTTGCTCGCCAGGGACTCGAACGGCGGCTGATCCTCGGTACCGACATGCCATCGGGGACAGGCGTTATCCCCCTGGGGATGCTGCGGACCATCTCCTGGGTGGCCGCGCTGGGTGGGATCGCACCCGAACGAGCAGTGGCGATGGCGACCGGGAATACCGCCCGCCTGCACCGCCTGAACCGGGGGCTGGTCGTCCCGGGCCGCGAGGCCGATCTGGTGATCGTCGACGCCCCGATCGGTTCGCCGGCGAGCACGGCGCTGCAGACGCTGGCGACCGGCGATACCCCGGCGGTGAGCGCGGTCATCGTCGACGGGGTCGTCAAAGTGGGAACCAGCCGCAATACCCCGCCGGGGCAACGCCAGGTCGTCGTGCCTGGGTTTGCTGCCGGCGGGCACTAGAAGGGGCGCGCAGAGACCATGGCCGATCTGGAAATCCGTAGGGTCTACGCGGTGTCTGAGGAGGTGGTGCGCGAGGGCGGACGAGCGGTCGGGCGGCCCGTGCGGCGGGTCGCGGTAGCGGCGGTGATCGCCAACCCGTTCGCCGGGCAGATCGTCGACGACCTCGATCTGCTGATCGGGTTTGGTGAAGAGCTTGGCGATCTGTTGACACGACGCGCCGTGGCGCTGCTCGGCGGTGAAGCAGCCGAAAGCTTCGGCAAGGCGGCGATCGTGGGGTTGGCCGGAGAACTGGAGCACGCGGCGGCACTCCTCCATCCAAAGTTCGGAGCGCCGATGCGCGCCGCGGTTGGTGGCGGGGCCGCGATCATCCCCTCGGCGAAAAAGATGGGTGGTCCGGGCGACGCGATCGACGTGCCGCTCCATTGCAAGGATGCGGCGTTCGTGCGTAGCCACTTCGACGCGATCGAGGTGCGGGTCCCGGCCGCGCCGCGCGACGATGAGATCGTGGTGGTTGCCGCTCTCTCGTGCGGCGGGCGGCCGTTTGCCCGGGTCGGCGGCCTGCGCCGGGATGAGGCAGTCGGCGCCGACGGGCTCCGTTAGTTCGGGAAACGGAGAAATCGTGGAGCCGTTGCGGGTGGGCGTGGGTGGGTGCGGCCAGATCGCCCAGATCATGCATTTGCCCTTTCTGACGGAGCTGCCGCAATTTCGGGTGACGGCGGTCTGTGATGCGTCGCCGAGGCTGGTGGAGACGGTCGGCGAGCGGTTCGGGGTGCCCGCTCGTTTCACGGACTTCACCGATTTGGTGAACCGGGATGACGTCGACGCTGTCGCAATTCTGACCATGGAGCATGCCTAGGCCGCCGTGGCGGCGGCCGAGGCTGGCAAGCATCTCTTCATCGAGAAGCCGCTCGGGTTCTCGCTGGCCGAAGCCGACCGCATCATCGACGCCGTCGAGCGGGCCGGCGTGACAGCAATGGTCGCCTACATGAAGCGATACGACCCCGGCTACGAGCTCGGCGCGGCGAGGATGCAAGCAATGGACGACGTACGGCTGATCCGTGTCCATGATTTCGCCGCCGACTTCGGTCTTCACGCCACGCTCTTTACGCTCGCCAGCCGCGACGATCTTTCACCCGCGCTCCGCGACGAGCGACGACGAGCGATCCAGGCGACGCTGCGAGAGGCATTGGGCGCGGATCACGCGCACCATGCCGATCTCTTCGAGATGCTCCTGATGCTGGCCAGCCACGATCTCACCATCCTGCGCGGCGCCTTCGGAGCACCATCCGGGGTGCGCTACAGCGACGCCGTCTCTCCGACACAACTGCTTTCTGTCCTGGACTACGGTCCGGGCTGTCGCTGCGTGTTCGAGGTCGGGATCGGCTCCGAGGCTCTCTGGTGGGACGAGCATCTGGTTGCTTACGGCACGCACGAGACGGTCGAGATCACCTTCCCGAACCCCTACGTGCCGTATGCCCCGACGGTGGTCACGGTCCGAGAAAATGAGGCGGGTTCTCCGGTGCGAAAGGAGATTCCGGTGTCACATCAGGAGGCGTTCCGGCGGGAATGGCTGCATTTCTTTGATTGTATGCGGGAGGGTCGCCAACCGCGCACATCGCTTGCGGACGCGCGGGCGGACATCGAGCTGGCGATCGAGATGATCCGGGCCATACCGAACTAATCGCGAGGCACAGGAGCGGTATCGATGCGCGTCGTGGTGACCGGTGGCAGCGGACTGGCGGGGCGGGCAGTCGTTGACGATCTAACGGAGCACGGATTTGACGTGATGAACGTCGACCTCGTTCCATCGCGGGGACCGGCGCCGTTTCGGCGCGCGGACCTTGTCGACCTGGGACAGGTCTATGGCTGCTTGCGCGACGCGGACGCCGTCGTCCACTTCGCGGCCATCCCCCGTCCGACGCTCGATGTACCTGAGGTGACCTTCCGCACGAATGTGATGAGCGCCTTCAATGTGCTCGAGGCGGCGTCGGCACTTGGCATCAACCGGGTCGTATACGCATCGAGCGTTTCCGTGCTTGGCTTTCCATTCTTCGTGCAGCCGTTCGCGCCGGACTACGTGCCAATCGACGAAGCCCATCCCCTGCTGCCGCAGGATGCCTACGCGCTCTCGAAGCGGATCGGTGAAGAGCTCGCGGAGGGATTCGCGCGCCGTGGCCGCCTCACCGTGGTCAGTCTGCGCTTCCCCTGGATCCACACGCCGGGGTCCTTCGCCGAGCAGCTGCGGCCCCTGTGGAAGGACCCGGCAGCAGGGGCGTCGAATCTCTGGAGCTACATCGACACCCGCGATGTCGCCGAGGCGGTGCGCTTGGCCCTGACGGCGGAGATCCCTGGGCACGTGGCGTGCTTCGTGGCCGCGACAGATTCGTTCATGCCGATCCCGTCGCGGGTGCTGGTGGCCGATCACTACCCGACGACCATCATCCGCGATGACCTGATGGATTACGGCTCGTTGCTCAGCTCGGCCAAAGCACAGGCATTGCTCGGATTTCGCGCGAGACATAGCTGGCGGTCGTACGGGATCGAGGCGGCGTGAACTTGAACTAGCAGACGAGCGACCGAGCCGCGCCAAAGCCCGCTCTGGCCCGTATGGCGATACAGTTGCGGCATCCGGCGGCCATCGAGCGTGAAGGCGCTATCAGGAGAGAAGGAAAGCGATGAAAGTCGTGCGTGGCGACGAAGCGAAGCAGGAGCAGGCCGGCGCGTTCACGGGTGAGACTCAGTTGAAGCGACTTCTGGGTACACAACAGCAGGGCGGCATGGCGGTGAGCCTCGTTCACTTCGAAGATGGATCGCGGACGCACTGGCATGTCCATCCCGGCGAGCAGGTGTTGTATGTCCTTGACGGCGAGGGTCGGGTCGGCACGGCAGACGAGGAGATCCATGTCGGACCCGGCGACGTGGTCTATGCCGCTCCCATGGAGCGCCACTGGCACGGCGCGGCGGCTGGTCGCTCGATGACGCACCTCAGTGTGACCACCGTCGGACCGCCGGAGTGGTTCGAGGCGCCGGAGTAACGCGGTGATGCCGAATCACGACGAGATCGCACGCAGCTGGAGCGATCTCCACGACCGACTCTTCAGCGTTCCCATCGATACCACTATCGGTCGCTTCCGGACGGGTTTTGTCTTCCGCGGGCTGGACAATGCCGCCCATGCGCCGATGCAGACCAGCCTGATGCGGCTGGGCGGAGATCCGAGCAGTAAGGAACGACATCTCCTGCGCAATTTCCGCAAGTACGCTTACCTCGACGTCAGACCGAGTGAGTCGGTGTGGTACTGGCTAGCGGTCGGAAAGCATTACGGGTTGCCAACACGTTTGCTCGATTGGTCCTATTCGCCGTATGTCGCCTTGCACTTTGCGACGGCGGACTTGCGGCAGATGAATCAGGACGGGCTCATCTGGTGCGTCGACGTCGACGAAGCGAAGACCTTCTTACCGCACGAGCTTTCCACGCTGTTGGACGGGGAGGGCGCCTATGTCTTCACCGCCGAGCTGCTGGAGGACGCGGCAAAATCGCTCGAGGAGCTGGATAGCCTCCCGGGCGAATTTGTGGTCTTCCTGGAGCCACCCTCGTTGGACGCGCGCATCGTCAACCAGTTCGCGCTCTTCTCCCTCATGTCCAGCCCGACCGCGCTCCTCGATGCCTGGCTGCTCGAACGCTCGACGAACTTTCGCCGGATCATCATCCCGGCGAGCTTGAAGTGGGAAGTGCGCGATAAGCTCGACCAGGCAAATATCACGGAGCGCGTGCTCTTTCCGGGGTTGGATGGGCTCAGCTCCTGGCTGAAACGGCACTATTTCACGAAGTAAGCGCTCAGGCGCACGGTCGTTGACACCCGGAAAGCTCGTTGATATGATCCCGCATCTTCCGGGTCGTAAATGTTTACCGCTCGCCGGCAAGCAAAGGACAAACGGGTGACGACGATACGCATCTCAACGAGCAGCGTATCGCCAACTATCGACACGCGCTCGCACAGTGCCGCATGTCGTTCGATCCAGTCGACCCGCGGAGGGGGGATTCCACTCTGGTGGCCGGGGTGCGAGAATCCCTCGATCTGCACGATCGGATCTGTCCCGGAGGCAGCGGATGTATGAGACAGTAACCATTGCCACGGGGCTGGGTGATTCGCTTACGGACATCACCGAGCAGGTCCGGGCCGTGGTCAGGGAGCGTGCCGTTCAAACTGGAATCTGCATGGTCGTCGTCCCGCACACGACCGCGGCTGTCACGATCAACAGCGGCATGGACCCCGCGACCGTCCAGGACGTCGTCGACGACGTACGGCGGCTGGTGCCGACCCGTACGGATTTCCACCACATCGTCGATACTCCATCGGACGCGGCAGCCCACATCAAGGCCAGTCTCATTGGCAACACGGAGACGGTGCTGATCGAGGATGGTGAACTGGTTCTTGGTCACTCCCAGTCGTTGCTTTTCTTCGACTTCGACGGCCCGCGACAGCGGCGGGTAATGGTCAAGATCATCGAGGGATGACGTCCGTAGAAAGGGGGCAAGCCGGCCGCAAGAGGTGGCTGCAAGACGATGGCACGAGGGGCGACGCCGGGGTCGCCCGCGATATGACAAAGGTTGTGTCAAAGGAGGAGATTCACCATGAGGCGAAACGGCATCACGATGCTGGTCATCGCGCTGTTGCTCCTCGCGGCCTATGGCGGACCGGCAATATCGTCGGCGTCGCCCACCACTGCCGAGCAGCCGGCGGCTGCGCCGGTGCTGGCGCAGGACGCGGTCACGATCCAGTTTCTGACGATCGACGACGAAGACATGTTGATCGCCACCGAGCAGATGATCGAAGCCTTCAAGGCGAGCGATCCGCAGTATGCGAACGTCAACGGTCGAGATTCAGAGCGTGCCCTTCGAGCAGCTCTTCCCGACGATCGAGACGGCGGTGGCGGCGGGCGCCGAGCTCGACGTCTTCCTGGCCGATGGCCCGGACATCAAGCACTACGCATACAACGAGGCCATCATCCCCCTCGCGGACTACTACACCGAGGAAGAGCTCGCGGAGTGGGTGCCGCAGTCGGTCGAGGAAGGGTCGTTCAACGGCACCTTCTACGCGCCGGCGATCATGCAGAGCTGCTCGCTCATGTTCTACAACAAGGACATGACCGATGCCGCCGGGCTCGAACCGCCACAGCAGGTCCAGGGCTGGACCATGGACGAGGCCTGGGACGCCTGGCAGAAGACAACGGTCGATAACACCGGCGACGGTGTGCCCGACACCTGGGGAATGCGCTGGGGCCAGGGCACCTATCAGGGCGACTACGAGCACGGCATCATGCGCCGCTCGGCCGGTGAGAAGGGGAGCCCGTCCTATCAGGGGATTGGTCCCGACGGCATCACCTTCCAGGGATACCTGGATACGCCTGAAGCGATCGCGTCGTTCGAAGACTACCGGGACTGGCATCAAGGTGAACGTGCGGTCACCCCGCAAGAACCGATCGACAACATCTGGTTCTCGAAGGGCGCGGCGTTTTACGTCAGCCCGGACAATGCCGTAGGCACCATCGATCGTCTCTACCCGGACGGCGATTTCAACTATGGCGTGACCGGCATCCCGTACTACGCTGACGGTGCACAGCTGTGCCACACCGGTTCCTGGCACTTCGGCGTCTCGCCGCAAACCAGGAACCGTGGAAGTTTCGGTGGCACTGGCCAAGTTCTTCGCCGGCCCTGAAGGGTCCAGGATCTGGTATGACACACGTGCGCCAACTGCCGGCACGTGTCGAGTTGCTGAACACGCTGCCGGAGTACAACGAGTACCCGCAGCAGCTCTTCAACGAGGGATTGCAGACGATTGGCGTCCCGCGCATCCAGACGCCTGGCTACACCGAGTATCAGCAGTACTTCGGCGAGATGGCGCAAGACATCGCGCAGGCCGAAAACGTCGACGTGGCGGCGCTGGTCCATGAAACCGCGGTGCAAATGGAGCAAGCTCTCGCGAAGTACGAGGGCTGGCAGGAGGAGTAGGCCAGGACGAATGAAGGTGATGGGGTCATAGGGTCATGGGGTGATAGGTTTTGGGAGTCCGCATCGCGGACGCACCACCGATCACCCCACCCCCCAAACACCCCATCACCCTTCGGGGTGACGATGGCTACGGTCACGAGCGCGGCGCCGTCCATTCAACCTACGACCAGAACCCGGGGAATCTTCTCCTGGCGGAACCGCCAGTTGATGATCGCCTTCCTGTTCATCCTGCCCGCGTTGATCAACTTCACGGTCTTCCGCTACATTCCGATCGCCGCCTCGGTCCGCGCCAGCTTTTACGAGTACAGCCTGCTCCGGGGACTGCGGGATTTCATTGGGCTCGATCATTACGCGCGGATGCTCTCCGATCCCACCTTCTGGCAATCACTTCAGGTCACGTCACTCTTCGTCCTCTACAAAGTACCTATCCAGATCGTGCTGTCACTGGCATTGGCCGTCCTGTTGCAGCGAGAGACCTTTGGCGCGGGCGTTGTCCGCTCCGCGATTCTCACGCCAATGGTCACCTCGGTGATCGTGGCCTCCATCATCTGGGCGATGATGTACCACTCGCAACTGGGTCTGATTCAGAGCATCCTGGGTGCGTTCGGCATCCCGCGCCAGGCGTTCCTCTCCGACGCCACCCGCGCCTTGCCCGCCGTGACGGTGATGATGATCTGGAAAGACCTGGGATTCAGTCTGATCATCATCCTGGCCGGCCTCAAGGCGATACCTCAGACGTATTACGAGGCCGCGCTGGTCGATGGCGCCAACAACTGGGAGGCATTTCGGCGGATCACCATTCCGCTGCTGATGCCTGTCCTGATGTTCGTGGTCGTCACTCAAGCGGTCTTTTCGTTCCAGGTGTTCGTGCCGGTCTATCAGATGACCCAAGGCGGACCACTCGATTCAACCAAGGTGCTCGTCTATTACATCTACCAGCAGGGGTTCCGCTTCCAGGACATGGGCTACGCCAGCGCGCTCTCGGTGGTGGCGCTGCTCATCATGGTGGTCATCAGTTACTTTCTGATGCGGTGGCTGCGGCCGCAGACGTAGGCGGGAGTCAGACGTGCGAGGGCGAGACTGAGAAAAGGCAAGAGGGCCCGTACGTGCGATGCCGGGTCGCTGACTTCGAGGCTTATCTTGCTTGTCGATCTCCTGATTCTCGACTGAGCTCGGGGCGTAGGACGTGACGTATGGCCGTCGCCGAACAACATAGAAGCACCGCAATTCTGCCCTCCACACGATCGGGGAGCGACGCTACAGCACTGGTCCGCCGGGGTGGGATCACGGTCCTCCGCGGGGTACTCTTTTTCGTCATCAGCCTCATCTTTCTTATCCCCTTCATCTGGATGTTCTTAGGCAGCCTCCGCCGGGAGACCGAGATTTTTCAGTACCTGTTCCCGCTCAGCTGGCATACCTTCTACCCAATCGAATGGACGCTGTCACACTATCGTGACATTCTCGGTCTGAGCGAGGCAGGAAATCGCGCCGGACTCAACTTCGGTCGAAACCTGATGAACTCGTTCATCGTTTCGGCCGGGGTGGTCATCTCGAGTCTGGTCTTCAACACGATGGGAGCCTATTTCTTTGCCCGTTTGAAGTTTCCCAAAAAGAACTGGCTGCTCGCCTTTGTCCTCGTTACGCTTTTCGTGCCGTTTGAAGTGACGATGGTGCCGCTCTACATCGTGATCCGCTATCTCAACTTGCAAAATAGCTACTGGGCCATGATCGTCCCCTGGTTCGCCAGTCCGTTCGTCATCTTCGCCCTGATCCAATATTTTCGCGACATTCCATACGAGCTGGACGAGGCCGCGCTTCTCGATGGCGCCAGTTATCTACACGTCCTGCGGACGATCATCGTCCCCCTGGCCATCCCGGGTCTGGTAACCATCTCCCTGCTCGAGTTCCAGTTCATCTGGAATCTCTTCTACTGGCCGTTGATTGCCGTCCAGAGCAAAGAGATCCAGGTGCTTCAGGTCGTCATCAGCTCGCAAACGACCCAGGAGCAGACCTATTGGGGCCGAACCTTCGCCGGGTCCGCGCTCGCTTCGATACCCGTTATCCTCATCTTCCTCGCCCTGCAGCGCTATTACGTGAGCGGGGTCGCTTCTACCGGTATCAAGGGGTAAGTGAGTCGGACGACGGGAGTCGGAAGTCGGAAGGTAGTCGCCACGTCGACCTTACGACCGACCGCTCGCGGCCCTCGACGTATGTTAGGGAGTGGAACACGTGACTGAAGGAAAACCGAAGCGTCTGCTCATCGATACCGACCCGGGTGTGGATGACTCGATGGCGATTCTCCTGGCCTTTGCCTCGCCCGAGGTCGAGATTGAGGGGTTCAGCACGGTCTTCGGCAATGTCGGCGTCGACCTGACGACGCAGAACGCCCTGCGGCTGGCTGAGCTTGCGGGTCGGCCAGAGATTCCCGTCGCTCGCGGAGCGGAGAAGCCGCTGCTGCGGCCATTCACCGGGAAAGGGTGGGAAGTTCACGGCCGCAACGGGTTGGGCGAAGCCGAGTTTCCAGAGCCGCGAGGGACGCCAGATACGCGCCGCGCCGCGCAATTCATCATCGACACCATCATGGCGCATCCGGGTGAGATCACCCTCGTGCCGCTGGGTCCGCTGACCAACGTTGCCCTGGCCGTCGCTACCGAGCCGCGCATCGCCGAGAACGTGCGCGAAGTGGTCCTCATGGGCGGCGCGGCCAATGTTGCGGGTAACGCCTCGCCCGTCGCCGAGGCGAACATTCGTAACGATCCGGAATCGGCCTACATCGTCTTTCACGCCGGCTGGCCCCTGACGATGGTCGGACTCGACGTGACGGAGAAGACGATGATGACCCCGGAGTACCTGGAGGAGCTGCGTCGCGCCAACAACCCCTGGACCGATTTCATCGCCAGGATCACCCCCCACTACCTGTCGTTCTCAAAGCGCTGGGGTCTGAACGGATTCCCCGTGCACGACTCTTCGGCGATCGCCTACGTTATCGATCCGACCCTGTTCGAGACCAGGCAGGCCTACGTCGACGTCGATTACCACAGCCCCGATCACGCCGGGAATACGGTCCCTGACTGGCGCGGCCAGCGAGAGAGGGAGCCAAACGTCAACGTTTGCGTCGATGTCGATAGCGAGCGCTTCCTCGAGCTCTACCGGCAACGCCTGAGCGAGGTTCAGGCGTGAGACCAACCGCCATCATCGACTGCGATCCGGGTCATGACGACGTCATGGCCCTGCTCCTTGGCGCTCGCGTCCTGGATCTGCGCGCGATCACCACGGTCTTCGGCAATGCCTCCCTCGAGCAGACGACGCGCAACACCCGGCAGACTGTCGAGTTCGCGGAGTTGACCGGGGTTCCGATCGCGATGGGAATGGCGCGGCCACTGGTGCGCGACGTTCGCCACGCACCCGAGGTGCACGGTGCGACCGGTCTCGATGGTCCGGCGCTCGAGCCGCCGACCGTGTCGCTGGCGGAGGAGCACGCGACGGATGTCATCATCGCTGAGTCGCACACCAGCGATGACCTCTCGCTGGTCCCCATCGGCCCGCTTACCAACATCGCCACGGCGCTGCACCGTGATCCGTCGCTGGCGACGCGGGTCAAGCAGATCAGCCTGATGGGAGGATCGCTGACCTTCGGCAATTCGACCGCGGCCGCCGAGTTCAATATCTGGTGCGATCCCGAGGCCGCGCACGTCGTCTTCACCAGCGGCATCCCGATCAAGATGGTCGGTCTCAACGTCACGCGGCAGGTGGCGGCGACACCTGAGCGACGGGCGCAGGTTCGCGCGCTCGGCACCCGCACCGGCACCCATGTAGCCGACATGCTCGATTTCTACAGCGAGCGGTTACGCGTGCTCAGCGGTCTCCCGGGTGGATCGATGCACGATCCGCTGGCCGTGGCGGCCTTGGTGGACTCCGAAGTGCTGCGCTTCGAGCCGATGCACGTGGCGGTCGAGCTGCGCGGCACGCACACCTACGGTATGACCCTTTGCGATGCCCGGCACCTGCGTGAACCCGACCTGTCACCGAGGCGGCCGAACGGCCACCGCGGCGAAGCACCGAATGCGGAGGTGGCGGTGGCGGTCAACGCCGACCGCTTCTGGGAGATGTTTCTCGACGTGCTCGCGACCTATCCGTGAGGCTCGGTCTAACGCACGACGATCGCAATTTGCGAAAGGGCGGCACTGGTTTCGCCCACGAGAGGAAATCAGAGGAGTAATCGTGGAACAGGATGCGAGGAACATTATCGCCCAGGTACAGAGCCTACCGGAGCTGATCCACTCCGAGTTTGAAACGCTGGACATGCGTGTCCGCCGGCTTCTGAACCACAATGACTGTCTGTCGGTGAAGCGGATCATGATCGTGGGCTGCGGCGACTCCCACATGGCGGGTCTGGCGGCCGAATTGGCCTTCGAGCAGATCGCCGGCATCCCGACCGAGCCGATGACCTCGATGCAGGCCGCCCGCTACGGGACCCCGCACTTCGATAAGCTCTTCCCCCGCAATCCGCTCACGATCGGCATCTCCGTCTCCGGTACGGTCGCCCGCACTCGGGAGGCGATCTCGTTGGCGCGAAACGCCGGGGCGCTGACCGTAGCCGTCACGGCCAACCCCGATTCGCCGGTCGGCGGAGCCGCCGAGTTGGTCCTGGACTGCTCGGTGCCAGATTTTGCGCCTGCCCCGGGTATCCGCTCCTATCGAGTTTCGCTGCTGATGCTCTACCTGCTGGCTATTCGCCTGGCCGAGGTGAACGGCCGGCTGACCCAGGATCAGGCCGGTCAGATGCGCGAGCAGCTGAAGAGCACTGCTGATGCCATCGCGGCCACCATTCCGGCCATCGAGGATCGCACCCGTGAACTGGCCGCGGCGGTTGCCGAGCAGAACAACTTCGTCTTCGTCGGTGACGGGCCGAACTACGCGACGGCGCTCTTCTCGGCGGCCAAGGTGATCGAGGCAGCGGGCCGGCACGCAATGGGTCAGGACACTGAAGAGTGGGCACACCTCCAGTACTTCGTCAACGTCGACCCGGAGACACCCACCTTCATCATCTCCCCCAGCGGCCGCGGCCACGGGCGGGCGGCGGAGCTGGTCGAGGTCATGCGCAGAATCGGACGGACCGTGATCGCCGTGGTCCCCGAGGGGGACCAACAGATCGCGACAGGGGCGGCGTGGGTGCTGCCCGTGGTCGGCGACGTGCCGGAGGTCTTCAGCCCGATGGTCTATGCCGTTGCTGGAGAGCTTTTTTCGGGGTACCTCTCGCAGGCCGTGAGTGAGCCTCCGTTCCGGGGCTTCGCTGATGCCTACGCGCCAACCGGGATCACGATCCGGAATAGCGCCGTCATCGAGTCGGTGAGTCCGTGAGCGACGAGTCGGTAAGCAGCGAGTCGGAGGTCGGAGGTCGGAGGTCGGAGGTCCGTACTTCCGACTCCCGGCCTCCGACTCCCGACTACATCGCTTATTCCGGGCTGATCATCGACGACATCGTCCTGCCCGATGGTCGCACGTTCTTCAACACCCTCGGTGGATCGGCCACCCACGCGCTCGTGGGAATGCGGATCTGGTCGGACCGCCTGGGGTACTTCGCGGCAGTCGGTTCCGACTTTAGTCGGGATCACCGGGAACAGCTCGAGCGACTCGGCATCGACCTGCGTGGTCTGATCGAGCGAGACGCCTATCCCACCGCCCGCGCCTGGCAGCTGTTCGAGCCGGACGAGCGGCGGGTTGAGGTCTTTCGCACCGACATCGAAGACTTCTACCGCCACGAGGCTCGATTTGAGGAGATGCCGCCAGACTATCTCGAAGCGCAAGGCTTCCACCTTCACTTCGGAACGATTACGCAGATGGCCGACCTAGTGGAGAAGCTGCGGGCGGTCAACCCCGCTGCCTGCATAGTCTGGGAGCCGACCGCGCTCCAGTTCACCGGGACCAGCGATGAGTTTCACGCCGTGCTATCGCGGGTCGACCTCGTCTCGCCCGATCTCGACGAGGCGCGTCAGATGACCGGCCATGGCACTGCCGAAGGGACGATCGAGACACTGCTAGGCTGGGGCGTGCAGATCGTTGCCCTGCGCATGGGCGCCCGCGGGTCGCTGGTGGCAACGGCTGCAGGGGAGATCCATATGGTCCCCGCGGTGCCAACGACTGTCGTCGACACCACCGGCGCCGGCGACGCCTACTGCGGGGGCTTCCTGGTCGCTCTTGGCAATGGCGTGGATGCGGCAGAGGCAGGCGCCCGGGCCGCGGTCAGTGCGAGCTTCGCGATCGAGCAGTTCGGCGTCCCCATCTTCGACGAGCAGACGCGGGTCGAAGCGCAGCGTCGCTTGATGTGGGCGCGAGAGCGAATCATGACGAATCAGGTCGGCGCCACGTCGTAGAGGTCTCGCGGCTACCTCTCGCCACCGCGCCGCCATGCCGTCGCTCATCGATTCCGGAGGACGCGCGATGGTGTGGGTCAGCGTATCGACTGCTTCGCGGCTGTTCTGGAGACATCTGGGCATGCTGGTGGTGGCGAACATCCTGTGGCTGCTGCTGAGCCTGCTCGTCGTTACCTGGCCGGCGGCTACCGCCGGTCTCTTCTACCTCGTCCGCCGCGTGGTCCAGGAAGAGCTCGACTCGCCTCTCCAGGAAGCCCGCCTCGCTGATTTCTGGGATGGGCTCAGGCAGTATTGGCTGCGAAGCAGCGTGCTTTCGATCATCGACCTGGTCGGCACGGTGGTGATCACGGTCGCGCTGGTGTTCTACGCGGGGAGTAGCACCGAGCCACTTCGCTGGCTCGTCGGGCCGATTGGATTGATCGGCTTGGCCTGGATCACCGCGCAGTTGTACGTCTACCCCCTGCTGCTGGAGCGAACGGGGAGCCGCCCGTGGGAGATCATGCATGAGGCATTGCTGATGGCACTCGGCTACCCACTCTCGAGTCTCTCCCTGCTGGTGACCGTTCTCGTCCTTGCCATTGCCGCCGTTGCCTTGGCCGGGCCAGTCCTCCTCGTCTTCTTCTCGGCAATTGCCATGATTCAGACGGTCATGCTGCGCCAGCTCTTGCTGCAGCGTGGCGAAACAGGGACGGTGGCCCAGTGAGCCCAAAAGCTGAACCGAACGCACCGGTTGCGATCGTCTGCGGGAGCGACAGTCTAGTGGGCAGTGCGCTGGTATCCCGGCTGCGTGATGAACGATGGCGGGTCGTGACGGTCGATCCGCCAGGTGTCACGTCGCACCTTGCCGCCGAGATTGGAATTCCAAGGTCCGCTCCCGGAGCCTGCAACATGGCAGGCGCTCCAGAGCGCCTGAGCGATGACGGGGTGGCTCCACTGGCGTTCATTCACGCGGTGAGTGGGTATGCAGGTCCCGACAGCCCGCGTGGCGCCGGCCAGAAGAGCCACGACACGGCGTTCTCTGACCTTGTCGAGGGCGCCATGTTGGGCTGCAACCATGTGATGCCGTTGATGACTGGAGGCGACGCGGCAATCGTCTTTGTGACGTCCGTGCTCGCGGGCTGGGACACGCACGAGGGTGCCGGAGGTTACAGCGCGAGTCAAGCAGGCTTGCTGGCGCTGACGCGCTCGCTGGCATTGTCTGGCGGTCGCGACGGGATTCGCGTCAACGCCGTCGCCATGGGTCTTCTGGAGGACGACGAGACGGGACAGCCGGCGCTGCTACCGGACGTGCGCGGTCGCATCCCGTTGGGCCGGGCCGCCAGTCCCGACGACATCGTCGACGCGATCACGTTCCTGCTCTCCTCGGATGCCCGCCACATCAACGGCAGCACTCTCGTCGTCGACGGCGGCCAGTCGCTGCAGAGCTGGAGCAACGCCCCGCGCGATGGCCATTACCCGCAACACTTCTCCCCGAACACCCCTCATCCCCAGCCCTTCTCCCCTCGGAGCGGGGAGAAGGGAGAACTGCCGGTGACGGCGTCGAAAGCCCCTCTCCCAGCGCACTGGGAGAGGGGTTGGGGTGAGGGTCTTGGAGAGGCGGTTGGGGATGAGGGGCGTCGCGGGAGCAGCGCTGAGACTTCCCAACGTCAGCGCTTCCGGGATCGCACGGTGCTCATCACCGGCGCCGCGGGTGGTCTCGGCAGCGCCGCCGCGCGCCGTTTTGGGCTCGAGGGCGCCAGGCTGGCTCTCCTCGATCGTGACGGCGCCGCCGTGGCCCAGTTGGCGGAACACCTTGTCGCTGAGGGCCGCGTCGCGCTGGCGCTGGAGGCCGACGTCGCCGACGAGCAGTCACTTGCCGCCGCCATCGCGGCCGCCGAGGCGCACTTCGGCCAGATCGACGTGCTGTTCAACAACGCCGGGGTGGGCAGTCGCGACCTGTCGCTCGTCGACACGCCGGCCGATCATTGGGAGGAGGTCCTCGCCATCAATGTGCGCGGTGTCTTCCTCGGCTGTAAGTACGGTGTCCCGGCGCTGATTCGATCCGGCGGTGGGGCGATCGTCAACATGGGCTCGTCGACCGGGCGACACGACACCATCACGGGCGGCGCCGCCTACATGGCCAGCAAAGCGGCGGTAGAAGCGCTCACCAAATCCCTGGCCCTGCAAGTCGCTCCCTATGGCATCCGGGCGAATACCATCTGTCCCGGCATCATCCAGACGCGACTGAGCTTTCGCCAGCAAGAGCGGGGTGATGAAGCGAGCTTCTTCGCCGAATTCGCCGATCGGATTCCGCTCGGTCGAGTGGGCCAGCCAGAGGATGTTGCCGCCGCGGTCGCCTTCCTCGCCTCGGACCAGGCGCGGCACATCACCGGCGCGGCGCTGCTCATCGACGGCGGCCAGACCCTTCGGCGGTGGATGAGCGCCCCGGACCTGTCACCGGTCGAGGCATAGGGTGTCGTGATTTGGAAGGAAAACCACTTTGACAAGCGTCAACACCGTTCTCGGTCCGATCGCGCCTGAGCAGCTCGGGGTTACGCTCATGCACGAGCACCTCCTGCTCGACGCCACACCCTGGTTCAGGGAACCTGAGGCGGCGACCTTGCGCCCGGTGGCATACCAGCCGGTGTCGATCGAGGTGCTGGGACTGCTCCGCTACGATCCATTCATGTGCCGGGACAACTGCGAGCTTTTCGATGAGGCGACCGCCACCGAGGAGGTGCGACGATTTCGGCTCGCCGGTGGCGAGACCGTCGTCGATCCAACCTGCCGCGGCATTGGCCGTGACCCGCGCGCGTTGCAGCGGATCGCTCGCGCTACGGGTCTGCACGTGATCATGGGCACGGGCTATTACCTCCATCCCGCGCATCCGCCTCACGTGCGGGAGATGAGCCTCGAGGCGGTCGCGGAAGAGATCACGCAGGACGTGGTCGATGGTGTCGACGGCGTCCGCGCCGGGATCATCGGCGAGATCGGGATCTCCAAAGACTTCACCGCCGATGAAGAGAAGGTGCTGCGAGGCGCCGCCCGCGCGCAACATGCCACCAGTGTGCCGCTCGAAGTCCATCTGCCGGGATGGGAGCGCCATGGCGAGCGCGTCCTCGACGTCGTGGCCGAGGAAGGCGGCGATCTGCGGCGGACGGTGCTCTGCCACATGAACCCAAGTGGGGAGGATTTCGACTACCAGGCGCGGCTCGCCGAGCGTGGCGCGTGGCTGGAATACGACATGATCGGCATGGACTACTTCTACGCCGATCAGCAGGCGCAGTCTCCTTCCGATGAGGAGAATGCGCGGGCGCTCCTGCGTCTGCGGGATGCCGGGCTGCTCGGAAGCGTCCTCATCTCGCAAGACGTCTTTATCAAGATTCAGCTCGTGCGCTATGGCGGAACCGGCTACGCCCATATTCTCGATAATTTCGTGCCACGGCTGCGCCGCCACGGCTTCTCGGAGCAGGAAATCGAGACATTACTCGTCGACAACCCGCGCCGGGTCTTCGCCGGAGGAGATTGAGGTGGCACGGAAGACGGCAGGACGGCGCGACGGCGAGACAGCAAGCGATGGGTCCGGTCGGCCCGACTCCTCGACTGCTCGACTGCTCGACCCCGTCGCTACGGCCGTGAGCCGGCGCCACGAAGAGACGGTCGCATTGCTGCAGGAGCTTGTGCGAGTCCCCAGTGTGAACCCGTACTTCACCGGCTCCCGCGAGCCTTCCCGGGAAGGCGATGTCCAGGACATCCTTGCCGATCGACTGACGCGCCTCGGCGGGCAACTCGATCGATGGGAGCCAGTTGCCGGAGACCTGGCTCAGTATGCGGGCGGACCCGGCTACTACCCGGATCGCGATTTCCGCGGCCGTCCCAACCTCGCGGCCACCCTGCCAGGGAGCGGCGGCGGTCGCTCCCTCCTGCTGCTCGGTCACGTCGACGTCGTGAGCGCGGGGGAGGGCTGGACTGGCGACCCATTCGGCGCGGACCGGCACGATGGCGCCATCTTCGGCCGGGGCACGGCCGACATGAAGGCCGGCCTGACGGCCTCCGTCGCCGCGCTGGAGGCCTTGCGCGCCGCTGGGATACGGCTACGCGGCGACGTAACCCTCGCCTCGGTCGTCGACGAGGAGGCGGGCGGCATGGGAACCCTGGCGCTGGTCGACCGCGGCTACCGGGCTGACGGGGCGATCGTCCCAGAGCCGACCAATCTCCATGTCGCCCCCCTCTGCCGCGGCATCGTCTGGGGCAGAGTCACCATCCCCGGCCGCGCCGGGCACATCGAGATGCCCCAGCCGCACTGGCGAGAGGGCGGCGCTGTCGACGCCATTGCCCTCGGCCGCGTGGTCCTCGACGCCATTGACCAGCTCAATGCGCGCTGGGCCGCCAGCCCGTCCAAGCAGCATCCATTGCTGCCGCTCCCATGCCAGGTGAAAGTTTCGATGCTGGACGCCGGCGAATATCCCACCGCCTACGCCAGCGGAATGCGGATCACCTTCGATGCCCAGTACCTCCCGGCTGAACGCGACGAGCGGGGACTGGGCGGGCACGTGAAGACGGAGCTGGAGCGCTTCTTCGCGGAAGTCGCGGCACACGATGACTGGCTCCAGGAGCATCCGCCGCGGATCGAGTGGCTGATCGACGCCGATTGCGCGGAGACCCCTGGCGACCATCCGTTGACGCAGACGGTGCACGCCGCGGCGCGGCAGGCCGGCGCGGAGAGCAATGTCGAAGGATGGTCGAGCCACGCCGACATGGGGCTGCTCGTCAACGCCGGCATCCCGACCGTCAACTTCGGGCCGGGCGCGCCAAGCGTCGCCCATCAGCCCGACGAGCACGTCACGGAGCGTGATCTGATGCGGGCGACGCTGACCCTGGCCCTGGCCATGGCGGAGTGGTGCGGCTGGGACGAGGCTGAATAGCGATCTGCGGCCACTGGCGCACAGTCCATCGCGTCAGTCATAGAGCTCCGAGGACGGAGGCCGGAAGGCGTCCAGCGGCAGCACCGTGAACTTTCCGGCCTCCCTGACCCTCAGAAGTTCGGGAAGTTCGGGAAGTTCGGCTCCGCACCCCACACCCGAACGGCTGATAGCCGATCGGCAACGAACGGTCCTCAGACACCGGACTCGACAGTCGCAGCACCGAGGACCACGACGATATCCCTCGTGCCTCGGGATGACACTGGTTGCGGCCTAGAGCCGGCGCGTGGCCGCCACGGTCTGTTCGATGAGACGTTCCGCTTCGTGCCGAAGTTCAGTCGACACGGGCGGCAGCCCCACCTGACGCACGAGCATCGCGGCCGAGATCGCACCGTAGCAGCCGGCCTGACGCGCGTCTCCCGATGTCGTCCAGCCAACGCAGAGTCCCCCGCCGTAGGCGTTGCCGGCCCCGGTGGGATCGACGACCTCCGTCGGCACGGCCGGGATGTGCCAGGCCTCGTCGGAGTCCCGGCTCCAGACATAGGAGCCGCGGGCGCCATGACGAACCGCAATCATCGCCGGGCCGAGCGTGGACCAATAGCGGATGACTCGCGTAGGGTCGTCATGCCCGGCCTGTCTGCTTGCCGTTGGCCAATCGGGCGTGACGAGGTCGACCTTCCCCATCAGCGACACCATCCGGTCCCAATCGACACTGGAGAAGGTGACGGTGAGCGGTTCCAGCGAGACGATGGCTCCTTGCCGGCGCAGTTCCAGGGCCGTGTCGACCATCGGCTCCTGGGGAAATTCGGTCACCAGATGAATGGCCCGCGGGTGCTGGTAGGCAGGCGGCAGCGGCAGCGTCTCGCCCAGGAGGCGCGCCCAATCGTCTCGGCTGGTGATGAGGCCACCGGTCAGGTATTCCTCTTCGTCGTACTGCATCAGCGTTCGCGGGGTCGGGATTTCCGGGTACTGGCGCCAGCCGGTGAGGTCGACGTCGAGCGCCCGCAGCGTGTCGATGTGCGTAGGGGCCAGATCGCTGCCGGAGCGCGACAGGAAACCTACCGAATCGCTCCAGATTCGAGCCCCGAAGGCCGCTTGAGGACCACCTCCGCCGAGCACGCTGCGCACGCGGCTGCCGGCAACCACGATGTCGTCGATGATGATCTTGCCGTAGATGACGTACTCGCAGTCGACCATCGATGGCGGCATTCCTGAGACCGGCACGACGTCCGGGGTGTGCTCTAGAGCCGGGAGACGATCTCGACGTACTCGCGTACCGCGTCGACTTGCACCGCGCCGCCCCGTCCACCTCGCTCGAAGCAGCTACCGACGATCGCGCCGTCGGCGTTGGCAAGCAGCCGGCTCACGTTATCGTGGTCGGTGTAGCCACCGACGATGACCGGCAGCCCGGGTGCGGCGGTCTTGACCTCCTCGATGAGCCGCAGAGTCAGCTCCTCGTCGGGATCACAGAGCCCGACAGCAGCGGCGCCGGCGGAGCGCGCGTTGCGAGCGATCTCGCCGACCGGTCGGCCCCCCAGCCAGGTGAAGTGCATCGAATGGATCTCGGCGATCAACTCGACGTGCGTCGCACCGATCCGGGTGCGGTAGGCCTGGAAGTCGTAGGGGTCGCCTTCCATGATGCCGGATGCGGTGACAGTCGTGCCGACGAGCGCGCCACAGCGCAAAAACGACCCGCCGCAGACCTGGGCAATCGCCAGCGCCGCCTTGAGATCGTTGCGCAAGATCTGCACGCCGATCTGAAAGTCAGGCCCGGTCGCGTCGGCGATGGCACGCACGATATCGGCCATGGCGGCCACGATGATCGGGTCGGCCTGATCGGTGGCGAACACCCGATCGCCCGCGTTCTGCACCACGCAGCCGTCCGCGCCGCCCGCTTTCAACGCGCGAGCATCGCTCAGGGCCTTGTCCCTCACGGCCGCGTAGCTTCCCTCGGCGGCGAACGGCGTGCCGGGCAGTGCGCCCAGGTGGACCATGCCGAGGACGACCTTCTTCTTGCCGAGATTCTCGAACACGCTGCAGTTGCCTCCTCGTCATTATTCGGTGACTGATGTCGGGTGATGGCTTATCGACAATCGGCTTTTCCGCTTCTTCTCGTCCTAGCCGTCTTGCCGTCTTGCCGTCTTCTGCTCGACGCCTCGACTTCTCGACTACTCGACTCGGCGAAGATGCTAGCATCCATCGGCATCATCACCCGAGCGAAGCCGGCGAGGACCATTCAGACCCGTGATCGAGACGGAAAACCTGACCAAGTGTTACGGCGACATGGTTGCCGTCGACTCCTTGAACCTCGAAGTTCGCTCAGGGGAGATCTACGGTTTCCTCGGCCCAAATGGGGCCGGCAAGACGACCACCATCCACATGCTGCTCAATCTCGTTCAGCCAACCAGCGGGCGTGTCTGCCTCTTCGGGAAGCCGCTCGAGCGGGGGTCCTTCGCCTTCAGGCAGCAGATCGGGGTGGTGGCGGAAGAGCCTGTTGAATTCTCACGGTTGACCGGGTGGGAGCTGGTGCGCTATTTCGGCCGGCTCTGCGGGGTCGACGCGCCAGAGCGCTCCATGGAGGAATTGTTCCACGCGCTGGAGCTATGGGACGCACGTGACGCGCTCGCTCGCGACTACTCGCGCGGAATGCGCCAGAAGCTCAGCCTCATTCGAGCTCTCGTTCATGCGCCGCGGCTGTTGATCCTCGACGAGCCGGTGAGTGGGCTCGACCCGCACGGCATACGCCAGGTACGGGAGTTGATTCACGCCTACCGCGATCAGGGGGGAACGGCATTCATCTCCAGCCATATTCTCTCCGAGATCGAGCGTTCCGCGGATCGCATCGGCATCATGCACCAGGGATCTCTCTTGATCGAGGACAGTCTGGCGGGACTACGCCGCCGGCTGGGCTCGGGCCGCCGCTTGATTGTCGAGCTCGAGCGTGTCGACGCACCGCTCGTCGAGCGCCTCGGCCAGGAACCCTACGTGCTCGATCTCGAGGTGACCGACAGCGGGCGGCAACTCGAGCTGCTTCTCGAAGACGGCCAGGATGTTCGGCCGCGGCTCTCCCAGCTCATCACCGAGTCCGGGGGTGTCATTCTGAGGATGGAGAGCGAGGAGATGAGTCTGGAGGAAGCGTTTGTGACCTTCACGGATCACAATGTCAGCAGGTTGGCAAGCACCTCGGCATGAAGACGGCAAGACGGCGAGACGGCGAGACGGCCAGACGACTCGTAGGGGCGACGCCTGCGTCGCCCGCCACGCCAACATCCTATCACCCATCACCCATCACCCTATCACCCTCACCCTGGCGGCTCCGCTGGCGCACCATCGACCAAATATCGCGCGCAGAGGTGCGAGAAGCGGTCTACGGGTGGTCGCTCTATCTCGCGGCCGCTGTCGTGGTGCTGGTTGGGGTCGTTCTCGTCTACAACACCTTGCGCTCGGTGGCTGAGAGTGGGTTGGAGATCGTCAGTCGTCCATTCTACGTGTCGCTGCTCGTTGCCACGTCGATGGGCGCGGTCTACCTCGCGGCGTGGGCAGCGCTGGCCATCGCTCGGCCACGCGACCAGGGTGCGCTGCGCGTGCTGTTCTTCGCGCCAATCGACCCCGTCGGATTGGTCGGTGCCCATCTGGTAGGCGCGATCGTCGTCTACATCCTCTTCATGCTGATCACCATGCCACTCTTTGCCGTACTCGCCGCTCTGACGAACCTTCCTCTCCCCGCCACGCTTTTCGCGGGTGTGCTCGTCTCGCCAGCGCTCGTTGCGCCGGCCATAGGAATCGGCCTGTTCATCTCGGCGATCGCCTCCTCGGCTCGCGGCGCGGTCTTTGTGTTCGCCGCCGCACTGGCCTTCGTCCTGGCCGCTCAGGTCGGTTACAGCGCTCTCGTGCAGATGCCGCCGACGAGTCGCTACTACGACGCGCTGCTTTTTCTGAGAGAGCTGCTGCGGGTCATTCGTGAAGCTCTGCAGTGGGTGTCCCCTCTGGCGCTCTTGAGCCAGGGCCTCGATGCCGCGTTCCGTGGCAACTGGCGCGAGCTGTTGCTGTACGTGGCGAGTGGGATCGGGAGTGCCGCGATCTGGCTCGCGCTGGCCGTCCGGGCACTCACCCGGAGAGGGGTCTTGCCGTGAACGTGAGGTGCTTCGCCGCCGTGGCTCTTGCCGGGTTCCTGATGCTGCTCGGACACCAGCCGGGCTGGGTCCCCTCGACGACGGCGCAGACGACCGATAGCGAGCGCGCGTTTGTCTACGGGATCAACGCGGCGGTGCCGGACAACTTTGTCGGGACGTTCGCGCCGCCAACAGCCGATGCCATCTTCCTCCTCGCCGACGGCACGAGCGTGATCTCGCCTCGATACACCGAGATCTATTTTTGGCCAATTACGAACGAGTATCGGGCGGATTGGAGCGCGCTCAACGAGCCGGTTCCGGGTGTGCTCGAAGTCGTCAAAGATGGGCGCGTCGTCGCCGAGCTCACCCGGACCGACTACACCATCCACTTCAAGCAAGAGGGGACCACCACGACCGGCGAGCTCTTTCTTGGTGAGGCCGCCGTCGATGCGGAGGCGGAGTTCCGGTCTCGGCAAGAAGCGTTCCAAAAGGCGTCGGCGGAATATCAGCGGGCGGAGCAGGCCTGGCTGGACGCCATGGCGGAAGTCAACAGCCGGCAACAGGCGGGCGAAACGGTCGAGGTACCTCCCGAGCCGGTGCTTCCCGAACCGATCGGTGTCTTCAGCAACGGTCTCAACAGCGGCTTCCCGATCGATCTCGACCCCGGCCAGTACGGCATTCGGCTGCGCGGTTCTGATGGCACTATCGTGCCTGAGAGCGAGCGCACGATGAACGTTTTCGCTCCGCGACGTACCGGAGTTGGCTACACCATCGTCCCCGAGACGAGGTGGACTACACCGCTCGAATCACCTGCCCCCAGCGACGTCATTTTCGGCACTGCGGATAGTGCCCTCTACCTGGAGCCACACCTCGCGCGCGAGTACCCGGGGCGAGCTTGGGCGCTGCTGCAGAACCCGCAGAGTTTGCCGGGAGACAGTGGCGAATGGGAGTGGGTCAATGGCGAACGGCTCAGCAGCCAGCAGCTGGAAATCCTTGCCGGCGACAACGTGGCGGATCGACGCTCGCTGACCCCATACACCGTGCGCCAAGTGCCGGGTTCTCAGCTTGGTTACGAAGTCATCGCGATGGACCCATCGGCTCCCGCAACTCCCGAATCCCCCGAGTCTCCACGTCCGAACTTCGAGGCATACCCCATCGATCTCGAGGCAACGGGAGAGCAGTATCAGATCCGGCTGACATCAGAACGGGGGGAAGTCATGCCAGGCAGCATCCGGCAAGTGCGTGTCCCCGGGAACCCTCCCCTCACGCGCTTGCTCGTGTTGCCTGTCATCCCGTTGGTGGCCGGTGCGCTGGTGATCTCCCGTCGACGGCGCGGGGTGCGAACATCGCGACCGCTCGAGGGATAGGGTAGGGACCGTTCAGTGGGTCACGACCTCGTCGTTCTCGGCGACCTCGTCGCCGATCTGATCGTGCCGGTGGAGCGCCTGCCGCTGCTACCCAACAATCACGGTTGGGCGGAGGGAATCTTTCTCGAGCCCGGTGGGGCCGGCAATGTCCTCGTCGCGGCACGACGTCTCAACCTGGACGTCGCGGCGCTTGGACAACTCGGAGCTGACCGCTATGGCGCGGAGACTCTCGCCATGCTTGAACCGGAGGGGGTCGACCTGCGTCATGTCACCGTCTACCCGGAGCGGTCTACGGTCCTCTGTATCGTGCTCGCCGACCAGCTGAATCAGCATGTCTATCTCGGCGTCAAAGACGACCTCGGAGTCTGGCCGTTCCCTGAGGATTGGCATGCGGTCATCCAACACTCCCGCGCGCTGTACACCGATGGCTACACCCTTCGCGATCTCCTGACTCCTGAGGACGTGATCGCCGCCTTCGCGACCGCTCGCACGGCGGGCGTGCCGATCTTTTTCGATCCTGGCCCAAGTGCCGAGTTCATCCCGCGCGAGCAACGAGAACGGGCGCTTGCCGCCATAGACGTCTTGTTGCTCTCCGAGTCCGAGGCCAGGTTTCTCTCGCCTATCAAGGACCGAGTGGAGCTCGTGCAGGCGCTCCTGGCACTCGGTCCCTCGGTCGTTGTGCTGAAACTTGGTTCCGAGGGCTGTCTGGTGGCAACGACCGAGGAAGTTCAGCACGTGCCCGGCTTCTCCGTTCCCGTCGTCGATACGGTCGGCGCTGGGGACTCCTTCGCCCCGGCATTTATCGCCGGGTGGTTGCGCGGAGGGACACCGCGCGACTGTGCCGTGCTGGGCAACGCCATGGGCGCTCTCGCCGTAACCCAGCGCGGCGCCGGCACCCGCATCCCAGGACGGAACCAACTACTGGAGCTGCTCGCCGACCATCCCGCGGCACGTGCACTGGCAGGGTGATGCGGCTCTATGGGCTAATGGCTATCGGCAATTGGCACACTCTCGTACTAACCGACTAACCGACTTACCGACTGACCGACTCATGACCGGAGCCACCATGATCGTGCAGATCTATTCGCTGACTCACCCGGAAGACGTGCGCATGCTCGTGGAAATGGGAGTCGACCATATCGGCCTGGCCCCTGCCGGCCAGGGGTTGCGCTCGGAGCTGGGTCATGAGGAGTGCCGCGCGCTGTTCGATTTCCTCCCGCAGAACGTTCTCGGTGCGGCGCTGACGGTCAGGACGGAGCTGGACGCCATCGTGGCGATGGCCGAAGCGGTGAACCCGGCGATCGTGCACATCTGTTCGGCGACCGAGGCGCTGAACGTCGACGAGCAGCGGCGGCTGCGCTCGCTCCTTCCCAGCGGCACGCGGGTGATGAAGGCGATCGAGGTCGGCGGACCGGAGACGGCCGACCAGGCGATTGCCGCCGCTGAGCGTTTCGCCCCAGTCAGTGACTATCTTCTCCTCGACACGGACGATCCGGATATCACGGGCATCGGCGCAGCCGGTCGCGTTCACGACTGGGACGTCAGCGCTCGCATCGTGGAATCTGTCGGCGCCAGCGTTCCGGTCATCCTGGCTGGTGGCCTGAGCCCTGACAATGTCGCCGACTCGATCCGGCATGTGCGGCCAGCGGGGGTCGACTCGTTCACCTGGACGAACACCGCCGGCAACAGCCGTCGCAAGGACCCCGATCTGGTCCGGGGATTCGTGCAGGAGGCCCGACGCGCTGCCGCCGAGCTCGGGCTGTAAGGCGGCCAGATGTCGACCGGCCCGCTCGATCTGGTGACGGTTGGCAGCGCCGTCATCGACTATATCCACCGCGTCACCGTGCTCCCCGAGCGCGATACAGGGGTCATGGTCCTCGACCGGCAGTCGGGACCAGGGGGTGTCGAAGGGAATGTCGCGGCCGCCGCGGCGCGGCTGGGACTCTCCGTCGGCGTCATCGTTCGGGTCGGCTGCGACGCCTCCGGAACGATGGTGCTCGAGGACTTTCGGCAGCGTGGCATTGATGTCTCGCGGGTCCAGGTCGGAGGCGAGGATGACACCGCGTACACGCTGGTCTTCGTCGATGGACACGGCGACCGCAGCATGGTCACCGGCGGGAATGGCGTGCGAGGCCTGACGCTGGACGAGGAGGATGACGCGTATATCCGCCGCTCTCGCGTCTGCTTCACCTCGGGGTATCTGCCATCGCCATTACTCCATCGAGTGGCGGGACTTTGTGCCGAGCAGCCAGGGACCGGCTCTTGCCTTCGATCTCCCCGGCAGCTTCGATGATCTGGAAGGACGAGGGCTGCAACGGCAGGACGTGGATTCGATTCTGCCCACGGTCGAATTGTTCCTGACGAACCGGGAGCATCTGCGCTCGTATACCGGTGAAGCGACGCTCGAGGACGGACTTGCCTACTTGCGCGGCAAAGGGGTACGGCGAGCGTCGGTCAGTGACCGGGAACGCGGCCTCTACCTCTTCGAGGCGGACAGGCAAGCAGGGCATGCATTTCGTGCCGGGGTTTGCGGTGCCGGTCGTCGATACCACCGGCGCTGGCGATGCCCTGAGCGCGGCCCTGATTACCGCCTGGCTGCTGGAGGACCGTCCCGCGGCCGAAGCGGGCCGGTTCGCCGCGGCGGCGGCCGCGCTCTCCTGCACGGGGTGGGGCGTCCGGTCAGGGCTTCCGACGTGGACCGAAGCGGCAGCGCTGGCACGGACTGAGAGCGAATAAGGGCTGCAACCCGATGCTGGCCGGTATGATGAAGGCCACGACATCCGTTGAAGGATCGACACCAGAAAGGTGACTTCATGCCCGAAGTGGGAGATCGGCAACGTCTCTACGAGCACGTCCTCGGCAGCCTGGTAACCGCGGCTCTCGGCGATGCCATGGGCGCCGCTACCGAGCAGCATGCGATCCCGGAGATTCTCGAGGAGTACGGGGGACTCCTGCGCGATCTGCGGGCCCCTTCCAGTGACACCTTCTCCGCGGGGAACCTCCCTGGCCAGATCACCGACGACACCAGCCAGATGTTCGCCCTGGCCGAAGCGATCATCGACGCGGACGGCGAGCTGAGCGAGGACGCCTGGGTGAGCAAATTGGTCGATTGGTCTCGCACCTCCCCGATGGCGAGGATGATGGGTCCGACCACCCGACCACTGCTCGAGGCAATCAGCGCCGGCGAAGACACCTCTCACATCGGGTGCGTGGGAACCTCCACTCGCAAGCAAACCAGCTTCGGCGCAACGAATGGCGCCGCGATGCGGATCGCGCCGGCGGGATTGGTTTTTCCCGGTGACCTGGAAGGAGCGGTGCGGCTGGCCTGGTTGACGGCCCGTCCGACCCACGACACGCAGATCGCGGCCGCGGGCGCCGGCGCTATCGCGGCCGGGGTCGCGCACGCGCTGGAGCTCGGGGCCGACGTCTACTCGGTCACGCAGGCATGCCTGTGGGGGGCCAGATACGGGGAGGAGCTCGGCGGTCGCGAGGGGCGCTACATTGCGGGACCGAATGTCGCGCGGCGGATCGAGATCGCCATCGAAGAAGCGGTGCGGGCTCAGGGCATGGAGGACGCCTTGCGGCGGATCGAGGCGAGTGTCGGCAACTCCGTCATGACTGTCGAATCCGTTCCGGCGGCCGTCGGTATCTTCGTCGCGGCTGGCGGCGATCCCCTCGAGACCGTCATCGGCGGCACGAACATTGGCAACGACTCGGACACCATCGCGGCGATGGCGGGGTCGCTCGCCGGCGCCTTGCGCGGCATCGGGGCGGTACCCACGGATCTGGTCGAAACCGTGAAATCGGTCAATAGCGAGGACATGGAAGCCCTCGCCCACGGGCTGGCGACCATCGCCTGGCGTCGCGTCAATTCCGTTAGTGTCGGCTGAGCGGCGGCCGCCGCTGAGCAACTCGGGGTAGGGAGAGTCTGGGAGATGCGTCACTTTCTGATTGATACCGACACGGGCTCGGACGACGCGGTGGCGCTCGTCATGGCGCTGACGAACCCGCAGATCCAGGTCGAGGCGATCACCGTCGTCGCTGGAAACGTTCCGCTCGAGCAGGGCACGCAGAACGCCCTCTACACGGTCGAGCTCACCGGAGCGGACGTCCCTGTCTATCAGGGCATGGGCGCCCCTCTCCTGCGTCCACACGAGAGCGCGCAAAATGTCCATGGCAGTGATGGCATGGGAGACATCGGTCTGGAGGTCTACGGCAGGAGCCCGGCCCCTGAGCACGCGACGGACGTGTTACAGGAGACGATCAACCGCTATGCGGGAGAGATCACCCTGGTCACACTCGGACCGCTGACGAACGTGGCGTTAGCCCTCTTGCGGGACCCGTCCCTGGCAGGCAAGGTGAGCAATTGCGTGGTCATGGGTGGGACGGGACGAGGTCACGGCAATGTGACCCCGGTGGCGGAATACAACATCTGGGTTGACCCCGAGGCCGCGCAGATCGTGTTCGAATCGGGGATGCCGATCACGATGGTCGGCTGGGACGTCTCGTACACCTATGCGACCCTCAACGAGGCCGATGCCGCCAGGCTGCGCGCCGTAGGGACCCCTCTGGCGAACTTCTGCGTCGACATCCAGGCGGCATTGATCAAGTTCGCGACCGAGACATCCGGGTTAGACGGGTTCGATCTGCCCGACCCGATCGCCATGGCCGTCGCCATCGACCCATCCATCGTCACGGAGTCCAGGCGCCTCTTCGTCGGGATCGAGACCGGGGGCGTCTGGTGTCGGGGTCAGACCGTGGTCGATCTTCTCGGCGTTACCGGTCGCACCCCGAACGTGGACGTCGTCGTCGAAGCATCCCGCGAACGGTTCCTCGAGATGCTGCACGCGGCGGTGGCTGAATTAGCGCGAACGCGGAAGGCCGCTGCTGACAGCACCACGCCTGCCAGGAAGCGGGAAACGCCTGACGAGGAGCCGAAGTTCCGCTCGGTCGAGGACGAGCTGCCAACGGACGAGACCTTCGACCACGACATCATCGAGCGGATGGGCGCGGTTCAACGACGCGGTCTTCGTGCCGGCGATCACCGACCTAACGTTCTTTCGCAACGAAGGCAGCGGCAGCACGGGTCATTCGGAGTGTCGAGCGACGGAGTAAAGGCGACCAACGAGGGCATCCAGACGCTGCTCGGGCGGAATCCGTATGGAGAGGAGAGGGAGCGTGACGAGTTTCGAGCTTTCTTTGGGCATCGCCCAGCGCACCCACCAGCTCAACCGGCAGGGTGTCCCGGTCTTCATGGGCTCGCAGCCGCTGCAGACTATGGCCGACCTCCAGGGAGCGGACGTGGCGATCGTCGGCATCCCGTTTGTCAGTCCGCTCCTCGGCTACGAGAACGACATCGCCCCGCGCAAGGTGCGCATCGCCGGCCTCACCTACTGGAGCACCTACGTTTCCGAGCTCGATATCGACCCGGCGGAGTCACTGGCCATCGTCGACTGCGGCGACGTCGATTTCCCGTTTGGCGATACGGGCGCCGCGGTCAGCGCCGTGGAGACGGTCGTCGGCGAGGTGCTCGAGGCGGGCTGCCTGCCGGTCACGATCGGCGGCGGCTCTCCCGTCGCCAGTTTGGCTGTCGCCAACGCGCTGGCCGATCACGCCACGAGCTCGATCGGGGTGATCAACTTCGACGGGCACTGCGACACCGCGCCCGATTGGGGAGATGAATCCAACGCCTGGAACTGGGTGCGAACCGCCTATCTGCGGAACGACCGGTTGAGCCGGTCCCATCACGTTCAGATCGGCCTGCGGGGGATGACCAATCGGCGCGAAGACATGGCGTTCTACCGCGACAACGGGATGCGCACGATCATGGCCCGCGAGGTGAGCGAGCTTGGTAGCCGGCGGCTCGCCGCGGAGGCGGTGCGCCACGCCACGAGCGGCGTCGACCGGCTCTGGCTCGCCGTCGACCTGGACGTGCTGGACAGCGCTGAGACACCCGATTGGGACTGGCCCGATCCCTATGGCCTGCGCGCCGCCGATGTGCTGGAGACAGCCTTCGCCGCCGGGCAAAGCGGGAAGCTGTGCGGACTATCGGTGATGATGATCGGCGGCAATGCCTACTCGGTGCAGCGGATGGCCTGCTGGATCGTGATGTACTGCCTGGCCGGGTACGCCCTGGCGCGCGATCGATAGGTGCAGGGACCGACCGGCTGCGGCCAAACATATCGCGAGTTCATCCGACACGCTTTTTGGAGCGGTCAAGTCCGCGATGATAGACCGCACAAGGTGAGCAAGCGTGGTGACCGTCTCCGTCACATCGCGCTCATCGGGCGGCTCCCGATCGAACGGAATCGGCACGTACCCTTTGCCATGGAGCGCATCCCGAATGGTATGGAGAACGACTCTTCGTGAAAGGGGCGATGGAGGAAGGCTTCTGGAGGCAAATATCAACGGCGCCACCGAGGTGACGCCGTCAAGCGAGGGTATGAACGGGCGGAAGCGACGGGGATCGGTGTCGCCAGCGCGTCATGACACACGTGGCACAGATCCCATCGACATTGCCGTCGTCCCGCCTCGCCGCCTGAGCGGTCGGTCCAAGCGTACGGCATACTACGCTCCGCGCCAGAGCAAGCTTACCGCCGAGCAGAAAGCGACCATCCGAAGCGAAGCAGGCAGCCACACCTTGCGCGACCTTGCTGCAGACTTCGGCGTCAGCCACGAGACGATCCGGACCGTGCTCCGACAGCTCCCAGCAGTCTGAATCGTCTCGCACCCGCGTCAGTCACTACTTGCTCACCGCGAGCGTGCCAGGAGCGATGGCATGGTCCCTCGCGTCCGCTGAGCGCAGGCGGTGCAGGAAGTGACGGCGCCGCTCCATGAGCATGGCGATGCGACTCTGCAACGTCTCCGTAACTCCCCCTCGGTCTTTCTGAGCGCAGGCCGTGGCGGCCAGACGCTGCCGCTCGGCCTCCACGTGCAGCTCCCGGTAGCGCAACTGCTTGATGCGGCACTCGGTGTCCGTGATACCTGGAACCACGGTGTCCTCCTTGGAGCCATTGATCAGTTCGATCTCCAGCGCCCGTCGCGGGCGTGGCTCTATCCTCCGCTGCCGTCGCGGCACGCACATCGTGGAGATTGCGGAACGGATTACGGAATTTGGCTCACGGGCGATGCGACGCTGCTCTCCGTAATCTCCGCCGATTGCGGAGACGCCGGCTACGATCAAACGATGCCGCAGCGCACCGCGACGGCAGCCGCCGCAGCGCGGGTATTGACCCTGAGCTTGGTTAAGAGATTCGCGACGTGGGTCTGGACGGTGCGTGTGCCGATGTAAAGCGCCGCGGCGATCTGGCGATCGGAGTGTCCTTCCACAAGCAGCCGCAGGACATCCAGTTCTCGGGCCGTCAGCCCGCACCTGCTGGCGACGTCGGGCACAGCTGCTGGCGGCTCCTCTGCGGACGCGGCGAGTGCCATAGCGTCGGCGCGTGCATCAGTGAACGGGAGCGCCCGTCCCTCGTCCCAGGCGGCGGCAAACACCGGCTCAGGGAGGCTTGCCCGTACCTCGGCGAGGATGCGCGCGGTGTGCGCCGCATGGGCGACCCGACCGCCGCCGCTCGACGTCGCCGTCGTCTCCACTGCGCCCAACAACCGTGCCGCCCGCTCCGGCTGCCCGAGTGCCAGGGCAACGCCGGCCAGACCAGCCACCGCACCCAGGAGGAAGCGCTCGGAGCCGATCTCCGCGGCGACGGTCATGCTCTCGATGAACAGGCGGCTGGCCAGCGCCTGGTCGCCTTGCATCCGCGCGGCGTGGGCGCGTTCGCCGAGGGTCACCGCGATGCGCACCGGGAACTCGCTACGGCGGTGAAGTGCGAGGGCCTCATCGAGCAGAGGCACGGCCCCCGCCACGTCGCCCATCATGAGTCGGGTGTCGCCGAGCTCAGCGAGCGCCATGGCTTCCCACAATGGCACCCCGGTCGTCCGCAACAGCGACACCGCCTCCTCATAGGCTACCGCTGCTCGCGCGACGTCGTCAGCGAACGCCCAGGCCAGGCCGACGTCGTAATGTGCGCGACCGAGCGCAAGTGAGTCACCGAGCTCGCGGGCGAGAGCCACCTCCTCCTCGGCATGGGCGACGGCCGCTGGCGCGTCGCCGAGGAAGCTGGTCGTAATCGCGGCAACGTGGAGAGCCTCCACGCGGACAGCGATGGGTGCGTCGGGGGCGGTACGGAGAGCCTGCTCCAGCCAGCCGCGGACCTCAGCAAGGTAGGGCCGGACGAACCAGTAGCCAGAGATCGCCGAGAGCAGCCGGAGAACGTTGATCGGCTCATCTGCTGCGTCGAACCACGCTACTGCCGCACGCAGGTTGTCCAAATCGGCGTCCAAGCGAACGTACCAGGCAGCCTCCGCTCGACCCGACTCAAGATCGCGCCCGACCGCCTCCACCAGTGCCAGATACCAGGCTGCGTGGCGTTGCCGAACTGAGGCGTCCTCGCCGCTCGCCGCTAGCTGCTCGAGGGCGAACTCTCGCACGGTCTCCAGCATGGTGAAGCGCGGCTCCCCACCCGGTCCCACTTCCCGCTGCAACAAGCTCTTGTCGAGGAGTGAGGCCACGCCGTCCAGTGGGTCGATCCCCAGCTCCCCTGGATTCCTCACGACAGTCTCCGCCGACTCGAGCGTGAAGCCACCGGCGAAGACCGCCAGGCGCCGGAAGAACACCTGCTCCTCATGACTGAGCAGATCGTGACTCCAGGCGATGGCATCCCGCATCGTTTGCTGCCGTTGCGGGACATCACGTCCTCCCCCAGTCAGCAGTGGCAGTCGGCGGTCGAGTCGGCCGAGGAGTGCCGATGGCGGGAGCATCTTGACCCGAGCAGCGGCGAGCTCGATCGCGAGGGGCAGTCCGTCCAAGCGCCGACAGATCTCGGCGACGGCGACAGCGTTGTCCGGAGTCAGCGCGAAACCGGGCTGGACCGCCTCCGCGCGCGTGATGAAGAGCCGAACCGCATCGGACGCAGCGACATCCGCGACGCTGCAATGGCGATCAAGCTCAACCAGCCCGAGCGGGGCGATCGGGAACACACGCTCCCCGGAGACCCGGAGGCGGACGCGGCTGGTGACCAGCACCGTCAGGTTGGGGCAATTGACGAGGAGGTCGGCCACGTATGGTGCGGCCTCGACGATCTGCTCGAAGTTGTCGAGCACCAGCAGGAGACGCTTGTCGCGGACGACGGCCTTCAGTCGCTCAATCAGGGTCCCGTCGCCCGCCTCGCGCACACCGAGCGCCTTGACGATGGCGGGAGCCAGCAGCGCTGGATCGCTAACCGGGGCGAGCGGAACGAGTGTGAGCCCATCGGGAAAGTGATCCGACACCGCGGCTACCGCACTGAGCGCGAGGCGAGTCTTGCCGACACCCCCGGGCCCGGTCAGCGTCAGCAGCCGGATGTCGGAACGGCGCAGCATCGCTGCCAGGTCGCCCAGCTCTTGCTGGCGCCCGACGAGTGGCGTCAGCGCCGCCAGGGTCCGGCCGTTGACTGCGTCGCCCGAGCGCGTGACCGGCGGCTCGGGGCGAGCCGCGGCCACGAGCGCTTGCCGGTCCTCGCGTCCGAGGTTGAGCGCCTCGGCCAGCATGCCGACCGTGCTCAGATGCGGCGTGCGCCGCGCCCCCCGTTCCAGGTCGCTCACACCGCGCAGGCTCAGGCCCGCAAGCTCGGCCAACTCCTCCTGTGAGAGTGCCGCATCGGTGCGCAGTTGTCGCAGGAGCTCACCGAATGAAGAATTGCAACCGTTCATCTGGCCCCTCCCGCTCACGCCGTTGGGTCGAGCAGGAGTCGAATACCGCTAGCCAGGAAGTTTAGCGCACCTTCAATTGCTTATGAACCTCGAATGCGTGGGCAATGCGTGGGTAACGCGCGTAGTGCCCGATCGGGGTGCGCCGGAGAATTGCGTTGCCACGAACCCTCGAAGGGCAATCCTGGTACCCCGAGTCCGGCGCGACACGTGTCCGGCGCGGGTCGTCGGCCATCTAGGTGTGGGGTTCGGACAGCCGCAACATGGAGGGAGGACCCACTATGGCCACTGCGAGTCCCTCGCTGCCCTCGCGGGTCGACGTGGTTCCGATGCCCTCTGCGGTCCCGGATCATGCATGGACACGTTCCGGGATCGCCAGTGTAAGGACGTGGCTATCGCACGCGGTTCCCCGACCGGATCGTCGTGTGCACGCCGTGCTCGCGGTTCTCGCAGCGAGCGTGATATGGGGCACGTCCCCCGGTGCCACACGGCTCGTCCTCGACCACGTCCCACCGCTCACCCTCGGCGTAGCCCGGCTCGCCGTGGCCTGGATAGTGCTGCGACTGCTGTTACACCGGTCCGGCGCACGCCCCGCCCGCGGTCTGGCCCCAGCCCTGCTCGGGCTGACCGGGATGGCAGCCTTCGTCCTCTGCCGCAATGTCGGCCTGCACTTCGCGCCGGCCACCAATGCGAGCCTTTTCGAAGCGGCCACGCCTATCTTCGTCCTCCTGCTCGCTGCCATGACGCTACACGAACAGCCGTCACGTCGCCGCGTGCTCGGCGTCCTCGCCTCCGTCGCCGGGGTGGCGCTGACTGTCCTGCCCGCTGCCGGCAACCTCGGTAGCTCACTCGTCGGGAACGGCTTCTTCCTGATCGGAACTGCCTGCTTCGCCGCCTACAACGTCATCGGTCGCAAGATCGCCGTCGATGGTCATCCGCTCGCCCTCGTCACTGGTGGCGTTGGTTACGGGCTGCTCTTCCTGTGCCTACCAGCCGCGCTGGAGTTGCTCGCTGGCGCTGCGCTGGCACCAGATGCGGGTGATGTTCTACTGGTGCTGTACCTGGGCGCAGGGTGTTCGGGGCTGGCCTACGCCCTGTCGGTCTTCGGGCTGAGTCGGCTTGAAGCCGGCCAGGTTGCGGTCTTCGGCAACGTGGAGACGCTGGTCGGGATCGGCGTTGCGGTCGCCGTGCTCGGCGAGGCGATCTCGCTGGGGCAAGTCATCGGGGGAGCGCTCATTCTGGCTGGGGTGTGGCTGGCAACGGCGCAGTCCCTGCCTCGGCATCTCGCGGTGCTCCATCGCCTGCGCTCCGTGGCCACAGCAGGCCTGCGCCCGACCCTGCTCGTGAGAGAGCCACCGCAGCTCCGCGCGTAGAGCGAGGGGATGTGGAACGTGGGTCAGTCGAGCGGAAGACGTCGTGCAGCAGGAGAATCGATGCTTGGGGACAACCGCGTTGGAATCCAGACTGGCGGCCGATCCCATAGCCGGACGGGAGTCTCGCCCGTCACGCCGAGCCGGAGGCTCACCCGTGGCTGGGGCTCGGCCCGAGCCTGCGCGGCCGTCCTGGAGAATGAGCAAGGCAGCAGTGAACAATAACGCGTGGCTTCTCAGGTATCCAAGAGCATGAACGTAGGAAGTAGTTGTTCACCGTGACGAATCGGCGGAAGCGACGGGATTCGAACCCGCGATCTCAGCCTTGACAGGGCTGCATGTTAGGCCACTACACCACGCCTCCAGTATGTTTGAGCATACCAATCGCCTGTCCCTGCTGTCAACGAAAGCACGCCTGTCTGGAGCTGGAAACGTCGGCCAGGGAAAGGCGGCGTCTTCAGTCCAGCGTCTGTGAAGTTCATCAACTTCATCAAGTTCATCAAGTTCATCAAGTTCGAGCTGGAACGCGGCCGCGCCGCCGGCCGCACGAGCGACGCCGCCATCACCTGCTCTAGTCGCGGCCCGGGCGACGTAGGCCCCTCGTGCTAGAGCCGCACCTCGCGCCATTCGCCGCGACACGGGTTCCCGGCGCAGGCCCACAGGACGCGGTCGGTGACGTCGATGACGACGCTCCCGATCGTGCCGTAGTCGAGGTCGCTCTCCGGCGCGTGGTGCTTGCAGACCGAGCGCGGGTAGTTCGCGTGATCGGCCATCAGCCGGCGTAGCCCACAGGCGTCGATGCTGCCCCAATGGCGCTCGACGAGCGTTTCGACGCGGGTCTGGCGCAGCCGTGAGTTGAGAAGGTCTTCGTCTTTGTCGAGATCGGTCATGCCGGGTAGAGTGAAGTGGTTGGCGTGCGCCAGGAATCCGTTGCCACCCGAGCGCATCGCCCAGCGCGACCCGGAGACCTCGACGTCGTAGAGATCGCCGTCGGCGGTGGCGAAGAGATGGTTGTTGCCGTAGGCGCGGCGGCAGTCAGTCACCGTCCGAATCGCGCCCTCGATCGTGCATTGGGTGATCGCGCGCCGGTACTGGAGGAGCTTGGGGATGCCAGGTCGCGCGTCGCGGGCGTACAACGCGTTGCCGACCGAGCCCAGACCGGCGGCGTTGACTCCCTGGTGCAGCAGCAGTCCCGCGTAGGTGAAGGCGACGAACGCGGGCGCCTCGTCGGGCTGGGCCTTGATCACGTAGGTGAGATCGCCCCAACCGGCGGTGGCGTCCTCGTTATGGGCCAGCAGCACGTGTCCGTCGGCCGTGCCGGCGGCGGTGATGCCGGCGACGGTGCATTCGATGCGGCCGAGCGACTGCGTCAGCTCGGCGCCGGCATTGAGCACGAAGAGGGTCTCGAACGGTACGCCCGATCCTTCCGCCATGCCGCGTAGCTCGGCGACGACGTCCGGGGCGACCTCCTCCGTAATGCGGAGATAGGGCCCGATGTTCGCCATGACGGCAGCCGGGTCGATGCCGCCCAATTCGGCCCGGGTCGAAGCGGCGGCGGACTGGAGCTGCTCGCGCACGCCGGCGCCGACGTCGTAGCCGATGTCGCGCCAGGAACCGCCGGTTTCGATCAGGGGGATCACTCGTTGCCCGCGCTCATCGACTCAACCTCGACCGCGGGGATCGAGCGCATCGCGCAGGCCGTCGCCGACGAAATTGATCGCCAGCACGGCGATGGTCAGCGTCAAGCCTGGAGCGATGGCCAGGATCGGGACGGTTACGTAGTACGGTCGGGCCGCGTTCAGCATGTTGCCCCAGGTTGGGGTTTCAGGCGGAACCCCGAACCCGAGAAACGACAGAGACGCTTCAGAAAGCATGGCAACGGCGATGTTGAGCGTCGCCGAAACGATGATGGCCGCCATCACATTTGGCAGGAGATGACGACGGATGATCAGTGCCATTCGGCACGCCGATGGATCGTGCCGCCTCGACGAAATCGCGTTGCTTGAGGGACAAGAACTCGCCGCGGATGACCCGAGCCAGCCACATCCAGGAGAAGAGTCCGAGAAAAAGCACCACGCTCAGGACCGAGCTGCCATAGATGGCGAAGAGGATCAAGAGCAGGAAAATGGCGGGAAACGCGAGCATCAGGTCGACGAATCGCATCAGTAGCGTATCGAGCCACCCGCCGTAAATAGCCAGCGATGGCCCCGACGATGATCCCGAGCAACGTCGAGATCAGCGCGGCGCCGATCCCGACGAGAGAGCGAGATGCGGCCGCCGTAGAGCAGACGGCTCAGCTCATCACGTCCCAGTTCGTCGGTACCGAGGACGTGTGCCTCTGATGGCTGCGCGGTGATGTTGAAGAGATCGATCTCATTTTCGCCGTAAGGCGCGATCACGTCGGCGAAGATCGTCACCAGCGTCATCAGCGCGATCAGCAGCAGCCCAAACAACGCGAGCTTCGAGCCCCGGAAGCGGCGGAATGCAATGCTCCAGGGACTGCGCGGCGGGCTTGCTGACTAGATCGGACGCGATGGTCGAGCGAGCCGGGTTCGGCGAATTCAGGACCGACCGCCGGATCGGTGCGCTCGGTCGAGCGTGATCTCGCTGAGGTGTCGACGCTCACGACGCTCCTCCCATAACGAGCGCAGCCATCAGGAATAGCTGATCCGCGGGTCGAGGAGACCGTAGACGAGATCCGCGAGCAGGTTGCCGAGGATGATCAGTACCGCACCCAGGACCAGAATCCCCATCAGCACCGGGTAGTCGCGTACGGTCAACGCGTCGAAAAAGAGTCGTCCCATCCCGGGCCAGGAATAGACCGTCTCGGTGAGCACCGCGCCCGTCAGATAGAGTGGAACGTCGATGCCGACGACCGTCACAAGCGGGATCAGCGAGTTGCGCAGCACGTGGCCGGTCATCACCCGTTGCTCGGAGAGCCCCTTTGAGCGGGCGGAGCGGACATAATCCTGAGACAACTGCTCAACGGTGGAGGATCGGACGTATCGGCTCCAGCCCGCGATCGAACCGATGGCGATGGTGAGGGCTGGCAGAACCAGATGGCGAAGCAGATCGGGCAGGCCACCCCCGCCGGCGCTGTACATCCCGGCCGAGGGCAGCCAGCCGAGCCGCACGGCAAAGAGGAGCTGAAGCATCAGCCCGAACCAGAAGACCGGCATGGCCAGGCCGAAATAGCTGAAGAAGGAGGAGACGTTATCAAACACCCCGTAGGGATTACGAGCGGCCAGGATCCCGAAGATGAGCGCGCATACCAGCGAGATCATCAGTCCCGCGGCCATGAGGATGACGGTGTTGGGGAAGACCTCGACGATCACCTCCGACACCGGTCGGAACTGGCTGTACGAGACGCCCAGGTTGCCCTGGAAGATATTCGTAATCCAGGCAAGTAGCTGCTCGTGGGGAGGGCGATCCAGACCCATGCTGCGGCGGATGTTTGCCAGCTGTTCGGCGGACATGCGCCCGTTGCGGGCAAAAAGCGCGTCGGGCCCGCCAGGCGCCAGCTGCATGAAGATGAATGAGAGCACCGCGATGCCAAGCAGCAGCGGAATCGATTCCAGCACGCGGCGCGCGACGAAGCGGAGCACTGCTCACTCTCCTGGTCAGGAATCCCTCCGGCGTGCGCGGATGAGCGACGGACTCGCCGGTGAATTCACCAGCGAGTCCGTCTCGAGCGCGGCGACGGTTCACGCAGCCCGCTATTCGCAGTCTAGACCAGGTACCACTCCTGGACGTTCCAGAGCATGCGGTTGAACGCGCTTGGCCAGAAGCCGCCGATATTGTCTCGCAGCGCCGGGAAGCTCTTCCCCCAGTAGAGGAAGATGACCGGCACCTGCTCGTGCAGCAACTCCTGGATCTGCCAGTAGAGCTCCTTGCGGGCTTCCTGGTCGGTCTCCGTCGCCGCCTGCTCTGTCAATTCGTCGATCTCTTCCTGGAAGTTGAACTCGTGGAAGTAGGCGATGGCGTTGCCGCCGGTTCCCGTCGGATCGGGCGGGAATCTGCGAGGAGTGCCAGTAGGACATGTCGTCCGGATCGTTGCCGTTGAACCAGGAATAGAGGCAGGCAGTCATTGTCTCCGGGTTCCACTGGTATCCCTCGGGACCCCAGATGGTCGAGACATCCTGGAAGTTGGCGGTCGTCTTGATCCCGGCCTGGTTCCACGCCTGTTCGATCACCTGGATGATCTGCTGCTGCTGCGTGTCGCCGCTGATGCCCCACAGCTCCATCTCGAACTTGCGGACTTCGCCATCGAGCACGAGTGGATCCTCGGTCGGGACTTTCCCTTCCCAGTTCGCCGTCGGCATCTTGCGTCAGCCCGGCTTCGGCCAGAAGCGCCTTGGCCTGCTCGAGGTCGAACGGTCGACCCTCGATGTTCGGGTTGAAGGCCCAGGTGCCCGGCTGCTGGTCGGCGATCGACGCGCACCGCCCGGCCCTTGAGCAGCTTGTCGACGATGTCCTGGGTAGGTGTGGCGAAGTCGAGCGCCTGGCGCACGAGCGGATGGCGCAGGAAGAAGAGATGCTTGAGATCGAGGTGGGACCAACCCGGCGACGGATGCTCGAGAACGGTGACTCCCTCGATGCCGAGTGCTTCGTCGACGCGAAGCGCGCCTAGCGAGCCCGCTCCGATCGGCCATCTGGATTTCGCCGGTGCGCAATTGCACGAGTTGGGTGCTGTCGTCGGGAATGAAGCGGATGATGACCTGGTCGAGATGCGCGGGTTCTCCCCAGTAGTCCGCGTACTTCTCGAGAACGACTTGCTGCTTTGCTGTCCCACTCGACGAACTTCATCGGACCCGTGCCGATCAGACGCGTGCGGCCGAACTCGGTCTTGAATGTCTCGGGACCCTTCGCCAGCTCGGAGGCGGGGCTGATGACGGAACCGGTTCGCCGCCGCACGTACGCGAGGAATGGCGCGAAGACCTCGCTCGGTCTCCATGACCACCGTGCGTTCATCAGGGGAGGTGATATCGGTGATCTTGTCCCAGCCAAGTGTCGAGAAGGCGGCGAACTCCTCGTTCATGATCATCTTCCAGGTGTCGATGACATCCTGGGGTCCGAATGCGTCGCCGTTGTGGAACGTCACGCCCTCGCGCAGGGTGAAGGTGTAGGTCAGACCGTCGTCGGACACTTCGAACGACTCGGCCAGGGCCGGGATGAGCTGCTGCGTGCTGTCGTAACGAAGCAGCGCGTCCATGATCCCGTGTAGATGTCGAATCCGGTGACGAGCTGAGTCAGATACGGATTGAGCGTATCCGGCTCTTCGATGGTGCCGACGGTTACCGTGCCGCCCGCCTTGGGCTCGCCTTCAGGGGCGGTCGGCGCGTCGGCGGGCACCGTTCCACCATCCTGCGCCAGACGCCGCAGCGCGTTCGCGCGGCCCTGCGACGGCGCGCCAAAGGCCATGTCCGAGGTGGCGTGCAGCATCACGCCGACCACGGGCGCGGCGATCGCCAGTGCCGCGGCACGCCGGATGAGTTCCCGCCGGCTGATGACGCCGTCGATGCGGGCCTGGATCAGACCATTGACGCTCTCGAGGTCGGGAGCCCGATCGCGGTAGCGATCCGGACGGGGATTGAGATCGACCATTACGGGTGCCTCCTTCTGTCGGTCTCTCCAGTCTGGTGAGGTCCCCGCGGTGGATAGATCCTTCACCGGCTGGATTCATTCTCGGCGCCGGACAGCGACCGGCAACTTTTGGGTTATGCGGCAGTGTCGCACAGCGGCGGCTGGCTGACACGTGCACGTTCACGGCACGTTCATTACTCCGGAAGCGCCGCGATGAGCTGCCCGAGCACGTCGTCGGCGGTCACGCCGGACGACTCGGCATCGAAGTTGAGAATCAGGCGGTGCCTCAGCGCGGGCGCCGCGACGGCGCGCACGTCGTCGTAGGCCACGTTGAGCCGCCCCTCGATCAGCGCGCGGATCTTCGAGCCGAGCACGATCGCCTGCGCCCCTCGCGGGCTGACGCCGTAACGAACGTAGCGCCGCACCACGTCCGGGGCTTCCTCGTTTTCGGGATGGGTCGCCAGCGTCATCCGCACGACATAATCGGTGACTGAACTGGCGATCGGCACCTGGCGCGAGAGGAGCCCCATCTGCCGGATGACCGCCCCATCGGCGACTTTGGCCGCTTCCGGCATCGCGGGAGCGGTCGTCCTGCGCACGATCTCGGTGAGGTCCTCGCTGCTCGGATACGGCACGACCAGCTTGAAGAAGAAGCGGTCGAGTTGGGCCTCCGGGAGGGGATAGGTTCCTTCCATCTCCAGCGGATTCTGCGTGGCCAGGACGAAGAATGGCTCGTCGAGCAGGTGCATCTCATTGGCCACCGTGACCGTCTTCTCGGCCATGGCCTCCAGCAGCGCCGACTGCGTTTTCGGTGTAGCTCGGTTGATCTCGTCGGCCAGCAGCAGGTTGGCGAAGACCGGCCCCGGTTGAAACGCGAATTGGCGACCGCCCTCCGGATCTTCGACCAGGATATTCGTGCCGGTGATATCTGCTGGCATCAGGTCCGGGGTGAACTGGATGCGACTGAACGCCAGCTCGAGCGCCTCGGCGAGTGTCCGCACCAGCATGGTCTTGCCCAGCCCGGGTACACCCTCGAGCAAGGCGTGGCCGCCGGCGATGAGGCAGATCAGCACGTCGCGCACGACGTCCGCCTGGCCCACCATGACGGTGGCGACCTCGTTCTCGATGCGAGAGACCACGGCGCGAAACTCGGAAACCGGGATCGGCGGTGCGGAAGATTCGGTAACGGTCACGATGAGGTTCCCTGAAAGGTAGGGCGCTGTCGGGCGATCCCGTCAGCGCAGCATTCGGAAGATGATGATGAGTGTAACCACAAACATGATGACGATGAGGCCGATGGCGCCTCCGGCAATAGCCAGGATTTCCACCCGGGCGCGGTTGGCGGCGGCCCAGGCGCGGATGCGGGACCATGGATTGCCCAACGGCGGGATGTTCATGCCGGCGGCACGGTCGACGCCAGGTCCCGGTACTCCCGCCGGGTGCGCCGCAAGTAGAGTACTGCTCCAACGACAAGCAAACTCCAGTAGGCGACGACGCGGTCGAGCACGATGATCGACCCAGCCACCACCGGATCGACACCCAGCACACCGATCAGCACCGAGCCTACGCCGAGTTCGACCACGCCGAGCCCCGCCGGTGTAAACGGGATGACCGTTAGCAATGCGCCCATCACTGCCACCAGAATGGCAACGGACAGCGGTATGCCGGCGTCCAGCGAGCGGGCCACGAACCAGACGCGCATCCCGTCGTTGAGCCAGAGCAGCGCCCCGATGCCGAACACGAGCGCCGGGCGCCGCAGCGCGCCGAAGATGGCTCCATTCAAACGCGCGTAGGCCTCCTGCAAGCGCCCGGGCAGCAACCGAACCACCGCGTTGCGAGTCAGCCAGAGGAGGGTCAGCCCGCCCACCCCGGCGACGATGAGAGCTGCGCCCAGCAGCAGGGCGGGTCTCGCCTGGGAGGGCATGGCGGTCCCGAAGACGACCAACGCCGCTCCCGCCAGCACGACCACGAGCATCATGGCGTCGACTAATCGCTCGGCGAGAATCGTCCCGAACCCGGCGCTGAAGGGGACGTCGCTCTCGCGCTTGAGCAGATAGCCGCGATAGGCGTCGCCGAGCTTGGCCGGCACGATCGAGTTGGCGAAATAGGCCGAGGATCACGATTTCGGCCAGTCCAGGGGTGGTTGGGAGGCGAAATCCATGTGGCCTGGTCGAAACCCGCGGAATTGAGCATATAGCCCCAGCGCCAGCCACGGACGAAGAACGCGCCATACCAGAGGATGAAGGCCACGGCCAGAAGCCAGCAGATTGGCCTGCCGGATCTGCGCCCATATCGCGCCGGGATCGATGTCGAGGCGGCGGACCACGAACCACAGCACGGCGATGGCGATGCCGAAGGAGATGAGCGTCTGCGGGCTCAGCACCCGTCGCCGCAGCGTCGCCTGGACGTCCGTCGTCGTGGGGTCGTTTGGACTGCTCGCGACGGAGCCGGACTCTGGGGTGTCCGCCGGCGGCAAGAGGCCCGGCGCTGCGCCATCGGTCGTGGCTGTCGGTGTCGGTGTCAGCATCCCGTCCCGTTGCGTCGCGGACGCGCGGTGACGCGAGGCGACGGCATTACTCATCTCGGGGGAGTATAGGTTCGGTGCCTGCCGGCAGCGCTGTCCGGCGCTACGCCCGGCGCGGCGGACGCCAGTCGGGGATCTGCGGCAGCTCCGGCCAGAGCTCGCCGCCGCGCCGGCGCTGCAGCAGCCCGGTGCGCTCGGCGACCAGCAGCGCCCCGTCGAATACGCCAAGGTAGAGCAGGACGACTCCACTCAGGAGCAGGAGCAGAATCGGCCACTGCATCGGCACAGCTCGCTCCACGACGAGCCCGCCGACGGTCAACTGTCCCGGTGCGGTGAGACGCATGGCGACGTCGTGCATGCCATCGGGCAGTCTCCGGGCCAGCGGGATATCCACATCTTCCGCCTGGAATGACTCCAGCGAGATGTTGACCGGCTGGCCGTCGATCGTCACCTCGACGGCGCCTGCCTCCCGGCTCAAGCGGGCTCTGGCAATCACCCCCGTCCCCTCGAAACGGAGGTGGAATCGCGCCTCCACCTCGGACGTCGTGCGATACGTGTCCGCGCCGAGATGCTGCTGGTTCCAGTTGCCCTCCCACACGTACTGGGGCGCCGCGACCGGAGCCAGACCCGTCGGCGCCGCGCTCGCGCCCCCGCGTGCCGCGAAGTCGCCAAGCTCCGTGAACAACGGCGTGGTCGAGCCATCTTCGCGGAGTAGGGCCCGCTCCGCGGGGGTCCCTCCGCTCAGATCCGCGCCCGGAATGAGTCCCCACTGAAAGAGCGGTCCCATCCACGGCCACTCAGCGCGGGCCCGCTCCAGACCGGCGACGACGTACTCGGCCTGGGTTGTCTCGCCGACACTGCCGGCGATCCTGCCCGTATCCCACCCGTAGTGGGTCGCCCAGATCGGTTTGGCCGGGTCCCCGGCCGCAGTCATCGCCTCGCGCAGGAGGATGACTCGCGAGAGGGCGGCCTCGTCCGGCCGCACGGCACGGTCATATGGGGTGCGTGTCCCCGCCATCGACCCGTGCCGCGACGATGTCGAAGAACGCGCTGCCGCCGGCGTTGTAGACCTGTCGCAGGAACTGCAGGTCGTCGGCGCCGCCGTCGGCGGGGAATGGATCGAGCTCGGCGAGGAGCACAACCGCGTTGGGATTGGCGCCTCGCGCGGCATTCGAGCCGACCGCCAGCAGCGACACGTAAGCCATAGCGTCGGCTGGTGCATTGCCCCAGTGGCTTGGCTGGTTTGGCAGGTCCCAGAGTTGAACGAAGGGCACTTGCTCCCCGTACCGGCTGGCGAGTGCGGTGACGAACCGCTCGTACGCGGTGAGATCGGCGGGTGGGGCGTCGAATGCCGCGGCGCCGGCCGGGGAGCGAATCCACGACGGCGAGCGGTGGAGGACGGCCACCGGGCTGATGCCTCGCCGATTGAGCGCCTCCACGATGGCGTCGTAGCGCTCCCAGGCGTATTCCCCGGGTGCGGGCTCGATTTCGGCCCAGGAGAAGCTCTGCCGCACATAGCGGATGCCGTTGGCCTGGAGTCCCGCCGTCACGGACGAGAGTTGCTCGGGCGCGAAGCGGGTCAGATCGACGTTTGCGGCCAGGTCGCGGCCGCTGTACTGACGGACGACAAGGGGAGTGACGCCGTCGCCGACTCCGCGGTGGATCGTCACGTCAGCCCAGGTGGCCAGGATCACCAGGGCCAGCCCGCAGATGGCGAGTGCCACGGCCAGAGACGCGCGCAGCCGGTCAGGGTGGCGGCTTATTCCGGCTGACCACCGGGCCAGCGTGGCGACCGCCTTGGGCGTCTCGACGTGTTGGACCGGGAGCGCCGGAGCCCGTCGCGGTCGCACGCGTCGTGGCCGCGCCGGTTGGCGCGGCGCCGGAGCCGTCCAGCCGCGGCGCCGCTCGTCGTTCACGGCGTCGCGATCAGAGACGCGTCCGCGACGCTCACCAGCGCACCGAGCGTGGCCAGATTGCGCCGGTCCTCCTCACCGTCGTCGCCTTTCGGCGTCTCGAGGATGCCAGGATGCCCGGCAAAGCGCTCGTCGTTGAGGAGGAGGCGAAACGCTTCGGTCCCAAGTTCGCCGTCGCCGATATGGGCGTGTCGATCCACCCGTGCGCCGAGACCCTTCTTCGAATCGTTGAGATGGAAGACGCGCAGCCGGCCCAGACCGATGGTGTCGTCGAATGCCTGCATCGTGGCCGTGTAGACCTCGCCATCCCGCATGTCGTAGCCCGCGGCAAAGACATGACAGGTGTCGAAGCAGACCCCAACGCGCGTCTGATCCTCCACCAATGCCAGGATCATGGCCAGCTCTTCGAAGGAGCGGCCCAGGGTTGTGCCTTGTCCGGCGGTGGTCTCCAGCAGCACGGTCACATTGAGATCGGGAAGCTCGTCGAAGAGTCGGTTCAACGCGTTGGCGACGCGGCCGACCCCCTCGTCGACCCCCGTGCCCATGTGGGCGCCGGGGTGGGTCACGAGCCAGGGCACACCGAGCTGATCGCAGCGTTGCAGCTCATCGCCAAACGCGGCGATCGAGCGTTCCCGGAGGGCTTCGTCCGGGGACGCCAGATTGATCAGATACGAATCATGCGCCACGACGAAGCCGATCTCGCTGGCTTCAACCCGGGCGCGGAAGCTCTCCGCGGCCTCGGGTGCGATCGGCTTCGCGTTCCACTGGTTCGCGTTCTTGGTAAAGATCTGGCACGCCGTCATGCTGAACGCCGTAGCGCGTTCGATAGCCAGCGCATGACCGCCGGCGACCGACATATGCGCGCCCAGCAACCACATGGACCTATCCTTCATCACTCGTCGTTCGCGGCGCGGGGCCGTGGCGACCATACCACAGACCTCGATGGTCCCTGCCAGCGGCCACGCGCGCTCCCCTTCACCCCTCGCCACGCTCGACGAGAGCCCGGCGCCTGACCGAAAGCGCTGGGGGAGGGCCTTTCGTCGCGATGGTAGACTCGCCACCGCGTGGGTGACTCGACGACGGTCCAGCCGGTGCAGAACATCGTAGGGGGCGCCGACTCGACCCGACAGGCAGATCCTTCGCTTTCACTGATCATCCCGGCCTACAACGAGGCGGCTCGGATCGATGTCACGATCCGGGAAGCCGGTGCCTGGTTGAACAGCCAGCCATTTGCCACCGAACTGATCGTGGTCGACGACGGCAGCGATGACGCGACAGCCGAACTCGCCGATCGCGCCCTTTCGGAGCTCGGGCGGGGTCGAATGCTACGGATCGCCCACGGGGGCAAAGCCGCGGCGGTGCGAGCCGGAATGCAGGCGGCAACCTGCGATCAGATCGCCTTCACGGACGCCGACCTCGCCACCCCGCTCTCATACCTTACCGAACTGCGCGCCGCGCTGGCAGCGGGCTGCGACGTCGCGATCGGGTCGCGAGAAGGTGCCGGAGCGAGGCGGGTCGGGGAGCCAAGCTATCGCCACCTGATGGGACGGGTATTCAACGGGCTGGTGCGCCTGCTTCTCATCCCGGGCGTGCACGATACGCAGTGCGGGTTCAAGCTCTTTCGCGCTGAAGTCGCCCGCGAATCTGTTGCTCCGCTCCCGGCTCTACCGGGATGCGGGGCAGACCGTCGCCGGACCGCGCGTGACGGCATTCGACGTCGAGCTGCTGACCATCGCGCGGCTGAATGGGTATCGCATCTGCCCGGTGCCTGTCGTCTGGCGCTATGGCGAGGGGAGCAAGGTGCGACCGGCTCGGGATACTTGGCACAATGTGCGTGATGTGTTGGACGTTTGGATCGCCGCGAGACGAGGCCGGTATTGTGAGTCGGTGAGTCGTGAGTCGTGAGTCGAAAGTAGGACGCGGGTCGCGGGGTAGCGGGGTGACTGGGGCGCTGGAAGAACCATCGTCCCGCGACCCCGCAACCTCGCCACCCCGCCACCCCGCGTACATTCTGGTCGGCGTCGCGTGGCCGTACGCGAGTGGTCCCCGTCACCTGGGACATGCCGCCGGGGCGTACGTGCCACCCGACATCTTCGCCCGCTACCACCGCATGGTCGGCGACCACGTCCTGATGGTCTCCGGGTCCGATATGCACGGCACCCCGATTACGGTCGCCGCTGACAAGCTGGGGGTGAGCGCGCGTGAGCTGGCGGAGACCAATCATCTCGGCATCGCCGAGAGCTTCCGCCGTCTCGGTCTCAGCTACGATCTCTACACCACCACGTTGACACCCATCCATTACAAAGCAACGCAGGATTTCTTCACGCGGTTGCTGGAGCAGGGCTACCTCTACCAGGACACGCAGCCGGCCATGTATGACCCGGAAGCGCAGCGTTTTCTCCCCGATCGCTACGTCGAAGGCACCTGCCCGCACTGTGGCTATGAGGATGCCCGGGGAGACCAGTGCGACAACTGCGGACGAACGCTCGACCCCACGGACCTCATCGATCCGCGCTCGAAGCTCTCCGGCGCCACGCCGGAGACGCGCGACACCACGCACTTCTTCCTCGATCTCCCGCAATTCCAGGATCGCCTGCAGAGCTGGGTGGACGCGGAATCTGGCCACTGGCGCCCGGCCGTGCTGGGGTTCGTCCAGGGCTGGCTGAAGGAGGGACTGCGACCGCGCGCCATCACTCGCGATCTCGACTGGGGCGTGCCCATTCCGCTGGAGGGGTTCGACGACAAGCGCATCTACGTCTGGTTCGACGCCGTGATCGGGTATCTCTCGGCGTCGATGGAGTGGGCCGAGCTGCGGGGTGATCCGGACGCCTGGAAGCGGTGGTGGGTCCTGGACGAGGAAGGAAACCCGCCCGGCCGGTCGTATTACTTCGTGGGTAAGGACAACACCCCCTTCCACGCCATCATCTGGCCGGCCATGCTGATGGGCTACGGCGGTCTCGCCCTGCCCTTTGATGTACCGGCCAACGAGTTCCTGACCCTCGACGGGCAGAAGCTGTCGTCGTCGCGGACGTATACCTCGCGGCTGCCGTTCCTCCCGGAAGCGCTCGATCTCTTCGATGCCGACGCGATCCGGTTCTTCCTGACCATCAACGCTCCCGAGAGCCGCGATACCGACTTCTCCTGGGACGAGTTCCAGCGCCGGAACAACGACGAGCTGGTCGCGACCTACGGCAACGCCGTCCACCGGCTGCTGTCGTTCACGCAGTCGCGCTTCGGTGGGGTCGTGCCGCAACCTGGCCCGCTGTCAGCAGCGGATGAGGCCATGCTGGAGCGAGCGCGAGCGACATTCGAAACAGTCGGCGCGCAGATCGAGGCCGTCCACCTGCGCGACGGGCTGCTCTCGGTGATGTTGCTGGCCAGCGCGCTGAACCGCTATCTCGATGAGGCCGCCCCCTGGAAGACGCTCAAGACCGATCCCCAGCGAGCGGCGACTTCCCTCTGGACGGCGCTCCAGGTGGTGAGCGCGCTGCGGGTGCTGACCGCTCCCTATCTGCCGTTCTCGGCGCAACAGCTGCACGAGTACCTCGGCGATGAGGACGATGTGCACGCGCTGCCCTGGGCGTTCCGCGAGCTGCCGGCCGGGCGAGCCCTACCGCCGCCACAGCCGCTGTTCCGCAAGCTCGACGACGAGGAGCTGGCCGGTCTGGTGGGACGGCTGGACGAGGAGACGGCGGTGACAGGAGAGCCATGATCGAGGAACGACTGAGCACAACCGACGGGATTGGGAGCCGGTTGCTGGGGCGTGGTAGCGAGCGTGAATGAGGTGACAGATCGAGGATGGTTCGAGGTACGGCGATTTCCGCACGCGGTGACCATGATCCGGGAGCCGCATCATCGCGAAGATGTCAAGAGCTACCTGATCGAAGGTAGCCGGGACGTTGCGGTGCTGGACACGGGGACGGGCGCCGGGGACTTCGCCGGTCTCGTTGCCTCGCTCTCCCCGCGGCGTCCCTCGCGTCCTGCAGACGCACGCGGACTGGGACCACATCGGCGCCAGCTTCCGTTTCGACGACGTGCTCGTTCACCCGTCCGAGGCCGAGAAGCTTCGCGCCGGGTATCCGGCTGATCGCTTCGCCGCGCAGTTCTCACCCGAATCGGTGGATCCGGCCCGGCTTCCCAGCGACTTCGATCCCAGCTCTGGTATTCCCGGTTGCGTGCCGACCGGGTCGTTACGGCATGGAGACCGCATCGACCTCGGCGACCGCGTTCTGGAGATCTTTCACACCCCGGGTCACTCGCCGGGTGGCGTCTCCTTTCTCGACCGCGAGGCGCGAGTGTTCTTCGTCGGTGATCTTCTCTACCTGGGGCGAATGCTCCTCTTCTTTCCGGGAAGTGACCCGGCCGCATTTCGCCAGTCACTCTGTCTCGCCGAGGAGATCGTCGCCGACGTCGACACGATTTACCCGGCCCATGATTCCGTGCCGCTTGGGCCCGATGACGTGCGTGCTATTCGCGCTGCCTACGAAACGGTCTATGCCGGGCGACCGCCCGACGGGCATGGCAACCTCTACGGGTATCGCACCGCGGACCACGAGTTTGGGCGCTTCTCGTTCCACCTGCCGCCCGCCGGCTGACCAGGAAAGGACTGTACGTACACCCCCCTGATCCGTATACTTCGCGTATGGACCCGCCGCTCCACACCCCGTGGGGCGGCGGTCTTTTGTGATCTGGAGGAGCCTGATCGGCGATGGCAGCCGGGAGGCGCGTGAAGCCGGCGATGCACGACCGGCCGTCCGCCACCGCGGACAGTCCGCCCAGCGCCCGCGAAGTGGAGCGGCGAAGTCTGGCGCGCGACCTCCACGATGGTCCGGCGCAGTCGTTGGCGGCGGCGTTGTTCGGAGTCGATCTCGCGGTCAGCGCGCTCGATCGCGCGTCGTCGACAGCGCGCGAGGAGCTCCTCGCCGCGCGGGCGATGGTGCGCGATGCGCTCGACGACGTGCGGGCGCTGATGGCCGGGCTGCGGCCGCGTCTCCTGGAGGAGCGCGGGCTCGTCGCCGCTCTGAACGGGCTGGCCGCCATGCCACCGTTGTGGGGGACGGAGGTATCGATCGAGACCGAGGGTATCGGCGGGGGAGAGCGATTGCCGGCAGACGTCGAGCTCGCGCTCTTCCGCATCGCGCAGGAGGCGGTCAGCAATGCCCGTCGGCATGGCGTGGCAAGCCGCGTCCGGGTGTCGCTCGCGGTGAGGCCAGGTGTCGCGGAGTTGCTTGTTGTCGACGATGGACGTGGCTTCTTGTGGGAGCCGGAGATTGGCTGGTCCAGCAGAGGCGACGGATTGCCTGGCATGCGTGAGCGAGCGGAGCTTCTGGGGGGCACGCTGCGGGTCGAGTCGGCGCCCGGCGCCGGGACGCGAATCGCGGTGATGTTGCCCTTGCCGCTGGTCTGGCCGTCGCCGCCGGGAAGTGAGAGAGGTTGAACGTGAACGCGAAGGAGCGTGAGGGATGAACCGGATCGGGATTCTCGTCGTCGACGACCACCCGCTCTTCCGGCGGGGGATTCGCATGAGTCTGGAAGGGGAGCGAGATCTCCTTGTGGTCGCCGAGGCGGCCGACGGGCCGACGGCGATTCACGCGGCGGACCAATTCGCACCGGACGTAGTCCTCCTCGACATCAGCCTGCCGACGATGTCGGGTTTCGACGTCGCGCGCGCGGTCAAGCGCCGGCATCCCCGGACCGCCATCGTGATTCTGACCATGCACGAGGACGACGGGCACCTTTTCGCCGCCATCCGCTGCGGGGCCGATGCTTTTGCCGCCAAGGCGATCGAGATCGACGAGCTGGTGCGCCTCATTCGCTATGTTGCGGCGCCGGAGATGGAAGCGTCGACGCCGTCCTTTATATCTGCTCGGCTGCTGGACGAAGTCCGCTCCGCCAGTCGGCGTGACGCCCTGGAGAGCGAGGATTACTCGCCATTGAGCCCGCGTGAGATCGAGATCCTGGGCTTCGTCTCGCAGGGCCTGAGCAACAAGGAGATCTCCAGCATCCTGTCCATCTCGGACCAAACGGTCAAGAACAACATCACCTCCATCTTGCGCAAGCTGCAGGTCAACGACCGCACGCAGGCCGTCATCTACGCACTGCGTCATGGCTGGATCGATCTCGGCGCCGAGGAGGCGGTCTAGCGCGGAGGGACAGGCGCGGCGTCGAGCCCATTCGCGCCCGGCGCGGTCTCTCGCCAGGCCCCGATGCGACGGAATCGATCGTGCCGAGCAGCGCGCAAACGCTCGATCGCGCCGGCGTCGCCCCGTGGAAACTCGCGAACGAGCTCTCGCAGATGGCGGGCGATGACCTCGCCAGTAGCCCGGATCGCCTCCTTCGGCTGCTCGTGGGCGGGCACAGGTTCGGCGATGACCTCGTCGACGATACCGAACCCAGCCAGATCGGCCGCGGTAATGCGCATCGTCTCAGCTGCTTCGGCGGCGCGCGCGGCGTCTTTCCAGAGGATGGCCGCACAGGCTTCCGGAGAAGCGACGGCGTAGATCGCGTTCTCGAGCATCAGAATGCGATCGGCGACGCCGATAGCCAGCGCGCCACCCGAGCCACCCTCGCCGATGACAACGGCGATCGTCGGCACCCCCAGGTCTGCCATGGTCAGCAGGCTCTCCGCGATCGCCGTCGCCTGACCACGCTCCTCCGAACCAATGCCGGGTTCCGCCCCGGGGGTGTCGATAAACGTGATTACCGGAAATCCAAACTTCTCAGCATGCCGCATCAACCGTTCGGCTTTGCGGTACCCCTCCGGCCGAGCCATGCCGAAGTTGCGGGTGATGTTCTCCTTGGTGTCGTTCCCTTTTTGGTGCCCGAGGACCATCACCGTCTGATCGTCGAACGACGCCAGCCCGCCGATCAGCGCGAGATCGTCGCCAAAGGAGCGGTCGCCATGGAGCTCGACCCAATCAGTCATCAGGGCATTGAGGTAGGCCAGGGCATGCGGCCGCTCGGCATGGCGCGCCAGTTTGACGCGCTCCCAGGCCGACACGGTCCCTACCCCGGTGGAGCTGACCACGGTGGCCGTCTCAGTCATCGCCGGCCACCGCCGGTTCAGGGAGCGACCGGGGAATCTCCACCTCGCCATCCCGCGGCAGCTCGCGTGCTGGCCGCACGTAGTGCCGGACCAGAGTGGCAAGGGTGGGCGTAAGCTCTGCCCGGGGCACGATCATGTCGATCATGCCGTGCGCGAGCAGAAACTCGGCGGTCTGAAATCCCGCGGGGAGCTTCTGGCGCGTGATCTGCTCGATGACCCTGGGACCGGCAAATCCGATAAGGGCGCCGGGCTCGGACAGCACCACGTCGGCGACCGTGGCGTAGGACGCCGTCACGCCCCCGTAGCAGGGATCCGCGAGCAGGGCGATGTGCGGCACGCCCGCCCGTCCCAGCCGCGCCAGGGCGGCGACGGTCTTGGCCATCTGCATGAGCGAGAAAAGACCTTCATGCATGCGGGCGCCGCCGGACGAGGAAACCGTAATCAGCGGCGTCCCGCGGTCGGCAGCCGATTCGACAGCGCGAACGAGCTTCTCGCCGTAGACCGACCCCATGCTGGCGCCGAGGAACTCGAAGTCGCTCACAGCCAGTGTCGCCGGCACGCCGCCGATCGTGGCCGCGCCGACGACGAGGGCCTCGGGCTCGCCGGACTTGTTTTGGGTCTGCTCCAGCTTCTGGTCGTATGAACCGGCGCCATCGACAAAGCCGAGCGGATCTTCGGGCTGGACGTCAGCATGGAGCTCGACGAATGAGCCGGGGTCGCTCAACTGGGCAATGCGCTCGCGGGCGCGCAACCGGAAGTGGTAGGAACATTTCGGGCAGACCTGTGAGCTGCGTTCGAGCTCGCGCGAGTAGATCAGCTCGCCGCAGCTAGGGCATTTGATCCACAGATCCTCCGGGATCTGAAGATCGGCGCGCTCCTCGTCCGCTTGTTCGGGACGAAACTTGCCCCGGCGCTGGAAGAAATCCCGCATCGCCGGCATGGCGCTCCTTTTCGCGTCGTCGTTGGGAGCCTGGAGTATGGCCGCGTCGCGCGGCGGACGTGGCTCGACCCGAGAGCATACGGCACCTTTGCGGGGTGGGCAAGACCCGTGCCGCGGCAATCAGCCGGTGGCGCGGGCGGGGATCGACCTGGATTCTGGCGTTGTCGTGGGCGAGAGTCGCCGTTGGCGCTCGTGCCCGAGGTGCGGCACGAGGAACACAAGGACGGTCGCCGCGAGCCCGAGCGCGACGTTGACGATCAAGGCCAGCTGGTAGCCGCCAGTCATCTCGAAGATCACCCCGCCCAGGAGAGATCCGAAGCCAAAACCGAGATTCATGAAGGTGAAGAGGGAGCCAAAAATAAAACCGAGATGCTTCGGACCGTAGCGGTCGGCGGCGATGGCGGCGGTGAGTGGGGTTGTGGCAGTCCACGAGATGCCGAGGACGAGGCCGTAGACGTAGAGGAGGTTCCCGGCTGGCAGCCAGAACAGGAGCAGGAACGCCAGGCCGCGCAGCGCATAGGTCAGTGCCAACACCGACGTGCGCCGGAATCGATCCGCGGCCAGACCAAGCAGGACACTGCCCAAAATGCTGAAGATTGCGGTGACGGAGATGGTATTGGCCGCGTGCAGGACCGACATCCCCATGTCGTCGGCGTAGGCCAGAAAGTGGGTGTTGGGGAAGGCCATCGTCCAGCCGCAGACGACGAACCCGAACGCCAGGATCCAGAATGCGGGGTGCGCGACGGCCTCCCGCAGCGTCAGGCCCTCCTCCGGCGCTGGGGCCTCGCCCGCGGCCACAGCCGCGGGCGGCGCGTCTCGCAAGAAGATGGCGCTGATTGGCAGGGCGACAGCCAGTAGCGCCACCGCGAGAACCTGGTACGTCGTTTGCCACGAGGTCGCCAGCATGATCCAGGTAGCTACCGGCACGATCAGGAGCTGACCGAAGGCCGAGCCGGACGTGGCCACCGACATGGCCAGACCGCGATTGTGGGTGAACCAGCGGCCGACGATCGAGGTGGTCAGGACCGGCGAGGCCGCGGCCAGCCCCAACGAGATCAGCACTCCGTACAGGACGTAGATCTGCCAGAGACTGGTCGCGAAGGCAAAGGGAATCAGCGAGACACCGAGGAGCGCGATCCCGCCGACGAGGATCTTCTTCGCTCCGATGCGGTCCACCAACAGGCCGACGAGCGGCTGGCAGATGGAGAGCACGATCATGGCGAGCATGACCGCACCGGTGAGCTGCGCGCGGTTCCAGCCGAACTCCTCCGAGATCGGCTTGAGCACGACGCCGAAGAGGAACCGCGCGCCGGAGGCGATGGTGAGGGTGAAGGCGAGGACCGCGACGACGACCCAGGCATATGGGGCGACACGATCCCGGGTTGTGGCTGGATCTACGTCAGAAGCCCGAATCAATCCTCGGGCTGGATGGTCTGGACCAATCACGGGCGCGGCGTCTCCGCGAATCGAGCCGATGGCGGGCAATCGCCCCTACGGCGACATCATACTCCCCGAGTCCGCATCAGCCGATTGTTGACAGTGCTGAGGCATGTTGCTAGTGTCGCCCGGCGCTGTCGAAACATTCATTCTCATCCGTCTACGTGCACGGCATCGCCGGCGTGGAGCGGACGGTGCTTCCGCTGCGTCAGATGGTCCAGCTTGAAGCGCGGAGAGCGAGCATGCGAATCGGGTTGATCGGGTGCGGCAACGTCGGGGTCAACGCGCACATCCCAGCGGTGCTGGCGAACGAGGGGATGACGATCGCCGCCGCGGCGGACCCGACCCCGGAACGGCTTCAGGCGGCCGCTGCCGCGGCGGGACTCGGTCCCGGCGATCTCCACGGCGACTGGCGCGAGATTCTCTCGCGAGAGGATGTCGAGGCGGTGATCGTCGCCACGCCGCAGCGCTATCGGCCGGAGATCGTAATCGCGGCGGCCGGGGCTGGCAAGCATGTCCTGGCGGAGAAGCCGCTGGCGCTGACGCCCGCCGACGCGCAGGCCATGATCGACGCTTCGCACGCCAACGGCGTCACGCTGGCCACGGTCCATAACTACCACTTCATGCCGGTCTATCGGGACATCAAAGCGGTGCTCGACTCAGGGGAGATCGGCCAGCCGGAAATCGCCGTGCTCAACTACCTGGGGGTCGAAGACCGCCCGGGCGCGGCGGCGTACAGCCCGCGCTGGCGACACCGCGCCGCAGATTCCGGCGGCGGCGTGCTGATGGACATGCTGCACGTTGTCTATCTCGCCAACTGGTTCATGGGAGGTCCGCCTCTGGCCGTGTCGGCCTGGGTCGACAAGCGACTCGAAGGCGACGGTGACGTGGAAGACATCGCCCTCGTCCGCTACGTCTATGCCAGCGGCCAGGCACTGGTCAATATGGCCTGGGGCGTCGGGCCGGGCGGCGTCGAGATCGGCGGCACCCGGGGCCGCGTGGTGATGACCAACATCGACTTCGGCACCCACCCATTCGTCCCGGCCGCACGGCTGGACGTCGTCACGGAGTCGGGTAGCCGGTCGTGGACCCCACGTGACGCTATCGCCTACGGCATGGCCGGTATCGCCGGTGATTTCCGTGACGCGGTCGCGGCGAACGCGGAGCCCATCGCCAGCGGCGAGAGCGGGTTACGCGTTCTCGCCGCCGTGCTTGGTGCCTACGTCTCGGCGGCGCTGGTGGCGGAAGTCACGCTGCCTTTGCCCGGAGACCATCCGGTCTATACGAAGGGCTCGGCTGGAATCGCTGACCTAGCACTTCCCGAGGCGTCGCCCGTGTTCCGCCGCGGTCTGTACGGCGTAACGAAAGCTCGGGCATGAGCACGATTCGGCGCCAGAGTTGGGATGCGACGGGGATTACTGCGCGTCGCCACCTACGACCTCGACAGGCTTCGAGGGGTAGTGTCAACGCTGGCCGGTTCCGTGCTCGATGCGGGCATCATGCCGCTGTCTTCTGGTCGATGGCCCAGCGCTCGATGAGATCGAGCTCCTGCGCATAGATCTTGCGGAAGAGGCGTGGCATGATGAGTCGTTCGATCAGTCCGGCGAGTCCGCGGCTCGCATCCCACGAGGTCTCGATCCGGACGCGACTTTGATTCCCCACCGGGTCAACAGTGAAGCTGGTCACCGCGTTCTTTTCGCGATAGGTCTCGGTGAGCACGCGGCCGGGTTCTGGTTCGGCGACGCTCGCCTCGACGACTTGCTTCCGTCCGCCGAGTGTCATCGCAAATCGAATCTCGGTGCCAGCGCCGGTCCCTCCCCGCAGCACCGTCAGGTCAGAGAAGGCCGGTGGCAAAATCCGGGGGTGACCAGCGCGGTAGTCGGCGAGCAGGGCGTAAACCGCCTCGGCCGGGGCGGGGACGGTGCGCTCGGCGGAGGCGTGCAACGGGGGCATGCGTTCTCCTAACGTCGCTGAAACTGCTTCTCGAGATCGCTGCCGGAGAGGTGCAGCATCGTCGGCCGGCCGTGGCCGCAGGCGCGCGGCTGGGAGGCACTCTCCAGCGCGGAGACGAGCTCTCGCATCTCCGGAATCGAGAGGGGCTGCCCGGCGCGGATTGAGGTGTGGCAGGCCGTGCTTACGGCGACGGCGTCGAGCCACGATTCTCCCTGTCCGCCCTCGGCCAGCTCGCGCAGGATCAGCCTCAGGCGCTGAGCGACGTCGACGCCTTTGACCAGCGGCAGGTATCGCGCGCACCGCCACGGCGCCGCCGTCCCAGCGGTCGATCTCGAACCCGATCTCGGCAAGCTCGGCTGCTGACCGCTCGAAGGCGGTCATCTCCTCCGGGGTGAGATCGACCACAAGCGGATCGAGCAAGGTCTGGCGGTCCACCGCCTGCTCTCGCAGCTGGGTCAGGATGCGCTCGTAAAGTACGCGCTCGTGCGCGGCGTGCTGATCGATCAAGTACATGCCGTCGGGACCCTCGGCAATGATGTAACTGGCCGCGATCTGGCCGAGGACGCGCAACATCGGCACCCCGGACGGATGGGCGGAACCCGATCCGTTAGGAGCCGGGGGTTCCGTTTCCGGCACGGAATCTCTCGTCTCGATCCCAAGGGAACCAAATCGCGGAGGCGCGAAGGGAATCGGCCGCTGCCTCGCGGGCGGCGCGAATGGGATCGGTTCGAACCGGACCTGGGGCAGATCGCCGTGGGATCGGCGGGCGAGCGCGGTGTGCACGGCGCGCTGCACGGCCCGGCAGGCCGCCCGTTCGTCGACGAACTTCACCTCGGCTTTGGTGGGGTGGACGTTGACGTCGACCGCCGCCGGATCGAGACGGATGTGGATGGCGGCCAGCGGATGTCGCCCCACGAGGAGGAGCGAGTGATACGCCTCCTCGAGGGCAAAGGCCAGCGCCCGGTTCTGCACCCATCGGCCGTTGACGAAGATGACGATTCCTTGACGATGAGAGCGCGACAGCTCCGGGGCGGTGATCCAGCCATCGACGGTGACTCCTGGAACGGCGGTCGACTCGTCGAGCGGTTCCAGCATGATTGCCGCGCGGCCGACCTCCCCGCCCCAGGCAGCGGTTGCCGCGGCAACCGCATCGCCGGAACCAGCTGTGGCGAAGGCGCGGCGGCCGTCGATCATCAGCTCGAAGGCAACAGCCGGGTACATGGCCGCATAGGCGGCAACAGCGCGCTGGATGTAGCTGGTCTCGGTCGAGGGTTGGCGCAGGAACTTGCGGCGAGCAGGAACATTGCCGAACAGATCGCGGGCGGTCACGGCGGTGCCCTGACCGGCGCCGACCGTTACCGGCGCGGCCACTTCGCCGAACGTGACGCGCAGGAGTGAGGCGTGCGAAGTGTCCGGCGTGCGGGAGCGGATAGCGAGGTCGGAGATGGCGCCGATGCTCGGCAGTGCTTCGCCGCGGAACCCGAGCGTGGTGAGGCTATCCAGGTCCTCGAACGACGTCAGCTTCGACGTTGCGTGCCGGCAGACCGCCAGTGGCAGATCCGCGGGCGCGATACCGCAACCGTCATCGACGACCTCGATCAACTCGATGCCGCCACCCCGCACCGCCACCCGGATCCGGGCAGCGCCGGCGTCGATCGCGTTTTCGACCAGCTCCTTGACGACGGAAACCGGGCGCTCGACGACCTCTCCGGCGGCGATCTTGCCGATCGTTCGTTCGTCAAGCAGGCGGAGGATCATGCGGCGTCCACGCAATGGTCTTGCACTTGCAGAGCGGTGCGGTCAGGGGCCCGACCTAGCGTACCACGCGTCTGGACCGCTTCAGTCCGAGGGCGGAAGGGCGCGGCGATGGGCAGAGACGTGGGGATTGCCGGTGATCCAGTAGCGCCAGGGATGCGCCTGACCGCGACTGATGCCGATGCGGCCGGAGGTGGAAACTTCGCTGGGTGTTTCGCCCGGCGCGACCCAGAGCCTGTCGCTCGTTACGAGATCGGTGCCATGCATCTCGAGAGCGATGCCGAGCGCCTGGCAGAGCTTTCCCGGACCCGAGCAAAGCAGCCGTTCGTCGTCGAGTCCGCGGCGAGCTCGCATCAGATCGACGCCGATCACCGGCTCGAGCGCGCGGATCAGCACCGCCCCAGTCTCGCCCACCGGTTCGGTGACGACGTTGAGCATGGCATGGATGCCGTAGGAGCGATAGACATAGGCGATGCCCGGTTCGCCCCACATCGCCTCGACCCGCCCCGTGCGCAGGCGAGCCGCGTGCGACGCGGGGTCGTTTGCGCCGAGGTAGGCCTCGGTCTCGACGATGCGGCCGGCCGTGCGGCCCCCTGGTGTCACGGAAACGAGCACTTGGCCAAGGAGGTCGCGGGCGACTTCCACCGTTGGGCGCTCGTAGAACGCCCGCTCCAGGTGCTCGTTCAGCTCAGGCATCCAGCTCCGCGAGGCGGCGCTCCAGGAGCGCGATTTGCTCTTCCGCGGTCGCCAGACGCTGGCGCTGGATGGCAACCACCTGATCCGGAGCCCGTGAGACGAACGCCTCGTTGCCGAGCTGGGCTTGCGCCCGGTCGCGCTCGGCCATCATCGCGGCGATCTCTTTGCGCAGCCGCTCCCGCTCCGCTTCCAGATCGACCATCCCCGTCAGCGGCAACGTGGCCACGACGTTGCCGGCCACGGCGGTGAGCGCGCTCTGGCTCCCCTCCGGCGCCCCGTCGAGCATGACCAACTCATCGTCGGCGATGCGGGCCAGCGTCGCCAGCTCCCGGCGCGCGGTTTCAAAGGCCGCACGGTGCGGGCCGGGGAAGATCTCCGCCGCGATCCAGCGGCCGGGCTCGACGCCCGCTTCGGTGCGGGCGTTGCGAATGGCGCGTACGATCTCGATGAGGGCGCCGAAGTCCGTCTCGGCGGACTCGTCCCGGGCTCCTGCTTCGGGCCAGGCGGCAATCATCACGCTCTCACCGGCATGGGGCAGCTCCTGCCACAGTGCTTCGGTGACAAACGGCATGAAGGGATGCAGGAGGCGGACGGAGCGCTCCATGGCGTAGGCAAGTGTCTGCGCGACAGCCTGTCGCTCCGCGGAGGAGCCACGTTGCCGCACCTTGGCTGCTTCGATGTACCAGTCACACAGCTCGGACCAGACGAACTCGCGAATCGTCTTTCCCGCCTCGCCGTACTGGTGTGCTCGCATCAAGCGGTTGGCGTCCTCGATGGTGGCGTCCAGGCGACTGAGGATCCAGCGATCGGCCAACGCGAGCTCGCCGTCGGGACGCGCGGGGCCGCCCTCGTCCGTGACGACCTGCGCCTCGCCGATCGGCCGTAGCGCGAAACGGGTTGCATTCCAGAGCTTGTTGGCGAAGTTACGGGCGTCCTCGACCTTCTGGATATCCAGGCGCAGATCATTCCCCGGGCCGCTCTGGGTGACGAGGGCGAAGCGGAGGGCGTCGGCGCCATACTCGGCCGTGACGGCGGTCGGATCCATCACGTTGCCCTTGGTCTTGCTCATCTTTGCGCCTTCGACGTCGCGCACCGTCCCGTGCAGGTACACGGTGTGGAAGGGCAGCTCGCCCATGACTTCGAGACCGAACATGACCATCCGCGCCACCCAGAAGAAGAGGATCTCGTAGCCGGTCTCCATCACCGAAGACGGGTAGTAGCGGCGCAGGTCCGGGGTGTCATCCGGCCAGCCCAGGGTCGAGAACGGCCAGAGTCCGGAGGAAAACCACGTGTCGAGCACGTCTGGGTCCTGGTCGACCGGCCCGCTACAATGCGGGCAGGCGCCCAGCGTCTCCTCTTCCGTGACGATCGTCTCCCCGCAACGCTGGCAGTACCAGACTGGGATGCGGTGACCCCACCAGAGCTGGCGCGAGACCGTCCAGTCGTGGATGTTCTCCAGCCAGTTGAGGTAGACGGATCGGAAATGCTCCGGCACGAACTGCAGACTGCCGTCCCTTGCCGCCGCGATCGCCGGTCTTGCCAGCTCATCCATACGCACGAACCACTGCGTCGAGATCAACGGCTCGACGACTGTGTCGCAGCGCTGGCAGTGGCCGACTGCATGCATGTGCGGCTCGGTGTGCAACAACCGGCCCTCCTCCCGCAGGCGCTGGACGACGGCGGAGCGGGCGGCAGCGATCGGCATCCCGGCGAACGGCCCGGCTTCGCCGTTCATGGTGCCGTCGGTGTTCATCACGTTGATTGCAGGTAACCCCTGCCGCCTGCCGATCTCGAAGTCGTTCGGATCGTGGCCGGGGGTCACTTTCACCGCCCCGGTGCCGAATGCCGGGTCGACCGCGTCGTCGGCTACGATCGGGATCAGGCGGTCGAGGATGGGCAGGCGTACCTTCTTCCCCACCAGGTGGCGGTAGCGGTCGTCGTCGGGATGGACGGCCACCCCGGTGTCGCCGAGCATCGTCTCCGGCCGGGTGGTCGCGACGGTAATGACCTCGTCGCTCCCCTCCAGGTCGATTGGGTAGGCAATGGTCCACAGGGAGCCCGCTTCGTCGCGGTGGACGACCTCCAGGTCGGAGAGCGCGGTCTGACAGCGTGGGCACCAGGAGATCAGCCGCTCTCCACGGTAGATGAGTCCCTTGTCGTAGAGCCGCTTGAAGACGTGGCGCACCGCGCGGGAAGGACCGGGGTCCATCGTAAAGACGAAGCGGGTCCAGTCGCACGAGGCGCCCAGGATCATCATCTGCTCACGGATGCGACCGCGGTACTGGTTCATGAATTGCCAGACCCGCTGCAGGAACTTCTCGCGCCCGAGATCGTGCCGGGTCAATCCCTCTTTAGCGAGCTCCTTTTCGACCACCCACTGGCCGGCGATGCCCGCGTGGTCCGCGCCGGGAATCCAGAGCGTGGGATCGCCGAGCATGCGATGCCAGCGGATCATGATGTCTTCGACAGTCACGAACAGGGCGTGGCCAATGTGAAGCTCGCCGGTGACATTCGGCGGTGGCATGACGACCACGAACGGCTCGCGATCCGGTCGCTCGCGCGGCTGAAAATAGCCGGCATCGTCCCAGCGATCGTAGACGCCGGTTTCGACCAGACGGGGATCATAGGCTTTGCCAAGTGACGACTCGACACCCGGTTTGGCGGCCTCAGCGATGGTCATGGGTCTTTCTCTACGCTAACCACCAGGGCTCGACCCGTGGAACAGGGCCTGCTCCACTGGGTGCGGTTGGCGATGACGGCGGAACTCATTGCCGGCGACCACGACGTGTGACGCCAAGCGACGATTTTGTCCCCCACTCACGCCGCGTGTCAAACAGATCGTGGACATGGAGCGCCGTCTGGCAATCGGCAACCCGGCCAGGTCGAGCTGCCGCTGATGCTCGCCGCCCTCAACAGGCACGCCGTCTCGCCAAGCGGCAATCCCCCGACGTTGGTGAACCAGCCTCAAAGAGCGGAGCCGTGAGCAGAGTCCACCGTACCAGGCTCCAATGATTGCCCTGGGTCTGTTATGATGAGGTGGCACATTGTTTGACACGGTTGCCGTACGTTACCCCGGAGGAAGTTCAGTGGAGAACGACCGCTTCGACCGCATTGCGAAGGCAATCGGTCGCCGGACCACGCGGCGCTTGGCCGTCGGGGCGGGAGCCCTCTTCGTTGGATTCTCCGGGCTGCGGCGAGACGTACCGCTCTCTGAGGCGGCCGGAAACGACTTCTGCCGGACACTGGAGCCGGACCAGATCATCAGCAAGCACAGCTGCGTCAGTACCAACTGCGGCGGCTCCCCGGAATGCGTCTGCGTTCAGACTCCGGGTCACCATGTACGGTGCGCGGCCCGCTTCGAGTCACCGAATGACTGCCCGCGGAAGGACCAGTGCAGCGAGCGCCGGCCCTGCGGCCGGGGGAAATTCTGCGCGAAGGTTTCCAGGTGCTGCAACAACCGATCCCGGCGGATCTGCCTGCGCCCATGCCCCGCCTGACCGAAATGTCCTGACCCTGCGTGCTATGCCGTCCCGCGGTTGCCGCGGCCGGCCGCCCGTCTCTGGGAACGGGAATCAGGCTCGAATCTGTCCGGTTTGCCTGATATAACTGGCAGCGAAGGGGGCGCTCAACGTGGTGAATCAGGGTGGCCTTCGGCGAGGATGGTGGCAGTCCGCGTTCTGACAGTCGAGCCCTTTGACTCCGAGCTCCCGACGTGCCGGCTTCCCGCCGCAACACGAATCACTACCCCTGACCGGTGGGCACGGCGGATGCTACACTGACATATTGCGATCGTTTGTTCGGATGAATCCCCGCAGATTCCGAGCGCCCCGAGCGAGGATCTCTGTTTCATGGCTCTTCACGACCGGATCAGCGTGCGCGGCGCCCGGGAGCACAATCTCAAGAACATCGATATCGACATTCCTCGTGACAAGCTGGTCGTCCTGACCGGCTTGTCCGGGTCGGGCAAGAGCTCGCTGGCGTTTGACACCATCTTCGCCGAGGGCCAGCGTCGCTACGTGGAGTCGCTCTCCGCCTATGCCCGGCAGTTCCTTGGGCAGATGGAGAAACCGGACGTCGACCACATCGACGGACTCTCCCCGGCGATCTCGATCGACCAGAAGGGAAGCAGCCGCAACCCGCGCTCGACTGTCGGCACCGTTACCGAGATCTACGACTACATGCGGCTACTTTTCGCCCGCATCGGTCACCCGCACTGCCCGCAATGTGGCCGGCCGATCGTGGCGCAGTCGGTGCAGCAGATGGCGCGTCAACTGCTCGAGCTGCCGAGCGACACCCGGCTGATGATCCTGGCGCCGGTCATCCGCGACCGCAAGGGAGAGCACCAGGGCATTCTCGACGAGATTCGCCGCCAGGGCTTTGTCCGCGTTCGTGTCGACGGCAATGTGCTCGACATTGACGAGGCGGCCGGGCTCGACCTGGAGAAATACCGCAAGCACAGCATCGAGGTGGTGGTCGACCGGCTGGTGATCCGTCATGACGAAGGGGTCACGCCCGAAGACCACCCTGACCGCGTGCGCATCATCGAGTCGCTGGAAACCGCCTTGAAGATCGCTAATGGCATTGCCGAGGCGCAGATCGTCGACGGCGAGGCGATCGTCTTCTCCGAGAAGTTCTCCTGCCCGGTGCATGGGGTCGTCGGGCTGACCGAGATCGAGCCGCGCAACTTCTCGTTCAACTCACCACATGGCGCGTGCCCGGTCTGCACCGGGCTGGGCACGACGCGAGAGTTCGACCCCGACCTGATCGTGCCGAACCGCGGTCTGTCGCTGGCGCAGGGAGCGGTAGCTCCCTGGCTGCGGGCGACGGGGGAGGGCAGCGCCTGGTACAGCGCGCTGCTGGAAGGTGTGGCCGCCAGGTACGACATCAGCCTCGACGTCCCGATTCGGGACCTGCCCGCGGAGGCCATCGAGGTCATTCTCAATGGATCTCGGGGCAAGAAGGTCACCGTCCGCTACAAGTCGCGGTCGGGACGGATGCGCTCGTATGACGTCGTCTACGAGGGAGTGATTCCCAATCTGCAACGGCGCTATCAGGCGACATCCTCGGACTGGGTGCGCGAGGAGCTCGAGCGCTACATGGCGGAGCGTCCGTGCCCGGCGTGCCACGGCGCGCGGCTGAAACCCGAGGTTCTAGGAGTCACGGTCGGCGAGCGCTCGATCGTCGATGTCACGCGGATGCCGATTCGGGAGGCACGGGATTGGTTCGCGGCGCTGGCGCGTGATCCGGGCGAGGACCCGACCGCGCCACTGTCGGACCGGGAATTCCTGATCGCCCGCCAGATTTTCAAGGAGATTCGCGAGCGGCTTGGCTTCCTGGTCGACGTCGGACTCGATTACCTGACGCTGGAGCGCTCGGCCAACACGCTTTCCGGCGGGGAGGCGCAGCGAATTCGTCTGGCGACGCAGATCGGATCGTCGCTGATGGGCGTGCTCTACATCCTCGACGAACCGAGCATCGGACTCCACCAGCGCGACAACGCGCGGCTGATCCGCACCCTGGAGCGACTGCGGGACATCGGCAACACCTTGATCGTCGTCGAGCACGACGAGGAGACGATGCGCGCCGCCGACTGGATCGTCGACATCGGACCAGGCGCCGGTCAGCATGGCGGTCATATCGTCGCCGCCGGCTCGATGGACGACATCATGAATGTCGAGGAGTCGATCACCGGGCAGTACCTCTCTGGAGAGCGACAGATCCCGATGCCGGCTATGCGGCGCACCGGCAACGGCAATGCGCTGCTCCTGCGCGGGGCGCGCGAGAACAACCTGCGCAATGTCACCGTGCGGTTTCCGTTAGGGACATTCATCGTCATCACCGGCGTCTCGGGTTCGGGCAAGAGCTCACTCGTCACCGACACGCTCTATCCGCGGCTGGCGATGGAATTGCAGCACGCGCGGCAGAAACCAGGTGCGCACGACGATCTTGAGGGAATCAGGCATCTCGACAAGGTCATCGACATCGACCAGAGTCCGATCGGCCGCACCCCGCGCTCGAACCCTGCCACCTATACCGGGCTGTTCACGCCGATTCGTGAGCTGTTCGCTTCCATGACCGAGGCCAAAGCGCGCGGCTACATGCCGGGGCGCTTCTCGTTCAACGTCAAGGGCGGCCGCTGCGAGGCGTGCAAAGGCGAGGGGATCATCCAGATCGAGATGAACTTCCTGCCCGACGTCTTCGTGCCGTGTGAGGTCTGCCACGGAAAGCGGTACAACCGCGAGGCGCTGGAGGTTACCTACAAGGGGAAGTCGATCGCCGACGTCCTCGATATGACCGTCGCCGAGGCGCTCGACTTCTTTCAGAACGTGCCCGCGATCCGGAACAAGCTGCAGACCCTCAACGACGTCGGTCTGAGCTACATCAAGCTGGGCCAGCCCGCGACACAGCTCTCCGGCGGCGAGGCGCAACGGGTGAAACTTGCCAGCGAGCTGTCACGGCGGGCAACCGGGCGCACCCTCTACATCCTGGATGAGCCGACCACCGGGCTGCACTTCGCCGATATCGAGAAGCTGCTGGCCATCCTGCAGCGGTTGGTCGACGGCGGCAACACGGTGATCGTCATCGAGCACAACCTCGACGTGGTCAAATCGGCGGACTGGATCATCGACATGGGCCCCGAGGGCGGGAGCGGCGGCGGCCTGGTCATCGCCGAGGGCACGCCGGAAGCGATCGCGGCCTCACCCGACTCCTTCACGGGCGATTTCCTGCGGCCGGTCCTCGGCCTCCCCGCGATGGCGGCGGATTAGTCTAGACCCCTTTGGCGCGTCGCTTCCGACGAGTGTCGTGCCGGTCAGGGGAATGGCCAGCGGCTGCTAAGTCTCGTCTCGATCCGTTGTCCAGCGGCAGCCGCGTGGTGGCTTCTTCAGCCGCACCAGCGTCATCAATGCGCATTCGTATTGCACGCGATGCTGGGCGAAGGTTTGCCAGGCGGCACTCTTGTCCGGTTTCATCGGCAGCCCCGATTGCTGCAGATGATCGTAGGCGTCCTCGAACTCCTGCTGGGTGATATTGGTCGGGGTTTGCGGCCACTTCGGCTGCTCCGGGCAGCGCAGGCGGAGCGGCTCCAGGACCCCGCGCAGCGTTCGCGAGCCGAAGCGCACGAGCCGGTCGGCGGCTGGATCGGTGGCGAGTTCGAGGCTGGAGTCGACCAGCGCGGCCGCGTCGAGCATCGCCCCCGCCGCGCTGATCCACGAGCGGTCCCAGCGCGAGGAGCGGAGATAGAGCTCGCCGGAGAGGGTCGATCCGGACGTGGCGAGGTCGGCGAACCAGGCCAGCCAGGTTTGCCACAACTCGCCGAGTCGCGACGGGCCGAAGATGTTGACATAGGCGTCGACGACTTTGATGCCGTCGGGGTGCGCACCGGTCAGCTCGTTGAGGTTATCCACCGCCTGCTCACGTTGCTGGTACGACGAGTAGATAGTCGGCAGATATCCGATCAACAGCGCGATGATGGTGACGACTGTCAGTGCCTCGACCGCCGACAGCACGATCACCCAGAAATTAGTCCCGGGGGATTCGAACCCCATTGTCGAGAGCGCGGAGCCACTGAAGAGGAACGCCCGCAGCATCGGCTTGATGCCGGCGCCATAGAGCGCGAGCGTGTAGCCAAAGCCGATCATGCCGAGGACCACGGCCAGGACCACCAGCAGCGACACGGGGGCGAACAGGCTGAGCACAGCCTGCCGGCGAGCTTCGGAACGAATGGGGCGGATGATCGCGTCGAACAGCGCCTGGGTAAGGCGGAAGAGGACCCGGTTGATAAGTGGCGGCGCCCCGGTCGGCACCATGAAGGTGCGGATGGCGATACCGGTCGAAACGATGATTACGACGATCCCAGAGACGACGGCGAGGATGTCGACCAGCTGATCCTGCATGCGAGGTGATGTACCCAGCGCGGCTCCCCGCTAGGCGCAGCCGCGGCGCATTGGTCGTTCGTGTGGATAATGCGGCGAACCTTAACACAGGAAGTCGCCTCGAAAATGACGGAGAGGGAGAGCGTGACGACATTTCTGGCGAAGAATGCTGACGTCCTGGTGACGATGGACGGCGAGCGGCGCGAACTGCGAAATGCGGGGCTGTTCGCGCGCGACGGTGTCATCGAGCAGGTCGGTGAGTCCAGCGAACTTCCCGACAACGCGGATACCGTGCTCGACCTATCCGGGAAGATCGTGCTGCCGGGGCTGATCAATTGTCATCACCACCTCGACCAGGTGCTGACGCGGAACTTGCCGGCCGGTCAGAACACCAATCTCTTTCCCTGGCTGCGCGCCCACTACCGGGTCTGGGCCAGCCGTACGCCGGAGGACACGCGGACGGCGGTCATCGTCGGTTGCGCCGAGCTGGCGCTCTCGGGATGCACGACCGTTTTCGATCACGCCTACGTCTTCCAGAACGGTTGCAAGGTCGACGACCAGATCCACGCCGCGGCCGAGATCGGCGTTCGGTTCGCTGTCTCGCGCGGCAGCATGTCGCTGGGCGAGTCCAAAGGCGGATTGCCACCGGACGACTGCGTCGAGGACGAAGACGCGATCTTGCGCGACTCGCTGCGGGTGATCGAGCAGTACCACGATCCCAATCCGGGCTCGATGCTGCAGATCGTGCTGGCGCCGTGCTCGCCGTTCTCGGTCACCGCCGATCTGATGCGCGAGTCAGCCAGGCTCGCCCGCGAGCACGGTGTCAAACTGCACACCCACCTCTGCGAGACCCTCGACGAGGAGCGGTACACCCTCCAGCATCAGGGGATGCGGCCGGTGGCCTACATGGAGACGTTGGACTGGGTTGGCGACGACGTCTGGTATGCCCACGCGGTCCATGTCAACGACGATGAAGTGCGCCTCTTCGCCCAGAAAGGAGCGGGCGTCTGCCACTGTCCCTCGTCGAACATGCGACTTGCTTCGGGGATCGCGCCGGTCAAGAAGTACCGCGACAACGGCGTGCGAACTGGCCTCGGCGTCGACGGCTCGGCCAGCAATGATGGCTCGAACCTCCTCGTCGAGGTGCGCGAGGCGATGTTGCTGGCCCGGCTGAAGATCGGGCTGTTGCCGCCCGAGGGACCGCAAACCGTCCTCTCGACCTCCGACCCGCTGCGCGCCGGCGAGTGGATGACCGCCCGTGACGCTCTGGAGATCGCCACCATCGGCGGAGCTCAGGTCCTTGGGCGCGACGACATCGGGTGCCTGGAGCCGGGGAAGTGCGCCGACTTTTTCACGCTCGATCTCAACGACGTCGCCTACGCCGGTGGTCTGAGCGATCCGGTGGCAGCCGTCGTTTTCTGCGCGCCGACGCGGGCGCGTCAGACAGTCATCGGCGGCCGGCTCATCGTCGACGACGGAAAGATCGTGTCGCTCGATCTCGATCCCGTGATCGCGGAGCACAACCGCAACACCGCGCGCCTGGCGTCGCTGGCGGTGTAAGGGCACTACCAAGACGATGGTCCCACTTCGACCCGGCGGACCTTGCTTGACGAAAATCGCACGTGCTACAGTCGCGTCGGACTCAATCCGGCAGGAACATCGATCGCCACGCGCGGTTTGCACCCCGGGCGGGTCCACAGCGGCAACTGGGTGAGGTTGCGCTGGAGCCTGGTGCGAAGGTGACCGCGGCAACCCTGAGACCGGTGAGGCATCGGCAGGGTGAATGGCGCTGTCCTGGTACTCAATCAAAACTACGAACCACTGAACGTCTGCAACGTCCGTCGCGCGATTCTGCTCGTCTTCGACGGCAAGGCGGAGGTTCTGGAGGCCAACGGCCGGGTCGTGAAGTCGGCGACGCGCGCCTTTCCCGCGCCCTCGGTGATCCGCATGGTCTACTTGATCCACCGCCCGCGGCCGCGGGTGAAGCTCACGCGGCGAGAGGTCTTCATCCGCGACGGTTACACCTGCCAGTATTGCGGGCGGCAGTGCCACGATCTGACGATCGATCACGTCGTGCCCCGCTCCCGCGGCGGGCTGCACTCCTGGGACAATCTGGTTTCCGCGTGCAAGCCGTGCAACCATCGCAAAGGGGGCAAGCTCCCTGCCGAGGCGCGGATGTTGTTGCGCAAGGAACCACGCGAGCCACGCGCCGGGCGCTACTACACCATCGAACGCCGCATCGAGGGCGCCGTAACCCACGAGTGGTCGAAGTTTTTGCCCGGGTTCACGCCGATCTCGGTCGCGGCGTTGAACGGGCGCAGCTCGAGTCGCGCGGCGCGCTGACCTCGGTTCTCCGCCGAAACGGAATGCCGATGCAGCGCCCCGCTTCAGCGGGGCGCTCTTTTGTGCCCAGGACGCATGACCCTGGCGAGAACGAGAGGGAGCCGAAATGCTCGACCTGCGACTCATACGTGAGGACCCGGAGCGCGTCAAGGCCGCGATCGCTACCACGTACACCGAAGCGCCGCTCGATGAGATCGTGACGCTGGACGAGCGCCGCCGCGCGCTGCTGACTGACGTCGAATCACTCAAAGCCGAGCTCAACCAGGGCTCGAAGGAAGTCGGTCGCACCAGGGACGCCGCGCAGCGGGAGCCGCTGATCCTCCGCATGCGCGAGCTGGGCGACCGCATCGCCGGACTCGACGAAGAGGTGAAGGCGGTCGACGCCAAGCTCTATCGCTTGTTGCTCGAGGTGCCCAACATTCCCCTGGAGCACGTCCCGGTCGCTCCTGACGAGAGCGGCAACGTCGTGGTCGCCGAGTACGGGACGAAGCGCGCATTCGACTTCACCCCGCAGCCGCATTGGGAGCTGGCCGAGTCACTGGGCCTCATTGATTTCGAGCGGGGGGTGAAAGTCGCCGGGTCCCGGTTCTACGTTCTGCGCGGAGATGGCGCCCGGCTGCAACGAGCGCTGATCACCTGGATGCTCGATCTGCACACCCGGCAGCACGGCTACCAGGAGGTCTATCCGCCATTTCTCGTCCTGGAGGAGACGCTGATCGGCACCGGGAACCTGCCGAAGTTCTCTCAGAACCTCTACCGGGACGCGGAAGAGGACAAATGGCTGATTCCGACCGCCGAGGTTCCGGTGACGAACCTCTACCGGGACGAGATCCTCGACGAGGCGCTGCTGCCGATCTACCACGTCGCCTACACGCCCTGCTTCCGGCGGGAGCAGATCTCAGCCGGGCGGGATGTGCGCGGCATCAAGCGCGGCTACCAGTTCGACAAAGTGGAGATGGTCAAGTTCGTCCATCCCGATCGCTCGGCCGAGGAGCACCGGCGGCTGATTGAGGAAGCCGCGGACACCTTGCGCGCGCTCGATCTACCCTACCGCGAGGTGCAGCTCAGCACGGGCGACCTGGGCTTTGCCGCCGCCGACAAGATCGACCTGGAAACCTGGGCGCCGGGATCGGAGGAGTGGTTAGAAGTCTCGTCGTGCGGGCGCTTCGAAGATTTCCAGGCGCGGCGGGCCAACATCCGCTTCCGGCCGGCTGAGGGCGGCAGACCGCGCTTCGTGCATACCCTGAATGGTTCGGGACTGGCCCTGCCGCGGACGATGATCGCCATCATGGAGCAGTACCAGCGGCCAGACGGCACGATCGAGGTACCGATGGTGCTGCGGCCATATCTGGGCGGTCAAGCGGTCATCGGCCCCCAACCGCCGATCGGTCCAGCCTGCCCGGCAGGGTAAGGGGTCATCCCCTACCAGTCTCATTCCCCAGCGGTGTCATCCCGAGGCACGAGGGATCTCGTCGTTTGCCTTTTATTCGTGCCGCGACGACGAGCTTCTCCCGCAACTTGCGGTGCGTCGGACTGACACGATGCCATGACACCCTGGTGGTAAAATTGTGTGTTCCCCAGCGATCCAGAATCCTGGGTCATGGCGGTCAACGATGGAGAGGTGGCCGAGCGGTTGAAGGCAGCTGTCTTGAAAACAGCCGAGCGATGAGCTCCGTGGGTTCGAATCCCACCCTCTCCGCCACGAAGAACCGGATATCGATGCGGACAAGGAGTGCCGGGTGCAAACGCGACCCGGCACGTTGTTGGTATTGCCAACAAAACCGACTGCACAGTGTCAGAGGCTGCGCGGAATACCGCATCCATCGCCATGGCGGCGTCTGGCAACGGAGGGGGAAGCGAACCGACGATGAAGGATTACGAGCCCACCCTGAGTTTTGGGGAGGACACCGCCGAGATCTACGACCAGACTCCCCGCGGGGATGAAGCCGAGACGGTGGCGTTCCTGGAGCGCCTCGCGCAGGGCGGCCCCGCTCTGGAGCTGGCGATCGGTACCGGGCGGATCGGGCTGCCCCTCGCGGCACGGGGCGTCCGTCTCGCCGGCATCGATCTCTCACCCGCGATGGTCGCCAGACTCCGCGCCAAGCCGGGCGGCGACCAGATTCCGGTCACTATCGGTGACTTCGCCGACGTGGCGGTCCCGGACCGCTACCGCCTGATCTACATCGTGTTCAACACGCTGTTCAACCTTCTGACCCAAGATGACCAGGTGCGATGTTTCGAGAACGTAGCCGCCCATCTCACCGACGATGGCGCGTTTGTCGTCGAGGCGTTCGTGCCGACCTATCTCAACCGCTTGCGAGACGAGCAATACGTCGACGCCGAGGCGATCGACGTCGATGAGGTGCGCCTCGACGTGGGGCGGCACGATCCCGTGCGCCAGTTGCTCGACGAGAGCCACGTGGTGTTGTCCCGCGACGGCGTGCGCCTGTATCCGATCGTGACGCGCTACGCCTGGCCGAGCGAGCTCGATCTGATGGCGCGCATCGCTGGACTACGCCTCAAGGACCGATGGGCTGGATGGAACCGGGAACCGTTCACGGCCACCAGCCCCCGCCATGTCTCGGTCTATGCCCGCTGAGTCGATGTCGTGCTGAATCGTTCCCGCAAATGCCGCTAGAGGGTGAAAACCGCATCCATTGCGGCCGCGGTATCGCTATGCATCGCGGGGATCACATGCGCACAGGTATCGAGCGTCGGCACGAGGTGGACTGGCCGAGCGTCGCTACTACCTGCCTGACGTGCGCTCCCTCCGTGAGCGGGATCGTTGCTGCCGTGTGCCGCCCGGAGTGGAAGCGGTTCACCTAAGGCATCACAGAACATAAGACCGTGTTCGATCCGGGATGAACCCGCAGAGTCGCGGTCGAATGCCCTCTGCCCCGCTGGCCGCATCACGGGCGACGCCGCAGCTCGGTGAATTCGGCGGACGAGAACAGCGCTACTGCGAGCATCAACTTACCCCGCAGCAGACTCAAGCCCATCAACCCAGTCATTCAGTCGTTATCGCCTCCTCGATCTCGATCACCGTGACCAGCGTCGGGATTAGGCGCGACGTTGCCCGAATCGCCGCCAATGTCGCCGCCGAGATCGACGTTACCGGGACCAGCTCCGGCATCGAAGCTGGGATCGGGTGCGCCGTTACCCGGACCGGCGCTGAAATCGGGCGCGACAGCGTTGGAATTCGCCGCGACGTTACCGGGATCGACGTTGCCGGGGCCGATGCCAGGATCGGCGAAGTCGCCGGGATCGGGCGCGGCATTACTGAGGTCAATGCCCGGGTCCGGCGCGACGTTGCCGGGATCGACGTAGGTCGGGTCCTGGGTGAACACCGGTTCCGGTTGGGTGTAGTTTGGCTCCGGTGCAACGTAGCCGGGATCTGGCGCCCAGTTGCCTGCATCGGCCGCGGCGGGGCCGGGATCGACGTAGCTTGGCTCGACGTAGCTGGGTTCCACGCTTGGCTCGGCGTAGCCGGGGTCGACGTAGCTCGACTCGGGAGGACTGGAGCCAGCATCTGGGGCGACATAGGTCTGTTCGGGCGCAACGTATCCGGGATCGATAGCGGGATCAGGCGCGACGACGCCAGGATCAAGGGCGGGATCGACGTAATTGGGATCGGTCGCGACGTAACCGGGGTCGACACCGGGATCTGCGGCGGGATTGCTGGCTTCGACGCCCGGGTCGACATAGCCGGCATCCGGCGCACCGGCGTCGGGCGGCTGGCCTGCGGCGTCGGCCGGCGGTGCCATGCTGGCGTCACTCGGCGGCGCGGCAGTGCTGTCGCTGGGCGGATTGACGCTGCTGGTGCCGGGTGGTTCCGCGCTGCCGCCGGGTGGTTCCGCGCTGCCGTCACCCGACGGTTCGACGGCGAGCCCATCGTTGATCGTCAGCGTTTCGATCTTGCCATCGCTCGGCTGCGCGAGGTCGCCGTCGCCGGTTAGCTGGGCCGAGTCAGCGGGTGGCTGCCCGGAGGAAGCGGGCGACGACTTGACGACGAGACCGCCGTTGATCGTGAGCGACTCGACACCAGATGTCTCGGCGCGGTCGCGGTCGTCGCGCATGAGCCAGTCATCGTCATGGTTGCGGTCGTGGGGCACGAACCAGGCGCCATTGACGATGACGATGGGGTTGCTGACGATGGCGACGTTGCCACTGCCAGAGCGAGCAATCGTGAGGTTACCGACGCTGATGGTGCCGGGCCAGCCCCAGACGCCTTTGCCGAAGTGATTCGGCCAGCGCCAACCGCCGTTGTTGCGGTTCGGCCAGAGCCAGGATCCGTTGCCGATGTGACCGGGCCAGTGCCAGACGCCGCTGCTAATGAAGACAGGGTTGCTAGCGATGGCGACGTTGCCATTCCCGGAGCCAGCGATGGAGAGGTTGCCGACGCTGATGGTGTTGGGCCAGCCCCAGATGCGGTGGCCGAAGCGGTTTCGCCCGCGCCACTCGTCGTTGCCGGGCCGGTTCGGCCACGTCCAGAGGCCGTTGCTGATGACAACGCGGTTGCTGACGACGGCGAGATTGCCGGAGCCTGAGCGGGCGACAGCGAGATTACCAACGGCGATGCGACCCGGCCAGTTCCAGACGCCATTGTCGAGGCGGTCATGTCCGAACCAGTCATCATCACCGGTGTGGCCAGGCCATCTCCAGAGCCCTCTGCCGATGAAGATGGGATTGCTGGCAATGGCCACGTTGCCGTTGCCCGAGCGGGCGACGGTGAGATTGCCGACGCTGATGCGGTTTGGCCAGAACCAGAGGTCATCGCCGATGTGATTGGGCCAGCGCCAATCATCGTTGCCGAGATGGGTGCGGCCAGGCCAGGTCGAGACGCCACGGCCAATGACGATGGGATTGCTCGCAATGGCGACGTTGTCGCTACCGCCGCTGGCGTCGGCGCGACAATACCCGCCGTTGGCGTCGAGGTCGACGCTGGTGCGATTGTTGATGGTCCCGCCGTCGATCTTGACCGAGCCATAGGTGTTGCCGACGGCGATCATGTTGCCGCGGTTTCCTCCGCTGTTGACGTCGCCAAGCTGGATGATGCCCCCATTGGCGTTGCAGAGAGCGATGCCGCCGTTACCAGCCCGGGCTCCATTGCCGGGCCAGATCCAGACGCCCTTGGCGACGCTGTCGGGCCAGTGCCGATCGTCGGCGCGGTTGCGTGCACTCCAGAACCAGTCGTCATTGTTGATGCGACGGGGCCAGGTCCAGATACCTTGGCCGATGACGACGGGGTTATTCGCGACGGCGAGGTTTCCGGAGCCGGAGCGAGCGACGGTGAGGTTGCCGAGGAAGACGCTATTGGGCCACAACCAGGCGCCGTTGCCGATGACGACGGGGTTGCTGGCGACCGCGACGTTGCCGGTGCCGATACGACCGCGAGGCACGAACCAGAGCCCGGCTCGGGAGTGGTCGAGGTGCGCGAACCTGAAGCCGTCATCGATGCGGTCGGGACGCCAGAACCAGAGACCCGCGCGGGTAAGATCGGAATGCACGCGCCGGTCCGTGGGAACGGCACCCTCGCGAGTCAAGCCCCAGGCGCCATCACTGCCGCGGACGGCGCTAGCCGCAAAGGCACTCGCGTCGTTGCTTGCGCTTGCAGGAGCGGAGAAGGGAGCATAGCCGCGGGCGTAGGCATTGAAGCCGGCGCCGTTATTGACGGTCCCTCCGACGGGCTCGCAGCCAATACCGTCACCGTCATGGTCCAGCCCCCTCGGATCCGGGGGGAGCACGGTGAAGTTGCGCTCGTCGGTGATCGAACAGGGCGCGGCGAGCGGCCGGCCGGGCGGGATGCAGGTTCGCCGGTCGGGGTAGGCCGGATCACATCCTGCCCACTCCGGCGTGTCGGTGGACGCCAGCGCCGAGGCATTGAGGTTGGACGTGACTCCATCGGCCAGGTCGACGGGTTCATCGGCCTCCGCCACCGATGTGCGCTGAATCTGCGCGGCGACGGAGCTCGGCACGTTGACGAAGAGCACGGCGGCGCCGTCCACCGCCGAGTCGAGCTGCACCGGGTTGGCGTAGGGAACCCCGTTGGCCTCCTGGGTGAGCGGTTCATATCCGGACGGCAGTGAGTTCGGGTCTTCCTTGACCGTAACCTTGGAGCCCAGGCCGATGCGGACCGCCAGGGTACCGGCTGTGTCGGTCCGGAACGGGCTGCCGGAGAGCGGTTTGTCGTTCTCCGTGACGGCGACGGTCAATCCTGCCGCCGGCGCGCATCCGCTCGGCGGTGTTCCATTGCTGAAGAACGACGTGAGCGCCTTCGTCGTGGGTGCATCGGCGCACTGCAGCGCCACCACCGTCAGATCCGTCGGCTCACCCGCGTCGGTAGACGTGCCCTGGTCCAGTTCCTTGATGACGGTGCGTGGCACGTTGACGAAGAGCACGGCCGCTCCCGCCACGGCCGGGTCGAGTTGGACCGGGTTCGCATAAGGGACGCCGTTGGCCTCTAGCGCAAGAGGCTCATATCCAGCCGGTAGCGACTTGGGGTCTTCTGCAACAGTGACCGCAGAACCCAGGGCGACAGGGAGCGTGAGGGTACCGGCGACGTCGGTCGTGAAAGGGCTGCCGGGAACGGGATCCCCATTCTCCGTGACAGCGATGGCCACACCCACGGCGGGCGCGCATCTCGTTGGGAGCGTCGCATTGGCGAAGTACGACGTCAGCGCCTCAGCCGCGGGCGCCTCGGCACAGTGCAACGCAACGATGGCCAGATCAGCCGGCTGGTCAGCATCACTGGTCTCACTGGCTGATTCATTCTGGGCAAGCGCGGCGCCGGAGACGGTGTATTGAGGGGGTAGGGGTGCGATCTGGACGGTTGCAACCAATGCCAGTACGGCCGCCCACGCGAGAGCGCGCTGCCTGATCATGCCAACTCCTGAGACGGGTGATGATGCGATCTGCCGAGCGCGGGTGCTCGACGAAGTTAGTCCCCGAGGTTCACCCCGGTGGTGGCATCGTATGTCAGTACGATCGACGGCGCAGCTAAGTGCTTTACACCTCGCGCCGGGGCAGTTCGGTGCGTAGGCCGGGCACCATCTCTGCCAATGCGCGTCGATTGAGGAGGGTGACGACATGCCGTCCGTCGACAGCCAGGTAGCCGTTGTGCTTCCAGTTGACCAGGATCTGATTGACGCGCACCCGTGAAGCCCCAACCAACGCCGCCAGATCACCCTGGGTCAACCGAAAAGGGATCCGGCAACCACCGTCTGCTGTTGCGTCGCCGTACTCCTCGACCAGCGTGAGGAGTTGATCGGCGAGTCGGCGTTCGATATCCAGCGTCGCGAGGGCTATGACGTGCGCATTCGAGAGGCGCAGCCGCCTGGAAAGAATGCCGCCGAGGTTGAATGTCATCGTCGGCATGGACCGCAGGCAGTTCCAGAAGTCGGTGTGCGTTAGCCAGGCGACGGTGGTTTGTTCCATCGCCACGACCGTGGCAGAGCGGCCAAGATGGTCGATGAGGCTCATCTCCCCCGCAACCTCGCCTGCGCGCAATATGGCGAGGATGACTGAGATTCCATCCGGACGGTCAACCTGAACTTTGACTGTGCCATCGAGGACGATGTAAGCGACGTCTCCTGGTTGCTCTGCCCTGAGGATGTCGACGCCCGCGGCGAAGCTTCTTACGCCCAGGAGATCGAGAAGCTGCCGTTGCTCGGTCGGAGTCAGTCCGCGGAACAAAGGGATCTTCTCGAGGGCGACGGCATCGAGGAGTGGCGTCAACCCTGTTCTCCTCCGACCGGCGATCGAGGTCCCGCGGGTCGGCGATCGGTGCTATGCCTAAGGCGCGTCTTCGCCAGAGGATAGCATCACGTCGATTGGCGCCTCGCTACGACAGGCTTGACACATGGTTTCAGTCAGCCTCGGAAGCGCGGCTCAGGCAAGCAGGGCATCCTGGAGCGATTGGCGGTGGTTGGGCCCGATCGCCTAGCGCGCTCATGTCAATGCCAGCCCCTCCTGGGCGGAGCGAAGGATCGCGCTTCATCCAACGGCAAGCGCATCTCTCGGACGAGACCCTACGAGTCCTCATTCTCCGGACTGGCATAGGCACGGTTCGCGAATGAACCTTGCGGCACGGGAGGATGCCTCTAGAATGGGCACTGGCGGAGGGGATCGGCGCTCGCATCCCTGAGCCGCCAGGGGGGAAGGGCAAGCTGTGGGCGGGTACAACCGTCGGACAATCATCAAGGGCGCGCTGGGCGCGCTTGTGGCGTGCGGCGCGACCCGGCGAGCCACCGGCGTGCGGGCGGCGCCGGCGGTCTCTCTGCCTCCACATCGCCCGCTCGATTTCCGACCCTTCGCCGAGGCGCTGTCCGGGCTGACGCCCGAGAAGCGCTGCCGCCTCGATGGCTTCGTCCTCGAAGCGACCGCGCCTCAGCTCCAGGCAGACTTCGCCGCGGGTCGCTACAGCGCATCCGAGTTGGTGGCGTACTACGTCGATCGCATCCGGCGACTCGACGCAATTCAGTTGCGGTCGGTCATCGAGCTGAACCCGGAGGCGCTCGAGATTGCCGCCCGCCTGGATTCCGAGCGCTCAGCCGGCCAGGTGAAGGGAGCGCTGCATGGTGTCCCGATCCTGCTCAAGGACAACATCGGCACCGGAGATCGCCTGCACACAACGGCAGGCGCCGCCGCCCTGAGCGGCGCCCGCAGCGACCGCGACGCCCATCTTGTCGCCAGTTTGCGCGAGGCGGGCGCTATCATCCTGGGCAAGACCAACCTCTCCGAATGGGCGTACTGGATGTCGTACGTCGCGCCGAGTGGGTTCAGCGCGCTGGGCGGCCAGGTGGTGAGCCCCTTTGGAGCGGGGATCGATCCGTTCGGCTCGTCGACCGGGTCGGCGGTAGCGGTCACCATGAATCTGGCGGCGATCACCGTCGGCACGGAGACCGCCGGCTCAATCGTGGCGCCCTCGGCCAGGGCATCGGTCGTCGGCATGCGGCCGTCGCTAGGACTGGTGAGCCGCGACCGGGTCGTTCCTATCAGCGATGAATGCGACACCGCCGGGCCGATCGGACGGACGGTGACCGATGTGGCCGCGACACTGACCGCGATGACCCATACGCGCGATATTCGGGATCGCCATTCCGACCGCGCCGAAGGGGTGCACGGGACGGATTTCATGGCCGCGCTCGATCGGGATGCCTTGCGCGGCAAGCGGATCGGACTCATCGGGATCGAATTGACGGGTCCGGCCGACGACGATTGGATCATCGCCAACTCGGGCTTCACGGACGCGGTACGAGCGATGGAAGCCGCTGGAGCCAAGGTCGTCGTGATCCGGCCGGCGCCATTCGATTTCGAGGGTCCCGGTTTCGTGCCGGAGTTCAACTGGGGGCTGCGGGAGGGGGTCAACGCCTACCTGGCAGCGACTGAGGCGCCGGTGCGCACGCTGGCGGACGTAATCGCCTTCAACGATGAGAACCCTGGCCGGTACGCGCCATGGGGTCAGGATCGCCTCCGCGACTGCCTCTGGAGTCCGCTCGGCGAGCAAGAGGCGCGCCAGATCTCCCGCGCCAACCGGCAGCAGGCCCGAGACTACCTGACAGGTCTCCTCGAGGCTGACGACCTCGATGTCCTGGCCGGAATCGACACGCTGCAATCGCTGATCTATCCATTCGCCGGGTTCCCCGCGATCGCGGTTCCGGCCGGACTCTACCCTGGTGGCGCTCCCTTCTCGGTGACCTTCATCGGGCGGCCCCGTGCTGACGCCGACCTGATCGGGATTGCCTATGCCTACGAGCAGGCGTCACGACTGCGAGTACCCCCGGCATCGGCGGGTGCGGCGGTCCAATGCGCACCCCCGCCGCAAGGTCAGCGGCGGGGAGGTAGTACCTCGTCCTGGGGTCGTGCCCCGGCCTGACAGGCGGCGGAATCGCGGCTCAGGGTTGGCCCCCGTGGTAGACTTTTCTGTCTGGAATCCTGTGCACGCGACGCCGCTGGCCAGCCGTGGACAGAGCCACCTGGGGAGGTGCCAGAGTGGTCGAATGGGGCCGCCTGCTAAGCGGTTGAGCGCTGAAAAAGCGCTCCGAGGGTTCGAATCCCTCCCTTCCCGCCCCGGATGACCCGCCACGGCGGGTCGCAGCCTGTCTGGTGTAAAATACGCGATGCGCGCCTGTAGCTCAGGGGATAGAGCGTTGGGTTGCGGACCCAAAGGCCGCAGGTTCGAATCCTGCCAGGCGTACCTCTGACGCGCCGCCCGGTATCCGCCGGGCGGTTTTGCTGTCCGCACGCGGATCTGGCCCCATCTGGCGAGACTGCGTTGGTATACTTCACGAGTTGGAGAGGTGTCCGAGTGGTTGAAGGTGCCGCTCTCGAAAAGCGGTGTGGTGATGAGCCACCGTGGGTTCGAATCCCACCCTCTCCGCCACAATGGAGTCGGTCAGTCGGTCACGAGAGTAGGGATCGACGGCCAAAGGCTGATAACTAAGCTGGAAGGGTCGCATAGCCTGGCCTAGTGCGCGCGACTGGAAATCGCGTAGGCGGTAACACCGCCTCGAGGGTTCGAATCCCTCCCCTTCCGCCATGACCAACAGCGCAGTACCCCACGTGGATGAGACATGCGAACGACGCTCAAGATTGACGACGCGTTGCTGGCAAGGGCTAAATCCCTCACCGGATATGACGACGTGGCTGTGCTCGTGCATGAAGCGCTCAGGGCGTTAGTCGAGCGCGAGAGCGCACGACGGTTGGCGCTTCTGGGTGGTACTGAGCCCGATTTGAGGCTGCCGCGGCGCGGCGACCACGAGATTCCTCCTGCATCATCGGAATGACACGCTGTTCGCAACGCGCAGCAGCTCAGCAACCCGTGTGAATCAAGCGTGTCGGGAAAGCGCGCCGCTCAGGATCTAGCCAACATGCCCTCTATGGCCTCGCGGCGAGGGATACCGGGGTAGGCGCCGGGGATGGTTGTCGCCAGCGACCCGGCTACCACGCCGGTGCGCGCGGCCAGGAACGGATCGAGACCACGAGCCAGATTGGCGGCAAACGCGCCGCAGAAGGCATCGCCGGCGCCGGTGGTGTCGATTACGTCGACCTGGGGCGCGGGGAACGACGCCGTCTGGCCACCATGGGCTACCGCCGCGCCCGCGGCGCCGAGGGTGATGACGACCGTTACCGGTCCGAGCGCGGCCAGCGACCGAGCGGCCTCTTCGCCGTTCGTGGCGGAAACAGCATTGCCGAGGAGGTCTTCCGCTTCGGTCTCGTTGACCACCAGGACGTCGATGCGATCGAGGAGCGACTTGGCGCCGATAGCCTCTGGTGTCGCGTTCAGGACGATGGTCGCGCCTCGTTGCTTGCTCGCATCGAGGAGAGCGTCGAGTGTCTCCGGCGGCGGTTCGAGGGTGGTCAAAACCACGACCGGTCTCACCCGCTCGACGGCGGCTCGGGCCTGATCGGGGGTGAGTGTCATCGTCGCCCCCGGGACGTAGGAGATCCGGTTCTGGCCGGTCTCCTCTTCGACGACGATGAGCGCCACCCCGGACGCCGCGGTCGTACTGCGGGCGACGGAATCAGTGTCGATGCCCTCACCGTCCAGATCGGCGCGCCGTTGGCGGCCGAAATCGTCATCGCCGAGTGCGCCGAATATCGCCGTTGGGGCACCGGAACGGGCCGCGGCGATGGCCTGGTTAGCACCCTTGCCGCCGCCGAAGATGGCGAAGGTGGATCCGGTCACCGTCTCGCCGGCGTCGGGAGCTTTGGCGACGCGCGCCACCAGGTCGGTATTGATCGCGCCGGCGACGAGGACCGGTCCCGGCGCGGGATCCGCTGGCCCGCTCATTGTCGCCTCGCTCCCCGGTTCCGGCGCAGGAGCGAACCGATGGCGATCCCGCGCAGATCGCGCCAGGCGTCGCGTGCGGCGCGCATGGCATCCCCGTCCGGCCGGCGCCCCGCGTAACGCTCCTGGGTGTAAAGCTCGGCGACGACCCGGGCCGGACCTTGCGCCGACGGTACGACGCGGCCAACCCGATCGGCATATTCATGCGGCGTCAGCGAGACCCTGGGCGGCACGCCGAGCCAGTTGCCCACCCGCAGAGAGCGGGCGTAGAGACTCGAGACAGGCGAGAGACCGCGGAACCCGAGAAACCAGGCCGTGACCGCGGCGAGCGCCGCGATGGCGACGAGCGCGGCCAGCACGAGTCCGATCCAGCCGGCGAGCCGTGTCGGGTCGGACAGGATGTCTGGCGGCGTCATCGGGGGCTGCTGCGCCGGTGCCTCCGCTACAGGAGGCGGGGTCGGCTCCGCGACGGGAGGCGGGGTTGGAACGGGTGTCGGCAGCGCGGGCTCCTGCGCGGGCGCGGTCAGATCACCGTAATCGAGTCGCTCCCGGTTCGCGGTTGGCTCGAACGGGATCCAGCCGTACCCGGGGAAGAAGGCTTCGACCCAGAGGTGCGCGTTCTTCTCGCGATAGAGGTGCCCCCCCTCGTTCGCGTCGTACGGCGCCGGGAAGTAGCCGCCGACCACCCGGGAGGGGATGCCCTCGGCGCGGAGAAGAACGGCCATCGCCGAGGCGTAGTACTCGCAATACCCCTCCTGGCTTTCGAAGAGCACGTAATCGACGACGTCCTGATTGTCCGGTGGGGCGTCGATGTCTTCGTTGTAGGTGATCGTCGATCGGACGTACTCCTCGACGGCGACCGCCGTGTCGAAGGCATTGGACTGCCCCGTGGCCAGCTGGCGCGCCAGCTCCCGGGTGCGGTCAGTGATGGTCTCCGGCAGTTTGAGGTAGCGATCGGCGACCCACGCTGGATAGTCGTCACCGGCGGCCCGGAGCTGGTCGGGTGCGGCGGTGCTGGTCAGCCCGGAAACCGCATACGCGTCGCCTTCGCCGATGTCATCCTGGCTGAATACCGCTTCGACGTCGTCGTAGACGGGCAACTGGCCCGAGACGCGGAGTGCCTGGGCTCGCCCGTCAGGACCGATCACCCAGCCAACATCGAGGAACCGGGGCAAGAGGGCATCGCGCTCGGACTGAATCTCCGCGGCGAGGGAGGGATCGAGGGGGAGGGGCGAATCGTCATTGACCCCGCCATTGGACGGCGGTGTGTAACTGCCTCTGCTGACAAGCGCGCCGATCCGTTGCAGGTCCTGGGGAAGGGCGGCCAGCTCTCCGGCAACGAGCGGGAACAGCTCGTTCTCGAGCTGCCGCCAGGAGAGCTGCACGTTGGTGCGCCGGTCGGCGGCGAGATAGGTATCGAGTGTGAAGATGAGATCGCCTTTCGGGCGGATGACCCTCATCTCCGCTTCGACCTGAGAGCGGTCCACGGTCACTTCCGGTGAGAGATGCACGCCCTGACCGGAGAAGAAGCTCATTCGGGACGAGTAGCGCCGCCCGTCGGATCCTGTCTCCTGGAACGTATCGTCGACCGATGTCGACCAGCCGTGTCCGTTGTACGCGTCATAGCGCTGGCCGGCGAGATAGGCGGGGCGCATCGCACCGCCTGACGGCTGCAGCACCACGACGGGATCGTCGGAGAGCTGCAGATGCCCGCCAAGGCGGAAGCTGTCGCCGAAGGCGGAGTACGAGCCGCCGCTGTCATCGCCCGGCCCGCCAAACTGCGAGACGAGCTCGTTCCAGCGACTCGGCGACCTCCTCGAGAGGCTCACTGATCCGCTCCCAGGCGGCTCCGAAGAGGGAGTCTCTGGTGGAAAGTGGCAGTGTCCAGGCAAGAGCCGCCACGAGCAACGCGATAACGACGCCGCCAAACAGGAAGCGGGGAACGGTGCGGCGCGGATATGGCAGCTGGGCGCGCGACCACTCGACCTCCCGCCGGTAGGCCGCGTGGCGGGCCGCGAGCATCGTGCCGGCAACGACCATGACCAGAAGGGGCAACGTCCCTTCCTCGGGCGCATACCCGAGATTGGCGAGCGCAATGGCGCCCGGCAAGGCGAGCGCCGTGGTTAGCCAGCCCCGGCGGAACAGCACCCAGGCCGCGGTGTACGAGACGAGCCAGACCGCGGCGCCAAGCATGATGGAGAGGAGTCGCGGGTCATCAAGCGGATCGCCAGCCTGGGCCTGAGCCAGCCACTGCGCACCGAGATCGCCCAGTGCGGCGAGCCTTGCCCACCGGCCGCCGTCCGCGAGCGGCGTCCGTTCCACGGCGAGCAGCAATGAGGCGAAGACGCCGCTGAGAATGGCGAAAAGGTGGGCGAGGAGATCCGGGGTGCTGAGCTTTGCCAGCCCCAGCCCGGTCAACAGACCGCCGATGCCCAGCACGGCCATGCTGACGCCATCCGGCGCAACGTCGGTGCGGGCGACGGTCCAGGCCGTGGAGAGCAGGACGACGCCGAGCAGGATCACGCTCGCCCACCCCTCGGCGGGTGATATGGCCCGCGCCAGCCGCGCCGGTGACCAGCGAGGAGGAGACGCGGCAGGGATGGGAGGAGCCAGGCTAGCCACGGACACCTCGTAACTGCGTGAGGGCCGGGCTGGCAAACGCCGACGCGATCGGTTCACCGTACTTGACGAGATGCGCCGGTATCCCGGCCGCCGCCAGGGCGCTGACCGTGAGCAGCGGCGACGGGGCCGAGCCGAATGTTCCCGGCTCGATCAGCACCGCCGAAACGCGAACGCCGCGCTGCGCGATCTCCGCTAGCGCGGCGACCCATCGTTCGTCGAGTGACGGGGTGATAACGGTCATGAAATCGTGCCGCCCCAGGCGGCGTCCCTCGACGGTAAGGAGCTCGGCAAGCGGCAGAGCGCCGTCGGCGCGGACGACGGCCAGGCTCTCCAGGATCTTGACCAGCTGCCGGTCCGAGCGGTCGGCGGGAATCGTCTCCAGGTGCGCGCCGGAGGCGATCAACCCGACGTTGCGGCCCTCCTCGAGGAAGCGGCCGGCGAGCGATGCGGCGACGGTCACCGCGTACTCCTCGGTTGAGTCGAGCCAGGCCTCCGCCGGCCACTGGCCACGGTCGTCTGGCGTCCAGTTCACCGGTCGCGTGGCGAGGCGGTGCTGGGCCTGATGCAGATCGAGGACGATCCAGACGTCGGCGGTTGGGTCCTGGTCGAATTCCTTGACCATCAGGCGGGCCAGGCGCGCCGTGGCCGACCAGGAGATGCGGTTGAAACCGTCGCTCGCCGTGTAGTCGCGAACACCGGCGACATTGGGCGTCACGTGGGGTGTGCGTCGCTCCAGGGCGCTGCCCCCGGAGAGGGCGCCCTCCGGTATGCCGGCTTCCCGCAGCTCGACCACTGCCGGATAGACGATCACTTCGGCGGTCTCCGCGAACTCGAGCCGGCTGGCGAATATGCCCAGTGGGTCTCCCGACCGGAGCTCGACAGGACCGAGGTGATAGCGCCCGCGGCGCACGCAGACGGTCCGCGTGTCCCATTCGACGGCCGAGCGACCGGGAACGTTGACGACGCGGCCGGGGTCATGTCCAGGAAGTGTCGAACGGTCCATCAGTTCGATCCAGAGCTTGCTCAAACGACCGGCGTTTCTCACCGCCAGGGTCTCATGCAGCGACTGTCCGACCTGGGCCCGACCGGCGCCGGTCTTGCGCGCGACGGAGATCCCTCGCAGGCTCAGCCTCGTCCAGGTCCAGGCGACAGCCAGAATGACGAGGAGCGCGATGACCAGATGGTCAGCGACGCCCCAGTCGGCGATCTGACCGACCGCCAGGACCGCCACAACGAGGAGGATGATTTTGAGGCCGTTCATCCGCGATCGTTCGCCTATGGTGCGGACTGGCGCCTGCCCCAACCGCGGCCGGCCGGTGCGACCGGCTGCGCGCCGGGAACCGGCACCATGGAGAGGACGTCACCAATGACAACGCGGCTGTCGACATTTTTGATCCGTGCCGCCGGATTGACGATGATCCGGTGCGCGAGCGTAGCCTCGGCAAGCGTCTTGACGTCGTCCGGCGTCACGAAGTCGCGTCCGTGCAAAGCGGCCCAGGCACGGGTGGCGTTATAGAGGGCCAGCGAACCTCGCGGCGAGGCTCCCAGGTAGACGTCGTCGTGCCTGCGGGTCGCCTCGACCAGGTTGACGATGTACTCGCGGACAGGCGCGGCGACGTGAACCTCCTTGATCGCCGCCTGCGCGCGCAGGAGATCTTCGAGGCGCGCGGACTGCTGCAAATCGTCCAGAGGGTGCGAGCGATGCTGTCGCTCGAGCATCTCGAGCTCCCCGGCCCGACCTGGATAACCCATCGACATGCGGATCAGGAAGCGGTCGAGCTGGGCCTCGGGAAGGGGAAAGGTCCCTTCGTATTCGATCGGGTTCTCGGTGGCGAGGACGACAAAAGGCTCTGGCAGGGGATGCGTCACCCCGTCGACAGTGACCTGACCCTCTTCCATCGCCTCCAGCAGCGCGGCCTGGGTCTTCGGCGTGGCGCGGTTGATCTCGTCGGCGAGGACCAGCTGGGCCACGACGGGTCCTGGCCGGTATTCAAAGCGGCTCGTCTGCTGATTGAAGACGTTGACCCCGGTCACGTCGCTGGGCAGGAGGTCCGGCGTGAACTGGATGCGTTTGAAGGTGCAGCCGATCGAGCGCGCGACCGCTTTGGCGAGCACCGTCTTGCCGACCCCGGGGACGTCCTCGATCAGGACGTGACCACGGCAGAGCAAGGCGACGAGCACGAGGAGCACCTCGTGCCGCTTGCCGACGACGACTCGCTCGACGTTATCGCCGACCAGGCGCGCGACACCCTGGACAGCGCCGGGATCCATCAGTTGTGCTAGCTCCTATCGGATCTTCCGCACCGCGGGAGACCGCTCCGCATGATCAGCACGATTTTTCGCATCCCGCCAAGTATAGCGCCGGTGACATGGGTGATAGGGTGATGGGGTCATAGGGTGATAGGGAGAACGAGAGAGACTCCCTATCACCCCATCACCGCGAGCGCAGCGAGTAATCACCCTATCACCCATCACCCGCCACCCTCGACGCGTACGGACACCGGCGGATCGGCGATACTTCACTACACATACAGGAGGATCCCCGGCGTGTCGGAATCACAGCAAACGAACGAAGAGCAGCCAGAGGATGATCGCCCGACCCTGTTGCTGGTCGACGGCTACGGGCTGATCTTCCGCGCCTACTACGCGATCAAGAACGAGATCTCGACCTCGAAGGGCGAGGTCGTCAATGCGGTGTTCGGGTTCGCATCGATGCTGCTGGACGTGCTGCGCCGGGAGAAACCGGAGTACGCGATCATCGCCCTGGAAGGCGGGCCGACGTTTCGGGACGAAGAGTTCGCCGAGTACAAGGCGAACCGTGGCGCCATGCCCGACGATCTGCGGCCGCAGGTCGAACGCGTCCGGCAATTGATCGACGCTCTCAACATCCCGATCGAAGAGCGCCCCGGCTACGAGGCGGACGATGTCATCGGCAGCCTCTCCCGGGTCTGCGCCGACCGTAGCGACGTGAAGGTGATCATCGTCACCGGCGACAGCGACCTGTTGCAGCTCGTCGACGAGAACACGACCGTCGTGCTGCCGGGAGCCCAGCGCTTCGGAGAGCTGCGGTACTTCGATCCGAGCGCCGTTCATGCCCGCTACGGTTTCGGACCCGAGCACGTCGCCGATTACAAGGCACTGGTCGGCGACACCTCGGACAACATCCCGGGTGTCTCCGGCATCGGCGAGAAGACGGCCAAGGCGCTCATCGCCCAGTACGGGGATATCGAGTCGATCCTCGCCCACCTCGACGAGATCACGCCGCCGCGGGCCAGGAACGCGCTGGCCGCCGGGGTCGACGAGGCACGGCGCAGCAAGCGGCTGACGACGATCGTGCGCGATCTGCCGATCGAGATCGATCTCGACCGCAGCCACGTCGGCAACTACGACCGTGAAGCGATTATCGAGCTGTTCCGGGAGCTCGAGTTCCGCACCCTGGCGACCCGGCTGCCGGACCTGCGCGCCGACCGCATAGAGGTCGCGCCGCGAGTCGAGCGCCCGGATTCGATCCGCACCATCGTGCGCACCGACGAAGATCTGGCGCGGCTGGTGCGGCGCGTACGCGAGACCGGTCGCTACGCCATCGACGTCGAAACGGACTCGCTCGATCCTCTCACCGCCAATCTGGTCGGCATCGCCGTCGGGGTCGGTCCGGCCGAGGGGTATTACATCCCACTTCGCCACGCGACTGGTAACCCGGACCAGCTCGCTGCGGAGGCGGTCTACGCCGCGCTGCAACCACTCCTGATCGACGGCGAGCTGGAAGCGTACGCGCACCACGCCAAGTACGACATCGCGGTGCTGGAGCGCCATGGGTACGAGCTGACCAACCTCGGTTTCGAGACGATGATCGCCGCCTACCTGCTGGGCGAGACCTCGATGCGGCTGAAGGATCTGGCGTTCACCCGCCTCGGCCGCGAGATGACCGAGATCGTCGCTCTGATCGGCAGTGGGCGCAATCAGCTGACGATGGACATGGTCGATTCCGACGAAGCGGGGGATTACGCAAGCGCCGACGTCGAGGTCACGTTCGAGCTGGCCGACCTGCTGCGGCCGGAGATCCATCAGGCGGAGATGGATTCCCTCCTCTATGAGATCGAGCAACCGCTGGTCCCGGTGCTGGTGAAGATGGAGCAGGCGGGCATTGCGGTCGACGTGCCGTACCTGACCGAGCTGTCGCAAGAGATTACCGCAAGGCTGCAGCAGGTCGAGATCGAGCTGAATGAAGTGGCGGGACGGCAGATCAACCCGAACTCGGCCCGGCAGCTCGCGCCGCTCCTCTTCGAAGAGCTGGGGCTTCCTTCCGGACGACGAACGAAGACCGGCTTTTCCGTCGACTCGGAGGTCCTCGAGAACCTTCGCCACCGGCACCCGATCGTCGACCTGATCCTCGAGTACCGCACGCTCGCCAAGCTGAAGTCGACCTATGTCGATGCGCTGCCGCTGCAGGTCAACTCGCGTACCGGCAGGGTCCACACCTCGTTCAACCAGACGATCGCCGCGACCGGTCGCCTCTCGTCGACCAACCCGAACTTGCAGAACATCCCCATCCGCACCGAGCTGGGACGGCGCGTCCGGCGCGCGTTCATCGCCGACCAGCGCCCGGAATTCCGGCTCTTCGATGACCCGGTCCTGGTCTCCGCCGACTATTCACAGATCGAGCTGCGCCTGCTGGCGCATATGAGCGGCGAGCCGTTCCTGATCGAGGCGTTCGCGCGCGGCGAGGACATTCACACCGTGACGGCCGCCGTGATCCACGGTGTCCCGCGGGAAGAGGTCACCGCGGACATGCGCCGCGTCGCCAAGACCGTGAACTTCGGCATCATCTACGGCATGCAGGCGCACGGGCTCTCGCGCGACACGGGTCTGCCGCGCCAGGAGGCCCAGCGCTTCATCGATCAGTACTGGGCGAACTTACCGCTGGTGAAGCGGTATTTCGATGGGACACTCGGATTTGGGCATCAGCACGGCTACGTCGAGTCGATCTACGGCCGGCGGCGCATCATCGGCGACCTGACCTCGGCGAACTATTCGCGGCGAGCGGCGGCGGAGCGGATGGCGGTCAACATGCCGTTGCAAGGCAGTGCCTCCGACATCATGAAGATCGCCATGATCAACCTCGATCGAGAATTGGCGGATTCGGGATTGCGGGCCAAGCTGATCCTGCAGGTCCACGACGAGCTGGTGCTGGAAGTCGACCGGCCCGACGTTGCGGCGATCGCCGAGCTGGTGCAGAGCGTGATGGAGGGAGCGGCCGAGCTTTCGGTGCCGCTCGAGACCGAAGTCTGCGCCGGGCCCAACTGGGACGACCTCACACCATTGCCCACACTGGCGGTTCACGCCTGAGGGCAGAGGCGCCAGATTACGGCGATTCGGTCTGCTGTGGCGTTGTGGCAGGGGCTCGGCATGCCGTGCCCCTACTCCAGATTCGGTTATCCGGGTCTGGAGAGGCGCACAGGGTGGAGGAACCATACAGAAGATTCGGCCCCAACACCGACGGGCCGTCCGGCTGCAACCGGCGCGGATCAATGAGCAACTCCCACCGCTGGTGTGGTCTTCCCTCCCCATCGTGGCTGCCCCGGCGATAGATGCGGACCTGCGTGCCTAGCACCGCCAGGACGGACCGCTTCTCGTCGTAGGTCAGGCCGTCGAGATTCTGGGCCACCGTCCGACACCACGCCATCAGGGAGCGGACCTGAGCGGTGTCCGCTGCCGTATCCGCGAGACGGTGCCGCAGCCGTTCCACGTCCTGCTGCTCGCCAGGGTGTGCAATTCCGCCAGCAACGGGGCCGCTACCGCGTCGTCCTCGATGGTCGCGATCCTCCGGGCAGTCCGTTGTTGCTCGGTGACGATGGTCTGCAATTGCTGCTCCATGACGGCCAGTTCCCGCGTCAAGCCGCCGCCGTCGTAGTGCGTGCAGAGTGCCCGATAGATGACCGTGGGATCAAGCAAAAGGGCGCAGACCCCCTCCCAGATGAGCGGGTCGAGGAGGCTGGCCGCGATGCTCGGTTCCGGACAGCCCCGCACGGCCGACTGGCGTCGATCGCAGCGGTAGGTCGGTGAGGCGGTCGGTCGCGACCCTGTCGGGTTCGTGACGACGAGGCTCCGGCCGCAATGCCCACAGCGGACAAATCCGGCCCGGAGCAGGCTCCCTTCGGGACACCGATTGTTGCGGATACTCGTCGCTTGGTTGTGCCGCAGCCGGGCCATCACGGCCGCCCGCTCCTCGGCCGTGATGATCGCCGGAGCCACGTCCGGCACGATCACCCGTTCCTCGGCAGGACTCTCGGAAGAGAAGTTCGCTGGACGCAACTCCGACACCTTGACCGGGTACGGCGACAAGTGGTGCCTGATAACTGTAGTCCTGAGCCGTTGCCGAGCGAGACGCCAAGATACTGACCAACAGCGATGAGATCCACCAGATGCCAAGGCCAATGCCGCCACGGATGAGACCGATTACCAAGTCAGCGGTTAGTGCGCCAAGGCTGGATCCCAGACGATAGCCTTGCTCATTTGGGGTTCCAGCCGACAATGCAGGCGCCATTGCCACAATATCGACGACATACTGGAGGAGTGTGAGTACCAGCCCTGCGACAACGAGCGTAGCCAACCGCTGCCCCCAACTTGTGCGTTTGCGCAGATTGAGCAGCACCGTGATGACCAGCGGACCGAAAGTCAATATCGCAATCTCTGTCATGGTGGCTCCTCCCTCCGTTAGCCAAGTCACAAGAACTGATTGGAGCAGCGACCGGTCGAGCAAAAGCTCGCCGAGTCGAAGTCGGTCGAACGTGCCGACTCAGTGCCGTTGAAGCGTCATCACCGTGCTGGTTCGGTTGTACATGAGGAACGTGACGGGCAACGTGATGATGAGATTCCCGATGAGCCAAGCGGCACCAAGCCACACCGCCCCGAACCACCAACCGATAAGTGGGAAATACAACGCTCGCCAGTACCACGGACGCTGCCGTTGAGTTCCCGCCGTGAGATAGGTGATGCCGTCGCGGACCTCCGCCTGATACCGCACCGTCCTGGCGCGTAACGTCAACGCCTGAGGAATACGATTGAACAGCGCAAACGCTACGGGAATGCCGATGACCGTGATCATCAACAGGTACCCCAGGGCGACGATCAGGGCCGACAGCCACCACCCGACGAAGACATACCAGAGCGCCCGCGCAATGAACGGCGGTCCTGCGGGAGCGGTCACGATCATGGGTATCGCAGGTGGATGGATGTTGACGATCACCGGCGGATAGGCGCCCGCGTACACCGGCGCTGCAGTGGCCACACTTGGCGCCATCAAGGGAGTCTGGGTAGCCGGCACATAAGCCTCGCGTGGCTGTGCGGGTTCGATCGCTGATTGCCCTCTGGTGGCCGGGAGGAAAACGTCGCTTGCCATATCAGTCCTCATCTGCTCCCTGTCGAGTTGGGTCAATCGCGTTATAGCGTGCTTCACATCATGACCAATGTTCCGAAAAGCACAGATGCAGGCTTAGCCCTAGCTCTGCCTTGAGCCCGGCGATCTGCGCTCACGAGGCTATCCCTTGCTGACGCCTGCGCCGGCCCTTCTCAGTTCGGGAGCATCGCGACCAGCGCACACGAAAACGACGACCCTCTTGGGTCGCCGCCCGACGTCGTCAAGCTGGGGCGCGCAGCGGTTGGGCGTTAGACCGCCGACCGGTACACCGGTGCGCCCGGGCCAGGGGCATCGAGGCTCACCAAGTGGTGCCGCACGGCGAAGACCAGGGCTTGGAGACGGGAGTCGACCTCGAGCTTGCGCAGCACATTGACCATATGGGTGCGCACCGTTTCGGTGCACACGAAGAGGTGCTCGGCCATGTCGTGATCGGACAGCCCCAGTGCCAGGGCGTGCAGCACGTCCCGTTCCCGCGGCGTCAGCCGGTCGATCGTCGCGTGAACGGCACGGTCCTGTTCCCGCTGCCGATGGCTGATGCGCAGCAGCTCGATGTTGTCGCGCAGCGACACCAGGGATTCCCCCGCGTGCAGGCGGCGGATGGCCGCCACGACCTCGCTGGCCGGACGCGACTTGTGGAGCACGCCGGCCGCTCCGGCCTCCACCGCACGGGCCATCGCCAGGGTGCTGTCGTCCCCGGTGAGCAGCACGGCGATGGCCTGGGGATTGACGGAGCGCAGTTCGTGGAGCAGGCTAATCCCCTCCCCGTCCGGCAGGTGCAGGTCGATGAGAGCGATGTCGGCCAAGGGCAGCAGGGGGCGCGCCTCCGCCACCGTGCCGGCTTGGCCGATGACGGTGATGTCCGGCTCCCGCAGCAGCATGAAGGCCAGGGCATCCTGAAACGCGAGGTGGTCGTCAACCAGCACCACCCGGATCGGCGCGCCGATCGGCTCCTGCTCCGCCGCCCCGTCCTGCTCCGCCACGACGATCTCCCCCACCTTCCTGCGACCGGTCCGCCTGCTCCGGTGGCTGTGGCCGTGCATCGACATAATCCTGTTTCGTCCCAGTGTCGCGCCCGCGGGTCGTGGCGGGATGGGCCGAATCGGCCCATATCCGGGCCAGATCGCGGACGCTGATGAGGAGCGGCGCTCGCCCCGGTGTGCTCAGGCGGTGGATGCTAGTTTGGGACGAACCTTTCCATTGCCACGGAGACTTGTGTCTCTGCTTCCTGACAGCCGAGGGAACGAGTGCTTGCGTCGAGCCCCTAGAATCCTGTTCTGAACCGCTCTGCACCAGCAGTAGCCAATGCCCAGCAGGCAGTGTCTGCGTGCGCAGCTGCTGCCAGCGTGGGTTGCAAGGGGTCTGCTCTCCGCTACGCGGCGCCGTTAGCGCCCAAAGCATCAAGGAGGGATCGGGGGATCGCGCTCCTCAGAAGAGGAAACCCATCGGCACTCGCAACTAGCCCAAGAACCGAGAACCGCAAGGCGACCCGCTCGGTGGGGAGAGAAGGCCAGCCGGCCGACGCCTTCGAGATGGCTTGAGTCGCGTCGTGTTAGCGCGTCGATGCGCGACCATCTAGCCAGCGTCGGCTTGCCGGATTGAAGCAACGATCTCAGTGGGCTGCGCCCCTTTGCTGATGATGGCAGCCGCCCCCGCGTCGGTCGCCCGTCCATGGTGCACCGGGTCGATGACCGCCGTCAGCGCCAGAATCTGCGCCTGCGGGTGCGTGACTCCGATAGCTCGGATGACCTCGACCCCATCGCCGTCTGGCAATTGCAGGTCAATCAGCGCGACACCGACATCGCGCACGCGAGCCAGCATCTCATGGGCCTCGATCACCGATCCCGCCTGCGCCAGCACGACCAGGTCAGGCTCCCGGATCAGAATCATGGCCAGTGATTGGCGAAATGCGACGTGGTCATCGACGAGTACCAGGCGAATCACCGCGGTCATGGCACGACATCCAATTGCGAATGACAACTCGTCACGGGCCGATTTTGTCCTTCCACGAGCGATGAATGACCTCGCCAAGCGTGCTGGACTTGCACAGGGGAGATACCCAGCAAGGAGGCCATGGTCGTGAGATCCAGGAGGGTGCCGCATCGGACACACGCGACCATGGTCCGTGCCACGGAGCGTCGCAACGCCCCGGCGAAGGGATGCCGGGGCGTTGCGCTGGAGACCCGTTCCCGGTCATGCCGGTGTCAACGGCGTCACACGTGCGTTGCCTGGAGATGGCCCTCCGCCATCGCGACTGGCGATGACGGAGGGCAGACGGGTTTCGTTTCTCTATCCGAACGCCGCGATGCAGCGCTTCCGCCCGCGTCTCTTGCAGTTCCGCCTCGCTGTTGGGCTGCTTTGCTTCCGATTGCAGGGCCCCTTGACGGCGCGAATGCAGCATTCCAGGGCGGTTTCCCCGGTTTTACATTCCACACCGGGCAGCGTGCCGCACGTGTCGTTCGGGAGACAGACCTGTCCTGACTCGGTGCAGATGTCCCCCGGCTGGCAGCAGGGCTGGCCGGTACCACCGCACGACCCCGCCGGACCGCACGTGTCGTTGGAGAGACAGATGTCTTCTGGCTCGGTGCACTCGTCCCCGGTCTCACAGCAGTGTTCGCCGGTACCACCGCACGACCCCGCCGGACCGCACGTGTCGTTGGAGAGACAGATGTCTTCTGGCTCGGTGCACTCGTCCCCGGTCTCACAGCAGGGCTGGCCGGTACCACCGCAAGGAGCAGGTCCGCAGATGCCGCCCGGGAGGCAGGTTTCCCCCGGAGCGGTGCAGGGAGTGGTCGATACGCAGCAAAACTGACCGCTCTCGCCGCAGTCCCGACACTTGGTGGGGTTTTCGCCGCCATTACAGACCGTGCCAGGGCAACACTGCTCAGGGCCGCCCTCGCAAATTTGGCCCTCTCGTTTACACCGCCCGGCCATGGCCCGGTCGGTGCTGATCGTCGTTCCGGTGAGCGCCGCCGCGGCCCCCACAGCGAGTCCGCGGATCACGCTCAATCGGGTCAGTCGCGTTGTCGACAACTGCTTCGTGAGCCTATCGAACCGTTCTGCATCCATAGTCTGCAGTGTCCTCCTCCGTGTCGAAGCGGCAATCACTGCCGCCCACCGCATCCGGGGTACGCCCCGCCTATACCGGTATCCGCACGATCATGTCAGGCAACCAGCTATCGCCGATCGGCGTAGACTCGTTCTTGCCGTCTTCGTTTGAAAGCGAAGAGCTATTAGCCTCGTCTCAGACTGGTGCTGGACACCGAATGCTCTGAGCCTAGGCTTGAGGTGCAGATCCTTCATCACGCGAAAGGAGCATCTTTTCCTGGCTCATTTGAGTCAGGTTGCCAGGCGCTCGAGACGGTCGGGACGGATAGCGAGCGGTCGCGTCTCCGAGCCCAGCGCCCGAGCCTGATGCGAGGGTGGGGGGCTGGCTACATCCGGAGAAATGGTTTTAGGAGTTTTAGATGACGCTTAGCAGTGGACAATGAGAACGGAAACGCACTCATTGCCTTACTCGATGAATCGCCAGCAGACTGTCAGGGCGACGCCGGTCACGGTCAGCAATCCGGTCGCCGGATCGTGGCTGCCGTGGTTCGGCCCTGTCCATCGGTGAGCAGCAGGTAGCGAGGGTCGTTCTCAGACACCAAGGCACTCCCCGTAGGTCCGGGCGTGGTCGCACATCGCGCCGTTCACGCATCGTTTCGGGTAGATACAGCCTCGCGGCGGACCGCGTGTTACAGGTGTTACCGCGTCCTCGTTTCTTTCTGACCAAACTACCTGTGTTTGGTCAGAAACCTTTTCTGACCTCGGAACGGGATCGTCGGGGGCGTCATCGTTTGTGCCCGAAAAGGTTTGTGACCGGTATAAGTGAGTAGTTTGGTCAGAAACCTTTTCTGGCTCTGGTCGCCAGAAGCGATACGGATCACCGCGCTTCCCCTCGCCGGTCCGCAGCAGACGACCCGCGTCGAGGTGAGCATTGATCGCTCGTCGTCCGGTGCTCCGCGTCACAGCGTCATCAGCGACGTCGAGCAGCTCGTCTTCAGTGAGCGCCGCGTCCTCACTCGTCGGAGCAGCGGCGAAGATCGCGACCGATGCCTCGTGGGTGGCGACCGCCTGAACGTCACCGTGAGCCGTATACACATCGTCGGTGAGTTCGATCACGAGCGAATCGGGTGTCTCGTCGAAGCGTGAGAGGGAGTCGATCACGCGGACCGTGGGTCGCGTGTTCCCTTCGGCACGTTTCAGCCGCAACAGGATGTCGGCGGCTCCCCCGAAGGCGGACGATCCGCGAGCGGAGTCACCCACGTCGCCACCCGATTTCCGCTCGTGCCGCAGCACTTTGATGCCCAGATCATCCACCGCCGTGGCTTCTTGCAGCGGTCGCATGGCGTTGCGAGCCGCCCCGGCGCTGTTTTCTTCGTCACCCACTATCCCCGCGAACTGGTCGAGGGTATCGACGACGATGACCCGCGCTCCGATTTCCTTGGCCTCAGCCCGCGCTTCGCGCACGATCTCCGGCCAGGACAGGCGGGTCGTTTCGTGCCAGAAGATCACCCGAATGTCGTCGCGGTCGAGGAGATCGGCGCGACGCAGTGCCTCGCGAAACGTGGTTCGAGATTGCTCGCTGAGATAGACGATCGGTGATTTCTGCGTCGGTCGGCCCAGGAACGGCTACCCATCGAGGATGGCCCGACACATGTGGGTGGCGAACGTCGTCTTGCCCGAGGCTTTGATCTTCCCGTCAAGCTCGGTGATGCCTCCCGCCACCAGCCACGGCACCGCGATCCACGGCGGTCGCTTGGGGGTCATCTCGGCAATCTCCCGCGCCGAGTGGAACTTCAATTTTCCTTCTGACCAAACCCCTGTCTTATATCGGTCAGAAACCTTTTCCTCGAAAAACGCCGGGGTGTCGAGTCGTTTCAGATCGGTGACGGTCGCTCCCTGCTCCACGAAGTCGGCGGCGTCGTCACCGGAGTCGGGTCGCGCCTCCGGCCAGACCATGCGGTGGACATCATCCCGTCGCCCGATCCGCTCCATCCCTTCCGTGATCATCAGCATGTGCTGTTCGCCATCGGAGTCGGCGTCACCCCACAGGACCACCGGACCCGGCTGCACCGTCCGCAGGATGTCGTCGCTGGGACAGGTCTTCGCGCCGGTCGTCGTGCCAAGCACGACGAGATCGATTTCATCCGCCAGCGGGCTGAGGGCGTCGCGTGCTGGTTCTCCCTCAACGATGACGGTTCCCTTGACGTCGCCGTTGATGCCGTCGATGCCGTAGAACGGGAAATCGATCGGGTGACGCCCGAACAGCCCCTTCTGACCGTTCGTCGTCCACCACATCTGCTTCCCGCCGTTGTCGAGGTTTTGCCGGACATGCTCGATCCGATCACCGTCGATCTCCGCAATCAGCCAGCGGCGTGCGGGTCCGATCGGTCGCGGTGGCGGGTCGTCGGGCTTGTGTCCATTGCGGGACATCGTCGGGTCGGGCGTGCCGTCGTGGCTCCGACCACAGCGACAGCGGCCAGTCAGCTTGTGGGCAAATGCCCCGTCTCGACCGGCGACGAGATCGCCCGCGTAATCCTCTCTCACGCAGTGGGCGTATTCCCGATCGGAGGACAGAAAGCCATAGCACCGCTCGCCCCGTCCTGGCGGGAGTTGCGAATGCCCCCCGCAGATCGGGCACGGGTGGTGTCGGTTGAAGCGTTGCCCGGCGGCGACGGTGGCACTCATGACCACGCCTCCAGCGCCGGTCGCAAACTCAGGATGAACAGCTTCTGGCAGGTGCCGCAGAGCAAGAGCATCTCGGGCGTCGCTGGTCGTTGGGATGCGGCACGCAGGGTTTCCAGGGCAAGGTGGAATCGCGCCGTGATGGGGCGACGGCACCCGGAACACCGGGCGAGGGCGGCTTCGGTGGGAACGAGATCGAGGGGTCTGGTTGGTATACTAATCGGCACAGCATCTTCCTCTGCCAGACCCCCGGCCGCTGCCAAGCATTACGCCGGGGGTCGGCGTTTGATTACGACAGGTCGGGGTCGGTCAGGAAGAGTTCAGCCAGCATGGCCGTCGCCGTCGTGATCGTGGCGACTTCATCCGCGTCGAGCACACGTCGCGCCGCGTGAGCCTTGCGACTCAGCACCGTGAAGTACGCGCTCCGTTCTTCGTCAGAGGAAAACTTGCTGCCGAACGCGGCTCTCGCCTTCGCCGTTTTCTCGCGACGTTCGGCGACCGTGTCGGTGGCAGTAGCAACGGACATGCGCCTCTCCCATCAAGACCGCGCCGGGACGCAGTTGTCCCGGCTTTCGGTCCGACAGGCACTAGGCGCGTGACCCAGGTCACTTTGGCGTCCGCCCGTTGGATTCCCTCAGAGTATACCGCCACCGCATGCCGATGACAACCTCTTAGCCAAAAAGACCTCATTTACTGCGGTCAGCCGTTAAGTGCAGGTGCTAGGTAGAATGGCGACGTTGGTGGCGGCGGGTCACCGGGGGTGCCGTTGACCTCTCCTAGTGGCGATCAAGCAGGGCTCTTCGCGCTGATCTCGGCGGTCGCCGCTGTCATATCGGCGATCGTTGCTGGATTGGCGTGGGTGCGAGCCACGGAAGCCAACACCATTGCCCGCCGCGCCCTGGAGGCGGAAACGGCGACGCGGGTCAATGTCCGCTGCCGTCGTGGTGGCAGGATGCTGCCGTCCCGGCACTTCCCACCGGGGGTGGTGATCATAGTCGGGGCAAACGTGGGTGGGCTGCCCGTCACCATTGAATCGGCGTGGGTCATGTTTCACTTGCCAGGCGCTCAGCGCGGGTTCAGCGTGGTTCCGACTGAAACCGGAGACGCGTTCCCATTTCCCGAGTTGCCGCAGGTGTTGGCACCGCGCAGCGTTCTACAGGTTCCCATGACCGAGGCATGGTTGCAGCAGCGGATCGCCCAGGAACTCACGGTATTCGAGACGCCGGATGGGCGCGAGTTCGTGCTGCGCTTGGAGGACAACACCGGGGTCTACTTCGATTCCCCGCCGATCCGCGTCAACTGGTTGCACTTCCATGACGACTGCCCGCTCTGGGTCCAGGGGGAGAGCGATCCACTCCCTCGCCCCCCGCTGGGCGAGCGCCTGCGCCGGGCGCTACGCAGGGAGTCCTGACGGTTTGCGGATAAGTCGCGTCCTCCGCAAAGCCAGTCCAATTTAGCACGCGACGATGCGGCGGGACTCAGGCCGCGAGCGACCAGCCCTCATCCACGGTGTAGGACAAGCGGACCATCGTGGCGGGAGCCGGATTGTGGAGGGTTCCGTTGTGGGTACAATCCGGCCAGCACTACTGTCGTGACCAATTTCGGAGAGCAGATCGAGCGATGCCGACATACACCTACCAATGCGACAGTTGCGGGCACGGCTTCGAAGCCGTGCAGCGGTTCGCGGACGATCCATTGACCAAGTGCCCGCGATGTAGCGCATCAATTCGCCGTGTCATTCAGCCGGTCGGCGTTGTCTTCAAGGGGTCAGGCTGGTACATCACTGACAGCCGGCCGAAAAGCTCCAGCGAAAGCGGCGACGGGGCAAAGGATGCTCCGTCCAAAGCGGTAGACAAATCAGATGCGCCCGTGAAGGCCGAGAAAGCAGAAAAGTCGAGTGCTCCGGCGAAGACCGAGAAGAGCCCGGCCAAGGTAGCTGACTAGATGATGAGGCCCCCGGCGCCGATCGAGCGCACGCCGCTTTGCCACTGGATCCCCGAGCATCGCGGCTCGGGGTGCGGAGGTCACTGCTCCTGTCTCTAGGGGCGCGCCCGGCGCCCCGGACTACCGCCGCGGCGGGACATCGCGACCCGCGTGGCTACTCGCAGCCGTCCGCACTAATGAAAGGTCCCGTCGTGTTGTTCTCGAGGGAAATTCGTGCCATCCGGGAACGTGACCCAGCCTCACGCTCGACTGTCGAGGCGATTCTGACGTCGTCCGGGCTGCACGCCATTGCGTTCCACCGTGTAGCGCACTGGCTGTGGCGGACCGGTCTCTATCTTCCCGCGCGATTGCTGGCCCAGCTGAGCCGGGCGATTACCGGGATTGAGATTCACCCCGGAGCCAGGATCGGCCAGGGTGTCTTCATCGACCACGGCATGGGTGTCGTCATCGGTGAGACCGCCTCCATTGGCGATGACGTCACCATGTACCAGGGGGTGACGCTGGGTGGGACGGGGAAGCAGCGCGGCAAGCGGCATCCCACCGTCGAGGATCACGCCGTCATCGGCGTTGGCGCGTCGGTGCTCGGCGCGGTGACGATCGGCGAGGGAGCTAGAGTCGGCGCGGGGTCGGTTGTGCTCAAAGACGTGCCGCCCCACACCACCGCCGTGGGGATGCCGGCGCGGGCCGTCTCCTGGCGCGATCCGGCGTCGGGGGAGACGCGGCGGCTGGAGCACCTGCCGGATCCGGACCGGGACACCATGATCTCGCTCATGCAACGGATCGAGGAGCTCGAGGCGCGTGTGCGCGAGATCGAGCACGACCACGCCGACCGGGAGACGCTCTGCCCTCCTCGATAGACTCGCGACCCCTTTTGCATCTGACCATCGAGGAGTTCGCAGCATGACAGCATCCCGGGCGGCGGTCAAAACCGAGCCGGCGACGGCAGGCATCCGCGTCTACAACACGCTTACCCGGCGCAAAGAGCCGCTGCAAACGATCGAGCCGGGCAAGGTCCGCATGTACGTCTGCGGGGTGACGCCCTACGACAGCGCGCATGTCGGTCATGGGATGTCGCTGATTTCGTTCGACGTGATTCGCCGCTATCTGGAGCATCGCGGCTACGAGGTACGGCACATCCAGAACTTCACCGACATCGACGACAAGATCATCAATCGCGCCAATGCGGAGGGCATCGATCCCGACGCGCTGACGGAGAGCTACATCGCGGAGTGGCACGCCCAGATGCGTCGTCTCAATGTCTTGCCCGCGTCGCATTACCCGCGGGCGACGGAAGAGGTCGGACCGATCATCGCGATGGTGCAGGGCCTCATCGACCGGGGCCACGCCTACCCGGTCGACGGCGACGTCTACTTTCGGGTGCGCTCGTTCGCCGGCTACGGCAAGCTGTCTCACCGCGACCTCGACGATCTGCTGGCGGGAGCACGCATCGAGGTCGACGAGCGGAAAGAGGACCCGCTCGACTTCGCGCTCTGGAAAGCCGCCAAACCGGGCGAGCCGAGCTGGGAGTCGCCCTGGGGTCGCGGCCGACCCGGCTGGCACATCGAATGCTCGGCGATGAGCTCGACCTATCTCGATGGGCAGATCGATATCCACGGGGGCGGCGCCGATCTCATCTTCCCGCACCACGAGAACGAGATCGCCCAGAGCGAGTCGTTCCTCGGCGTCGAGCCGTTTGCCCGCTACTGGGTGCATAACGGTCTGGTGCGCGTAGGTGCGGAGAAGATGTCCAAGTCACTTGGAAACTTCGTCCGCCTGAAGGAGATCGTCGACCGAGGACTGGGTTCGGCTTTTCGCCTGATGGTCCTGCAAAGCCACTATCGGGCACCGGTGACGTACACCGAGGAAGGATTGCTGGCCGCGGAGCGGGGTCTCTCCCGCTTGCGCGCGGCCGCTGACCCAGCCGCGTCGTCAGTGGCGCCGACGGACGATGACTTCGACGCGGCGACCGATCTCGCGGTTCTGGCCGAGGACGTGCGCTGCCGGTTCCGCGAGGCGATGGATGATGATTTCAACGCCCCGGAAGCGCTTGCCGCGTTGTTCGATCTGGCACGGGCGATCAACCGGGCGCGGGGTGCCGGTGAGCCGGCTGAAGCGATTGAACCAGCGCGGGTGACCCTGGTCGATCTGGCTGGGGTGCTTGGACTCGACCTGGCAGACGACGCCGCGACGGCCGTGGCTGATGCGGCTCCCTTCATCGATCTGCTGCTGCGGGTCCGGGAGGAATTGCGGCAGCGCCGGGAATGGGCTCTTTCCGACCTGATTCGCGACGAGCTGGGAAAGCTGGAGGTCGTGGTTGAAGATACGCCGGCGGGAGCCACCTGGACGCAGCGACGGGGATAGATCGAAGTCACGCCGCGACCAGGGGAAACCTGCCCGGCGCGAGGGGCCGCCATCCGGGGGCAAACGGTCCTCGACCCACGGCGAGAAACAGGCGCCGCGATCACGACCGAAGCCGGGTGGCCCGCGTGGGCCATCAAGCGGCCGGTCAGGCGGCCCCGGAGGCGGGCCCGCTCGGGGTTCACGCGGCGCACCCAGGGAGCGGACGCCACCGCCCGCGATGCCGGTCCTGGCGCGGACGGGCCGTGAGCTGCTCTATGGCCGCAATGCGGTTCTGGAGGCCTTGCGTGGCAGGCGGAGTATCGAGCGGCTCTTCGTTGCCGAAGGCGCGCGCGAAGACGAGCGGTTACGGGGGCTGATGGCGCTGGCAACCGAGCGGGGCGCGGAGATCGACCGCATCCCCCGCATGATGCTCGACGACGCGACCCGCGGCGCAAATCATCAGGGCATCGCCCTCGAAGTGGAGCCGTACCGCTACGTGGAGTTCGAGGATTTGCTGAGGACGCCGGGAACCATCCTCGTCCTCGATCATCTACAGGATCCGCAGAACGTCGGTACCCTCTTTCGCGCGGCCGAGGCCGCCGGTGTGGCCGGCGTCGTGATCCCGGCCGACCGCGCCGCGGCGGTGACCCCGGCGGTGGTCAATGCCTCGGCCGGCGCAGTCGAGCACCTCCGCGTGGCCGCCGTTCCCAACCTGGCTCGCGCCCTGGAAGCTTTCAAGGGGAGCGGCCGGTGGGTCGCCGGTCTGGATGCGGGATCGAGCGCGAGCAACATCTTCACGACCGAGATTCCGACGCCGGCTGTGCTCGTCGTCGGGGCCGAAGGTGCCGGGCTGGGAGCGAACTTGCGCAAGCACTGCGACCTGCTGCTGGCATTGCCGATGCGTGGCCGGGTCGACTCGCTCAATGCCGCGACCGCTGGCGCGATCGCGATCTACGAGCTCCTGCGGAGAGAAAGCGAAGAGCCGGCTGGCAACCTGCCTTCAGGGCAACCGGAAATCGCGTGAGGACCCGGACGAGACACATCTGAGAGAACGCCAGGGCGGTGCGTGGCGTGCCGTTCTTCACCAACGATGAGGACAGTTGAATGACCGATTTCTCGATTGTGCGACCGATCAGCGAGCAGGATCTCGCATTCCTGAAGAGCGTCGATAGTCCGACGATCAGCAATGCGATCGAGTCGTTCAAGGTCCGCGACCGGACCGAAGGCTTCATCGGCGGAGAGGTGCGTGCGCTCTTCCCGGAGCTGCCGCCGATTGTCGGGGTAGCGCTCACGGTGACGATGACCAACACTCCCGGCTCCATCGCGGGGCGTGAGAACTACTGGCGCATGTACGAGGCGCTGTCGGACATGCCAGCACCTTCTGTGCTGGTCGTGCAGGACATCAGTGGCGCCCCCTCACGATGCGCGCTGGCCGGCGAGGTGATGACGACGATGGCGATGCGAGTCGGCGCGGTCGGGATGGTGACCGACGGCGGTCTGCGTGACGTGCACGAGGTGCGGCGACTTGGGTTTGGCTACTTCGCCCGCTACGTCGTCGTCTCGCATGGCAACTTCGGAGTGGTCGCCGTCGGCGAGCCGGTAATGCTCGACGGTCAGGAGGTCAGGACCGGCGACATCCTCCACGGCGACGCCAATGGCATCGTCATCGTGCCCCGCCAGGTGCTCGAGGGTCTACCGGAGGCGGTGGAGGAGGTCCGCACGCGGGAGCGGGCGACGATGGATTTCATCAATAGCCCCGAGTTTACGATCGCGGCGGCACGCAAGCGGGCGGGGTACTAGACGAGCCGCGAGACGCGACGCGCATCGTGAGCAATTCGCCGCTCCTAGTCGGCAGCGGTTGCGACCGATGATGGATTGCTGCCGAGATCCCGGAGCGCCTCCAGCGCGCAGTTTCGACCCGGCGCGCCGAAGACCGCACCGCCCGGCCAGGCGCCGGAGCCGCAGAGATAGAGGCGTTCGACCGGGGTTCGGTAGTCGCTGAAGCCCGGGACGGGTCGGTAGCCGAACATCTGGTCCGGCAGTATCTCGCCGTGGAAGATGTTGCCGCCGGTGATGCCGATGATGCGCTCGATGTCGGGCGGACCGAGCACCTCGAGATGCTCGATGGCGTTCGGGATGTTCGGCGCGAACATGGCGAGCGTGTCGATGATATTGGCGCCGATCTCGTCTCGCCGCTGATCCCACGAGCCCTCGGCCAGATCGTACGGCGCGTACTGGACGAAGAGGCTCATGGTGTGCTTGCCGGGCGGGGTGAGACCGTCCTCGGTCGCGGTCTGGATGTAGCAGTCCATGAAGGGGCGACGGCTGGGATGACCGCGCTTGCAGTCGTCCCAGGCGGTCTCGAGGTACTCGACCGACGGGTTGATGACGATACCGCCGGTGTGCTGCGGGCCAACAGTGGTCCCCGGCAGTGCCGTGAAGTTGGGCAGCTCGCCGAGCGCCATCAGCACCTTGACCACCGAGCCTTTGACCTTGATGCGCTTCACTCCGTCCGCAAACGCGGCCGGGAGGTGCGACTCGCCGACCATGCCGAGGAAGGTGCGGGTAGGGTCCGCGTTCGAGAGGATGATGTCGGCCACATACCGGCGGCCGTCGACGGTGCGCACGCCCCTCGCCGACCCGTCCTGGATCTCGATTTCGGCGACTTCGCTATCGGTCGCGATGTCGACCCCGTGCTCGCCAGCGAAGGCCGCGATCGCTTTCGGGATACTGCCCATGCCGCCGCGCACGAAACCCCAGGCTCCCTGGTGGCCGGCGATGCTACCGATGAGGTGGTGATACTTCACGTACGCGGTGCCGGGGGTCATGGGACCGGCGTTGACTCCGATCACTCCTCCGGTCGAGAGCGGCGCCTTGATCTGCTCGGATTCAAAGTACTCGTCGAGAAGTTCGGCGATGCTCTTGCGGGTCAGCGTCCGCCAGTCTTCCTGCCCCTGGGGCCCAGAGAAGCGGGCCTCGATCTGATCCCACGTGGGCGCGGATTGCAGGAGCAACGGCCGCATCCGCTCCACGATGCGGTCCCACATCGCCCAGTAGGCATCGTAACCGGCGACGTCGCGTTGGGAGAACTTCGCGATCTGCTCGCGCGTCTTGCGCCCGTCGAGGAAGCTCATGAAATAGGAGCCGTCGGGGAAGGGGACGAAGTATTGAGGATCGAAGGGGCGCACGTCATAGCCGTGGCGCTCGAGTTCCAGATCCGAGATCACTTCTGGCAGCAGGAGATTGCAAACGTAGGAGCAGGTTGAGAGCCGGTAGCCTGGGAACCACTCCTCGGTGACGGTCGCGCCGCCGATGATCGAGCGCCGCTCCAGCACGAGCACCTTTTTCCCGGCCTTGGCCAGGTAGCTCGCCGCGATCAATCCGTTGTGACCCGCGCCGACGACGATCGCGTCGTAGCGGGAGCCATCCGCAGGCAGTTCGTCTCCCGAGTTCGTGGCCGCCGTGGTCGTCATCCAGATTCCTCCGCTGTCGTCGTGGGGTCGTTCCCTTGCCGCCGGAAGGATGGTGCCAAGGGATGGCACGCGGCGCAAGGGACCGCGGCGGTGAACAAACAGAGCGAGCGCGTCATGGCGGTGACGCGCTCGCTCTGTTCGCTCTGCGGCGAACCTTCGTATGGGCGATCGATCAGGTGGTCAACCACCAGCGGCTGCGCCAGGCGCCACCGAGAAAGGCGAGCTGTGGGGCGTCATCCGGCACCACTTGCGTACTGGCGGTAACGTCCCCGCAGGCGCCCCACAAGCCGGCGCCGTTGGAGCGAGCGAGTGCGGCAGCGGCTTGCAGCCAGGCCTGGTATCTGGTGTCGGGCGCGGCCGGAGCCGGCGTCCCCGCCCCGGCCTCGAGCAGGCGCGCCGCGACGAGAGCGCGGTTGCCGTTCGCATCGGCGATCCAGACATCCCGCAAGAGCGCGCCGTCCTCTGCGCGATCGGTTGCCTGCCGCTCCAGCCAGACCTGACCTCCTTCGACTAGCGCCGTGTTGGCGGTCGTTGCTTCCGAGGTGAAGCAGGCGTCACCGGTTGGCGCCTGGAACCCTAGATACTGCACCGTTTCCTGTTGGCCGGCCACGTCGACCGTGAGGCGCGACCCATCGGTGACGGCGACGATCGTCGCCTCCAGAAGGTCAGGTATTGCGGCCGGCGCCGCTTCACCCAGCGCCAGCGACGGCCCCAGATCGATCGAGGTCTGTCCAACGAGCAACGCCAGATCATCGCTCGACCCGGGTGGCAGAAGGTAGAGGAGGAGCGTCTCGGCGGACCCGCTCGGTTCGACGCCGATGACGTCGTCGTTGCTCCAGGCTGGATCGAACCCGGCCAGGGCGGCAATGACATCCGTCCCGGTGTCGAGATCGACGACCGTGGCCGTGCCGCGGTCGAACACGCGGAGATCACTCATCGGGAGCGAAGCGGCAGCATCGCTCTCGTTCCTGATATCGGCGATCAGGAGTAGCCATTCACCGGAGCCGGGGGGCAACGCATATCGGGGAAGGCTCGCCGCGCGCAGTGCGGTCTGAATGGTCAGGCGGAGCGGACCTACGACAATCTCCTGGGCCGGCGGCTCGCCGGGGTCGACGGCCGCGACCTGTGTCACGGAGGATTGCCCTGGGGTTGCCGCGGACTCGTCTTGCGGGGCGATCCCGGCAGCGGCAGAAGAAGGAGTAGAAGGATTCGTCGCCGCGGCCGGAGCGGCAGCTGTGGACTGCTGCGGCGTGGCCGTGGGAACTGGCTCCGGCGTCAGGGTCGATGCGGGTGTCGGGATTGCGACCTCGGTCGGCATCAGCACCGGAACCGACGTCTCCGTCGGCGTGGCGGCTGACTGGGCCGCGGCCGTCTCATCCCCGGTCGAGTCCTGCGCTGCTGGTCCGCCGACGCCGATGGCGATCGCCGAGTCCTGATTGGGGCCGAGAGCCGCCTCTGGCGCCTGAGTCGGAGAGGTCGTGGCGGGGATGGTGGCGGTCGGCGCCACAAGAACGGGTTCGTTGGCGGCGCCGGGAACCTGGATATCGAGTCGGCCTGCCCCGAGCGCTGCCGCGGTGGCGAGGAGGACGGTCAACGCGGCGACCCGAATCAGCAATCGCCAGGGTGAACGCCGCTGGTCGCGCGGCAACATGCCGGCGATGGGAAAGGCGTTGGCGTTTGGCCGTTTCGGCGGATTCGAGGGTACGCGTACGACCCGATCCGGTGGTTCGATGGGCGCCCAGTCAGAATCAGGAGTCTCAGTGGCCGCCGGGTCCGGATACTGGTCGAAGTCATCGACCGTGCCGACCAGACCGTTGCGGCTGCCAAGCGGGTCGGGCTCATCGTCCCAGAAGCTGCCAAAGCGTGGCGCCGGAGTGGCCTCGCGCGCCCGCTCCAGACCCGACAAGGCATCCGGCGCGATGTGGCGAACCCCACTGGGCGCCAGCATGGCGATGATGTGTCCGGCAGCCGGGTGTCCCTCCCGCATGCGCAGCGGCACGCGCAGCGGCTCGTCGAAGAGGTTCTCGCCCGGCATGGCAACGAAGAGCTCGAGGACGCCATCGCGCCGCAGCACCGGTTCTGGACGGAGCCAGCCGCGCGGCATCTCGAGCACAACGTCGCCGCCACGGACGAAGACGACGCGGCGGTGGGTGACGATCATGCGTGCCGCCAGATCGACGTCGTCGCCTACGAGAAGGACCTGCCCTTCCCAAACGACGCCATCGGCCTGCAGCGAGCGCCAGACGGCACCACGCGGCCGGCCGACCGGTGGCACGTCGCGCGGCGATCCGTGCTGCTGTTCATCGCGGTTCGGCATGCCCTGCTTCCCTCGATGCTCGCGCGGCCGCGCCGGCGATCCCCTCGAGGAAACCGTGGCAGGCGACGCGAGACACTGGCGGGGGATGGGCGCCGGCGGGCCACGGGACGTGACCGGACGCCATGTACGTACAGTTTACCATAGCGATTCGCGCTCGCCTCTTCATGGCTCGGAGGTTGACAGCGTGCCATCCCGCCCGACAATGCGGGACGCGAGGTCGGTACCGCGAAAAGGTGGCATCTCATGCTGAGGTACGAAGCGTCTCGACCGAACGGCACGGGCGCTCCCGACGGTCAAGATTCTGCACGTTTGCCCGCGGGCTTTGGACGTCGCGTCCTGTGAGTCAGGAGCCAGGCGCGATCGGGATCGATCTCGGGGGCACGAATCTCAAGCTCGCTCTCCTCGATGGTGAGAGTCGCATCGCGGCCCGTCTGACGGTGCCGACCCGTGGCGCGGAAGGACACGACGCCGTGATCGAGCGCATGATCGAGGGCGCTCGCTCGCTTCTGGCGGAGAACCCGGAAATCCGCGTCGCGGGGATCGGCATCGGCGTACCTGGCGACGTCGATATGGTGACCGGAGTGACCGGCGACCTGCCAAACCTGCCCGGACGGTGGCGGAATGTCCCCGTCGGCCCCGCCATTGCCGCAGCCATCGCCTTGCCGGTGGGCATCATCAACGACGCCAAAGCGTTCGCGCTTGCTGAGTACCAGCTCGGCGCCGCGGCCGGCGCCGACACCGCGCTCTGCGTCACCGTTGGCACTGGTATCGGCAGCGGGGTGATCGCCCATGGCCGAATTCTTTATGGGCTGGGCGCGATGGCCGGTGAGATCGGACATCTGATCCTGCAGCCGGAAGGCCCCCGCTGTACCTGTGGCAACCTCGGTTGCGCCGAGACACTGGCGAACGGTCCGGCGATTGTCGGCGAGGCGGTGCGCAGAGTGGTGCAGGGCTTCACGACGGCACTCAGCGGAATGTCTGGCGGAGACCTCGACGCGATTACTCCCGAGCTGGTGGCGCGCGCGGCGGACGAGGGCGATCCCGTGGCCATCGACGTCATCGACCGGGCAGGCGGCTGGTTAGGGATCACCCTGGCGAGCGCTATCGCGTTGCTGGCCCCCGAGGTCATCGTTATCGGGGGCGGAGTGGCGCCTGCCGGAGGTCGCTTTTTTCGCGCGGCCGAGGCGGTCGCCCGCGCTCATACGGGGGTGATCGACATTGCGCGGATCACCTTCAGACCCGCGAGTCTCGGCTACGAAGCTGGGGTCATCGGCGCGGCGCTGCTGGGCAGGGCAAGTGCGATCGGGAACGCTGACGTGGGTGATGGGTGATGGTGGAGGATCCTGTGCGCTCGCTCCTGTTGCCTGGTCTAAAGGGGATTGGCGAGGGTGGGTGAGAATAACGGGACGAATGCAGGCGGCGAGTCCATGCGGGGTGTCCCGGGCTCGGCGACGCAGTGGGACTCCAGGCTTTACGACGAATCGTTCGGCATCATCACCCAGCTGGGCGCCGGAGTCGTCGAGCTGCTTGCGCCGCGGCCAGGCGCGCGGATCATCGACCTCGGGTGCGGGACCGGGGCGCTGACGGCACAGATCGCCGCGGTCGGCGCCGAAGTCCTGGGGATCGACGCCTCGGAAGCGATGATCGCCCGGGCCAGGGAGCTCTACCCACAGCTTCGGTTCGAGGTGGCCAAGGGGCAAGACTTCGCGGTTGAGGCGCCGGTGGATGCCGTCTTCTCCAATGCCGCGCTGCACTGGATGTCGCCACCGGAGGCAGTCGCCGCGTCCGTGGCGCGGGCGCTCGAGCCAGGTGGGAGGTTCGTGGCCGAGATGGGCGGCATCGGCAACATCGCGACCATCGTCGCGGCCACGTATCAGGCGCTTGCCGAGGAAGGCATCTCCCGCGAGCACGTCCGCAACCCGTGGTACTTCCCGAGCATCGGTGAGTACGCCTCGCTGTTGGAGCGGGCCGGCTTCGAAGTGAGGTTCATGCAGCTCTTCGACCGGCCAACACCACTGGACGATTGCCCGAACGGCATCGCCGATTGGCTGCGCATGTTCGGCGGCGACCTGCTGGCGCCGGTGCCGGCCGAGCGCCGCGCGCGAGTGCAGGAGCGGGTGAACGAACTGTCCCGGCCGCGGTTGGAGCGAGAGGGGCGCTGGGTCGCCGACTATCGACGACTGCGCTTCGTGGCCGTCAAGCCCGCGAGCGGTCTCCCAGGACGTGCTCCAGGAGAGCCATACGGATAAATACGCCGTTGTGCGCCTGCCGGAAATAGGCGGCGCGGGGATCGGGGTCGACCTCGGTCGCAATCTCGTCGACGCGCGGCAGGGGATGGAGCAGGATAGCGGCCGGGCCGAGACGCCGCATGGCATCGCTGTCGATCACATACTGCCCGCGCGCGGTCTCGTACTCTACCGGGGTGGTGAACCGTTCCTTCTGCACCCGCGTCTGATAGACGACGTCGACGTGCGGCAGCACGGCATCGAGGTCTGGTTCATCGCGGTAGGGAATGCCGGAGCTGTCGAGCTCGGCACGCACATCCTCCCCCATCGGGACGGCGGGGGGCGAGACGAAGATGAGCTCGGTGCCGGTGGTGAGGCGAAAGAGTCGGGCCAGCGATCGCGCCGTGCGCCCATAGCGCAGATCACCGACCAGGGCCACGCGCAGCCCGTCGATGCGCCCCAGCTCGTGACCGATGGTGTAGAGATCGAGGAGCGCCTGTGAGGGGTGCTCTCCCGGTCCATCGCCGGCGTTGAGGATCGGTACGGCGGCGACCGTGGCCGCACGGTGGGCCGATCCCTGCTCATAATGGCGAATAACGATGGCGTCAGCGTAGCCGCCAACGATGCGCACGGTATCTTCGACCGACTCGCCCTTGATAGCCGAGGAAAACTCCCGCGCGTTCTCGGTCGAGATGACATTGCCGCCGAGCTTGAGCATCGCCGTCTCAAAGGAGAGGCGGGTACGCGTCGATGGCTCATAGAAGATGGTGGCCAGCGTGAAACCGGCAAGCGGGGTTGCCTGTCGCGGCAGATCTCGCATCCGGTCGGCGGCGGCAAAGAGCCGCTCGATACCGGGACGGTCGAATTGCCCGACCTCGACGACGTGGCGCACCGCGGTGGTCGACTGGTGACCCACTACGTTCCCTCCCGGAGCGCCAGTATAGTGGCCGCCGCTCAGCATTCCGGGGTCAGCGAGGGGGACATCGGTTGGGAATCTTGATACCGCTTGGCGATCGGGCCTGGGTCATCCCGGGCGGTGTCAACATCGGGGTCCTTGTCAATGACGACGAGCAGATCGTGCTCGTGGATACCGGGCTCAACGAGTCGAGTGCCAGGAAGGCGATCAAGGTCGTGCGCGAGGAGCTCGGCGGCGACATCGTGGCAGTGCTCACCACACACGCCCACGCCGACCACTTCGGCGGCAACGCGACGATCGTGAAGCGGACCGGCGCGATTGTCCATGCGCCGAGGTTCGACGAGGCGTTCCTCCGCTACCCCTTGCTGCAACCGGCATCGCTCTTCGGCGGCGCCGATCCGCTCGACACGCTGCGAGGGAATTTCCTGCTCGCCGACCCCAGCCCGGTCGATGCAATCGTGGAGCCCGGCGTTCACGAGATCGCCGGGATTCGCCTCCAGGCCGTGCCGCTCTTCGGCCACTCGCCGGGCCAGCTCGGCTACCTCGCCGGTGACGTCTTCTTTTGCGCGGACGTCGTCCTGCCGGAGAACGTTCTCGACAAGTACCGCATCCCCTATCTCTTCTCGCTGACCGAGCACCTGGCCGCGCTGGAACTGGCCCGTGACACACCCCACCGGGTGGCCGTTGCCGGTCATGGGCCGGTGCTCGAAGACGGGCACCTCGAGGCGGCAATCGACCTCAATGCGGCGCTTGCTGAGCGCGTCGCGGCGGCGATACTGGCGCTGACGACGAGCCCCCGAACCGCCGAAGCCATTCTGGAAGCGATCTTGCGGCGATTCGACGCTCCAGTGGTTGACGCGCCCTCGTTCTACCTGCTGCAACCAACCGTCTTCGCGTTTCTGAGCCACCTCCACCGAGCTGGTGCAATAACACACGAAGTCCACGACGGCAGGTCGCTCTGGAGCAGCACCTGAGCGCGGGCTCCTCTTTGGTACGATGCGGCATTACCGAAGCCTGCATGCGAATCGTGGCGCCAGGATGTGAAGGTCGTGCCGGACCCGCTCGCGGAGCTCTTTTCCTCACGAGTGCGTGCGGCTGTGCTCACGCTAGTCTTGCCGCGACCGCACCTGGCATTCTCGCTGACCGACCTCTCGCGACGATTGGGACTGCCGGTGAGTAGCCTGCAGCACGAGTGCTACAAGCTGACCCGACTCGGCCTCTTGCGCGACGAGCGGGTCGGCAACGCTCGCCTCTATCGCCCCGATCCCGCCTGGCCGCTTCTGGCGCCGCTGACTGCCCTGATCGTGCGCGCCATGCCGCTCGAGGAGGCGCTACGCGGTGCGGTTGAAGGAGTGCCGGTCATCGATGGCGCCTGGGTCAGCGGCGACCTCTCTTCTCAGTCGGATCCGGTCTACTTGGTGATCCTGGGCAATCTCGGGATCGAGGATCTGGATGGAATCTTCGACCGTAGCCTTGTCGCGCTGGCTCCGATTGTGGGTGCGCGTCGGGTTGAGCTTGCCTACTTTCGGCCCGCCGATTGGGTGGGGAGGATGACTCGTGGCGATCCCTTCGCTACATCGTTGTGCAACGATCACCGCATCGAGCTTTGCGCGTTCGCGCGGGAAGAGCGCGAGGATCCAGACGTGGCCTAAGCGGGTGCTTGGTAGGTCTGGGAGTTACCCAGGTCGTGACGGCTCGATGCGGGCGACTCAGGCGTCTCCCCTACGGATATCCTGCACCACGACGGTGCAGAATCGCCTGATTACCTACGAGATTATCTGGACTGGCACGCCCCCTGCGGGGCCGCCTTGATGGTCTTCTGATTGAGTGGGGCTGTGAGAGGGAGGGTGAGGCGTGGAGTGGTTGAGCGATCCCGCGATCTGGACGGCGCTGTTGACCCTGACCGCGCTCGAGATCGTGCTCGGCATCGACAACATCATCTTCATCTCGATCCTCGCCGACCGGCTGCCGGCCAACCAGCGCCAGCGGGCACGCACGACCGGATTGTTGCTGGCGATGCTGATGCGCATCGCATTGCTTTTCTCACTCGGCTGGCTGCTGGGACTGACTCAGACGCTCTTCGCCAGTCGCCGGCACACCCGTTTAACGGTCGGGATCTGATCCTGCTCGGCGGCGGGCTCTTCCTCATCTACAAGTCGACGACCGAGATTCACGCGAAGCTGGAAGGGGAAGAGCACGAGCGAGACGGGGCAGCTCGAACCGTTTCATTCTCGAGTGTGATCATCCAGATCGTGCTGCTCGATATCGTCTTCTCGCTCGACTCGGTGATCACCGCGATCGGCCTGACGACTAACATCACGATCGCGGTCATCGCGGTGATGATCTCGATTGGGATCATGCTCGTGGCGGCCAAGCCGCTGGCGGATTTCGTGAATCGCCATCCGACCGTGAAGATCCTGGCGTTAAGCTTCCTCCTCCTGATCGGTATGGTGCTCGTCGCCGAGGGGTTCGGACAGCACATTCCGAAGGGGTACATCTACTTCGCCATGGCCTTCTCGGTGGGAGTGGAGCTCCTTAACTTGCGGCTGCGCAAGAAGACCGAGCCGGTCCATCTGCATCAGCAGCTCTACAACGAGGACGTGATGCCGATCGCCTCACGGGCAGGTGGCCAGTAGCCCTCGTCGGTCCGGACCAGGCGCGGTGAGATCGCGGTCATGGGGCGTACACTTGTCGTGAACGCCCATATGGTCCATTCGCGGGACTCTTGCGCATCGCACGGGAGGATCGACCGATGAGCGATTCCGAGAGCGGCAGACTGGATGAGATGACGTCGCGCATCAAGGAGGCCGTCGCCAGCGCCGAAAGTCATCTCGATGCCGACGGGTTGCCCCACCGCATCCAGGATGCGATCGGTAAGGTCGGCGGCGTCGTCGACACCAACGCCATCATGGGACGGCTCAAAGAGGTTGCCGGTCAGGCCGATGACAAGATCGACGCCGCCAAGCTCAGGCAATGGGTTACCGAGATCGATCGGGACAAGCTGAATAGCCTGCTGGGTGAAGCGCAGCATCTTGGCGCGGACGTGGTTTCCCGAATTGGCACACAGGGTGAGAAGCTGGCCGACCGCGCGCCCGGCGCGTTCGACAAGCTGGCGGGCGCGGCCAAAGAACGGCTGGGCACGCTCACCGGCGACGAAGGGCTGATCGGTGAAGGGCAGCTCGAGCGCTTCAAGGGCCAGATCAAGGAGACTATCGCGTCGGTCTCCGAGATGGCTGAGAGTCGATCGAAGGATGCCGCCGAGACGATCAAGTCGAAGCTCGATGAGGAGACGCGTCGCAACTAGCTCATGCCGGGCTCGTGGATCTCGTTCCGCGACCAATTGTCACCTTCGGCGTCGAGATTGCTTGTCAGAATGGCGCCAATCCTCCATGCTCCGTGCGACTTCGCGACTACGGGGCCGGCTGATACCGCCCTGGTGCGGAGGATGATGGGAGTCAGATGAGCCGACGTGTGTTTCAACTTCCGGGACGCGCCCGCCGCGACGGTCAGGTGCCGGTGGCGGGGGCGCTCCTCACGGGTCAAGAGCAAAAGCTGGTTGAAGACGAGCTGGTGTTGCTCGATCGGCTTTCCGACGCCCTCGCTCGCTACCCCGCGGCCGAGGAGGACCAGGGCGCCGTCAAACGCGCGGCGGAGCACCTCGTCGCGCTCTTCCTGCTGGTGATCGTCGGCGAGTTCAACGCCGGCAAGTCCGCGTTCATCAACGCCCTCGTCGGGGCCGAGGTCATGCCGGAGGGTGTGACACCGACCACCTCGGTCATCAACCTGTTGCGCTACGGAACCGAACCGGCGGTGACCATGCAAGCGGACGGGGTGATCGCGCGCGAGTACCCCGCGCAGTTCCTGGACGAGATCACGATCGTCGATACGCCGGGGACCAACGCCATCATTCGGGAGCACGAGCAGCTGACGCAGCAGTTCGTGCCGCGCTCCGACCTGGTCCTCTTCGTCACCTCCGCGGACCGCCCATTCACCGAGAGTGAACGGGCATTCATGGAGTCGATTCGCGACTGGGGCAAGAAGATCGTCGTCGTCATCAACAAGGTCGATCTCCTCCGAGACGAAACAGCCGTCGCTGAGGTGACCGAGTTCGTCGGTGAGAACATCGAGCGTCTGCTCGGCTTCAGTCCTGATGTGTTCCCCGTTTCAGCCCTGCTGGCACAACAGGCGAAGGCGCTCGGCGAGCGCAATCCGGAGGAGCGAGCGCGACTCTGGGAGGCAAGCCGGTTCGGATCGCTCGAGGCATACATCTTCGCGACCCTCGATCAGGAGGGGCGCATCCGCCTCAAATTGCTGAGTCCGCTGGGAGTTGGCGAGCGGATCACGGAGAAGTATCTGCAGGTGACGGACGAGCGGCTGGCGGTACTGCGCGACGATCTGGCGACGATAGACAACATCGACCGGCAGTTGATCGCCTACCAGGAGGATATGCGGCGGCAGTTCACCTACCACCTGACCCGGGTCGAGAACATCATCGCGCGCATGCTGCAGCGGGGTGATGCTTTTTTCGAGGAGACGATCCGCTTGGGACGGGTCTTCGACCTGCTGAACAAGGACAAGATCCGGGGCGAGTTCGAGCGGCAGGTCGTGTCGGGCACCGAGCAACAGATCGACGCCGTCGTCGACGAGCTGATCGACTGGATGGTCGATCAGGACCTCAAGATCTGGAAGAGCGTCACCGACTACATCGACCGGCGCCGGCTGACTCAGTACGAAGAGGGACTCATCGGCGAAGTGGGCGGGCAGTTCCGCTACGACCGCAGGGCACTCCTGGAATCGGTGGCCCGGCGAACACAGGAGGAGGTCGACCGCTACGATCTCGACGCCGAGGCGAACGAGCTGGCCGACTCCGTGCGCAACGCGGTGGCCACTGTCGCGGTCGCGGAGGCGGGGGCGGTCGGGTTGGGGGCTCTGGTCGTTGCGGCAGCCAGCACCGTCGCGGTCGACGTCACCGGCATCCTGGCGGCGAGTCTCCTCGCCGGACTCGGGTTGTTCGTGCTGCCGAACAAGCGCCGTCAGGCCAAGCGTGATTTCCACGCCAAGGCGGAGGAGCTCGAGCAGCGCTTGATCGAGGTCATGCGCGAGCAGTTCGAGCACGAGCTGGCGCGGTCGATGGACCGGGTGCGGGAGGCGATCTCCCCCTATACGCGGTTCGTGCGCTCCCAGTTCGAGCATCTGGGGCAGATGCACACGCAGCTGACAGCAGTCGATAACGATATGCGCACGCTACGCCACCGCATCGGCGGCGAGCCACGGCTCGCACCCGGCGAGGGGGCAGCCGCCTTGGCGGGGTCGGCTCCGGCCGGGTTGCCACGGGAAATCGACGGGCCAGCCCTGGACGAGATCATCGACGCCGAGCTCGTCGAGCGACGTTCCCGGACTGAGAATGGCGCCCGTGGTGAAGACGATTCGGATGATGTCAGCCGCCCCGAGGATATCTAGCCCGCCTCGAACGCCTTCACCACCTAACCGCCACTTCCTCAGCGAGTACCCGGCCTGTCGGAGACAGGAGACGTGGAATGTCCGGGTGGCGCGGACGGGAATCCTGGTCTGGTTCGATCGGTCACGAGACGTGCATGAGGCGGGCGCCGCTGGCAGTCGCGGAGGAAAGCCACGATCTCCTCGACGAGGTGACCGCCCCATGGAGAGGCCAGGAGTTGCGTTCCCCGCTCGGTGACCGGATATGAGGTCACGACCGCCCAGCCGCCAGACGCCGTGGCCAGCCGGCGGGCGTCGTCAAGATCGCTCCCAGCCAGCGATCCGGCCACGCAGAGCTTGGGAACGCGTGGTGAACGTGGGGGACGCCAGCCATCACCTGGAATCTGCGGCGAGAGACAGATCAAGCAAGACAGCTCGATCGCGGGAGCGAGCTCGAGTGCGGCGCTGGCCGAGTCGCCCGCCGCGATGAGAAATCGGAGTCCAGCGGCAGGTGCGATTTCGGGCAGGTCGCGCAGGAGATCGGGCAGCCGCCCCGGTTCCCAGGGATCGTCGGACAGACCATGCCCGGGAAGGTCGACGGCGACCGTCTCGATCTCGAGCTGGCGTGCGATTTCAACTGGCAATGCCCCCCAGGCATCGAGGTCCGCGCCGGGTTCGTGCAGCAGGAGCGCGACATCTGGTCCATCGCCCCAGCGAAATCCGCGCAACACCGGCCCCCACGGCAGATTCCACTCGATCGCCTGGGGGCCCGGAGGTGCCTGGGCGCCTACGTTCCCCATTCGCTGTGCTTGTAGCGGCGAGCCCAGTCAGTGCCCTGCCAGGAGTAGATCTTCTTCGGCTTGACAAAAAAGAGCCAGCGTGGCTCGTTGAGGGTGGGGACGAGATATTTGGGCCCATCTTCACCGAGGTACCGCAGCGACATCTCGTTGGCGATCTCGACCCAGCGCCCACCGACGTTCGGCTCCTCGATCACTTGCGCCTGGCCCTGAGTCTGTACCTTGACGTATGGAGGATCTGGCGAATCGATCGAGATCGAGACGCGTCCATCCCCGGCCATGTACTTTGCCCATGCCGAACGGGCGCGGGGAATGATGTAAAACCCACCGTCCGCCCACTGATACCAGGTGGGGACGACGTAGGGCCAGCCTTCTGGATCGAGGCAGCCGAGCCGGGCGACATTGCCACCCGCGAGGAACGCGTCCAGCTCTTCCTCGCTCAACTTGCCGACCTTGCCGCGCCATTCCTCGCCGGCCGGGGTCTCCCTGGCGGTCATCACTCCTCCTCCCATCTCCCTTAGGATAGACGCCATCCTACGGAGGATCGGACTACCCTGTCAACGCGCCTCGATGAGGACGGGGAGGATGATGAGACGGTGCGTATCTCGGATGAGGTCTATATCGTGGGAGGAGGGGTTGCCAATGCCTTCGGGCTTTCCAATGACCCCGACTGCCACATCTACCTGGTGGACGGCGGCGACGAGCTGGCGCTGATCGATTGCGGCATGGCCTCGGGCGACTCACTGGAGCGGATCCTGGGTAACGTGCGCGCCGAGGGTCTCGATCCGGGGAGGATTACGAAGGTGATCCTGACCCACTACCACATGGATCATGCCGGCGGCGCCGCGCGCTTCCGGGAGCGGCTCGGGGTCGAGGTGGTGGCGCCTGTCGACGCCGCGCCGGCCCTGCGCACGGGAGATGAGCGAGCGGTCGCGCTCGACGTGGCCAAGGCGGCCGGGTTCTACGCCGCGGACTACCGCTTCCAGCCAGTCGAAGTCGCGCGCGAGGTGCGGGAGGGAGATCGCATCCCGGTCGGGAGTCTCGAGCTGGAGGTCTTCGAGACTCCGGGGCATTGTGACGGCCACGTCTCGCTCCTACTCCGCGGCCGGGAGCGCCGATACCTCTTCGCGGGGGATGCGGTGTTCAGCGGCGGCCGCGTGGTTCTGCAGAACATCCACGACTGTTCGATCCAGAAATCAGCGGCGAGCATCGCCAAGCTGGCCCGGCTCGAGTTCGACGCGCTGCTCCCGGGGCATGCCGCGATCTGTGTCGACAACGGCACTCGCCACGTCGCCATGGCTCATTCGGCGTGTCAGAGTCTGTTCGTGCCAAAGAACCTGGTGGGGTGATGGGTGACTGCCCCTCATCCCCGACCTTCTCTTCCCCTAGCCCCCTCGGAGCCGGGAGAAGGGAGGTTGGCTTGGTGATACACGAGTAGCCCCTCTCCCAGCGCACTGGGAGAGGGGTTGGGGGTGAGGGCAAATCGGTACGAGACAAGACCAGTAGCCGATAGCCCGCTACCCCTTGACCGCGCCGGCGGTCAGCCCTGCCAGGATCTTGCGCTGGAAGATGAGAACCAGGGCGATGAGTGGCAATGTGACGAGCACCGATGCCGCCATGCGGTTCGCGTACGGCAATTCTTGCTGCTGTCGGCCCGAGAACTGTGAAATCGCGACTTGGACGGTACGAGCATCGTAATCGGTGGTGAACGTCAGTGCGAATAGGAACTCGTTCCAAGCCGCGATGAAAGCGAGCAAGCCGGTTGTCACGAGGCCTGGAAGTGCCAAAGGCAACAGGATCTGCCAGAAGACTCGCATCGGTCCGGCTCCATCGACGAGGGCCGCTTCTTCCAGCTCTCCCGGCATCGCCTTGAAGAACTGCGTCATCACCCAGACCGTGAACGGCAGGGTGAAGATGAGATAGGTGATGACGAGTGCGATGCGGGTGTTGTAGAGATTGGGCGTGGGCAGGAACCAGTCACCCCTGATCATGAGGAAAAGTGAGCCCAGGATCGCAACACTTGGAAACATCGTCATCGATAGCACGATGTAGAGGATGGCGGTCCGTCCTCGGAACTGCATTCGACCAAGCGCGTACGCAGCAAAAGATCCGATAAGGAGCGAGATTGCGACCGTTCCGACTGACACAACCACGGAGTTTTGAAACGCTCGGATGAAGTCGTTGTTTCGCAGGACGAACTGGTAATGGCTCAAATCGATCTCTCTTGGCCAATACGACGCTGGAGTGTTGAAGAGCTGGCTATCGAGCGTGAGTGAAGAAACGACTGCCCAGTAGAACGGGAAGAGGGTGTAAAAGAGGATAAAGACGATGAGGATCCAGAAGAGAATCCTGCCGATGATATGACCAATCGGGAATTTTCGCTTCGGGATCACCAGGCCTTCGATGCGCTCGACGGGCAGCCGTGCTTGCCCAGCGGTCAACGTTGTGCTGGCCACCGCTATACCTCCTCCACCCTTATGAGCCGCGTGTAGAGGATGACAAAGCTGAAAATGCAGAGGAAGATGATGACCGCGGCGGCTGACCCGCGCCCAAGCAACTGAAGATCGATGAGTTGCTGCCTGGCGTAGACGGCGACTGTCATGGTCTCCGACGCAAACTGCTTCATGACGTAGACCACGTCGAAGACCCGGAACGCGTCAAGCGTGCGAAAGATCAACGCTACGAGGAGCGCAGGTTTTAGGAGCGGCAGGGTGATTTGAAAGAACTGCTGAATTTTCGAAGCGCCATCGACGGTCGAGGCTTCATAGACATCGCCGGGGATGAGCTGCAGACCTGCAAGCAGGAGAAGCGCCATAAATGGGGTTGTTTTCCAAACATCGACGGCAATGATCGCCGGCAGTGCCGTCGCTGGACTTGCCAGCCAAGCGACCTTCGTATCAAGGAGATGCAGCCGGTAGACGAGAATATCGTTGACCACTCCGAATACATCGTGATACATCCACTGCCACATCGACGCCGAGACTACCGTCGGGATTGCCCAGGGCACGAGCATAGCAGTGCGCACGCCGCCACGGCCGCGGAAATTGGAGTGGATGACTAACGCGATGGCGAGTCCGAGCAGGGTCTCGAGCGTGACTGAGACAACGGTGAAGACAATCGTGTGTGAGAGCGCATCGCGAAATGCCCCTTCGGTGAGCAGGCTCTGGTAGTTGTCCAGCCCGACACTTCTGGGCAAGCGGGCGCTGGCCAGCCGAGTATTCGTAAAGCTGAGGCGGAAAGTCTCGTAAAGCGGGTAAAGCGCGACGAGCGCCACTACGAGGAGGCTTGGAGCCACGAGCAGCCACGCAAGTCGCTCGCGGCTTTTGCCAAGGGAGCCTTCCGGCGCTTGCCAGGCCCTCGACTTGGTGGCTAGTTCAGGTAGGGGCGCGACGTCGGCTTGATAGCTCATCGTGGCTCCCAGGTGTGCGGGTGTCGGCTGGGTCGAAACCCTAGCCGGCACCCGTCATTTTCTGCCAAGCCTTATAGCTGGGCGACGATTCCCTCGAGCTCCTCCGCGAGCTGGGCCACGCGGGCCGCCGCATCAGCGGCCTGACCGGTGAGAATCTCGTTGACAGCCGTGAAGTAGGCCGTGGAGACCTGGTTGTAGAGATCGGCGGTCTGGCTCGACGGGCGGGGCACGGCGCCGCCGAGGAAGACATCCTTGAGCTGCGCGAAGAACGGATTTGCCTCCAGCACGTCGGCGTCATCGTACAGATCGACGATCGTTGGCAGGCGGCTCAGCTCGACGGCGTAGGATTTCTGCAGCTCGCGCGACGTAAGGTACTGCGCCCAGGCGATTGCCGCCGGCTGATTCTGCGAATAGGCAGAGACCATCACCTGCCAGCCACCCAGGGCATCAGCGTGCTGCGCGCCCTCGCCCTCGCCCATCGGCACCAGCGTGATGGCGAATTTGTCCTTGATGACCGAGCCCTCGTCCTGCCCGGGCGCGTAGGCATACGGCCAGTTGCGCATGAAGGCAGCGTTGCCCGCTTGCCAGACGCCGCGCGCGGCCTCCTCGTCGTACGATGTGACGCCGTCCGGCGAGATGGTGCCGACCCAGCCCCTGGCGCGCTCGAACGCCGCGATCGCTTGCGGATTGTTGACGCTGACGGTCAGATCCTCTTCGACAATGACGCCGCCACCGTTGGAAACCTGCCATTCCAGCGCGTCGCAGGTTAGACCTTCATAGGCCGCGCCCTGCCAAACGAAGCCGAAGAAGTCCGGGTTTTCGGCGCGTTCGGCTTCCTGGATGGCGGTCGCCATCTCTTCGAGCTCGGCCCAGGTCTCCGGCGGCGCTTCGAACCCGTGTTTCTCGAGCAAATCGGTGCGGTAGTAGAGAATGCCGGCATCCGTGTACCACGGGATGGCGACCAGTTTGTCGCCGATGGTGTTGTTGTTGACGATGCGCTCGAAGTACTCGGCGCCCTGCCAGCCGATAGCCTCACTGAGATCGACGGCGTGAGTGGCAAGAATACCCGGCCAGATGACATCGATCATCATGGCGTCGACGTCCGAGGCCTGGGCGGCAAAGAATTGCTGCAACTGAGCCAGTCGCTCGGTCGCCGACGTTGGACCGACCGTGAGTGCGACCTCAATCCCAGTGGCTTCGGTGAATTTTGCGATCGCAGCTTCTTCCCATGGGGTGGAGGGGCCATCAGCACCGAAGATGATACTAATAGAGGCCCCAGCAAGGTCTGTGGGAAGACCTTCTGGCACGACGATGGTGGATCCCGGCTCGTCGGCGACCGGCGAGGCGTCCTGGGCGGCGGCGACATGCTCGTGTGCCGAGAGCATGACTCCGACCAGTGGCGCGCTGAGGCCCAGGGCGCCCGCGCGCTTGAGGATGTCACGGCGAGAGAGCTGACCGCTAAGACTCTCGGCCAGCAGGCGGGTAACGGGGGAACTCGCGTCGTTTTGCACTCTGACAACTCCTTGCGATGGCGATGTCGCCAGGCGGCTTTGCCTGGTCCACTGCGTTCCCGGCATCCTCCTACGGGTTGATGAACCCGTCAAGTCACCGAAACCCACAATGTCAGGTAAATCGTGACTCGCAATTAGTATGCCGCTTTGCTACCGCACGTCACGGACGACGTCCATCAGCTCGCGGACACGGGCTCGATCGACCGGATTCCAAGTGACGCCGTCCGTCTTCAGACTCGAGCCGACAATCGCCCCGTCGGCGAACTGGAGCAACTCCGTGGCATTCGAAGCCCGGAACCCGGTGTTGACCAGGACCGGGACGCCGGATCCGCTGACTGCCTGGGCGACGTCGGCCAGACCGGAGGCGTCGGCCGGCTGACCGGTGATCGGTCCTGAAACGCACAGGGCGTCGGGCATCGAGGAGAAGACCACAGAGCGAGCCACGTCGGCGAGGGGCCGCGGCGCGAGCGGGGCGGCGAACTCGGCGTTGATGTTGAAGAGGAGGCGGCAACCCTCGACACTGACCTCGCGCCGGTAACGGAAGGTGTCGCCTGCCGAGCGCACCCAGAGCCCAAAATCGCCGGCGAAGGCGCCGGTGAAGATCTCGCGGGCGAAGGCTGCTCCCGTCGCGGCGGCCACGGCCAGTGTCGCCCTGGGATCCCAGAGAACGTTGACGCCAAACGGTACGGAGAGCTCGCCGCGCAGGCAGGCGACGACGTCGGTCATGGCCGCGACCGAGGCGACGTCGGCGTCGAGCCGGTAGGGGCGGTCGTTCTCGTTGCAGAACATGACCGCGTCGATGCCGCCGCCCTGTAGCGCCGCCAGATCGCGGGCGACCCAGTCGCGCACGTGGCTCATGCCGGCGGCGCTGTCATACAGCGGCGTGCCGGGCAACGCGGGAAGGTGAGCCATACCGATGATCGGCTTCTTTGCCCCGGTCAGCTCAGTCAACCAGTTTTCGGCCATTTGTACTTTGCTTTCCTTCAAGTTCAAGGTGTTCGACGTCGACGTGACTCGCGTTGCACGCACTACGTCGAAATGACAAGCGAAATGCGGAGCGATGGTCAATCTGGTGTCTCGTAGCGGCCGGAGCGCGATGTCAACCGAATGCGGAAGACCACCGTCTGAGCCCCCAGGCTCGGGATGCCGGATGGACCGTAGATCACGGCGAGAGCGGCGTCGCGTTGCCCGGGGTCGTCGATCTCCTCGAAGGTCCCCTCGGCGATCACGCTGCGCCAGCGGTCAGACGCTTCGGCTTCGTCGACCTCGAAGGTGACCCGCGGCTCGGAGCGCATCAGGTCGAGCTTGCGCCCGGGTCCGGAGTGCGCGTAGACGGCATCGCCGTCATAGCCGTAGGCGAGAGGAACGAGGTAGGGTCGGCCGTTCCCGGTCAGACCGTGCCCGCAGCAGGCGATCCGACCCACGATCGCGGTTCGCAGCAGCGCTTCGATTCCCTCCGCGGGCAGCTCATGAATGGTCCCCATCGCTCAGGACTCCACCCCGATCACGACTTCGTGGATCGCGTTCATCAGGTACCCCTTGGCGTTCCACGGTGCGACGACCGGCTGGCTCAGGCGCCGCTCGTCGGTGGCGCGTGCCTGAAGGCGATGCCGACCCGGAGGCGCGTCCCAGACCAGGTCCCAGCGTCGCCAGCCACGGCGCTCGCCGGGATGAAGATCGGCGACCTGCCAGCAATGGCCGGCATCGGTGCTGACCTCGACGGTCCGGACGGGAGCGAAGCCCGACCATGCCCAGCCGGAGATCCGAAGGGGCCCCGGCGAGATTGTCTCGCCGTCGGCGGGAGCGACGATCACGGACTTCGGAGGCATCTCGGCCACCGGGCGCAGCGGGTCGTCGCGCTCATCCCAGAAAACGTAGTTGTCGGTATTCCAGAATCCGTCGAAGGCGCGGTCGATCGCTTCGATCCCGACCAGCCATTTGGTCGAGGCGATTCCGGCCCAACCCGGCACCAGTAATCGCACCGGACCGCCGTGGGCGATCGGTAATGGCTCGCCATTCATTGCCCAGACGACCAGCACCCCCGGATCGCGAGCAACGGCCAGCGGTAGACCGCGGCGCATCTCCGGAAAGTCGGCGCCCTGGGTGACGACGTCGACGGTTCCTGGCTGGACGCTGGCCAGATCCAGCACCCTGTTCAGTGGCACCCCCTCCCAGACGGCGTTCCCGACGGCATCGTTGCGCCATGGGGTTCCGGGTGGAAGCGGGTCGAAGCGGGTGCGTCCGTTCCCCGCACATTCGAGAAATGCCTCGATCCGGCTCGAGTCGAGGCGTTGCAGGTCGTCGAGTGAGAGGGAGCACGGCCGGGCCACGGCGCCAGTGACGTCGAGCCGCCACGTCTGTGGATCGATGGCGGGGACCGGTCCGTTGGAGCGGACAAAGAACCGGTCGTTGGGAACGAGTCGGTCCTGAGCGGGTTCGATGAGATCGAGCGGCATACCGAAGTTCGCACCGCCGTAAGGAACGAGCCTGTCGTCTTTGCCGAGTTGACGCAGCAGTTCGGCAGGCTCTGATTCGAGATCGATGAAGGTGCGCCTCACCCGCGATGACCCCCGTCCACGTATTCCCTATCCGCCGTCGCGGCGAAGACCCCGGGCGCATGGTAGCCGAACCCGGTTCGCTCTCTCGCCCTACCCGCCGCCCCGAAGGCGCATGACCAGTGTGCTGACGAGCGGGGGAATCCGTACTGGGATGTGACTGTCGGGGCCGGTATCAGCCGGATTTGGTCTCGATGGTGACGTGTCGAGCGAACCCCGCGAGGTCAGGCAGCACGTCGATTTCGGATCGCCGGGAACGCCCGGCGCGCCATGCTGACGACGACGTCGCTCTGGCTGGGGTCGATCTCCAGGCCGATCGCTCCTCCCGGTGCGAGGACTCGCGGCGCATCGTCGAGGAGCCGCCTGATCAGATCGAGTCCATCCGGGCCGCCGTCGAGCGCCAGGCGCGGCTCAGCGGCAAGCGCGGGATTCCCCGCGATCTGGGCAGGTCGCAGGTACGGCAGATTAGCGATCACCAGATCGACCGGACCTCGCAGCCAGGAGATGAGCGAGCCCTGGACGAGTGCGATGCGATGGTGGACGTCGAGACGTATGCGGTTTCGGGCGGCGATCGAGATGGCAACCGGCGAGACGTCAGAGGCGATGATGCGTCCCCGCCAGTCCGGTTCCATCGCCGCGGCGATGCCGATCGCGATCGCGCCCGACCCGGTCCCAACGTCGACAACAGTGGCGCGGTCTCGACCACGCCTGCCGAGCCAGGTGTCGGCCCACGCGACGAGCAGCTCGGTCTCGGGACGCGGCACCAGCACGCCTGGGCCGACTTCAAAGGCCAGTCCCATGAACTCCCGTTCTCGGGTGAGGTAGGCAACGGGGATATCGCCGGCACGCTCTTCGAGCAGACGGTCATAGGTCGCGAGGGCATATGCGGTGATCGGTTCGGGAAGCCGCACGAAAAGCTCGGTGCGATCGATGCCCAGGACGTGACGGAGCAGGACCTCGGCATCGAGGCCCGGGGTCGCGCTGCCCGCGGATGCAAGACGCTTTCGTCCGCGCCGCAGGGCGTCGGAGAGCGTGCCGGCCTGGGGAGACTCCTCGTCACTCACGCGTGCTGACCTCGAAATGCCTCCGTCGCCCAAGCGGGTGAGAACGCGCCGGAGTGGCGGTGGCACCGATCGGGGAGCAGACCGCGGACCCTCGTGTCGTCGTGGTCGAAACCAGGCTCGAGGTCATTCCCGCGATGCGGTCAAACGGGCGTGTCATCCGCGAGCGCCGCGTCACGGATTGCGGAGAGCAGGGGATCATCGATCGCCTCGAAGACTTCCTGATGAAACGACGCCATGGGGAGCGTAGGATCGGCACGCAGGTAACGCCGGGACTGCAGAAAGGTCTCCAGGCGGTCGACCTGCTTGACGAATCGCGCTTCATTGCTGGTCCCCTGGCGCAGATCGTCCCAGACTTCCTCCATTGCTGATCGCGTTGCGACGGGCAGTGTGTCCAGAAGCTCCCGCACGGCGGCGTCTTCCTCTCTCCGCTTTGCGGCGTCACGATCCGGATCACGGCGGTGGCGCGTTTCAAGAAATGCGCGGCGAGCCGCCGGCTCGTGCGCGCCCGGAATGGCGGCTGGATCGTAGGGCGGGACGTCGCCAGTCTGCGCCTCGGCCAGATCGTGGAGGATGGCGAGCATCAGCACGCGTTCCGGATCGATGGCCACGCCTTCTGCTCGCCGCTGCAGGGCGCAACCCCAGGCCAGGATCGCTACGCCCAGCGAGTGGTCGGCAACCGATTCGACCTGCAAGGGAGGGACGCCCCGGTCCAGCCACCCGGTGCGGGGCACCGACTTGAGCTTCGAGGCGAACTGAGCGAGCCCGAGTAGGGCTTCGGCTACATGAGTAGACATACCAGTTGACGGATCTGCCACGGGATTTCCTGGATGTGACAGCAAGACATAGACAACGCCGTTCGTACACCGGTATCCTAACGGAACCCGCACCCGTTGGGACCGAGCGTCAAGGCGCGAGATTCACCGGGGCAGACCGGACGTCTCGCGAACCGGCGCTGCCACGCCGCCGCGACCGCTGGGAGGGATCGCCAGTGCCAGGAGGAGCCGCACCGCGAGCGCTCCTAGGCGTGCTCGCCCTCATCATCGCCTTTGCGATCGCCGTCATTCCGGCCGTCGAGGCGCGACCGAAAGACCGAACCAACAATCAGGATGAGGTCGCGGCGGAGACTGTTCCGGCCGGTGATTCCGGTCAAAGCGACGTCGTCTATGGCGATGACGCGGCGGGTGTCGAGCAGCCGCTGACCACCGGCAACAGCTCCGGTTCCTCAAACGAGCGAACCCTCCTCGATCTCGACTCGGACGGCGATTACATCCCGGACGCGCTCGACAACTGCCCCAGTGTCCAGAATCCGGATCAGGCCGATGCGGACGGGGATGGGCATGGCGATCCCTGCACGGTCTATCAGGATACGGACGGCGACACCGTTCCCGACAAGTCGGACAACTGCCCGCACGTTTCCACCTCGAACTTTGCCGACCAGGATGGCGACGGCCTGGGCGACCCCTGTGACAAATCTCCGGACGGAATCGAACCGGAACCTGAACCGGTGCCCGAGCTCGGGAGTGACGGTGACGCGGGAGCGGCGGAGTCGCCGCCAACTGAGAACGGTGAGAACCTGAACGGTGAAGAGGTAGAACGGGATGGTCAATCGCGGTCAAAGCAGCGAGACCGCACCGACATCGCCAGACCTGTCATCACCACCGGAGTGGACTCAGAGGAAGAAGGGATTGGCGGCCCCCCGGCCCAGGACGAGCCGCCAGCCGAGGAACCGGTTCGAGACAATCCTCGGCGAAACGAAGAATTGATCGCCGAGGCGGCCGCTTCCGGCGAGCTCGATGCGCCGCCGGAACCACCGCCCGCGTCACGGCGAGCCTGGGACGAGGAAGCTGGCGCTGATGCGAAGGACTGGGACTCGATCGTGAAGATCGACGCCGGGGCCGCTGCCGACGCGGAATCGACCGCCGCGCCACCCGCCGACGACGAGCCAAACGACGAGGGAACACGAAACGCGCGGCAGGAAAGCGGTGGCCGGCCTGCGCGTGACCAGGCCGACAGCGATGTCGAAGTTCAGGACAGTCGCTTTGCCCGAGGGTGGGTGCGAGCCAAACTGCTCCTGCAAGAAGAATTGCAGGGGGACGAATCCACGGATGACGGCGCCGCGGGCGACGGTGAGCCGCTGAACGGTCAAGCGGGCGATGGCGGAGATCGCAACGGCTCGTCGCCGGTTCCGGTCGAGAACGGTCTGGTGATCACCGGTACGAAGGAGGATGGAGATCCTCCACGTGCTACCGAGCGAGATTCGGAACCAAATGAAACCGCAACTGATCCCGACACGAGCGACGAATCAGAGCCGCTGGACGAGGCGGCCACTTCCCGCAATGGCGGCCAGGCGGATCAGAACAGGACCGAGGACGCGGGCAATCGCGAAGCGGAGCCTCCGCGCAAGGACGGCAGCCGCCGTGACGGGTCGTCGCGAAGCGCCGCCGCGGCGGCGCCGGAGCGATCGCGCGAGCCGGCTGCGGCTGACGCGCCCCGTCAGGACGCCGGCAACTCCGAGAAGAAACGCCGCGATCGTCGCGGTAAGGAGGGTGGCGTCCCGCCCGGTTGGAACAGCGACCGGTACTTCGACGGAGGCTCGGCACTCAACTGGAGTGGAGACCTCGACGTGGTGGGGACCGACGACCCGGATCTGTACCTCACCCAGCGGTCCGGGTCCGGTCCGGGCAAGCGCCGTGGCTTCGCCTATTCCATCCCGGTGGATGAGAGTGGCACGTACATGGTCCGGCTCTACTTTGCCGAGCCGTACTGGGGGTCTCCGGGCGGACCGGAGGGCGATGAGGGGCGGCGCGTCTTCTCGGTCTCTGCCGAGGGTGAGGTCTTGCTCGAGGATCTCGATATCTTTGCCGAAGTGGGAGAGTTGACCGCTCTGGTCAAGCAGGCCGAAGTCGACGTCGAGGATGGCGAGCTCAATCTGAGTTTCTCCGCCAGCGAGGGCGAGCCCATCGTCGCGGCCATCGAGGTCCTGCAGCCCGCGCGGTAGCGGGGCCCGGCGGTGATGGTATAACCGCCACGCCGCCCGGCAACCTGGCCGGGCGCGAGTGCAGCCTATGCCCCAGGAGTCTCCGCAATGACCGATCCCCGCATCGATGCGTGGGCGCGAACGCTGGTGACCTATTCGACCGGAGTTCAGCCCGGTGACGTCGTCTCGATCGAGGGGGAAGTCTCGGCGCGTCCGCTCCTGGGAGCGATCTACCGTGAAACCCTCCGCGCCGGTGGCCTGCCGGTCATGATCCCGCGCTTCGGCGAGTTGAACGCCGACCTGCTTGGACTGGGATCAGACGAGCAGGTTGCCTGGATCTCGCCCATCGATCGGTGGTCGCGCGGTGAAGCAGACGTGTTGATCCGCGTCATGGGTGACGAGAACACGAAGACGCTCTCGGGCATTGATCCGAACCGCCAGATCGCTCGCAAACGAAGTCATGGCGAGCTCCTGCAGACCATGATGGAGCGAGCCGCGACCGGCGAGTGCCGCTGGACGCTGACGCTCTACCCGACGAATGGGTATGCCCAGGACGCGGAAATGTCGACACCCGAGTTCACGGCGTTCGTCTTCGACGCGTGCAAGCTCGGAGCGGACGATCCCGCGGCGGCGTGGCGCAGACAGGGAGCGATGCAGCAGCGGTTGATCGATTGGCTGGCGGGCAAGCAAGAGATCCGCCTTCAGGGCCCAGATACCGATCTCCGCCTGGCCGTTAACGATCGCGTCTGGATCAACTGCGATGGCACGAACAATTTCCCCGATGGGGAAATCTTCACCGGGCCGGTCGAGGACGCGACGGAAGGGCACATCCGCTTCTCATTCCCGGTAGTGGTCGATGGTCGAGAGATCCACGACGTGCGGCTGAGGTTCGAGGGCGGGCGTGTCGTCGATGCGTCGGCCAGTCGCGGTGAGGGATTTCTGCTGGAGACCCTCGATGCCGACCCCGGCGCACGCGCGCTCGGCGAGTTGGCGTTCGGGACGAACTTCGACATCACGACGTTCACCAAGAACATCCTCTTTGACGAGAAGATCGGCGGCACGGTGCACATGGCGCTTGGTGCTGGTTATCCGGAGACCGGGAGCACGAACCAATCGGCCATTCACTGGGATCTGATCTGCGATCTTCGCGAAGGTGGCTCGGTCGAGGTGGACGGTGAGCCGTTCATGCGCGACGGCCGGTATCTCGTCTAAGAACGTCGCGGAACGCGCGTGGCCGATCGCCAGGAACCGAGCTATAGCACCCGGCGCGAGCTGGTCGGAGCGACCCTGGTCGCGGCCGGAGCGGCCCTCGTGCTCGGGATTCTCTGGCTGGTGTCGCGAGCCGCGCCAAGCGCGACGCGCGATCCATTCATGACGCCGCCGCAGCTCGTTCCGACTCCGACCCCGACACCGGAGGCGACTCCCGTCGCCACGCCGGTGCCGCTACGGCGAAGGAGAGCGCGACGGCAACGACGGCAGCGCTTGGGGACTCCTGAAACAGGTGGCGTGGTCTTACCCTGAGCGGCGCAAGCGCGGATCGACGACCGGTTCAAGAGCGAGCGCCAGGAGCATGAAGGCCAGCGCGGTGATGACGATCAGGATGCCGGGCGGCAGCACCCACCACCAGTAGCCGACGTAGAGGGCCCCGGTGCGAAAGCCGGCTTCGAGCAGTTGACCCCAGGTCGGGATCGACGGATCTCCCAGCCCGAGGAACGAGAGGGACGCCTCGGCCAGAATGGCGGCCGGCGCGAAGAAGATCATCTGCGCCACGATAAACGGCGCCACCTGGGGGAAAACGTGTTTCCGCATGATCCGCGACCGCGGTGCGCCCATGGAGCGGGCGGCTTCGACGAGTTGCCCCTCGCGCAACTGCAACACCATCGAGCGCACGAGGATAGTGAGACCGGGCCAGGAAAACGCGACCAGCACCAGCATGATCAACCAGAGATGGCGCCCCAGAATCGAGACGATGAAGATCAGCAGCGGGAGCGTCGGCACGTTCGAGATGACATCGGCAGCGCGCTGGATGACGGAGTCGGTCGCTCCACCGGCGAAGCCACTGAGGATGCCGAGCGAGGCGCCGATGAGCGTCGAAAGGAGCGCCGTGAGCGTAGCGATGAGCAGGGCTACCGGGAACCCGTAGAGAAGACCCTGCCACAGATCTCGGCCCAGGCCGTCAGTCCCCATAATGCCAAAGACCGTCCCGCCAAGCGTTACCTGCATTGGCGCGAGCTCGTCTTCCGGATTCGCCACGACAACTTGCACGTCGACCCGGTAGTCACCGTGCAACGGGTCGATCCGCCCGGAGCCGTCACTGGCGGGAACGCCAAAGAGCGCCCCAGCCAGGATCGGCTGGATGCGGCTTGGCGTGGCTACGCCCGGGTACTTCTCCGCATAGAAGCGTGAGAGGGCGTCGGCGGCGGCCGGCTGGTTGGTAAGTGGAATCCGCTCCGGGACGTCATAGAAGCGGCGATACGGCGCCGCCTCACCGGGTCGAGGACCGCGCACGGGGACGCTAGCGAGACGAATCGTACCTCCGTCAGGTCGGGTCAGGCTGACGAGAATGGCAGGAGCACGGGACTGGAATGTCAACCCATTGAGCGTCAGGATCAGCGACGTCGGTGCCCGGTCGTAGGTGAAATCGATCGGGGCTTGATAGATGCGGACCTCTCCGGCCGGAATAGACCTCGTCTCAGCAGGTTGCGTTATATCCACGGCCATCTGCGGCACCGCCGCCTGCCCACTCCAGACCGACGACCAAATCGGCGGCGCGTGGCGCGGATTGTCCGCCCAGTACGCTGGGTTACTCCAGAGAGCCGAACCGAAATTGAGCGGGTAAGTGAGGAGCACCCAGAGTGACACCAGCAACATCACGGCGAACAGCGCCAGTCCCGCGCGGCCACTGCCGCTGGTGAGAAAGAGCTGCCATGCGCCTGGAGGCGAGGAATCGGCTGTCGCACCAATCTCGGCTGGAGCTCGGACCGCTGCTTGGTCGATCAGGATGGCCGGTGGCGGCTGCGTAGCGCCGCCGGGTGCAATGTGCGGCTGCTCCGCGGATAGCTTGTCAGTCACTGCCCGTCAGCCATAGCGCACGCGAGGGTCGAGGACCAGGTAGAGCACGTCGAGGACGAATCGCAGGACGACGTAAAGTAGCGTGAAGATGAACGTCAGCGCCACGACGACGGCTTCGTCGAGCGCGCCGATCGCCTGGAAATAGAGTTGACCCATCCCCTGCCAGTTGAAGATGGTCTCGACGAGGATCGAGCCGGAGAGCGAACCAGCAAGCCCCAGAACCAGCCCGGTGACTATCGGCGGCGCCGCGACACGCAGGATGTGCCGGCGCAAGACCTGACCCTCAGGAATTCCCTTCGCGCGCGCCAGCGCCACGTGGTCCTCCTGGGCGACAGTCATGGTCATGGTGCGCACCGTGTAGATATACGGTCCTACGCTGACCGTTACCAAGGTGATGATCGGTAGCAACGCGTGCATGCCGAGATCGAGGAGCCGCGGCCACGTTCCTTGTGGTGGCGGCGTGGAGAACATGCCACCAGACGGCAGCCAGTTGAGCTTGAACGCGAACAGCAGGATGAAGAGGATGCCAAGCCACCACCCTGGAACGGCAAATGAGACAGCCGCGAAATAGGCGACGCCTTTGTCCAGAGGAGTGCCGACGCGAGTCGCCATGCGGACGCCAATGAGAAGCCCGACCGCCGCGGTGATCAATGAAGAGGTGGTCAGCAACAGTACTGTGTAGGGGAGCCGCTCGAGCACGATCGCGCCGACCTCGCGCGATCCCGAGGCGGTGCGCAACGACCGGGATTCGCCCAGATCGAGCCGCAGCACCCGACCGACTGCCGCCGGGAGCCGCGTGTACCACGGCTCATCGAGGCCATAGAACGATTCGAGCTCGGCCTGGCGGGCGGTGATGGTTTGCTCCAGCTCCGCTGGATTGCGAATTGTCTGGGAGAGCGCCTGTCGCATGGCGCGCACGTCTTCGCTCACCTGGGCCCGCAACAGGTTATCGGAAAAACCTGTTGCGCCGAGAACGACGACGAGCAGCACGAGCACTGCCAGCAGGACCCCCAGGAGCGATAGCGCTCTCAGGGCTAGTTGACGTACGGTCGCGGCCACCAGTGTGCGACGCCTTCGCTAGACCCCGACAGGCAGATCGACCACCCGCTCCGTGACACGAGCGAGCTCGTCACTCGAAGCCAGCAAGTAGAGCTGATAGACGCTCGGGAAGAGGAGCGCGGTGATGTCCGAGCCGATCTCCACGGTGAACGTGCCGTCGGTGCCCGCGGCGTCACCACTGGCCACGATGCTGCTCTCAGCGTCCGCGGCGCTGGGATCGACCAGCGCGTACCGCAGCGAGAGCGCTCCTGGTCCTTCGACCCGGACCGGCAGGGAGATGGCGTCCCCGAGCACGACCGGGGGTGGGGGCTCCACGTCGAGGACCAGCACCGGTGGCTCACCGAACTCCCAGTCGCCCGGTTTGAACGGGTAGCCCTCGGCGCGAAAGGCGTCCGCCTGCGCGAACTGGGCCGGCGGGTCATAGCGGGTCAGGAAGAATGGTCCATTGGAGATCATCAGCATGTTGGTCTTGTCGAACCAGTCGATACAGGCCTGATAGCGGGCCTTCGCCTCGTCGATGGTGACCAGCTGGCGACCGTTCAGGTTGAATATGGCCTCCGGGAATGCTTCGTCACCGAGGAAACGCCGCATGGTGCGGATGACGAGCCGGGCGTCGGTTTCGGTGACCAGACTCAGCCAGGGCACGCTGAAGCGGGCCGCGGCAGTATCTGAATACGCTCCGCGCCGCTCCGAGAAGACGACGTCGTCCATGGCATAGAGCAGCTCCCATGGCGTGCTGACTCCGCCGGCAATGGCGTACGAGGCGATGTACGACGGCTCGAAATGCCAGAAGTCGACGTACGTCTCCAGCCGGTTGTCTTCGAGCAAGCGGAAGCCCTTGAACGTTTCTAGGAAGGGCCGCGAGGTGATCCCCAGGGCCGTCTCGATCTGAATCCGCTCCTCGTCGTACGCCAGTTCCCAGGCCTGGGCAATCGAGTAGATGAGATCGGCCGGGGTGATCTGCTGGCCGTGGTGAAATGGCGCCTGGAAGTACTTGCTGTAGTCGTAGGTGACCTTGCTGACGGCGGTGACGCCGGGGCCAACAGGCGTCCAGGCATCGGCAGCCGCATCCCAGAGCACAGCATCCTCGGGGACCTCGAGGGTGCCGTCCGGCCCGGCTGTCTCGGACTCGAAGTTCGCGCGGAAGGGAATTGGGAGTCCACTAAAGGGGTGACTGATAACCGGCGCGTCGACCAGATTCTTGTAGATGTCACTCGAATAGGCGTCGCCGAAGCCGCCGACCGGGTTCCAGACTGTGCGATCGGTCCAGACCCAGAGATTGCCAACCCGGATTTCGTCGGAGCCGGCGACACTGGCTTCCCGCAAGCTCAAGGCCGACTTGGGTCCGCCGACGATGTCGACGTTGAGGTTTTCCAGCTCGTTTCTGGCGGGGAAGCTCTGCAGCGCGGTGGCCAGCCAGAGGCGGACACTCTCGCCCAGACCCATGCTCGTCATCTGGCGGTAGAGATCGTCGCGCTCGTCCTTGCTGCCGAACTCACCGCGATAGAGTTGCTGGCCGATGCGGTCCAGCTCCTCGTTCTCATACTGCCAGAATCCGGTCTCGAGCCAGCCGGGCATGTTGCCAAGCCACGGCGCGTACATCTGGTTGATCGTGCCGAAATCGTAGCGATCGGGTGCGGTGCGACTCCAGCCTTCGGTGTAGGCATGCCATTGGAACGTCAACGGATCACTGGCATAGACGGCGAGCGTTGCCGGCCCGAACGGTTGGTAGACAGGTTGCACCTGGAAGCCGGCGCCCTCCAGCGCCGCGCGGACCAGATCACCGACGTCGCGCCGCTCGTCCTCGACGCGGACGATGATCTTGAGCATCACCGGCCGGCCCTGGAAGGTCCACACCCCCTGATCCCGCGTCGCCCCGGCTGCTTCCATCTGCTCGGCGATGAGCGCGTTGGCAAACTCCGGATCGAAACGGATACCGGAGCGGCGAACCGTCTCGAAGACGGTCAGCTCGTCATAATCGAGAGGACTGACATGGCTGATCATCGGCACGGCGCGACCGCCATAGATGTCGCCGGCGATGAAATCACGGTCGACCAGGTACTGCACGGCCTGCCGGATCTCGGGAATCGCGAACGGGTTCAGCTCGCCCTCCCGCGCGGGAGCGGGGTTGAGGATCAGGGAAAGAGTCGATGCCGGCGCCTGGATGACGCGCACGCCCTCGGCGCCGGCGAGCTCCTCCGCCCCCGCGGCCTTGAGACCGTAGAGGTAGAGGTCCATCTTGTCCTGGGTGATCTCGATCGGGGCCTGATCGACGTTGAACGCGGAGAAGATCAGTTGATCGGCGGCGGGTCCGGGGCCGCCGGACTCCTGGGCCGCGGCACGAGCAACCGCGGCCAGGCTGCCGGCGGCCGGGATGACAGCTGCGAGTCCCAGGCCAGCGGCGCCCTGTACGAGGCGACGGCGCGAGATTCCGCCGGCCGTGACATCGAAATACGGAGCATTGTTGTGCGTCATGGTTGGACCTCCGACGGCGCGGCCGCGGCGCCCCTGGTTCAGCTCACGGAAGTTCGTTCGTCCCCGCCACGGGGCTTGCCCCTGCTACTGGCGTTGCCCCGGCCACGGGGGTCGCCGCGCCGGCGCCAAAGTCGTCGTTGATGTTCTCGAGCTCCCGAGCGATCGAATCGAACCCGAACTCGGTAAAGAACGACGCGGTCGCCACGTTTCCCGTTTCGTCGTAGGCGGTCACGTTGCGCGCGCCTTCTCCGGTGACTGGCATGTAGACATTGGTCTGAAACTCGCCCCGTTCGTTGGAGCGGAGATTGGTGATGGTAATCCCACCGACGTCGATCGTGATCTCGGAGTCGGGTTGGAAGCCGAAGCCCTGGATGGCCACATCACGCCCTGCGTCGCCACTGGGCGGGTTGAGAAAGAGCGACGGGGGAGCAATAGCGCGCTTGCGGGCGAAACCAATCTGCTGGTTGGGACCCGCGAACTCGCCGAGCCGGGTGTCGGCCCAGACGAGATAGACATCTTCCTCGGACGCCGCCAGACCGAAGTAGTCTCCCAGGAACCGCCCACCGGGAAAACCTCGCAGCGAATTCGATGGGAAGTCGGTGACCCGCGTGTCCGGGACGTTGAGACCACTCTGTTCGTCGACGAATCCCCAGGTCGCACCCTGGTCCTCCGACTCGGAGTAGTAGATGTGAAAGCGCGCCTCTTGAGGATCGTCGCGCATGTCCCCCCACATCGCATGCAGGTTGCCGTCTGGCGCGACGTCGATCGCGGGGAAGAACTGGATACGATCGGTGTCGTCGGCATTAACGCGCACCGGCGCCTCCCAATTCTGACCCTTGTCGAGCGACCGCAGCAGGTAGATATCGCCATCATCAGTCGGCTTGTCACCTGGCTTCGCGGTGATCGCGACGTAGATCTCATCATCCGGTCCGACGGTGACCTGCGGGAACGCGGCGCCCCACCACCGAAAGAACGAATTGCGGGGCCGGAAGTGGATCTCACGGAAGACGCCGGCCTGAACCGGCTCCTCAAAGGTGCGACCGCCGTCTTCCGACAGCGTCACCATGACCGTGGCCAGCCCTTCCTGGACGCCGTCGAGCGTCGTGTCGAGGTAGGCAACAACGACGGTGCCGTCCGCCATGACCGCGGGTTGCGGTCCCTGGACGGTTTGATCGGCCTCGGCGCCAGCGGCCTCGCCTTCCTGCTGCGCCTGCTGGTTGATCTCGCCGTCGTCGGTCTGGGCGTCGGCGGCGGCCGCCCCTTCTCCGCCATCTTCGCTGGCCCCTTCCGCCTGAAAGACGGTCGGGCTCACCCCGATCGGGTCACTCCAGGTGGCCCCGCCGTCGCTGGAGCGCACCACACGGATCGTCGTCTCGGTGATCGGCGATGTGAGAAATGGCAGTTCGTCCGCGTAAATCGTGGTGAATCGCGTCTTGAACTCGGTGTATGCGATGTAGATGATGTCCCGCTCGGGATCGTCCGGATCCGGGCCGATGGCCATCCACGGTTTATCCAGAAAGTCGGCCGCCACCTCACCCCGTTCCCGACCCGATTCGTCAGGGAACGAGGTGGTTTCCACCGTCGAGCGCGCGGTGGAGACGGCATCGCTCCAGGTCAGACCGTCGTCCTCGGACTTGGAGACCACGATGCTTGAGATCTCGGTCGCGGACACCAGGCCGCCGAGCCGGAACTCTTCCAACCCGAGCGAGATCGAGGCCATATAGACGTTGCCATCCCGGTCGAAGGCCACCACCGGATCACCCGCGGCGCTGAAATCTTCCGGGAAGTACCGCAGTTGGTTGGGACCTTCCCAGGTTTCACCACCGTCAAAAGACACGTACGACGACATCGATGGGAAGTTGTAGTCGATGACGCCGACCACCAGGTGCTCCGGATCGAGCGGATTGACCGCGATGTGCGGCTCGGTGTTGAGTGGGAACAACCCGATCTGTCGGGTCAAGAGCTGGTTGCGGCTGAACGCGGGAGCGGCGGATCGAAACGGTACCTGGGGCGCCATCGCGCTCCCGCTTACCGAGCCGCCGGGCACCACCCCGTACCCGGTCCAGTCAACGCTGCGGGCCTCACCGCCGGTCGGGATGTCGAGCAGCCGAGGATCCTGGCCTGTGGCCATGACCCAGGACGAGGCGCTCAGTATGTTCTCGACCGGCTGCAGCAGCCGGAACTCGCCGACCGGGATCGCTCCCCCTTCCTCCTCAGCCTGGCCGCCCGGTGGGGGAGCAATGGCGACGAACACGGCCGCGATGACGAGCAGCCCGAGGGCTCGCGCGCCGAGACGTCGGTGACTGTCACGGCGCAGATGCGTGTGTGATCGGGCGATGGTCATGGGTTCCCCTGGTTAGCGGAGACGCGATGGACTCGAGACCGCGCGATGTTGTCATCTCGTGCCTTTTCGGTGAGGGTACCACGGTCAGTGGCAAGGCCACGGTCGCACCGATTCGCGTGGCCCGTAATCGATCGTGCTTGCCGAACGTGTCCTGGCTGCCGTCTAATCTGCGTATTGGCATCGCCCGCCCGCGTTTTCAGCCGCCGTAAATCGGCGGTTCTCGGCCGGCCACACCGTCAGGAGTTGCCCATCATGACGCGCAGGACCGATTTTCGGCCGCTATCGCCGCGCGCGGCGGCGATTGCTGCGCTGTTCTCGCTGCTGACGACAGTGGCGCTCGTGATGCCGGTTCTTGCGCTCTTTCAAGACGACCAGGAATCGCAGCCGCTCTCCGGAGTGTTCACTGTCACGATCGCCAGAGGCGATATCCCGCCGAACCTGGCCGGCGGACCCGCGCTCGCCGGCCTGTGGAACGTGACCTTCAGCGGTGACGGGAGCTTCAGCCTGGCACGGCAGGATGTGGGAGAGGTCGTGACTGGCAGCTTCGAGGCTGCCGAAGCGACGTTGACATTCAACGAATGGAGCGGTCTGGTCGGGTGCGACATCACGGCCGACGGTGGAGAACCGGCGACGTACGCCTGGCAGCAGACCGACGATCGGCTGACCTTGACTCCCATCACCGACTCCTGCGTCGAGCGGCTGACGCTGCTCACCACGCGCCCGCTGGGTGGGTTCGAAGCGTGCGCGGTCTCGCCGCTATCGCTTGTCGATCCCTTTGCCACAGGTCTGGCGCCGGAGGCCCAGGCAACGCCCGTCACCACGGAGGAGATCGGCACTGGCGTCGCGGCGCAGGAGGGTCTGAGCGAGGGCGCTGATGCGGAAGAGGCGATCGACAGCCTGTTGCGCCAGGCGAATGGCTGCTGGGCCACCGGGGATCCGACCCGCTTCCTCGCGCTGCATAGTAGTCAGGTGGTCGAGGAGATTAGCTTCGTCGGGCCAATCGACGAATTCGTTCGCCAGCTGCGCCTGTTCATGGCAACCCCGCTCTCGTTCGAACGGATTGGCCCGGTCAACCTCATCGACTCTGAGCATGCCTGGGCCTATGTGGAGGTGACGTTGGGAGGGGATCCCATCCCACAACGGATCGACTTCGCTTTCGAGAATGGCACCTGGCTTTTTGACACGTTCTTCCTCTTCGGGCCAACGATGCCTGGAGGCCCTCCCGCGGTTGAACCGTGATGCCTGCTCCGGCGCGACATGGAGCCTGATCCCGATCCAGATGATGGAGCTGACGGGCAGCGGCTGGTGCGGCCAGATCCCGCGGTCTCATCCACGGTTGGCACTGGCAGCACGCTGGGGCTGGGGTGTGTTGTGTTGGTGATCCTGCTGGTGCTTGTGGCCCTTGCGATCAGATGGTTCACCGGCGGCTGGTGACCGGTGGATGAGGACAAGCAGATGATCGATCGCTGTGCGCCCGAGCGCGGGATTCCCGGGCGCCTCGGGGAGGTTTCGGACGCCATACAGCTACACTTATGACGTGAGACCGACGACGTCGGGGGCACCGGTGTCCCACGAGACGGAGGAATGGTCGCCCCTGATATCCGGGGCTGATGCGGGCCGCGAATCCTCCGGACGCGGCAAGCAGATCCGAAACATCCTCTCGGTGGTGCTGGCGCTGAATCTCGCCGTGGCCGGAGCAAAACTCGGTTACGGATTCTTCAGCGGTTCGGTGGCGATGTCCGCCGACGGCTTCCACTCGCTCCTCGACGGATTCGCGAACGTGGTTGGCATCATTGGCATCGTCGTGGCGGCTCGACCGCCTGACCGGGAGCACCATTTCGGCCACGAACGATACGAGACGCTGGCCTCGATGGCCATCGGCGCTCTGATGGCGGTTGGTGTGCTCGAGATCGTCCAATCGGCCATCGGCCGCTGGCAGGCGGGGGAAACACCGCAGGTAACGCGGCTTTCGTTCGCGGTGATGCTCGGTACGATGGCGGTCAACGCCGGTGTGACGCTCTGGGAGCGCCGCGAGGCGGGCAGGCTGCGCAGCGATTTGCTGGCAGCGGACGCCCGCCACACGGGATCGGACGTGCTCGTGTCGGCGGCGGTCATTCTGGGCCTGATCGGAGAGCGCATCGGCTTGCGTGGCGCGGATGCCGCGGTCTCCCTGGTCGTCGCCGGCATGGTAGCGCTGACGGCCTGGGGAATCCTGCGCGAGGCATCGCTTGTGCTAACCGATGCCGCGACGGACGTGGAGGCCAGACCGTTGCTGGCGGCGATCCTGGCGGCCCCAGGCGCTATTACCGCGCACAACCTGCGGGTGCGGTCCTCGGGCGGACGCAACTGGGTCGATGTTCACGTGACGGTTGACCCGCAGCTTACCGTGAAGCAAGCGCATGAAGTGGCAACCGAGGTGGAAAGCGCAATTCGCAACCAGGTAGGCCCGGACACCCAGGCCATCGTACATGTTGAACCGGCGGAACCGCCCCACACGCGGCCGGACCCTATTTTTGGTCAATGAATGTGAGCTGACGACTGCTGAGGCGACCGGAGCGCGGCGCGTCCAGCGTCCAGGGAAAGGTATTAAGTGACGAAATCACGACGCTACGCTGAATCGAGATCAAACCAGGGAGGATCGCGGCAGGCGGGGGCACGAGATCCATCTGACCGGGATGGAAAACAACGCGGCGATCAGTCTGAATCCTCCCGCACGCCCGGGCAGCGGCCTCCCCGGCCGCGACCAGGGCGGCGACCGCAGCGGGACTCCCAGGGACCCTCTCGCTCACGAAGTGGCCGGACGGGCCACACTCCGTCCGCGCCACAACACCCGCGAAGCGGGCGACCCGGCGCTCAGCAGCGTGCCGGCGAAGGAGCAGACGGCCGGCTGCGGGTGGTCCCGCTGGGAGGAATCGGCGAGATCGGCAAGAGCATGATGGCCGTCGAGTACGGGGACGACATGGTCATCATCGACGCCGGCGGTAAGTTCCCCGAGGAATGGGAGCGCGGCATCGACCTGATCATCCCCGATATCCGCTACGTCAAGAACCGATTGTCGAAGCTGCGGGGCATCGCCATTACGCATGGCCATGAGGATCACATCGGAGCGCTGCCCTACATCATTCCGCAGCTGGACGGGATCGGGAAGATCCCGGTTTATGGTTCTCCGCTGGCGATGGGATTCGCCGACAACAAGCTGCGCGAGGCCAGACTCGACGAAAAGGTCGAGCTCCATGCGATGGAGCCACGCGCACGCGTCCGTCTCGGCGAGCTCGAGCTCGAGTTCATCAACGTGACGCACACCATCCCGGCCTCGTACGCGATCGCGGTTCACAGCCCGGCCGGGACGATCATCAACACCGGCGACTTCAAATTCGACCCAACGCCCGTGATGGGCGCCCCCACCGACGAAGCGCGTTTGCGGGAGCTTGGCGATCAGGGCGTTCTGGCACTCTTTTCCGACACGACCCGGGTGGAGACACCGGGGCACACGCCGTCAGAGCGCGTGGTGATGGAGACCCTCGATCGGGTAATCCGCGATGCCAAGGGTCAAACCTTGGTCGCGACATTCGCCTCCAACATCAGCCGGGTTTACATGGTGCTGAAGGCCGCCGAGAAGTACGGCAAGAAAGTCGCGGTCGCCGGACGCTCGATGGAGCAGAATGTCCGTACGGCCCTGCAGCTCGGCTACCTCGATCCGCCGGAAGGGGTGCTGCTGCCGCTCAACGACGTGCTGCGACTCGCTCCGGAGCAGCGGGTGCTCGTCGTGACGGGTAGCCAGGGCGAGGCATCGGCCGCGCTGGCCCGCATCGCCGCGGACGAGCACCAGAAGATTCACATTGGCGCTCGCGACGTGGTCATGATCTCTGCCACCCCGGTGCCTGGCAACGAGGAGACCGTCTCCGAGACGATCGACAATCTCTTCCGGCGCGGCGCGAACGTCGTGTTCAGCGGGACCGAGGGCCGGGTCCACGTTTCCGGTCACGCGGCCCGCGATGAGCTGAAGAAGATGCTGGAGCTCGTGCGACCGGTACACGCCGTGCCGATCCACGGCGAGTACCGGCATATGGCGCTCTACCGCGATCTTGCCCGCTCGACCGGTATTCCGGACGAGCGCATCCTGATGACGGAGATCGGGAGCATCGTCGACTTTGAAGGCGGCAAGGGAGCAGTGCGCGGTCGCACCGCCTCTGGATCGGTATTCGTCGATCGCCTTGGGGATTTCGAACCCGGACAGATCCGACTGCGAACCCGAGACGACCTCACATCGGACGGGCTGGTCACGATCACGATCATCGTCGACGCCGAGAGCGGCAAGCTGATTGCCGGTCCCGAGTTCGTGACCAAGGGGTTGAGTATGGAGGCGCTGGCGGGTCCGATCCGGCAGGCGGAGCAGGAATTGAAGCGATGGTTGGAGCGACGTCCGGACGGGGAGCCGGAGGTCGGCTACCTGGTGTCGCAGGCCAAAGGGATCACCGCCCGATCGTTATTCCGGAAGACGAAGCAGCGGCCGATGATTCTGCCGATGGTCATGGAGCTCTAAGAGCGAGTCGGAGGTCGGGAGTCGGACGTCGGACGTTGACGGCAAGACGGCGAGACGGCAAGGAACAGTAGGGGCGACGCAGGCGTCGCCCGCCTTGCGGGCCGACCGTGACCGTCACTGCTTTACGACCCTTCAGACGGCACGTATAGTGCGGTCAGGCGCACCTACCGCGTGGATTCCCGGAGGACGAGTATTCATGGCCCAAGCTCCTGCTACGACCACCATCGATCAAGATTTTGCCGAGCGCTTCGCGGGATCGCTGGCAATGTACGAGCGCTCGCGGCGGGTCATCCCTGGCGGTATCACCCACGATGGCCGCCACATGAAGCCATTCCCGCCGTACATCGCCAACGCCCATGGCGCGTACAAGTGGGATGTCGACGGCAATCGCCTGATCGATTTCGTGATGGGCCACGGCTCGCTCCTGTTTGGCCATAACGATCCCGAGATCCTGGCCGCCATGCAGGCCCAGCTGCCGCGCGGCACGCACTTTGGCGCCGGCCACGAGCTGGAGGTGCGCTGGGCGGAGGAGGTCAGCCGGCTGGTGCCCTCCGCTGAGCAGGTGAAGTTCACCGGCTCGGGCACCGAGTCGACGTTGCTGGCGATCCGCGTGGCGCGGTCGTTTACCGGCCGTTCGACGGTGCTCAAGCTGGAAGGGCATTTCCACGGCTGGCACGACTATCTGCTCAAAGGCGAGAGGCCGCCGTTCGAGGCGTCGTCCAGCCCCGGCATCCCGCCCGAGGTGATGGCTACCATCGCGGTGGTGCCCTCCGATGACCTGGGGATGCTCGAGGAGCGTCTGACGCAAGGTGACGTCGCCGCCCTCATCCTGGAGCCGAGCGGCGGCTCGTGGGCGACCATTCCACTGCAGGAAGGCTATCTTCAGGCCGCGCGCGACCTCACGACGAAGTACGGAGTGGTCCTGATCTTCGACGAGGTGATCACCGGTTTCCGCTGGGCGCCCGGTGGGGCGCAGCAGCGCTACGGCGTCACTCCGGATCTGACGACGATGGCGAAGATCGTGGCCGGTGGCATGCCCGGCGGCGCCGTGGCGGGCAAGCGCGAGATCATGCAGATGCTTGCCTTTAAGGACGAGCCGGGGTGGAACACAACGAAGAAGGTGCGGCATCAGGGCACGTACAACGCCAGCCCGGTCGTCTCGGCCGCGGGGATCACCTGCCTGCAAAAGGCCGCCGACCCGGACGTGCAAGCCACCTGCGATGACCTTGCGGCGCGGCTGCGGTCGGGATTCAACGCGGCGATCGTCGAGCGCGGCCTGCCGGGCTATGCCTGGGGTGAAAGCTCAGTCTTCCACCTCAGGCTTGGCGAGGCCGTACCGAATCAGACTGGAAGCGACATGCGCGTGCCAGAGGGCGTCTCCGCCGAGGCTCTCAAGGAGAGCGGGCACGGGCGGCTGAATGGGATGCTCCACCTGGGAATGATGCTGGAGGGTGTCGAGCTGTTCCACTCCGGGGGTATGACGAGCGTCGTGCACACGGACAATGACATCGACCAGACTGTGGAGGCGTTCAGTCGCGTGCTCGGCCGGATGGCAGACGAGGGCGCATTCGAGGGCTAATCTTCACCCCCTGCCCCGTCACTCCGAGGGTATCCGGCCCTGTGCACAGTGCGAGGAGCAACGGCTGGCGGCTTTGGTGACCGCGCGGCGGTGAGCGCGGCGTAGTCGGCTTCGGTATCGACATCCGGTGGCGCCGCTCCAACGACCGGCACCAGCCGCAGCTCGCCGGAGTCCTCATAGGCGCGGACGACAGGACGTGCGCCGGTATCGCCTTGGAGCAAGGCCAGCTCTGGGAAGACCCGCCGGTCGAATAGGATCGGATTCCCCATTCTTTCCTCGTAGCGAGGAGCCACGACTGGCGCTCTTGATTCTCGCCACGCCTCGATGAGCGCGTCGATCACCTTGGGGTCCACTCCCGGCTGATCGCCGAGGACGAAGACAGCGGACTCGACATCCGGGGAGAGCGCGGCGAGACCGGCGCGGACTGACGTACTCTGGCCCGCCGCGGCGTCAGGATTGAAGACGCATTCGGCGGGAAGTCCCGCCACCGCGGCGCGGACTTCGTCGGCCTCGTGGCCGATGACGAGAATGACCTGATCCAATGACGACGCGAGCACGCGACGGAGGGTGTGCCGGATCAGCGGCTCACCGTGGACCGGCAGCAACTGCTTGGGACGCCCCAGCCGCGACGATCGCCCGGCGGCCAGGATGATGCCGGCGATCACCGTGCCGCCGCGACTCCCTCGCGGTCCTGCTTCCCAGGGCTCCGGTCCCCGTCCGCGGGGTCCCTCTCCCCGTCGGCGGGGTCCCTGTCCCTATCCGTGGGGTCCCTGTCCCCATCCGTGGGGTCCCCTTCACCGCGAATGCGGCCGGTGGCGTGCGTCAACGTTCCCCCGGAACGCCCCCGGCGGAGGGCGATGATCTCGCCCAGGATGCTGATGGCCATCTCTTCGGGCGTCGCGGCCCCGATGTCGAGACCGATGGGAGCGCGCATGCGGGCGACTTGCTCGGGGCTCATCCCGGCCGCGGCGAGACGGCGGCGGCGGTCCTCGTTCGTGCTCCGGCTGCCGATGGCGCCGATGTAGGCGGCGGGTGTGCTCAGCGTGCCGACGAGTGCCGGCTCATCGAATTTGGGATCGTGGGAGAGGATAGCGACGTACGTGTTGGGCAGAATCTCGACCTGCTCCAGCGTCTCGTCCGGCCAGCCCTGGATGATGCGGTCGGCCTCAGGGAAGCGCTCGGCGGTGGCCAGCTTGGCGCGAGCGTCAGAGACGATCACATCGAAGCCGAGCGCCTTGGCGAAGCGGGAGAGAGGCTGTGCGACGTGGACCGCGCCAAAGATGAGGAGCGTCGGCGGTGGCGGAAACGTCTCGATGAAGACTTCCACCGGCTCATCGTGGCCGGCGACTCGATAGGGCCGCGTTTCCGACCGCTCACGCGCCAGGAGACCGGGTGCGTCAACCTGCACCGCGGCGTCGAGCGTCGCGTCCCCCAGACCGCCGAGCGTCTCCTCCCGCAGGATCAAGAGTTTGGCGCCGACCTGACCTCCGCGGACGACGGTGGCCACGGCGACGGGAACGCGCTCGGCGAGCGCCTGCTCGAGACGAGCCTGGATCTCGACGCGCGATGGCGCGAGTCCGGTCATTCGGTGACCGGCTCCACGAAGACCTCGATCGTGCCGCCGCACGCCAGTCCAACGTCCCAGGCCATCTCATCGGTGATGCCATAGCGGACCAGCTTCGGCTGGCCCGTGCGCAGCACCTCCTGCGCCTCCTCGAAGACGGCGGTCTCGACACAGCCACCACTGACGGAACCGGCGAGGTCACCGGCGGACGAGACGGCCATGGTCGCTCCCACCGGGCGCGGCGCGGAACCTTCGACTTTGACGACCGTGGCGATCGCCACCTGGTTGCCGGCGGAGCGCCAGGCATCGACCTCAGGCAGAACGTCTTTCATGGGTGCATCTCATTTCTCGACTGGTCGCGCTCGCCCAATGCGGCACGGACGTGGGGCGTCTCTGGCATCAATGGTAGCGGGTGCTGTCCAGCCCGCCGGCGCTGGCATCCGGACGGGGTTGCTGAGCCCATCGCAGTCGATTACCGCATGTTTCCGGCACTGATGAATTCACCGACCTCGGCCTCGCGGCGTATCGGATACGACATTGCGGTAAAGCGCGCTGGCGGCGGCTTGACTTCGCCGTCCAGCAACAGGGCGATGACCTCTTCTCCCATTGCGGCGGCTTCGGCACGGGTGCGACCATGGGTGTGAGCGCCGGGAAAGTCTGGAATGCTAACAAGGAAGAGTTGATCTTCGTCGGACCATTCAATCACCATCGCGTAGCGGCGCACCTTCTCCCACTCGGGATCGGTAACGTTGGCTGCGTTGACGGCCTCATCCATGTTGCTCTCCTTAACTTGGGATTGACGAGCCGGATCGCGCTTCAGGCTGCTGAAGGCGGCACGAAGCGGCGCACGGGCGGCTCATCCTCGACCTGGCCGAGGAGATCGGCGAGCGCCTCCAGGCTCTGCAGATTGTGGATCGGCAGAAACTCGTCGATGTAGGGCATAGCGGCGCGCATACCCTGCGTCAGCGGTTGGTATCCGGGCGCGCCGAGGAGCGGGTTGAGCCAGATGAGACGGCGGCAGGAGCGCTGCAGGCGAGCCATCTCCCGACCGAGCAGTTCCGGATCACCCCGATCCCAGCCATCGCTGATGATCACCACCGTCGCACCGGAGCGGAGGACGCGGCGCGCCCACTGATAGTTGAAGGTCTTGATCGCCTCGCCGATGCGCGTGCCGCCGGACCAGTCCTCGACCGAGCCGACCACGTCCGTCAGCGCGGTATCGACGTCCCGCTTGCGCAGCTCACGGGTGATCCGCGTCAGGCGGGTGCCGAAGACGAAGACCTCGGTGTTTTCCAGACCTTGCCCCAGGGCGTGGACGAAGCGCAACAACAGGCGGGCATAGCGGTCCATGGAGCCGGAGATGTCGCAGATGACGATGAGCGGTCGGGTGCGGATCTTTCGTTTCTGGCGGCGCAGCTCGAGCGGGATGCCACCGTGGCGCAGCGAGCCACGCAGCGTGGCGCGAGGATCGATGAACTTGCCGTGTTTGGCGCGCACCCGGCGCCGAGTCTGGCGCGTGCCGAGGCGCCAGGTGAACCCCTCGATGATGCGGCGTGCCTCGGCGATCTCGTCGGCTGTGCACTGGGAGAAGTCCTTGCGCCGTAACGTCTCCCGCGAGCTGAAGAGCATCACATCGTCGGGGGAGGCCTCGAACTCCTCTTCTTCCGCGCCGGCAAGGTCTTCGCTCTCGCTGACGTGGAAGATGTCCTTCTCGTCCTCGGCGCTCTCGGGCGTGTGCCGCCGCTCCGTCTTCTTCTTGCTCGCGTCCGGTAGCGGCGGCTCGCCCGGGGTGTTCTGGGGAACGAAAGGATCGAGAGGCGCCGGTTTGGCGCCGAGCAGTTCCCGCCAGAAGCGGGAGAACTCGAGATCGAAGATGGGGATCTGCTCGGGACGAGTGACGACGCTGGCGCGCGCGGCGTGGTAGACGTCCTCGTGGCGGAAGACGTCGATCGCGGCCAGGGCCTCGACAAGTGACAGGACCTGACCGGAGCCGACCGGCAAGCCGGCGTCGCGGAGCCGCCGGCCGAACGTCAGCAGATTGGCCCGGATGCTGTTGGAGGAGATCGGCGGTAGCTCTGGCCGGGCGCCGTCGAGCGCGGTCTCGGTCATTGCATAGCGACAGGCACGGTCAGACCCGCAGCAGAGCGCGACCGACGAGGTTGGCCGCCACGTCGCCGCGCACACTGTCGACGTCCTCCTGGTATTTGAGAATGACGCCGAGCGAATCGTCGACGGCCTGCTCGTTGAGATCGACCGTGCCGAGGGCCAGCAAGAGCCCGCGACCAATCGAGCGTCTCGGCCATCCCCGGCGGCTTGAACAGATCGATGCCGCGTAGCCCTTGCGTGAAGGCGACGATCTGCCGCGCCAGATTCTCCGGCGCTTCCGGCACGCGGGCCTGCAGGATGCGGAACTCCTTGTCATAATCCGGGAAGTCGATCCAGTGGTATAGGCAGCGCCGCTTCAGGGCGTCGTGGATCTCTCGTGTGCGGTTGGAAGTGAGGATCACTACCGGGACGTGCTCGGCGCGGATGGTGCCGATCTCGGGAACGGTCACCTGGAAGTCGGAAAGGAGCTCGAGGAGGAATGCCTCCAGCTCCTGATCGGCGCGGTCGACCTCGTCGATGAGGAGCACGGGAGCGCGTTCGTGGGCGGCGTCGATCGCCTGCAGGAGCGGCCGCTTGAGCAGGAACTCCTCGGAGAAGAGGTCGTGGCGGACCGCCTGGCGGCTCTCGCCGCCGGTCGCTTCGACGGTGCGCAGATAGAGCATCTGACGCGGGTAATCCCACTCATAGATCGCCGTGGCCGCGTCGAGTCCTTCATAGCACTGCAGGCGAATCAACGGCGTCTGCAGCACATCGGCGAGAACCTTGGCGATTTCGGTCTTGCCGACACCGGCTTCGCCTTCCAGCAGGAGCGGCTTGCCGAGTTTGAGCGTCAAGTATAGGGTCGTCGCCAGACCGCGCTCGGCGACATAGCGCTGGTCGCGCAGTCCGCGCTCCAGCTCATCGACGGTGGTGAACGCGTCACCGGCGGTCGCGGTAGCGGGGGAAACAACTGAAGCAGTCAATCCGGATTCCATCCTTAGCCATTGGAAACGCACAAACTCTGCCAAGTATCCAACGGATGTCAGCGGCGTGTCATTGGGGTGGCGAGTCGGTGCGTCGCTGAGTGAGGCCGCGTCTTTCTGGCTAGGCACGCCACGTGGTACATCTAGGCGGTGACTGCTTTGCTAGAGGCCAAGGAGCTGAACCGATGGACGGCGCACCGTGAGTGACCTCCTTGCACCGGGATATAGCGTTCGACACCCGGTTGTTGCCGACGTGGACGCCGTCCACGCGTTGATCGTCGCCTCGGAGATCGAAGAGTTTGGAGAAGCCGAAGGATTTAGCCGCGACGAGCTCAAGGGCGACTGGAAGCAGCTCGAACTGGAGAAGGATGTCTGGGTGGCGATTGCGCCCGACGGAGCGCTGGCCGGCTATGGCTACGTGCAGGACCGGCGGCACGTAAGGCTGGACGTAGAAGTCTATGTCCACCCGGCCCATTACGGTCGGGGCATCGGGACGACGCTGGTTCGGCTGGCCGAGGCGAGAGCAAGGGAGCACGTGCCACTGGCGCCGCCAGGGACCCGTGTTGTCGTCAATAACTGGATCAATGCGCTCAATGCTGAAGCTCGTTCTCTGCTGGAGCGAGAGGGGTACATGCCGGTCCGCTATTTCTTTCGGATGGAGATTACGTTCAACGAGGAGCCGGCCGCTGCCTCATGGCCCGCGGGAATCACCGTGCGGAATGGTGGAGAGGATGAAGACCTGCGGCCATTCTACGAGACGGCGGAAGAGGCCATGGCCGATAGCTGGGGGCACGTGCCGAGATCCTATGAGGAGTGGCGAGAGCGACGCACAACCTCGGGTTTCGACCCCAGCCTATGGTTCCTGGCCCTGGACGACGAAGTGCCCGCGGGTGGGGCCATGTGCAGTATTTCGGATGGTATCGGTTGGATCGACACCCTCATGGTTCGCAGGCCCTGGCGCAGACGCGGGCTCGGCTTCGCCTTGCTCACTCATGCGTTTCGCGAGCTTTACGGGCGGGGCATGCGGCGACAGGTGCTCACGGTCGATGCCGAGAGCCCGACGGGGGCGACCCGGCTCTACGAACGAGCCGGGATGCACATCGGTCAGCAGTATGCGACCTATAGCAAAGAGCTGCGCGCCGGCAACGAGCTGGCCGGCGTGGACGAAGAGAACTGACCGATCACCGTGAAAGCGGGTGGTGGTCGGTATGAGCTATCGGCACGATCGCAAACGCCAGGTCAGCATATCGAAGGTGATAAATATGTTGAAGGTGATAAAGGTGATGAACTTTATGGGCACCGGGGAAGGCGAACCTTTGGCAACCACACATGTTCGGCTCGGCGCCGATTACGGCTTTGGCGCCTCGGGCCAGCGGCCATACCAATCGAATGGCTGCGGATTGAGGTTCACGACGACGTTCTTGGTCTGGGTATAGAGATCCATGGCGTGCCGGCTTAGCTCCCGGCCAAGACCGCTCTGCTTGTAGCCTCCGAAGGGCGCCTCGGGTGGGTTGACTGTCGGGTAGTTGATGCTGACGTTGCCGGCCTGCAAGCGCCGCGCCAGGGTGTGGGCGCGCTTGATGTCGTTGGTCCAGATCGTGGCGGCCAGACCGTAGATCGTCGAGTTGGCCCCCTCGACCACCTCGTCCTCGGTGGTGAAAGGGATTACCGCCAGCACCGGGCCGAAGACCTCCTCCTGGGCGAGGTGCATGTCCTGCCGCACGCCGTCGAAGACCGTTGGCGCCAGGAAATTGCCGGCGGCGAGGTCGCCCTCGGTAATCCGCTTGCCACCGGCGACCAGCTCCGCGCCCTCCTCCTGGGCGCGCTGGCAGTAGGTGAGGATGCGGTTGGCCTGCGTAGGTGAGATGACTGGCCCCATCTGGGTCTCGTGCTCGAGAGGATCTCCCACTCGGATCTTGCCCGCCTTGCGCACGAACTCGCTCAGGAACTGGTCGTGGATGTCCTGATGGAGGAAGAGCCGGGTGCGGGCCGTGCAGCGCTGACCGGCATTGGTGAAGATGGCGAAGAGAGAACCGTCGACCGCCTCGTCGAGATTGGTGTCCGGAAAGACGATGTTCGGGCTCTTGCCACCGAGCTCGAGGGAGACCTTCTTGATCGTTCCCGCCGAAAGCTCCAGAATGCGCCGCCCGGTCGCCGTCTCACCGGTGAAGGCAACCTTGTCGACGCCGGGATGAGCAGCAAGCGCCTCCCCGACCTCCTTGCCGGGACCGGTCAGGACGTTCACCACGCCCTCGGGGACACCCGCTTCGCGACAGATCTCGCCCAGGATCACCGCCGTGATCGGGGTGGCGCTGGCAGGTTTCAGGATGAGCGTGTTGCCGACGGCGAGGGCTGGGGCCAGCTTCCAGGCGGCCATCAGCAGCGGGAAGTTCCAGGGCACGATCTGGGCACAGACGCCGACCGGCTCGAGCAGGGTGTAATCGAGCAGAGGGCCGTTCATCGGGATCTGCTCGCCCCAGAGCTGCGTGGCCAGCCCGGCGTAGTACTCGAAGCAGTTGGCGGAGGCGGTGACGTCGCCGCGCGACTCGACGATGATCTTGCCGCAGTTGGTTGTTTCCAAGACCGCGATCTCGGGCAAACGGTCGCGAAGGAGCGCCGCGATTTTGTGCATGATGCGCGACCGCTCCAGCGGCGTCATGCGCGGCCAGGGCCCCTCGTCGAACGCCTTGCGAGCGGCAACGACGGCGCGATCGACGTCATCCACGCCCGCCTTGGCCATGCGCCCCACCGGCTCGTTGGTCGTCGGACTGACGGTGTCGAACGTCTCTCCGCTAGCCGCGGGCACGTTCTCGCCGCCGATGATCAAGTCGTATTGCTGGAGCTGAGTCGTCGCGTCGACAGCCATGCGAGATGGTCTCCTGAGGAGTGCGCGAGGTCGCGCCGGGTGAGCGATTCGGGCCGCAAGGATAGCATGGAGGGCAGGGGTTTCTGAGGCATTTCCGGCGGGTTCTGTGCGGTAAACTTAGTAACGTCCCTCCAGCCGGGGTGGCGAAATGGCAGACGCACCGCACTCAAAATGCGGCGGGGGTGACCCCGTGAGGGTTCGAATCCCTCTCCCGGCACCATGGGTACATCTAGTACGGTGAAGTCCGGAAACCCGCGCGATCACGCGGATTTCTAGCTTTCGCAATCCGCCAGTTCCACCTGATTCCGGACGATTCCGGGCAGTCTCGTCACCATTTTGGCACCATGACACGAGTCTTGATTTTGTCGTGAGTCGGGTCTCCATCGGTGGCGGGTGAAGCCAGCTGCTGGCGAGGCTGGTCCTAATCTCGAACTACGCCTGATGGTACGGAGTCAGTCCGCCTCGCTAGAATTGGAGACACGAGCCGGACTGGGTCCAGGCAGGAACACGCCTCTCCGGCGCTAACGGACGAGACGTGGCGATCGGTTTTGACGGGGTCGAACGGTTGATCAGTCGCGAATTCCCGAGCTTGTGGGAACTTCACCGGGACAACGTCGAACTTGATAGCGAACGCGCATTTCCTGCTGCCGGCGACTATGTGGATCCCTACTCGATCATCCCGACTCTCCAAGCGAGACGCACGTTTCTCAAGATCGCTGCAGAGTTGGCGCCAGAGATCGTTGTCGATCTTCGCGACAACGTCTTTCCGGTCTTCCTTCGGTCCTCGTATCCGTGCTGCGCCGATATCATGCCAGAGATATGGAAATGGGGCGAACGAGCCTTCAAGATCCAACCCTTTGTTGGCGGCAGCTGGGTTCACGATTCAGCGTGCACGACCTTGGAGGTCTGGGCGGCAGCACGCGAGCAGGGTATTGACGACCGTATCGAATTGACGCTTGTCCAAGACTCGATAAATGAATTTATGTTTGCCCCAGACTGGGCGAGAGCAGAACTGGGCAAGGAGCGCAAGCCGGAACGAATCGTAATTTCCAAGCCCGAGTGGAACCCGTTTACGGAATCCAGGAGAGATGCTGAGCGGAGGACTGACCGGGAGTTTCGACGCCAGCGTGAAGCGCGCATGGACGAAATAGAAGCACGCCTCCGCCAGGACGGCGCCGCTCCCTCGCCCGTAGCACCCAAGCTCCGAGATCACCTCGCTTGGCTGGTGCGCTATCAGGTGCGAGGGGAGTCCTTCGCCTCAATCGCACAGGACGTCGGCCGAACACGGCAAGGGGTCACAGAGGCTGTGCATGGCGCCGCCAGGTTCATCTTCCTCCCGCTTCGCCCCTCCCGGCCGGGTCGCCCGAAAAAGCATGCGGCCCAAGCGCCACAGTCACCGTAGGCTCCCCTGCCGGGCACATCAGCAGCGCATTTTGACAGGTTCCACCTGCTCGCCCCGTCTTGCCTGTTATGAGTGTGGATTAGGATCCATCCTTCGCATGTGAGACGCCACCTCACGGTGGAGTACGCAAGCGGAGGAGCGAGATGCAGACCGCAGCCAACGAACGCGCAACGGCCACGATCGAGGAAGTTGCCTCGATCTTTGGTATCGCCAGAAGCACGGCCTACGAACTGGCAAAACGCGATGCGCTCCCGGTCCCAGTGATTCGGCTTGGGCGACGCCTTGTCGTCTCGCGCGCGCTCCTCGAACGTGTCCTGACGGACGAGCAGCCGGTCCGACCTTCCACTGGCGATTTTGAGACTGCGGACTAGCTCGGCGTCAGAACGCCGGAGACTGACGCCCCGCCGGAGGCCTCACCGCTTTGGGGAGCCGTTCTGGTCCGCTCGGAGACCGCCAACTGGGTCGCGCGACGACTGGTGGAAGAGAACATTGGGTCCGACGAAGTGAACAGGTTGGAGCGTCAAGCCGGAGCATTTTTCTCCCTCAGCGCGGTGGGGGATCTGGCCGCATGTGCGTCCGCAGCAGCGCCGTGACGACCGCCGAGTCGCTTCCTGATATTGAGCACGCGCAGGCGCACTTTGCGGCGCTGTGCCGACCAGGAGAGGTGCGGGAGGTCCGCATCCTGGGACACGTCCCGGCCGATGGCTTCGGTCAACCGGCAACGGTCTCCGGATACTTTGACGATCCGGACGCGCTTGCGGTGGCGATGCAGAAGATCGCGGTTGACGTAACTGAAGGCGTCTATCTCACGCACAACCCGGTCGATCCCGATCTCTTGGCACGCGCCAAAACCAGCTGAAGCGCAAGCCGAAACACACGACAAGCGACCTCGACATCCAGCGATTGACCTCCCTTACGCTCGACTGTGACCCGGTTCGCAAGGCTGGCATCTCGTCTACCGACGAGGAACTCGCCAAGCGTTAGCCCTGCGCGACGAATTCGTCCGGTTCGTGACGACAGAACTCGGGTGGCCAGAGCCGGTCGTGATCATGATGAGTGGCAATGGCGGACAGGTGACGTGGCGCATTGACTTGCCAGCCGATGCGGACGGCGCCGCGCTCGTGCGAGGAGGCCCTGGAAGCGGCCGACGGGATGTTCAGCACTCTTGAGGTATCGATCGATACGACGCTCGGCAATCCCAGTCGCATCGTCAAACTCTCGGGCACTCGTGCCTGCAAGGGGATTCGCTACCACAGCGACCGCATCGACGCGCACACAGCGTCTTGCATCCCAACACCGGTGTCGTGACGGAAGCACAGCTACGGGCTCTTGTGGCCTTAGCCCCCGCGTCCGAACTGCGCACACCGCCGCTCAACGGGCACGCGCCCCACGTCAGCAATGTCGCGGTGTACGACGTTCCGGCCCTCCTGCAGGCCACGGGCATCCACTACCAGTTGCGAGACAAAGCCTGGGGGCGCGTCTACGAACTCGACATCTGTCTCAGTTCTGATGACCACACCGAGGGCGCGGCCATATTGCAGTTCGGAAACGGAGCTGTTGCCTACAAGTGTCAGCACAACAGCTGCGCCCATGTTGGTTGGAGTCACGTCAAGCCACGTCTCGGGATAGCAGCGCGGACGGCAGAGCGTGGCGACCGTTCTCCGATCGACCAGGAAAGCGGCGGTCGTGGATCGACGTGGGAGCCTCGTCAGCGATCCGCGGCACAACCATCAACTCCGGAATCGACTCGAGCGCGTGGGGCCGCGCCGCAGGGTGTGCGCTTCATGACGGCGCGTGAGTTTGCCCAACTGACGCCGGAAGAGACGGACTGGGTGATTCAGCTCTACGTCGCCGTTGGCGGTATCACCAAGATCGACGGACCGCCGAAGAAGGCCGGGAAGACCACGCTCATCACCCACATGATCGCCGCCGTCCTCGATGGTGCAGCCTTCCTGGGCGAGCCGACCAAGCAAGGGCCAGTCGTGCTGCTCAGCGAGCAAGGTGGCACATCGCTTCGCGAGGCGCTGGACCGCGCCGGCCTCCTGGAGCGCGACGATTTGCACCTGGCCCTCTACCGGGATCTCGCCTCCCTTTCATGGCCCGACATCGTGGCCGATGCCTTTGCCAAGGCGCAGGAAGTCGGGGCGGTCCTGCTCGTGGTCGATACCTTGCCAGCGATCTCCGGCGTCCGTGGCGACGATGAGAACTCGGCCGGCCGGGCGCTGGAAGCACTGGAGCCGCTGCAAGTCGGTGCCGACATCTCCCGCATTGGCGTCGTCGTCAGCTTTCACGATCGCAAGGGCGGGGGCGAGGTGGGCGAATCCGGGCGCGGGTCGAGCGCCTATGCCGGAGCGGTGGACATCATCCTCCACGTCAACAAACCCGGTGGCAATCTCAAACCCACCGTGCGCAAGATCGAGGCGCTTTCCCGCTTCGAGGCCACGCCAGACGAGCTCTACATCGACTTGACCGACGCGGGCTACGTCTCGCTCGGCAGCGAGGATGATGTGGTCTCGGCGGCGCTTGCTCGCGCCCTGGTGGAGATTCTGCCCGACATGGAAGCGGCGGCCAGGCGCGTCGAGACCACCACGGAGAAGGACAAGGAGACGGGTGAGGAGCGGGTCACGGAGCGAGGCCTCCTCGATGACCTGGCCAGCCAGGGGCTCAAGGTCTCCCGCTTCACGCTCGATGCCGAACTGAAGCGCTGGGTTGCGGGGGGCTATGCCGGGCAGAGCGGCGCCGGTAAGAAAGGTTCCCCGCATCGCTACTGGATGACCGCCAAACCGCCGGATACGTTCTTCCGATCTAAGCCATCCCCCCCATCAGAAGAACGCATTTGCCCTGACCCGGTCGCAGACGCTGAGCGCGTGATCGTCGCTGAGGATCCGACCCTATTTCTTTCTTCCGATGAAGGACGGGCATCGGAGAAGAAATGCCGCGACAGACAATGCCGCCGAGGGAGCGCCAATTCGTTCTTCTCCGATGCCGTGGTTGGCTATATCGGAAGTAAGCAACCAACACCTCCAGCAGCCGGCACGACCTGGGAGGACTTCGATGGGCGCCGTCGCGCTCCTCGACGAATTAGGTGTAGCCGGCATCCGACTCCACCGTGAGGGTGACCGGTTGCGGGCGGAGATTCCCGCCGGCGGAGTCTCGATCCGTTTCGCGACCGGATCATCACCAACAAGCCGATGCTCCTTCGCGAGCTACGGCAAAAGGAGATCGTGACCGCGGCCACCGTCGAGTCTGCGGAGTTCAACCGGGAGCACTACGAGCGCTTGTGGCAGCAGTGGAGTGCGCTGCCAGCCCCGGCGGTGGAGGTGGCCGAACTGGTGGCCCAACTTGAGGTGGGGTGGGGTTGGCTTGACGCGCATCCCGACCATCCCAAGGTCGAGGCGTTTCTCACGCGGTGGGTCGATCGGCTGAGTCAATACCAGCGAGCCTACGGCGCTCGCGAACACTGAGGCACGACATGCCCCAAGAGCGAATGCCGCTCCTGGAGCCACGAGTCCCGGCGGAGCGACACGGCGGCTGGGCTTCGTGCCAGGGTTGGTCCCAGGGGGCACTCTGCCTCGTGCGGCGTCTTTACCCATGCGATCTTGACTTGGGGTCCGGCGCGCACGGGTGAAATCGCCAATGGACGTGGCTATGTGGATCTGACCTCGCCGAGAGTGAGTGCGACACGCAAAGTGGTTACCACTAAAGCCAATTGAGTAGACTGCTCTAAAGGGCCTTTGCGCGGTTTCGGGAGAGGTCCACCCACGGACTAACAAAATAACCACACCAATAATCTCTTCCATACACCACCCCACTCCATCCATCCTGCACTCAAGCCATCCCATCATTCCCTTCATCACTCCATCTCTCTCTTCATCATCGTTGCTCCTCGTGTTCTTGCCCTTGTTCCTGGCTTGCTGTGTTCCTGGTGTTGCTGCTTCCCCTGGTCCCTCGGTCCTGTGTGCCGTGCGTCTGCCTACCCGCTATCCGTTCGTCGTCTCTCTTCCCCCCCCCTTTCGTTCGTCGTTCGTCTTTCGTGCCCGTCGCTCCTTCGTTGGCTCGTTGCATTGCGCGTAATCCCGTCATCCGTATTGGGTTCGTTTGTCGGTTGCGTGTATCGGCTCACCTAGCGCGTATCAGGAGCTGTGGTGGCCCCGCCGAACGCCAGGAGCCCGCCCTCGCGCGTGCGCGCGTGGAGAAGCGCCAACCATCAGCATTCGTGCCGAATCAGACTCCCCAGTCCTTGGTAACTAGACCTCGAAAAGCGACGTCTGCCGCGAGCTAAATGGATACTTGATATGAAGACAAAGCAGTCCGCAAAGGAGTCGGCCCAACCACGAGGTAGCTGCCTCCTTCATGGCTCTTGCCGCCTCTTTTTACACCACGACCTACTGACCCCGCACTGCTCATTCTCTCCAGCGTTCCGACCGTTCCAGCGCTTCGCTGGCTTCTCCGATCGGACGTCGCGCCTCTTCCGGCAGCGCCTGCCTCATCGTCGCGGCCTGTGGTTGACTGTCGCCACAAGTCGGTGTGCCGTCAGGACACGCTAGAGGTGCGCTGTCGTCCTAACCTCGATGAGGGCCAGTCGAGAGGATGATCGAATCGATTCGTTGTCAAGGTTGAGACGGCGGGTTCGACGGGGTCGATCCGCACCTTCAGAACCTTGCCGGTGCGCCCGTTCGAGTCCCGGTCCCAGAATTTCGTTCGAGTCCCTCATCGCATCCGCGGTTGCCATCGCCGGGAGAGGCGTCCGCACCGCGCCGGTATCGCGCTCGCACGCGGAGACTGACGTTCGAGCAGGAATTCACGATTCGCGTCCTGGCCTAGACCACGAGTTTGCGCGCGCTGGCGCGTGAGTTTAGTGTCAGCCATGAGACGATCCGGACCGTGGTGAGACAGAACCGCGCGTCAACCAGATACCTCATGGGCTCCCCGACTGGCTGCGTTTTACGGGTGGGGAGCCGATGCGATGCGGCGATGGCCCCTTCCCCTGTCGAGAACTGGGAAGACCGGGAAGACTGGGAAGAAATGGTGCACCGAGCGGTCGTGCCGTGGTGGTGGCAACGGCGTTGTGATGCAGCACCTGGCGTCACGGCCGGCATCGACCTGCTCATGGGACGTGCAATGCTGCAGCCGCGGGAAACGTGGTTCCGGTCACCCGGGAACAGTCGCGTTATCGCGGCACGGCCTCGCGCCACGGTCGATCCCGAGCGCAGCAACATACCTCGCATGACGATCACGGTGGTCAACCGCCATGGGGCACCGCGACGCAGGAGGTCCTGCTTCAAACCCGCTTGGACGGCGGTTCACCTAGACCTCGCCGCACAATCGTTCCAGCTGGCGACGGCATCTGCGTGCCCACGATGCCCCGCGCGCAGTCTCGCCGATCGCGGGGTATCGTGCCGGAAGGGGCGGCTAGTTGAAGCCCAAGAGGAAGGCCACGGTGGCCAGGCTGCTCAGCAAATAGCGGGCGTAGCGAGCGGTGTGGCGGACGGTCAGCATCGAATCCTCCTGTCTCGGTGATGGCGCGACTAGTTCAAGTACATGGCAAAGGCCATCGTCGCCAGCGAGCTGAGAAGGTAGCGCGCGTAGCGAGTGGTTAGCTTGATCGTCGTCAGCGCAGATTTCCTTTCGAAGCTCGGGTTTGTGCGTCCAGGCCATCCGATCCCCGTGGTGTCCGTCGCTCCCCCAGACGAGGGAGCGCCAAGAGTGTCACGGCAGCTAGTTCAGCATGAGACCAAAGGCCACGGTGGCCAGGCTGGTCAGCAGGTACCTGGTGTACTTGGCGGCGATCGTGAGGTTCGACATCTCCGGGCTCCTCTCGGGTCTGGTCTCCTCGGGTCCCGGGTCTTCCGGGCTCCGGTGCCGCTCTCTGTGGCACGCTCGTGGCATGCGCCTCGATCAGCCCTGCGACATGAGGAGAACCTCCTTAGCAACCTCCCTAGTTTTGCGGATGAGGCGCCGACACGATCTCGCGGGCCGCGCCCTCCACGTTGTCTTCCGCCGACGGCCCATTACGCGGCGAGCGTGGGCTCACCCTCCGGCTCGGTCGGCTCCCCGGCGCCGGGGCGCACCCCGAGCTTGCCGGCCTCGATGAGGGAGCCGAGGGTCGTGTAGATGATGCGCGTGGCCAGCAGCGCCGTAACCTCGCTCACATCATATGGCGGGGAGACCTCGACCACCTCCATACCGGCCAGTCCTTCGCGGGCCACGATGTCGAGCAGGCGAAAGATCTCCCGCGGGGTGAAGCCACCTGATTCCGGCGTCCCGGTGCCCGGGGCAAAGCCGGGGTCGATGCAGTCGATGTCGAACGAGAGATAGACCGTCTTGGCGCCTTTCCAGGCGATCTCCAGGGCCAGTTCGGCGATGCGCTCGATCCCGAAGCGGTCGATATCGGTCATCGTGATCATCGTTGATCCCCGCTCGCGGGCGGTGGCCACCCCATCCCAGGCGCCAGCCCACCCGCCCACCCCGATCTGGACGAGATTGCTGGGCGGAACGTTGGGGATGTCGGTCGCGTGGTAGAAGGGGGTGCCGTGCAACCTCCCATCGTGGTCCAACCGCGACAGGTCCGCATGCCGATCGAAGTGGATGAGACCAACTGGGCCGTCGGTGCGGGCGGCAAGGCTGCGGATGGTGGCGTAGGCGATCGAGTGGTCACCGCCCAGCACCACCGGGAAGACACCCCGGTCGACGATGTAGCCGAGCGCGCTGTCGATCTGATCAAAGGTCTTCTCGATATCGGCGGGGATGACCGTGACGTCCCCAACGTCGACGATATCGAGAGAGTGCCAGAGACCGATCCCCAGGTCGTGGTTGTAGCCGCCATCACCGGTCGAGACATAGCGGATCGACTGCGGACCGAAGCGCGCCCCGGGACGGTGGGAGGTGCCTCCATCAAAGGGGATGCCGACGACGGCGACATCCTGCCCCCCCAGCTGGCGCATGTCCTCCAGGTACGGACGCATGCCAAAGGTGCCGATCGGGTTGGGTCCCAGACCCAGCCGGCTGAAGCGGGGGAGCCAGCGCTCGCCGATGCTCGCCGCCGAGTCGAGCCATGCTCCAGATTGCGCTTCCACATCTCCTCGCCAGCGCGCTGCGGCGCTCGCTCCAGTTCCGCATGACGCGTCATCATCTGGGTCCCAATGAGCTGCTCCCGATCCAAGACGTCCATCACTGCCTCCGATCTCGGCCTGTACGGCCACGAATACGACCCGTCGTTAGGATGCCGATGCAAGCGCCGCCCTCGAGCAAGACTCGATGCCAATTGCTCGCTCCGGACGGCGCGACGGCTGCGCCAGGCGCACGAACCCGCGGCCGGTCCCTGCCCACCGCCCGAAGGCCAGGGCCAGGACCACATCCGGAATCGCCAGCAGCACTAAGCTCGGCCCGACCTCCAGGCGCTCGGCCAGGAGCGGGCCAACGATCCCACCCAGCAGGGCGCCGGCAGAACCGGCAAGCAGGAAGAGAGAAGAGACCCGCCCGTAGACGCCGTCTGGCAGCGCGTTCTGGAAGGCGGTCACGCTGGCGACATCCTCCAGCGATCCGACCAGGCCGGTCACCAGCAGGGCGGCACAGGCAACCAGCACGCTGCCGGTCACCCCGAAGACCACGACACCGACCGTGCCTACCACCGAGGCGAGGGCGGCCGTGGTGAAGGCGCGGCGCCCGGTGTAGCTCCCGCCACCGGCGGCGACCCCGCCGACCAGCGCGCCCAGGGCGCTGACGGCGATGAACACCCCCGTCCCGCCCTCCCCCAGCCCCAGATCGAGCGCGCGGACCACCAGGACCGCCAGCAGCGCCACGCTGAGAAGGCTGCTGGAGAGGGTGAGGGCGGCGTAGAGCGCGACGTCGGACCGCCGCAGGAGTGCGACGTAGCCAAGCGGCGACGGGCTGGCGGCGGCCGGCGCGAGCTCCGGGGGAGAAGGAACGAGCACCGGCGGCCGCATAGTCGCGACCGCCACCGCCACTCCCAGAAAGGAGAGGCTGTTGAGGACAAAGAGCGGGACAGTCCCCCACAGCCCCAACACGAGCCCCCCGAGCAGGGGACCGGCAGCCCGCTCACGGACAAGGCCAAGACATGGAGGGCGTTGGCGGTACCTCTCTGCGGTGCGGGCACCAGGGCCATCAGGCGCACCTCGAAGGCGGGGGCATCGATCGTGCGCACCAGCCCGCTCAGCATCACCAGTCCGTAGAGAAGCCACAGGCTCGGCGCTACCAACAGGAGCAGATACCCGGCGGCGATGGCCGCCAGCAGGCCCTGGGTGACGACGAGCAGGCGCGGTCCCGGGCAGCGGTCGACGAGGGCTCCCGCCGGTCCCTGGGCCAGGAGCCGGGGCAGCGCCGTGGCCACGAACATGCCGCCGACGCCGAGCGCGCTGTCGGTGAACCGATAGGACAGCGCGAGCAGGGCGATGAAGGTGAACTCGCTACCGATGTAGGAGGCCGCGGCGGCGGCAAGCAGGCGCCGGGCATCCGGGGAGGCCCCCAACGCGCGGTAGCGGTTACCGGTCTGCTGCACGGCCGTGGCGAGTTGCGCCGGCCAGTGCCGCATGGGTCCTGCGTTGCTCGGGGTCTCGTCCATCGGAGGCTCCTCATGACGCGAGCGGGGAAACTCTCATCCCCGCTCGCTCGCCTGGATATCGGCGCGGCTGGCTACCGGATGACCGACCCGCCGGCAATGACGGCCCGCTTCGAGCGGACGCCCCCACCGGGGCAGATGGTCCGCCGCTGGCGGACGCCGCCGCCGGGGCAGACCACACGTCGGGAGCGGACGCTACCCGGCGCGTGTCCGGTGTCCTCCACCGCGACGGTCTGGAACACACCTTGCAACTGCGTTCATCGTGATCTCCTTCTAAACGCTCCGTACGACTGAAAACCTGGATCGCCATCAGGTGCTGGCTACCGGATGACCGACCCGCCGGGACAGATGTATCGCCGCTGGCGGACGCCTCCACCCGGGGAGACGCACCGCTTGGTGCGGACACCACCACCGGGGCAGATGGACCGCTTGCCGCGGACGGAAGTCGAGCTGGTGACCGGTGCTCTCGGATGCGACGCTCTGAACCACGCTCTGCATCTGCTCGTTCATCGTGATCTCCTTCGACTGCTCGGTACGACTGGACCCCTGGGTTGCTGGGTTGCTGGCTACCGGATGACCGACCCGCCGGGACAGACGTGTCGCCGCTGGCGGACGCCACCGCCGGGGCAGACGGCCCGCTTCGAGCGGACGGCGCTCAGCTGATGACCTGTGCCCTCGTGCGCGACGGTCTGGAACACACCCTGCATCTGCTCGTTCATCGTGGTCTCCTTCGAACGTTTGATGCGACTGGACGCCTGGACTGGCAATCAGGCACTGACTACCGAATGACCGTCCCACCAGGGGAGATGCCTCGCCGCTGGCGGACGCCACCACCGGGGGTGACGCAGCGTCTGGCGCGGACGCCACCACCAGGGCAGACACTCTTCTTGGAGCGGATGGCACCCGACCCCTGGTCGACGCCCTCCCGTGCGACGGTCTGGAACACGTCCTGCAACAGCTCGTTCATCGTGTCCTCCTGTGCTCTCGGTCCGATCCCGGATCGTCCGGGTCTCGGTTCGGGGCTTGCGGGGTCCGGGTCTTCCGGTCCCCGGTGCCGGTCTCTCTGGCACGCTCCCAGCATGCGCCCTGGCCACACAGGCGGCATGAGGAGAACCTACCCAGAAAGCTCCCTAGTTTTGGGGCTGGGGAGCCAGCGCTCAGACCAGGGCGTGGCGCACGGCGATGGCCGCGGCCTCGCGGCGGTTGGTGGCGCCGAGCTTGCTGAGGATGTTGCTGACGTGGTTGGAGGCGGTCTTGCGGCTGATGAAGAGCGCCTCGGCGATCTCCGGATCGGTCAGGCGCTGGGCGAGCAGCGTAGAGGATCTCCCGCTCGCGGCGTGTCAACGCGAAGTCCACACAGGGGCAGGTGCGGATCCGGCTGCCTGATCAGCCGGGGACGCCACCCCCTGGCGTTGGGGCGAAGGTGATCGTGAGGGCCATCGTGACGGCCTCGTCCATGGCCAACGCGCGGCCGGCGGCCCACAGCGCGTCGGCCGCGACGGCATCTGGCACCGGCGGCAATGCAGTGGCTGCCTGCGCCTCAACCACCGCGCGGAGGCGGTCCAACCAGGCAAACGGCACTCCCGCCCGCTGCCAGGGGTCTGGCAACCCCGCCGCGCGTTGCCATTCGAACGCGTGGCTGTCGTAATCAAGCCCCGTGCGCTGGCACAGCGCCTCCGCGGCGCCGAAGAGCGTCGCGGCCTCTCGCCAGCGGCCCAGCGCGGCGAGCGTACCGGCGACGCCGACAAGCCCGGGGGCCACGGCGCGCACATCGCCAAACTGGGCGGCGATGGCCAGGCCCTCCTTGGTAGCGCATCAGGGCCTGCGGCGCGTCGCCGTGACAGCGCGCCACATGCCCCAGCCCGATCAGGGGATAGGCAATCAGGGAAAGACGCCAAGGTCCGGCTCCTGCAGGCGCTCGCGATCGCGCGCGCCGGCGAAGAGCGCCTCCGCCCCAGCGAGGTCACCCTGCGCCATGGCCACGTACCCCAGCACGTTGTCCAGATGGGCGAGGCTGCGCTCACAGGCCCCATCGAGCGGCAGCCGCGACCTCGCCTCCTGCGCCGCCCGGAAGAAGGTCGCCGCCCGCTCGGGTTGGCCCAGCCGCAGCGCGCTCAAGCCGCTCCAGTGGGCCGCTTCGGCGATCGTCTCCCAGCTCAGTCCCCTGCCTCGTGAAAGTAATGAGAGGGCACGTTCCCCACAGGCGAGCGCCGCCGCGGTCTCCCCACGCAGTTGAAAGAGGATGCCGGCAAGGCTGCTGAGGGCTCGGGCGCGAAGGCGGGGCGTGATCGCATCACTAGCGGCGAGCCCACGCTCCAACCACCCACGGGCTTCGTGGGCATCCCCGACGACCGCCCAGGCGTCGCGACCACGAGGCCGAGGTCAGCAGTCGTTCGGTGGCGCCGATGGAGGCGAAGTAGGTGAGGGCGGCGCGGAGATTGGGGCGCTCGGTTTCGATCCACGCCAACGGTTGGGTGAGATCGGGATCGCGGCGATGCCCTGGGCACGGGAGAGGAAGAACGTGGCATGCGCCTCTCGGGTTGCCGCCTCCTGCCACGCTCCACCAGGCGCTCCAGCCCGTACTCGCGGATCGTCTCTAGCACGGTGAAGCGCGGTGTATCGTCATGGTCCACGGAGCGAAGCAGACTCTGATCAGCTAACCGGCCCAGGCCGGGAGACGACTTCCCCCTCGTCCATCGCGGCCACTGCTGCCGCGGCCGGCACCGTCCACCCACCGACGAAGACGGCCAGCTGCCGGAAGAGCCGTTGATCCGCGGGGGTCAGGAGGTCATACGACCAGGC
>CAVRUC010000003.1:0-171954 GCA_963724295.1 uncultured Chloroflexia bacterium | reverse complement strand
CTGGCTGCCAGGCGCCTGCTCCTGGTCCTGGATAACTTCGAGCAGGTCGTCACCGCGGGACCACGGTTGCGCGATGCTCCTGGACGCCTGCCCCGGGGTGACGCTCCTGATCACCAGCCGGATCAGGCTCCGGCTCTCCGGAGAACGCGAGTCCCCCGTCGCTCCGCTGCCGCTGAGCTCCTCGACCAGGATCGATGACGCCGGGGTGTCCAGCCGCAGTGCAGGCTCTTTACCGAGCGGGCACAGGCCATCAGGCCCGATTTCAGCCTCACCGCCGAGACGCTGCCGGCGCGGATGCCGACATCGTCAGCCGGGTCGACGGGCTCCCGCTCGCGATCGAGCTCGCGGCAGCCCGGTCAAAGTCTTGCCCCCGGCGGCGCTGCTGCAACGCCTGGAACAGCGATTGCCGCTGCTCAGCGGCGGCGCGCGAGATCTGCCCTGCGACAGCAGACGATGCGGGACACTATTGTGGAGCTACGACCTGCTCAACGACGCCGAGCAGACGCTCTTCCGCCGTCTCTCTGTCTTCGTCGGTGGTTTCACGCTCGGCGCCGCCGAAGCGATCGGCTTTGGCGCGCCGGACGCCTCCGGCGGGCGCCAGCCGTCTACCCCATTTGACGCGGTGGAAGGGATCACCTCCCTCATCAATCACAGCCTGCTGCAGCAGAGCGCCGCGCCCGGCGACGAGACTGCCTCCCTTGTGGAGGGCAGCTCGGGGGGAGCTCGCTACACCATGCTGAAGACTGTCCGCGAGTACGCACTCGATCGCCTGGATGTGTCTGATGAGGGCGAGGTCATTCACCGCCAACACGCGGCGTTCTTCACGGCGTTCGCCGAGGCGGCCGACGGGAGCCCGTCGACATCGGCGGAACGATGTCGGCAACCGCCGGCCCCGTCTGGGCGGTGAGGCTGAAGCTGCTCGGGCCGCGTCAGACAGACTGGCTCAATCGGCTGGAGGCCGACCACGACAACCTGCGGGCGGCCCTGGACTGGCTCGCGCACTCGGCTGAACCGGAGGCGTTCCTGCGGCTCGCCCGTTCCCTCTCGCTCTTCTGGCTCTTTCGCGGCCCGTACGAGGAGGGGCGGGCCTGGCTGGAGCAAGCACTGGCGGGGGACGGCAAAACCTTGCCTCTGCTGCGGCGCGATGCATTGTTCGGGCTCGGGTTACTGGCCGTGGCCCAGGGCGATGCTGCGCGGGCCGAGTCGTGCTTCGACGAGAGCCTGGCCGTGGCGCGGGCGCATGGCGATCCGGCAGGCGTCGCGTTCGGTTGGATCGGTCTCGGGGTGGTGGCGATGCAGCGGGGCCAGTTCGGCCAGGCGACCGCCCATCTCGAGGAGGCGCTGGCCGGGGCGCGGCGGCTGGACGACCGGGTGCTGGCCTCCTTCTGCGCGGGGCTCGCCCTGAGCTACCTTGGCGCCCTGGCCTACGCGCAGGGTGCGCTCCCGCTGGCGACGTCCCGCTTCGAAGCAGCGCTCCTTGAGCAACGCGCTATCGACGACCGCTGGGGATGGGCGTCTCACTCGTTCGGTTGGGATACACGGCCCGCGATCGGGGCGATGACGCGCGGGCCGTGGCGCTGTTCGCCGAAGGGCTCGCCCTGTTTACCGAGCTTGGCGACCGCCGCATCATCGCCCTGGCGCTGGACGGCGTGGCTGGCCTTGCCATCGCCTGGGGGCAACCGGAGCACGCCGCCCGCCTCTTCGGGGCGGCGGCGGCGCTGCGGGAGGCCAGCGGGCTGCCGGTCGACCCGGCCTTCCGGGCTGCCCACGGGCGTGATGTCGCCGCCGCCCGCGCCGCGCTGGGGGAGGACGCGTTCGCGGCCGGGTGGGCCACCGGCGCGGCGTTGCCCCTGCCGGTGGCGGTGGCCGAGGCGACGGCCATCACCACGCCGGCGCCGGCACGGTTCCGACGTCTCCTCCGTCGAACCAGGCGGACCTGCTCGGTCTGACGCCGCGCGAAAGCGAGGTCTTGCGCCTGCTGGCAGAGGGGTTGAGCGATCGGGAGATCGCCGAGGCGTTGTCGATCAGCGAGCGCACGGCCGGCAATCATGTCCAGCATGCGATGCAGAAGATCAACGTCGACTCGCGCACGGCGGCGGCGGTCTTCGCGGTCCGCCACGACCTCGGCTGACTCGCGTCTCCGGGCACCTGAGGAGTTTTCCTCAGTGCCCCATCCCCAAACCGGTTCCCCAAATCGAGGAGTTCTCCCGATGTGCCGCGCGGCAGGCGGGCGCAAGATCGAAGCATGCCCTCGGGACCTGCCCGTGCCGGCACCGCTTCGCAGAAAGGAGGAACCCTATGAACCGAACCGTATCCGCCGCATCCCGGATGGTCGACTGTCGCGGCGCTCCGCCGTCGGTCGGCTCGCCGGCGCTGGCGCCGCCGCGGTCGTTGCGGCGGCCGGCCTCGGGATGTCCCGAGGGGCCGCGCAAGGGGCTCCTTGCATGTCCGATCGTCCGACGTCACTACCCAGGAAGGAAACGCCATGACCGATGCTACACCCCCGCTGCTAACGGTCCCCTGAGGTCGTGCTCGTGCATGGCGCCTTCGCCGACGGCTCAAACTGGGCCGGGGTGATCCCCATGCTGCAGGCCGCCGGGGTCGACGTCCTGGCTCCGGCCAATCCTTTGCGCGGCATCGATCACGACGCCGCCTACATTGCGAGCCTCGCCAGTCAGCTCCCCGGGCCGGTCTCGCTGGTCGGCCACTCCTATGGCGGCGCGGTCATCACCAACGCCGGCACCCGGGCGGACAACGTGCGGGGCCTGGTCTACGTTGGCGCATTCATTCCGGACGAGGGCGAGACGTTGCAAACCCTCGCCGACCAGGCCACCGACAGCCAAGTCCTCCCGGCGCTACGGCCGACGCCGTATCCGACGCCCCCGGCGTCGCCACCCACGGCGAATTCATCATCGACCCGGCGTCGTTCCACGAATCTTCTGCGCCGATCTGCCGGTGGAGCAGGCGGCGATCCTGGCGGTCTCGCAGCGTCCCCTCGCTGGGGTCTCGTTCGGCGAGCTGACGCAGGATCCGGCCTGGAAGACGCTTCCCGCGTGGGCGATCATCTCCCCCAGCGACTTCGTCATCGGCCCGTCCGGCGAGCGCTTCATGGCCGAACGCGCCGGCGCCACGATCACCGAGGTCGAGGCCTCGCACGCCATGATGATTTCGCAGCCCCAGGTGGTTGCCGACGTCATCCTGACCGCCGTCGCCGCGGTCTCGTGACCCCGACGACTCGACCGGTTTGCCCTTCGCGCAAACCGGTCGCGTCTTGCTTCCCCGTCAGCCGTCTCTCCTCTGCCAAGGACGGCAGGCCGCCAATGGACAACCACCAGGAAAGGCAAACCCATGAAGATCGTGGTTATCGGCGGCACCGGACTCATCGGCTCGAAGGTCGTGGCCATTCTCCGCGAGCAGGGCCACGAGGCCGTGCCGGCGTCACCCAGGTTGGGGGTCAACACCATCACCGGCGAGGGACTTGCCGAAGCCCTCGCCGGCGCTTCAGTCGTCGTTGACGTCTCCAACGCGCCCTCCTTCGAGGCGGAGGCGGTGCTGGAGTTCTTCCAGACGTCGACCCGCAACCTCCTGGCCGCGGAAGTGGCCGCCGGCGTGGGCCATCACGTCGCGTTGTCGATTGTCGGGATCGACCGGTCGCCGGACAACGGGTATTTCCGGCCAAGCTCGCCCAGGAGCAGCTGATCGCGGCGGGACCGATCCCGTACTCGATCGTGCGCGCGACGCAGTTCTTCGAGTTCATCGATGGGATCGCGGACGCCGCGACCACCGGCAACGACGTGCACTCCCGCCCGTCGCGTTCCAACCATGGCGGCCGACGGTCGCGCGCGCGGTCGCCGGAGTCGCGGTGAACGCCCCGCTGAATGGTCGTGTGGAAATCGCGGACCCGACCAGCTCCGGTTCGACGAGGTCATCCGGCGTCGCCTGGGCGCGAAACGATGCGCGCCAGGTGATCGCCGATCCGCGGGCGCCGTACTTCGGCGCGGTGCCGCGCGAGCAGTCGCTGTCCCGCTCAACGGGGCGCAGTTCGGCAAGATCCGGTTCGAGGACTGGCTCGACCAGCCCGCGATCGAAAAGTAGCTACTTCTTGCCGTTTCCTGCCGTGGTCTGGGACTTACGCGGAGGCCTTGACCGACGCGCTCGCTGTGGCGGACGGTCCACCGCGCTATACGCTTTCACCGCAGGATGCCGTGCCGTGCTCGACCGGGCGCAGACCGGGCGCAGACTGGGCCGGATGACGACGACTACCCAATCGATTCTTTTGACTCCTCCTTCGGACATTAGCAGCGTGCCGGCAAGACCGGTGTGGCCGTCGCCGAGCCCGTTGCCAGCTCTGGGATCGGCACACTCGAGACGGTGAACGGCCACTCCAGCTGCCCCGGAGCGCATCGACCTGCGAATTGACGACGAGCAGGCACCCATCAACGCGCTCACTGGTGGTCGGCGAGGCAAAGCTCGGATCGGTGAAGCTCGCGCCGATCGTGCCGCTCGCAAAGTCTGCGACGAGCGCGACACTCGTGATCTGGCCCTCGCGCACCACGTACAGCGTCTGCCCATCCAGGTCAATGCCGTCTCCGCCGGGAAGGCTGCCTCCGCCCAAATCGACCTGGATCATCTCGCCCGCTGTGGCGTCGATCCGATAGAGATTGCCGGTGTTGGTCTGCACGACCAGCAGATACCGCCCATCAGGCGTAGTGACGATGCCGTTCGCATTGAGCCCGGGCTGCGCCAGATCGAACCCGGCCGTCGTGAAGTCGACGAAGGGCTCTAACGTGGTCGTCGGGTCGGGAGTTGGGGTGCCGGGATCGGCCGGAAGCGCCGACGCTGGAATCCGCCACAGCAACGGGTTGAAGGAGTCGGTGATGGACGCGTCACCTGTCGCGCTGACGGCAATGTCATTGAGGAACGTATTGGGCGCCAGCCCGTTGGCGGCCTCCAGGAGAAGTTGACTCGTCTCCGTATCGTAGACCGCCACCGCCCCGGTCTGCCCGCCAGCCACGAACAGGTGTCCTCGACCGTCCAGGGCCAGACCGACGGCGACCCGTCCAGGGCTCCCCGGCACAAAGACCTCCACCGTCCCGCGCACCACATTCCCTCGATAGAGGGTGCCGTCGATGATGCTGCCGGTGTAGAAATCGCCCGTAGCCGCGTCGAAGGCAATCCCGTCCGGGAAGCCGCCGCCACCGGGCAGGGCAAAGATCCGGCCACCGGCGATTGGTGTGGCCGCGGCTATTCGAGCCGCCGTCGGTGGGACGGTAGGAACCGGGGACGCCTGGGCAACGGCTGGAACCTCCCCCGTGACTCCGCTTCGTCCCACCAGCGCCGCCGGCACAATCACGTCTTCGATGAGCGGGATCGGGTCCTGTTGCCGCTCGGCGTCCGGCTGGGCGATCAGGGCGACGGCGACGAGATCGAGCCCTGGTACGACGTAGAGCACCTGCGCGCCATAGCCGAGGGCGAAATAGGCGGGGTAGCCCGCTATCTCGTCCACCCACCAGAGGTAGCCGTAGCCGGCGTTGCCGAAATTGGTGCCATCGGCGTTCGTGCCGCTGCTGTGCTGCGTGGTGGACGTCGCCACCCACTCGGCAGAGACGAGCTGTTGTCCGTCCCAGACGCCTTGATTGAGGTAGAGATAGCCGAGTTTGGCCGCGGCGCGTGCGTTCAGCTCCAGGCCGAAGGCGCCGGCCGTCTCCCCCTGCGGTGACTGCCGCGACGTGGGCCGGCTGATCCCTAGCGGGTCGAAGAGGCGCTCCTGCACGTAGTCGGCCTCTGTCTGCCCGGTCACTTTCTGCAGGATCACCGAGAGGAGATGTGCGCCGCCGGAGTTGTATGCATAGCAGGTCCCCGGGTCGCAGGCCATGGGGAGACCCAGCGTGCGCGCCGCCCAATCGGGCGCGTCGTCCAGGTGCAGGAAGTCAGTCGTGCTCTCCCATTCCCAGCCGCTGGTCATCGTCAACAAATGCTCGACCGTCACGGTGGCCGTGCGCGGATCGGCGCTCTCTGGGATCCGCTCCGGGATGAGCTCGCCCAGGGTCTGATCGAGCCGCAGCAGTCCGTCCTCGATCGCCAATCCGACGGCCATGTCGGTGATGCTCTTGGTCACCGACCACAGGTGAATCGGCTCGTCCGCCGTCTGGCCGTAATAGCGCTCGAAGACGATCTCCCCGCCGCGGACGACGACGAGCGCCGAAAGTAGCGACAGTTCCGCCGGTATCCGCTCATCGAGGGCGGCAAGCAGCGCCGGATCCATCCCCTGGGCTTCCGGTGCGGCGGTCCGCCAGCCAGCAGTCGGCCAAGAGGCGCGCTCAGTCGGCGCGACCTGCGCCGTGACCTGTGGAATGGTGGCGCTCGTCGTCAGGAGAAGAACGAGCGCGAGGATCAGACGGACCAAGGCAAGGGTCGCTGCACTGCCTCGGATCATGAGTTGTCGGCGTCCGGTGCGGGGCTGACAGTCGTTGTTGGCGTCGCCTCCCGGGCGGGGATGAGCTCGACGCGCACGGGCCCGGTCTCGAGGTCAATGAGGCGTTCATAGCCGGTCTCGACGGTGCCGATTGGGATGACCTGGTCGTCGTAGGATGCGTCCCGACGCTCGGCGTTGTAGAAGAAGCCGAGGTTGCCCCAGGGGACGAAGTAGATGAGGTCCCCGTTTGCGGGTGGGCCGCCGGTGGAGCCTTCGGTGGTCAGTTCGCGCGGGAGGTAGCTGATCTTCTCCGTGCTGTTGAAGTCCTCGAACTCCAGGGTCAGCGGCAGCATGGACACGAAGTTGCGACTGGTGGGGTTGTCCGCAATACGAACGATGATCTCGGTCTCACCGGCGGTGAACCGTACGCGCGTCTCGCCGTTGTCCGGCTCGGGGGATGCTTCGGGTGTCGCCTCCTGAGCCGCGGCCGTGCGGGTCAGTGCACCCGGCATCGCAATGGCTGCCAGAGCCGCCGCCCCGGCCTGGGCCACGAACTGCCGGCGTCCGGTGCGGGGTGTCGTGTTCATATCGTGCTCCTTACTCTGTGTTCCTACGAATTCGCCTGCCGGCCACCACGTGGAGCCGGTGATAGGTCCTGTGTCCTGAGTGAAGCAGGGTCCGGCGAAGACAGTTGCGCTCATCGCTATGCACCCGCTAGCGGGGTGAGGAACTCACCGGCGCTCCACCCGCGGATGCCGTTGATGTCGAGCTGGTACCAGGTGTAGCCATCGGCGGCCCTCGGGCCGCCCACGACGGTCGCCACCGTTCCGGCCGGCAGTCGGTCCTGGATGACCTCGGCGAGACCCGCCCCGGAGCGCACGTGCAACTCACCGTCGGCGACGACGGGACACCCGACGGGGAACAGGGGCACGGTTGGCACCTGCGCCGCGAATGCCAGGATGGGAGGCGCCGGAGCGAGATACTCCTCGGCGCTCCAGCCCGTGACGCCGTTCGCGTCGAGCTGATACCAGGTGAAGTTGTCTGCGGCCGTTGGCCCGGCAACCACCATGGCCGGCAGACCGGGAGGTAGGATGACGGCAATGTCGCCTCCCAGACCCGGCTCGGTACGGACGTTGAGTCCCTCGGTAGTGACAACGACCGTATTACCGGCCACCAACTCGGGGGACTCCTGGGCGGTCGAGGCGATCTCCTGAGTCGCCTGGGCAACGTCAGGCTCGGTGGCAGGGCTCTCCACGACTGCGATGACGTCCTGTGGGGCCGGCACCGCAGGTGCTTCTGCCACCGGGCTCTCCGCCTCGGGTGTTGGCGATAGGGGCATAGCCCCAACTACCGGCGGCTCCTTGGCCTGAGCCGGGGACTCGACGCGTCCTCCCAGGGCGTCCCGGCCGGCGGCCGCACCGGACACGAGGAGCGCCCCGAGGGCGAGGATGGCGAGCGATCGACCCCTCGGCGTCGAGATGTGTACGGTTTTTGAGTATGATCGTGGCATGAGTGTCCTCCGTTTATGCGGAAAGTGTCGGTGAGGGTTGTGGGCCGGCGGGAACGCACCAACCCGCTGTCCGTATGGCGGTCCTTGGCGTGGCATCGGTGCGACACTCACCGTCAGGCTCGTCTCGATCGTCGTCCACCCAGGCGAGAGTGACCGTCAGGGCAAGGCGGGGCGACCGCTGCGGCCACCGATGCCACCGCGGGGTGCCGGCCGTGGCGCGTGCCCATCGAGTGAAGATGGCGCTGAGGGGACCCAGGCGACGACCACCCGCGGCGTGGGGATGCTCAGTCGCGTGCCTCGGCCGCATGCCGATATCCGGGTGGCGCAATAATCGTCGCCCCTTTGCGTCCTGGCGCAGCCAGGCGATCGTGGCCCAGGCCAGGCTCAGCTGCGCGAGAATGGCCACGATCATGGCGGGATCTTCGACGCTGCCGGCCGGACTCCAGTCGGTGACGTGGGCGAGGGCATAGATCGTCGTGACGAGTGCAATCGCCCCAATAGGAAGTACCGGAACTCGCCACTGCCTTCGATGGCGCGCGGCGCGGGGCTGTGCCACCAGCAGCGGGTTGTGGATGGTCCTGGAGAGTCCAGCGTCCAGCCCGAGGATGGCCCCGGCATGCGTCAGCAACAACGCGACCTGAATGACGATATAGAACGTGCTGGGGTTCGGCTCACCGGCGAGCAGGAAGTTCAGGTTCATGAAGAGCCCGCCGAGGAGCGCCGCATTGGTCAACAGGCCAGTCGCGATCGCGGCTCCAGCGAGGAACTGCCCCAGCAGGATCACCAGTGCGAGCAACGCGGCGTGCGGGAGGAAGACCTGTTCCATCAGGGTCTCGTACCAGGGGAAGGCCACCTCTCCGGCTGCCAGATGATCGCCGAGAAAGGCGGTCAAACTTAATCCATCTCTCCAACTCGAGTCGATGGCCTTCTCGGCGCCCGCCCGCAGCCAGCCCAGGCCGATGAACAGCCTGAGCGGGACGAGATAGGCTCCGTCCTCCACCGTGTGCGGTCCGGCACCAATCGCAGCCTGCATGGCTATGCCACCTCCGGCGCCAGCGAGATCGACGGGCCGCGATTGGCCACGACCTGCTCGAGCAGATGCTTCGCCTTCTGCTCGACGGTGGCGACTGCGTTGCCGGCGGCGAGGGCAGCCCTGGCGATGTGCACCCCTATGCCGCGCCCTGCGCCCGTAACGAACCAAACTTGCTTCCCGCTCATGGGACCTCCTCGACGAACCTGATCCGGCTCGTCTCGGCGTCGGCAGGCCCGCTGCACGACCGACGCCAGATCATCGATTGAATAAAAATCCGCCTGACTCGGAAGGTTCAGAACGGCTTCCCTGCATATACGTCATACTACCTGCCAGAATCCGCCGTGCCGTAGAATAATCGTCCGAAATCGTTGTATGATTCTGCAGATCGCTGAGATAGGCGACGCGGGAACGAGCGAAGGGATTTCGGTGGATTCGACGAACAATCGGCGGTCAGCGCGCGAGGCGCGGCGGGCGCAGGCCCTACGCGATGAGCTGGTCGAGCGGATCGCGTGTACTGTCCGCGACGATGGGACCGCCGAGCCGCTGGACGGGCTCCAGTTCCGCCGCGCCTCCGCGCCCACGGAGCTGGGGCATGGCGTGTCCTTCCCTGCCTTGTGCGTGGTCGGGCAGGGCAGCAAGGAGACTCGGGTGGGCGACCGCCGCTATCGGTACGACCCTGCTCATTACCTCATCGTGAGCAACGCGCTGCCCTACGTGACCCAGATCACGGAGGCGTCGAAGGAGCGACCGTACCTGGGGCTCGTCCTCTCACTCGACCCAACGCTCGTCGGCTCGGTCATGGTCGAAGCGGGTCGTCCGGCACCGAGGGGCCAGTCCGCGGTCACGGCCATGGACGTGAGCCCGCTGGACGTGGACCTGCTTGACTCCGTGGTGCGGTTGGTCCGGCTCATCGACAGCCCCACGGATGCGCGTTTCCTCGCCCCGATGATCAAGAGAGAGGTCGTTTACCGGCTCCTGGAGGGCGAGCAGGGCGACACCGTTCGCCACATCGCGACCTTGGGCGGCGAAACGAACCGCATCGCGAGGGCCATCGATCGGCTCCGGCACGACTTCGACCGGCCACTGCGGATTCCGGACCTCGCGCGCGAGCTCGGGATGAGCACCTCGACCTTCCATCAGCATTTCAAGGCGGTCACCGCGATGAGCCCGTTGGAGTTTCAGAAGCAGCTGCGGCTCCAGGAGGCCCGCCGGCTCATGCTCGGCGAGGACGTCGACGCCGCGAGTGCCGGGTACCACGTCGGATACCACGATGCCTCGCACTTCAGCCGCGAGTACAAGCGGCTGTTCGGCGCGCCGCCGATGCGCGACGTGGAGCGGCTGCGGGGCGCTGCCACGCAAAGCGCGAGCCTCTGAACCAGTCCGAGTTCGTAACGCCCATCATGACAACCACCATCCTCAAGTTCTCGCCTGCCGGTGAGGAACTCTGGTTCTCAATAATGAATGAGATCCTGGGTTATCGAAACTCATTTCTCGAAGGACGCGTCATTGACTTGCCGCGAAGACGTACTAGCTTCAGCGTCTCGCTATCACGCGTCGCGCTGGTTGATGATCCGGCAGAAGCCGTCCAGGCCGATATTGCCGCCGGAGATCGTCACCCCGACGCGCTTGCCGCGGCCATCGACCTTCCCGGTCATCAGCGCGGCCAGCGCGGAGGCGCCGCTGGGCTCGGTGACGAGCTTGACGCGCTCGAAGAGGAAGCGCATCGCGTCGCGGATCTCGTCGTCGCTGACCGTGGCGATCCCGGTGACTAGCGGTCTCACCGTGCGCCAGGTGAGCACTCCCGGCGCCTCGGTCTGCTGGCCGTCCGCGATCGTGCGCGGCACCTGGTTCAGGCGCACGCGTTCCCCCCTGGCATACGACTGCGCCCAGTCGTCACCCGCCGCGGGCTCGACGCCCCAGATGTCGACGCCGGGCAAGAGCGCCTTCGCCGCCGTGGCGCACCCCGACAGGAGTCCGCCCCCGCCGAGACAGACGAGCAGGAGGTCGAGCTCGCCGACCGCTTCGATGAGCTCCAACGCGGTGGTGCCGTTACCGGCCATGACCAGTGGGTGGTCATAGGGCGGGATCATCGTCGCTCCAAGGCCGGCGGCGACGCGCTCGGCAATCGCGGCGCGATCTTCCTTGTAGCGATCGTAGAAGACGATCTCCGCACCGTAGCCGCGGGTGGCCGCAATCTTGGCGGGGGGAGCGTCGGTCGGCATCACGATCGTGGCCGGAATCCCGAAGATCTGTGCCGAGAGCGCGACGGCCTGCGCGTGGTTCCCGGAGGAATTGGTGATCACGCCGCGGGCGCGAGTCTCCGGCTCGAGTGCCGAGATGGCGTTGTAGGCGCCGCGGAACTTGAATGCACCGATCCGCTGGAACGGCTCCGCCTTGAGATAGACCCGCGCCCCGGTCAACGCGTCGAGGGTGCGCGAGGTCAGCACCGGCGTGCGGTGCGCCACGCCGCGCAGGCGTTCCGCGGCGGCCTGAACGTCACCGAAGTCAATGGCGGGTCCGGTCGCGGTTTCCGGCTGTCTGGTGATCGTCATTCGTTCGAGCCTCCAGCATCGATCGGATCGGTCGAGGGTAGCACGGCGCCGGCTGGTGGCCGCGCCACCACCAACTGGACGGAATTGAAGAGCCGACTCCGGGTTTCGTCGATCGAGAAACCCAGTGACCGTGCCAGGTCGATCGTGTCCCGGTCCAGATGGCAGCCGATAGCGCGCTCGTTCAATGGTGAAAGCGTCCGTTGCAGCGCCGCGAGCGGCCGGGCCGTGGAGCGCACATGCTCGAGCATCACGATCCGTCCCCTTGGGCGGCAAATCCGGCCCAGCTCTCCCAGGGCCTTGACCGGATCCGGGATCGTGCAGAGCGCTAACGAGATGGCGACGGTGTCGAACGCGGCATCCGGGAAGGGGAGGGCTTCGGCATCGGCCTGCACGAGGGCGAAGGGGATAGCGAGATGTGCTGCCCGCTCAGAAGCGAGTCTCAGCATCTCATGCGAGAGATCAACCCCGACAGCTCGCCTGACCAGCGCTGAGTAGAACGGGATATTGAGACCGCTGCCGATGCCAACCTCGATCGTCTCGCCGCTGAGTAACGCTCCAAACGCATGCCGGAACCGGCCGAGCAAGAGCCGCTCGCCGAAACCAATCGAGCGGTCGTAGGTCGCTGCCCGGTCGTCGAACAGGCGTCGGATACGCTCGGTCTCGGTCATCGGTCTCCGTGAGATCGCCAAGCGGCAGGCGCTCCTATGCTACCGTCTGACCCGCCAAATGCGGCGAGACGTCATTGTCGAGCGGGGGCTGACGGGCATTTCTGGAACCGAAGCGATCGCCCTTGGCGACCGCGCGCATCCCTCCGATCATCTGCGTCAAGCCCGCTGGGCAACGACCGGATTCTTTCTCCTCCTGGGCACCGTGCTTGGCAGTTGGGTGGCGCGTATTCCGGCCGTTCAGAACGGCTTGGGCCTGGACGACGGCCAGCTCGGCATTGCCCTGTTGAGCACCTCGGTCGGCGCCATCCTGGCGATGCCCGGCACGGGTTGGCTGGTGCAACGGTGGGGCAACCCGAGGGTCATCCAGCTGGCGGCGGTGGCCCTCTGCGCATCGCTGCCGCTGCTGCCGCTGGCTCCCTCGATGCCGCTGTTGATGCTCGCCTTGTTCGTCTTCGGTATTGGGTTCGGTCTTCTCGACGTGTCGATGAACGTCCAGGCGGTCGCCGTCGAAGAAGGCTACCAGCGGCCGATCATGTCCACCTTTCACGGAGTCTTCAGCGTCGGTGGTCTGATTGGAGCGGCCAGCGCCGGGCTGATCGCGGGCGCTGGCGTGGCGCCCTTTCCTCACCTGCTTGCCGTCGCGCTGATCCTTCTGGTGTTGGTCGCGGTCGCGAGCGGGCCACTGCTCGACGTCCGGTCCGCCGACGATCGTCTGCCGGTGTTCGCGGTCCCGCCGCGGGCACTCTTCGGGCTCGGTGTCCTCAGCTTCTGCGTGCTGTTCGGTGAGGGTGCCGTGGCCGACTGGAGCGCGGTCTACCTGGAGAACGTGCTCGGCTCGAGCTCAGCCGTCGCGGCGACGGGCTATGCCGCGTCGGCGCTAGCCATGGCCGGGATGCGCTTTGCCGGGGATGCGCTGACAGTAAGTTTCGGCGCTGAGCGGCTGGTCCGTGCGGGAGGCCTGGTGGCGGGTCTGGGGATGACCGGAGCGCTGCTGATCGGCACCATCCCGGCCGCGGTCATCGGATTCGCCTGTGTCGGGGCGGGACTGGCGGTCGCCTTTCCGATTGCCCTCGGCGCGGGAGGTCGCACGCCCGGTCTGGCGTCCGGGACGGCCATCGGTGCGGTCGCCACCGCGGGATATACCGGTCTGCTCGTCGGGGCGCCCCTGATCGGGTTTGTCTCGGATCACGCGGGATTACGAGTGGCATTGGCGTTGGTGCCGGTCCTCTCCTTCGTGACGGCCCTGCTCGCCGGCACCGTGCGCCCACGGCGCTGACCGGTAAGCCCGAGGCGATCCCGTCGCGGCGAGAGCGACTGAGGGCTGATGCGGCGGTACGCGTTGCTCGCCTCAGGCGTTCTTTTCATACTCGGCGTGTGCGGATGATCCCGGGTGCGTTGCTTATGACTCCTATCAGGATGTGCGGAAGAACCGGCGTGCGTCTGCTGCTGGTGATTCTGGCAGGGATCTGCCTCCTGGCGGGGCCGGCTCAGATGCCTGCTCGCGCCCAGGCGGATCCCGCAATGCTGGGGCAGGCCATCGATGCGGTCGTTCAGCTTTCGATCGTCGTGCGCGGCACCGTCGACGGCGAGGAGCAGCTGATCTGGTATGCCGTTGGCAGCGGGACCGTCGTCTCGCCGGAGGGGCTGATCCTGACCAACCAGCACCTCATCACTCCCGCTGGCATCGAGGAGAAGCTGGCCGAGCTGGACACGCAACTCGCGACCGAGGGGAAGAACGCCGATCTCCAAGTCGACCCAGAACGGCTCATGATCGCGGTCTCCGATGGGCGCCACTTGCCAGACCCGAGCTACCTGGCTCGGGTCATCGCCGAGGATGCCGATCTCGATCTGGCCGTCCTGCGCATTGACTCCGATGAGCGAGGGACGCCCCTCGCTCCGGAAACGCTCGAGTTGCCGGTTCTTCCGTTGGGGAGCTCCGATGGCGTCAATCTCGGCGAGACCGTCCATGTCTTCGGGTTCCCCGCCATCGGCAGTGGCTCGCTGACCTACACGATCGGCATCGTCAGCGGCTTCCTGTTCGAAGAGGGAATCGATGGTACCGCCTGGATCAATACCGATGCCGTGACCTCCGGCGGAAACTCCGGCGGCGCCGCGGTCAACGATGCGGGTCAGCTGATTGGCGTACCAACTTCCGGCTCGGCGCTCGATTGCCGTGTGGGAGACACGAACCGGGATGGGGTTATCGGTGAGGACGACGTCGGCTGCCTGCCGACCGGCGGCTCGCTGACGCAGTTGCGGCCAATCGATCTGGCCCGGCCGCTCCTGGCCTCGGTCGACGCCGGGGTATCGGCACAAGCCGGCCCACAGTCGACCGTGAGTCTGGCGACGACTAGGGACGATCTGGCGGCCAGCCTCTCGGCCGCTGCCGGCTGCGCCGCGCGCGGCGACTGGCGGTGCGCGGCGAATTTCTATGATGACGCCCTGAAAAATGCCCCGGACGACCGCACCATCGCGACCTCGCTCTATGACGCCTATCTCCAGCTCGGCAGGCAGGAAGCGGCCGCGGGACGACTGGAGTCGGCGCGCTCGGCGTTCGCCGGGGCCGTCGCCATCGATTCGTCACGTCCGGAAGCGACGATGGCGATTGCGCGGCTCGCACCCTACAGCCGGGCCATCGTCATCGACGGCTTTGAAGGTTCCGAGCGCTTCGTCGCCACGAGTGAGGGCGATTCGACCAGCTCCTACAGTGAAGGTGCGTTCTCCTTGCATATTTCAGAGCCCGGCCTCGTCTCGGGTTTCCCCCTCTCCGAGGCTGACAAGCCGCTGACCGGTCAGGACTTCGCCGCGCTGCTACGGATCGACGAGACCAGCGGCGACGGCATGGTGACGATCGAAACGCGGACGGATCCCGCCGGGGGACAATGGGTCTTCGCCGTCGATCCCTCGCGGCAGACGTGGGAAGTGCTCCAATTCGATGCCGAAAGCGCGAGGTTCGTTACCTGGACCGGGCCCTATACCTACGGAACGGAAGACACTCCGCGGCCGCTGGAGACCATCGAGCTGCGGGTGCGCGATGGGTTCCCGCTGCTCCTTGTTAATGAAGTCGACGTCGCCGCGGCCGCCAGCGCGGTTCTCCCCGAGATCGGAAACCGGGGCCACGTCAGCTTCGGCGCGTTGATGGCCTCCGAAGGCACAGTTCCATTCTCCGTCTCGTTCGATGAGATCGGGCTCTACGAGCTGGCGTGAGCCGCATCCCGCGCGGGCTTGATCTTTGCTCCATTCATTTGCGGCGAACGTCGTGATACTGTCCTCACAGATTGGCCAGTCCTTGACCAGGGAGCATGCCGCATGACCGGGTTCCGCTATCCTGCGTTTCTTTTCGCCCTCGTGCTCTCGCTGTTGCTCGCGGTGCCTGCCTCCCTCGTTCCTGCCGCGGCGGATGCCCAGGAGGCGACGCCGGTTGCGGGCGACGCGGGTGGAGGACCGGTTCTGCTCTTCAACGCTCCCGGGATGCGCCGCGATCTGGTCGAGACGTTTGCCGCCGAAGGCGCTCTGCCGGCAATCGCCGGCGTACTGGCCGAAGGCGTCAGTGCCGACGGTGGTCTGGCTGCACCCTTTCCGACCACGACCGGCACCAACCCGGTGACGTTACTGACAGGAACCTGGCCGGCCGAGCACGGAGTCGTGGCCGACCACTTTTACCGCACTGGTTCACCCGATTTCGCGGACTTCGCCACCTGGACCGACCCCGGTCTGATCCAGGCCGACACGTTGCCGCAGGCTGCCGAGCGCGTCGGCAAGCAGGTGGTTTCGGTCGGTTGGGAAGGGGTCTCCACACTCGATCCGCCGCTTGGCGGCCCGGTCGTCGCTGGGCCAATTCCGTATTCCCAATCCGGGGTGGTCACGACCATCGATCTCGCCAATCAACCGGCCGACGCTGAACGGCACGGCGTCGGCTATGAGCGCGTCGATCTGCGACCGGCGCAGGGTTGGGCGGAGGTTCCGGAGTCGTTCAGCCCGGCGCAGGAGACCGATTTCACCATCCGCTCCCTCGACCCGGCTGGTCCCAACCCGGATCGCGGCTTTGCCGTCTATATCTACGACTCCACCGACGATGCGACCCTGAACTACGACCGCGTCCTGGTGGCGCCGGAGAAGGACGCCGCCGGCTCTCGGGCAGATCTGGCCTCGGGATCGTGGGCGGGGGTATCCGTCGCGCTGAACGGCGAGCGGGATGGCCATTCGGCGGGTTTCTGGCTGAAGACTGTCGACCTGGCTCCCGATCTCAGCTCGTTCCGTCTCTACTACACAGCGGTCAGCCGCGTTGCAGCGTCGTGGGGCGGCTGCGGGGATCGACCCGAGTGCACGGCGCCGGGTGGCTTCGAGGAGTCACTCAACGTCGCCATCGGCCCTCCTGTCGCCGTGGACGCCGCACCGCTGGCGGCGGGCTGATCGACGGGGTGACCTTCGTCGATCAGGGAGTCGCCGGTGCCTCGCAGACCGTCGATGCGCTGCGGTTCATCGTCGAGCATCTCGGCGTCCAGCCCGATCTGTTGCTGCTGAGCACAGCCGTTCCCGACGCCGTCTCGCGACAATTTCTCGGGTTCCCCGCCGCGTCGCGATGCCGGCGGCGCCGTCGCGACACCTCTCGGCAGGCGCGGAGCGAGGGACTCGTCGCCTTCGACGCCGACGATGCGAGGGGTTCGTTCGTGACGGCTACATGATGGCGGATCAGTTCCTCGCGGCCGGCCGCGATCTGCTCGGTCCCGAGGCAACGACGCTGATGGTTTCACCATGGGGACTCGCACCATCCTGGCTCGCCGTCAACGCCGGCAAGGTCCTGGTCGACGCCGGCATCACCGAAGCAGAGCAGCCCGAAAACTGTGTACCCGGTCCCGTGAGTACACCCCCCGGCACCCCCGATCCGGAGGCATTGCCTGTGGGTCCGGCCGTCAAGGTCTGCTGGTCGGGCGGAACGGCCCACGTCTACGTCAATCTCGATGGCCGGGAAGCGGCGGGATCGGTGGCGGAGGAGGACTACGAGCCGACCAGGGACGCAATCGTCGCCGCCTTCGAGCAGTTCCGCGATTCGGCCAGCCCGGATGCTGCCGCTCGTCGCCGGAGTCTTCCGCAAGGAAGATCTTCGCGATGTCGGCGGCGCAGATGCCCTCCACCCCAGCCGGACGGGCGACGTCGTGGTCACCTTGGCGCCACCCTACCGGTTCGACGACGCGATCGAGGGCGTCGTCGTGGCCAAGGCAATGCCAGTCCTCGCCGGAGGCTATCTCCCTGCCGATGGCGCCGAGAACGCCGGACTCTTCCTGGCCGCTGGGCCGACGATCGGCTCGGGTACGCCGTTCACCGCCCGCGGCATCGACGTCGCGCCGACTGCCGCCTACCTGCTCGGTGTGCCCGGGCCGTACAACGCCAGCGGAAGCATTCTCTACGAGCTCCTGGCAAACGGGTCGACGTTGCGCGAGGTGACGCTGCTCGATATCAGCGATTTCCACGGCCAGCTCCCGCCCTTGAGTGCCGCCGCCGACGACATCGACGCCGAGGACGCGGTGAGCTCCTCGTTTGACGTCGGGGGCGTCGCGTTCCTCGCTCCCTGGTTCGACCGCTATCGCGCGGAGGCGCGGGGCGAAACCCTGCTGGTGACGGCGGGAGACGCGGTCGGAGCGACACCGCCGATCTCGAGTGTCTTCGGCGATCTGCCCGCGATCGAGGCGATGAATGCGCTGGGATTCAGCGCCGACGCGCTCGGCAACCACAACTTCGACGCCGGGGCCGCCAACATGTTCGAGAACCTGGCGCCGGTGGCGAATTTCCCGTACCTGTCGGTCAATCTGGTTCCGGCCCGCGCCGACGCCACGCCCGTCCCCGGTGAACCGCCATTCCTGCCATCCCTGCTGCTCGATTTCGAGGGCGTGAGCGTTGGACTCATCGGCTTCTCCAACCCGGATATCCCGCAATTGACGCGACCCGGCGCCCTCGGGCCATACCGGGTCATCGATCCGGTCGAGCCGATCAACGCTGAGGCGGCGCGCCTGCGCGAGCAAGGCGCGGACGTCATCATCGCCATGGGACACATGGGCGCCACCGGCGGGACATTGACCGACCCGACGGGTCCGGTGGTGGATGTGGCCGACCAGCTCGAGGGCGTGGACCTCGTCGTCGGTGACCACACCGACGTCCAGGTCTCGGCCGTCCGACCAAACGGCACGCTCCTGGTCGAGAACCGCTCCAAGGGCGTGATGTTCACCCGGGTGCGCCTCGTCGTCGACAGCGAGAGCGGCGAGCTGGTCTACCGTACCGCCGACCACCACCGTCCCTGGAACATCGGGGTCACTCCGGATCCGGAGATCGCCGCGACGCTCGAGCAATTGTCAGTCGAGCTGGCGCCGACCCTGGGCCGAGTCATCGGGTCGGCGGTGCAACCGATCCCGCGAGCCGACGCCTGCGGCATGGAGACCGGGCGCACCTGTGAATCGCTCATCGGCGACGTCATCGCCGATGCCTTGCGCATGACGTACGGAACCGATTTCGCCATCACCAACTCGGGGGGATCCGCGCCGACCTGACGTGCCCGCCGGAGGGCGGCGAGTTCTGTCCCACGGATGCCGGCGAGCTTCCGATCACCGAGGGACAGGTCCTCACCGTGCTGCCCTTCGGCAACGTGGCGGTGACCGCCGAAGTAAGCGGCGCGGAGCTCAAGGCGATGCTCGAGGCCGGAGTAGCGGCCATGCCCGCGGCGTCGGGAGCGTTCCCCCAGGTCTCGGGCCTCTGCTTCACCTACGACATCGACGCGGAACCGGGCAATCGCGTGACCGGCGCTGTGCGGCAGGCGGCGGACGGGACGTGCAGCGGGGAGGCAATCGACCTGTCGGAGGCGGCGACATATACCATCGCCACCAACGATTTCACGGCCTCTGGCGGCGACAACTACCCGCCCATCCTCTCCCGTGCCGCCACGCGCGACATCCTGGCATCGGTCGTCTCCGCGTACGTCGCCGGGGAGTCGCCATTGTCACTGCCGGGCGAGCCGCTCGATCCAGAGATCGAGGGCCGGATCGTCTGTGAAGGGGAGGGTTGTCCAGCGCCCGCGGGCGGGTAGTGGCCAGTGACGGCAGTCCGTAAGAGGAGCAGCGAGTTGTCGAGCGTCGAAGGTCTGGATCGTGAACTTGCAGCGGAGCTGACACGGCGGCATGCCGTCCTGCGCGCGAGTCTGGCGGAAGCCGGCGGTGACGCGCTCGTCGCGACCCGCGAGGGTGTTGTCACCTACCTCACCGGCTACACGACCGCGACCTGGTCGAACCACTCGCGTCCGATCGTCGCCATCCTCACCCCGAGCACACTCGACGTCGTCTGTGCCGAGACGGAAGCCGATGCCGTGCGCTCGCGAGTGCCGGGCGTGACCGTGCATGCGTACGTCGAGCTGCGTTCACCGGATGGCCTGGGCGGTCTCCCCGATGGCGCGATCCAGTTCGCCCCACACGCCTGTGAGGTCCTCGCGGACGTGCTGAGGGAGCGCGCCGCAAACACGATTGGCGTCGACGCGCTCGGCGCGGTGCACCCGCCGGCGTCCCGCATCATCGATTTGCTGCCGGCAACTTTCCGGCGCTTCGACGCGTCCGAATTCATCTGGGCGGCCCGCCTGCGCAAGAGCGCCTGGGAAATCGAGCGGATGCGCACCGCGAGCGCCATCCTCGAACGCGCCTTCGTGGACCTCCATGCCGCGCTGAGACCGGGAATGAGCGAACGCGAAATCCACAATGTCCTGGCCGCGGCGAGTTTCACTCACGGTGCCCACCGTCTCGGGTACACGATGGCCGTTGCCGGGGTCGAGCGTGGTCTGTTCGGCGACCCGACCGAGCGGCGCTGGCGGAAAGGCGAGGTGCTCTTCGTCGACGGCGGCGTCGTGGTCGATGGGTATTGGGCCGACTACTGTCGCATGTACACCGTTGGCCCGCCGACGCCATCCCAGCGCGATGACTTTGCTCGCGCCGTCCGTGCTCTCGACGCCGCGGTAGCGCTCGATGCCGCTCCCACCGCCGGCAGTCTCGGCCGCGCCATCGGTTCGGCGCTGGACCTGCCTCCCGGTAGTGTCGGGTTCGGCCGTTTCGGCCACGGCATCGGCCTCTATATGCCGGAGCCGCCCTCGCTCCACCCGGATGACCCCACGCCACTGGAAGATGGCACGGTGCTTTGCGTGGAACCGGCATACCTCGGCTCCACCGGCAACTACGTCGTCGAGGAAGAGCACGTCGTCACCAATGGGCGCCTCAGCCGCATCTCCCCGGAGGCCCCACGCAGATTGATCGAGATCTAACGCGCTGCCGGGCGAGTCGCGCGATCCTGCGGCGATGGTCATCGCTATGCCTGGCCGAGGTGGCGCTCCAGACCACGCAGCAGCATGAGCAGCGCGGCCTCGGTCGAGGCGTCGGTCACGACGGCGCGGCCGCCGGGGAAGTGGAACTCCTCGGTCGTCACGCCGTCCGGGCCGGCGAGGCCGATGTAGACCAGACCGACCGGCTTGCGCTCGGTTGCGCCACCCGGTCCGGCGATGCCGGTGGTCGCCACCGCGAAGTCGGCGCCGAAGGCGCGGCGCGCGCCCTCGGCCATCTCACGGGCGCACTCGGCGCTAACCGCCCCCCGCGTGGCGAGCGTCTCCTCAGAGACGCCCAGCAGCGATGCCTTCGCCGCGTTGGAGTAGGCGACGATGCCGCCGAGGAAGTACCCGGATGAGCCGGAGATAGCGGTGATCCGAGCTGAGACGTTGCCACCGGTGAGGGATTCGGCGGTCGCGACCGTGAGGAGCGATTGCCTGCCGTCCGGCAGGGCGAGCAGCGCGTGGATACGCGTTTCCGCAGCCAAGTCGGTATCACCCGCTTCGATATCAGTCCTGTTGGCCATCTCCGGCTCTCCCTGGGGCGCCGTCTAGCTCGTTCCGTTCTCGTCGCCCGATGGCATGCTCTGCGCCCCTTCGCTGCCATCCCCGAACTCGGCCGCGAAACGGCGGCTGACCACTTCCTGGATGCCGCCGGAGACCCGCCGGAAGCGGCGACAGAGATCGCGAGCCTGCGGCGTGAGGCGACTGCCGCCACCCTCCAGTCCGCCGCTCTCGCTGTCCAGGAGGCGGAAGCCGATCTCGCCCTCTGTCGCCTTCACTCGTTCCCAGGCGGTGCGATAGGGAATGTCCAACGCTTCGGCGGCCCGGCTGAGCGAGCCGTATGCGTCAATCGCCTCGAGCAGCTCGACGCGCCATTCGGAGAGGACGACGTCCCCCCGGCCGCGGCGCTCGATCCAGATCTTGGAGCGGATCTCCAATGGACCACCGCGTTCGGACTGACCCTGCATAACGGTGTCCTTTTCAACCACGCCCTCGTTCTTCGCAAAGTGACGGTATCACAGCGATTTTCGGCGCACAAGCGCGCGGTCGGGGCAGGTAATCTCTTGACCGGCTGCCGCGATGCGGGCAGGATGCCGCCACATGACAACGCAGCGAAGCCCGCGGGGCGATCCGTGACGGCGCGGAGGCGCGACGGTGGGCAGATGGTAGGAGATGCGCCATGGCATTCGGCTACACCGGCAAGATCCTGGTCGCGGACCTGAGCAACGGCACGCTCACATGTCGACGAGCATGACGACGCCTGGTACCGCAAGTACATGGGCGGGGCGGCACTGGCCATGGACTACATCCTGCGCGAGGTCCCGCCAAAGGCCGACCCGCTGGGGCCTGCAAACGTTCTCGTCTTTGCCGGCGGCCCCCTCACCGGGACCGCGATCTCCGGTCAGAGCCGGATGAGCGTCAATTGCAAGAGCCCACTTTCCGGTCTGATTGGCGATGCCCAGGTCGGAGGATTTTTCCCGGCCGAGCTGAAGATGGCGGGGTTTGACGCCATTGTGGTCAAGGGAAAGTCGCCGTCTCCGGTCTACCTCTGGATCAAGGACGGGCAATACGAGCTTCGCGACGCGGCGCCGTATTGGGGCATGGGTACCGGCGTGTTCGAGGACACCATCAAGGCCGAGCTTGGCGACAGCAAGCTGCAAACCATGACCATCGGCCGCGCTGGCGAGAATCTGGTGAAGTTCGCCTGCCCGATTACCTTCACCTCCCGCGCTCCAGGGCGAACCGGCACCGGTGCCGTGATGGGGAGCAAGAACCTCAAGTCGATCGTGGTGCGTGGCACCGGCAAGGTGGCGGTCCAGGATCCCGATGGCCTGAAGAAGCTGACGCAATGGGGCGCCAAGAATGTGCGCGTCAACGTCGCCATGGCCGGTCTGCAGAAATACGGCACCGCCGAGACGGTACTGGCTCAGCAATCTGTCGGAGGCTTGCCGACGCACAACTGGGACAGCGGCGTCTTCGATCAGGCCGAGCAGATCTCCGGTGAGCGGATGTACGACACCATCCTGCTCAAGAACGACACCTGCTACGCCTGCGCGGTCCGCTGCAAGCGGGTGGTCGAGGTCAAGGAGCTTGGGGTCGAGGGCCGCTACGGCGGTCCGGAGTACGAGAACCTGGCGACGCTCGGTTCCTACTGCATGATCTCCGACCTCGACCGGGTGGCCCTGGCCAACCAGATCTGCAACCAGGAGGGGATGGACCCGATCGCGGTCGGCGCGACGATCGGCTGGGCGATGGATGCCTTTGCCAAGGGCGAGATCACGCTGGCCGACACCGGCGGCATGCCCATCCTGTGGGGCGATGCTGAGTCGATGGTGAAGCTGACGGAGATGATTGCCACCCGCGAGGGGTTCGGCGACGTGCTGGCCGAAGGGATGAATGGCGCGTCCCGCAAGCTCGGCGGTAGAGGCGGAGAGTTGATTACCGCGGTCAAGGGAAACGCCCTACCGGCGCACATGCCGCAGGTGAAGCGCTCGCTGGCGCTGATCTACGCGGTCAACCCATTCGGCGCCGATCACCAGTCGAGCGAGCACGATCCGGGATACGCGCCAGACTCCGACGAAGAGAGCCTGCGCCGGCTGGCGTTGCTGGGTTTGACCGATCCTCAGGATCCGATGAACCTCTCGGACGAAAAAGTGCGCTTCGCGCTCATCACCCAGCAGTTCTATTCGCTGCTCGACTCGGCGTCGGTCTGCCAGTTCGTCTACGGTCCGGCCTGGCAGCTCTATGGACCGGACCATCTCTCGCAGGCGCTGAATGCGGCGACCGGCTGGAATACCTCGGTCGACGAGCTCGTCGACGTTGGTGCGCGCAAGCTGACCATGCAGCGGCTCTTCAACGCGCGCGAGGGCGCGGGGCGCAACCAGGACAAGCTGCCGAAGAAGCTGTTCAAGCCGCTGACCGGTGGTCCCTCGGACGGTCTGCACGTAACCGAGGAACAGTTGGAGCAGGCCCTGGATCGCTATTACGCGATGGCCGGCTGGGACAAGGCGACCGGCATGCCGACCGAGGCGTCGCTGGACCGCTACGGGCTCGATTGGGCAACGTACGCCCCGGGAGCAAACCCGCTGCCGCACACCGGCGGACTCAATCTGCCAGCGGGGTCGACGGCATCGAAGTAGGGTGGCAGGGTGGCGAGGTCACAGGGTGTCAAGGTGACAGGAAGTACGACCCCCACCACCCTGCCACCCTGCCACCCTGCCACCACGAGCGTAGCGAGTAATCACCGCTCACCCCCCCGCAATCGGGCGCATGAAGGTGACTTCAACTCCGTCGACGAGTGGCGCGGCGCGGTCGGCTTGCTTGCCGTCGATAAAGGCCCGGGTCTGCTTGAGGATCATCTGCGCGCCCTCATCCCCATCGCCGATCGCGGTGAGGAGATCGGCGACGGTCGCATCGTCGGGCATCTCGACCTGTTGCGTCTTGCGGCGCAGCATGTCGCCGATGATGCCGTGATACCTGACGACGACGTTCATGCGGCGCTGCCTCAGAGCCCTGTTTCAGAGCGCAGCCGCAGATGGCGGATCACCTCGTCGCGAGTCAACAACCCCGCCAGCCGGCTGCCGTCGAACACCGGCACCTGCAGCAGCTGGTTGGCGTCCATGAGCTGGACCGCGGTCAATAGCTCGTCGTCTGGACCAACCCGCGGCAAATCGGTGAGCGGCGTCATCACGTCGCCCGTTGTCGTCTGGCCCCAATCCGCGCGCGGCACATTTGAGACGTCGCGCAAGCTGAGTACTCCGACGGGGTTGCCCGCGGCGGTGACGATAAACGACGACTGACCCTGGCCAAGAATGTGCCGTTCGACCAGGTCTTGCATCGTCAATTCAGCCGGGATTTCCGGCTCGCGAACGATCCCCATGACCTGCGAGACGGGGATTCCGGCAAGCTGCCCCTGCTGCAAGAACGCTCGCTTCTCGGTTGTCGCGGCGTTATGCAGGATAAAACCGATGATGACCGACCAGATGCCGCCGAAGACGTCACCCTGGAACACACGATATGCGCCGAGCGCAATCAGACCGTAGGCGATGATCTGGCCGGCCGTTCCGGCAACCTTGACGCCCGTCTCCTGTTTTCGGGTGAAGCCCCAGACGATCGATTCCAGGATGCGACCACCGTCAAGTGGATAGCCGGGCAGCAGGTTGAATAGCGCCAGGATCAGGTTGATGTAGGCCAGCCATTCTGACGATGCGCCGAAAAACCCGCGATCGGCGAACCCCTGGTTGAGCCCGTAAAAGATGGCAGCGAGCACGAGACTGGAGGCAGGACCAACGACCGCAATGCGAAACTCCGCGCCCGGCGTTTTTGGCTTGCCGCCTAGCTGCGCGATGCCGCCGAAGATGTAGAGGGTAATGCTGACCACGGGGATCCCGTTCCGTCTCGCCACCCAGGCATGGGCCAGTTCGTGGAACAGGATCGAGGCGAAAAAGAGGAGCGCCGTGAGCAGCGCCGTCAACCAGAGGCCAATAGCCCCCAGCTCCGGGTACGCGTCCGCAAGCAGTCCTTCCGGACGCGCCAGGGTCCAGGTCACCAGGGCGAGGATCAGGAACGTGCTGGGGTTGATTTGAATCGGGATGCCCCAAACGTGTCCGATCGTGATATTGCCGTTGCCGCTGCCCGTCATTAACGTATTCCGCCTTGCGAGCCGGTGTTGTCGCCGGCGCAGATGGTCGCTGGAAAGTGCAAGCCCGGGACGAAAGTCCCGGGCTCATCGTAGCGCAGGAACCTGTCCCGCGCATGACAGAAATTCGGTCTGAACTACGCGGCGGGCGCGATGACCCCTGGCCACAGATGCTCGAGGATCGCGACGCGTGGCAGCAGGTATCCCCCGGTTTGGCCGGGAACGACACCGTAGACCCAACCGTCCCGCTCGAACCACTCGATGCCGCGGCCACCGGCGGCGAGAGCGCTTCGTGCGGCGAGGGTTCCGTCCGGGCGCTCGAGGCTGGGCTCCCAGAAATCCGCCAGCCACTCCGCGAAACTCGACGCGGAGGGATCACCGTGCCAGAGCGCCGCGTAATTCGCGGACCAGATGCTTGCCATGAGCCGTGCGCCCGCGGTCTCGGACCGCGGAAACGGCGTCAGAACGTTACTCATCGGAATTCCCCTTCGAAGTTCCCAATGCTGTCATCCCGGGGCACGTAGAACCCCAGCAGATCTTGCTTGAACCGAGCGCCGTGCTTCTGAAAGCACGGCGCTCGGACTGATACAACGTTCGCGATGCGATGAAGCCGTGAGACCGCAGAGCTACTCGCGGTTCATCCCGCTGACCAGGCTGACGTAATAGAGCAGCGACAGAATCGAGGCGGCAAACCCGGCCACGTAGGTCCAGGCCGCGGCATTCAGCACCGTCGCCACGCCCGAGCCTTCCTCACCGCGCTGCAGCCCACCATCGGTCAGACCGAGGTTTGACAGGGCTTCTTTCGCGCGCCGGGAAGCGTCGAACTCCACGGGAAGCGTGATCAGGGCGAAAACGGTCGCAAGGGCGAACAGAGCCACACCGATCCACGCGAGCTGCGCCAGCTGCAAGAAGAGGCCGGCGATGAGGACGAAAACACCGAGTGAGGAGCCAATATTCACTGCCGGAACGATTGCGGTCCGAAACTGCAGTGGGGCATAGGCCCGCGCGTGCTGAATGGCGTGTCCCGCTTCGTGGGCGGAAATGCCCATGGCCGCGATGCTCGGCGAGCCATAAACCCCCTGCGAGAGGAACAGCGTGCGATTGCGCGGGTCGTAGTGATCCGTCAGCTCGCCCTTGGTCGACTCCACCGGCACGTCATAGAGCCCGTTGGCGTCGAGGACGCGGCGAGCCACCTGCGCCCCGGTCATGTTGACCGCATTGCGCACCTTGCTGAACTTGGCGTAGCTCCCACGCACCCGGCTCTGCGCCCAGAGTGTGAGCAGCAGCCCCGGGATCATGAACACGAAGTACATCGGATCGAAGAACATCGACTGTAACCTCTTTCTCTCATGAGCGGCGTCATTGCCGCTGGCGAAGTCGGACTTCGCCGGTTTCCAGCCACATCCCGGCAGGTTGAGTTTACGGCTTTTCCGCCGCGACGTTCTGTCCTACCGGATTGCTCCCGCTCGGTATCCCACTGATCCAACGCTCAGCATGATTTCCGCAAGGGACGGCGAGACATCCTGGCGGCGTTTCGGACAGTTCGAAACGCCTGAGCGCCGCGACGCAACCCTCTGCTTACGAAACGTCTGACCGTCACTCCAGGTTCCCTGATTGCCGTGCGGTCCGGTCCCGACGCATCACCTGGCCATCTGGATCGACTTGTAATGCGGCCCGCGCGATCCCGAGGAACAACCCATGCTCGACGACCCCTGGGACGGCTTTTACGGCAGCGGCGAGCTGGGACGAATCGGCGATCGGTCCCGTTTCGCAGTCCATGATGAGACCGCCGTTATCCGTGACCCACGGTCGGGTCGGATCACCGTCCAGCGTCCGCGGTTGAGGCGAAATCCCGATACTCGCCAGCCGCTTTGCGGTCTGCGACCAGCCGAAGGCGACGATCTCGACCGGCAGCGGCGTGCGCTTGCCGAGCCGATCGACGCTCTTCTCGGTGGTCGCTACCAGCACGTAGTCGGCACACGAGAGAGCGACGAGCTTCTCGCGGAGGAGGGCGCCGCCACGGCCCTTGATGGCGTCGAGCGCGGGATCGATCTCGTCGGCGCCGTCGATGCCAAGGTCGAGGCGCTCTGTCTCGTCGAGCTCGGCCAGCGGGATGCCAAGATCGCGGGCAAGTGCTTCGGTGCGATCGGAGGTCGGCACGGCGGTGAAGTTCAGACCACCGGCGACGCGACGTCCCAGCTCGCGGGTGACGGCGTCGGCGGTCGATCCGGTCCCGAGGCCGACGACCATCCCGGGCACGACCAGATCGGCGGCGGCGACCGCGAGCCGCTGCAAGCGCTCGGTAAGTTCCACCCTAGCTATCTCGATGGAGGAGCTTCGCCCCGGCATCCTCGTCGACGAGCCAGCAGAGCCTGCTGTCAGGCAGGGATGGCCGGATCAGTTGGGCCGGGAACGTCGCCGGCAGCTCCGGGCCCTCGAGGACCGCCTCTAGCGTATCGGCCTTTCCCGGCCCGCCGACGAGGAAGAGGATCTCGCGGCCGGCGTTGAGCACCGGGGCGGTGAGCGTCAGCCGAGTGGCGTCCATTCTTGGCACGTAGTTGGCGACGGTCAGCTGCCCGTCGGGGACCAGGGCGCCGGTGTTCGGAAACAGCGAAGCCGTATGACCGTCCTCCCCCATGCCGAGCAGGACCAGGTCGAAGCGTGGAACCCCGGTGGGCTCGGTGAATAGCTCGCGCAGCAGGGTCTCGTAGGCGGCGGCCGCTTCCCGAGGCGATTCCGCCGCCGTGTCCCAGGCGTGCACGTTGCCCGGTGGGATCGGCACGAGATCGAGGAACCCACGCCTGGCCTCGCCCGCGTTGCTCTCCGGTGACCCGAGCGGAACCCACCGCTCATCGCCCCAGAAAATATGAACGCGGTCCCAGGGAATCCGCGAGCGGTACGGTTCGCGCGCCAGGATAGTGCCCATCTGTTTGGGCGTAGTGCCACCGGAAAGAGCGATGAAGGCGTATCCGCGCTCGGCGACCGCCCGGTCGACCGCGCGCGCGAAGTGTTCGGCTGCCGCCCTGGCCAGCGCCGGCCCATCGGGCACGATGACCACTTGCCCGCGCGGCCCGAAGTCGAGCGTCAAGCCGTCGCCGTCAACCTCTCCTGTGTCAGAGGGGCCAAGTGCCTTTCTCTGGGTGAGGGCGGACGCGGGCGACGCAGGCGTCGCCCCTACGGCCGTCTTGCCGTCTCCCGTCACCTTGCCGTCTTCCGTCACCGCGGTCTCGCCCCCGTGAAGCCCTCGGGAGCCATGTCGGCGGCGAATGCCAGCGCGGCTTCGAAAACGGCGTCGCGGCCAAAAACCCGTAACTCCTCGCCCAGGAGATCGGCTTCGGTGGGTAGGGGCGCGAAGACGGTACGAACGATGTTCGGCAGCTCCGGGCTGTCGCTGGTGGTCGATATTTCATTGCCATCGAGCCGCTCGACGGTGAAGAACCCGGCTTTGCCGCCGTCGGCCGCGAGCCGGACGTCGAGCAGGGTCGAAGCGGCCAGTGGCTTGGCTGTCGGTCTCAGCGTGAGCGTCACCTCGCGCTGTCTGCCGGCGGTGCCGGCGCGTAGTGTCGCTCGCCAGACATTCGGATCGCCTCGCACCGGCAGCAGCTCGCCCGGCGTGCGCCAGTGCAGGCGGGAGCCGAGCCAACCGGCAAAGAGGAGCGCGCCTGTGAACCCGGACCACCGACTGGGAGAGTTGGCATAGGTGACGGTCGCCTCGTCGATGAGATCGAGGATCGGGAGCGTCGCCGCAACGTCGAAAAATTGCGTCGTCAATCGTCGCCACGGCGCGAGCCGGGCCCAGGCGAAATCGCTCAGGGCTGGGTGGTCTCCCGGGTCGCTGGCATACGCGTGTAATGTCTGCATGGCCCCGGCGGCGTGTTGGGAGATCGCGCTGTCGACGACGAGCCGGTCGGAGATGCCGACCAGCTCGGAGAAGAGCGAGCCGCTCTGGCCGGTGTCCGCTGCCCACCAGAGGAAATCGGGGAGGTCGGGCACCAGCAGTGGCGAGGCGATGGAGGCCAGCTGCCGTTCGTTTTCAGTGCTGACGTCGACGGTGACGCACTCGTAGACGATAGCGGGGCGGCTGCGGGTGGCTTCCTGCTCGAGCAGATCGACGCGGACATCCATCCCGGGCGCGGCGCCGGTGTCCTGCGCCGGATCGGCGATGAGGACGGTCGCCCGGGAGGGATAGATGTCCGAAAGCGCGGCGATCGTCTGCCGCACCCGATCGGCGTCGGATCTGGTGCGTGTGGCGGCGATGAGATTGAGCGTCGCGGCACGAGCAGTGACCATCGGCCAGGGAGCGTCGCTCGACTGGCCGTTTGGCGATGGCTTCTGGGCGTCACGGGCCTCGGCGTAGCGGCGCCAGAGCACATTGAGCTGGGCGGTGATCTCACCGGCGTCCTGGACGCGAGCCCGCCACGACGCGCCGGGGATGGGGTGGGCGACGGGACGGCCAGTCGCTTGGGGAACGCTTGCCAACTGACTTCTCCGTCGGGTCTTAGGGTCGCCGCCAGGAGCGGTCGGTCAGCGAGATCATCGTCTCGGCTTCCTCAGGACCCCAGGACCCAGCTGCATAGGGAAAGGGCGCCGGCGCCGCGGGGTTGGCCCAGACATCGAGGATCGGTTGCACGATCGTCCATGCCGCCTCCACCTCGTCGCGCCGGGTAAAGAGCGTCGGATCGCCGCGAATGACGTCGAGCAGCAGCCGCTCGTACGCGTCCGGGCCCGCCTCGCCAAACGCCGAACCGTAAGAGAACTCCATCCGTACCGGCCGGATCTGGGTACCGGCGCCGGGCACCTTCGCGTTGAAGCGGATGGCGATCCCCTCGTCAGGCTGAATGCGCATCGAGATGACGTCCGGTGACGGCTCCACTTCTGCCCCACCGAAGATCATGTGCGGCACTTTCTTGAGGGAAACGGCAACCTCGGTGACACGGCGGGGGAGGCGCTTGCCGGTGCGCAGGAGGAAGGGCACTCCGTTCCAGCGCCAGTTTTCGACCTTCAAGCGGAGGGCGACGAACGTCTCGATCTTGCTGTCAGAGGCAACGTCGGCCTCCTCACGGTACCCGGTGACCGCCTTGCCGCCGACGTAGCCCGGTCCATACTGCCCGGGCACTACCCAGCGCAGGACGTCTTCCTCATCTGCCGGTGGCACGACGGAGCGAAGAACCTTGACCTTTTCATCGCGCACGGCATTGCCGCTGTAGCGCGCGGGCGGTTCCATGGCGACTACCGTCAGGAGCTGCAACAGGTGGCTCTGCACCATGTCGCGCAGCGCGCCGGCACGGTCGTAGTAATCGGCTCGGCCCTCGACGCCGATTGACTCGGCCGTGGTGATCTGCACGTTGTCGACGTAGTTCCGGTTCCAGATTGGCTCGAACAGAATATTGGCGAAGCGGAAGGCGAGAATGTTCTGAACCGTCTCCTTCCCGAGGTAGTGATCGATGCGATAGATCTGCCGCTCAGAGAACGCCTCCGCCATCTCCTGGATCAGCTCGCGGGCGGATTGAAGGTCGTGACCGAACGGTTTTTCGATGACGATGCGCTGCCAACCCTCGCTTGGTTCCACGTAATTGGCCTGACGCTCGGAGACCGCGGCCGCTTCCAGCCCGTGAATAATCGGCAAGAAGTAATCCGGCGAGGTAGCCAGGTAGAAGATGCGGTTGCCCTTGGTGCCGCGCTCGGCATCGATCTCCCGCAGCCGCTCACCCAGGCGGCCATACGCTGCCGGATCGGCAAAGTCGGCCTGCACGTAGCTCAGGCCCTTGGCGAACCCTTGCCAGGCATCCTCGGTGACCGGGGTGCGCGCGCTGGCGGCGACCGCCTCGCGCATCTTTTCGCGGAACTCCTCATCGCTCCAATCGCGACGCGAGACCCCGACGATCGAGAAGCCTTCGGGGAGGGGTAGACCGACGGCCAGGTCATAGAGGGCCGGCATCAGCTTGCGCGACGTGAGGTCGCCGCTGACGCCGAAGATGACCATTGCCGCCGGGGCGATCACGCGGTCGACCTCGGAGGAGCGGAGCGGATTCAGCGCTTCTTGCGCTTGAGTCAAGGCGTCGACTGGATGCGACCAGACCTCGGATGGACTCGGCAGCGTCAGGTCGAGAGGTTCCGCAACGGTCGTTCGCCCGCCGTCACCGGTATCGGTCAGGGTGGTGCTCGGAGGAGTGTCGGTCATTGAGTCTAGGGCCTCGCGCTTGTCGAAGGGTCAGGGAGTGATTCGACCGGCACCGGCTCTGCTGACGCGTCGGTGACGGCTTGCAAGGGGACCGGTTCCACGGGTTGCTCGTCGCCGTGCCACGGGGTGTGGAAGACGCCCTCCCGATCGCTGCGTTGATACGTGTGCGCGCCGAAATAGTCGCGTTGTGCCTGGATGAGATTGGCGGGAAGAGAAGGCTGGCGCAGGGTGTCGAAGTAGTCGAGCGCCGATGACGTTCCCGGCACCGGGATGCCCCAGGTCCGGGCCGCCACGATCGCGCGCCGGACCCCGCCAACGGTCTCATCCGACTGCTGCGCGATCTGCGGGTCGAGCAGCATGTTCGCCAGATCGGGGTTGTCGCGGTAGGCGCGCATGATGTCAGCCAGAAACGCGGCGCGGATGATGCAGCCTCCGGTCCAGATACGGGCGATCTCGGACAGGTCGAGATTCCAGGTATATGCGGCACTCGCCGCGTTGAGCAGCGCCATCCCCTGGGAGTAGGAGGAGATTTTCGAGAAGTAGAGGGCGTCCTCGAGCGAGGCAAAGGCCTGGTCAGGGCCGCCGGCGCCACCGAGCAAGGCGGCAGCCTGCTCCGGTCCCCCAGGCATCGATGGACCGACAAGGACCTCGCTGGCCTGAACGCGCAGATCTCGCAGCGCGGAGAGATTGCGCGCCGTAACCGCGGCATCGATGGTCGGCACCGGGCTGGCCAGGTCCAGCGCGCTCTCGATTGTCCAGCGCCCGGTGCCTTTTTGCTCGGCCGCGTCGAGAATGAGGTCGACCAGGGGCTGCCTGGTCTCTGTATCGACATAGCGAAGAACGTCAGCGGTGACCTCGATGAGATACGAGGCGAGCTTGCGCGTGTTCCAGTCGGCGAAGACCGTGGCGATCTCTTCGGCCCGCATACCGAGCGCGGAGCGCATGACATCGTACGACTCGGCGATGAGCTGCATGTCGCCGTACTCGATGCCGTTGTGAATCATCTTGACGTAATGGCCGCTACCGCCGGGGCCGATGTAGCTCACACAGGGACCGTAAGCGCTCTTGGCCGCGATAGCTTCGAGCATTGGCGCGAGGACATCGTATGCCTCGCGCGGTCCACCGGGCATCAGGCTCGGTCCCCAGAGGGCGCCAAGCTCGCCGCCGGAGACGCCCATGCCGACGAACATCACGTTCTGCGCGGCCAGCGCCGCCTCGCGCCGCTCGGTGTCCCGGAAATAGGAGTTGCCGCCGTCGACGACGATGTCCCCAGGGTCGAGGAGAGGCGCCAGCTCCGTGAGCACGGCGTCGACCGGGACGCCGGCTTTGACCATCAGGATGATCTGCCGTGGCCTCGCCAGCGCGGCCACCAGCTCGGGGATCGTCGCGACGCCGGTGATCCCGGTGTCGGCAGCCGCTCCCGAGAGAAATTCCTCGGTACGCAACGTGGTGCGGTTATAGACGACGAGCGGAAAACCATTGCGGGCGATATTGAGGGAGAGATTCTCGCCCATGACCGCCAGGCCGATCAGCCCGACGTGTGGTCCTTGTTGATTCATGCGGGTGGCCTGCTCCGTGGCTCACGCGAGCCCGCCGATCTCACAGCCAGGCGGGAATTGTACCGCTCTAGGCAAGCGCGCAGACCATCTCGGGTGAGAGCCAGGCCGGCGGCAGGTACGCGTTGGCCAGTGACAGTGGCAGCGTTTCCGGTCGAAGTGAGAGTCCGAGTTGGTTCTGCATCAGATCCCGGTTGCGATTGATGCGCGCCCACAGCTCGGGGTGCCGCGCGGCGATCTCCTCCCGCAGCGCTTGATCCGCCAGAACGACCGAGTCTTCGCAGTTGAGCGCCGTGCCAGCCGGGATGGGAGTGGGGATGATGTCGCACTGCAGCGCCATCCCGGAGGCGAGCGGAACATCGCTGCCCAGCTCGATCGGCGAGTGCACCCATTCATCATAGGAGATCAGGTGTCCGGGATTGAGCATGGGGCGAAACGTCGCGCCGGCATCGGCCAGGGCAGTCTCGACGGCGGTGGCGACCTCGCCGCCGGTCACGCCAATGCCGATCGTGCCATACCAGGCTGCCTGCGCCAGGAAGTAGGGCCGGACGTAATTCGTGAAGAAGTCGATTCCGGCGGCGTCCTCGACGAGTCCGGCACGGCAGCAGAGCGATCCCCAATAGCCGATACCGCAGCTGATGCCGTCGCCGATGGCGATCTGCCGGCCGCCCGGCGATCGCAGGCCATTGATCGGCTGGCCGGGTGCGCCGCTGGCGACGATGGGATGCATTGAGAGCGGCTCGCCCGCGTAGCCCATCTGCGCCGCGGCGTCGCGCTCGGTCATGCCCGGCCGGGCGCCGCGAACGACTCGGAAGACCGCCTGGCTCACGCGCAGCGCGGCCCAGGCGAACGCGGCGATCTGGTCCGCGCTGTTGCGCGCGCGCAGGCCGTCACCGGGATGCATCAGGACAGCGGTCACGTCGATGAGCGCCTTCCCCGTGACGCGGCGCAGGCTATCCACGATCACGGCGGGTGCCCAGGATGGGCGGCCCGGATCATCGCTTTCCGCCGCGGTGAGGTACTTCCAGCCGACGATGCCGACCTGGTCTGCCGAGTCCAGACCGACGTCCTCGAGCACTCGATCGAGATGCGGCGTCGATTCCCGCGGCTGCCCCATCAGGCTGAACCCCTGGAAGAGCTCGGTCTGCAGCGCCAGGCCCGCGACCACGGCGTGGACGACACCTTCGTTGCCGACGAGCAGCACGCGCCGGTTGCCGGGTCCCAGCAACAGGAGCGCCTCTTCGAAACGGGGATCGAAACCAGTCAGGAAGAGGAGATTGGCGCTGTGCTCGCGGTCGCCGTAGACGGCAACCCACGGCGTGCCCGCCCGCGCCAGCGTCTCATCGCAGCGCCGTTCGTATTCGGCGGTATCGATCGCGGGTGGGTCCGCCGTGGCGATCTCGTCGGGCAGCGGCACGTGACGCAGGATGACATCGGGCATCTTCACGATCCCCTTTCCACGTGGCGTGTCGAGCGAAGAGCGGTTGAGGCCGCTCGCTTAGTCCGCTGGCGCACCCGCCAATTGCGACCGCTTGGAGGCAACGCCTTCCAGCAGTGAGTCGTAGCTCTTGGAGAACGAGGCGATGCCCTCGTCTTCGAGCTGCGCGGTGACGGCGTCGATGTCGATCCCGGCCGCCGCCAGATCCTCCATCGTCTTGTGGGCGCCGGACAGATCCTTGTCGACCGTGCGCTCGACCGTGCCGTGGTCGAGGAAGGCGGTCATGGTCGGTCGCGGCATGGTGTTGACCGTCATGGGTCCGATCAGTTCGTCGACGTACATGGTGTCCGGGAAGGCGGGGTTCTTGACCGAGGTAGAGGCCCAGAGTGGACGCTGCACGTCCGCTCCGGCCGCGGCCAACGCGTCCCACTCCGCGCCGGAGAAGAGCCGTTCGAACGACTGATAGGCGATCTTGGCGTTGGCGATAGCGGCCTTCCCCTTGAGCGACTCCAACCAGCCCTTCTGCGTCGCATCGCTGGTGGCCGTGATCTTCTCGTCGAGCAACTTATCGACGAGCGTGTCGACCCGCGAGACGAAGAACGAGGCGACCGAGGCGATGCGGTCGATCGGTTGTCCCGCCGCCCGCCGCGCCGTGAGGGCCGCGATGTAGGCGCGAGCGACCCGCTCGTAGGCGGCAACCGAGAAGAGGAGGGTGATGTTGATGTTGATCCCCTCGGTAAGCATCTGCTCGATGACCGGTACCGCTTCGTGCGTGCCCGGGATCTTGACCATCAGATTTGGGCGGTCGACAGCCGACCAGAGCCGGCGAGCGTCGTCCGTCGTGACGGCGGGGTCGCGCGCGGCGAGGGGAGAGACTTCGATCGAGACGAATCCGTCACCGCCCTCGGATGACTCATAGAGCGGCCGGAAGAGATCGGCGGCGTTCTGGATATCCCGCACCGCTACCGTCTCGAAGATGGCGTGCGCGTCGAGATCGCGCTCGAGCAGCCCCGCGATCTCCTCGTCATAGGCGGTGCCGGCGGCGATCGCCTTCTCGAAGATCGTCGGATTCGAGGTCAGCCCCCGAATGCCGATCTCCTCGATCGCGGTCCGGATGCTCCCCTGGTTGAGCATGTCGCGGGAGATGTCGTCCTGCCAGGCACTCTGACCTTCTTCCAGATAGAGCTGCTTGATGCGGTTTTCGGCCATGATGCTCCTCCTCAATAGGACTGGATGATTACTGCTCGGCGGTCTCGATCGTCGCGGCGAGCTCGTCCTGACCGAGGACCCGCAGGGCGGTCGCCGCGACTCGCTGCGGGGTGAATCCGAAATGCTTCATCACCTGGCTGCCCGGACCCGACGCGCCGTAGCGATCGATACCGACCACGGCGCCGCGCTCGCCGACGAAGCGCTCCCAACCCAGCGTGGCGCCCGCCTCGACCGCGACGCGAGGTGTTCCGGTTGGGCCGAGGACGCGTTCGCGATAGTCATCGTCCTTGTGAGCGAACAGCTCCCATGACGGCATGCTGACGACCCGAGCGCGCAAGCCCTGCTCAGCGAGCAGAGCGGCGGCGCGCACGGCGAGCTCGACCTCGGATCCAGTGCCAATCAGTACGACGTCCGGGTCTCCCTCCGCTCCGGAGATGATGTATGCGCCGTCGGCGACCGAGCCCCAGGCGCCGGAGCGATCGAGCACCGGCAGATCCTGTCGCGAGAAGACGAGCACGCAGGGACCGGCGAGGGACAGCGCCACGCGCCAGGCGTCAGCGGTCTCATTGGCGTCCGCGGGACGGATGGTGACGAGCTTCGGGATGGCACGCAGGCTGACCAGCTGCTCGACCGGCTCGTGTGTCGGACCATCTTCGCCGACGGCGATGCTGTCGTGGGTGAAGACGAAGATCACCTTGAGGTCGGAGAGCGCGGCGAGGCGGATCGGCGGCCGCATGTAGTCCGCGAAGACGAGGAAGGTCGCCGTGAAGGGGATCACCCCGCCGTGGGCGGCCATGCCGTTGGCGGCGCTCCCCATGGCGTGCTCGCGGATACCGAAGTGGATGTTGCGCCCGGTGTAGCCCCAGTCACCGCCGGAGAGCCCTTGCTCCGCGCTCGGATCGAGGACGGCGGCCGGCGACCCAAAATCCCCAGCGCCTTTCATTGCCGTGTTCGTCGACGGGTTGAGATCGGCCGAGCCGCCGATGAAGGTCGGCACCCGCGGCGCGAAGGCATTGATCACCTCGCCGGAGGCTTTGCGCGTCGAGACCGGTTTGGCGCCGGGTTCCCAGGTCGGCAGATCCCTGTCCCAACCTTCCGGAAGCCGGTTATCCCAGGCCAGCCTGAGCGCCGCCGCCTGTTCCGGATACTCCTGTTCATAGGCGCGGAACACCTGCCGCCACGCCGCCTCTTTTTCGGCGCCGGCCTCGCCGACCGCCTTGAAGTGCGCGGCGACGTCGTCCGAGACGTAGAAGGCGGGCTCCAGTGGGTAGCCGAGCGCCTCCTTCGTCTTCGCTACCCCCTCGGCGCCGAGTGGAGCGCCGTGAACGCCGAAGGTGTCCGCTTTGGGCGAGCCGAAGCCGATCACCGTGCGGGCACAAATCAGCGAGGGGCGCTCCGTCTCCGCCTGTGCCGCCGCCAATGCGGCGCGCACCTGATCGGTGTCCATGCCGTCGATCTCTTGCACATGCCAGCCGACAGCGCGGAAGCGAGCCGGAATGTCCTCCGAGAAGGAGAGGCCGATGGTGCCGGCCAGCGTGATCTCGTTCTGGTCGTAGAGATAGATCAGCTTGCCCAGCTTGAGATGACCGGCCAGCGAAGCGGCCTCGGCGGCGACCCCTTCCATCAGGTCGCCATCGGAGACGATGCCGTAGATGTAGTGATCGATGACGTCGTACCCCGGGCGGTTGAACGTAGAGGCCAGGAACCGCTCGGCGATGGCCATGCCGACGCCGTTGGCAAACCCCTGACCGAGGGGTCCGGTGGTGACATCGATGCCCGGAGCGTGCAAACGCTCGGGATGACCCGGGGTCTTGGAGCCAAGCTGGCGAAAGTTTTTCAGCTCGTCGAGGGACAGGTCGTAGCCGGTGATGTGGAGCAGGCTGTAGAGCAGGGCCGATCCGTGGCCGGCCGAGAGGACGAAGCGGTCGCGATTAGGCCATTCCGGTTCGTGAGGATCGAAGTCGCATGAACTCGGTGAAGAGGACATAGGCCATGGGAGCCGCGCCGAGCGGGAGACCGGGATGACCGGAGTTGGCGGCCTGGACCGCGTCGATAGAGAGGACCCGAAGAGCATTGATAGCTTCGGTTTCAAGCTCACGGTCGAGCGCGGGGGGAGCGACGGCGGTCAAGAGAACCTCCTCGAACGACGGCCTGGGACGCGAAGACGCCAGGCGGCCGGCGGAATAAGACAGGCAGGTAGCGGGGTGTCCCCCGTAACGGGAAAGTATCCCATGTCCTGATCCGGCGATCCGCGAAGAGCCAGCGCGCGTCATCCTTTGGAGTGATGCGATAGGAACGCGTCAAAGTTGGCAATGTTGGCAATGTTGGCAATGTTGGCAACGTTAGCAAGAGGTCTGTGTTGGCTGCCTCAGGGGAGAACCACATCCGAGTTGCCGTAGTGAGCCGAATCGGGTCGGCCGATCGAAGGTGACAGCGGACGCAGGATGACCATCGCGACCAGCACTAGCGACAGGAGTACGAGCAGCGCCGTGGGACGGCCCAGGCCGAGCACGTCGACCACCAGCGCCCAGATGAGGGGGCCGGCGAGCGCGGCGAAGCGACCGGCCAGCGCGTAGAGCCCGTAGAACTGACCCAGGTACTGCGGTGGGGCGATGCCGACCATCAATGGCCGGTCAGAGGCCCAGATCCCGCCCAGCGCGAACCCAGCGATCGGCGCTATCAGCCACAGCGCCCGCTCAGGCAGCAAGGAGAATCCAGTGGCGGCGACGAGCGCCAGCGCCGCTGACCAGATCGTCAAGACGCGCATGAGGCTGTCGCGCGCGCCGATGCGGTCGACGACAAAACCCCAGAAGATGCCGCCAACGACGGCGGCGACGAGACCCGTCAAGAGCAGGAGGTCCTTTTGCTCTGAGCTGAATCCGAGTGTCACGACGAGGTAGATCCCCAGGAAGAGGCCGATCGTATTGGCGGCTTCGGCGTAAAAGGCGCGTCCGACCAGAAACCGGATCAAATCCGGGTAGGAGCGGGCGCGATGAGCAGTCGCCCTCAGGTCCCCTATGGCTCCGCGAGCGGCGCTGAGAGGCGCCACCCGCTCGACGGTGCGGGGCGGCTCCTTCACCCAGAGGAAACATGGAATCGCCAGGAGCAGAAATGCGATCGACGTTAGTTTGAAGATTGTCTTCGTAGTTGCCACCAGTTCGCAGAACGAGGAAGCCGAGACCGAGACCGAGCAGCGCCCCGAAGTTGCTCAATCCACTGGCAACACCCCCGACGCGGCCCCGGTTTACGGGTGTGCTCACCACCGGCAGGAGCGCATCGTAGATCACCACGCCTGCTTGAAAGAAGAGGTTCGCGCCGAGGAAGAGGGCAAGCGAGGTCCATAGGCTGCCGCCAACGAAGAACGTCAGCAGGCAGCAGCCAGTGACCGTGATGATCAGCAGTGGCACGCGCCGGGGAAGATGGTCCGAAACGGCTCCGATCCAGGGACCGACACCGAGCATGAGCACCATGGTGATGGTGTTGACGAGCGAGATATGGCCATCGACGCCGCCCATGACAGCAACAACCCAAACCGGAAAGTAGTTGGTAATCATGGTCTGCTGAAAGACGGTGTCACCCAGATCGTAAACAACCCAGCTCGCGGTGCTGCGGAAGGAAGGCGTCCACGGAATCGGGTCAACCGCGGTTGATTCGGGCGCGAACGTGCCCGCTCCGTGACCCGCACTGCCCTCGTCAGTCGCACCGCGGGTGGCTGATGTCGCGGCCTCAGAACCGGTTGGTTGTGGCATTTGTGCGGAACCCCTTGACATGCTCCAAATGTCCGGATATAGTGTACGTACAGTCCCGAGGGGCCGAGCAGAAGCGACGCTCCCACCGGACACCAGATTGGAGCGCCGGAGCATCGCGGGGTACTCTGACGCCACCTGGGTGACCCGGGACCGCCGGGAAAGGGCGCATTGTTGCGGGGCATGCGCACGGAAGCGGCTGGTCAGGGAGCGGGGCGGAAGCGGAGTCGGTCGGGACTGTTTCTTTTTTTCCAGGTGATAGGCTCGCCTATCAAGCCGACGCGGTCTTCACGCCTTCCATCCTAGCGGGGCCGCTGAACCGGGCGCACCCGTACGTTCCACGGGGTTGAGTACAGGGTTCGGAACGTCTTCCATGTCAGCCCGCGCAGACGCCGTAGTCCCCGTCAACTCGGGTTGTGCAACACGGTTTTAGACGATCCCCTGCTCATGCAGCCCTGCTATCTCCTCCTTGTCGTACCCCAGATCGATGAGAATCTCCTCTGTGTGGTCGCCAACGTCCGGGATCGCTCCCATGCGCGGCGACATTCCTTCCAGGTCGAATGGCGGGACCAGCGCCGCCAGCGACCCCGCGGGCGAATCGACGTCGCGCCAGCGGTTGCGAGCGGCGAGCTGCGGGTGACTGACGAACTCCGCGACCTCGTTGACCGAGCCGAAGGGGATATCGGCCGCCTCCAGGCGGCGCACCACCTCTTCACGCGGAACCGCCGCCAGGCTCTCCTCGATCATCGATTCCAGCACTTCACGATTGATGCGCCGCAGCGCCGAAGTCGTGAAACGCTCGTCGCTCTCCCACTCGGGGTGCTCGCAGACGATCTGGCAGAACGCTCTCCACTGCGTCTCGGTTTGCACCGCGAGGAGCACGGCGCCATCGGCGCATCGGTAGGAACCGTAGGGAACGACCGTGGCGTGGCGCACCCCGGCGCGCGCCGGTGGCTCACCCCCGTAGAGGGTGTAGTAGGCGGGGTAGCCCATCCACTCGGAGAGCGCATCGAAGAGTGAGGTCTCGACGATGCGTCCCTGACCGGTGGCGCGGCGCTCGTAGAGGGCGGCGAGAGTGCCAATCGTGCCGTAGACGCCCGCGCCGATATCGCCGACGCTGATACCGACTTTTGCCAGGTCATCGCCGTTGCCGGTGGTGGCGATCACGCCGGTTTCGCCCTGCAGCAGCAGATCGAAGGCTTTGCGGGTCTCGTAGGGACCTCCCGCGCCATAGCCGGAGATCGAGGTGATGACGAGTGCGGGGTAATCACGCCGCAGCCGCTCAGGTGCGAAACCCAGACGGTCGATCGCCCCCGGCCCAAGGTTCTGCACCAGGACGTCAGACGACGCTACCAGCCGCTCCAGGATCGCGTTCGCCTGGGGATGCTTCATGTCGAGGGTGAGCGATCGTTTCCCCCGGTTGAGCCAGACGAAGTACGAGGAGAGCCCTTTCACGGCGGTGTCGTAGCGACGAGCAAAATCACCGCCGCCCGGACGCTCGATCTTGACCACGTCCGCGCCGAGGTCGGCGAGATGGCGAGTGCAGAGCGGTCCCGCGACGGCTTGCTCGAGCGCCAGGACGCGCACCCCGGCGAGTGGGCCGCATGGGTCAATACCGGTGTGATGCTCCTCGGAGCCGGTCATGCTGCGGCAGGCCCTCCCCGTCTGTTTCCTGGTTCAGACCCGGCATCGTAGCGCACCGCGGCTTTCCCGGCCCGCCAGGTCAGCGAGCTCGAGCCGGCTCCAGGTGGCAGGCAACGCTGTGCCCCGGCTCGCCGGAAACCTCGAGCAGAATGGCCGGCTCATCGATTGACCCGCCGTGCGGGCATCCGGGATGGATCGGAAGTCCGGGAGTGTCCTGCCAGCGTTCGGTCGCGCGGCGGAGGAAGCGGTTCGCCGGGTCGGGCTCGGGCACCGCCGCGATCAGGGCGCGGGTATAGGGATGAACCGGCTGGTCGATGATCTGCGGCGCCGAGCCGGTCTCGACGATCGAGCCCAGGTGCATGACCCCGATGCGATCCGCGAAGTGCCGGGCAGAGGCGATGTCATGCGTGATGTAGAGGAAGGCGACGCCGTGATCCCGCTGCAGACGGTTCAGCAAGTCGAGGATCTCCACCCGTGACGAGGCATCCACCATCGATACTGGCTCATCGGCCACGATGTAGTCTGGGTTCCGGATCAGCGCGCGGGCGATACCGACCCGCTGCCGCTGGCCTCCGGACATCGACGTCGGGTACGCGTGGACGAAGCGCTCCGTAGGGGTGAGATCGACCGCCTCCAGCGCGGCCCGCACCTGTGCCCGTCGCGCGTCGGCATCGTTCACTCCGTCGATGACGAGCGGTTCGGCAACGAGGTCGGAGACAGTCATGTACGGGTTGAGGCTGGAGAACGGGTCCTGAAACACGATCGCCGCCCGCTTGCGCAACCAGCCAAGCTGCTCCTCCGGTACCTGGGAGATGTCCTGCCCATCGAAGTGCACCCGGCCACTCGTCGGCTGCAAGAGCCGGATCGAGACGCGGCCGACTGTCGTTTTGCCGGATCCGGACTCCCCGACCAGCGCCAGCGTCTCCCCATGCGCCACGGTCAGACTCACCCCGGAGACTGCCGTGACCACGCCGCCCCGAAAGAGCCCTTTGCGGGTCTGGAAGACCATCGAGACGTCGTCGAGCGCCAGCAGCGGTCCCGATTCCGGCGCGGACGTGGGGGGAGCGAGGAGCGTCTCAGTCAACGGCGGCCTCCGCCGGGCGGAGATGTATTTCGTAGCGCTCCCCGGCGACGACCGGGTCGTTCAGCCAGCAGCGCGCGTGCCCACCGTCCGGCAACTGGGATCGGGGGTGGGTGCTCGAGACATGCCGCAAAGGCGTAGGGACAGCGGGGGTGAAAACGGCATCCCGACAGGCAGCGCGGTGAGGTCGGGTGGGTCGCCGGGCATCGGCCGCGGCGGGACGTCTGAATGGAGGCGCGGCAACGAGGCCAGCAGGAGCTGGGAGTACGGATGGCGCGGCGTGACCAGCACTCGCTCGGCGGGACCGAGCTCCATCTGCTCGCCGCCGTAGGTCACCGCGATGCGGTCGCAGAGATCGCTGGCCAGGCCGATGTCGTGGGTGATGAAGAGCATCGAGATCCCGGGATCCTGCTTGAGGTCCTTGAGCAGGTTCATGATCTGCGCCTGCACGCTGACGTCGAGGGCAGACGTGGGCTCGTCGAGGATCAGCACGTCGGGGTCGAGCGCCAGCGCGGTGGCGATGCCGACGCGCTGGCGCTGTCCGCCGCTGAGCTCGTGCGGGTAGCGGCTGGCGAAATCGGCCGGGAGTCCGACCCGCTGCAGCAGGTCACGCACGCGGGCGCGAGTGGCGGTCTTGTCGAATCGTCGCTCCAGCAGGAGGGGCTCGGCTATCTGCTCGCCGATGCGCAGGACGGGATTGAGCACGCTCATGGCGCCCTGGAAGACCATGGCGATGCGGCTCCAACGGATCTCACGGCGAAACTGGTCGTCCGGAAGGGCAATCAGCTCCCGGCCGTCGAGCCGCACCGAGCCGTCGAAGCGAGCGACGTTCTTCGGCAGCATCCGCATCAGCGCCAGGGCAAGGCTGCTCTTGCCGCTACCGGACTCGCCGACGATACCGAGAGCCTCGCCGCGCTGCTCGAGCGTGAAGGAGACGCCATCGACCGCCCGCACGACCTTGCCGCCGCCGGCGTCATACCAGAGATGGAGATTGTCGACAGCAAGGAGAGGTGTCATAGGAGCAATGTGGCACGAATCGCCGAAGCCAAGCAATTGATGGGAAGCTCACTCCAGCGCGGCAAAGATCGTCGCGGGGTCGATGCGTAGCCCTGGGAGCGCGCGCGAGACGAATAAACCCTCGGTGTCTGGCGCGACCGGGACATAAGTCTGTCCTTCGAGGACGTTGACAACCAGCGTTCGCTGTTCGGGATCCGCGATCCAGTACTCCAGAACCCCAGATCGGGCGTAGAGCGCCATTTTTTTGACGCGGTCCGTCTGCCGCGACGACGGAGAAACGACCTCGACGACGAGAACCGGCGACCCATCGAACTTGTGGTGCTCGTCCCGGAACGCGACCTTGCTCAGTCGCGATGAAGACCAGATCAGGCTCGACAATGTCGTGGCGACCGAGATCCACGTCGAACTGGGCGAAAAGACCCCTCCCTCGCCGGCTCGCGCGCGAAATCGTCAACGAGCCAGATCAGTCTGGCAACAGAACTCGCTGGTGATTCGCGGATGGCGACGGCGTCACGATCGAGCTCTCCCCCGATGATCTCGTAACGCTGCCCGTCGTCCGGCATCTCCAGGAGGTCGTCGTAGGTGAGGGGGCGTAGCGTGGCGATCATCATCCGCTCCGTCAGGTGACCCGGTAGCTCAGTCGGCGACAGCAGTCAGCATCGGGTCCGGAACGGTCTCAGTGACGACCGTAGTCGCGGGGCGGACGTGGACCAGATTCGAGTGAAAGGTGCTCTGTCCGGCGAGGTCGGCGATGGCGTCCGGGGTGAGCCAGTTGACGCTGCGGCGGTCCGCGGAGAGCGAGGCCCAGCGGCCCTTGGGGGAGACGACCACGCCGGGGGGCACGTCGTCGGTGACGACGGCGCGCAAGGTGCACCAGCCCCGCTCGTTCGAGACGATGACATCTTCACCATGAACGATCTGGCGCGCGGCGGCATCGTCCGGACTGATCTCGATGAACGGCGTGCCTTCCTTGGCGACGAGACCCGGCTGGTTCGCCATCGACGTGGTCACGAAGTGGTGGGCGGCGCCGGTAATCAGCACCAGCGGTGGCTGCCCGGCTTCATCGGGCGCCAGACCGGCCACGAACTCGGCGGGCGGCTGGTAATCAGGCACCGGATCGAGACCAAGCGCGGCCATGGCCTCGCAGCGCAGCTCGACCTTTCCCGAGGGTGTCCGGAAGCGGCCATCGGCGAATGGGACCGAATCGTCGTCCGGGAACGTGTACGCCACCGTCCCTTCAGCCTGCAGCCGCTCCAGCGTGATCCCATCCAGCGTTGGGTTCTTCGGCCGGGAGGCGTCCAGGATCTCGCGCAGCACGTCTTCCGCTTCGTCGTGGAGCCACGGTTCGTCGTATCCCATCGCGCGCGCCAGGAGACGGCTGACATCCCAGTTGCTCCTGGCTTCGCCCAGGGGTGCGATCGCCGCATGGTTATATTGCAGGTGTCGCTGCCCGTAGGGCTTGTGCAGATCGACCTGCTCCAACTGGGTGGTCGCCGGGAGCACGATGTCCGCCAGCTGCGCGGTATCAGTCATGAACTGCTCGTGGACCACGGTGAAGAGGTCGTCCCGGCGCATCCCCTCGACAATGAGACCGGCATTCGGCGAAGCGCTCACCGGGTTCGCGGCAAAGACGTACAGACTCATCACCGGCGGATCGCTGACCTCCCCGGTCAGCGCCGCGCCAAGGCGATTCATGTTGATCCGCCGCGGCTCGGGCGGGCACTCAGAGCGATGGCTTAGTGCCTCGCCTTGCCAGGAGACATAGTCCGAGGTGGAGTAGTAGAGCCCGCCACCTCGCACCCCGATCTGGCCGACGACCGCGGGGAGCGAGGCGAGCGCGCGACACGTCTGACCGCCGTTGCCATGCCGCTGGATGCCGTCGGCAAACTTCAGCAGGGCCGGTTTTGTCGTGCCATACCGGCGAGCCAGAGCCACGATCTGCTCCGCCGGAATACCGGTGATCGCGGCGACCCGCTGCGGTGGGTACTCCTGCACTCGCTGGCGCAGATCCTCCCAGCCGACGCTGTGCTGGCGCAGCCAGGCTTCGTCATGAAGTCCTTCCGCGAAGAGGACGTGCATGAGTCCAAGCGCCAGCGCGCCGTCGGTCGCCGGGCGCGGCCGGAGATGCTCGTCAGCCGATCGCGCGGTCGTCGAGCGCCGGGGATCGATGACGACGACGTAGGCGCCGTCGCGCTGCGCATCACGCATGAAGGGCATGAAGTGTGGCGACGTGCTGGCCGGGTTGTGTCCCCAGATGACGATGAGTCGACTGTGGCGAACATCGCGAGCGTCCGGGGCGAGGCGTCCGCCGAGCGTCATCTTGACCGCGGTTTCGGCAGCGGCGCCGCAGATCGAGCGTTCCAGACCGCTGACGCCCATCCGGTTCCAGAGACGGATGCTGGCGACTCCGCCCTGCAGCAACCCGAGCGTGCCGCTGAAGGAATAGGGGAGGATCGCCGCCGCGCCATGCTCGGCGATGATGCCCTGCCACCGCTCCGCAATCTCACCGATGGCGTCATCCCAGGAGATACGGGCCCACTCGCCGCTCCCCTTGGCGCCTACGCGGCGGAGCGGGTACTGCAGCCGGTCAGGCGAGTAGACGCGGTCCAGATACGGACGCACCTTGGCGCAGAGCCAGCCCCGGGTGAAGGGATGATCGGGATCGCCGTGAAATCCGACCGCACGGCCATCGCGCACCTCGACCAGCGTGGCGCAGGTGTCCGGGCAGTCGTGTGGGCAGGCGCCACGGATGACGGAGGAGCCGGGTGTTAGGTGATGGGTGATGGGTGATGGGTGACGGGCGTGCAGGCACCACTCCTCGCCGTCTTGCCGTCTTGCCGTCTTCGAACAGCCGTCTCACTTCCGACTCCCGACTTGCCGACTTCCGACTTTCGTGTAGTCTACCCGCTCAACATTGACGATTCTGCGCGGCCGGCGCGGGAGGCGCGATGGCGCGATACATCCTGGGGCGATTGCTCGGGCTGGTCTTCGTTCTCTTCGCCGTCTCGCTCATCACCTTTCTGTTGACGCGGGCGGTTCCCGGCGATCCGTTCGCCTCGGGAGAACGCGAGCTACCGGAGGCGACGCAGATCGCGCGGGCCGCGAAGTACGGCTTCGACCAGCCAATCCTGGTCCAGTACGGCCGCTACATCTGGAACGTGCTGCACGGCGATTTCGGGATTCCCTTCCAGAGTCCGAGCCAGACGGTCGTCGACCTGATCAAACAGACCTGGCCGGTAACGCTGATGATTGGGACGCTAACGATCCTGATCTCCTATCCGCTGGGCATCGTGCTTGGCGTGCTTGCGGCGCTGCATCGCAACTCCTGGATCGACTATGCGCGTGACGTTCGGTTCGACGCTGGGTATGGTCGTGCCAAACTTCGTGGTTGCCATCTGGCTGATCTTGCTTTTCAGCGTCGGACTGGGATGGTTGCCGACGGGGGGGTGGGGCAGCCCCGCCCACCTCATCCTGCCGGTCATCGCCTATTCACTGCTACCGACGTCGCTCGTCGCACGCTACACCCGGGTCAGCCTGTTGGAGAGTCTGGGCGCGGACCACGTCCGCACGGCGCGGGCCAAGGGACTCGCCGAGCGCCGGGTACTGGTCTGGCATGTCGCCCGCAACGCAATGATTCCGTTCGTGACGATCATGATCCCGGAGATTCCCAATATCCTCACCGGGTCGATCTTCATCGAGCAGATCTTCCGCGTGCCCGGTCTCGGTCGCTTCTTCGTGACGTCGACCCTGACCCGCGACTACCCGATGATCCTGGCGCTGGTGCTGCTGGTGGCGGTCGTCTGGGGGATTACCTATCTCTTCACCGACATCCTGTACACCCTGCTCGACCCGCGCATCCGGTTGATCTAGCGATGGGCACCATGGCTCCCGGCCGCGTCGGTATTGAGACCGAGTTGCTGGCGAGTCCGGTCCAGACCCTGGAGGGGATCGCGGGACGGCCGGTCTCGAACACCCGTCGTGCCCTGCGTCGCTTCTTCCAGCAGCGTCTGGCAGTCATCGGTCTGGTCATCACCGGCTTCCTGGTTGGGGTTGCCCTGTTCGCCCCGCTGATCGCGCCGACGTCGATCGAGGCGGCCAATCTGATGTCGGCGAACCAGTTTCCGAGCGCGACGTATCCCTTCGGCACCGATGCCGTCGGTCGTGACGTGCTGACGCGGGTGATCTACGGCACGCGCACCTCCTTGATCGTGGGGTTCTCGGCGGTGGCCATCGCCTGTTTGATCGGCATCCCGCTGGGCCTGGCGGCGGGATTGCGCGGCGGCTGGGTCGACTTCACGGTCATGCGCGCGGTCGAAGTGATGGTCGCCTTCCCCGGAATTCTCTTTGCCATGTTCCTCGTGACAGTCATGGGCGGTGGCGTGCGCAACATCATCATCGCGATCGGGGTGACAAGCTGGGTGACACTTTGCCGGCTGACCAGATCGCAGCTCCTGATGCTGCGCGAACAGGAGTTCGTGCAAGCGGCGCGAGCTCTCGGCATGCCCGAAGCGCGGATCGCCGTCCGCCACTTGCTGCCCAATGCCCTGGCGCCGCTGATCGTCGCCATCACCCTGGCCATCCCGACCGCGATCTTCGCCGAGGCGGGATTGAGCTTTCTCGGTATCGGCATCAACGAGCCGACGCCGAGTCTGGGTAAAATGGTCGCCGACAGCGCGCAGTACATTCGCGTCTACTGGTATCTCGGATTCTTCCCGACGCTGGCCATCGCCCTGGCGATGCTCGGTTTCACCTTCGTCGGGGATGGTCTGCGGGACGCGATGGACCCGCGCCAGAATTAGCCGCCATACGGAGCACGCCCGCGACGGCGCGGGCGGCGCCGATGACGTATCAGATATTGAGGAGGCTCGACGTGAGCGAAAAGAAGGTATCCCGGCCGCTGATTCCCGGATCGGACGATCCCACGCGATCCGTCCGTCATCGCGCGGCGCATCGCGCTCATGGATCAGCGGCTGCGGCGTCGCTCGCTGCTGGGCGGCACTCTCGGTTTTGCCGGGCTGATGGCGCTCGGCGGGCGAGACCTGCGGCTCGGCCCGGCGGCGGCGGCATGCCCGCGCTCAGGATGTCGCGCTGCCCGACGATGCGGCTCCGCCCGACCAGCAGGTCTACGTCGTGCCGAACCAAGCCGAATCTCGACAAGACGCCGGACTTCTATGAGTCGGTCTACGAGCGGCTATCGGACGGGTCATCCGATATCTTCTCCGATCCCCTGGTTCGCCTGAACCGAGACTTCGAGATTATCCCAGCCGCGGCGCTGGAGTGGAGCGGGAACGAAGACGGCACCGTCTGGACCTTCACGCTCGATCCGGCCCTGATGTGGAATGATGGCAACCCGGTCACCGCTAACGACTGGGTGGCGACGTTCCGTTACGGCGCGGACCCGGCTCATGCCTGGGACTTCACCTGGTATTTCCAGGGAGTCATGAAGGGATGGGACGAGGCGATTGCCGGCGAGATCCCGCTCGAGGAGCTCGGCGTGCGCCAGGGCGCGAATGAGCACGAGCTGATCATCGAGACGCAGGTGCCGGCGCCGTACCTGCCGTCCATGCTTCTCTACTCCTGCCCGCTCTCGGCCGCGGCACTAGAGGAGCATGGTCCCCTCTACAACTCCAACGTGGAGACCTCGGTGAGCTCCGGACCGATGCGGCTGGCCGAGTGGCTGGTCGACCAGCGGGTCGTCTACGAGAAGAACCCCGATTACCAAGGGCTCGCTGCAGGTGCCGGTCAACCGGGTGGTGATCAAGCTCGCCGATACCGGCACCTGGTTCATCATGTACCAGAACGATGAGATCGACTTCATGCATGGACCCGGCTCCGGCCGATCTCCTGGTGGCACAGGCCGAGTTCCCGGACCAGATCTATTCCTCGGTTGGCGACTTCCGCACGTACTATTTGTTCTTCGACGTCACGAAGGCACCGTTCGACTCGCTCGAGGTGCGACAAGCCTTCAGTCACGCCATCGACCGGGACGCGATCAAGCAGCAAATCCTGGGACCGGCGGGCATTCCTGCCTATTCCTGGCTGGCGCCGGGATTCCCGGCCGCAAACGGCGAGGAACTCTCCAGCATTCAGAACTTTGATCCGGCAATGGCGAAAGAGTTGCTGGCGAGCGCGGGCTTTGCCGACGGATCGAGCTTTCCAGCTCAGGTGCTGCAAGTACGAAACCCGAACCCACTGACCGGCTCGGTGTCGCAGGCGGTCGCGGGACATGCTGCGTGAGAACCTGGGTATCGCGGTCGAGGTGCAGGACGTCGATCAGGACACCTTCATGGATGCCCTGACCGCGAAGCCGACCGAAGTGCTCTTCGGGTGGGTCGATTACGGCATGGACTTCCTCGACCCGTTCAACATGCTCTCGGTCTGGCTCTCCGGAGGGCGCCACTCCTGGGCGAACGAAGAGTTCGATCAACTCGTCAAAGACGCGGCCTCGTTCATCGGGGATCCCGACGAGCGGACAAAGATGTTCCAGGACGCGGAGCGCATCCTCGTCGAGGACGTGCCGGCGGTCTTCATCTTTCACGGGACTCCTGTCCAGTTCGTGAAACCGTGGGTGAAGGGCGCGGCGCTGGAGCCGGACGCCAACGGCATCACCAGCATTCACTGGCCGGGGTACTCCGCGATGAGCACGGTGCCGGCCGAGCTCTACATCGGCGCTGACGCGCCTCCGGGTCGCGGCGACCTCTAGCCTCTGCCTCGAACCCATTCACGACCTCTACGTTCCCCTCTCCCATGGCCATGGGAGAGGGGGTAGGGGGTGAGGGCTATTTCGGGAGGATCTCGTGCCCCTGACCCTGTCCATGCCCGTGAGCGCGCCGCCGGCGGAGGCGCTGCGCCAGGAGTTCCTGCTCGATCCCGACGTCGTCTTTCTCAACCACGGATCGTTCGGGGCCACGCCGGAGCCGGTGTTCGCCGAATATGGCCGCTGGCAGCGGGAGCTGGAGCGGCAGCCGGTCGAGTTCCTGGGACGGCGCGCGGAGGACTTGCTGGACGAGGCTCGCGCCGCGATGGCGGCCTATCTCGGCTGCGAGCGAGACGATCTGGTTTTCGTGCCCAACGCCACGACCGGGATCAACATCGTGGCCAAGTCCCTCCGACTCGAGCCTGGCGACGAGGTGGTCGGCACCGACCTGGAGTACGGCGCCTGCGAGCGGAGCTGGGAGTGGTTCTGCCGGGTGCGCGGCGCGCGCTACGTCAAGGCGCATGTGCCGTTGCCGCTGACCTCGCCGGACGAGGTGGTCGAGGCGATCTTCGCCGCGGTCACGCCTCGCACGCGGGCAATCTTTCTCTCCCATGTCACCTCCGGTACGGCGTTGCGCCTTCCCGTCGAGGCGGTGGCGCGGCGGGCGCGCGAGGCGGGAATCCTCACTGTCGTCGATGGCGCGCACGCGGTCGGTCAATGGCCCGTCGACCTGCACGCTATCGGCGCCGATCTCTACGCCAGCAACTTTCACAAGTGGCTCTGCGCGCCGAAAGGTTCCGGGTTTCTCTATGCTCGCCCGGACCAGCAGCACTGGCTCGAGTCACCGATCGTCTCCTGGGGTTGGGTGGAAGGAAACGACCATTACCGGCCGGAGAACCAGTTCGTCTCCCGCAATCAGATCCAGGGCACCCGCGATATCGCGGCGTTTCTCTCCGCCCCGGCGGCGGTGGCGTACCAGGAATCCCGTGACTGGGAAACCGTGCGCGAGCGATGCCACGCCCTCGCGCTGGAAGCGCGGGAGCGGATCGCCGCGCTCTCCGGTCTGCCGCGGCTCGCGCCGGTCGAGAGTCCCGACGGGTATCGCTGGTTTCGCCAGATGGCCGTCGCCCCCCTGCCCGAGGGGATCGACGGCAAGGCGCTGAAGCGCCGCCTCTACGACGAATATCGGGTCGAGGCGCCCATCACGTCGTGGGACGAGAAACCGTTCATCCGCGTTTCGTTCCAGGGCTACAACACGCGGGATGATCTGGAGGCCCTCATGACCGCGCTGGAGAACCTGCTGCCGGAGTTGACGCCGGCTGGCTGAGCCCGGGTCAGCGCGCCTGATTGGATTCGGCGTAGAGCTGCTTCGTGAGCTGGATATGCCCCAGGTGCTCGCGGGCATGGCCGTAATTGGTGAGCAGCCAGTGCAGTCCGGTCTCCGCCGGGCGGTCGCCGCGCGGACGCTCGGCGGCGAGATCGTCGGCGGTGATCCGCGGCGCCATCGCTTCGATGTACGCGTCGGCCTGATCGATCTCGCGCAACAGATCTTCGGCATTGTTCGCCGTGACCCGAAACTCGGCGGGCCGGTCGCGCTCGCCCGGCACGTTGGCCGCGACGCGCAGGACCTCGGCTTCGGAACCGAGCGTGTGCACCACCAGAACCGCGATCGAGTTCGTCTCCGGCGCCGGTTTCCAGTTCAGCTCGTCGACAGAGAGATCGCGCACCTCGTCGCGAAGCAGTCCGTGGACCACCTGAAACTGCTCGGCGATCTTCGCCACGATCGGATCCATCCTCAAACCTCCCGCTGTCCCGCCGCGTCCTCGCGACGCCGGTCTTCCGCGTACACTCTACGGTACCCGACAGGCAATGGGTTCAGACCGAACAAACCGGCCGCCGGGATTTCTTAACTTGAAGGTGGCGACAGGCGGCCGCCGCGGCCGTGTCTAGATGCAGGAGCTCTGGTTGTCCGTTTCCGTGAACCCCCGAACCAAAGTGCAGCAGGTCGAGGCTCCCTACCCGTACCACAAGACGACGCTTCCCAATGGCGTGCGGGTCGTCACCGGACCCATGACCGGGGTCAAGAGCGGAACCCTGATTGTTTCCTACTCCGTTGGCTCGCGCTACGAGCCCGCCCGCATCTCCGGGGTGTCGCACTTCCTGGAGCACATGCTCTTCAAGGGCACCGAGCGCCGTCCCGATCCGATGCAGATCTCCGAGGAGATCGAGGGCGTTGGCGGCGTGCTCAACGCGGCGACGTCCCGCGAGGGTACGAGCTACTGGTTCAAGTCGCCGTCGTCGCACTTCGCGGCCGGGTACGACGTTCTGGCCGACATCGTCCGCAACTCAGTCGTCGACCCCGCCGAGCTCGACAAGGAGCGCCTCGTCATCCTCGAGGAGATCCGCGCCACGCAGGACTCCCCGGAAGAGCTGGTCCACGACGTCATCGACGAAGTGGTCTGGGGTGACCAACCGATCGGTCGCTCGATCGCCGGCACCGAGGAGACCGTCGGCGGGATCGACCGGGAGACGATGGTCGATTTCTGGCAGCGGAATTACGGACCGAGCCGGCTGGTCATCGCCGCCGGCGGCGACGTGCGGCACGACGAGGTCGTCGCGTTGACCGAGCGCTACTTCGGCGACCTCACGGAGCACCCGGCGCCGGATGAGACGACCGATACCGTCGAGGACCAGAACGAGGCGCGGGTGCGGCTCATCGAGCGCGAGACCGAGCAGGCCCACCTCTGTCTGGCCATGCCGGCGCTGCCCTACTCAACCGAACGGCGCTACGTGCAATCGACGATCGAGGCCATCCTCTCCTCGGGGATGAGCTCTCGTCTCTTCCAGGAGATCCGCGAGAAGCGCGGTCTCGTCTACTCGGTCTTCGGCTACTTCCGGCCGTACGCCGACGTCGGGCAGGGCGTGCTGGCGGCGGGAACCGATCTGGAGCGCGTCGAGGAGACCGTCGAGGCCCTGGTGGGGGAGCTGCGGAAGCTGCGCGACGAGCGAGTGCCGGAGGATGAGCTCGCTCGCACCAAGGAGCTGCGCAAGGGCCGCCTGCTGATGGGGTTCGAGGACAGCCGCTCGGTGGCGGCCTGGATCGGCTCGCAGGAGTCGACCTACGGCGAGATCAAGACCCCGGAAGAGGTGATGGAGAAGATCGACGCCGTCACCGCCGAAGAGGTCCAGGAGCTGGCGCGGGAACTGTTCCGCCCCGACCGGCTGAGCCTGGCCCTGCTCGGTCCGTATACCGATCCTAAGCCATTTGCCACACTCCTCGAGTCGCTCTGAATGGCAGACGGGGGCACCCGCAGGGTCACGTCAGACGGGGGCACCCGGAGGGTCACGGCGAGACGGCTCGTAGGGGCGACGCCGGCGTCGCCCGCGATCCGGGATGGGGACCGCTCGCCGTTCGAGCTCGATCCAGAGGCGGCCCGCATGCTCGCCGATTGTCCATCGCTGGGATCGGCAGAGGCTGCCGCCGCGGCAATCAGCGCGCTGCGCGACGACCCAGAGGGCGCCATCTACGGCTGGCTCGACGGCCATGAGTTGATCGCCGTCTACGGACTGCGCAAAGCGGGGTTGAGCTACGAGCTGCCCTGGCTGGCGGTCGCGCCATCGTGGCGCGGGCAGCGCTACGGGCGGTCCGCGCTCGTCGACGCTCTTCGCCGTTGCGGGCGCAAGCCGATGACGGTCGAAGCCGACGAAGTCGGCAAGGGCTGGTTCGAGGGTATCGGTTTCCGCACGGTCGGCCGCCGTCCCGGTGCCGATGGCGCCTTCCGCTACCGGATGGGCTGGTACGCCCCCCGTCTTCCCCAAGAGGCGGGATTTGGAGCGCACTAGCCGGGAGTCGGTAAGTCGGTAAGTCGGTGAGTCGTGAGTCGTCAGATGGCCAATAGCCAATCGCCCTATCACCCTATGACCCCATCACCCTACCCTAACTCGGCCGCGGCACGATCCCGATCGTCAATGACCGGTGCCAGAAAGGCACGGAAATTCGGCGCAAGGGGCTCGACCCCGATCCTTTAGCGGTTTTCTTGTGTACGTACTGTCACAGAGGATTGCGGAGAGCCGTCTCGTTCGCTAGACTGCGAGCACGACGGACGTCCGTGACCTGCCTGCCATCCCCGCCGAGTGACGTGCCGCAAGCGATGCGCTCGCCATCATCGGGGGTTGGGCCCGTGGCGGCGGTTGAGCGTGCAATGATCGTGTGAGAGGGACGCGCCGATGACAGGGCGGAGTCGAGGGAGAGCGCGCAAGATCCGGGCCCGGCGGGGGCCGCTGGCGCTGGCGGTCCTGCTCGTGGCGTCGTTCCTGCTCACAGCCGTTGGAACGGCCGTCCTGCCGTCCTCGGCGCGGGCGCAGAGCGAGGGGGACTGGGTCGATCCCACCGCCGACGCGCAGATGACCGACATCAGCGCGAATGTCGACGAGACCATCGCCGGCGTCTGGGATGGGAGTGCCGACGACGGCTGGGTCGAGGCCGCGCCGGTAGACGCCGCGCCGGTCGAGGTCGCGCCGACGTACGACGCCAACGGCAACATGATCGATCCGGTCAGCGGCGCTCCGCTGGCGATCGGACCCGACGGTGCACCGATCGACGCCGCCGCGGGTCTCTACTTCGATGAGGCCGGGAACCTGATCGATCCCGCCACCGGGATGTCCGTTACCTACGACGCGAATGGCCAGCTGGTAACGCAGGAGCAGGCCGCCGCCCCTGACGGCACGATTGACGGGAGCGAGACCTCGGCTGCACCCGAGGAAGAGGTCCCCGAGTTGGTGACGACCCCCTGGCTGGCGCCACCACCCTCCGGGCCGCCGCCCGGATACGCGAACTGGGCCCCGCCCCGGACCGTCTATATCCCCGAAACCGGTCACGCTGTCGACGGGGTCTTCCTCGATAGCTGGCGGGCGTGGGGCGGCGCCTCGTCGTGGGGCTTTCCCCTGACGCCGGAGTTCCAGGAGAACGGCCGCATCGTCCAGTACTACGACTTCGGTCGCTTCGAGTACCACCCGGAAGACCCGAACGGGATGGTCGTCCAATTTGGTGAGCTGGGACGGCAGCTGCAGCCCTTCGTGCTGCGCCGGGCGTCCGGAAGTGGAAGCTCGGTGGTGAACGAGTCGGCGCTGGCGGCACGGGCCTGGGCGCCGCTGGAGGTCACCGGCCGAGCCGATTCCGAGACGTGGCGCTTCGTACCCGAGACGGGTCACGCGGTGGCCGGCGGATTCAAGGCGTTTTGGGAAGCGTCCGGCGAGTCCGGGTACCTCGGCAACCCGTTGACCGAGCCGTACAAGGTCGACGGCGTCACCTACCAGGTCTTCGAGCGCGGCACGCTGGCCCAGCGCGGCGGCGAGCCGCCGGCGGTGGTTCCCATCGGCAAGATGATGGTCGAGCGCCTGCGTCTCGACACCACCCCGATGGCCCAGGGGGAGCTTCCGGTCTACAGCGAATCGCTCTTCACCCCGCCGATGACAACCGTCAGCGGCGCGCCGGCGGATCCCAACGGCGAGAAATGGGTGCAGATCAACATTACGCTGCAGTACCTGTGGGCCTACCAGGGCGATCAGGTGCTCTGGCAGGGATTCATCAGCACGGGGACGGCCAAGTTCGCCACCCCTGCCGGCAGCTACCACGTCCTCTCCAAGCTCCCGTCACAGACGATGGAGGGTGTGCTGGGCGGGGAGTACTACAACGTGCCGGACGTGCCCGGACGTGATGTATTTCACCGATCGCGGCCACGCCATCCACGGCACCTATTGGCACAACAACTTCGGCGCCCCGATGAGCCACGGCTGCGTCAACGTGCCGGTGGACGTGGCGGACTGGATGTACCAGTGGGCGCCGGTCGGGATGCGAGTCGAGATCACTCCGTAGCGGCGCGACCGACCCGGTTCGTGGTAGAAACAGCGGCGTACGCCCCGGCTCACCGGAACCCGCGGGCGCCGGATAGCGACGACACCCCACACGGGGAGGACATTCATGGCTGGACTCGGTTGGCAAGAGCTCGTCATCGTGCTCGTCATCATCATGATCATCTTCGGCGCGGGCAAGCTGCCGGAAATCGCGAAATCCCTCGGTCAAGGCGTGAAAGAGTTCCGCGAGGAAGCGCAGGCACCGGTAGTGCCGGCATCGACCAGGACCACGGCGACCGCGACGGAGACGACGCTCCGTTCAGATGCCGATGGTGCGCGACTGGCGTCTGAGGACGTGGTCGACGAGACCGGTGAGACCGTGCGGGTCGAAGAGGTTCGCACCGTACCGACCTCACGCGACGCGATCTAGACGCTCCCGCCCCGCCGCAAGTCGTGGGGCCAGGCTCACGAGATGTTCCGAGGCCCGGGCAATCAACCCGGGCCTCGTCTCGTGCGGGCAAGCGCGGTGGTAACGGTCGGCTCGGCAGGTCGACCGAGTAACGGGCCGAGACCGAGCTCAGGTGAGAAGGCTTGCGCCTGGGCCAGTCTGTTCACCCGCGGGCTGCAATCCCCAAACTCCGCTCAGACCGCGGTGTCCCGTTCCGCGTCGCCAGCAGTGAAGCGGAGTCTCCTCACGCCGCAATATCCCAGCCTGATTCAGGGTGAAGCGGAGGCGGGCGATCGCTGCATTGGGATTGTGTTGTGTAGAGAAGCGGGCACGCGCCCATCTTGTCGGCATTCGGCTGTCTAGGTCAGGGGGCGCATCCGAGAAGACAATACACGCTGTTCTCCACATCAAGATGGTCACAGCGACTGAGGTCATCGCAACAGGCACCACATCTTGCATTGCACTGTTCACGGGCCGAAACGGTGCCAAAGTTAGCATCGCAAAAGGCGAAAACGGTATTGGCACAGGTGTCGGCCTGCGCCGCGCACCGCCTGTTGCACATACTGCGGTCCCCTGCCTCGACCAGAGCCGGGGCGGCAGTCGCGCCGAGCGCGGCGGCGACCAGCGCAAAGAGGGACTTGCGACGGGTGACGCCCTCGGCAGCACGGCGGGTGAAGGCATCAAAGGCTTGCTGGCTCACGGCGTCCTCCTTGGGGAAACGAAACACCACAATCACCCGAGACGGCGACTGTGGGTGTAGTGTCGGGAGGAGGGCGCAGCGTTACACGCGATCGCCGTGCGCAGCCGCGTGACCCTCACCGCATAGCGACGAACAGCGGTTGTGCCTGCTGCCATCCGGACTCCATCCATTGTTGCAATAACGACTACGGGAATGAGTGTGGAGGCTGATGACAGTGCCGTCCTCTCTCGGACTTACGTTCTCAGGGTAAGAGACACGCATCAATCCGCCGCCATCACGACCACATCCTCCGCAGTGAACCGCAGCACGACTGGTTCTAGATGTTCTGTATATGGGGCTCATGGGTGAAATCGTCAGTGAGAAATCAGATCGGCTGCTGGCTAAGCCCAGCTCCGGTGCACAGCGTCCTTGATCACCTCTGCCTAAGGCGTAACGAGCAGGAACCGGGCGAGCAGCGGATCATGGTCAGTGACCTGGTCGGCGTACTCGGCATTGACGTGGACGATGTCGAACGTCCCCGGCACTGCGGCCTGCATGAGGGCCGGGCTGAGTAGCATGTGGTCGAGCGCCTGACTGTTGCCCTCGAAGACGTAGCTGTAGCGTTCCTCCACCGGCAACTCACTGACGACCAGGTTAGAGAGCGGACCCCGCCCATTCGCCGCAGCCGCCGAGCTAGAAGTAATGTTCGACGCCCTCGTCAAAGCCATGCCGCCCGAGCGCCACGGCGAGATGCGTGCCGTCCTGCGGGAATCCCTCACACGCACGTCACGCAGACTCGCCAGCCCTCGCCCACCCGCCGCGCACGACGACATCGCGCCTGACTCCGACACCGAATCTCCAACCGGCCAGCCACCTCCAGCCCCCATTCCGCCCACCACCCGTGACCGCGCCGCCCGCATCGCCGATAGCATCATCCTCTCCGCCGCCACTCGCGCCACCAAATCCCCCATGACCTCCCCCACCAATTCCCCCCTCGCCCAGCGCTCTGGGAGAGGGGTTGGGGTGAGGGCCGTCTCGCGACGTTCAGTTGCTCGCATAGTGCGATTGGAGTCAGCGCGAGCGGCTTCGCATGCCGGAAAGCCGGTCGGCGCGGGTGGCGATGGCGACGCCGGCGGCGGCCAGGGCCAGTCCGACCCAGGCCAGCGGGGGCATCTGCTCGTCGAGCAGCAGCCAGCCGATCAGCGCGGCCATCGGCGGCACCAGGAAGAAGAGCGCCGAGACCCGGCTGACCTCCCCGCGCCGAATCATCATCAGCAGCAGCGTCAGCGCGATCAGTGAGTTGCAGACGATCAGGTAGAGCAGCGACAGCCCCAGCGGCAGCGACCACTCGATCGTGCGGTCCTCCAGCAGGAACGCCAGCGGCAGCGTCATGGCCAGTCCGGCGGCGTACTGGATGGTGTTCGCGGTCACCGGGTGCTGGCTGATGCCGAATCGCTTTTCATAGAGCGTGCCGATGGTCATCCCGCCCAGCGCGCCAACCGCGGCCAGCACCCCCAGCACGGGGAGCGCCTCCACCGCCGACCGCGCCAGGATGACGAGCGCCGCTCCGGCCAGCCCGAGTCCGAGGCCAGTCCACGCCCAGCGCCCTACCCGCTCTCCCGAGATGCGCGGCGCTGCCAGGGCCACCAGGATCGGTTGCAGGGAGACGATCAGGGCCACCGCCCCGGTGGAGATGTTCATCGCCAGCGCCAGATAGCCGAGTCCGAAGTAGAGGCCCTGGATCAGAAACCCGACCATCGCCAGGTGTCCCCATGCCGCCGGCGTGCGCGGCAGGGGTGGCCGCATGACGAGGACCAGCGGCAGCAGGACGAGCAGCACCAGGGCGTATCGCACCGCCAGAAACGTCAGCGGGCCCGAGTACCCCAGGCCGACCTTGCCGGCGGCGAACCCTCCGGACCAGAAGAGGAGGAAGATCGCCGGCGCGGTCTTCAACAGCAGCGGCGACGCTTCGCGAATCCCTCGCCCGGTGGCCGCGGCAGTCGAGACCGGAGTCGAGGCCGGCGCGCTCAAGAGCCGGGCGTTCCGCTGGCGACCGGGGTCGCCGCCTCCTGCGGTGGCGAGAGGGCGATCGGCACGTCGAAGTCGCTGAAGCTGTTGTGCATGTAGTGGAGGCGGGACACCATCGACTCCCGGCGCACGTGGCCCGTCTCTTCACCGACCCACCACAGATACCAGGCCACCGTCTGGCGCCGCGGCTCGCTCAGCTCCGGGACGACGAAGGCCAGCAGCTGGCAGCGCTCGCCGTCGATGGTCTCCTCACCGAGGATCGTGAACCCGGTCGCGCCGAAGTACTCCTCGTCCCACGCCGAGGGCAACACCACGGTGGCGCCCTCCTGCTCCTCCCAGCCGGGATCTCCGGGCAGCCTGATCCAGCGCGTCGATCCGATGATCACCGCCTCCATGCCACCGGCCGCGCGGTACGTGAACCCCGGTGGCGTAGTTCCGTCGCCGGTGGTCACCCCGTGCTCGGCAACCGAGGCGTTACCCCGGCCATCGGCGATCCACTGCGCAAAGCGGACGTCACTCAGGCCGGTGAGGGCCTCGATCCCGCGCTGGTAGAGCGCCTCGCCCTCCGCGGCTGATCCACTCCCGGGCACCGCGTTCGGACCGTTGAGGTTCGGGTCAGGAATGAGGAGAAAGAACTCGGCGGCCTGTTCTGCCCCATCCACCTCGACGCTGAACCGCCACCAGCCCGCCTGGTCGAGGGGAGCCAACGCGAGGAACGCGCCCTCGGTTTGGGGATCGGGTTGCAGCGCGAGCGGCTCAGGCACGGCCTGCTCGCCGGAAAGCGGTTGCGCGGTGAGCGAAGCGATCCGTGCCGGCGGAGCGGACGTGGAGACCGGTGTCGCCTTGTCGAGTCCTCGGTGTGATCTGCACGCGCAGACCGTTCTCCTCGCCGGGTCGCCCGGTGGTCAGGCGCAGATTGACCCAGGGCGTATCGGCGCGGAAGGCATCTCCCGCCGGCGCGGCCAGATCGAGCGCCGGCAGGCGGTCCCACTCCGGGATCGCCTGCCGGTTGTTGAGGAACCACCAGCCTGCCCCGGCGGCGATCAGCGCCAGGGCAATCGCGGCGAATGCGGCCGGCAGCCACGATCTGCGCCGACCCGGACGCGCGGGATTGTCATCCTGCCTGACGAGAGCCTCCGAGTCGCTCATCGCCTTAGTGCCGGTGTCCGGCATGGACGGCGCGGGCGACCGGTTTGGTCGCGGTCAGGCAGGCGGCGCGGCCCTCTGGCGCGTCGATCGAGCAGCGATCCCAGGAATTGCTCGTCGACCGGGGTAGCTCCGGTTGCAACGTGGCGTGGGCTATGCCGAACTGCTCGCGCAGCATGGTCGCCAGCGTCTGCATACAGGTCTCCCAGCCAGCGAGATTCGCCGTCTCGACGTGCGCCGAGAGCGCGGTCAACCCGGACGTCACCGTCCAGACGTGCAGATCGTGGACGCCTTCGACACCGGGTACGGCGTCCATCGCCCGGCGCACGTCGGCCACCACCACACCGCGGGGCGCGGCTTCCAGGAGAACGTCCACCGACTCTCGCAGAAGCGACCATGCGCCAAAGACGACCAGGCCGCCGATGAGGACCGACAGGATCGGATCGGCGGCGTACCAGCCGGTGAACGCGATGATCAGCGCTGCGGCGATGGTCGCCACCGAACCAAGGAGGTCGCCGAGCACGTGCAGGAATGCGCCTCTGGTATTGAGATTGTCGCGGTGCCCACCCCCGCGTGAGAGCACCCAGGCGGAGGCGATATTGGCCAGCATGCCGGCGACGGCGACGACGAGAAGGGGACCGCTCTTGACCTCCGGCGGCTCCTGGAACCGCTGCCACGCCTCCCAGAAGATGTAGATCGCCAGGACGATCAGGGTGACAGCGTTGACCAGCGCGGCGAGGATTTCGGCCCGCAGGTAGCCGAAGGTCCGCTCGGGGCGGGTGGCGCGCGTCGCCAGCCACATGGCGAAGAGCGCCAGTCCGAGCGCGGCGACGTCGGTGAGCATGTGCGCCGCGTCGGCGAGAAGCGCGAGTGAGTTCGAGACGTAGGCGCCGGCGAGCTCGACGAAGAAGAACGTGGTGGTGATGGCCATGGCGATGACGAGGGGACGCCGGTCGACGCGGGCGGGCCGATCGGTGTCCCCCGCGTCGAGAGTGTCAACTGCCACCCGCGATCGGTTCTCGAGGTCGTGCCCATTGTCAGCTTCGTCGATCTGGCCGGATCGTTGTGCGTTGGGTAGCCCGTCCGCCGGTATCACGTCGTTCATCACGTTCATGATAGAGCGGATCGCCGCGAGACGGCTCTGAGGACCGTGGTACCTTTGGCTGACCGGCTGCCGCTCAGGCCCGCGAGTCGATGCGGCCACGATTAGCGAAGTGCCCGCGTGCGAGCACCTCCACCATCGGGAAGCGGCAACTCAAACCGTGTCACCTCGATCGAGCAATTCTCGCCTGTCAACCTGGTTTTCTCTGCTCTGGGGTATGGCGCTGCTCGGCCTGCTGCTCCTGCCCGCCAGTTACCGGGCGGGAGCCCAAAGCGAGCACGCCCATTCGCTCATCCAGCTCTGGGCAGACGCGGCCAACGGGACCGTTCGCCACCACCCTGGTCACGGCCTGGCGCATGCGGCACCAGGAGACTCATCCTCCTCCTGGTTTGACCCTACCGTCGCGGATAACGAAACGAACCCAACCGTCGGTTTCGATGACGAGCGGCCCGATGCCGCGGCGGAACAAGAGTCGGTACCGGCCTCGAGCGGCGTGCATCTGCTTCTGGCGGCCATCATGGCGATCGCTGCACTGGGGATTTGCCAGGCTCCGAGCGAAGTCCCGGACCGGCGGCATGGCGGGCTATCTCCTCGGATTCTCGTTCCTCCACCCCGGTGGACGCCCGCCGCGTCGTGAGCCGCGCTTCCCAGTGTCTCAGTCGGTAGACCCGGTTTCCGTGACGGCGATGACGTTGCCGGATCGTCCGGACCTCGATCTCACGTCCCGGGTCCAGTACGGGTGGAAAAGAGGGCTAAGGTGATGACTGCGTTGACGAGACGACTATGCGGCAGGGTCCAGCCGCGCTGGATTTTCACGCTCGCGGTTGCGCTTGGAGTGGTGGCCTCGGTCGCCGGACCGGCGCTGGCGCATGAGGAGCATGGACACCCGACTCGTATCCACGAGGGGTCGTGCGAGGCCCTCGGGCCCGTCGCATTTCGTCTCAACGGAGTCGGCGGTAGCGTCGATATCGACAATGCGCCGGTAGCCACACCCACGGCGGTCAACCCCGACGCGGCCTATCAGGTGCTGATCAGCGAGACGACGATCGACGGTACGATCGAGGACCTGCTGGCCGGCGAGCACGCGGTGCTGATCTACGAAAGCGACGAGGTGATGGATGCCATCGCCTGCGGCAACGTCGGCGGAGCGCTGTCCGGGAGCTCACTCGTCACCGGTCTGGCCGAAGCGGGCGTGCCCGGCCACATCGGGTTCGCCCTCTTTCAAGCCGAGGAAGAGCAGACTGCCGTCCTGGTCGTTCTCGGACACGGGTTGGCGCCGGTCTCGGCGTCAGGTGCCGGTAAGAACCATGCGGACGAGGATGACGCGACCCACGACGACACGGAGGACGACCATGCGGCGGCAACTCCTGAGGCCTAGGCTGTTCGCCATGACACGTTGCGCGGGCCGGACCCTGATGGCGCTCGCTTTCGGGCTGATTCTCGCGGTTGGTGCCACAGCCGGAGCATTGGCTCACGTCGAAATCGACGTTGGCGACGGGCAGTACGTCATGGAAGTCGGTTTCCGTGACGAGCCGGCCTATCTCGGGCTACCGAATGCTCTTGCGCTGGGCGTGCAACGGTACGCCACCGGCGGGACAGAACCGGTCGACGACCTGGCGGCGACCCTCTCCGCCGAAGTCAGCAGAGACGGGCAGGTGATGACCCTGCCGCTCGTGCCGGTCGGGGAGGGCGAATACGAGGCCGTGTTTGTGCCGACCGCGACCGGAGACTATACGTTTCGCATCTCCGGCACGATTGGCGAGGCGACGGTCGATGAAAGCGTCACCTCGGGGCCAACGACGTTCAACAGTGTCGAGCCGCTGTCGGCGATCGCATTTCCGCAACCCCTTCCCGATCCGGCGCAGCTCCAGACAGCGGTCGCGGATGCCAACGCCGCCGCCGCCACGGCGCGCACGCTCGGCGTGGCGGGGGTCGTCGCGGGCGTCCTCGGGCTGGTCGTTGGCGCGCTGGCCCTGGCACGGTCGAGACAGCCAAAGGTGGAGGCCGCGCCACGCGCGAGTGAACCCTCCGGCAAGCTGATTCGATGACGTGCCTGTGGTGCCCGTAACGGGCGTCTCATGAATCGACCTGGGGTCGGCGCCGGCGTGCGTGTTGCCATCATGATGCTGCTCTGCGTCATGGCGCAGCTCGCCCTGCCGGCGAGCCCCGTGGCGGCGCATGCGTTTCTCGAGAGCAGCGATCCGGCCGCCAACGCGGTCCTGTCCACCGCGCCCCAGTCGATCACCCTGACGTTCACCGAGCCGCTGGAGAGATCCTATTCGCGAGCCGAGCTCTTCGATGAGACGGGCACGCTGGTTCCCGGCGCGACCAGTACCGTGGGGCCGCAGCCCCGGACGATGACCGTCCAGATTCCGTCCGGACTGGGCAACGGCACCTATTCGCTCCTCTGGCGCACCCTCTCGACCGTCGACGGACACACCGCGCAGGGTTACCTCCCCTTTACCATCGGCACCGCGGCCGATGTGCGCGTGGTAGCGCCGCCGGCGGCTGAAACAAGCGCCGGTGCACTGCCGGAGTGGACGCTGGCAGCCGCCCGCTGGCTGGCATTGCTGGGGATGGCGGCAGTGGTCGCCGTCTGGCCAGTCTGGCTCTTCGTCGTGCGGCCGGCGATCTCCCCCGCGTGGCAACTGGGACCGAAATTGACGCGCCGCGTGCGACGCTACGTCACCGTCGCGTTCGCCTTCTCGCTGCTGGCCAACGTGGTGGCGCTGGTGGTGCAGGCGGCAGCCATCTCCGGACCGGCGGATCTCCGCAACGGTCTGACCACCACGCTCGCCGATACCCGCTACGGCACCTGGTGGTTGGTGCGAGTGGGCGTCCTGCTCGTCTTCGCCGCGGTCCTGTTGGGCACAGCCTGGTGGTGGCCGTGGCGGAGGCGATCGGCAACGCTGCTCGCTCTCGTCGCCAGCGCCGCGCTGCCGTTGCCGTTCTCGATGATCTCGCACGCCGGGGCGGAGCCGGCGGGTCAGGCGACCGCGGTCGCCTTCGACTACGTCCACCTCCTCGGCGCGTCGCTCTGGGCGGGCGGGCTCCTCTTCCTGGTGGTCGCCCTGGCGCCAACCGTGAATGACCTCACTGCCGCCGGCCGGCGTGTGGTCCTGGGTCGAGCCCTGCCGCGCTTCTCATTACTGGCATTGATCGCCTGGGGCATCATGGGGTTCACCGGTCTCTACTCCGCGTGGCTCCAGGTCGGCAACGTGCCGGCCCTCACCGGGACCCCGTACGGGCAGACACTCATCCTGAAGCTGATCCTGATCGTGCCCTTGCTCGCGCTCGGTGCATTCAACCTGGCAGTCGTCACGCGCAAGCTGCGCTCGGCCGAGACCGAGGAGCGGGTGGAGGGGTGGAGCAACCACCTCGTCAGCGCGTTGATCGCGGAAGCGGTCATCGTCACGCTGCTCCTCGGCGTCGTCGGCATGCTGATCGGGACGCCGCCGGCGCGGCAGGTCCTGGCGCAGCAAGCCGGCAGCCTGCGGATCGCTCTCGAGGACGGTGGTCAAACGGGTACGTTGATCGTCTCGCCTGGAACCGTCGGTCCGAATCGCTACCGGCTGGAGCTTGGCAGCGGGCACGAGGCGCACCTGAGCAGCCCCGGTGGCGCCGAAGCCACGCTTCGCCTGAATCTGCCAGAGCGTCAGACGGGGCAGATCGACGTGCCGCTGATCGCCGCCCCGGCCGGAGGCTACGAGGCGCAGGGGTCGGAGCTGGCGTTCCCGGGCGACTGGCAGATGCAGCTGACAGTGCGCACGCCGGGCCAGCCGGACTGGGTGGTTGCGACGACCCAGTCGATCTCCGCGAGTGAGGTCCCGGCTCAGATCCCTTCGCCACCACCGCTGTTCGGGGTCGCGGGCATTGCCGCTCTGGCGCTGCTTGTATTGGGTGTCGCCGGCATCGCCTTCGCCGTCGTTGGCACGACTCCTACCTTCCGCAAAGAGGCCGCCGGGCTGGGGACCGCGGCGATCGTCGCCGGGTTGGTCCTGTTGTTCCAGGCGCGGCTTTCGGCGGGAGCGGTCGCCGCTGTCGATCCGACCGCCGGTCTGGCCTCGCTCGATCCCGCCGCGATTGTGCGCGGGGAAGCACTTTTTTCGCAGAACTGCGCCCTGTGCCACGGCGCCGATGCCCGGGGTGATGGCCCGGGCGCCGCCTCGTTGACCAGACCACCGGCTGACCTCACGGCCGGGCATGCGCTGGGGCACACCGATGACGACTACGCCTACTGGATCGAGAACGGGATCGAGGGAACCGACATGCCGGCATTCGGCGAGGAGCTGGAGGAGGGAGAGGTCCGGGATGTGATCGCCTATCTCCGCGGCCTGCAGCAGACCGCACTGCTGGCGCGGGACGCACCCGGACCGGACGGGTGCACCGTTGCCCCGCGCACGCTCGAGGAGTTCCAGACACTGGCCCAAACACCGGCGCCGGCGGAGCCGCCGGACGCCTCCGAAACCGGCGGTGAACCAGTGGACGAGGCCACGCGCGCCGCCATCGCTGGCACCGCGCGGGAACTGGTGGCGTGCTCGAATGCCGGAGATATCTTGCGGCGGCTGGCGCTCTATAGCGACGATCGGCTTCGCTTTGCGTACCCTGACGGGCCGACGCGAGCCCTCGAGTCGATCGCCAAATCGCCGCTCCCGCTCTCGGAGGCGGAGCGGGTGGCGCTGGTCAGTGTGGACGATGTACGGCAATTGGCGGATGGACGGGTCAGTGCACTGGTCACGGTAGACAACCCTGCCAGTCACTCACACGATCCGCAGACAGCCGCGACCGCCTCCCAACAGGAGGTGGCACGACTTATCTTTATCCAGGAGTTCGGACGCTGGCGGATAGACGAAACTCGGAGGGAGGACACCCAATCGAATGCCACCCCAATCGCCGGACCAGACGGGTCCTGAGCAAACACGCGGACGTCGTGCCGAGCAACGAGTCTCGGGCCGGGCGCAACGCAAGATTGCCGAGGAGCAAGAGGCGCGACGCAGGCGACTGACGATTGTCGGCAGCGCGATCGGCGCGGCGCTCCTCATTGCGCTGATTGTGTTCCTTATTACTCGCCCGCGGGAGGCCGGTCCTCCGGTGCTGGCCGCGGAGCCGATGCCTGAGGCGATTCCAGTCGCGGGCATGACCATGGGAGCGGAGGACGCTCCGGTGACCGTGGTGGAATGGGGGGACTACACCTGACCCGGCTGCCGAGAGTTCACCCGTGCGGTGAAACCCCAGCTGGTTTCAGACTACGTCGAGCCCGGCATCGTCCGGTTTGAATTTCGCGACTATGCGTTTCGCGGTCCCGAGGCGGTGCGGGCTGCCGAAGCCGCCGCCTGCGCGGCCGACCAGGACGCCTACTGGCGATACCACGACACGCTCTTCTTGAATCAGAGCGGTCCCAACAGTTTTACCGATGCTCGTCTCAAGCAGATGGCCGAAGCACTTGGACTCGATACCGGAACATTCAATCAGTGTCTCGACAGCGGTGAGAAGAGAGCGGGCGTCGAGGCCTCCATCGCGGAAGCCCAGGCCCAGGGGGTCGACAGTACGCCCACGATCTTCATCAACGGCACCGAGGTTGCCGAGTGGCACGACTTCAATGCGGTGAGCCAGGCCATTGACGCGGAGTTGGCCGGGGCGTAATTGCCGGATGCAACCGGCACGCCGCCTATGCGATGTCGCCAGTAGCCTGAGATGCAGCCAAAGGAGACGACGATGTCACCGAAGATCGAGCGGCGCGACGACGTGAGCCCCAAAGAAGGGCTGCGCGAGTATGGCGACGTCGAGTTCGCCGACTCGACGAACAAGAAATACCCGATCGATACGCCCGAGCATATCCGCGCCGCGTGGAGCTATATCAACCACAAGGACAACGCGGCCAAGTACGACGCCGACGAAGTGAAGACGATCAAGAATCGCATCAAGCAAGCGGCGAAGAAGCACGGCGTCGAGATAGACGAGGGGTGAGGTGTTCGCTACGCTCACGGTGGGTGTTCGCTGCGCTCACGGTGATAAGGTGATGACTCGCTGCGCTCGTGGTGGCAGGGTGGCGGGTGGCTGGGGTGATTCGTCGTTCTCCCGGCCACCCTGTCACCCCGCCACCCTGCGACCCCATCACCCTTGTATAGCGTTCTCCCGCGTGACCCCGGCGTACCAGCGGCCACTTCGTTTGACGATCCGCTCTTGGGTCGCATAGTCGACGTAAATCACGCCAAAGCGTTTGCCGTAACCCGCGGCCCACTCGAAGTTATCCAGCAGGGACCACACGAAATACCCGCTCAGCGGAACTCCGGCCTCGACCGCGCGGTACGCCTCCAGCAGATGTTCGTGCAGATATGACTCGCGCTCCGGGTCGTTGACCTGTCCATCCTCGACGACATCGTCGTAGGCAGCGCCGTTCTCGGTCACCAGCAGTTGGCCTGGACCGTAGTCGTCATGGACTCGCTTCAGGATGTCGTACAGTCCTGGGGGGTAGACCTCCCAACCCGTCGCGGTGACCTCGGTGCCGGCCGGAACGACGCGGCGAGCCTGGAGCGGTGTCGCGGTCGGGTCGTAGGCCACGACAGAACGCATGTAGTAGTTCACACCGAGGACGTCAGTCGGCTGAGAGATCAGCTCCATGTCGCCCGCGGCGATCTCTGGCATGGCATCGCCGTAGAGCCGGACCATGTCCTCGGGGTACTGGCCACGGTAGAGCGGGTCCAGGAACCACCGGTTTGCAAACCCATCCATCCGCTCGGCGGCTTCCAGATCGGCATTCGTGTCTCCCGCGGGCTGGCACGGCGCCAGGTTGAGCACAATGCCCGCCTGGCCGGCCGAGCTCATCTCGGAGCGCAGTGCGGTCATCGCTTCGCCGTGGGCGAGCAACAAGGTGTGGGCGGCCTGCAGCGCCAGGCGAAAATCGCGAGTGCCGGGAGCGTGCTGTCCCATCCAGTGGCCGAGGAATGCGGCCACCCACGGCTCGTTGATCGTGAACCAGTGCTGCACACCGGAGCCAAGCGCGGCCGCGACCGTCTGCGTGTAGTCGCCGAACCGGCGCGCCGTGTCGCGATTGGCCCAGCCGCCGCCGTCCTGCAGTGCCTGCGGCAGGTCCCAGTGGTAGAGGGTGGCGTAGGGGGTGATCCCGGCCGCGTGCAGCTCATCGACGAGGCGGCGGTAAAAATCGAGACCCTCGGCGTTGGGACGGCCGCTCCCGTTGGGAAAGATGCGCGGCCAGGAGATCGAGAATCGGTAGCCGCCGAGGCCAAGCTCGCGCATGAGCGCGACGTCGTCAGGGTACCGATTGAAGTGATCGCAGGCTACATCGCCCGTGTCGCCATTGGCGACGGTGCCGGCGGTATGACTGAAGACGTCCCAGATCGACTCCCCGCGGCCGCCTTCGCGGACGGCGCCCTCGATCTGATACGCCGCGGTGGCGGCGCCCCACACCCAGTTTTCGGGAAAGACAACTGGTGTCGATGACATTGCGAGAGTATCGCAGAGCGACATGCCGGACGAAGCGGACCAGTCAGCAGTTGCCCGAGAGCAGCGCCCGGCAGTTCGACTGCACCGCCAGGCGCTGCCTCATCGTCGCGAGTGCTGTCAGCCGCCCGCGAGCTCTTTCCTCATCTGCTCGATCGTTTCCGCGTAGGGCGTCTCGGCGATGGCGTGGACATCCCAGGACATGAGATCCATGTAGGGCTCGAGAATCGCCGAGACCTCGTGCGGTTGATCGGCCTCGACAATCATGAACCCCGCGCCGCCGCCGGCGAGGGTGTACCACGCTTTGATCCGCTCGGGATGGTTCGTGCCCAGCTCGTGCTGCTGAATCAGCCGCCGCGCCACCATTGCCCGGCTGACTCCGGGATACCACGTGAACCGGCAATAGAAGAGCATGTCTCCCTCACTTTCGCTACCCCGGCTGTGGATGCCGGCAAGATGCCGCCCAACCAGCCCCAGTCGGGGACTGACAGTGACGGCCACCGACCCTGCATCCTACACGGCAGCCGACTTTCGGGCATCTGCCGCTTCCTCGATGATGGAATGCACGACGCTCTATGGCGCTCTACCGGGTGGCCCCGCGTTTGGCCTGGCGTGTCGTGGCGAACTGCCGGGCGAAGCGGTTGATCGCTTCGAGGTCGACTTTGCCAATGCCGATCAGCGGCATGGTGTCGATTTCGTGGAAATCGACTGGCGCTGGAATGAACAGGCGCGGCAGCCCCGCATTGGCCAGTCCCTTGACTAGCTCGTCAGGCGATTGTTCGAGCGCGGTGTGGATGACCACCAGACGCTCGCCTGTCGCTTCATCCGGCACGGCAGTGACCACGGCCCGCGGGGCACCGTCCTCACTGCCGCCGGTAAGTGCCGCCAGCGCTTCTTCGATAGCGGCGAACGGCACCTGCTCGCCGCCCACTTTGGCAAATCGGCTCTGGCGACCGACGATCGTGATGAACCCATCGCCATCGATGGTCACCACATCGCCCGTGTTGTACCAGCCATCCTCGAGGACGGCCTCGCTCAGATCGGGCTGGTTCAAATAGCCCAACATGACGTGCGGTCCGGTCACCCACAGCAAACCCGGTTCCCCGATTCCCAGGACGGCGCCGGTCTCGGGGTCACGGACTTCGACCCGGACGCCCCGCGCGGGGCGTCCCACGGTCCCTTCGCGCAAGACCGTGCTGGGGTCACCCAGGGCGCGAGCGGCGGGAACGTTGGCGGAGACGATCGGACCCAGCTCTGTCGCGCCATAGCCCTGGAAGGGACGGATCCCGAACTTGCTCTCGAATTCATCGGCGACCGCTAGTGGCAGCCGCTCTGACCCGGTCGCGACGATCTCGACCGACGAGAAATCCTCAGGCGACAGCCGGCGCATGTAGGCTCGCAGGAGCGTGGGGGTACCGAGGAGGATGGTGACGCCGCGCTCGCGAATCAAGCGGCTGATGACGCGGGCTTCCAGCGGGTTGGTGTGATAGACGGCGCCGACGCCCATGGCCAGCATGGTCCAGAGGGTGATCGTGTACCCGAAAGTGTGGAAGAAGGGCAAGACGCCGAGCATGACGTCGTCGCGGCGCAGCTGAAGCAGCGCGTCGACCATGCCGGTGTTGGCTTCGATACTCCTCCAGGGGAGCATGACCCCTTTTGGCCGCCCGGTGGAGCCGGACGTGAAGATGATCGTCATCAGCTCGTCTTCAGGGATGGCGTAGATACCGAGGACGCGCTCCAGCAAGGGCAACGGCAGGAAGGCAAGCACCACTGCCACGCCCTTGTCGATCGCCGACGCTTCCTTTGCCAGGTCCTCGATGAGGATGACTTCGGCCTCGCCGAGATCAATCGGCATCCGGTCCAGGAACGCGCGGGAGGTGATCACATGCCGCAGGCCGGCCTCATTAAGAGAAAAACGGACGAGCTCCGCGGATAAGCTGTAGTTCAGGTTGACGGCCACGCGCCGATCGAGCGCCAGCGCCAAATTCGTGACCGCCGCGGCGACGGTCGGAGGAAGGAGGACTCCAACGTTGCGCTCGTCGGCCGCCAGCTCACGCCGGAGCAGCCGCCGCAGGACCAGCGCGCGCAGCAGCGTCTGTCGTCCGGTCAGAGACGCGCCGGTGGAATCCGAGAGCGTCGTCGTGGCTGCTCGCTTGCGGAGCTGGGAGATGACGTTCCTCAACAGGGAGGTCGATTTCTGAGCCGGCATGGGTCCACACCCTTCTCGCGCCGCGCTCGAGGTCGAGTGGCATCGTTGCCTACTCGACGCCGAATGCGAGGAGATTACCTCCTGTCGCGCCTCCACGCGCGCGCAGCCCGCCCATGGCGTAGACAGTCCCATCGAGGACCGCCGGTGCGGAACGGATCGGCGTGGTGGCAGAGGCGTGCCAGCGCCCCTGGCCCGTTGCCGTATCAACGGCGTACAACCCGTCCGCGTTCCCGGCAAAGCCGGGTGCGGGAGCGCGAACCGCGACCCCGAAAAGCACGGTATCCCCAGCGACCACCGGCGAGGTGATCGATCCGGCCCCGACACCCTGCCCTGCACCCGTGGCGCCATTCGCATGGAACACCCAGCGCTCCTGCCCATTGGCCAGGTCGTAGGCGCGCAATGTGGGCGTACCGAATGCGGAGTCGTCTTGTGGGGTCTCCCATGATGAAACGAAGACGAGGCCGTTCGCGGCCGCGCTGCCGGTGCGGGCTCCCGGAGCGTGCGGCACATCGACACGCCAACGCAAGGCGCCGCTGGCGGCGTCAAGCGCGAATACGCCGGATCGGCCGGAGGTAATCTCGGTCCCGGCAAAGACGACAAACTCGCCGGCGACGGTCGCCGTATCTCCGGCGATCGGGGAGAACCGCGCCTGCCAGCGCTTGCTGCCGGTCGCTCGGTCGATAGCAAAGAGCCCGCGGTCACTGGGAACGTAGACGGCGTTCCTGCCAACCGACACCGGGCCGAATCGAGCGGGGGACAGGTATCGCCAGCGCTCGCGGCCGGTGCGCTGATCGAGGGCGAAGAGGGCGCCAGACGCGTCGTTCTCGGTCCGATCCCGCGAGTTACGGATCGCCCAGCCGGCGAGATAGACCGCGTCGGCGTCAACCGCTGGCGCCGTGACCGAGGTGAATCCGAACGGAGCGAACCAGAGCGGCTCTCCGGTCGCGGCAGCGACCGCCATCACCCCGGCGACGGGCGCCTGCACGGGAGCAAAGACGATTTCGCCGCCCAACGCTGGCGAATCGGGGATTTCTCCCCAGGCGACGGGTGCGGTGGTCTGCCAGCGGACCGCGCCGGTGCCGGCGTCGACCGCTTCCAGCAGCGGAGTCCTCTCTCCGAGCGAGAACCCGCCGAAGAAGACCAGTCCGCGAGCCACCACGGGTTGCGCGTCGGAGTGCCAGCCGGTGGGCGCCCGCCACCGCTCGACCGGCTCTCGAGCAGGCGCGGGACCGAACTGGATACCGGTGCGGGCCACGTCGGCCCCGCGCATCGGCACCGTCAGCCCAGGAGCGGGCACCGGCACTCCCGGACCGGGCGCAATCGGGTGGCGCAGCAGCGCGCGCGGTGGGGCATCCGGGTCTCGCTCGGCCATGCCGGCGGCGCCAACCGCTTCCTCTGGTACGCGAAGGTGGTCGATGCGCCAAACGCCATCTCCACTCTGCTCGACGATGGCAATCAGAGATTCCGGCGGCGCTGTACCGGTGCCCGAAGGATCGACCGTGACGCGGGCGGCGATGCGCCCGTCGGGTAGGCGTTCGACCTGGGATACCCCCAGGATGGTGACGTGCAGTCCCGCCGGACCGCCAAGGACGGGTGAGCGCTCCCCGAGGAGGCGACGGATCCCGTCCGCCGTGAAGAGCCCGAGCACGCCCGGTATGTCGCCGGAAGCCAGGCACAATTGCCACCTCGCGACGAGATCGCCCACCGTCGACCGTTCAGCGGGAGGTACCGCGTCGCCTCGCGGGTCGAGCGCGTCCGGGTCTTCCGGAGCCGGCTCGCCCAGGATCGCGACCATATCCGCCGGGCTGACTTGCCGCACCGGACAGTCTGGACGGCTCTGCGAGGAGTTCGGAACGCCCGCCACGCTTGTAGGCGTTGCCTGCCGCGCGGCCACCTCGATCGCGGGACTCGAAGTGGCCAGGAGTGCGGCGAGGGCGACAAGGAGCCACGTTCGCATCGACGCTACTCGTCCTCGTTCGCTGGTCGAAGACAGCCGGGCCTCGGTCAGGATGTATCCGCCCGGACCAGGGCCACCGGTGCCGCTGCCTGGCGCAAGAGCTTCTCGGCGACGTTTCCGATCTGCCATCGGCGCACCGCGCCCTGGCCGTGCGTGGTGATGACCAACAGGTCGCCGGACCCGAGGGTAGCCATGACTTCGGTCGCGGCCGGTCCCGTGCGGACCTCGGTCGAGATCGCAATGTCGACGGCCTGAAGCGATGCTGCCTTCGCTTCGAGATACGCGTCGGGTTTCTCGTCATGAGGTGCGGACTGATGCCCGGAGTGATGTTCGCGGTCCTGCCCTGCGTCATCAACGGTCACGAAGTGGACGGGCACGCGCAGTCGGGTGGCGAGCATCGTCGCCAGCGGCAGCGCGCGCTCGGCCGCCGCCGAACCGTCGAGCGCAACCACGATTCGCTGAACAGGCTGAGTGGGCACGGGATGGTGGCCGCCGCGCAGCAGTAACGTGGGCGCCGGAGCGTGCCGCGCGACCCGGTCGGCGACGCTGCCAAAAAGCAGCCGGCCGCCACCGCCGGCGCCCTGGGTAGTCATGACGATCAGATCGGCGTCGGCCGCGTCGTCGACAATAGCGTCCGCGGGCCCCCCGTGAGCGATGCGAGTTTCGATGGTGCGACCCGGCGGTTGGAACCGTGTCGCGACCTGCTCGAGATACCGCGCCGCGGCCTGGCTGTCTGGATGCTGCTCCGGACAGACGCGGAGCAGGCGCACGCGCTGCGCGGGCAGAGCGGACGCCCAACTCAGCGCGACTTCGGCGCGTTCCGAACCGTCCAACGGCACCAGAATGCAATCGAGCCCGCTCACGGTGCCATACTCGCTGGCGAAGACGTGCGCAGCAGGATGACGGGCACGTGGGACTCACGCAGCAGCTTTTCGGCCACGCTGCCGAGCACCCAGGGTGAGTTGCTTTGGCCGTGCGACGTGATCACCAGCACGTCGCGGTCGACGCAGGCCGCGATGATGGCCGAGGCGGCGGGACCCGTCAGGACCTGCCACGAGGCGGGAAGCCCGTGCCGCATGAGCTGTGCGCCCGTGCCCTCAACGCGGTCGCGGGCGAGGTTGAGCGCATCTGCCTGTGCCTCGTCGCGCAGGTGCGGATCGATGGCGGACGCCACACTTGGCGATATCGGGCTCTCCTCGTCTTCGACCACGGTGATGAGATGGATATGCGCCGAGAGGCGGCGAGCGAGATCCTGAGCGAGGGGCAAGGCTCGCGCGGCGTGCTCCGAGCCGTCGTGCGCGATCACGAAACGGGCGACGAGATTCGGGTCGGGAGCGATGCCATCGGGCCGCACGACCATGACGGGAACGGGCGCCATGGACACGACTCGACCGACCACGGTGCCGAATCCGCCAAGTCCAGTCGCGCTGGTGCCCTGACTCGAAAGTACGATCCCCCGTGCTTTGCGCCGGACCGCCACCTCCGATATCCGCTGCGATGGATCGCCGGTCTCCACGAGTTGCTCGATCCGCAAGGATGGCCCGACCGAGGTCAGCATCGCGGTCGCGCGGGCGAGGTCCGCATGCGCGGCCGTTTCCGTCGCCTGCCGCAGCTCGTTCGCGGAGAGCATGACGTCACCCAGCGGGCTGCTCACGGAATGCGCCTCGGGGACGACCTGGAGCAGAATGACCTCTCGGTCTCCGTCGGCGAGGAGCGCCAGATAGGGGAGAACGCTCTCGGCATGCGCGGAGCCATCGAATGGGACAAGCAGGGGAGATCCCATCGTCGTGTCGCTGGGGGCGTCCATCGTGCTTCTCCGGATCGGGTCCGAGACGAGTACGTCGGTAAGCATAGGACGAATATCGCGGCGCGGTCTTCTGCGGCGGGAACCGCCGCGATCGAGGATCGCTCTAGACGGCATCCCGTCTCATTGTGAGGCACGCTCGGCGTCACGTTTCGTGAGTTGCTGCAATTGCTCGGACGCCTTGGCGATCGCTTCCTGGAGCTGCTGAGCAGCGACTGCCATATCTGCGCTCAAGGTGGCCTCGATCTGCTTGTTGGATGCGTCGAGCTTCGCGCCGATCCTGTCCAGCGCCTCCGCGACCCGATCCTGGGCGACGACGACCAGGGCGGCGTTGTCGCCAGTGAGAGCTTCACCGATCTGTTCCAGATCATCCTGGGCGATACCGTCGCGGAATTTGCCGATGACCGCACCGGTGAGCGCGCCGATGGCCGAGGTAGCGAGAATCGACGGCGGAAAGATCAGACCGATCAGCGCACCCACACCCAGGCCGGCCCACAGCCACTTGCGGCTGGTCTCTTCACCGACAGAATCAATCTCGATCTTCCCCTTGTCGTTCTTCCAGACAATCGCGGCGTCGTAGTCGCCAATAAGGCCCTGACTATGCGCCTGCTTGACTTCCTGATAATCCTGCCGCGCGTCCGCGACCTCATCATAGGTGGCGATGAAGGCAATCAACGGCTTCTCAGACATGACGCCGGCTCTCCTCGTCGTTCAATCGCGTTGGCTGGTTTTCGGGAACGCGTGGTCCTCCTCGCTGCGAAACCAACCGGGGCACGACGCTGGCGCCGTGCCCCGGTTGGTGAGTCAATTTGGGTGGCTGGTTTTCGCCTACGTGACGGCGCCGATCTGTGTACCAAAGTCGCGAACCCGGAATGCCAGCACGATCGAGAGGATCCCAACCACGACTGCAAAGATGCCAAAGATCCAGGCGATCGTCAGGATTCCGGCCAGGACGTCGGTGAAGACCAGGATGCCGAAGATGACCGCGAGAATGCCAGAGAGGACCAGCCACCACTCGTTGTCGATCTCTTCACGCACCCGAATGGCCGAGATGATCGTAAAAATGCCCCCGACCACTGCCCAGGCCGCGATGACGTAGGTGAGAGTGACGCCGCCCAATTCCGGATCCCAAAGAATGATCAGACCGGCGATAAGGCCGAGGATGCCGACAATGAGCAACGGCCACCGACTCTGTCCCGCCGGCTGATCGCTGAGTCCGGAGATGAGCATGGTGACGCCGTCGATGAGCATGTAGATGCCGACGAATATTACCCAGGTCAAAGGGCTGACGAACGCGAGCAAGCCAATGATGATGAGGAGGATGCCTCTCAGCAGGAGCACCCACCATTTCTTGGCAAGTTCGAAAGCCAGCCCGCCTGCGGCGAGCGCCCGTTCGCCGAGCGCAGCCTCGTCGGGCTGCATCGCGCTTCGTTGACTCATTCCGACCCCCCTTACACGGCCCCGCGCCCCAATTCGCAGGCCTGTCCGTGCAATCTCCGGCGCACGCTCGGCGGCGCCCATGGCGACTGCCACGTGCCCGCAGTCTATCATCCAGGTTTCGGGAACGATAGAGCCAGATGCGGCTCAGGCACGGATTGTGCTGCGCGGAGAGGTTGTCCCTTACCCAGAGCTGCACCTGGTATTCGAGTCTGCGCAAGGTTCAAGCGGTCGTTGCCAGACGCCCTCGCATACAACGGTAAACCCCGCTCGCGTTCCCTGCTAAAGTCGCACGCTGGACGGCTCCGATCATTGACGGCGGTGAAGGGACGGCGGGCGGTGAAGGGACGGCGATGGTCGAATCAGGCTCGAATCTAGACACGCTCGACACGGCATCAATGCGGGCGCTCGTGCGCGACGTGCCCGACTTTCCGCAAGCCGGAATCGTCTTCAGGGACATCACGCCGCTCCTCGGCAACGGAGCGGCACTCCGCGCCGCGGTAGACGCCCTCGCGGCGCTTCATGACGGAATCGACTCGGTTATTGGGATCGAGAGCCGGGGCTTCATCCTCGGCGCTCCGGTGGCTTATGCGCTGGGGGTCGGCATGGTGCCCGTACGCAAGCTGGGCAGGCTGCCGAGAGCAACAGAGCGCGCTGACTATGCCCTCGAGTACGGGACGAACACGGTCGAGATTCACGCGGATGCGCTGCAGGCGGGGGAACGGGTGCTGATCGTCGACGATGTTCTGGCAACCGGAGGCACGGCCGCGGCAACGGCGGAGCTGGTCGAGCGTCTGGGGGGAGAAGTGGCGGGGATCACGGTATTGATCGAGCTTGCAGACCTGGGCGGTCGCCAGCGGTTGGCGAGCTACGCCGTTACCAGCCTTCTCCAATACTGAACGAAGCGTGATGAGGTGTTCGGGGACGACGCAAGGAAGTTAGCGCAATCATGATCGACGTCGGTTTGATGATCGAAGGACAGCGCGGAGTCAATTGGCCGCGCTGGCAACGCCTGGCCCGAGCAGCCGAGGATGCCGGCTATGCCGGGCTCTACCGATCGGATCATTTCACGGAACCGGCGGGCCCGCATCTCGACGCGCTCGAACTGTGGACTTCGCTCACGTGGCTGGCAACCAATACTGCCCGCATCTCCTTCGGGCCGGTCGTGGCGCCGGTCTCTTTTCGGGACCCGAGAATCGCTGCCTCGCAAGCCGCCGCGATCCATGGTCTTGCTCCCGGCCGGCTTCGTTTCGGCTTGGGCGCGGGGTGGATGGAGCGCGAGCATGAGGAGTGGGGATTCGACCTGCTCGGTCTGGATGCTCGCTTTCAGCGCTTCACCGAGGCTCTGGAGATCGTGACTCGCCTCCTGCGGAAGGAGGGGCCGGTCTCGTTCTCCGGCGAATTCTATGAGCTTGATGGCGCCGAGCTCGTGCCCAACCCAGTACGTCAGGGAGTGCTCCCAATCGTCATCGGCGGGAACGGGCGGCGCCGTACGCTGCCTCTGGCCGCTCGCTTCGCCGACGAGTGGAACGGGGTCTACCTCTCCCCGGACGGCTTCCGGGAGCGCACTCGATTGCTCGACGACTTACTGCGCGAGGAAGGACGGCTGCCGGAAGAAGTCCGCCGCACGCTGATGACGCGGATCATTTTCGGCAAGGATGACGACCAGCTTGCCGCGCGATTGGCGGGCGAGAGCGCCGACGAGCTTCGCGCCAGGGGCCAGATCGTCGGCACGGCTGAGCAGATCCCAGCGCAGCTCCGTGAGCTGGAAGCTGCTGGTGTGCAAGGCGTGATGCTGCAATGGCTCGACGATCTCGACGACCTCGAGGGGATCGCGGCGCTCAGTCAGGCGACCAAGGGCTGAACGATCCGGCACGGTGCAGGAGTCATGCCGGATAGTCTCACTCGTTCGAGTCCACAGGGACTGCGCCAAGCTGCTGGCGCAGTCCGAGATTGTCCCAACCATCGAACCCAGAGACCAGGACTCCCTCCTTGAGGTGATCCAGGCTCATACCACCGACGCGGATTTTCCGCCCGGTCGGCTGAATGCCAAGAAAGGGTCCCGTCTGGGTGCCGGTCAACGTCCAGCGCGCGACGACCGTATCTCCCTCGGCGATGATCTCTTCGATCTGGAAGCGGAGATCTGGGAACGCTTCCCGCCACTTGCGCCACTGTTTCTTGAACCCTTCACGACCCATACCGAAGTCCGGGTCATTGCCGCCGGCGTTCTCGGCGATGAAGCGATCGATCGCCTCCTCGCTCCCCTGATTCCAGACCTGCTCGAAAAACTCCCGAATGAGCGCCTTGTTGGCTTCGGCAGACACGATGTTTCTCCTGTCGAGAACCAGCAGGCGGAGTCGAGTAGTCGAGACGTGCGTTCCAGACATCTTCACCTGGTCCGTGAGTCGGAGACGGGCCGCAGTCTCGCCCCGCCTCTCGCCTTCTCCTCCTCACTTAGAAACGAGCGTCGAACAGTGCCCAGCGCAGGAAATAGAGCAGAAAGGCCGCGGCGACGACATAGAGTGCTGGATGGACCTGTCGTCCCTTGCCACTCGCCAGCTTGACCAGCACGTAGCTGACGAAGCCGGCGCCAATGCCGTTCGTGATGCTGAAGGTGAGGGGCATCACCAGCATCGTCAGGACCACCGGCACGGCATCGTCGAGGTTCCGGAAGTCAATCGCTTCGCGCCGGCCCGACGCTCCCTCCGAGAGCACGCCGACCATCAGCACGCCGACCACGATCAGCGCCGGCGCGGTCGCCGCCGCCGGGATGGCACCGACGAGAGAGACAAAGGGGAGGGCGAGCAGGAAGAGCAGCCCGGTCACGACCGAGACGAGTCCGGTCCGCCCCCCGGCCGCGACGCCGGCGGCAGACTCGATATAGGTGGTCGCTGACGATGCGCTGAATAGGCCACCGGCCACCGCGCCGAGGGAGTCGACCAGGAGCGGCCGTTGGGCGTCTGTCAACTCTCCCTTGTCGTTGAGATAGCCGGCCTCGCTACCGACGCCGATCAGGGTACCCATGGTGTCGAAGAAGTCGGACAACATGAAGCTGATGACCGTCAGCACCGCCGTGAGAAGCCCCAGTTTGGCGAAGAAGCCAAAGCTGAATTGACCGACCAGCGAGAAGTCCGCCCCGGCCATCGGTTCGGCTGGCAGCTGGGCAACATCGCCCGGTACGAGAAAGGCGATGACCGTGGCGATTAGGATGCCAGCGAGGATGGCCGCCGGGACGCGCCGCGCTACCAGGACGATCGTAATGCCCAATCCCGCCATGGCCACGAAGATTGACCAGGTGTTCAAGGGTGTCAAAGTCAACAAGCCGTCGACAGTTCCAGTTTGCCCCGGAATGAAGGTAATCACGCCGGCATTGCGTAAGCCGATGAACAGGATGAAAAACCCGATGCCAACGGCGATCGCCCGGCTGAGCGCGGCCGGGACGACGTCCATGACGTACTTGCGGACGCCGAGCAGCACCAGGACCGTGATCAGCACCCCTTCGGCGACGACGACCCCCATCGCCTCCGCCGGGGTGAGCCCCAACGTACCCACCAGGTTGTAGGCGACGATGGCATTGAGACCCAGACCAGGAGCGAGCGCGAAGGCCCGGTTCGTGTAGAGCCCCATGGCGATCGAGAGGAGGCCGGCGACGAGACAGGTCGAGGTCGCGACCGCGCGCACATCGAGTCCGGCGGCGACCAGCACGGCCGGGTTGACGGCAATGATGTAGGACATGACGAAAAAGGTCGTCAGTCCGGCCAGCACCTCGGTCCGCACGTCGGTTCCGTGCTCCCGAAGACGGAAGAAGCCTTGCAGACCGCCACGCGGCGCTCCCGTTGCACCGGCAACGGCACTGTTCTGCCCCATGTTCGCCCTCCACCACGCCGGCGTTGGCCGGCTATTCCGCGGGGCTACCCGCTATCTTATGTGGTGGGATCGACAGTTGGGAAGAGGTAGCGCGGCGGATTTCGACGGCGCATCAGAATGTGTTCCCGACAAGCCGATCAGGCTTCTCGAACCGCGGCGTTCAGCTTGCTGAGCGAGTCCTTGGCGTCGCCGAAAAGCATCGCGGTCTTGGGGTCATGGAAGAGCATGTTCTCGATCCCGGCGAACCCCGCGCCGCGGCCGCGCTTCAGCACATAGATCGTCTTCGCCTGATCGACATTCAGGATCGGCATGCCATAAATCGGGCTGCCCGGGTCGTCGCGGGCAGCCGGGTTCGTGACGTCGTTGGCGCCAACGACGATGGCGACGTCGGTGTTGGTGAAGTCCTCGTTGATCTGCTCCATCTCATACAGGTCATCGTAGGGCACGTTGGCCTCGGCAAGGAGGACATTCATGTGACCCGGCATGCGCCCCGCCACCGGATGGATGGCGTACCGAACCTGCACGCCCCGCTCCTGCAACGTCTCTGCCAGCTCGCGCACGGCGTGCTGGGCCTGAGCGACGGCCAGACCATAGCCCGGCACGATGATGACGTTGTCCGCGTACGCCAGCGGCACGGCCGCGTCGTCGGGCGTCACCTCGCGCATTGGCAAGTCCGCCGCCGTGCCCGCGCCAGCACCTCCGCCGACCGCGGCGGCGCCCCAGGCGCCGAAGAGCACGTTGCTGACCGATCGATTCATGGCTCGCGCCATCAGCAGGGTGAGGAAGGCGCCGGACGCACCGACCAGGATGCCGGCGATGATGAGAGCCTGGTTGTTGAGCACGAAGCCGGTCAGCGCCGCCGCGACACCCGTCATCGAGTTGAGGACGGCGATCACGACCGGCATGTCCGCGCCGCCGATCGGAAGTACGATGAAAACACCAAGTACGAGAGCGGCGGCGAAGAGGGCGACGATCAGGATGTAACTGATGCCTATCTGCCCGAGCACGATGACGACGACAGCGAGGGCGATCACTCCGATACCGATGACGCCATTGACCTGCTGTTGATTCGGATAAGAGATGGCGCGGCCCGAGATCAGCTCCTGCAGCTTGCCGAAGGCGATCATGCTGCCGGAGAACGAAATCGAACCGATGATCACGCCGAGCACGATGGAGACGATCTCGCCACGGCCGATATCCGATTTGTGCTGGAACTCGACCAGGGACACCAGCGCCGCCGTGGCGCCACCCATGCCATTGAAGATGGCGACCATCTGCGGCATGGCGGTCATCTTGACCGAGCGCGCTGGATAGACCGCGGCCACGGCGCCGATGGCCAGGCCAACCAGAATCAGCCAGATATTATGCAAGCCGGGCATGAAGAGCGTGGCGACGACCGCGATCGTCATGCCCAGCGCGGCGATCTGGTTGCCGCGGCGCGCGGTTGCCGGGGAGCTGAGTAGCTTGAGACCAACGATGAAGCAGACCGCGGCGATCAGATACGCGACATTGATCAGAACGACCCGGTTGTCGAGAATCCAGTCCATTACTTGCCTCCCGCCCCGGCGCTCTTCCCTGCGGCGGGTTTCCGCTTGAACATCTCAAGCATGCGGTCGGTGACGACAAAGCCGCCGAAGACATTGGCCGCGCCCAGCACCACGGCGATGAAGGCCAGCAGCTTCAGCACGTTGTCCAGGAGTGACGAGCCCTCGATGCTCCCCAGAATGATCATGGCCCCCAGCACGACGATGCCGTGGATGGCGTTCGTTCCCGACATCAACGGCGTATGCAGCGTGGCGGGCACCCGGCCGATCAGCTCGAAGCCGAGGAAGATGGCCAGCAAGAGCACATAGATGGTGAGCAGGAGCACTGTCGCGTTGTCGCTCAGTGTCGTCTGGAGCGAATCCGTCGTCACTTGCATGAGCAGGAATCCAGGTCTCAGGGCTAGCATCGTTTCCCCGTGTCCTCCATCTATTGAATGGGTCCGCCGCTTCGGGCGCTGGACCCCGGAAATCTGTCTGGTCTACCTACGTCGTGGAATCCCCGACTCCCGCGGCCGCGGCGTCCGATGTGGCGCCGGCCGAGGCCGCGGTTGTGTTTGACCCACCGTCGGGTTGCTCTCGATCCGGGGCCGAATCGGAATCCCGGGCGCCCGCTGGCTGCCGTACAGGAGAGTCCTGCTCCGCCAGCCGCTGCTTCGTCATCTCGTGGACGATGTCGCCGCCGCGCGTGATGACCGTGCCCTTGACGATCTCGTCCTCGAAGTCCGGATCGAGCTTGCCATTCTTGATAAGCAGATCCAGCAAATTCTGAATGTTCTTCGCGTACATCTGGCTGGCATGGACAGGCATGGTGCTGGGCAAGTTGAGCTGACCCATGATCTTGACGCCATTGTGCTCAACGGTTTCGCCGGCTTTGGTCAGCTCGACGTTGCCGCCGGTCTCGGCGGCGAGATCGACGATGACCGACCCCGGTCGCATGCGTTCCACCGTCTCCCTCGAGATCAGGCGTGGCGCCGGACGGCCAGGAACCGCGGCCGTCGTGATGACGACGTCGGACTTGGCGGCGTGGTCGGCGAGGACTTCCTGCTGCTTGCGCAGCGTCTCCGCCGAGACCTCCTTGGCGTAGCCGCCGGCGGTCTGCGTGTCGCTTGTGTCGACGGGAATATCGACGAACCTGGCGCCGAGACTTTCGACCTGCTCCTTGACGACAGGGCGTGTGTCGTAGGCCTCGACGACCGCGCCCAGACGGCGGGCGGTCGCGATAGCCTGGAGTCCGGCCACACCCGCGCCCACAATCAGCACCTTGGCCGGGACGATCGAGCCGGCGGCGGTGGTGAGCATGGGAAAGAACTTCGGCAGCGTGTCGGCGGCCATGAGGACCGCTTTGTATCCGGCGACGGTGGCCTGCGAAGAGAGGACGTCCATCGACTGGGCTCGGGTCGTGCGCGGAATGGCATCCATGCTGAACGCCGTGATGTCTCGCCCGGCCAGCTCGCGGATCAGATCGACGTTTGACATGGGCTGCAGAAGGGCGATGATGGTGGCGCCGGGACGCAGCAGAGCAACCTCACTGTCGTCCGGCTTCTGCACTTTGATGACGACCTCGGCGTCGAAGGCCTCGGCGGCATTTGCCACGATAGTGGCGCCGGCGGCCACGTATGCGTCATCACTGTGTCCCGAGGCCAGACCCGCGCCACTTTCAATTTTCACGACGACGCCGCTGGCCGTGAGCCGCTTGACCGTGTCGGGAGTCATCGCCACGCGGCGCTCGCCGGGAGCGGTTTCGCGCGGCACGCCGACGATCAGCGAGCTTGCCGTCTGGCCTTCCATAATCCGTCTCTACCTCGCGCTAGCGGCTACCCGAACCGTTGGCACAGCCTGGTGCTCTGTCAAAAGACACCACGATAGCCCAGCAAATCGGAGATCGCCGGTGTTGCGGTCGTGGCCGCGCTCGATCGAACACACACAATGCCACGGCACGCGCTGGGCGTGCGTGGCAGCGGAGATTTTACACGGAAACTCGTAGGGGTCGTATGGAGAACGCGCGGACGCTCGCGGCGGTTAGCGGCGAATACGCGCGCCGCGCGACGCCTCAGGACGACGCACACGCACCGGTACAGGGACCGGCGCCGGACGTAGCGGCTGGGCAAGACCACCGACCAGCCGGTCAAGGAGGTCCGCGAGCTTGTCACCCAGAGATTTGGAGGGAGATTTCAAAGGCATTCTTTGCTCCAAGGCAGCGGAGGAAGCCGCGTTGCGTCCAAGCGAACGACGCGGACGTTGCATGCAGTTGCGGCATTGTACTCCGTCATCTATGTAGCGTGAGTCCGCCACTCGAGTGGAGCCACGAGTGCCGCTACACTCACGCCATGGCGTACTGCATTGGGCGTGCCAGCCTCGGCCGCCGAATGACGAACGGGATGCGGTGAGACCCGCGAACGGGTCGATCAGCCGTCCCTCCAGTCTCAACCGGCGCGAGTTCTTCGCGGCGATCGTGGCCGATGCGCGAGCGAACCTGCCACCGGAACTCGCGCGGTTTCACGATCGCGCGAACTCGATGCTGCTCAAGCTGGACTATGGCAACGACCGAATTCACTACGAAGTATGGACCGATGGAGCGCGCGGGCGCGTCGAGGTCGGACTCCATTTCGAAGACGGACCGGCCAGCACCATGGCCTACCTCGCGTTTTTCGATCAGCGCATCGTGGAGATCAAGCATCTCCTGGGACCGCAGATCGAGCTGGAGCGTTGGACAACCTCGTGGGGTCACCTCTTCGAGTCCGAGCCGCTTGGCCGGCTGGATCGGCGCTTCGCGGAGTCGGTAGCCCGCCGCCTTTCGGCCCAGATAGCGATCCTGCAACCGATGGTCGAGGAAGCGGCGATTCCACCGTCGCAGCGGGACGTCACGCCTGGCGAACGCGGACCCTGGCGACGGCGTGCCAAGAGGTAAGATCAGCGCCGCGCCTGGGCGCCGGTGAACGTCCTGGAAGGACATCGAGGGCGGCCTCTTGGCCGCCCTCGGCGATTCGTCTCTCGCTCGAAAAAGCGGAGAGCTATCGGTTCATATTGGTGAGACCGGTGTTGTAGCGGTTGTTGATCTCGTCCCAGTTGACGGTGTTCCACCAGGCCTCGAGGTAGTCGGGGCGGCGGTTCTGGTACTTAAGGTAGTAGGCGTGCTCCCAGACATCATTACCGAATACCGGGAAGCCCGTGGTCTCGACGAACCCAGACATCAGGGGGTTGTCCTGGTTCGGGGTGGAAACAACGGAGAGCTTGCCGTCGGAGCCGACGATCACCCAGACCCAGCCCGAGCCGAACCGGCCCACGCCGGCCTTGTTGAACTCGGCCTTCAGGGCGTCGAACCCGCCGAAGGAGTCGTCGATCGCCTGGGCGATCTGACCCTGCGGGGCGCCACCGCCGCCCGGCCGCATGATCTCCCAGAACATCGAGTGGTTGTAGTGGCCGCCGCCGTTATTGCGGACCGCCGTCCGCTTGTCGTCAGGCACCATGTTCAGGTTGCGCACCAGTTCGTCGATGCTCATGTTGGCGAACGGTGTGCCTTCAGTGGCGGTGTTCAGGTTGTTGACGTAGGCCGCATGATGCTTGTCGTGATGCAGATGCATCGTCTCTTCGTCGATCGACTGCGACAGGGCATCATAGGCGTACGGTAGCGAGGGAAGCTCGAAAGCCATTGCGATTTGACCTCCTCTGGTCGGGCGGTTCGCGGACCGCCGCAGGCGGGCCGGTAGATCCGGCAGAGGGGGTCAAGGTACCAGAAACTTCGCCTCTCCATCAGCGGCGAAACCGACGCTACCAACCCCGGTCACGCCGATCGCTGGCGGATCGAGATGGACGGTATAGAGATCGAGCCCGGCAAACGGTTGCAGTTTGAACGACTGCCAGAGGTGCTCGCGCGGGCGATTGTAGGTCTTGATCAATGGGGTGACCCAGGCGACGACCGAGACCCGGATAGTTGCCGCCCGTCGATCGCCAGTCCGTGCTCGGTGCCTGTCCAGGCAGCGACCGGTCGCTTCCTCGCCAATCACGACCGCGCTTTCGCTGACGGCCTGGCTCATGGTCGCCTTGTCGATGATATCGTCGGCGCCGGCTACCCGCAGGTCGAGCTCGATGACCGGTTGGCCGGTCTGTTCCGCCAGCTTTCGTGCGACGATGGTGGCGACGATATCCTCCACGGCCGCCGGGTCGGCGTGCATCACCACGTCGCCCTCGCCGGTGTAGGAGGGGATGACGAATGCACCGGCCGGGTAGGCGTTCGGATTGGCGTCGCCCAGCTGCGACTTCTTGAGGAGCAAGGCGGGTGTGTTCGCGGCCAGCGCGTACATCGCGCCAACAGGGTAGCCCGACATGCCCGGGACGAGGAGCAGGTCAGCCTGGCGCTCTCGCAGGTGATTGGCCGCCTCCAACACGTGGGCGGCGATGTAGTCGGGACGAGCCGCGGTCTTGAGGAGTCCGCCGTATTCGATCCCGGCGCCACCGCCGGGAAACATCCGCGTCGAGCCGACCCGGAGAAGACCGCGCAACAGGGCGCGGGAGCCGGGGCTAAGCGTTGAGTTGTCGATTGCGGCGTCGCTTTGCGCGAACGAGATAATGCCTTCCAGGGGCGCGGCAATGCTCTCTTCGTGTGGCCGGGTGTAGCGTGGGAGCGGTGAAACAGTAAGGTTCGGACTGACCACGTGTCTGGTTCCTCCCGAAGCGGGTGGGCGCCGATCGAGCCGCCAGGCCGCGCCGCGAAGCGACACGACCATGATAATCCAGACCATGAGCCGCGACCCCGCCGGAGGCTGGAATCGTGAAACGGACACGTTGCTTGAGCGAGCAACCACAAACCTGGCACTACGGTCTGGTCGCCCGGTGGTGGGCGGAGTTCAACGCACCCGACCCGGACGAGCTCACCTTTTACCGCGGCATCGTCGAGGAGGATGGTCAGCCGGCCCTCGATCTCGCCTGCGGGGCGGGGCGCCTCCTGCTGCCGTTGGTGAGCGCCGGTCTGGACATTGACGGCTGCGACATCTCGCCCGACATGCTCGCCTATTGCCGGGAAGGAGCCGCTCAACAGGGACTGACTCCGAGGCTGTACAAGCAGGCCATGCACGACCTCGATCTGCCGCGGAGCTACCGCACGATCTACATCTGCGATTCATTCGGTCTCGGTGGACGGCGGGATCAGGACGCCGAGGCGCTGCGGCGTTGCTACGACCATCTCGTCCCCGGCGGAACCCTTGTGTTCAGTCACTATCTTCCCAACGACGATACGCAACGCTGGTCGACCTGGCTGCCGGAACAGCGTCAGCGGCTACCCGAGGCCTGGCCCGAGGCAGGAGCCCGCAAGCGGACTGCCAGCGGGGACGAGATCGGGCTCCGCGTGCGATTGGTCGATCTCGACCCGCTGGAGCAGCGGCAGACTCTGGAGATGCGCGCCGAGCTGTGGCTGGACGGGCGGCTCGTGGCCCAGGAGGACCGGCTCCTTCAGGAAAACCTGTACTTTTGCAATGAGATCCTGCTCATGCTCGCGAACGCCGGGTTCGCCGATGTCTCAGTGCGTGCGGGCTACAGCGAGAAGAAACCAACTGCTGACGACACAATGCTGGTCTTCATCGCGCGGAAGTAGGGAAGAAGTCCGATCCCGCTGCCACACGCTCGTCATCCTCGGTCCTCGCGTGTGTAGGCCCGGCCCAAGGCCGCGGGTGCTGCCAACACGCGCCGGGTGGCCTCCCGTGTCGAGAGCACCAGCACGAGGATGGTGAAGAGGTACGGCAGCATGTTCAGGAAGAACGGGGAGATGTCGACGCCCGCGGTCTGAAGGCGGAACTGGCCAGCTTCCACACCGCCGAACAGGTAGGCCCCGACGGCGGCTCGGACCGGATTCCAGGAGGCGAAGATGACCAGCGCCACGGCGATCCAGCCGCGTCCAGCGGTCATTCCCTCCGTCCAGCCGGGATTGGTTCCCAGCGAGATGGCCGCGCCGCCGAGCCCGGCCAGCGCGCCGCCGACGATCACGTAGAGCGCGCGCAGCCGCGCCACATCGACTCCCATGGCATCGGCCGCCTCGGGTCGCTCGCCAATCGCCCGCAACCGCAACCCTGCTCGCGTGCGATAGATGTACCACCACAAGATGGCGACGAGTGTGAGCGAGATGTAGACGAGCGCGGATTGTTGGAAGAGTATCCGGCCCAGTACCGGAATCTCGGCCAACACGGGGATGTCGATGCGGCGAAACGTGCTCGGTGGTGGTAGACCGACGATGTCGCGGCCGAGAAAGGCCGAGAGCCCGGCGCCGAAAATGGTCAGTGCCAGACCCGAGACGACCTGATTGGCGCGAAGTCCGACGCACAGCAGCGCATGGATGGCCGCCATCGCCGCACCCGTGATGAGCGCCGCGGCTGCGCCGACCCAGGCGTTCCCGGACCAGATGCAGGCCCCAACGCCTGACAGGGCGCCCATGAGCATGATGCCTTCGATGCCGAGGTTGAGGACTCCGGCACGCTCTGTGATCAGCTCGCCGAGACAGGCGAAGAGGATGGCGGTACCCGCGGCCACGGCGGCCGCCAGCACGGAGACGATGAACGCCGGGGTGAGGATATCGGTCATGGTGAGTCGATGAGTCGGTAAGAGAAGTCGAGAAGTCGAGAAGTCGAGAAGTCGAGAAGAAGACGAAGAGGTTGTCGGTAGGGGCGCAGCCCGCGTCGCCCCCGTTCCCGACGTGGTGCTCCGGTCATGGCAAACCGCGACCCTAAGCCCTCTGTCACCCCGTCACTCGTCACTCGTCACCCGTCTCCCTCGTTATGCGGTATCGAGTGAGGATATCGCCGCCGAGGAGGAAGAAGAGGATCGTGCCCTGGAGCATGGGGGCGATAGCGGCCGGTAGCCCGAGCGACATCTGGATCTGATCTCCGCCGACCGTGAGCGCAGCCAACAAGAAGGCAACCAGCACGGCGCCGAAGGGATGCAGGCGCCCCAGCCAGGCCACGATGATCGCGGCGTAGCCGTAGCCCGGCGAGAGGTTGCGTTGCAGCTGATGTCCGATGCCGGCAACCTCGCTCATCCCGGCCAGACCGGCCAGAGCGCCCGAGAGCGCCATGACGAGGAGGATCGCACGCTTCGTCGGCATGCCGGCGTAGAGTGCGGCACGAGGATTCTCGCCCATGACGCTGATCTCGTATCCCCAGCGGGTCCGGCGCAGCACGATCCAGAGGACGAGCGCGGCGACGAGCCCGAAAAGCAGCCCGAGGTGAACGCGGGTCGTCCCCCAGTGGGCGAGCCAGCCCGCGTCCGGCAGGGATGGCGTGCCGGGGAATCCGAACGATTGGGGGTCCCGCCAGGGGCCGTGGACGAGATACTCGCTGAAGAGGATGGCGACGTAGTTGAGCATGAGCGAGGTGATGATCTCACTCGCTCCAAACCACGCCCGCAACGCGCCCGGGATCACCCCCCATAACCCGCCGCCGAGCAGGCCGGCGGCGACCATCGCCGGCACCATCACCCAACCTGGGGCGCCGGGGATCACGAAGAGAGCCAAGCCGGTGGCGAAGATGGCCCCCCAGTAGAGCTGCCCTTCCGCGCCGATGTTCCAGAGCTGCATGCGAAACGCGACGGCAACACCGAGTCCTGCAAGCAGGAGGGGGGTGGTCTTGACCAGGGTTTCCGCCACGCCGTTCCAATCGCCGAAGGCGCCCTCGAACATCGCTTGGTAGACCTGAAGCGGGTTCTCCCCAGCCAGGAAGAGGACAATCCCTCCAAAAAGAAGCGCGAGGAGAAATGACAGCCCGGTGACGAGGGCCATTGTCCAGCGCGATGCCGCCGGGGCTCGCTCGATTCGGAAGCGGCGAGACGACTTCGCGGTGGCGGCGAGTCGGCTAGACATGGCTGCCGACGTCCGATTCCTGACTTCCGACGCCTGCCATGAGCAGACCGATCTCCTCCAGATCGGCCTCGCGGGCGGGCAGAACGCCCATCACGCGACCATCGAAGAGGACCGCGATTCGGTCTGAGAGCGCGAGAAGCTCGTCCAGGTCCTCGGAGATGAGCAGGGTGGCAGCGCCGCGCGTCCGCTGCTTGCGCAATGCCTCGTGGATCGCTTCGGTGGCGCCAACGTCGACGCCGCGGGTGGGATGGACCGCGACGATGAGACGGGGTTGACCGGAAAGCTCGCGGGCGAGGAGGAGCTTTTGCTGATTCCCACCGGAGAGCGTGCGCAGCTTGGCCCAACGACCCGGCGTCTTCACGTCGTGATCGGCGATGAGGCGGTCAGTGAAGGACGCGACAGCCCTGGTCGAGAGGAACGGACCGCTGCACAGCGGTGGCTCCGCGTAGTCGCGCAGGATGGCGTTTTCGGAGAGATCCATGCCGCCGATTAGCCCCGTTGCCAGGCGATCTTCGGGGATATGCGCGACACCGGCGCGGGCGATCTCCGCCGCCGGCCGGTTGGTCATCGTCTTGCCGTCGATCCGGATGGCCCCGTCAGTCGCCGGCCGGAGCCCGGTCACGACCTCGGCCAGCTCACGCTGCCCATTGCCGGCAACGCCAGCGATACCGAGCGTTTCGCCCGCGCTGACCTCCAGATCGATATCCCGCAAGGCCGGCACTCCTTTGTCCCCAAGGGCGCCAACGCCGCGCAGCTCCAGAACTGTCTCCCCGGGCGTTACGACCTCGTGCGGTTCTTCCGTGGGATGCTCGACGAAATCGGCCAGCTCGCGCCCCACCATGAGCCGGGCCAGCGTGCGGCGGTCGGTTTCGGCCGGCGGGGTTGTCGCCACGACCTGACCCCGGCGAAGGACGCTGACACGATCAGCGACCTCGAGCACTTCGTCGAGTTTGTGCGAGATGAACACGACGCAAAAGCCCTGCGCCGCCATGCCGCGGAGCGTCTGAACCAGACGCTGGGCCTCCTGTGGCGTGAGGACGGCGGTTGGCTCGTCGAACACGAGGATGCGCGCACCGAGATAGAGCAGACGCAGGATCTCCACCCGCTGCTGCTCGCCGACGGAGAGCTGCCAGATCCTCGCTCGCGGATCGACGCCGAGACCATATCGCTCGCTCAGCGAGGCTAGCTCCCGCTCGACCCGCGACGTCTGCAAGTCGACGCCTGATCGCTGTTCGCCGAGCACGACGTTTTCCGCAACCGTGAACGGCTCGACGAGCATGAAGTGCTGGTAGACCATGCCGACGCCCTGCGCAATCGCGTCGCGGGGCGACCGCAACCGGACCGGCATGCCGTCGATCTCGACCTGACCACTGTCCGGCCTGTAGAGCCCGGCCAGGATGCTCATCAGCGTCGACTTGCCGGCGCCGTTCTCGCCGATCAGGGCGTGAACTTCACCCCAGGACGCCTTAAAATCGACGTGATCGTTGGCCACCACCGGCCCGAAGCGCTTACTGATGTCGCGCATCGCGACCGCGGGTGGGACGGGGGTGTCGGGATGATGGGGTCTTGGGTGATGGGGTATAGACGAAGCCGATAGGGTCATCCTCGCCTCACCCTAACACCCATCACCTATCACCCATCACCCGGAGCGTCAGCTCGGGATTTCGCCCTCAACTCCCTCGACGAACCAGTCCATGCTGAGGAGCTCTTCGTCGGTCATGGACTGGCCTTCAGGCACGCGGATCTCGCCAGTCTGGTCCGCTATCGGTCCGGTGAAGATCGTGTAGATGGTTTCCTCGCCGCTCTTGAAGCGGGCGACCTCTTCCTCGGCGGCCGTGCGGATCTCTTCCGGGACGAACTCGGCGATCGGAGCCAGGTCGACGACGCCGTCCTGCCAGCCACCCCAGTACTGCTCTGATTCCCAGGTGCCGTCCATGACACGCTCGACGATGTCGATGTAGTACGGGCCCCAGTTCCAGATCGCCGACGTGATGACGGCGTCGGGCGCGAGCGGTGCCATGTCCGCGTTGTAGCCGACGCCGTAGAGGCCGCGCTCCTCGGCCGCCTGCTGCGGGCCGGCGGTGTCCTGGTGCTGGGCGATCACGTCCGCGCCGCCGTCGAGGAGCGCCTCGGCCGCTGCCCGCTCCTTGGCCGGATCGAACCAGGTGTTGGTCCACACCACCCGCACGGTCGCTTCAGGGTTTGCCTCGCGCACGCCGAGCGTAAACGCGTTGATGCCGCGAATGACCTCGGGGATCGGGAAGGCGGCAACGTAGCCAATCTGGTTGGACTCCGTCATCGCTCCGGCGAGTTGACCGGAGACGAAGCGCGGCTCCTCGATCTTGCCGAAGCCCGTGCCGACATTTTCAGCAGTCTTGAACCCGGAGATGTGAATGAAGGTCGTATCGGGAAAATCCTTGGCGACGTTGATCGTCGGATCCATGTAGCCGAATGACGTCGTGAAGATGACGTTGTAACCATCCTGGGCGAACTGGCGGATCACCCGCTCGGCGTCAGCCGGATTCTCGGGGACGTTCTCCTGGTAGCCGGTCTCGACGTTTGGCAGCGCTTCTTCGAGTGCGAGCCGCCCCTGATCGTGGGCGTAGGTCCAACCAAGATCTCCGACTGGGCCGACATAGACGAACCCGACTTTGATCGGCTCGCCGGCCGGCGTGGCGTCCTGCGCGTTGACGCCGGCACGCGAGGTGACTAGCCCACCGATCAGAAACAGGACGGAAAGCGCAACGACAAGACCCCGCCGGACCATACGGTTTCTCCTTCGTGACTGCTGAGTTTCAGACCGCGACGGCGCGGTATTGGAAATCGCACGCATTATTGCACCTCGCACGGGCACCCGCGCTAGGCGTGCTCGAAGACGACGTCCTGCGCGCCCTCCCGGAGGCACAGGATGCCAATCGCGACCAGATTCTCATTCCCCTCGACGATGGTCAGGAAATGATTCCCGGCGAGCTGGCCCATCTTCGATGCGAAGCAGCAAGCGCCGTAGGGGAACAGGATCTCCGTCTCGCTGTAGCCCCCGGGATAGAGAAGCACCTGCCCCGGGGCGGGATAGCTGGTGGCGTTCTCGAAACCGACGCCGAAGTCGAAGTCGCCCAAAGGAATCCATGTCGATTCGCCGCTCCAGCGGACGTGAATCATCTGGTTCCGGAAGGGCAGGCGCGGCAGGAACGCGGCGCAGGTTTTCGGCGCGGCCGCTTCTTCCAGGCGGGCCACGAATTCATATGGTCCCGCGGTGATCCGCAACAGTTGACTCAAGCGGGCGCTCCCTTCCCGGATGATGACCAATCATTGCCAAATGCGAGTCTATGCGGTAAGCGCACGGTCACCAATGCGGCGCCGACTAATCAGCCGCCGCAGCATTTCCGGAGACCCGGCCCGGCGCTGAAAGCGAGGCCAGCACCCGCTCCGGGGTGAACGGCTGCTCGGTGAGCCAGACACCAACCGCGTCGTGGATGGCGGACGCAACCGCGGGTAGAAACGGCACGAGCGGCATCTCGGCGACCCCGCGCGCGCCGAAGGGGCCGTGCTGGTCTGCCAGCTCCAGCACGACCGGTACGATCTCCTCCGGCATGTCGAGCGCGGTCGGGAGGAGATACGTGCTGAAGTGGGGGGTGAGGATGATGCCATCCCGGGTCTTCAGCTCCTCGAGCAGCGCGTAGCCGACAGCCTGCGCCAGACAGCCCTCGATCTGCCCCTCCACCTGCTGCATGTTCACGGCTCGCCCCACGTCATGAACGCTGATGATACGGGTGACTCGCACCTGCCCGGTCAGGGTGTTGACCTCGACTTCGACAGCCTGCGCCGCGTAGCCGTAGCAATAGTTCGGGATGCCGGACCCGTCGTCGTCCGAAAGCATCGTGGTCGCCGCGGGTCGGAACTGGACGGTCGCCTCGACGCGCTCGTCGTCGCTGGCGCGGTAGTGCTCGAGCGCCTTCGCGGCGGCGTCGTGCACGGCTCGACCGGCCATCAATGTCAGTCGTGATGCAGAGGCACTGCCGGCGTTCGGCGCCTCTGACGAGTCGTCGGTGATCATCTCGATGCGATCGGGCGGGAGACCGAGCACTTCCGAAGCAATCTGGCGCAGCGCCAGGTGCGAGCCCTGGCCGACGTCGGCGGCGCCGACCCGAACTACCGCGTTCTCCACTTCGCCCCGGCCCCGGACTTCGACCGTCGCCGTCGATTGCTCGGGAAAGCCGAAGGAGTACCCCAGGTTCTTCATCCCCGCGGCGAAGCCGATGCCGCGCCGGATCCATGGGCGGGTCGCATCAACCTTGCCCGCAAGACCCAATGCACCGAACCGGGATTGGGCCTCCTCGACGCAGCGCTCCAGCACCGGTAGCGCGCTCACTCCAGGCGGTAGTGGCTGCTGGGTCGGCTCGATGCTGCCCTCGCGATAAATATTCCGGCGCCGGAGCTCGACGGGATCCATGCCAATGGCGTGGGCGAGGCGGGTGACCATGATCTCGGCGGCGAACTGCGCTTGCGGCGCACCGAACCCGCGAAACGCACCGGAGGGAATGTTGTTCGTATAGACGGCCTTGCCCTCGACCGCGATGTTGGGAATCTCGTAGACGCCTGAGGCGAAGAGCGTGGCAACCTTCGTCACCTCGGCGCTGGTCGAGGCGTAGGCGCCGCCGTCGGCGAGCACCTCGGCTTGAACGGCGGTGATGCGCCCAACGCGCGTCACACCCCAGCGGCAACGAATGCGGAAGGGGTGTCGCTTGTGGTGGGCGATGATCGATTCCTCGCGACTCCAGATGATGCCGACGCGCCGTTGCAGCTTCCACGCCGCCAGCGCCAGGAGGTGTTGCACCGAGAGATCCTCGCGTCCGCCGAAGGCGCCGCCGATAGCCGCGTAACGGACGACGACCTGCTCTTCAGGGAGCCCCAGCATCTGGGCGATTTGCTTGCGATCCTCATGCAGCCACTGCCCGGCGGTCTCGATGACGACCCGCCCCGCCTCGTCGACGTAGGCGATGCCGGCTTCGGGCTGCAGGAACGCATGCTCTTGCCAGGACGTCGCGAACTCCCCGTCGAGCACGACGTCCGCGTCCCTGAACCCGGCTTCGACGTCGCCTTTACGGATCGGGATGCGCGCCAGCAGGTTCGAACCGCGCGTCGCGTGCACGAGCGGCGCGTCCGGGGCCAGCGCGTCTCGGGGATCGGTCACCGCCGGTAGGTCCTCGTAGGTGATGGCGACCAGCCGCGCGCCTGACTCGGCCGCCTCGTTCGTCTCGGCCACGACGACGGCAACCTTGTCCCCGGCGAAGCGGACGCGATCCGCGCAGAGGACCGGCTGGTCGTGGTCGATCAAGCCAAAGGCGTTGTAGGGCACATCGGCGGCTGTCAAAACGGCGACCACGCCCGGTGCGGCAATCGCCGCGGACGAGTCAATATGTACGATCCGAGCGTGGGGGCGTCCCGCGTAGACGACCTTCAAGTGCAACGTGTCGGCGGTGAGGAGATCACCAGGGTAGCGCGCCGCGCCGGTGACCTTGGCGAGCGCGTCATGTCGCGGCAGTGGCTGCCCGATCACACTGGTGCGCGTCACGAGTAGTTTCCCGCCGCCTGGACGGCGTCGAAGATCTTGCGATAGCCGGTGCAGCGGCAGATATTGCCGCTGAGGGCGATCTCGATCGCCGGTAAGTCAGGGGTTGGCCGCTCCTGCAGGAGCTTGGCGCCGGCCATCAGCATGCCCGGGATGCAGTAGCCGCATTGCACCGCGCCACGATCGATGAATGTCTGCTGCAACGGATGGAGATCGTTCGGAGCATTTCCGTTAAGTGCCGCCAGACCCTCGATGGTGACCACGTCGGCATTGTGAGCCTGGGGCGCGGGGACGAGGCAGGCCATGACCGCCTGCCCATCGAGCCAGACCGTGCAGGCGCCGCATTCCCCTTCCGCGCAGCCCTCCTTGGTGCCGGTGAGCCCGGCTTCGTTCCGCAAGGCGTCAAGGAGGGTGCAGGCGGTCGATGTCCGCAATTCCATCGACCGGCCATTGATACGGGTCTTGATCGTACCCGCGAAAGGCTCTCCCCCAGGCGAGAGCCGGTCCGCCTCGGCCGGATTCGTATCGAGAAGCACCGGGTCGTCCGGAATGCCGGGCGGCAGATCGCGCCGCCCCAGCTCCTCCAGCGTGCGGGCGAGAAGGTTGTGGAGCGTTTGCAGGCGGTAGGTCGCGGTGCCGCGGATGTCGTCGATTGGCGCCACGGCCGCGCAAGCCAGCGCCGCCGCCTCGGAACAGACCTCGGGCGTCAGCGTCTTACCGATGAGGAAGTCCTCGGCCGTTCCAGCTCGGACGATGGTCGGTGCAAGTGAGCCGAGTGCGATCCTGGCCTCGTCTACCCTGGGTCCAGCGAAGGTCAAGACAACCGCGGCGTCGATGACCGAGATGGCCTGCGCCCGGCGCAACCCGAGCTTGACGAAGCGACCGCGCTGGTTCTGGCGCATGGCCGGGAAGCGGATCTCTCGCAGGAGCTCGTCCGGGGCGAGCGCAGTCCGCCGCACGCCGAGATAGAAATCCTCGAGCCGCACGACTCGCTCGCCGCCCGCCCTGAGCAACACGATCTCGGCGTCGAGCGCCACGAGCGGCGTGATCGTGTCGTTGGCCGGCGACGCGGTGATGAGATTGCCGGCGATGGTGCCTCGGGCGCGAATCTGTGGCGCGCCCACTTCCCAGCAGGCCTGGGCAAGTGGCAACGCTCGCTGGCGACAGAGCGGCGAGGCGACGACGTCGTTGTGCGTGGTTAACGCTCCGAGCGAGATGATCCCTTCGGTCAAGCCGATGCGGCGAAGACCGGGGATCGCGGTGACGTCGATCAGGATCGACGTCGGCCGGATGCCGCGCGAGAGCTCAACGACGACGTCCGTGCCACCCGCCACGATCCGCGCGCCCTCACCGTAATGCGCCCGGAGGGCGAGTGCGTCGTCGAGGCCTTGTGGTTGAAAGTACTGCTGCCACATTGAAACGGACCCCGTTGCGGCCTGAGCGGCGCGTTGCTCACGTGTTCGCCGGTAAAGGTACAGGCACCGGCATGGCAGGCGTCACCAGCCGGCCGCATGGCGCGCCCACAGCCGTTCCGTCCATCGCCACGGTTTGCCCGCGCAGGATCGTGCGTCTCGGTCGGGCAGCGAACGTCATGCCAACGAACGGGCTGTGCTTGTGCCGGTACTGCAGTTCCTGTTCACGCAGGGTGAACCGCTCGCCCAGATCGACCAGGATGAGGTCGGCATCGTATCCCGGGGCGACGCGGCCTTTTCCGGCCATCCGGAAACGGCCGGCGGGGGCGCCGGCCACCATCGACACCAGTGATGACAACGGGATCTCACGCGCGATATGACCCTCAGAGAGGAGCGACGTCAGCAGTGACTGACAACCGGAGATACCACCCCAGATGCGAAAGAAATCATCACCGGTCTTCATGCTCGCCGGGGCGGGGGAGTGATCGGAGGCGACGGCCTGAATATCGCCCCGCGCGAGAGCATGCCAGAGCAGATCGACCTCGCAGTGCGATCTCAGCGGGGGAGCGCACTTGGCTACCGCGCCGAGCCGCTCGAGGTCGTCCTCATCGAACACGAGATAGTGGGGGCAGGTCTCGGCCGTGACGTCGAGCCCACGGGCACGAGCCGCGGCAATCTCCGCGGCGCCGCGCCCGGTGCTGACATGAACGACGTGCAGGGCACACCCGGTCTCCTTGGCGAAGAGGATGGCGCGCGCGATCGCCTCGAGCTCGGCAATTGCCGGTCGCGAGGCGAGATAGTCGCGGGCACCGACTCGCCCCGTCGCGATGGCGCTCGTCGCCAGTGCCGCGGTGAGCGTGTCGTTCTCCGCGTGCACGGCAACCGGCAAGCCGAGCGCCGCCGCACGCTGCATCCCGGCGAACAGGGTGGCGTCGTCGGCCATTGGGAAATCGTCGATGCCGGAGCTCGACATGAATGCCTTGAACCCGATGACGCCTCGCCCCGCCAGCTCCTCCATGCGCTCCAGGTTGACGGGCGTCAGCCCGCCCCAGAGAGCGAAGTCGACCTGGGAGCTCGCCTCGGCCGCGTTTCGTTTGGCGTCGAAGGACGGACCATCGAGCGTAGGCGGGTGGGCATTGAGTGGCATCTCAGCCACGGTCGTCGTGCCGCCAACCGCGCAGGCGGCCGAGCCAGTTGCCCATCCCTCCCATTCGGTCCGACCTGGCTCGTTGAAGTGGACGTGGACGTCAACAACGCCCGGAAGGACATGTAGCCCGCGGGCATCGATTTCTTCACGCGCCATGCCCATGATCTCGGGTGAAACCTCGACGATCTCGCCGTCGCTGACCGCGACGTCCGCGATGATGTCAGCATCGGAAGTCACGACGATGCCACCGCGCAGGAGAAGGTCGAACTGGGTCATCCCCGCTTCTCGTCCGCCAGCATGGTGACGAACCGATCGAGAACGTCACACGCGGCCGCGACATCGCTCGTCAGTACCGACTCTGCTGGGTGATGGCTAATGCCCCCGGCGCATCGGACGAAGAGCATGGCGACCGGCACGACCTCGGACATCACTACCGCGTCGTGCCCGGCCCCGGAGGGGAGCCGCTCGACGGGCAGGCCCGCGGCCGCGACTGCCTCGGCCAACCGGGTCGTGAGCGAGTCGTCACAGGGGACGGCGGGGTGGTCCCGTGCAACCCTCCACTCGACGCCGAGAGAACGGGTCGCGGCGACCTCGCGCGCTCGTCGCTCCAAGGTAGCTACCGCGTTGCCGCGGATTGGGTCCTCGGGATGCCGGACATCGAGTGAGAAGCGAGCCTGACCGGCAATGACGTTGCTGGCGCCGGGCGTGACGTCCATGGTTCCCACCGTCGCGAGCAACCCGGAGGTCTGTCGTGCCAGATCCTCCGCCGCCAGGACAATCTCGGCCGCCGCGGGGAGCGGATCGCGACGGAGATGCATCGCCACGGTGCCAGCGTGCCCCGCTTCCCCGGAAAACGCGGTCAGAATCCGGCTCTGTCCGGCTATCGCCGTCACCACTCCCACGGGCGCGGCAACGGATTCCAGGTACGGCCCCTGCTCGATGTGGACTTCGACATACGCCCGCGCTTCACCGGGCCGCAACGCCGCGCCGGCCAGCGCCCCCGGATCGCCGTCAAACGTCCCCAACGCCTCGCGCAGCGTTATCCCGTCGGCGTCGACGAGATCAAGGAACCTTGGGTCGAAGGATCCGGCCAGCGCGCAGCTTCCGAGATACGTGGTCTGGAAGCGGAGTCCTTCTTCGTCGGCGAACGCGATCACTTCGAGCGGGACGGGGAGAGCCTGTCGTCTTTCGCGGAACAGGTCGACGACTTCGATGGCGACGAGGATCCCGAGCGGACCGTCGTAGCGGCCGGCATCACGCACGCTGTCGAGATGACTCCCGAGCAGGAGCGCAGGCACGGCCGGGTCGGAACCGTGCGCTCGACCACGCAGGTTGCCGACAGCATCGATGCGGACGTCCATCCCCGCCTCACGCATCCATTGTGCGACCCTCTCGCGCGCCGCGGACAGAGACGGTGTGCCGTAGGGCCGGGTGATCCGCCCCGGTTCCTCGGTGAAGAGGGCCAGCTCATCGCAACGGACCATCACGCGCTGTGCGTGGGCGTCGATGCTGAGTGGCCCTGGGTGAGCGGTTGCGCTAGCTGCCACGGTACGTGGAGTAGGCCCAGGGCGTGGCCAGGAGCGGGATATGGTAGTTGGCGTCCGGGTCAGAAATGCCGAAGCGGATGGGCACCCTGTCCAGGAAGGGAATCGGTGCGTTCGCCCGCCCCAGCGCCGCGAAATAGTCACCCAGGCCGAAGACGAGCTCGTAGATGCCAGCGCGCAAGGCGTCCCCGGCCAGCAGCGGGCCGTCGGTTCGACCCTCGCCATTGGTACGCACCACGTGCAACCGCTCTCGCGTGTCGCTCTCGGGGTCGATCCGGTAGAGCTCGATGGCCATCCCCGCGGCTGGCCGGCCATGGACCGTGTCGAGCACGTGGGTGGTGAGTCGTCCAGCCATCGATAGGGTCTCCTGATTGGGCTCGCGGTCGCCTAAGCGCCGCGGTGCATGGCGAAGGTCAGCCGACCGTAGGCGGGGAAGGGATCGCTGTACACCTTCACCCGGGGATCATCCTGGCGCTGACCGTAGGGATCTCGGGTGCGGTTCAACGCGTCGAAGCGTAGCGCGGCTAATTGCGGAAAGCGCTCGAAGGCGCGTTGTCCCATCTCGTGCAGCAGATGCTGAATCGACTCCGACACGAAATCGTCGAAAGTCGCCGCGATCAGGTCACGCATCTGCTCGACGGGGATGTAGCGTCTCCTGGTCAGATCGAGCATGTCCCGCGGATCGGCGTACCGCCAGCCAAGATCCATGGTGACGTACAGCGGACGATCGCCGCGCTCCGGGAGGGTCGTGTAATCATCGCGGACGAAGCTGGTGAAGGCGCTGCCGGTCAGCTTCATCAGTTCGATGCTGGAGAGACCGCAATCGTGGTCGGTGACCGCGATCTCGTCTCCGCGCTTGTCGATCGAAACTGACGCGAAGGCGCGGTCGCCCCGACTGCGGCTGAAGAGGTTCCCACCAGGGTAATGGCCGCCGTCACGATCCGGAATGACCACCGGGGAGAACGGAATCTCCCTGCCGGTCAGGGTCAACGTGTGCATTTGCGGATAGGTGGTCGCGAATCCGACACCCAGAAAATGGAGGAGACCTTCCAGGGTCGCGCCGGGGTAGGTGAGGGACTCCCGGATGATGAAGTTCTTCATGCTGTCGGTAGCGACGAGCATCGTGTTGTCGCCGTGTGTATAGGCAGGAAGAAACTCGTCGCCGAAGACCTCGACGTCGACTTCGCAGGCGAGCAGGTTGTTGTCGCGGCCGGTGAACGACGACTCGGGAATGGGCGCCACGTCGCGGAGTGGGGTTGCGAAAACGCGGTAGACCGGGACGCCATGCTTTCCGTAGGAGACCTCGAACGTGTACTGAGCGTCTCCGCCGCTCGTCTCTGCGCCAGGAATCGTCACGTCATCCTCCACGACGTCGCTGAGGCGATGCCAGGCGATCCGCCCGATCTCGTGTAGGGCAGTCTCGATTTCCGTGCGGCGGTCATTGCCCAGTCGCTCGACAAGACCGGTCGCGACGGCGTCCTTCTTGTTGTCCCTGGCGCAGATGACGAACGGGAAACCGAATTTGGCCTGGTAGTTCGCGTTGGCCTCCTGGAACCAGACGATCTCTTCTTCGCTGAGACGATTCGGGTCGAGACCGGCGGTGCGTTGCTCCGCGGTCGATTCCCGCGTGAGTGTGCCGGCGACCGCTGCTTGACCCACGAGGTCGGGATGCGCCCGAATGAGGGCGAGTTGGCGGTCCTGGCTGGCCCGGGCCACGACCTCCAGCAATGCCGCGTGGAGTGCGTCACGGGTGCGCCAGGGACGTGAGTCCCACGCCTCGGCCGCTATCCAGGGCGAGCCCTCGAAGAGGAATCCGAGCCGCTCGACAAATGTCTGGCGGTCGAGGGCTTCAATCTCGCGCATGTGCGATACGGAGTCGGGAGTCGGAAGTCGGAAGTCGGAGGTCGATAGATCGTTGCCGCTGGCGGACTTGGACGTGTGCATATCACGCGTCGAGGTACGTGTAGGCGGGGGTCGTGAGGAACGGGGGGAAATCCTCGGCTAGCACCAGTCCGTCGAGAATCTCGGCCGCATCCCGATAGCGGCCGCTCCCGGCGCCGCCAAGGTTCGCAAGCTCCTCGTCTCGAATTCGGGTATAGCGCTCGCTCGTGATCGGCTGGCCGTCCTCGGTGGTCGCGCCGTTATGGATCCATTGCCAGAGCTGAGCGCGGGAGATTTCTGCGGTGGCGGCATCTTCCATCAGGTTGTTGATGGCCGCCGCGCCGGTGCCTTGCAACCAGGCATTGAGATATTGCAGGGCAACGCTGACGTTGGCGCGGACTCCGGACTCAGTTATCTGACCGCCGGGAACCGTGAAATCGATCAGCTGCGCCGCGGCGACCTGGACGTCGTCGCGCTGGCGTTCCTTCTGGTGAGGACGATCGCCGAGTACGCGGTCGAAGATCTCGATGGCGACCGGAACGAGTCCCGGGTGGGCGACCCAGGTCCCGTCGAAGCCGTCGCCGGCCTCCCGCTCCTTGTCCTCCCGCACTTTGGCGAACGCCGTCTCGTTGACGGCGGCGTCCCGCCGCGATGGGATGAAAGCCGCCATGCCCCCGATGGCGTGCGCCCCTCGGCGGTGGCAGGTCTTGACCAGGAGCTGGCTATAGGCGCGCATGAACGGCACGGTCATCGTGATCTGCGCCCGGTCCGGCAACGCCTCGCCCTTGCGTGCGCGGAACGTCTTGATGGCGCTGAAGATATAGTCCCAGCGGCCGGCGTTGAGACCGGAGGCGTGGTCGCGTAGTTCGTAGAGAATCTCATCCATCTCGAAGGCGGCAGGCAGCGTTTCGATCAGCACGGTCGCCCGCACCGTGCCGCGGGGAATGCCGAGAGCATCCTGGGCATAGGTGAAGACGTCGTTCCACAGCCGGGCCTCGCGATGGCTTTGCAGCTTGGGCAGGTAAAAATATGGACCTGAGCCGCGGTCGATCAACTCCTGGGCGTTGTGGAAAAAATAGAGACCAAAATCGAACAGGCTGCCGGATACCGTTTCGCCGTCGATGGACACGTGGCGTTCGTCGAGATGCCAGCCTCGGGGCCGGACCAGGAGTGTTGCGGTTTCATCATTCAGCGCGTACTCGCGTCCGTCCGGGTTCTGGAAGGAGATCGTGCGGCGCACGGCGTCGTAGAGGTTTCGCTGGCCGTCGACGACGTTACTCCAGGTCGGCGACGACGCGTCCTCCAGATCGGCCATGAACACCTTGGCTCCCGAGTTGAGGGCATTGATGACCATCTTGCGATCGCAGGGGCCGGTGATCTCGACCCGGCGATCGAGGAGGTCCCCGGGCGTCGAGGCAACCTGCCAGTGGGAATCCCGAACGGATCGTGTCTCCGCCAGGAACTCGAGCTCGCCGCCCGTATCGATTGCGGCCTGGCACTCCTCGCGAGCGCGCAGCACTTCCCGGCGGGGCGCGCTGAAGCGGCGGTGGAGGGCGGCGACGAAGGTCAGCGCCTCAGGGCTCAGGATCGCCTCGAGCTCCGAGTCGACCGCTCCGTGGACCTGGATCCCGGCATCCATGACCGTCTCCGAACAGTGAAAGCGATATCAGGCAGAGCGAGCCCGTCACAGCCATTTGCTCGCGATGACGCACGCCATCGGGCCGGTGCCGATCGTCCCCTGGCGTGCTGGAAAGCCCGGCCATCATAGCGCATCAGCCGCGCCGTATAGCGCGCAGCGGCGCAAGCTGGGGCGGGGTCACTGACCCCGCCCCAGCTTGCCTGCCAAGCGAGAAGACTACGAAAGGTACGCCAGTGGATCCTGGGCGATCCCGTTCACCTGGACGATGAAGTGGACGTGCGGTCCGGTCGATGCCCCGGTACTGCCAACCGGGCCGATAACATCGCCTTTGGCGACCGCGTCTCCAGTTGAAACCCAGGGCATCTCCGCCATATGCCCATAAAGCGTCTTGAATCCGTTGCCGTGGTCGATCTTGACGTAGTAGCCGAGACCGCAGTCGCACCACCCCGAGTACTCGACCGTTCCGCCGTCTGCCGCCAGAAGTGGCGTATAGGAATTCGCGGCGAGGTCAATGCCATTGTGGTAATTGCAACCGATCGTCGAATCCCAGGGTTCGAACGCGAAGGGGCTGCAACCGAACGATTGCGTGAAGACCCAGGACTCGAGCGGGTACTGGAACGTCCCCGAGGCCAGACCGGGGATCGTCACCTTCGAAGGGACATCGGTCAGGGCGAGATCCTCGCCGGGCTGATCCGCGCGCGAGAGGTACCAGCCACTGACGAAGCCGGTGATCTCGCCGTCGGTAATCAGGTACCAGGGATTGCCGATGGGGTCGTTGTACGGTCCGTCCATGACCTGGACGACGTCATTCTCCGGCACGATGCCGATTCGCTCGGCGTCCGGGGCGCCATCGGCGCGGATATTGAGACCCGACCCATCGTCGGTGTCCGCGAGCACATATGATCCGGCTTCGAACCAGTCGGCCACCTTCGACGGCGCTTCGGAAACCGCCGCGTCCGCGGCGACCTCCGGCTCACTCCAGGTCGACTCGGCCGGCGCCAAGTACTGACCGGCAATCCAGCCAACGAGACCGTCGATCTGCACCGGCCACCAGCGGCTCCCCTCGGCGTAGACCGTGTCGACCTCGTCGACGCGCAGATCGACGACAGTCTGGTAGGACAACGACTTGACAGCCGGGCTACTCGAGCCCGGGTCTTGTCGGAGATTGACGCCCTCTGGTTCGGCGACCAGAGCGGCCGCGTTTGCCAGATCCCACGTGGAAAGAAATTGTTCTTCCGGTTCCGCCGCGCCCTCGCCACCGAGGGACGCGCCTGGTGCCGGCGCCATCGATGCATCCGCCGCGGGATCGCTCGCGGATGAGGCGCTGAACCCCTCGATGTCGAGATAGAATCCTGCCACCCAACCATCGTCGTCTCCGGCACTAACCGGCCACCACTGGGTGACCCCGTCAGGATCGTAGACCGTGTCGGCAACGTCGGTGCGCAGGCCGACAGCCGTTCCCTCGGCCACGGTCGCAAGCACTTTGGCCCCGAAGTCAGGTTCTGCCCGAAGCAGCACACCGTCGGCGCTGTGGGCAATGATTCCCGTTCCTCCCTGGGCTCGCGCGACGTTTGCCGGACCGGGAGCAACCGGCGCCACCGCTGCACCCGCCACCGCCAATGCGAGCGCGACAGCCAGCGCCCTGCGCCTGGCGCGCGCGGTAGCTCGACCGCGTCTCATATCCCAATCCCCCTTGCGATGCGAACCCGTGCTTCGGACCAGGCCACCTGCTGGCCGTCCAGCGCGGGTGGCTGTCGTCCCGAAGGGACCGATCACCACTCTGGTGATCGGGATCCCGGCGGCGACAGCGACATCGCCTAGACCGTGACCGACCTCACTGGCTGTACAGCCGTGACGGTCGCGCGAGTTTTGAGTGCGGGGAGCGGCGCGGGGAATGGGACAGGCGATACGGTCGCCAAGTCCACACTTTGCTTGGCAAGCACATTACAACGGGAACGAAAGCCCTGCAATCATGTGACAAGAAGACACAATATGAGGATTCTATGCCCCGTAGGCAGACATTTTGTGTTCTCGAGGCACAGTGCCACGGTACCGCCCGCTGGGAAATCGCACGGACCCTACGATCTCCCCGGCAGGGAGAGCGGTACCGCCAAGGCTCGGGATGAATCTGGTGACAGCCGGTCGACACGCGGCGTGGATCGTGCTGGCCGCTCAGCGGTGGCGCCAGGGGTTCACTGGTCGGAATTGGGACCCGAGTACCGTCTGCTATACTCACCGGTTGGCAAACCACCGGCCAGTTTCCGGCGCATCGAGGCCGCCGTCTCCGGCGGCCCGCTGGCATTTGGTCGATCCACTTGTGCCGACTCGTCGATTTGACGATCCGCCCGGTGCAACTGATAGGGGACGCGCACGCGTGAAGTTGACGATGGAGCGGCTGCCCGAGAGCCGCGTGCAGCTCGAGATTACCGCTGAGGAAGAGGAGTCAGCCGAAGCGATGCGCCGAGCGGTGCGCAAGGTTGGCAACCAGATCACGCTGCCGGGCTTCCGCAAGGGAAAAGCGCCGAAGGCGATGATCGAGCAGATGTACGGACCGGAGGTCTTCCTGGAGGAAGCCAACCGCTTCCTGATGTCCGATCTCTACCGGCAGGCGCTCGAACGTGAAGATCTGGTCCCGGTTGGAGATCCGAGCGTCGACATCAGCTCGAACGAACCGCTGTCGTTCACGGTCGTCGTTCCGGTCTACCCGGAGATCGATCCCGGCGCCTACCAGGACGTTCGCGTCGACCCCGTCGACGCTGCTGTGGACGAAGCCGCGGTCGACGAATTGATCGAAGCCCTGCGCAAGTCGCATAGTCCCTGGATTGACCCACAGGGTGAAGGCTTGCAGGTAGGCGCGGGTCTCGAGCTGACCCCGAAGAGTCGGCTTCCCCGCGATGGCGACCAGGTCACCATCGATTACACCGTCCAGGAGGAAGGGACGAACGTCGAAGAACCGGTCGTGGATGCGGTCTTCGTCCTGGGCGAGAGTGGACTTCTGGAGCCGATCGAGGATGCCATCAGGGGACTGCGGGTCGGGGAGACCACCGGGTTCTCGGTGCCGTTCGCGGAGGACGACGAGAGTATCGACGAATCGTTGCGCGGCAAGACCCTGAGCTACTCGGTCACGCTCAAGGGTCTCAAGGAGCGAGACCTGCTGCCGCTGGATGATGATTTCGCCAAGACCGTCGGCGACGTCGACACACTCGACGAGCTGCGGAGCAAGCTGCGCGAGGAGCTGCACCAGACGCGAACGGCAGAGGCGCATCGCGAGGCACTGGCCCAGATCATCGCGAAGATGGCGGAGGGCGCCACGATCGATCTTCCCGAGCCGATGATCGATCGCGCGGTCGAGGACGACCTGCGCCGTCTCCGTGGCCGGTTGGCACAACAGGGCGTCCCACTGGAAGCCTACCTGCGAGCCGTCGGCCAAACTGAAGACGCGCTGCGGGACGAGATGCGTCCGGCGGCTGAAGAGCGGCTGCGGAACTCGCTGCTGCTGCGCACCATCGCTGAGCGGGAAGGGATCGCGGTCGGTGACGACGACGTCGACGCGGCGGTCGAGCGCATATCAGTCGCGGCCCAGACCTCTGAACAACCGCAACAAGCCGAAGCGTTCGCCCGCAGCGATTACGTGCGCGGCATGCTGCAGTCCGAGCTGTTCGAGCGGCAATTGACCGATCGCCTCGTGGAGATCGCGACCGGGGGACAGGGTGCGGTCGTCAACGCGTGGACGGCTCCGGTGCCCGATCAATCCGAGTCGTCCCCCGCGGGCGAGGAGATGGTGGCCGCGGATGACGATGTGCCTGAGGCTGATGCGGACGGAAGTGCGGATGAGGAGGCCACCAAGCGCGAGGACGCGTGAGTAGTGGATCGCCGGCGGCTCAGCCGGGGGCTGGACGAGGCGCCCCTGATCGTGACATAACTATACCGGTGTTGGATTGAAGGCGGCGTTTCCGTCGAAGCGTCCAATCAGGACGAACTTCCCGGTTCCGTGCCTACCGCCAAGCCGGCCACTGACAGTAGAATGCCCGCACAGTATTGAGCTCACCCCGCACGTCGCCGCCGCGTCGGTTCGGCCAGGTGATGCGGGCGCGACGAGAAGAGGAACCCGACCACATGTACATCCCATCAGTTGAAAATCTCATCCCGATGGTCGTCGAAAGCACGAACCGGGGCGAGCGTGCCTTCGACATCTACTCGCGGTTGCTGAAGGACCGCATCATCTTCCTGGGCACCCCGGTCGACGACCAGATCGCCAACCTGATCATCGCCCAGATGCTGTTTCTGGCGCATGAGGATCCGGACCAGGACATCAAGCTCTACATCAATTCACCGGGTGGCGTGGTCTACTCCGGTCTGGCCATCTACGACACCATGCAGATGATCAAGCCGGATGTGGCCACCTTTACGATGGGCATGAGCGCCAGCATGGCGGCGGTGCTCCTGGCTGGAGGCGCCAAGGGCAAGCGGTTTGCGTTGCCGAACGCGCGGGTGATGATCCATCAGGGCTCGGCTGGATTCCGCGGCGCGGTCCCCGACATCGAGGTCGTCGCGCGAGAGACCCTGTCGCTGACGACCAAGCTGACCGAGATCCTGGCGCAGCACACCGGGCAGGCGTACGAGAAGGTCAAGCACGATACCGAGCGCGACTACTACATGACCGCCGAGGAGGCCAAGGAGTACGGGCTCGTCGACGAAGTGCTGGAGCCATCCAAGGTCCTGGCGGGCGTGACGAACCTCGTGGAACCATCAGAAAACGGACGCGGCAAGGGTTAAGAGGGAAGTTCCCTCTTGCCAGCGGCGCGCCGCTGGCGCATGATCCGGAGGCGCCGTCCTCGCGAGCATCGATGCGGCAATGACTATGAGTGAGAGCGGCGGCATGAATACGACGCGAGGTGGGCGGGTGCATTACCGGTGCTCCTTCTGTAACAAGGGCCAGGAAGAGGTACGCCGGCTCATCGCCGGGCCGAACCAGGTCTATATCTGTGATGAATGCGTGCAGCTTTGCCGCGAGATCATCGAAGAGGAGGAGCCGACATCGCCGCGGGTGGAGCCATCCTTCGCCGGCATCCCGACGCCTCGCGAGTTGTACGAGCGTCTCAATAGCTACGTCATCGGACAGGATCGCGCCAAGCGCATCCTGTCCGTTGCGGTCTACAACCACTACAAGCGCATCAACGCCGGGCTTGACGGCGATGACGACGTCGAGCTGCAAAAGAGCAACATCCTGCTCGTCGGACCAACAGGTTGCGGCAAGACGCTGCTGGCACAGACGCTGGCCAAGCTGCTCGACGTGCCGTTCTCGATCGCCGACGCCACCGCGCTGACGGAGGCCGGCTATGTTGGCGAAGACGTCGAGAATATCTTGCTCCGGCTGATCCAGGCCGCCGGTGATGTCGCCCGGGCGCAGACCGGCATCATCTACATCGACGAGATCGACAAGATCGCGCGCAAAGCCGACAACCCGAGCATTACCCGAGACGTCTCCGGCGAGGGGGTGCAGCAGGCGCTCCTGAAGATCATCGAGGGCACCATCGCCAACGTCCCACCTCAGAGCGGGCGCAAGCATCCCCATCAGGAATACATCCAGATCGACACCCGCAACATCCTGTTCATCTGTGGTGGCGCGTTCGAAGGTCTGGATGAGATCGTGGCCAAGCGGATCGGCAAGCAGGTGCCGATCGGGTTCGGGTCGTCCGCCGAGGACGCGAAGGTCGCCATCGAGAACCCGCTGCAGTTCCTGACGCACGATGATCTCCTGAAATACGGACTCATCCCGGAGTTCGTGGGCCGGCTGCCGGTCTCCGTCTCGCTCGACACGCTGACGCGGCCTGACCTGATCCGGATCCTGACCGAACCGCGGAACGCGGTCGTCAAGCAGTACGAGAAGTTCTTCGCCCTGGACAACGTGGAGCTGGTCTTCACCGACGATGCGTTGGAGGCCACCGCCAAGCAGGCAGAGGTGCGCAAGACGGGCGCCCGCGGTCTGCGCACCACGATCGAGGAAGTTCTGCTCGACGTGATGTACGAGATCCCGTCGCTGGAGAATGTTCGCAAGTGCGTGGTCGACGCCAACGTCATCAACAATCGCACGCGGCCGCTGCTGATGAGCGTGAGCGAGCAGGAGATCCCCTACGCCGAAACGGCGTGATTTCAGGCGCCGCAGGGTAACAGTGAGACGGAGGCCGGGTTTCTTACCCGGCCTCCGTGCTTCATGGCTCCTTCGGGGCGAGCGCTGACTTCGAAATAGATGCGAGCATGGTCGATCCGGCCATTCGTACCGCGGGCTGGTCGGGTCCTTCGCCAACAGCGAGCAGCACGAACGTGTCCTGACAGTGCATCCTTTAGAGCGGCCCGCGATTTGGATCCTTGCGGAGGAAACTGGATGCGTTTCGTGAATCGACTCCTCGCCGGCGTAGTGATGGTGCCGGCGCTTACGGTCACTCCCGCGCTGGCGCAGGAGGGAGCGGCCTTCGGGCAATCGCTGTCCACAGGACCGATGACGGCCTGGTGCGAGCCGGGGCAGGCGTTGCTCAGCGGCGGATACGAGCTGCAAGGGGTGGAGCCGCCTGCTCCTCCCGAGACCACAACCGAGGAGGCGCCGGCAGAGCCGCCGGTGGTGTTCGTGTCCTCCTCTCGCCCGACGGTCCGGCTCGACCGTAATGGCAATATGGTTCAGTTCGGCTGGACCGCGGTGCCGAACACCATCGCCGGCGACGCCGGACCACTCATTGCCTACGCTCTCTGCACCGGGGAACCGTCTATCGTACCGCCCGCGGAGTCGATGCCGCCTCCGCCAAAAGCGTTGCCTGAACCTAAAACTGCCGTCGTGGCATCGGCCGAGTTGACGCCAACCCAAGTGGTCGAGCAGATCGGACCCGCCGTGGTGACCGTCATCAACGAGCAGATCGCCGAGGGCGAGACGGACGCGGCACCCACGGGCTCCGGGAGCGGCTTCATTCTCGACGACGATGGGCACGTGGTCACCAACCAGCACGTCGTAGAGGGCGGGGTCGAGTTTCTCGTCGTTCTCGAGGATGGCCGGGAGTTGCCCGCCACGCTCATCGGCGCGGATGCGAATAGCGACGTGGCGGTCCTGAAAGTCGATCCGCCGGTGCCTGCCGTGGCGCGCATTGGCGATTCGGACAGTCTCCTTCCCGGACAGTCCGTGCTGGCCATCGGTTCTCCGCTGGGGACCTTCACGAACACCGTCACCGAAGGCATCGTCTCAGCGCTCGGCAGGACGGTCCCCGACGATACCGGCGGTCCGGAGCTGTTGAACTTGATCCAGCACGATGCGGCCATCAATCCCGGGCAATTCCGGCGGACCGCTGGTCACGCTGGCCGGCGAAGTCGTGGGCATCAACACCCTCGGTATCGTAGACGCGCAGGGACTTTTCTTTGCGGTGCCGGCGCAAACCGTGACGCGTGTGGCCGAGGAGCTGATCGCTGAAGGAGCGGTCGACTATCCCTACCTCGGTCTGGAACTTCTACCGCTGAACGACACGATCATCGCCCAGTGGGCGCTTCCGGTGGCAGAGGGGTTCTACGTGCAGGGGGTTGTCCCGGGCAGCCCATCGGACGCGGCGGGGCTGCAAGTCGGCGACATCGTGACCGCGATCGAGCTGGAGCGGGTCGGCGAGCGGCAGTCAATGGTCGGAGCGCTGTTCCAATACAGGCCTGGGGATACGGTTCAACTGACGGTGCAACGGGGGTTCAACTCGATGCGCGTCGAGGTTCCGCTGGCCGAGCGCCCAGGAGACCTGTAGCGCTTTCACCGAGCGCAAACACGTGTCAGAACGAGGGCGCATGAAGACGGTGCTCTGCTACGGCGACTCGAATACGTGGGGGTACGACCCGGCGACCAGGGCGCGGTATCCACCGCACGTGCGGTGGACCGGTGTCCTGGCGGCCCGGCTGGGTGGGGAGTATCGCGTCGTCGAGGAGGGGCTCAACGGCCGTACGACGCGCTGGGACGATCCGATCGAGCTCGGCCGCAACGGCTTGGCCTCCTTGCGTCCGTGCATCGACTCACACCAACCACTGGACCTGATCGTCATCATGCTGGGAACGAACGACCTCAAACGCCGGTTCGATCTCAGCGCGTCGGACATCGCCCAGAGCGCGGCCGCGCTGGCCGCCATGGCGTGGCGGTTCGCGCACGGGCCCGATGGGTCACACGCCGAGGTCCTTCTCGTTGCGCCACCGGCGGTAACCACCTTGACCGAGTTCGATCAGATGTTTGACGGAGCGCGTGAAAAATCGCGGCAGTTCTCGCACTACTACCGGTTGGCCGCGGGATGGCTTCATCTGCCGTTTTTCGACGCCGGGTCGGTGATCGTCTCCAGCGAGAAAGACGGCATCCATTTCGATGCGGATGAACATCGCAAGCTCGGCGAAGCACTGGCTGATGAAGTGCGGCGGCTCGTCGGTTAGAACCTTGAGTAGGAGAGACAGATCCGGTGCGCGCGATCACGATTCAACCCGGTCATCTGGTGCCCGATCCTGAGACATCCAGCCTGGTCATCACCGAGGATGTCAGGATCGGCGACAAGCGCATCCGCAAGGGACACCGGGTGAGCGGAGACGATGTGCCGTTGCTCGCCGAACTCGACCGTGCGGTCCACGCCGTCGTTCTCGAATCTGGTGACGTGCACGAGGATGAGGCCGGCGCGCGCCTGGCGTCGGCCGTCGCCGGACCGGGTCTCACGATCCGCGGCCCGTCGTTCAGTCGCTACAACCTCGTAGCGAGCACGAAGGGTCTGCTACGCGTCGATGCCGCTGCGTTGTTGCGACTCAACCGCTTGCCCGGGGTGGCCATCTTTACGCTCGAGGACAGGATCCCGGTCGTCCCCGGCAAGATCGTCACCGGGGTCAAAGTGACTCCGGTGGCGGTGGCGGAAGCGACGCTGCTCGAGGCCGAGGCAATCGCCGCGGAGTGCGCGGTGGTGCAGGTCGTGCCGTTCCAGCCGCTGCGAGTGGGAGTGATCAGCACGGAGGGTCCGGACTGGCGGGTACGAGACAAGTTCCACGCATCAGTCGAGCAGAAGATCGGTTGGTACGGAGGCTCCGTCATCGGGTTCAGCGACTTGCCACGGGATGCCGAGCTCATCGCTGCCGAGATCGAGCGCCTCGAGGGGGAAGGGGTCGATCTGGTGCTGGCCGCCGGTGGAAACACGATCGATCCTCTCGATCCCACACTGCGCGCACTCGACGTCGCCGGCGCGGAGATCGTCCGTTTCGGGGCTCCCGCACACCCGGGAAGCATGTTCTGGCTGGCCTACCGGGACAGGTTGCCGATCTTCAATCTGGCGTCGTGCTCGATGTTCTCGAAAGCGACGATAGCCGACGTCGTGCTGCCCTGGATCATGACGGGAGAGCGGGTGGAGGCCGACACACTGGCCGGTCTTGGGTTCGGCGGTCTTCTGGACCGTGGCATGACCTTCCGCTTCCCGCCGTACGACGTCGACGGAGTCGAGGAAACGGGCGAGGAGTGAATCACACGTGGCAGGACCAAGCCGCGAGCTGCGGTCGTGACGGGAAGCTCGCTCTCGCCTGACGGGGATCGGCCCTCGGATCGATTTGACCTCATTGTCATCGGCGCCGGGATCAACGGCGCGGGGATCGCCCGCGATGCCGCTCTACGTGGGCTGCGAGTGCTGATCCTCGACAAGGGCGACGTCGCCGGCGGGACGACGTCGTGGTCGACGCGGCTGATTCACGGCGGACTGCGCTACCTGGAGCATGGCGAGATCGGACTGGTTCGCGAGTCGTTGCGGGAGCGCGAGCGCCTGCTGCGTATCGCGCCGCACCTCGTGCGGCCGCTGCCACTCCTGCTGCCAATCTATTGCGGTGACCAGCGCGGCCGGTGGTTGATCCGCGCCGGAATGGTGGCCTATGACGTCTTGGCGCGCGGCAAATCGCTACCGGGTCACCGCATGCTCGACCGCGCCGCGGCTCTCGGGCGGGCGCCGGCTCTTGCTGAGTCCGGATTGCTCGGCGCTGCGCTCTACCACGATGCGCAGGTGGAGTACGCGGAACGGCTTGCCCTCGAGAACGTGATCGATGCGCGCATGCAGGGAGCCGAGGTCCGCACCTACCACCGGGTTCGTGACATCCTCCGCCAGGATGGACGTGTCGCCGGCCTGGCGGGGACTGATGTCCTGACCGGGGAGCTGTTCCAGTACGCGGCGCCGGTGGTCGTCAACGTCGCCGGACCCTGGGTCGACGAGGTGCTTAACGGCAGTACTCCGGGCCAACAGCCACGCCTGATTGGGGGTAGCAAGGGAAGCCACATCATCGTCGATCCCTTCCCCGGCGCGCCGAGAGACGCGCTCTACGCCGAAGCGCGACAGGACGGGCGGCCATTCTTCATCATCCCCTGGAACGACCTCTACCTGATTGGCACGACCGATATTCGCTACGACGGAGACCTCGACAAGGTCATGGCCGAGGAGTGGGAGATCGATCTTCTTCTGGCCGAGACCAACCGGGTTATCCCGTCCGCCAGGCTAACGCGGGAGTCCGTTCGCTACACCTACGCCGGTGTGCGGCCGTTGCCGTATACCCTGGATGAATCCGAAAGTGATATCACGCGCCGTCACATCATGCATGACCACGAACTTGAGGCATCCGGCGGGGCGCGAGGCCTGATCTCGATTGTCGGCGGCAAATTGACAACCTACCGCGAGCTGGCCGAGCAATGCGTCGACCTCGTCATGAGGAAGCTCGGACGGACCGCCGTCCGCTCGCGAACCGCGGAGATGCCGCTGCCGGGAGGCCGGACCGATCTACGCTGGGACGACTTTGCCGCCTCCTTCGCCAGGAGCTCAGGTCTTCCGCGGCAAACCGTGGAGCACCTGTTGCGAGTCTACGGAGCGCGGGCGCCGGAGGTGCTGGCGTCAGCGTCAACGCCCGAGCTGCGAGAGGTGTTCGACCCGTTCACCGGCGCGATCGCGGCGGAGGTGCCCTGGGCGTATCACGAGGAAGTCGCCCGCACCTTGACCGATGTCATCGCCCGGCGGACGATGGTCGGCCTGGGACCGGACGCCGGAATCGGCGCGGACGTCGCCGCGGCGAAGATCGCGCGTAATGCGCTTGGCTGGGACACCGCGAAACTCGACGCCGAAGTCGCCGCCTACCGGCAGTGGGTGAGTCGCTACCAGCCTCGAGCCCTGGAGCCAGACACGGTCGAGGCATGACCACTCCGGGGTTCGACCCTGCCGCGGGGAGGCAATTCGCCGGGCATTTCCCACGCCTCAACAAACCCGATCATGATTCAAGGTCGCCTGGCTCGGTGGAACCTGGTCTGGAGGCCTGGGTCTGGATTGTGGGCCATGGGTTTGGGTGTGCAAGAGTCGCCTGCGGGCGCTGGTTGATCCGCAACCAACCTGCGACGGACGAGTGCGGCGGCTCACGCGCATCGACTGCGACCTCCTGGCGATCGGGACGGAGACCGGTAGGCTGAGCGACCAGTCGGTTCTGTCCCGGCTGCGGCATCGTCACGACAACGATAGAGCGCTGGCAGCTGTTTGGGAGGAACCGATGGTCCCGTTCGGCATGCGACACCAGGAAATCGGGATGAGCGGTCAGGGGGTCTCCTGGCGACGATGACGACGATTGCGTTGCGCGATCGCTATGCCGGGACTCTGCTGGGTCTCGCCTGCGGCGATGCATTGGGTGGACCGGTCGAATTTCTCGACCGCGACGTGATCGCGGCACGGTTCCCGACCGGCGTTAGCGAGTTCGTCGGCGGCGGCTGGCTGCACCTCGATCCCGGGGAAGTGACCGACGACACGCAGCAAGCGCTGATCCTGGCCGAGGCCCTGACGGACAAGGGCCTCGACCTCGATCGGTTTGCCGGCGGGCTGATCGCCTGGTTCCGAAGCAATCCCAAGGACATCGGCAACACCACCCGCATCGCTCTGGAAGCGCTGGCGGCGGGAACGGCGCCTCTCGATGCCGGCGCGGTAGCGCTCACGGCACGAGGCGAGCGATCCGCGGCGGCAAACGGGGCCGTCATGCGTTGCGGTCCGGTCGCCTTGCGATTTCGCCGGCAACCCGATCGCCTCGTTCGCGCTTCGCTGGACAGCGCGCGGGTGACGCACGCCGAAGCGCGCGCATCATGGGGAACGGTCGCGGTCAACCAGGCCATCGTCCATCTGCTGAATGGCGGCGCGATCGCCGACGCACCGGCCGCCGCCGTGGTGGACATTCCTAACGAAGAAGTCCGTGAGGCCGTGCTCGATGCGGCGGGACGCCGGCGCATTGAGGTTCGCGCCGGTGGCTTCGTGCTCGAGACGATCGGCGCCTCGTTCTGGTCGCTGCTCAACGCGAGCAGTGCCCGGGAAGCGATCGAGATGGCGGTCGCGCTTGGCGACGACGCCGATTCGACCGGGGCGGTCACTGGAGCGCTCGCCGGAGCCGCCTATGGCGCCTCGGCTCTTCCAGAAACATGGGTCCAGACCGTGCAATTCCGCGACAGACTCGAGTCCGAAGCGGTGCGACTGCTGGACCTCTCCGACAGCGATCCTCCTACGGAGGACTAGAGCGGTGGAGCGGCGAGCTTGAGATAGCGCTGGACGCTGGCTCGATTACGGGCATCGTCGGCCAGCCCCAGAATCGCCAGCAGGTCTTCCTCCGTTGCTCCGGCACTGGCGCGGTCGACGGCGAAACTGTGTCGCAGTGTCTGAGGGGTGACCTCTTTCTGGATGCCGGCGGCCGCGCGGACGCGGTCCACCATCCCATTCACCGCCTGTGGACCGACCGCAAAGAGGATATCGACCGGAGATCGCGCCTCGAGAAAGCTGGTGTAGATCGCCTGGAATTCCTGACCCGCGGCCAGCTTGCGCTCTTTGCCACGTTTCGTCACGTCGTCGTAGAAGATGTAGACGACCGGTCCCATGGGATCGTCGAGATCGATGTGCTCGCGTCGCAACGCGAGGAGTTCCGAGCGAGTCAGCCCCAGGCGCAGCATCAACCAGATGGCGGGGAGGCTCCAGGCCTCGTCGCCGGCCGCGGCCGCGAGCAACGCCTCCTGTTCCGCCGGGAAAAGGGGTACCGGCGAGCGGAGGGGAATGGTGTGCGGATAGTGGCCCTCGGTAGGATCGGAGCGCAAGACGCGGGCGTCGTCGATCAGATACCGGAAAAAGCGCCGAGCCGAGGTCAGCCGGCGCTTGCGCGTGGCCCTGCCGTTGGCGTCGCCCAACAGCCGCGCGATGTCCGTTTGGGTGATCGCGGCGATCGGTTTCGGGCCGATCAGCTTCTCCAGCACGACGAGGTCGTAGCAATACGATTCAATCGTGTTCGACGGCCGCCCCGCCTGCTCCAACTCGCGCCGATACCAGGAGCGCGCCAGGTCGAGGCTACTCCCCGCCGACAATGGCGGCAGGCCACCCAGGACTGGTCGAAACGTGCCGGCGGGACCGGGAGCGAAGAGGGGCAGTTGATCGGGCGCCGCGGCCGCGAATCGCTCCTCCCGGGCCAGGAGCGCGGGATTCTCGGTGTAGGGACGCTCGCGTTCGGCGCTGGTGAGACCGTCGACCGCACGATCCGCGCGCGGCGAGGGTGGTGGCTTCGACGATGGAGAGCGCGGTGTCCGGGTCATGCGCGGCGCCTCCGGCCCAAGATTCGACAGTCAGAGCCTAGGAGCCGAGCCGCGGACTGTCAAGAACGTCCGTTCGAACCTGCCAGCACCGTTCGTCCTGATTCCGCCGGGCGCCAGCGGTTTGCCAGCATCGGCGACAATGGATGCGCACATGTCTGGAGCCAGCCGCGCCGGTCGATGGACCGGGGTCGCACTGTGGGAGGGGAAGATGTCGGGAACAGTCGAGGTCAATGAGCCCGGAGCGGGTGCCAAGTCACCGAAGAGGGCCACCTGGGTGCGGCGATCGGAGGTGCCCCCGTTTTCGCCCGCGCCAGGAATCCAGGTTCAGCCGGTGATCGGCGAGTCGCTGATGACCTGCTGGATCGCGATGGAGCCCGGAGCGGTGGTAGTCGAGCATAGCCACGTGAACGAGCAACTCGGAGTCGTGGTCGAGGGATCGGTCACCCTGACGGTCGAGGGGGAGGCACGTGAGCTAGTGGTTGGTGACGCCTACCTCGTGCCCTCCGATCTGACGCACAGCGGGATTGCCGGGGTCGGATGGAGTCCTGCTGGTCGAGACCTTCGTGCCGATCCGGGAGGAGTATGCCAAGGCCTGGCGCGCCGTTGCCGGCGGATAATTCATCGCGTCGCGTTGTCGGTCGCGCTGCTGTCTGGCACAATCCGGGATTGGTCCGGTAGCCCCGGACTGTTCTGTCCTTCCACCCGTCGCCAATGCCGGAAGGGATGAGGTTCGCCGGATCCATGACGAGTAACGTGCAGATGCCCGCGCCCATATCCGGCGAGGAAGTACGACGCCGCTTCGTTACGTTTTTCACGGAGCGCGGTCACCGCGAGGTGCCGTCGTCGTCGCTCGTACCGCACAACGATCCCACCGTCCTGCTGACGACCGCCGGCATGCAGCAGATGACACCGTATTTCATGGGGTTGGAGCAGCCCCCCGCGCAGCGCATGGTCTCGGTCCAGAAGTGCTTCCGCACCGTCGACATCGACGAGGTGGGCGACGAGAGTCACTGCACGTTCTTCTTCATGCTCGGGAATTTCTCCGTCGGCGATTACTTCAAGCGGGAATCGCTGGAGTGGTCCTGGGAATTCCTGACCCGCGACCTCGGTATTCCCGGCGATCGCCTGTACCCGACCGTGCACCCTGACGACCAGGACGCGCTGCGCATCTGGCGCGAGGTGATCGGAATAGCCGACGAGCGTATCGGCCGGCTCGAGGACAACTGGTGGGGACCTGTCGGCGCTACCGGGCCGAATGGTCCCGATTCGGAGATCTATTTCGATCGCGGCCCGGAGCATGGCTGCGGCACGCCGGAGTGCGCGCCCGGTTGCGAGTGCGAGCGGTATCTGGAGGTGTGGAACAACGTCTTCATGGAGTTCGTCCAGCACCCGGACGGCACGCGCACGCCGCTGCCACGGCAGCATGTCGATACCGGCATGGGGCTGGAGCGGCTGGTCATGGTCATGCAGCAGGTGGAGTCGGTCTACGATACCGATCTCTATCAGGCGATCATCCAGCACGTGGCCGGGTTAGCGGGCGTCACCTACGGCGGCGACCCGGATGTGGATCGGGCGCTGCGGATCATCGCCGACCATGCCCGCGGCGGGACGTTCCTGATCGCCGACGGAGTGCTGCCCGGGAACGAAGGCCGGTCCTACGTGCTGCGCCGCATCCTGCGCCGCGCGATCCGGGCCGGCCGCAAACTCGGGCTGGAGGAGCCGTTCCTGGCCGGCGTCGCCGGGGTGGTGATCGACCAGTTCGCGCATCACCATCGCGAGCTCAGCGACCGCCGTGTCCAGATCGAGAAGGTGCTGTCACACGAAGAGGAGAGCTTTGGCCGCACGTTGAGCGCCGGCATGGCTCGCTTCCAGACACTGGTCGAGGATCTGGCGCGCGATGCCGCGGCGCAAGGAGAGACCGTCGCCCAGGTCCTGCCGGGTCGCGAAGTCTTCCGGCTTTACGACACGTACGGGTTTCCATTCGATCTCACCCTCGAGCTGGCCCGCGAGCAAGGTCTGGAAGTCGACCAGATCGGATTCGAAGAGGCGCTGGCCGCGCAACGAGAGATCAGCCGGGGTGGCGCCGGCGATGCCTTCCGCGATCGAGCGCGGTCACGCGCGGAGGTCTACGTCGATCTGGCCCAGGCGCCGACCGAGTTCCTTGGCTATGAGGCGACGGCTGCCGACGCCCGCATCCTTGGGCTCGTCGGCGCTGATGGACCAATCGAGGAGGCAGAAGCAGGTGACGCGGTTGAGGTGATCCTGGACCGCACGCCGTTCTACGGCGAGTCGGGCGGACAGATCGGGGACACCGGCTGGATCCGCACCGACACCGGGCTGATCAACATCGACGATACCTTCAAACCGACTCCAGACGTCTACGTTCACCGTGGCATCGTCGCCGAGGGATTTGCGCGAACGGGCGAGCCGGCGCGGGCCGAGATCGACGCGGAACGGCGGGGGGCGATTCGCCGCAACCACACGGCGACCCATCTCCTGCACCGCGCCTTGCGGACGGTTCTCGGTGAAGAGTCGCGGCAGGCAGGGTCACTGGTGGCCCCGGACCGGCTGCGGTTCGATTTCACTTCGCTCGAAGGGGTGAATGTCGACCAGCTGCAGCATATCGCCGCGGTCGTCAACCACGAGATTTCCCGCAACGTACCTGTGACAACCGAGATCAAGCCATACCAGGCTGCCGTTGAAGATGGCGCTATGGCGCTCTTCGGCGAGAAGTACGGTGACGTGGTGCGGGTAGTCGCGATTCCCGGGTTCTCACAAGAGCTGTGCGGCGGTACGCACGTCGGGGCCACCGGTGATATCGGACCGTTCCTGATCGTCTCCGAGGGGAGCGTAGCCGCGGGCGTGCGGCGCATCGAAGCCGTCACCGGCGATGCCGCCGTGGACCGCATGCTGACCCAGCAACGGCTCCTGGAGGAGAGTGCCCGCGCGCTGCGCGCGACATGGTCGGAGGTTCCCGATCAGCTCGACGTGCTGCAAGAGCGCATCCGGGGACTGGAGCGGGAGAACGAGCGCTTGCGCGGCCAGCTGGCGGCGGCGCGCGCCGGCGATCTCCTGGAGCGGGTGGTCGACGTCAACGGGCGCCGGGTGCTGGCGGCCCGTGCCGACGTCGACGGCAAGGACGCTCTACGCCAGATGGGAGACCGGTTGCGTGACCGCATGGGCTCCGGCGTGGTCGTGCTGGGAGCCGTCATCGACGGCCGGCCGAGCTTGCTGGCCATGGTTACCCCGGATCTGGTGGCGCAGGGTGTCAAAGCCGGCGACATCGTGCGCGAGACGGCCGCTCTCGTCGACGGCCGGGGCGGTGGTCGAGCCGAGCTGGCGGAGGCGGGCGGGAAGGATCCCGAGAAGCTCGACGCCGCGCTGGCCGCGGTGGCCGGTATTGTCGAGCGGGGCGCGTCAACGTAGGTGGCACCGCCGCGGACTGACCCAGGGCGACGATGACTGAGCCCAACCCGACCGTCGTCGTCACGTCCGATGAGACATTGCCTGACATCGTGGCCCGGCTGCGCGAAGCGGCAAATGGCGGGCGCACGGTCGACCTGGTCATCCCGATCGACAGCGCGCTGCTCTTGACGGCGCGCGAGTTCCGGACCCTGAAGGATGCCATCGACGAAGATCGGGTCGCGGTGCAGATGCGCACCGCCGACCCGCTGCGGCTGCAGCTCGCGGAGCGCCTGGGAATTCCCGCTCGGGCATTGCCGCGCCCGCGAGTGGCAGCCGCCCCCGCGCCGATAGCTGCCGAACCGCCTCAGGTCGTTGCCGAACCGCCGATCGTACGCGATGAGGACTGGCCCGGGGAGACGGCCGTCGCGGAACCGGTCATTCGTCCGTCGCCAGAATCGCATTGGCCGAGCGAGAACGGCCTGAGCGGGGAGAGCGACGGTGCGGAATCTGACGAGCCAGTTCCGGAAGCTGACCGCGAACGGGAGTCGGAGAACCCGCCGCGACGCTGGTTACCAGTCGCGGCGGGTTTGGTCGTCCTGGTCATCGCTGCCCTCCTGGGCATCCGGTTCGTCCTGCCCCAAGCGGTCGTGGCGATCGAGCCCAAGACGGCGCCGGTCGCGGGCGCCGTCCTGTTCGACGTCACGAGCGATGGCCAACCGATCGACGAGCGGGCGGCATTCGCGCTGACGCCAGAGGAGCGCCAGATCGAGGTCGTCTGGGAAGGGACGGCGCCGGTCACCGGGGTGCGCGTCGAGCCGGACGGGACGGCGAGCAGCGCGATCGAGCTGCGAAATGCCACGACAGAACCGCTATCAGTCGAGGCTGGCACGACTGTGGCCACCGAAACCGGAGTCGAGTTTGCCTTTAGCGAGACGGTCTCTGTACCGGCCGCCGACCCCGCCACGGGGCGTCCCGGCGCGGCGGCGGGAACTGTTCAGGCTGTGCAGCCGGGCTCAGGCGGTAATGTCGGCACGGGTGAGATCGGCGGGCGTTTACCCAACGGGGTCTACTACAGCAATCGCATGCAGCCGGCGACGGGTGGATCGGACAAGGAGTTTCCGGTGGTCGCCCAGGAAGACCTCGACGCGCTGCGCGCGGCAGCGACCAGCGCCGCAGCGGAGCTCGCCGCCGAGGCCATCGCACGGGATCAGCCTGGTGCGGAAATCCTGCTTTCCTCGGCGACAGTTTCCGGACAAGAGGATGCGTTCGACCATCAGGCCGGTGAAGATGCCGCGCAGATCTCGCTGCGATCGACGCTGACTGTTGACGTGCTGACCTTTGATGGCGAAGCGGCCAGGGCGGAGTACGAGCAGATCCTCGCCGAGCGCCTCAGCGCGGACGCGCCGGAGGGATTCGCGGTAGCGCCGCAGGATATCGTCTTCGAGGAGCCGGTCGAAACCGAGGAGATCGATCGCGGTGTCCGCCTCGAGGTGAAGGCGCGGGCCGATGCGATCGCGGAGATCGATGCCGCGGAGCGCGCGGCGTTGGCTAACGAGCTGGCGGGAACGAGCGCTGACGACGCCGCGGCTATCCTCGCGCGGCGGCCGGAGATCGCTGTTTTCAAGGTCGACTACCGCCCCGCCTGGCTGCCCGACGAGATGCCGAACAACGCGGGGCGGATCCAGTTCGAGATCGCCAGGTGAACCAGCGGACTGGTCGAGCCATGGGTCTCGACGTCGGGGAGCGCCGCGTCGGCGTGGCGATTGGCGACGAGCTGGGGATGATCTCCTCGCCACTGACGACCGTGCAACGCCGAGACGGCGACCTGGCCGAGCTACGGGACCTGGCGATGGCAAAGGGGGTCGACCGGCTGGTCATCGGGCTGCCGACCGGGCTTTCCGGCCGGGAGGGTCCGCAGGCCGCGGTCGTGCGCCAGTTCGCGGAGGCGCTTCAGACGGCGGTCGAACCGGAGATGCGGGTCGTTTTCTGGGATGAACGGTTGACGACCGCCGTAGCGGAACGAATGCTCCAGGAGAGCGGGGCGTGGCGGCGGCGGCGGAAGGGCGACGTCGACGCCGTCGCCGCGGCGGTGATCTTGCAGGGCTATCTCGACGCGTGCCGGGCACGGGGGTTGCGAGGAGATGAACAGGATACTGGCGATGCGCGGTAGTATGTGTATCCCGATGGGAACCATCGCCGGCAAGGCCGGCGATGAGACTCGCGGCGCGAGCGATCGGCAGAAGATGCTGGAAGAAACCGATTCAGCGACGAATCTCGGTTCCCGCCAGTTTCGTAAGGCGCGGGGCGAATGAAGAAGCTGGTCATTGCGGTCATCCAGAACGAAGTCGCGGACACGGTCGTCGATGCGCTGCTCGAGGCGGATTTTCGGACGACCCGGCTCGCCAGCACCGGCGGGTTCCTGCGGCGAGGCAACACCACCCTGATGATCGGTGCGGATGAGAATCAAGTCGATTACGTGCTCGATCTGATCCGCCAGACGGCCCGCTCGGGGATGGCGCCTCCCGATAGCGGCGAGGGGATCCCACCGGCGGCGGCGACCGTGTTCGTGCTCGATCTCGAGGAGTACCAGCGCCTGTAGGGTGTCGGTTTGCGAGCCGGCGATCAGGGGCAGCGAACGACGGTGCCCAGCTCGTCGGTGTGGTACTCGATCTGCTCGCCTGAGACCTCCACCAGCACCAGATAGCCCGGTGTGATCACCTGGGCATAGAGCATGTCGGGTTGGGGACAGCCAAGCGAGCTGTCGGGCCAGTCCCGAGGTTCCATGGTGATTACCTGGACTGACTCGGGCGGCACGCCGAGGTCCGCGGCAATCGCCGCGATCACCGGCGCGGCATCGCCTGCAGCGCTTGGCGTGCCCGCCGGGGATGGCACGCTGGTGGATTCGCCGGCATTGGCCTCCGACTGCTCCAACGTCAACGGGGGGTCGATGGCCTCGGGGAAGGGGTTGGCGCCGAGGAGCGTTGCCAACCACGCCGCGTGCCGGGCTTCGACGCTATGGATGCCGATCAGCGTCGACAGGAGCCGTTGTCGATCAAGGAGGGGAATGACGAATGCGTAGGAGGCGACGGCCAGGTTCTCCAGGTTGGCGGCCTCACGCAGGGCCTCAGTCAGATCGGTCAGCACCGGCGCGGTGGGCGCGGGCATCGCGACGTCGTCGGGTTGCGGCAGCGCGGTGATGTGCGCTTTCTCAGCTGCCAGGATCTCCTCGATGCCGCCGCGAGCGCCCTGGGGAAGACCCGCGGCGGAAAATGCCGCGTCGTCAAACGCGTCAAGGATGGCGGAGTAATAGACAACCTGGATCCGCTCTTGACCCAGGAGCAAGTCGAGGAGCTGGCGGTCAGATTGAATTGCGCGGACGGGAGCGGTCCGGGCAAGGGCACCGGCGACGAGCGCGGAAGCGCCGGCCGCAATCAGACCGCGACGGTTAGGGCTGCCAGCGGCGATCATCGGCTGTTCCCTCCCTACACTGGCGGCCAGGTCAACATCCAGCCGCCATCTACGAGATACGTCCCGCCGGTGCAGTAGGACGCATGATCGGAGCAGAGGAAGACCACCATGGCCGCGATATCCGCGGGCGTTCCAGCGCGGCGGACCGGGATCTGTGCTTCGGCCTCGGCACGATAGGTGGCATCCTCGGCCGCGCGCCGGTTCATCGGCGTCAGGATCATCCCGGGAGCCACGTCGTTGACGGTGATGCCGTGGGGCCCGAGTTCGAGTGCCATGGAGCGGGTGAGATTGCGGACGCCGGCTTTGGCCACGCAGTACGGACCGTCATCCGGCATATTGCAGGCTTCTTCGTGAACCGAGGAGATGTTGACGATGCGTCCGCCCTTGCCGGCGGCAAGCATTCGCCGCGCCGCCTCTCGGCCACAGAGGAATGCACCGTGCAGATTGGAGCGAAGGACCCGGTCCCATTCGTCCCATGAGGTCTCATGAAGTGGCTTGGACGCTGAGCCATGACCGGCATTCGCCACCAGGATGTCGATCGGTCCCATGTCGGCGTCGAAACGACGAAACATCGCCGTGACCTGCGCTGGATCGCCGACGTCCGCTTCGATGACGAGCGCACGTTGGCCCGCTTCACGCACGCGTCGCGCGGTCTCTTCGGCGCCGTCCCTGTTTGACCGGTAGTTGATGCCGACACTGGCTCCCGCCGCGGCGAGTGCCAGCGCGATGCCCTGACCGATGCCGCTGCTGGCGCCGGTCACCAGCGCATGCTTGCCCTCGAGCCTGATCTCCACGGATGGACTGTTCTCCTGGCCGGGAAAACTGGTCAGTCAGCCGCCGCTGGATGCGCGGAGGCTTCCCGCACCCGGTCCGCGGCCTGCATGGTACGCCGGCCGGGATTTTGCATCAGGAAGGAGAATCCGAGGGCGACGAAGCAGATCAGGGCGCCGACATAGAACGTCTCGTGCATGCTGAGAACAAACACCTGTCTCATCGAGTCGAAAATGATGGGGAGCTGATCCCGCTGTGCGGGCGGGATGACCGACGGAATCGCCTCCATCCGTCCTTCCCGTATCAACTCGGCGATCTGGTTGCGAATGGCGTTGTCGCCAATGGGAAGCGAGCGGAACTCGGCGCCGGCATGAAGACCCAACCGTGATTGCAGGACCGAGCCCAGGACGGCGATGCCGAGAAGCTGGCCGATATTGCGGGACGTGTTGAGGATACCGGAGGCGCTGCCGGAGATGCGCGGCGGAACCTGTGACATGGCCGCCGCGGTCATCGGGGCAAACGTCATCCCCATCCCGGCACCAGTGATCACCAATGCCGGCAACAACGTTCGCCAGTTCGTCGTCGCCGAGACCTGACTCGTGATGAGGAGGATCCCGACCGATACGAGCGCGAGCCCGGTCGTGAGAATCCAACGAGCGCCGATGAGGTCCGAGAGGCGTCCCGAGGCCGGGGCGACGAACATCAGCATCAAAGACATGGGCATCATGGTCAGCCCGGCTTCGAGCGGCGTCATGCCGAGCGCGCCCTGGAGGAAGACCGTCATCGGAAAGAAGATCCCGAAGAGGCCGAACGGGACGGCGAGGCCGATGACGTTGGCGACCCAGAAGTTGCGGATGCCGAAGAGCTCGAGCTTCACCATCGGATCGGGGACATGCCGTTCCCACCAGACGAAGATGGCGAAAACCGCGGCGCTGAACAAGCAGCAACCCAATCGTCTGCGGACTCGTCCAGCCGAACTTGGGACCCTCGATCAGCGCGTAGACCAGGGCGAAGATCGCCACGGCCGAGAAGATCAGACCGCCCCAGTCGAGCTTGCCGGACGCCAGGGGATCGCGCGACTCGGGAACGATGGCCAGCGTGGCGAGGATGGCGACGATACCCACCGGGATATTGATGAGGAAAATCCATTCCCACGGGTAATCAGTGACGATGTAGCCGCCGAGCAACGGTCCCAGTACCGCGCCCAGGGCCACGACCGAACCCCAGACGCCCATGGCCGCGCCACGCTTCTGAGGGGGAAAGGCGATCGTAATCAGGGAGAGCGTCTGCGGCATCATCAGGGCGCCGCCGATCCCCTGCAGCACGCGGGCGATGATCAACGCGGTCGCGCCAGGAATTCCGATTAGCGTCGCGATCCAGTGCGATACGCCGCACAATCCCGAGGCCGCGATGAAGACCGCCATCCCGGTGACGAACATCTTCTTGCGGCCGTAAATGTCCCCGAGGCGGCCGAAGGAGAGCATCAGCACCGCGAAGGCGAGGATATAGGAATCCAGAATCCATTGGATCTGTGACAGATCGGCGTTGAGGCCCTCTTTGATCTTCTGTTGGGCGACGTTGACGATGGTGGTGTCGAGCAGCAACATGAAGATCGCGCCGCAGAGGACCAGAAGAATCAACCAGGGGTTGCGCTCCTGGGTGGCCGAGGACTCGCTTCCGGACGACGCGCCATGGGCTTCGGAGCCGGCTGGTTTGGACATGGCGTCGGACATCTAGTTGCTACCTCGTAACGAAGCTGTACGGATTGGCTTTTCGGTCACCCGATCCTCGCGAACTTGTGGCGCGAGGGCGGGGTCGGCAGCTGAGACCGGATTGGCGAGGCTTCGATCGACGCTCTCCGGCGGTGCGCCAGGACAGCCATCGAGGAGCGAAGCGTCGCCGGCGTGGGTCAGTCCGGCGATCAGCGCTTCGAGCGACTTGACGAAGATCGGTCGTTCTGCCGGTTCGAGCTGATCCAGCGCGTACCGGACCTGGGCCTGGCGTAGTTCGAAGAGGTGCGCGCTGATCCGCCGCGACGCGGGCGTGGCGGCGACCAGCACCCGTCTGCGATCGGCAAGATCGGTAGCGCGAACGAGATGACCCGCATCGACGAGGCGATCGACGAGCTCTGAGGCTGCCGGCATCGAGCAGTCGATGGCGGAGGCGATCTCGCCGACGGTCATCTGCTGGCGCCTTCCCAACTGGAGCAGCACTTTGACTTGGGCGGGCGTCAGGCCATGGGCCGTCCCAAGACCGGAGATGGACGAGAAGAGGGCTTTGGCGATGACCGGCAACATGTGCACGCCGGCCTCGATCAACGCGTCTTCGTCCGTGCGGATTAGGCGATAGTTCTGCACCCGAATAATTCATGATACGAACTATAATTCGAGCGGAGTCGTAGGTCAAGATTGCAGCCAGTGGACCAATCCAGCAGGCGATCGAACGCAGCAGGCATGTCGTGAAGAGCTGGACGAATTCGAAGAGTCTCAAGTTGAAGAGTTTGAAGGGTTTGAAGAGTTTGAACTTTTGATGGGCCGGGTGGGGCAGATTCTTCGACGCCGGTCACTCCGTGGTGCGCCCTCACTCCCCGACCTGATGAGCAGGGGAGTGAGGGCGGGAGCGCAGTCCTGGGTCCCGATCCACCGAAGCGGACATCAAACGGGTAAGAGTCCCTCGACCTTGAACAGCTCCGCGTTGAGGATCGATGCGCCGGCGGCGCCGCGGATGGTGTTGTGTCCGAGCAGGACGAACTTGGTCCCCAGCAGCGCGCATTCGCGGACGCGACCGACGGTGGTCGCCATGCCGTTCTCGGCGTCACGGTCGATGTTCGCCTGCGGGCGGTTCGGCTCGTCACGCACGATCACCGGGCGCTTGGGAGCGCTCGGCAACTGCAGCTCTTGCGGCCTGGCGCGGAACTCGGACATCGCCTGGGCGGCGTCCCGAGCCGTGGCCGGGGTGCGGAACCGAATCGAGACGCATTCGGTATGGCCATCCCTGACGGGAACGCGGTTGCAGTGGGCGGACATCGTGATGCACGCCGGCTGGAACTCGCCGTCGAACCCACCCAGGAGCTTCTTCGTCTCCTCCGTCATCTTCTCCTCTTCGGTGTTGATGAAGGGCACGACGTTGTCGATCATGTCGAGCGACGGCACCCCGGGATAGCCAGCGCCGGAGACCGCCTGCATCGTCGTCACCGCCAGGGCGTCGACGCCGAAGGCATCGTGGAGGGGCTTGAGCGCCAGAACCAGATGGATCGCCGAGCAGTTCGGGTTGGTGACGATGAACCCGCTCCAACCGCGATTCCGGCGTTGCACCTCGAGCGCGGCGACGTGCTCCGGATTGACTTCCGGGATCATCAAGGGCACGTCGGGAGTCATGCGGTGGGTCGAGGTGTTCGAGAAGAGGGCGCGTCCCTCCTGGGCCATCCGCTGCTCGATCTCGCCCGCGACCTCACCCGGCAGCGCCGAGAAGACGACCGGGCTCTCGAGGGTGGCGTCGTAGTCCTTGACGACGAGCCGGCGGGCGCCCTCGGGCATATCCGCGCTCAACCGCCACTCGGTCGCTTCGCAATAGGAACGCCCGGTCGAGCGGTCGGACGCCACCACTTCGGCGAGTTGAAACCAGGGGTGCCCGGCCAGAAGCTGCACGAAGCGCTGACCGACGCTGCCGGTCGCGCCGAGCACGGCGACCGGGATCTTTCCGTTCGAGCTGGATCGGGACTGAATCACCTCGAAACTGCCTCCTTCGCGCCAACGCCTCTTCCCGGGGCGGGCACGATCTCTGTTCGTTTCACATCGCCCTCGTTGATACCGATATTGGGTCTACCCGACGCGCAGACTCTCCGCCAGCATGTCGGCGCGGCGTGGACGCCGCGCCCGAGAGCTGGCCGGCTGAGGTCGAATAAAGGCGTCGTGCAGGGCAAGCACGGCGCGCGCCGCGTCTCTTCCTGGCACGGCGACGGTGAGCGCCACGTTCGAGTGCTGCTGGTTCGTCGAGAGCACCGGCACGCCGGCCCGGCCGAGGATGGAGAGAAACTGCGACAGGGTCTGCGGCGCCGCGGCGACGCCAGCCCCGACCGCGGCCACGAGGGCCACGTCCTCTTCACAGCCGACTTCGGCGTCGACGTCGGCGGCTTCGAGGGCCGCCGCCATGCGCTGCTTGACGCGGGCGCAACCGCCGTGACCGTTGGCATCGACGACGTAGGTCATACGGCGGCGGGATGACGCCTGCGACGCGGCCACGACCTCGATGCGGTCGCCATGCAGCGCGCCGAAGACGGCAGCCGACGCCGCCGCGAGATCCTCCAGCTCCGGGACGTCGATCGTCAGCAGCAGCAGGTTGTTGAGGGCGGTGACGGCTTTGACGCTCTCCTCAGGCGCATCCCGCGTAACGAGCGTCCCCGGTTCATCGGGCAGAAAGGTGGAGAGGATGCGCACCGGGATGCCGAGGGAGACGGCTGGTCGGATGGTGCGCGGGTGGAGGACTTTGGCGCCGAAATGCGCCAGCTCCTGCGCCTCGTCATAGGAGATGCCGGATACGACGCGCACGTCGGGCACCTGCCGGGGGTCCGCGGAGAGGACGCCAGGAACGTCCGTCCAGATCTGGACCTCATCGGCGTCGAGCGCGGCGCCCAGAAGAGTGGCGCTGTAGTCGGAGCCGCCTCGCCCCAGTGTGGTGGTCGAGCCATCCGGGGCGCGACCGATGAACCCGGTGAAGACGACCGTGTGACCGGCGTCCAGATGCGGCCGCACCTCCTGGGCCGCCAGCTCGCGGGTGAGGGCGCGGTCGGGACGGGCGTTGCCGTACCGGTTGTCGGTGGCGATGACGCGATCGGCCCAGACATGAACGGCCGGCACTCCGCGCGAGCGAAGCATCGCCGCGAGGAGAATGCTCATCGCCTTCTCGCCGGTGGCGAGGATGCGGTCCGCGTTGCGAGGGCTGAGCTCGCCGGCGCGGTCAACGTCAGAGAGCGCGTCGTCCAGAGCGGCGTGGAGCTGATCGAGCGCGGCGACGGCCGCGGCGCGTTCCTGGTCGTCGCCAATGGCCGCCGCAATGTCGTCGTGCCGGGCGCGAATCTCGGCGACGAGCCTGGCGACGAGCTCGCCGCCGTCGACAGCCGCGGCGCGGGCCGCATCCAGCAACATGTTGGTGACGCCCGATGCAGCCGAGACGACCGCGGCCCGCGGACTCGGCTGGGCCTCGATGATGGTGGCGACCTGGTCGACGCGCGCGGCGTCTCCGACCGAGGTGCCCCCGAACTTCATCACGATCATCTGGCCCGTCCTTTGTCTCTGATACCGCGACACACAAAGCGACGGGAGCGTTTCCGCTCCCGCCTGCCGATCCGTCCTGTTGGAGTGTGCGACCCTTAGTCGCGTCCCCCCGGACCGGCAGGCACGGTAATCATGGTGGTCTCGGTAATCGAGATCACGACGATCGTGCTGCTAGTCATGGTGGGGCGCGCAAAGCCGCTCATGGCGCGCATGATACGGCACGATGCGATTGTCCGCAAGTGGTGGGTCGGGCGATGGGTGATGGGTGATGGGTGACGGGGTCGCAGGGTGGCAGGGAGAACGATGACCCCGCCACCCTGCCACCACGAGCGTAGCGAGTAACTACCCCGCCACCCTCATTCACCGCTTGAAGCGATATTCCTCGGGATCGTTGGTGTCGAATGGAATCTCGGCGATCTCGTCCCAGAGCGCATCGGGGATCGGGGTCGTGAGGTAGCGGACCGTCTCGGCGATGCGCTCTGGGCGGCTCATGCCGACGATCGTCGCCGTCATGCGCGGGTCGCGAGTCGAGAACTGCAGGGCGACGGCCGGTAGGGGGACGCCGTGCCGCTCGGCGATGGCGGCAAACGACGCACGCGGTCGATCATCTCGGCGGACGCCTGTTGATAGGCGTAGCGCGGGTAGGCGTCCGGTCCTTTTGCCAGCATGCCGCTGCCGTAAGGGGCGGCATTCAGGACAGCCATGCCACGGGCGACAGCGGCGTCGATGAGTGGCTCCGCCGAGCGGTTGAGCAGGGTGTAGCGGTTGTGATGGATGACCGCATCGAAGAGGCCGGTCTCGATGTACTGGAGCTGCACGGGGATCGGTCCACCGGCGACACCGAGGTGACCGATGACACCCTGGTCGCGGAACTGCTGGAGGACGTCGATGGGTCCTCCCGGGGCCATTGCGGCCTCGAACGTCGTCCACTCCTGATCGTGGAGATAGACGACCTCGATGCGATCGACGCCGAGCAGCTCCAGGGAGCGCTCCATCCTGCGCTTGACCGTCTCGCCGGAGTAGTCGCCGTTCTTCGGGTTACGCCCCTGTTTGGTCTGAAGGAACGCGTTTTCCGGCAACCCACCGCGCTCGCGCAAGACGAGACCGACCCGCCGCTCGCTCTCGCCGTCGCCGTACAGGGCGGCGGTGTCGATGTAGGGGATCGGACTGTCGAGCGCGGCGCGAATGGTGGCCAGCGCGTCCTCGTCCGTCACCCCATAGCCGAACGCCTCGGGCATGTTGCCGATGGGCGCGCAACCGACGGCAACCGGCGGGACCAGGAGCCCGGTCTGCCCGAACGGTTTGCGGGCGAGGGGATCGGCGGCGGTCGTGGCCATGAGGCGGCTCCTCCAGATTCAGCGAACGTCAACCGGAGGATGCTATCCGAGTGATCCAGGCGCGGCAATGGCAGAAGCGGACCGCTACACTTTGCGATGCACCTTCGCCGGGGTGGTGAAATGGCAGACACGCCAGCCTTAGGAGCTGGTGGCCGCAAGGCCGTGCGGGTTCGAATCCCGCTCCCGGCACCGAAGGTTCTATCCGTCTGCCACCATCCAGGAACCCGCGTCATTTCGCAGTTTTGTCTTGGTGTTCACCACGGCCAACGGCACGTCGATCCATCCCAATACCCGCACCCGGGAGTACGCGACGCTCATCGAGCGGGCAGGAGTACCCCGTATCCGCTTTCACGACCTGCGGCACACCAGTGCGACACTCCTGCTCGCCAGTGGCGTGCATCCGAAGGTGGTGCAGGAGCGTCTCGGGCATGCCTCGATCAGTGAGACGCTTGACCGGTACTCTCACGTGTCGGCCGATATGCAACAGCGGGCGGCGGCGCACTTTGACGCCATATTGGAGGAACCTACCGGCACGGCCTAACGCGGTTACCATTTCGTGATCAACCGGACCTCATCCAGCCAGAATCAGCCGGAATCACGCCGGATTCTTGGTCTGTGGTTCGAATCCCTCTCGCAACGCTGTCCAAACCCAACAGCAGTGTTGGCTCGTACCGTGAAGGACTCGTTCGTGTCAGTTGGTGCCGTTAGGTGTCGTCTGGTACCGGGAGAGGGACTCCAAGAGTTCCATCCCGGCGCAAGCCGGTCAATCCCATTCTGTGCGATCTGGTGCGAGAAACGTCCAAGGATAGGTCCAACTTGTGTTGGGTAATGCAGGCAAGTGACGCCACGTTCGTGACAAAGTTGTGACAGCGTTAGCTCAAAACTCTGTATTGCGCGGAGGCCAGAGATTGTCCAGTCGACGTATCGAAGAGATGAAGCCGTTTCGGATCGATATTAAGCGACACAGTCGACCCGACGCTCAATCTGGTGTCCTTGCCAGTTTCGATAGCGACGAGCTTTTCACCGAGTTCCGTGTACACGATCGTCGACGATCCCATAGGTTCGACGAGCGTGATCAAAACGGCGGTGTGACCAGGTTCTTCAGACAAAGTAAAGTCCTCGGGGCGAATGCCAAGGACCACAGGCGTGCCGCGCTCAACGCTTCCAGCCCATTCTGGCAAGGCAAACGAGAATCCACTGCCGTGAAGTCGACCGTCTGCAATCTCGGCTTCCAAAAAGTTCATAGGCGGGGAGCCAAGAAAACCCGCAACGAACGCGTTGGTCGGTTTCTCGTAGAGTTCAAGCGGCGTCCCGACCTGCTGAACAACGCCCTTGTCGAAGATCGCCACCCGGTCAGACATCGTCATTGCTTCCGCTTGATCGTGCGTCACATACACAACGGTCGTCTCGAGTCGGTCAAAGAGCAGCTTCAGCTCCGCTCGCATCTGGACCCGAAGCTTGGCGTCGAGATTCGAGAGGGGTTCGTCTAGGAGAAAAAGCCGCGGTTCGCGCACAAGCGCGCGGCCTAGCGCCACCCGCTGCCGCTGCCCGCCGGAGAGTTGCCGCGGCTTGCGATCAAGCAACTCTTCGATCCCAAGCAGCCTCGCCGCTCGTGCGACCTTCTGCTCAACCGCGTCTTTGGGTTCGTGGCGCACCCTCAGGGCGAAAGCCAGATTGTCGCGAACGCTCATGTGGGGATAGAGCGCGTAGCTTTGGAAGACCATGGCGATGTCGCGTTCGCCCGGCGGGAGTCCACTGACTTCCTCGTCATCAATGTAGATCTCCCCCTCGGTTACGTCATCGAGACCGGCGAGCATATTGAGCGTCGTGCTTTTGCCGCAACCTGACGGCCCCACCAGGGTCATGAACTGTCCGTCAGGGATTTCGAGGTTGAGGTCCTTCACAGCCTCAACTTTCCCGTAGCGCTTGGTTACGCCCTCAAATCGCACCGATGCCAAGAGTCAGCCCTCAATCTGCCACGACCCGTATCGACTGCCGGCTAACAAGAGGATCCGGATCGACCTCACTCCTTCACCGCTCCGAGGGTCAGACCCCGGACCAGGTATCGCTGCACGACGAGTGCAAAGATGAGCACTGGCAGGACGGTGATCACGCCAAGTGCGGTCATCTGGTCCCATTGCGTCCCCTTGTCGGTAATGAAGCCCGACATCACCACCGGCAACGTCTTGGCGTTGGTTCGGGTAAGCATCACCGCGAAGAGAAACTCGTTCCAAGCCAGGATCGCGGAGAGGATGGCTGTGGCGACGAGCGCAGGCGCCGACAGCGGGAGCACGATTTTCCAGAACCGCTGCCAGGCACCGCAGCCATCGATCATTGCGGCGCGCTCCAGCTCAGCGGGGAGTTCCTCGTAGAAACCGATCAACAACCAGATGACGAACGGGAGGTTGAACGCCGTGTAGGTCACAATAAGCGCCGGCCGGGTGTCGAGAAGGCGCAGATCGCGCATGATCAGGAAGTAGGGAATAGCCGTCGCGATAGCCGGGTACATGCGCGTCAGTAGCATCCAGAAGGCGAGGATGCCGTTCAATTTGAACGGAAAGCGCGCCCGGGCCAGGCTGTAAGCGGCAAGGGACCCAATAAAGACGGCGAGCGCGGTCGACGTAAGTGTGATGATCACCGAGTTCGCGAAGAAGTGCCCCAGATCCTGCTGCTCGAACAGCACGCGATACCCCTCCAGCGTCCAGGCAGGCGGGATGATTTGCGGCGGGTAGGCCAGGTAATCGACCTGCCGCTTGAACGAGGTCGTCACCAGCCAGAAAAAGGGCACCACCGTGACGGCTAAGGCCAGCCCGATCGTCGCCCATCGCAGCAACGCCCAGCCAAGCCCCGAGTATCTGGCTCGCTTGTGGGCGAGGGGAGATCCAGATGTTCGTGGCGACGAGCGGGTGAGCGTGGTTGCTGACATCCGGTTCAATCCTGCCCGATCGCGGACGGAATCCGGCACGTTCCCGCTCTGATCGGACGCCCCTTCATTCCCCTCGCCCTGCCCGCGCCCGTAGGCGGACCATGATGATCGAGATCGCTACGATCACTAGAAGAAACATCCATGATGCGGCAGCAGCGCCTCCAATGTTGAAGTAGCGCACCCCCTGCTTGTAGATATAGGAGGAAAGCATCTCGGTCGAGTATCCCGGCCCACCGCTGGTGAGGACATAGATCGTGTCGAAGACCTTGATCGCATCCATGAATCGCAGCAGCGCGGTGACCAACAGGACCGGCATCAGCATCGGCAGCGTGATATAGCGAAAGATCTGCCACCGTGAGGCGCCATCGATCTGGGCCGCCCGGAACGGCTCTCCCGGCAACGAGGCCAGCGCGGCGGTGAGGACGATCATCACGAATGGCGTCCACTGCCAGATGTCGACCAGCATCACTCCAGCGAACGCCCAGAACGGCTCGACGAACCAGTACACCGGACCTAACCCGACTAACGACAAAAGGTGGTTGACCAGCCCTCTGTCGAAGAGCAGGATGCGCCAGAGCACCCCGACCACCACCGGGGTCATGATCATCGGCACCAGCAGGATTGACCGCGCGACCCTGATCCCTCCACCGCCACTCGTCAAGGCGAGGGCAAGTGCCAACCCCAGCAGGAGTTCCACCGCAACCGTCCCCACGCCAAACACGGCGGTGTTGAGGGCGGACGTGCGGAAGACCTCATCGGCCAGGGTGGCTTGATACCCGCCAAGCCCCACCCATTGCGGATTGGTGTTCGGCTTGTTCATGAACCAGCTGTGGAAGCTCAGCCAGAAGGTCCGCACCAATGGGTAGACGCTGGTGAAGGCCAGAAAGATGACGGCAGGCAGCAGGAATAGCACGAAGATGGGCGACTCGCTCCAGCGCGCCGATTTGCGTCCGCGTCCCGCCGGAGCCGTGACGACTGCCAAGAGATCATCCTCCGCCTGATGCGTTAGCGGAACCAGGCTCGGCAGGACCAACGTGATGCAACGTCGTGTCGAACCCCGATCTAGACAACGAGTGCACGCCTGACCGGCTGAAACCCCGGGGCGGAAGCGCGCTTCCGCCCCGGGGCCATCGTCATGATGCTGCTATTCGACGTACGGCGCCGTCGGCGGGTCCTGGTCAAGCAGCCGGTTCCATTCGTCGGCAATGGTCTGCAGGGTCGCCATTGGATCCGCGCCCTGGTAGACCGTTTTCTCCAGCTCCTTCATTAGCACGTCCCAGGCGGCCGGGAATTGCGGGATCCGCCAGATCGGCTTCCCGTTCTCGATCGCCGCCAGAATTTGCGGGTACTCAGGGTAGCGCTCGACGAGCTCGGGATCGGACCAGGTCGCGAGCTGGGGTGACCCAACGCCGAACTCGAGCGCGAACCGCTTAGCGTTCTCCGGGGTCGTGTACATCTTGATCCATTCCCAGGCGAGATCTTGTCGTGGCGAGGTCTGGGGAATGGCAAGATTCCAAAGACTCAGCTCGGAAGGACCAGGGAACGGCGTGAGCGCCCACCTGTCGACGATTTTGGATTTCGATGGGTCCCGGGCATCCGCCCGGATGAACGATGGCCACACCTCGGACTGCGCCAACTCACCTGATAGCACGGCGTTCATGTGCGTCGGGATGTCCCACCCTGGCATCCCCTCGGGAGCATACGGCAGAGCGTCGCGAAGCAGCTCGATCGCGTTGACACCAGCTTCATTGACGAAAGCGGGGCGCCAATCTTCTTCGCAGAGCGGTTGGCCAGACTCCCAGTAGCGGCTCAGCCACGAACCTTGCAGCTGCTCACCGAGACCGGTCCAGGACGCGCCATAGATGCCATCGCCGGTCAGCGCCGCGGCGTTTTCGTTGTATTGCTCCCAGGACTCGGGGATGCTGACTCCCGCATCTTCGTAGAGGTCGGTGAGATAGATGATGCCTCTGGCGTCGTTCGCGTTGGGAATCCCATTCCGGTTGCCTTCCCAGAGACCATTCAGTTGCCAGATATTGGGGATGAAATCGTCTCCACTGATGCCATCCCGTTCGACGTATTCATCGAGCGGCACTAGGTAGGGAGCGAACTCTCCGTCCCACTGCCCCGCCACGTCGATGACGTCATACGCGCCGGTCTGCGTCACCAGATCATTCGCGGCGTTGTCGTGCAGGTTCTGATATGGGAAGGCCACGACTTCAACCGTGGCTCCGGTGGCCTCCTCGAACTCCGGTGCGATCAGCCGCGCCGCTTCGTCATAGGTGCCCGACTGCATGTAGAGGACGGTGAGCTTCTCGCCCTGGAACCGCCGCGGCGCGAAATTCGGTGCGGCGAATGTCGAGCGCAACGTGCCTGTTGCGGCAGCGGTCCCGGCCACGACGCCACCAGTTTGCATCAGCTTCCGGCGAGAGATCTTCGATGTGATCATCCTGCTGGCTTTGTCCACGGGAGTTCCTCCTTTGTGAGTCCCCGAACGGCGCTCAAAGTCGATCGCCGTACCGTCATTGTCCACGATAGGCATTTCTCCGGCTGGGCCCGCTATCCAATATCCGATCCATCCGACATCCCCTCATGGCGGAGCAGGAATCCTCCATCGACGAGCAGCGTGCTCCCGGTAATGTAGCTTGCCTCATTGGAGGCGAGAAAGGCGACGACAGCCGCCACTTCCGCCGGCCGGCCGAAGCGCCCGAGCGCCGTTGACCGCCGCTGGCTCTCCCGTGCGTCAGGAGAGTAAGGGTTCTGAGCGCTATCCGACCCCTCCTCGACGATGGGTCCAGGGGCGACGGCGTTCACCCGGACGCCGAACCGCCCGAAGTAGAGCGCTAGACTGCGAGTAAGAGCCTCGAGTCCAGCCTTCGTCGCATCGTAATGCGGTGTGAGCGCGTTCGGCACATGCGCATGGACGGAAGAGACGGTGATGATGTTTCCCGACTGCTGCTCGCGCATGATCTGTCCGGCAGCCCGCGACGCGTAGTAGGCGCCGGAGAGGTTGACGTCCACGACCCGGCGCCATTCGTCAACCGCTAGATCGGGAACGGGCGCGAAGCCGATATTGCTCATTGCAGTCAGCGCAGCGTTGTTGACCAGGATGTTGACGCTGCCAAACATCGCTTGCGTCTCAGCGACGAACGCGTCCACGGCGATGTAGTCCGCGACATCGAGCGTCCTCCCGAACGCAAGCACACCCGTCTCGGTCATGTCCACCACCGTGGCTTCAATTGCGCTAGCCTCGCGACCGCAGATCGCAACCGCGGCACCTTCCTGGGCGAGCCGCATGGCAATGGCGCGGCCGATCCCCTTGCCGCCGCCAGTGACGATCGCGACCTGGCCGTCGCAGAGTGATCCCATCACGCGATGGCCTCGCCCTCAGAGTGCTTCTCACCGAGAAAGCGCGCCAGTCTCGCCTCTCCGTCGGCCGCGCTAATCGTCTCGACCGTCGCCTCACCGCGCTCAATCAGGAGATGAGTCTCCCGATGCCCCGATCCGGTGAGTACGCCGACCACGGATTGTCCTGGTTCGATACGGCCGGAGGCGACGAGGTCTTCGATGGCGGTCAAGACTACGGTCGAGGACGGTTCGGCAAAAATCCCATCCGTCGTCCCGATTCGCCGTTGGGCGGCGAAGGCTTGGTCATCCGTTGCTACGCAAACACTGCCACCGGACTCTCTGATGGCGGTGAGCGCCTCCTCGCCGTCGTAGGGATAGGTGTGCTGGAGTTTCACAAGCACCGTCGGCGGGGTGTCAGACCAAGAGAGCTGACGCAGCTCGGCGTCGGTCGATAGGCCTTTCCGCTCTGCGATCTCGAGCGCGTTATAGTCGGTCGGTTGCACGCCAACCATCCGGGGTATGCGGTCGGTCAAACCGATTGCGCGCAGATCCGCGAACGCTCTCCAGATGGAGCCAAGGGTTCCTCCTCCGCCAACCGGGACCACGATCCAGTCGGGCACGGATCCGAGCTGCAGGAAGATCTCGTACCCAAGCGTCTTGGCGCCCTCACTTTGATACGGATTCGCTTTGCGATACGTCGTCGTCTCATATGCTCCCAGGTTGTCGCATGCGGCCGCTAACAGCTCGAGGGTATCCTCGATCGTGCCATCGACCTCGAATACTGCCGAGCCGAGCGCGATCATGGGCATTACCCGCGCGATGAGGGCTTTGCGGCTGACCAAAACGGCGTGCTTCATTCCGGCCCGCGCCGCGTAGGCCGCCGAGGAGAGCCCCGCTGAACCGGTCGAGGCGATGATGGCCGCCTCAAACCCGAACGCTTGCCCTTTGGCGATGGCGACCGCGAGCCCGCGGTCCTTTTGTGCCCCGGTCGGATTGGCCCCTTCCCATTTCCAGAATGCCCGCACGCCGAGTGCGACTGACATATTCGATGGGATGAGGGGCGTGTTCCCTTCCTGGAGTGAGACGACCTGCTCGGGATGCTCAATGGGCAGCAGATCGATGAACCGCCAGATCCCCGGCAGATTCCGATCGAGGTGAACGTCGCTCAGGTCATAGTGGAACGCAAGCTCTCCGCTGCAGGTAGGACAGACGCGGTGAAAGACCGCAGCGGAGATCGCTACACCGCAACGCGCACAGCGGAGATCGTAGCTACCCATTCTTATTAACCATCCATCGGGACTCGGATTTGTCGCGGCTCAAGTGCTGCGGCCACCCTCTATTGCCGTGGAGAGAGACCCGCCGCGAAGGCTCCAAAAGCAACCGAGGACCTACGTGAGATTCGAATCGACTATCTCAGAACTCAGTGTTGGTTGCAACGCGCGGCATTGGTCTCGGCCATCGGTTGGATTACTTCGCTCCGATACCCAAGTGCAGGCGAGGTGCCCCCGAAGAGGCCTCATGCCACAGATTAGTGAGGAACTCTCGAACGCCGCAAGGTCTCCGGGTCGGAGGATCAACGTGAGAATCCCGTGACCACTTCGTGACCATGGTGCCGCAACCAGGAGAGCTTTTCGCGTCATGACGCTATTGTTTCTGGATGTGGTTCGAATCCCGCTCCCGGCACCAACTAACGGCAGCTTCGAGCAATTCGCGATCACCTCACCGGCGATCACCGCTCTCCGCGCCCTGACGCTCCTTGAGAAAGGCATGGATTTGCGCGCCTGTCGGCAAGGCGTCGTGGGTCCCGGAGCGTGTCACGGCTAGCGCTCCGGCGGCGTTGGCGAGTGGGAGGGCGTCATCGAGCTGGCGACCGCGGGCAAGCTCGCTGGCCAGGATGCCCGCGAATGCGTCGCCCGCCCCGATCGTCTCGACGACCGGAACCGGCCAGGCGGGAAGGTGGCGTGCCCCGCGTTCGTCGAGCGCGACGACGCCGTGCCCGCCGAGGGTCACGATTATGGTCGGTATCCCGAACTGCCTACGGAGACCTTCGCTCGCGACCACGGCCCCGGGGACGTCGGGGATCGACATTCCGCTCAGCCGTTCCGCTTCGACGCCGTTGACGAGCAGCACGTCTACGGCCGACCACAATGCGTCAGGGATCGCCGCGCCATCGGCGGGAGCGGGGGAGGCGTTGAAGATCACCCGGAGTCCGAGCGATCGGGCGAGCTGGGCGGCGTGGGCGGAGATCCGGACCGGGATCTCCAGCTGGAGGAGGAGCACCGCCGATCGGGCGAACGCGTCGCGGGCGGCGTCGACATCCTCCGGTTCCAGACGCTGTCCGGCGCCGGGCACGATGATCGATGCGTACTCGCCGTCGGCGCCGGTAAGGACCGGGCTGACCCCGGTGGCCGCCTCGGAGTCGACCGTGAGGTAGGTCGTGTCGACCCCTGTGCGTGCCAACGCGGCGCGGAGCTGATCGCCGAAGAGATCGCGGCCGACGCGGCCGATGAGGAAGGTCCGGGCCTCGTTGAGAGCGGCCTGCGCCGCCTGGTTGCCGGCCTTCCCGCCGGGGGAAAGGGCCACTCGGTGGCCGACGACGCTCTCGCCCTTGCCGGGGAGACGGTCGGCCGTGGCGACCACGTCCATGTGGACGCTGCCGACCACGACCACACCTGTCGGCGCCTCAGTGCCCATCCCAGCCAAAGGTGACCTCGTGCAGTAGCGCCTGCACCCCGATCGCGTCGTGGCACGCCTGCAGCACTGTCAGTCGCTCCGTATCGAGACGATCCAGGATCGCCTCCAACGCTCGCACGCGGGCGATGTTGGCGGCGCTCTCGGCGGCCGGGTCTTCGCGCACGGGGAAGGTGTCGAAGTAGATCGTGCCTCGATAGTCGTACCGGCGCAGCGTCGCCAGCAGCTCCAGGGTCTGCCAGGGGTGGACGCTGCCGACCAGCAGTCCATCGTCGGCCTGGCCGTAGCCGTCGTTGAGGTGGACACCGAAGAGGCGGCCTTCGCGTAGGGCCAGCGAGGCGGCCAGGGCGGGCTGCTCGCGGGCCATCAGGCTGTGGCAGAAGTCGATCTGGACGCCGAAGTTGGGCAGACCAACGTCGCGAGCCGCGAGAAGGGCCTCGCCCATGCCGCGGATCAGCGCAGTGCGGCGCGGGTCGATCGGCTTGTACTCGACGCTGATGCGGATCGCCGGGTCGTGCGCGGCGACGCGCCGGAAGCCGTCAACCTCGCCGGCCCAGAGCCGGTCGTAGTCGACCTGGAACGGGTAGTCGAAGCCGTCGTACGCCATCCAGAGGTCGACGTGCGGCGCCCCTAGCCGGGCCGCCACCTCCACCGCGTCCTGAGCCAGCCGAATTGCCCTCTCCCGGGTCTCGGCGCGCGGGCTGGTGAACGCGCCGTCGGCGAAGTCCGGCCCCTCGAAGCGGAGGCTCAGCGCCGTCAATGCGAGCCCGGTTTCGGCCAGCGCCTCGACCAACGTGGCCTCGGTCGTTCCATGGAAGTGCTGTGGGTAGTTCAGTTCGACCGCCGTCAGGCCGGGAACACGCCCAACGGCACGCAGCAGATCCGGCGCCGCGGCGCCGCGATCGCCGACGCGTCGCGGTCGCGGAACGAGTTCAGGCGGGTGGCGAAGCGGTAACGATCAGGAACGATCGGCATGCGTGCTCCTCATTTGGAGCCAAGACTACATGCACTCAAGCGGTAAGAGGATCGGAGAATTCGAACTTGGCTTTGATCAGAACTACTACACTCGCAGCAGACATGCGGCAGGAGATCGGTCATGCCGAGCAAGAGCGTCAAGATCCGCGCGACCGAGGGCGGCGAGTTCGATTGCTACCTGGTGACGCCCGCGGGCGACGACCCGGCGCCGGCGGTGATGCTGGCCTGCTCCATCGATGGCGTCGATGCGGATCTCAGCCAGATCGCCGACGAATTCGGCGCGGCGGGGTATTTCGCCGCGGCCCCCGACCTGTTCTGGCGCACGGTGCCGGGTCCGCTCCCTTCCGGCGACCCACGAACCCACGAGCGCTCGCAGCCGCGGCTCGACAAGCTCAAAACCAACGAGCGCGACATGGTCGATACGCTCGCGCAGCTGCGCACGCTGCCGCGATTCAACGGCCGCGCGGCGACGATGGGCTTCTGCTACGGCGGGCCCTTCGCCGTTCTCGGGCCGAAGCGGCTCGGCTTCGACGCCGGCATTTCGTGCCACGGGTCGCAGATGCTCGACTACATCGGCGAGCTCGACGGCGTCACGACGCCGGTCTGCATCATCTGGGGCGACCAGGATCACCGCGCGCCGCCGCCGGTGCTGGATGCCTATCGTGCCGCGGCGTCGCGCATGAGCAACGTCGAGGTGCACATTTTCCCGGGTATCCAGCATGGCTTCATGATGCCGAGCAGCTCCGAGGCGTTCGACGCAACAACGCGTGACTTCGCCATGGAGCGGGCCTTCGCGATCCTCGGTGGGCTTCGTGCCGGCACGCGGCCGGATGACGCGCGTCGCAGACGCAGTCCTGCCGCGTAGTAGGGAACAGTACGCACGGAGCCGCGATCCGGAGCGGGTCACATCCACAATCGAAGCATGGTCGTAGATTTTGATGAGCCCCTTCCCTAGGGACCCACGGCCGTTCGCGCCACCCACCACCGCACGTATCACAGGGGAGGAAACCATGAACAGCGATCGCTCTCTTGCCAATCCGTTGCCGACGGACGCGCCCCGGGAGGACTGGCTGCGGGCCGGCGTCCTCGCCGGATTCCTCGGCACGTTCGCGATGACCGTCGTTCTCGTCGCCGCATACTGGCTGGCCAGTAGCCTCGGGAGCGTGGACGGCGGGGTCATCCAGCGCTGGTGCTGGGCGCTCGTCAACAACCCTGTGGCGGAGCGCACGGCGGATGGCGTCGTCCTGGCCATCGGGGCGAACCTGGCGGTGGGACTCCTGCTCGCCCTGGTGTATGCCCGCTATGCCGAGCCGCGACTCCATGGTCCAACCTGGTGGAGGGGCATGCAGTTCGCCCTCATCCCCTGGTTGTTGTCCCTCATCGTCTTCCTGCCGCTGATGGGCGGCGGCCTGTTTGGCATGGACATTGGCGCTGGTCCGTTGCCGATCCTTGGCAACCTCCTCTTGCACCTGGTCTACGGGGCGGTGCTGGGGAGCGCGTACGCGGAGGCGGCCGAAGACTGGCTCGATGACACCGAGGTCGACCGCGTCAACGCCGCGGCCGCAGAGCGAGGCGCGGCCATTGGTCTGGTGGCGGGACTGGTTCCTGGACTGGTCTTGGGGTGGCTCGTTGCGCCGGCATTCGACGATCTCGTGGGTAGGCCGGCGACGGCGATCGGGGTGGCGTTCATCGGTGCTGTGATCGGGCTCGCGATCGGTTCGTTTGCCGGAATGAGCCGTACCCAGGCTCCGGCGCGAGGTGTCGCCGGCCGCCAGTAGGGTCCCAGCCGGTCGGATCTCCCTGGGACGCTGGAATGCGTGCGTCGGTGAGTACGGGGCTGGTTGGCCAGCCCCGTACTCAGGTCCACGCCCCGCGGATTCTTGAACGCTTACTGGGTATCGACGATGAATCACGGTGACGAACAGGACAAGCGTGGTACGGGAACTTTTCTGGGGATGCCATTTGACTGGCGGCGGCCCACATGGTCGCGGGTCAGAGAGCGGGCCTGGAACCCGCGCGATCCCCGACTGCTGACGCCGAAAAGTTTCGGCTGGGGCTATGACATCAATTTCTACGAGTTGCTGGCTCGGATAGGTATCGTGCGCCGCCGTTGATCTCTATAGTCAAGCCCGCGCGGCCGTGAGTGATTCGCCCGCCGCCGACCAGGCGACGTTACCGTCCAGAATGGTGATCCAGGTGCCAAGTGACGCGATCTGCTCGGGTGCGGTGGTCTCCAGATCGCCATCGATGATCGTGACGTCGGCGAGCTTGCCCGGCTGAAGGGAGCCGATGCGGTCCTCCATCCCGATGGCCACCGCCGCGTCGATGGTGTGCGCATGGAGCGCCTCATCAAGGGTCATGCGCTGGTCATCGCCTATAGGGGCCCCGATGCGCGTGCGGCGGGTCATGGCCGCGCTCATGGTGTCGAGTGGGCGCAGGCTGGAAACGAATGCGTCGCTGGAGAGGACCGGCCGGATACCGGCGTCGAGCTCCTCGCGAATCGGTTGCAAGCGATGAGCGCGCTGCCCGAGATGGCGAATGAAGTCGTCTCCGGAATCGACGAGGAAGTTGGGCTGGTTGACCGGGATCACCCCGAGGCGAGCCATACGGCCGATCTGTTCAGGAGTCGGATAGCCGCAGTGTTCGATGCGATGGCGGTTGTCGACGCGCGGCGCGGCGCGCATCGCCGCCTCGATGGCGTCGAGCGACATGTCAATGGCCGCATCACCCTGGGTGTGGATGCCGACCTGCCAGCCGTGGCCGTGGGCGCGAACGACGAGGTCTCGCAGCTGCTCCGGCTGCCAATAGGTCGAGCCGGTGAACTCGCCATGCGGCCCGTATGGCTCCGAGAACCAGGCGGTGCCTCCGATGAGGGTGCCGTCCGCATAGAGCTTCATGGCGGTGATGCGGAGGTGGTCGTCTCCGAACGGCGGGGCAATCCCCACCGCCTCGAAATCGTCGAGGTGGTTCGAGAGCGGCATCAAGGCGACACGTAGGCCCAGCAGGCCGCGGGCGGCAGCGTCACGATAGATCCGCATCTCGCGGCGGGTGACCTGCGGATCGCAGACTGTGGTAAGACCCGCCGCCAGGTAGACGCGACTGGCGTCGGCGAGCAGCGCCACAGAATCCTCACCGGGCAGCAGCGTATGGAAGTTCGGCCCGTGACAGCCGATGTCGACGACCACTGGCAGGATGAGGTCGGTCGCGGCATCGAGGCAGAGGCCGGTGAGGCGGCCGGCCTCGTCGCGTACGAACCGGCCGCCGGGCGGATCCTGGACCTGGTCGGTAATACCGCGCTCTCGCATGGCGGGCGTGTTGACGAGGGCGTGATGGACCGAGACGTGGTAGACGATGACCGGGTGCCCGAGCGTGGCCTCGTCGAGATCCCACCGGGTCGGCGGCTGCCCATCCGAAAACTTTGACCAGTCGAGACCGACGGCCCGGATCCAGCGTCCGGGTGGTGTGACCTCCGCCACCTCACCGATGACGCGGGTGAGGTCAGCGCGGGAGGTTACGGCGGGGAAGCGGACGTTGACCGAGGCCAGCGCCTCGGCCGTCGCCAGGTAGTGGTTGTGGGCATCGATGAGCCCGGGCAGCACGGTGCGTCCGCCCGCGTCGATCACCTCGGCATCACGGGAGACCGCGGCCCGGGCAACAGCTTCCGTGCCGACGGCGGCTATTCGGTTGCCCGCGATCGCAACGGCCTCCGCGCGGGGATGCGAGGGGTCTCCAGTCCAGACCCGGCCGTTGCGGATGAGGAGATCCGGGGCCATGATGCCGGCGTCCCTACCTATCCGTCCAGCTCGCCCAGGAGTGCCCGCAAGTCGAGTGGGGCATTGATCATGGCGAAGCTGCCGTCAGGATCTCGGGGCCACTCCTCGCGGGGCCGATCGCGGTATATCTCGATACCGTTGCCATCGGGGTCGTGGAGGTAGATCGCCTCGCTCACCCCGTGGTCCGACGCGCCGTCGATGGGCACGCCGTAGTCGACGAGCCGCTTCAGGGCGCGAGCCAGCTCCAGCCGCGACGGGTAGAGGATGGCGACGTGGTAGAGCCCGGTGGTGCCGGGGGCCGGCGGCGAGCCGCCGCGACTTTCCCAGGTGTTGAGACCGATGTGGTGGTGATAGCCACCCGCCGAGAGGAACGCGGCGCTGTTTCCCATCTGCTCCATGAGGTCGAATCCAAGCGCGTCGCGATAGAACGCGATGGCGCGCGGCAGGTCCGCGACCTTGAGGTGGACGTGGCCAATGCTGGTCTGGGGATGGATCGAGGGCTGGGCTGGTGTCGTTCCTGTCGGGTTGGACGTCGTAGCCATTGGCGTTCTCCTGCTCGTTCGCTAGCGACCAATCGGTTCGCGTACGGTAATCGGGGTGAGATTTCGCTCGATCTCTTCCCGCCGGGATGCGAGCCAGGAGGGCAATTGCAGCGTCCGTCCTAGCTCCGGCAGTGTCTCATCGGTCGTGAATCCCGGGGTGTCGGTGGCGATCTCGATGATGTGACCGTCCGGGTCGTGAAAAGAGATGCTGCGAAAGTATGCGCGGTCCCTGATCTCGGTCGTCGGCACACCGCTCGCGTTGAGGTGGTCGCGCCACCATGCCAGCGCGTCTTCGTCGGAGACGCTCAATGCGAAATGATGGGTCAGTCCAGCGCCCATTCTGACCGGCCGCATGGCGCCATGCGGATAGGCGAAGTAGGTGACGATCGTGCCGGGTGCGCCGTCGCCGACGCCGAAATAGCAATGGGGCGAGCTCGGATCGTCGAAATTGACCGTCCGCTTCACCAACCGCATGCCCAGAATACCGGCGAAGAAGTGCTCGATCTGCCCCGCGTCGGAACCGATCGCGGTGATGTGGTGCATCCGCCGCAGGCGCATTTCCGGCGTGGGTTGCGGGATCGGATCTGGCCAGGTCTCGGCGGCAATGGCCGCCTCGTCGCGATGGTTGGCCGTCGTTTCCAGCGGCGGCAGCTTCACCTCGGAACCCAGGGCGTGCGGGGACTCATCGAGCGTCCAGCCGGGTCCCCGCGTCGCGATCTCCAGGATCAGGCCATCCGGATCGGTGAAGTAGATGCTTTCGAAGTAGACCCGGTTGTAGGGACCGGTGACCCGGATCCCGCCGTCGGTAAGCCAGCGTTTCCACTGCAGCAGCGTGTCGCGATCCCGCGTCTCGAAGGCGAGATGGTGCGTACCGCCGATGCCGTACGCCCCTCGGGCGGCGCCTTTCCACTCGAAGAAGGTCAGCACACCTGGCCCGTTCTCCTCGTCGGCGAAATAGAGGTGATACGACGAGGGGTCGTCGAAATTGACGGTCTGCTTGATCAGGCGCAGGCCGAGGGATCCGGTGTAGAAGTCCACCGTGCGCTGGGCGTCACGCGAAACGGCGGTCAGGTGGTGGATGCCATTGATGCGGTAAGCGGCAGGTAGACCGGTCACGAGCAATCCTTTCCCCGCTTCAAGGATGCGATGATGCGCTGGCGATGCAACAGGTTGGATGCCAGCCCTGAACGTGAACTCGAACTTGAAGGAGAAGAGCCATGGCGAGACCGGACGCGGCACGGCACCCGCACGGCGGCGAGCGCGTGCTCATGGGGGGAGCGCCGCTCGAGACTACGGCCGGCGCCCTGATCGCGATTCACGGCCGCGGCGGCGGCGCCGAGGACATCATCGCACTTGGTAGGGAGATTGCGCCGCCCAACGTCACGATTCTGGCTCCGCAGGCGGCTGGGAATACCTGGTACCCCTATCGCTTTCTCGAACCAACGGAACGGAACGAGCCGTATCTCTCTTCCGCGTTGCGGATCGTCGCCGATCTGATCGCGCAGGTCGGTGAGCATGGCATCCCGCCCGAGCGCGTCGCGCTGATGGGCTTCTCGCAGGGTGCCTGTCTGGCGCTGGAAGCCGCGGCGCGGAATGCGCGGCGGTATGCCGGGGTTATCGGGTTTAGCGGGGGGCTGATCGGCCCGCCGGGGACCTCGTTCGACTTCGCGGGTTCGCTGGACGGCACACCGGTGTTCCTGGGCTGCAGCGACGTCGATCCGCATATCCCAAAGGAGCGGGTCGAGGAGTCCGCCGTGGCGCTAGAGCGGCTGGGAGCGGCGGTTGACGTTCGTCTCTATCCGGGAATGGGTCACACCGTCAACCGCGATGAGCTGGAAGCGGCGCGAACGATCCTCGACGAGGCGTTTGGACGCGGGTGATGGGGTGGCGGGGTGGCGGGGTGGCGGGGTGGCAGGGAGAATGATGACCCCGCCACCCTGCCACCACGAGCGGAGCGAGTACATCACCCCGCCACCCTCGTCAGGACTGCTTGACCGCTTCGATATCGAGCTCGATCTTGACGTCGTCGCCGACCAGAAAGCCGCCGGCCTCGAGCGGCGCATTCCAGGTCAGGTCGAAGTCCTTGCGATCGATCTCCGTCCGCGCGGTCCAGGAGGCGACCTCGGTGCCGAATGGGGTCTTGCCGCCGCCCTCGTATTCCGCTTCCAGGGTGACCGGGCGGGTGACGCCACGGATCGTCAGGTCGCCATGAATCATGAACTGGTTGTCGCCCCTGGGAGTGACCGAGGTCGATTGAAACGTGATCGTGGGATTCTCGCCGGTACCGAAGAAATCGTTGGTGCGCAGGTGGGCATCGCGTTGCGCGTCGTTGGTGTCGATCGTATCGGCGTTGATCTCGACCGAGACCCGGCCATTGGTGAAGCTGTCACCTTCGGTCTCGATCGTGCCGGACAGATCGGTGAAGCGGCCGCGCACCTTGGTGAACATGTGGCGGACCGTGAACGACGCACCCGAGTGACTGGGGTCGATCGTCCAAACCGTCCTGGTGGCTGTATCGGTGCCTGCGTTCGTCACCGTTTCCGCTGTGCTCATCGCTTGTCTCCTCAACGCGGGTGATATGCCCGTCCGTTGTCCTGGGGCCTTCCCACAAAAAACTGGGCCACAATCTCGTGGCGTGGTACACTCTATCGTAAGTCAACTTACCTTTGTCAAGTGACTAACTAAACGAGTCGCGCATGCCGGCTCGAGGTGAGAAGATGACTCCTATGAATGATCGAGAACGTGATGAGTGCGCGGTCCATCTCAGCGCCTTCTGCCCGACGTATCACCGTGCGATCGAGCTGATCGGCAGGCGGTGGACGGGCGCGATCTTGCGCGCGATGCTTTCGGGCGAAGCCCGATTTAGCGACATTGCCTCAGTGGTGCCTGGATTGAGCGACCGGCTCCTCTCCGAGCGTCTCAAGGAGCTGGAGGCGGAGGGGATCGTCAGGCGCACCGTCGTCGCCTCGACCCCGGTGCGCGTGGATTACGGCCTTACAGAAAAGGGAGAGGCGCTCAGCGAGGTGATCGCGGCGGTGTCGACCTGGGCGGAGGAATGGCTCCCACCGGCGCCCGAATCGACCACTCTTGAAATTGGACGAAAGAAATGAACCGCTAGCGGCTTTTCGCTGTTACACTAGGGGCACGCCGGGACGTCCGGCTGGGGAGTCGGGAGGGCAGTGATGGACGTCAACAGTAGCTTCGGGATCATCTCCTGGATCGTGTTCGGAGCGCTCGCTGGTTGGGTAGCGAGCATGATTGCCGGCGATAACGCCCGGCAGGGTTGGCTCGGCAATATCATCGTCGGCATCATCGGCGCCTTCCTTGGCGGCTTGATCTTCGGATTGCTGTTCGGTGGTGGCCAGTTCACCCTCGAATGGAACATCGGCAGCTTCATCGCCGCTGTCATCGGCGCCGTGATCCTGCTCTTCATCTTGCGGGCGGTCCAGGGACGCACCTAGCCACACGCAGGCAGCCGTAACGAAGACGCCCCGCGGGCATTGACCCGCGGGGCGTTGCTATTCCTGAAGTCTGCCCCGGAGGACTAGAGACCGCACGCCTCCAGACCACCGCTCTGCCCGGCCATGAAGGCGATGGCGCGGTCGGCCTTGGTACCGTGGATGGCCTCGTCGAACGTACCCTTCCCACCAGACGTCCCCGGCTGACTGCGTCAGCTGCAGCGCCATGGCGGCGACCACCGGGCTGATCCAATCTGAATCCGCCGCGAAGGCAATGAAGGCCCCGGCGAAGCAGTCGGCCTGCAACTCCTGCTCGAGCGGGGTGTAGGCACCGGTGTCAGTCAGGTTCTGGATGTGGTGACCCCACTCATGGCTGATGAGTGGCAATAGCACGGCGACGTTGTCAGGTGCGACGAACCCGGTCGAGACCGTGATCGTCTGGTTCGTGAAGCAGTAGCCTGCCGGCGCATAGAAGACATCGAAGAAATCACAAAACTCCGTCCCCGGTTCCGAGACCAGCTCGAGCCGGGGCGAGCTATAGGCCAGACCGCGGGCGGCGAATTCCGCGCTCCACCAGGCATCGATATCGGCGGCAATCGCGTCCGCCGCGGTTTGCGCCTTGACGACCGATGGCGCGAGCAGTGTCAGCACGATCGCCAGAGCAAGCACGAATCGTCGTGCCATCCCCCACCCCTTTCCCGTAATGCAGGTCCGCTCGGCTTTCCCCAAAGCCAATGACAGTTTACGGGCAACCCGCGCGATCGAACAGCGGTGTCGGGGTGACGGTTGGTTGTGCTAGGCGGAGAACCCGCAATCGGCGACGCTGCCGTTCAGGCCCCTGATGAAGGCGAGCGCCCGCTCAGCCTTGTTACCGTGCTCAGGGGCGTCGTCGGGCAGGAAGAACCAGACGTCGCCGGCGCTCTGGACCAGACTCAGCGCCGTCGATACCGCGTCGGGGCTGACCAGACCGACCGCCTGGGCGTGGCTCATATAGGCGCCCGCGAAGCAATCGGCTTGCAGTTCCGCGTCGAGCACAGTGCTCACGCCGGTATCGACCTGCCCCTGGATGTGATGGCCCCACTCGTGGCTGAGCACCGTCCACCACAGAATCTCCCCCGCCGCGTCGTTCGGCGCCCAGGCGGTCGAGTAGTAGACCGTCTGGTCGGCCGCGCAGTAGGCGCCGGGGCTGTAGTAGGGATCGATGTCGCCGCAGCCGGTTGTCATTGGTCCGTCGATGGAGCCCAGCGCAGGGGACGTGTAGGTGAGCCCGGCGTTGGCGAATTGCTCCGCCCAAAAGGCGTCGATGTCGGCGACGACCAGGTCGATGGTCGTCTGCGCGGCGGCAGTCGACGGCGCAAGGAGCGCCCAGAGCGCGAGCGCCATGACAAGCAAACGGTGCGGCATTCGGGGTTCTCCTCCATCCGTTCCCAGGAGGAAACAGGATCATCGTGCACTTGCAGGCCACGTTGATGATAGGACATCAGAAATGTCCCATGACTGGCCGTCGCTACCCGTACGTCCCTAATCACCGTTCGCGGCTCCTTACTCCGGAGTCCGAACAACGTCTGGCGAAGCGGGCCGCCTATACTCGCGGCCTGAGCGTCAGGAGTGATTTCCCGCAATGTCCCTCGGTCCAGTCGATCGTCCATCGTATCTCGATCTCGTTCACGATCGCGTCATCGTCTTCGACGGCGCGATGGGCACCTCCATCCAGAACTACAACCTGGATGCCGCCGGCTACGGCGGCATCGAAGGCTGCAACGAATACCTCGTGCTGCACAATCCGGGACTCGTCGAGGAGGTCCACGCGTCGTTTCTCGAGGTCGGCGTCGACGTCATCGAAACGGACACCTTCGGCGGCAGCCAACTGAAGCTGGCTGAATATGGTCTTGGCGACCGGACCTACGACGTCAACCGCGAGGCCGCAGCCCTGGCGCGGCGGGTGGCCGATCGTTACTCCACCGCCAACCGGCCCCGGTACGTGGCCGGCTCCATCGGGCCGACGGGATTGCTTCCGGCCTCTGAGGACCCGCTCCTGGGAAACCACCGCTTCGGGGACGTGGTCGACCTGTTCCTCGACCAGGTGCGCGGGCTGGCTGACGGCGGCAGCGATCTCTTCATCATCGAGACGACGCAGGACATCCTGGAGCTGAAGGCCGCGGTCCATGCCATCCTGCGCGTGCGGGAAGAGTCAGGAGTCCACATCCCGATCCAGGCTCAGGTCACGCTGGACACGGCCGGTCGCATGTTGCTCGGCACCGATATCGCCGCCGCGCTCGCGGTCCTGGAGTCTCTTCCGGTCGACGTCGTTGGTCTGAACTGCTCGACCGGGCCGGAGCATATGCGCGAGCCCGCCCGCTATCTCGGCGAGCACTCGACGCGGCCGGTGGCGGTGATCCCCAACGCCGGATTGCCGCTGAATGTCAATGGACTCGCCGTCTACCCCCTTGCACCCGACGAGATGGCTCGCGATCTGCGCGAGATGGTCGAGCAGTTCGGGATCGGCATCGTCGGCGGCTGCTGCGGGACGACACCCGAGCATCTGGCGACGCTGGTGCAGGAGATCGGGCGCCGTCCCTTCAGCGCACGCCCGGCGAAACCGCTGGCGATGACCGCGTCGATGGTGCGCGCGGTCGATCTGCGGCAGGACCCGGCGCCATTGATCGTCGGCGAGCGAGTCAACACCCTCGGCTCGCGCAAGGTCAAGCGTCTGGCGCTGGCCGATGACTATGACGGGATGATCGTCGTCGCCCGGGAGCAGGTCGACAGCGGCGCCCACGCGCTCGACGTCTGTGTGGCGATGACGGAGCGAACCGATGAGCGGGAGATGCTGCGGGCGCTGGTGAAGAAGCTGGCGCTCAATGTCGAGGCGCCGCTCGTGCTCGACTCCACCGAGGCGGACGTCCTCAAGGACGCCCTGGAGCAGTATCCCGGCCGCGCCATCATCAACTCGATCAACATGGAGAATGGACGGCTCAAGATCGATTCGGTCATGCCGCTGGCTATGGCGCACGGCGCCGCCGTGGTGGCGATGACGATCGACGAAGAGGGGATGGCCAAGACGGCGAGCCGCAAGCTCGAGGCGGCGCGCAAGATCTACGACATCGTGGTCGGCGAGTATGGACTGGCGCCCGAGGCGCTGATCTTCGACCCGCTGACATTCCCGCTCTCGACCGGCGACGAAGAGTTCGTTCGCTCGGCAATCGAGACACTGGACGGCATCCGCGCCATCGAGGCGGAGATGCCCGGGGTGATGACGATCCTGGGTATCTCGAATGTCTCGTTCGGGCTCAATCCAGTCGCTCGCAAGATCGTCAATGCCGTCTTCCTCTACCACGCCGTAGAAGCCGGGTTGGACCTGGCCATCGTCCATCCCTCGCACGTCATGCCGTTTGCCGAGATCCCGGCGGTCGAGCGCGAGCTGGCCGAGGACCTCGTGCTGGCGCGGCGGGACGATGCCCTGGCGCGGCTGATCGAGCATTTCGAAGGCCGCGAGGAAGAGACGACCGCCGGTGGGCCGGACCCCATGGCCGACATGACGCCGGAGGAGAAGCTCCATTACCAGATCGTCTATCGCAAGAAAGAGGGGATCGAAGAGCAGGTCGATCTGGCGGTCAGCAGGCGCGACCCGGTCGAGGTGCTCAACTCCGTGCTGCTGCCGGCGATGAAGGAGGTCGGCGACAAGTTCGGCGCCGGTGAGCTGATCCTGCCATTCGTCTTGCAGTCAGCCGAGGCGATGAAGCGGGCCGTGGGCCGGCTCGAGACGTACCTGGAGCGTCAGGAGGGTGTGACCAAGGGGACGGTCGTCCTGGCAACCGTCTATGGCGACGTCCACGACATCGGCAAGAATCTGGTCAACACCATTCTCAGCAATAACGGCTACACGGTGCACGACCTGGGCAAGCAGGTACCGGTGAACCGGATCATCGACAAGGCGGTCGAGGTGGACGCCACCGCGATCGGGCTGTCGGCCCTGCTGGTATCGACCAGCAAGCAGATGCCCCTCTGCGTGCAAGAGCTGCACCGGGCCGGATACCGCTATCCGGTGATCATCGGCGGCGCGGCGATCAATCGCAGCTACGCGCAGCGGACCCTCTACGTCGACGAGGAGACTCCCTACGAACCCGGGGTGTTCTACGCGAAGGATGCCTTCGAGGGGCTATCGCTGATGGACCGCCTCGTCGATCCGGATCGCCGCGGCGATCTGGTGCGTCAGACGGCGGAAGCGGCGCGCGAGGCGCTGGGGCGACCAGGACGGACGGCCTTCAGCGTCCCCGAGGAGGCGCTGGACACCGGCGGCTCGACCGTTCGCGACGTCGAACCGATCTCCCCGCCCTTCTGGGGGGCGCGAGAGATGGACCGGGTCGAGTTGAGCGAGGTCTGGGCGCACCTCGACCTGAAGACGCTCTTCCGCCTGCACTGGGGCGGCAAGGGGGTCAAGGACGAGGCGTGGGAAGAGTTGCAGCGGGACGAATTCCTGCCGCGGCTGGCGCGCATGCAGCGTGAGGCGATCGAGCAAGGCTGGTTGCGGCCCAGGATCCGCTATGGCTACTTTCCGGCCAATCGCGACGGCAATGACCTGGTGGTCTTCAGCCCGGATGAGGCGGAGCGCGAGATCGCGCGGTTCACCTTCCCCCGTCAACCACGCCGGGATCGACTCTGTCTGGCGGACTACTACCTGCCGGTCTCCTCAGGGCGACGAGACGTCGCGGTCTTCCAGATCGTCACAGTCGGCGCCGAGGCGACCGCGCTCACCGAACGGCTGCAAGCGGCCGGCGAGTACAGCGAGAGCTTTTTCACCCATGGCCTGAGCGTGCAAACCGCGGAAGGGCTGGCCGATTACGCGCACGCGCGTATCCGGGCCGAGGTCGGCGCCGGGCCCGATCAGGGCAAACGCTATTCGTGGGGCTATCCCTCCTGCCCCGACCTGGCCCAGCATGCCATCGTCGACCGCCTGATCGATGCGGGAGCCGCCGGGATTCGCATTACCGAAGGCTTCCAGTTCGACCCCGAGCAGACGACCGCGGCATTGGTCGTCCTCCACCCCGACGCGCGCTATTTCGCGCTGGCGCTATCGGGAGGGGAGTAGGTCAGTAGTCAGGCTACGGGAGTGGCACCGGGCGCGACCGGGGTGGCGGGCAGCGATTCCGCGGGCAGCTCGATCGCGGCGAGAAGCTCCTCGACATGCGCGAAGTCTTCATTGAATGCCTGGATGACGGCCTGCCAGGTGATCTCGAGCACCGTTTGACCCGGAATCACGGTTCGGCACTCGACATATTCGACGCCGCGATAGGTGTTGCCGTCCGGTAGGGTGGCCGTCACGCCAAAGAGCCCGGCTTCCCCTCGGACCTCCTCGGCGACAGGAAGCGGCCGATTGGAAAGCGGGACGACCTCCGAGACACCCTCGCGTTCGCCAATCTCCTGTTCGGCTGCCGCAAAGCACGCGGCGGCATCGCCGTCGAAGCCGTTGTAGGCCTCCAGGTAGACGGTTGAGATGGACGTGCCGATCTGCAACGCGTCATATCCCTCGTCGATGAACTCGCCTTCGACGGACCAGACATCCGGATCCCAATGGATCCTTACACCAAAGTTCGGACCTTGCCAGGACGATCCGGAGACCCCGGTGGCCGCGTCATCGGACACCGGGGTCGCGGGTTGTGAGACCGGAGTCGCGGGTTGCGAGACAGGCGTCGCGGGGAGCTCGGGTTTTGGTTCCTGCGACTGGGCGACGGTTACCGCCGCTAATGCAACCGAGAGGAGGATGAAAACGGTGAGGATCGACAGGGAACGAACGCTGAATCGCTGGGGGGGCATGCTTCCTCCGGGAGACCGGCTTGATTGGTGCGATTCATCCTAACAGGTCAGGCCGCGAGGGCTGAACCCGAGGTGGCGTGCCCGGCCGGCGAGCGTCAGCCGGCGCGAATCCTGACGTGTCATTCCGAGCGGCAGCGAAAAATCTTGTAGTGGCACATGCGGACGCGCCGAGACGAGATCCTGCAAGCTCGTGCCTCGGGATGACACGAGCGGCGTCAGGGCAGGGACGTCTCAGGAGGCGGCTTCGGCCCAGGCCAGGGCGCGCAGACCTTCGTCGTGGGCGAGTGCGACGTTGTCGTTCGCCTCTGTGATCAGGCGGCGGACTTGCCTGGAGAAGCGAATCGGTTGGGCGAATGACCAGCGGCGGACGTGTTCCAGCCGGTCGCCCTGGAGCCATGCCCGGGCGAGGACCCAGCGATTGTCGTCATAGGTCCCGATGAGGACGATGCCGTTGCCGCGCCACATGAAGAGATTCGCGGTTGGACTCGCGACAGCGTGCCGGGCAATGGGGGTGATTGGTCGGTTCGTTCATCTGGATCCGCTTCATAGCAGTGAAGGCGCGAAAGGTCATAGCCGGCGCTCGCGCGTCTGACGGTGAGTTGATCCTACGCCGCCGCGAGCAAGAGGTCGTTAGGCGCGCGGCACCAAGAGTGTCGGGGTGGACTTGGGCAGATTAGCCCGGATTCTGCTCGGCCGCGAGCAGCGCGATGATGTCGCTCGCGGCGCTAGTGTCGGACGAAGACCAGGGAAGCGGCGACCCGGACGTAATACTCTTGCAAGAGCTGCCATTCACGAACTTCCGGTGGAATACCCGCCAGCGGCCCACCTTCAGCAGTCTGGGTGCGATGGGCGGCGATGGCGGCGCGCTTCCTGTCCGCCCAGGACGTGATATCGATCGTATGCGTGATTTCGGATCGCGGCGTGCCGAGATTCGCCCGGGCTTCCGCCGGCAGGGATCTCAGCGGGCTGTTCGGTCGATCGAGCAAGGCGAGCATCTCCTCGCGGGGGAACGCCGCAAAATAGAGAACGGGCGTCTGCCATGGCTCGGAGCCGCCCCGATCCTGGTGCGAGGGATCGGCGGCAAGCTCGATGGCACGAAGCGCAACGTGGTGCATGTGCAGATGGTCCGGGTGCCCGTAGAGACCCTCGGGACCGAATGTGAGGATGACGTGCGGGCGGATCGAGCGGATGTGCGATGCGAGCCTGGCGGCTACGGTCTCGACTGGCGCGCGAATGAACGCCTGGGGATCCTCCGCTGACGGAGATCCGGCCATCCCGGAGTCACGATACCCGAGCAGGCGAACGTCCGATACGCCGATCTGTCGCATCGCCTCGCGCAGCTCCTGTTCGCGGACCACACCGAGGTGCTCGGGGTCGTCGAGACCGGCGATGGAGCTTTCCCCGGCCTCGCCGCGGGTCGCACTGATGACCGTGACCGGCACACCGCGCTCGACTGCCGCGGCCATGACCCCGGCGGCACCAAATGTCTCGTCGTCCGGATGGGCGAAGAGTGCCAACAGCGGTTGCATCAGACGAATTCTCCAGTGAGAACCAGCGCTTGCTCGAGCCGCGCCTGGCGGGCCCGGCCGGCACGGTAGCGCTCGTGGTTTGCCATGTCGGGAACGTACCGCGAAGCTTCGCCGGTGACGTCAGAGATCGTGTCGACGGCAGGGAAAATTCCGGCCGCAGCCGCCGCCATGAGCGCGGCGCCCCGGGCGGTGCTTTCGTCGCCTGGCGTCGAGGCGATCAGGGTGTGACCGAGCGCGTCAGCCGTGACCTGGAGCCAGGAGGGCATGACGAGGATGGCGCCGCCGGACGCGACGATCTCATGCTCGGAGGAGGCCAGCGGCCGCAAGGCGTCATAGACGCCGGCAAGTCTGTAGGCGACCGACTCCATGCCGGCTCGGATGAGATGCTCCGGTCGTGTGGACAGGGTGAGTCCAGCGATGACCCCGGAGGCGTCGTCGTGCCAGCCGGGCGATCGCTCTCCGGCGAGAAAGGGCAGGAAGGTCAGACCGGTAGAGTCCGGGGCCAGCGCGGCGGCCGCCGCGGTCGTCTCGTCATCCCGGTCGGCGCCGGTGGTGTTCCAGATCCAGCGCAGCAGGTTGCCGCCGTTGGAGAGCGCGCCACCCAGGACGGCGCGGTCACGGTCGAGCCGGTAGGCCCAGAGTCCCTCCGGAACGGTCCAATGCTGATCCGGGGCTCGCGGCAGGATCATGCGCACGGCGGCTGAGGTGCCGACGGTGAGCGCGATGCGGGCGGGACCCGTCGCACCGCTGCCGACGTTGGCGCAGGCGCCATCGCCGAGTGCGGGAAACCAGTCGGCATCCGCGAGCGCCGGCCAGCGATTGGCGAAGTCCGGCTGCAGGCAGCCGGGGGGACCGAGATCGACCAGCGGTGAAAGGCGATCGGCGTCGATTCCCGATACCTCGAGCATCTCGGCGTCCCAAATCATCGCGTGCACGTCGAGGAGCCCGGTTCCTGAGGCCATACAGAAGGTGGCCGCGCCCGCTTCGTCCTGGCAGAGGCGACCGAGGGCGTACTCGGCAAAGGAGAGCCAGCGGGTTGTGCGGCGAAACGCGTCCGGATCGGTGCGTCGCAGCCAGCGCAGCTTGGCCGGCCAGTACGATGAATGGAGACGACAGCCCGTCCGCTGCCAGATGGTGTCCGGCTCGAGCTGGGCACGAAGCTTTGTCGCCTCAGGCGCGGAGCGAGTGTCTGCCCAGTAGAAGACCGGGGTGGTCGGCGTGCCGGTGGCGTCGATCCCCATCAGGCTGTGCCAGAACGAGGTGCTGCCCACGGCCGCGACGCCAGCGGCCGCATCGCCGAGGCGCGCGAAGACCTCGTCGATGGCCTTCACGGTCAGATCGAACAACGATTCAGCCGGGAAGGTGGCGCCGCCGTCCGGTGTCGTCTCCAGCCGGTAGGGGAGCTGCTCCTCGGTCTCGCCGATCGCCTGACCGAGGTTGTCGAACGCGAGTGCTCGCACTGACGACGTCCCCGCGTCGAGCGCGACAATCAACGGCGCGCGGTCGACTGCCAGGGAAACGGACGGCATCGATCACCTCGGGGTGGGCGGAGGTTTGTGTGACGCAAGTATATCCAGGTCTCGACGCTCGTCCCGCTTGACGGTGCTGAGTAGACTGCGGCATCTGTGTGTGACCGGTGAAGGGAGTCTTCGTGCACTTGCAGCTCAGGGACGATGTACGGGCGTTTCTCGAAGAGGAGCGCTTCGCGGTACTGGCCACGGTGAACGCCAACGGCAGCCCGCAGCAGACGGTGATGTGGTACGAGCGGCGCGGCGACACCATCGTCATGAACACCAAACGTGGCCGCAAGAAGGACCGAAACCTCCTTCGCGACCCGCGAGCCTCCCTGTGCGTCGAAGATGGATTCCGTTACCTCACGCTCGAGGGCGTCATCGAACTTGTGGAGGACCCGGCAACAGCGCAGGCAGACATCGCGGCCCTGGCCCGGCGCTACCACGACGCTGAGGAGGCGGAACGGATGGCGCGGGAGGTGTTCGCTCCCCAGGAGCGGGTAACGCTTCTGCTCCATATCGAGCGCGCGGATGTCCACGGGTTCGACGGCGAGGAGTGACCGGTGATCGTCGTGCTGGCGGGGGGCGTCGGTGGCGCCAAGATGGCGCAGGGTTTACAGGCGGCGCTGCCGCCCGGCGACCTGACCGTCGTGGTCAACACCGCCGACGATTTCCAGCTGTACGGGCTGTGTATCTCTCCTGACCTCGACACGGTGATGTACACCCTGGCTGGGATTGCCGATCCGGTCAACGGCTGGGGCGTTGCGGGAGACACCCGAAACACACTCGATGCCATCGCTCGCTACGGTGAGGAGCCGTGGTTCCTGCTCGGGGACCAGGACTTCGCCACGCATATCTTGCGCACCACGCGGCTGCGGGCGGGAAGGCCGCTCTCGGCGGTCACGACGGAGCTCTCCCGCGCCCTTGGTATCCGAAGCCGGATCGTGCCGATGACGGACGATCGGGTCGCGACCCTGGTCGACACCCCGCAGGGGACGCTCGAGTTCCAGGATTACTTTGTCGGACGCCGGCAGAGCGACGACGTCCTGGGCGTGAGCTTCGCCGGGATCGAGCGAGCGACGGCGCATCCTGACGCGCTGGCCGCCATCCGCGAGGCGGAGGCGGTGGTTATCGCCCCGTCGAATCCAATCGTCAGCGTTGCTCCGATCCTGGAGACCCCGGGCATGCGCGAGGCGCTAGACGAGACTCCGGCGCCAATCGTGGCGGTCAGCCCCATCGTCGGCGGCCGCGCGCTGAAGGGTCCCGCGGCGCAGATGCTGGCGACGCTGGGTCACGAGGTTTCGCCGCTCGGCGTGGCACGGCTCTACGCCGAGGTGATCGACGGGCTGGTCGTCGACGAGATCGATCGTGAGCTGGCGCCGGCCATCGAGCTGACTGGTCCTCGAGTCCTGGTGACCGCGACAGTGATGGGCGACGAAGTGGATCGACGACGTCTGGCGGCTGAAGTTCTCGATTTCGCGGCCGAACAGGCTCGGGAGCGGACGGCGGCGCGGTGAACGAGCGGATCGTCGCCGTCGTTCCAATCCGGTCATTGCGACACGGCAAGACGCGTTTGTCCCCGGTGCTCGGTGGGGAGGCGCGGGAGACCCTGCTCCGTGGCATTGCCGATCGAGTCGTCACCGCCGCGGTTGATTCCGGCCGGATCGAGACGATTCTCGTCGTCAGCCCCGAAGCAGAGACGCTGGCCTGGGCCGCGGGATTCGGGCCGGCGGTCGTCGCGATGCCGCAGCCGGAAGACAGGGCCGGTCTCAACGGGGCTATCGAAACCGGCCGGGCGTGGGCATTGGACCACGGTGCGTCGGTCCTGGTCTCGCTGTTCGCTGATCTGCCATTGATTGAGCCTGACGATATCCGCGGCCTGGTAGCCCGGACGGAACCGGTTGTGCTCGGCCCTGACCGCCGCGGCGAGGGCACCAACGCCCTCCTCCTGCGGCTGGCTGGGCGGGGACCAGAGTTCAGGTTCGCGTTCGGTGACGGAAGCCTGGCCAAGCACCTCGAAGAGGCCCGGCGGCTCAAGCTGAACGCCGCGATGCACGACGCGCCCGGGATCGCATTCGATCTCGATTCGCCGGATGATTGGTCGGACTTCCTGCAGGTGCATGTGACGACGGACTGCCTGGGCGCGGACGGGTTGCCCCAAGCGGCATGCGCCGCGAGCCTCGGGTGAGTGACGGCGGTGAGGTCCGGGTCATCGGTATCGGCGGGCTGCCTGAGGTGGCGCCCGACGACGATCTGGCGTCGCTGATCGGGGATGGAATCGCGGCGTCAGGGGAACGACTCGAGCTAGGCGACATCGTCGTCGTTACCCACAAAATCGTCTGCAAGGCCGAGGGTCAGATCGTCGACCTGCGCACGATAACGCCTTCGCCTCTGGCGACCGAGTTTGGCGAGCGGTGGGACAAGGATCCGCGCAAGATCGAGATCGTGCTGCGTGAAGCACGGCGTATCGTGCGCATGCAGAATGGGCTGATCATCGCCGAGACAGCGCATGGGTTCATCTGTGCCAACGCGGGGGTCGATGCCTCGAACGCCTCCCAGGACGGGGTGGTGCTGCTTCCGAAGGATCCCGATGCGTCGGCGGCGAACCTGCGCGAGGCGCTGCGCCGGCGATTCGCCCTGGACGATGGTGACGGGTGCGCCGTGATCGTCAGTGATTCGTTCGGCCGACCGTGGCGCAACGGCATCGTCAACGTCGCAATTGGCGTCAGCGGCATGGCGCCGTTGGTCGACTATCGTGGAGAGACGGATTCGGCAGGCTACGAGCTATCGGCGTCAATCCTGGCGGTCGCGGACGAAGTGGCCGCCGCGGCCGAGCTGGTGATGCACAAACTGGCCGGGCGGCCGGTGGCGATCGTGCGCGGCTACCGGTCGCCGTTGCCCGGCGATCCTGGGTCGGGGCGTGATCTGATCATGGCGCCGGAGCGGGACTTGTTTCGATAAGAGCAGCGATACAACGCGGTCAAGACAGCGGAAAGGTGGGGGCGATGGGAACGGTTGGCTACGCGGCGTCGATGGAGCAGTTCGCGCCGAGCGCGCTGCTCAGATACTGCCAGCAGGCGGAGGACCAGGGATTCGCCGCCGTGATGGCCTCGGACCATTTCAATCCCTGGGTTCCCTCACAAGGGGAGTCGGGCTTCGTCTGGTCGTTCATGGCGGCTCTGGGCGCAACCACGAACGTCCGCTTCGGTCCGGGAGTGACGCCGCCGGGATACCGCTACCACCCGGCGATCATCGCCCAGGCGGCGGCGACGCTGGAGGAGATGTTCCCCGGCCGATTTTACCTGGGACTCGGCGCCGGCGAAGCGCTCAACGAGCACATCGTGGGCGAGTACTGGCCCGAGGCGCCGGTCCGGCTGGAACGGCTGATGGAGTCGATCGAGATGATTGGCAAGCTCTTCACCGGGAAGAAAGTCAAGCATCGCGGCACGCACTTCACCATGGAGAGCGCCCGGCTCTGGACGATGCCAGCCACCCCGCCGCCGATCTACGTCGCGACGTCAGGTCCGATCATGGCCTACCGCACCGGCAAGTTTACCGACGGGCTGATCACCGTCGGGGCGGCGGACGAGAAGCTGAAGATGCTGGTCGAGCGCTACGAGACCGGCGCCCGCGAGGCCGGCAAAGATCCGGCCACGATGCCGAAGATCCTGCAGGTCAAGGTCTCCTACGCGCCAACGGTGGAGGAGGCGACCGAGGCGGCCGTGCGCGACTGGCCGAACGGCGGGATGGCGTTTCCCAAGGGCGATATCCGCGAGCCCGAAGACTTCGAAGCCATGGCCAAGCTCGTCCGCCCGGACAACTACAAGAACCGCGTGCTGATCGCCTCTGATCCGGACGAGCACGTGGCCTACCTGCAACATTTCATCGACCTCGGCTTCGGCGAGATCTACGTCCACAACGTCGGCCGCGATCAGGAGCCGTTCATCCAGCTCTACGGAGAGAAGGTGATTCCGAAGTTGCGCTGGCCGGGGTGAGAGGGGGAGCCGGCTTCGCCTCAGGGGGAGTCGCTTCGCACAGGGGGTGAAGGGAGTAACGGAGGCGTACCTTCCTCGGGGTGAGGAGAACTACCTCGACTCCTCGACTCCTCGACTGACCGACTCACCGACTTCCCGACTTCCCGACTTCACGACTGCTATACTCCGTCCCGCATAGCCTTCGGGGTTGTGGTGAGGTCGGCGAGCTATGCCGACCAAGTCCCGACCGGCGGTAGAGCCCGCGAGCGAGCGCGCGACGTCGCGCGAGCATGACCCGGTGTGATTCCGGGGCCGACGGTACAGTCCGGATGGGAGAAGGCGTGCGAGCGGCGGTGGCCGAGGATGGCCCCGACCGTTCGTTACGCGCTACCAAAATGTCAACTTCGCCCGGGGGTTCTGCCCTCCGGGCGTTTTTGTGCCCGGCGGTCCGTGTCTCGACGTGGGACTTCCCACCTTCGGACGCCGTCGATGATCGGTTTTCTCGTCAATCGCCTTTTGCATGCCGTGGCCGTGCTCTTCGGCGTGGTCAGCGTGACCTTCATCCTGCTGCATCTGGCCGGGGATCCGCTGGCGGGCCTGATTCCGCCCGGTGCGTCGCCCGAAGTCAAGAGCCAGATCCGGACCGCCTATGGACTCGACCGGCCGCTGCCTGAGCAGTATCTCGATTTCGCCGCGGGCGCCATGCACGGCGACTTTGGCGATTCCTGGCGCCAGGGGCGGCCCGCGGTCGGGGCCGTGCTGGAGCGGCTACCGGCGACGCTCGCGCTGACCGCCGTGGCATCCGCCCTGGCGGTAGCGATCGGGGGTGTGCTGGGGGTGACCGCGGCGGCACGACCGGGATCGTTCTGGGACCTCGTGGCTCGCTTGAGCGCACTCCTGGGACAAGCGGTTCCGGCGTTCTGGCTGGGGACGATGCTGATCCTGCTCTTCGCCGTCGATCTGCAGTGGCTGCCGTCGTCGGGACTGGAGGGACCCGGTGCGATCATCCTGCCAGCGCTCGCCCTCGCCGCCTATCCCGCGGCGACGCTGACCCGGCTCCTGCGCGCGTCGATGATCGAGACGCTGGGCGCCGATTACATCCGCACCGCGCGGGCCAAAGGACTCTCTCGATCACGCATTCTGGTCGGCCACGCGCTGCGCAACGCCGCGCTGCCGGCGCTGGCATTCACCGGTTTGCAGATCGGATTCCTGCTCGGCGGCGCGGTGATCGTCGAGGGGGTTTTCGCGTATCCCGGAATCGGTGGACTGGCGCTCGATGCCGTGGCAACGCGTGATATTCCGCTGGTCGAAGCGTTCGTCTGGGTTGTCGCGGTGATGATCCTGGTCGTGAACATCTTCGTCGACGTACTGACGACCCTTCTCGATCCGCGAGTTCGCGAGGACGGGCTCGGGCTGCGGAGCGCCGCGTCGTGAGCAGCGTTCCTGTGCCATATCGAGAGTCGGAAAGTCAGCAGGCGGTAAGTCGGCCAGTAGAGACTCCGTCCTTTCCGACTTTCCGACTTTCCGCCTTGCCGCCTCACTCTGTGGCGAGGAGACCCGCCTCGTGGCCCCCCGCAAGCGCGCTGATCGGGATCTCGATCCTGGCGGCCCTGGCGGTGTTCGCGGTGCTCGGTCCGTCGCTCTGGCAGGTGGACCCCGAAGCACAAGATCTCGTCAACCGGCTGGCGCCGCCGTGGGGGCTCGGCGGCACGAGCGCTCACCCCCTGGGGACAGACAACCTGGGACGGGACACCCTGGCGCGGTTGATTGCCGGGTCCAGGGTCTCGCTGCCAGTCAGCGTGGCCGCCACGTTGGTGTCGGGCGCGATCGGGATCTCACTCGGCATCCTCGCCGGCTATCGCGGTGGCTGGATCGACCGGGTGGTGATTTGGCTGTGCGACGTGCAGCTGGCGATCCCGTTCGTCGTCTTCGCCATCGCGGTGACCGCGGCCTTCGGTAACTCGGTCGGCAACGTCCTCGTGACATTGATCGTCACCGGGTGGGTGGCCTACGCACGAGTGCTCCGTTTACAAGCGCGATCGCTGCGCGCGGCGGAATGGATGCAATCGGCGAAATCGATCGGCGCTACCCCGGCGCGCGTGCTGGTCAGGCATCTCCTGCCGAATCTGATCGCGCCGGCGGCGGTTCTGGCGACGCAGCTAGCGGGAGCGATGATCTTGTATGAATCGTCACTCAGCTTTCTCGGGCTTGGCATTGGCGGCAGCACCGTTACCTGGGGCGGAATGGTGGCCCTCGGTCGTGAGGCGATCTTCAAGGCGCCATGGGTGGCCGCGATCCCTGGTGTAGCCATCGCCCTGGCAATCCTGGCATTCAACCTCACGGGCGATTGGCTCGCGACACGAGGCCGTCGTCAAGGCTGGCTGACGGCATGAGGCGACGCGCGTTGCCGAAGGAGGAACAGATGGATCTCGATCGGTTGGGGTCGGTATCCCGCCGCGGTCTGCTCGCTGCAACAGGCGCGGCAGCGGGTTCAGCATTCGTCTTGCCAGGCATGGCGAAGGGGATCCCGGGGCGCCCAGAGGGCAATCGGGGAGATGCGGAGCGACTGGCGCCGGCAGTCCAGCCCGCCGAGGACCTGACGATCGACCTTGCAGTGGAGCCGGCGACCCTCGATCCGGCGCTGGTCTATGAATCAGACGGTTGGTCTGTCGTTCATTCGATCTACGACGCGCTCGTGCAGCTAGGACCGGACGGGGCGCTGGAGATGGTGCTGGCGGAGTCAATGACTCAGGTCGATCCGCTGACCTGGGAGATCAGGCTGCGGCCGAACATCACCTTTCACAACGGCGAGCCGCTGGACGCCGCCGCGATCGCATTCTCTATCGACCATATCCTCGATCCCGAGACGGGGTCACAGATCGCCGGCAATTTTCAGGTGATCGAAGACGTCGAAGAGGTCGATTCGCGTACCGTGCGACTGCTCCTCTCGGCGCCGGCACCATGGTTGCCCTCGCTTATGGCTCCGTGGTTGGTGCTTCTGCCACCGGCGTACGCGAGTGATCCGGCCAATGAATTCGCCAACAACCCGGTCGGGACGGGTCCCTACCGCTTCGAGCGCTGGCAGCGTGGGTCGCGGATCGTGCTCGAGCGAAATGGCGATTATTTTGGCGAGACTGCCAAGGGAGAGCCGGATGCGGCGAGGGTCACCTTCCGCTTCGTGCCGGACGCGACGACCCGCGTCAGCGACGTCGTCTCTGGAACCAGTCAGCTGGTGCGGGCCGTGCCGTTCGACGAGCTGGAGACGGTCGCGGCGGCGGCAGAGGTGGTGGAGCAGCCAATCGCGGGGTGCGCGTTCGTGCGCATCCCGACCGATGTCGCGCCGTTCGACAACGAGAAGGTGCGGCTGGCGCTCAACCACGCGGTCGACGTCGAGTCGATCATCGCCAGCTTGCTGGGCGGCAACGGCGTCCGTCTGCCGAACCTGTTCGTTCCCGGCGGTCTCGGCTACGACGAAGATCTGGCGCCCCACACCTACGATCCCGAGCTGGCGCAACAGCTCCTGGCTGATGCGGGTTATCCGGATGGATTCGCTACCCGGCTGGCCTACACCACGGGCGAGCGCGCCGACCTGGCGGCGGCGATTGCCGGTCAGCTTGACGCCGTAGGCATCGACGTCGAGCTGGAGCCGGTCGAGACGGCCACGTTCAACGCCACCTGGCAGGACCCGGAGTCGGCTCCACTACGGCTCCTCACCTGGCGCCCGCTGTTTGACCCCTACACATTACTCAGCCTCGTCATCTCCAACACCGGTTTCCTTTCGCGATACGACAATCCGGAGGCGCAGACGCTGATCGAGGCGGGGGCGGTCGAGTCCGATCCCGACGAGCGGAACCGCATCTATCGCGAGCTGGGCGCCGTGCTGCATGACTCGCCAGCTGGCATCTATCTCTGGAGTCTGACCTCGTTCTACGGTCTGGATCGCGACGCACCGCCGTGGACGCCGCGCCCTGACGACTGGATCCTGCCGCTTGTGGTCGAGACGCAGTCGTGAGTCGTAAGTGGTGAGTATGGGCGGGGTCGAGATTCTCGTTGCTGGCGGGCGTAGTCTGGATGACGATCTGGAGTTCATCCGGGATCGCCGTGTCGGCCGGCTGGCTACCGCCGATGCTCAGGGCAAGCCATCGGTGGTGCCGGTGGTCTACGCCAGCTTCACGATGGATGAGGAACCGGTCATCGCCATCGCCATCGACGAGAAGCCAAAGGGCAACCCGCGCGCGCTGCGAAGGGTGCGCAACATCCTGGAGCGCCCGGAGGTCGCGCTGGTGGTCGACGAGTACCACGAAGACTGGAACGCGCTGGCGTGGGTGTTGGTGCGTGGCTCGGCCAGCCTGATCGAGCCGGGCGATATGGGCCACGCCGAAGCGCTGGCCGCACTTCGACAGAAATACCCGCAGTACGTCCGCATGCGGCTGGAAGAGCAGCCCGCGATTGTCATCCGGCACCTCTCGACCCGCTCGTGGCGAGGTGGAGAACTCGATGACGACCAGCCTTCTCCACGGCCGGGACGCGAAGAGCTGGCGGCGCTGCTGCGCGGCCGTCGATCAGTCCGCGCCTTCCAGACGAGGCCCGTACCACGGGCAATCGTGGAGGAAGCGATCGCGGCCGCCGGCTGGGCGCCGTCACCGCATGGACGGCAGCCGTGGCGATTCGTTGTCGTCGAATCCCAGGAGCGTCGCGACGCGCTGGCCGATGCCATGGCGGAGACATGGCGGGCGCAGCTGCGCCTCGATGGGCAAGACGAGACGATCGTCGAGGCGCGACTGCAGAAGAGCCGCGATCGCCTCCAGCGCGCACCGGTCCTGATCATCCCTTGTCTCTATCTGGAAGGGCTCGACGCCTATCCCGATGCGGACCGGCAACAGGCAGAGGTGACGATGGCTATCCAGAGTCTGGGCGCGGCGGTGCAGAATCTGCTCCTGTCGCTCTACGCCGCCGGGGTCGACGGCGGCTGGATGTGCGCCCCACTCTTCTGCCCTGACGTCGTTCAAGCCGCTCTCGGACTGGAATCGAGATTGGACCCGCACGCGTTGATCGCCGTCGGCTACGCGGCGAGCGATCCGGTGCGCCGGACGCGCCTCCCGCTGGACGAGCTGATCATCGATTGGCAGTGATCACGGGCCATCGCTCCGGCTCTGAACGGCTCCCACCCAGCGCTAACCCTCATCCCCAACGCTAGCCCTCACCCCAACCCCTCTCCCAGTGCGCTGGGAGAGGGGCCTTCCGTCGTGCGGCCATCGTGCTCCCTTCTCCCCGCTCCGAGGGGAGAAGGGCTGGGGATGAGGGGTTTTTGGAGAAGGGCAGGGGTGAAGGGGTTCGCCGGGCAGACAATCGGGTTGTCGACTGGACGCTATTTCGACGCGACTCCGCACCAGTCGAGCACGAACGCACCGAGGACCTTGGCGGCTGGCACAAGGGAGCGCAGATCGAGCCATTCGTCGGCGGCATGTCCGTTGCCACCTGCGGCGCCGTAGCAGCCGGCGGGGATGCCGACGAAGTTGTAATAGCGCATGTCATTGATGCCGGTGCCGGCCTTGAGCTCCATCGGTGCGCCGAAGACCCGCTCATGCCACTCGTCCAGCAGCTTGACTGAAGGTTCGTCCATCGACACGGTCGATCCCGCGCTCTGGAACCCGTCCCAGACCAGTTGCGGCGGGTGCTCCGCAAACCAGGAATCACCGGCGATCGCTCCGGCAATGGCGGACTCGATCTCGCCGCGGGTCTCCGCGACGGACTGACCGGGGTAGCAGCTCAACCGGCAGTGCAGCTCGCACGCGCCCGGGACGGTGCTTGGCCAATCGCCGCCGTTGATGACCCCGATATTGAGGTTGATGGGGTGCTCGATATCGGCGAACGCCGGGTGCGTCCGCTGGTTGAGTCGAGCGTCCAGGTCATGCAGGGCTTGCATGATCGGGATGGCCCTGGTGATGGCATTGACGCCCTGCCAAGCTTGCATAGCGTGCCATGACTTGCCGACGATGGAGATGCGGAACCAAAGGACGCCGACGTGGGCGTGAGTAAAGCGGCCGCCGGTCGGCTCCGTGATGACCGCTGCATCCGCGCGGTAGCGACGGGAGGCGTCGAGGGCGCCATTGCCGGTGCATTCCTCCTCGATTACGCTCTGGACGATGAGATCGCCGGCGAGCTCGATGCCGAGGTCGCGCAGAAGTCGGGGGAGCATCAGGTTGAGGGCGTCGCCGCTCTTCATGTCATAGGCGCCGCGGCCGTACATGCGGTCGCCGACGACGGTTGGCTGCCACGGATCGTAGGTCCAGGCGGCGACCGGCTCCGGTGAGACGACGTCGATGTGCCCTTGCACGATCAGTGACCTACCGCCTCCCGCCCCCTTCCGGGTTCCGGCGACATTCGGACGGCCGGGAAAGGGCACGCCACTTTCGCCAGCGTTTGACAGCTCCTTGATCGACTCATCGAGATCCCAGACGTCGACGTCGAGACCGGATGCCCGCAGATGCTCCGCAACGTACGACTGGGCCTCGGCTTCGGACCCAAGCGGGCTGGGTCGCCGCACGAGCTCGGCGACAGTCTCGACGAACTCATCTTCGCGCCGGTCGATCTCAGTCCAGAGCCGGTCGATGGCGTTGCCGGTGGTCTGGTTGCGGGTCATGGATGCTCCCTTCGAGGTACTGCCCTGACCGCCACCCCCTCTCCCGTCGATGACAGGAGAGGGGGCGTTTCGCTGGCTCCGTGTTTGGATCCTGTCTCCGCGGACCTACCCCGGCCAGTTGCCGCCGTCGACGTTGAGGGTTTGCTGCGTCATGTAATCGGAGTCGGCGGAGGCGAGGAAGATAGCGGCGCCGGTGACGTCCTCCGGCTGCTCGATACGGCCGAGGGGAATCGATTCGACAAACTTCCGCTTCGGTTCGCCGATCTCCCAACCGAACAGCTTCGCGAACTGCTTGTCGACCTCGACCCAGAACGGCGTGTCGACGATCCCCGGCGCGATGCCGTTGACGTTGATCTTGTGTGGCGCCAGTGCCAGCGCCATCGATTGCGTCATGCTGATCACGCAGGCCTTGCTCGCGCAATAGGCCAGCACCAGCGCCTCGCCGCGGCGGCCGGCCTGGGAGGCGAGGTTGACGATCTTGCCGCCACGCCCCTGCTCGATCATCTGCCGCGCCGCCGCCTGCGAGCACCAGAGCATGCCCTTGCAGTTGACGTCGAACATGAAGTCCCAGTCCTCGTTCGTGGTCTCCAGGAAGGGAATGATCTTGCCCACCCCGGCATTGTTGACGAGGATATCGAGACCGCCGAAGCGCTCGACGGCGGCATCGACCATCGCCTGCGCCTGGGCCTGATCCCGCACGTCCGTCTGGACGGGGACGGCCTCGCCGCCCCCGGCCGAGATTTGCTCGGCCACGCCCCGCGCCGCGTCCAGATTGAGATCGGCGACGACAACGCGGGCGCCTTCCCGAGCGTACGCCTGGCTGATCGCCTTGCCCATGCCCGAACCGCCGCCGGTGACCGCGGCAATCTTCCCTTCGAGTCTCACGAGACCTCCTCCGTGTTTCCATGACGGTCAGACGACTCGTCGGCGAGTCATGGTAAGCGGTACCGATCCACGATCGCCTGACTCAGTGTTACGCCAAGACCGGGCCGCTCCGGCAATCGCACGCTGCCGTCGGACCCAACCTCGATCGCTTCCTCGAACAGCTCTGAGCGCAGGACGTTAGGGTTCTGGTCGAACTCGAGCAAGCCGCCGTTGGGCAGCGAGGCGATGAAGTGCATGTTGGCCATCGCCGCCACGGCCGATGAGAAGACGTGGGGAACGACCGGCAAGCCATAGGCCTGGGCCACGGCTGCCACCTTGCGGCAGACGGTAATGCCCCCGGTCCAGATGACGTCGGGTTGGACGATGTCGACCGCGCGCTGGGCGATGAGATCCCGAAAGCTGGCCAGACCGGTCGCCGTCTCGTAGCCGGCCACCGGCACGTCGAGCGAGCGCGCGACTTCGGCGCTGCCAGCCAGGTCGTCGGTAGCAACCGGTTCCTCGAGCCAGTAGATATTCTGGTCCTCCACCCTCCGCATGAACTGGATCGCGACCGACGGTGTCCAGGCGTTGTTGGCGTCGATGGCGAGACGAACGTCGGGACCGATCGCCGCCCTCGCCGCGCGGACCCGCTCGACGTCTTCGTCGAGGGACACCGTCGCGTAATCGGGCGCCCACATATCGGGGAGCGGGTTGAGCATCACTTCCGGATTGCGACCGACCTTCATCTTCACCGTGCGAAACCCGCGTTCCGCGTAGCCCCCAACCTCTTCGGCAAGCTCGGCAAGGCCTTTGCCGCCGGCGTAGAACCCGGCCGAGGCGTATGCCTCGAGCGTGTCCCGGTAGCCGCCGAGCAGCCGGTAGAGGGGAGTCTTTGTGGCCTGGCCGATGAGGTCCCAGAGGGCGATGTCGACCCCGCTGATGGCTTGCATCAGCATGCCGGTCGTGCCGCGTTGATGCGAGCGCCGTGCCATCCGGCTCCAGAGCCGCTCGACGTGAAAGGGGTCCTCGCCGATGAGCGATGGCCGCAGGTCGTCGAGCACGACGCGCTCCATGCTGTCCAGGGAGCCACCGTAGGCGGCACATTCGCCGAGTCCCACCAGCCCGTCGTCGGTGGCGACCTGGACGAGCAGGAGGTTGCGCTCAGGCATGTAATGGATGGCATCGGCCATAGGTGTGTCCATGGAAAAGCGCAGCTTGAGCGTGGAAACCTCGGTGATGCGCACGACGAACGAACCTCCCGGGATAGACGCGAACGTCAGGCGGACACCGCGCCCCATGCACGCGGTCCGGCTCAGGCGCCAGATAGGCACCAACCGATTCTTGTGTCCTGGAGGCTCGCTGTCAAATTGCGGCTCTTGACGCTTGACGATGATCCACCGAGCGGTAGTATTCCCCTCGTCGTTTCATGTCGGGTCGAGCGCCGAGGCGCGGACATCCCAGGACTCGCCTGGGGTTGGCCATTAGCAAACGCACCGGCTCGGCAGGGCGACAAGATGCGCGAGACCGCCGCGAAGCCGCGGCGGTAACTATTGGGTGGGCTGGCTCACTGGCCACCGAATCGCTCGATGAAGGAGGACGACAGTGAACGATCCCCGACTGTTCAAAGTCAGGAGCACGAGCTTGAACGCGACCATGAACCGGCGCTCGGTGTTGCGGCTAACCGCGGCCGGAACGGGTCTCGTCGTTGCCAGCCGCTACTTTGCCACCCCCGTTGGGGCAGAGGTGCCGCCGCTCGAAGAAAAAGACACCTACACCGTCGGCTTCGCGCAGATTGGCAGCAATAACCCCTGGCGGTTGGGCGAGTCAAAGAGCATGCAGGATGAGGCCGCGCGTCTTGGCTACACGCTGGTTGAGACCAACGCCAACGAGGATACCGCCAAGCAGATCGCCGACGTTGATTCGCTGATCGCGCAGGGTGTCGATATCCTGATCTTCCCGCCGCGCGAATCCCAGGCGCTGGCGCCATCGGTGATCCAGGCCAGGGACGCTGGCATCCCGGTCATCCTCATCGACCGCGACGTCGATCATGAGATCGCCAAGCCAGGCGAGGACTACATCACGTTCATCGGCTCTGACTTCGTCGATCAGGGACGGCGCGCGGCCGAGTGGCTTGTCGAGGCGACCGGGGGCGAAGCCAAGATCATCCAGCTGGAAGGGACCACCGGGTCGGACCCGGCGATCGACCGGCAAAAGGGGTTCGAGGATTATCTGGCCGGAACGTTCAAGGGCACGCCGACGCCGGAAGGCGCGCTCGCGGGGATGGAGATCATCGCTTCGCAAACAGCCGACTTCCAGCGCGATATCGGCCGCGAGGTCATGCAGACACTGCTGCAGGCACATCCGGATGTGACCGCGGTCTACGCCCACAATGACGAGATGGCCATCGGCGCCATTGCGGCGCTGCAAGAATCCGGCCGCAAGCCGGGCGAGGACGTGATCCTGGTCTCGATCGATGGCTCGAACGCCGCCCTCGACGCGATAGTCGACGGGACTCTCGGCGCATCGGTCGAGTCCAGCCCGTTCTTCGGCCCGATCGCCTTCGAGACGATGCAGCAGTACATCGCCGGCGAGGACATCCCGGATTGGGTCAAGGTTGAGGATCGCTTCTTCGACGAGAGCAACGCCGCGGAGTTCCAGGGCAAGCAGTTCTAACCAACGCCCTCACCCCCTGCCCCCTCTCCCGTCTAGACGGGAGAGGGGGTGCGTGGCTGATGGGGACCGTCGAAGCAAGCAGCCGGCTCTTTCAGGTTAGGAAGCTGGAATCCGTCGTGCATGGCTGAACCAGAGCTTGCATCAGAACCACTCCTGATCATGGAAGGCATTGAAAAAGCCTTCCCGGGTGTGGTCGCGCTCGATGGCGCGGCGTTGCGCGTGGCGCCGGGCGAAGTGCACGCCATCATCGGGCAGAACGGGGCCGGCAAGAGCACCCTGATCAAGATCCTCAACGGCGCCTACCGGCGCGACGCCGGGACGATTGTGCTGGAGGGTCGACCGGTCGACTTCCGTAGTCCCCAGGAGGCTCAGCTCGCCGGGGTCAGCACGATCTACCAGGAGATCAACCTCGTTCCCTATCGAAGCGTGGCCGAGAACATCTTCATGGGTCGCGAGCCCCGGCGCTGGGGACTGCTCGATCGGGAGCGGATGAACCGCGACGCAACGGCCGTGCTGGACCGGCTTGGCGTGCATATCGACGTGCGGCGGCCGCTCAGCACGCTCAACATCGCGTTGCAGCAGATGGTGGCCATCGCGCGGGCGATCTCGACCGACGCGCGCATCGTCATCATGGACGAGCCGACCTCATCGCTCGATGAACGCGAGGTCGAGGTCCTGTTCGAGGTGATCCGCGGTCTCAAGGCCCGCGGCATCGCGGTGGTCTACATCAGCCACCGGCTGGACGAGCTCTACGCCGTCTGCGACCGGGTGACGATCATGCGTGATGGCAAGACGATCGACGAGCGTCCAATTACCGGAGCAAGCAAGGTCGAGCTCGTGGCCCGCATGCTGGGCAAGGAAATCGGGGAGGTACGCCGCTCCGGGGCGACGGGATTCCAGCACCGGGGAGCGCATCCGGTCGGCGAGCTGCTGGTCGAGGCAAATGACCTGCAAGGGGCCCGGCTCGATGGCGCCAGCGTCGCGGTCCGCAGTGGCGAGATCGTTGGGCTGGCGGGTCTGCTCGGTTCTGGCCGGACGGAAGTCGCGCGTGCCGTCTTCGGCGCTGATCCCGC
>CAVRUC010000002.1:0-447274 GCA_963724295.1 uncultured Chloroflexia bacterium | reverse complement strand
GCGGTTCACGGCGGACGATGTGGTGGCGATGGCGCGGGCTGATGCACGTATCTGCGTCGACCATGACGGCTGGCGGCTCCGGGGACCTACGCCTCCCGGTCGACCAGGGTGACGACGCTCGTCACGGCATCCCCAAGACAGGTCGCCGCCGTGGGGAAGACGTGGGACCGAATCCCGTCCATCAGCACCTCCGCCGCCCAGGCTCCCGGCTGCTCGTTGCGGTTCTGTTCGGCGACCTGGGCCACCCACCCGTTGGCCGCTTGGTCATAGGTCGCGCGGATCTCAAAGAGACGGTGCCGCGCCGGATCGTCGGAGGCGTGGCTGACCCCGAGAAGGATGTGGCGGGTCTGCCGCGCTCCGCGGTCGTTGCTATGCCCCGCGTGCTCCCCACCGTGTAACGGCGTGCGGGAAGACACATCGCGATCGCCTCGGTTCCATGCCCCACTCATGGCACTGATCTCTCTCGTGACGACGCTCGGACCCTGCGGTGAACGCGGCCTCGGCCGCATCGCCTCTTCGGCAAGTGGAACGCGCGAGGGTTATGACGGCGAGAGCTTGTAGAACGTCGCATACTCAGCCAGGAAGTCGTTGATGAGCACCTCCCTGGTGTCGGCTGTGAGCGTCTCAGGAGAGATGTCCGGAGGGAGGGGTGCCGCTTTGACCCCCGCATTCGCCTCTGACTGTTCGGCGTCCGCATCGGTCACCACTTTTCGGACCGCGATCCCCGCCTCATCAGCGCTGATCAGGAGGTAATAGACGAACTCTCTGCGACCCTCACGGACCACCTCGACACCGACCTGATGGTAATCCCCTTGAGGGCGCTCCCGAGGGCTCCCACTGACCACCCCAATCCCTCGTGACTGCCCCCGCGACAAACTCTCCTGGGGCAGGTCGGGGCGCACCACGAGCGACCGCGTGTCACTGCCTTGGTTGAAGTGCTGCGCCAGGGTCGCGAACGCGGGTCTGACCACGCGGCTTGCCCACGCGTCCGCGGTGGCCTGGTGCTCCTGGGTTTTTCGAGCCACCGCGGCTTCCGCCGTGTTCTGCTCCCGGCGCAACCGCTGCAATGTGAGGAGCCACGCCTCCGAAGAGTCCGACATCTGCCCTCCCGGTGTTAAGCCATCGTCGTAAACGCCGAACCCGGTGATTATCCCGCAGTGGATCGCCGTTTTCGCCTACGGCATACGCTCAAGGCGGCGCCTCGATCCGTCGGAGATCGCCGTGCTGGCCCGCAACCTGGCTTCGGATGAGGCTCGAGGCATCACCGGTCAAGCCATCAACCTCTCGGTGGGCCGGATCACGGACGGCGCACGGTGCAGCGCAACGTCGGTAAGATTATGAGGGCCAGAACGCCGGCGACGGATCGTCTCGGTTCCGAATCGCACGGGACGTCTGTAGAAGAGAAAATGGGCGGCGCTCAAGCCGCTCGCGGTGGCTACAGGTTCTCGGACGAGTTTTGAAACCGGTTCTCGGAACTGCGGAGTACCGTGCGACAGCGAATTCCATTCACGAGCGGCGATTCTTTCATTCGCATCGTGTTGCATGTCTCTTCCCGCGTCCGTCGGCCGTCTCCTCCGGGTCGGTTTCGCTGACTCCCTCCCCAGCCTGACGCTCCGCGGGCGCTGCGGGGAACCGCTGGCCGGTGGCCCAGGCGGGCGGGTCGCTAGCCGGAAACGACTGCGCCGACGCCGTGTCGATGACGTCGAAGTGGTCCTGATCCATTGGGTTTGCCCGTGTGCCGTGCAGAGTGATTAGGCTTTCGGCAGATCGCGAGGTGACCGATCACCGTTTCTGAACTTGGCAAGAATGATCAGGCGCTCGTGTTGAGAGGGGCCAACGCCCAGAAGGCCCATCTGTCCGTGGAGCCAGGCGCTGCAGGCGTTCTGGCCGTCGCGGTGGCACCGCTCCGCATAGGACTTGTGATAGAGGAGATCGTAGACCCCGTCGGTCAGGCGCACGATGTCAATTGAGCTGGAATCCGCAGCGTAGGGGATGGGAAGCGATTTGCCGAGGAGCAGGTCGAGAAAGCCCATGACACTCCTTTGGATGTGGAGCGGGGTGGACCGGGGTCATGCGACCCCGGTCCACGAGGGAAGGGAAGGACTCGTGTCGTAGCTGGCGACACGAGTGCGGGTGAATCGCCACGCCGGGGATGGCGACGTGGCAGGAGTTGTCGTCATGACGTCATGAGCCGCATGGGCGCGCGTTTCAATCACCACGCTGCGGCGAGCTCACGGCTTCGAGAGCGGTGAGGATGACGTTGAACGTTGAGCACGGTGCGACGTGGACACCCCTGACCGAGCGAGCGGGCAACGGGGTCGATGGTTTCTGGTTCATGGTGTTCCTTTGCTAACGGCCCTTGGGTCGCCAAAGGCATGGTGCCGAAATCACGCCGTCGCTGCGGCGAGGTGCACGTGGTGCAGCCAGGAAACACGTGACTGATCAAGCCTTTCTGCACCGGCTGTCTCCCAGCACGTCCAGCTCTCCTGGATCTGGCCAGCGATCATGCGGGCAAACGTCATCCCGAGGAGCGTGTCCAGCTCGCGGTCCGGCGCGTCACTCCCGCCGTCATGACCCGGCGTCCTGTGGGCGGTCCAGCGCAGCGCAACCGTCTGCCCCTGGGCAAGCAGATCGACCACAGCAACCCGGAACTCGGGGAAGGCCAGGCGGTACAGCGCGACGCTGACCTTGATCGCCTCCGGACCGCGGACCAGATCCGGGATAAGCCCCCCGTGGTTGACGTAGTCGGGGGCGAACACCTGATCGGCCAGCTCGAGATCGCCGCCATTCCAGATCTCCTCAATCACCTGGCGCACCAGCCGCGCGTTCTCCGCGGCCGTGACGGTCCACGGGCTGTTCCTGCCCATCCGTCCGTCGCAGCACCTGGAGTCCCATGTCATTGCATCTCCTGGTCAGCACGCGCCTTCGCGGTGGTCGAGACCATCACGATCCTGGTGCGTGGGTACGAGCGTGACACAGATGTGCCGCCCAGTCATTACGGCCCGTCATCCCGGCCAGACGCCACGGCTGTGCAGCCGCAACGTTTCCCGCTCAGCCAGGTGGTACGCTGGAGCTCTCGCTGGCATCGCATCGCGTTCGGGAGGAACCAGATGACCACCGACGATCAGGACCCACCGAAGACGGCGCGCGTGCTGCTGGTCGTCGACCAGCCGGTGCTCGCCCGGGTCATCCAGCTGGCACTGACCCACGGCCCGTACCTGACGCAGGTCGCCGCCACGATCGCGGAGGCCGATGCGGCCCTGGGGACGTGGCAGCCACACCTCGCCATCGTTGACATGGACCTGGTCAACGGGGCGCTCCTGGAGCGGGTTGGCACGGAGGCGTCGACCATCGTGCGATTACCGGTGATCGCCCTCACGCGGCGGGGCGATCTGGCCACCAAGCTGGCGGCGTTTGAGCAGGGGGTCGATGACATCCTGACCGTGCCCTTCTCCCCGGAGGAATTCGTGGCCCGCACCCTGGCGCTGATGCGGCGCACCTACCGGGCCGAGTTTCCCTTCAAGCCCGTGCTGCGGCTGGGGGAACTGGAGATCGACATCCTCAACCGCTCCGTGCGCGCTGGCGGTCATGAGTTGCACCTGACCGCCCTCGATCAGAGCCTGCTCTATTTGCTGGCGGCCAATGCCGGACGGGTCATGACCCGCGACGAGATCCTGGACCACCTGTGGGGGGTCGACTTCGTAGCCGAGAGCAATGTGGTCGATCGTCATGTGCGCAACCTGCGCGCCAAGCTGCAAAACAATTGGCGCCGGCCCCGCTATATCGCCACCGTGCCGGGTCACGGGTACCGCTTCGTACCGACCACCGACGAGGAGGCGTTCGCCCGCTACGCGTGAGCGTGACATCTCATGAGCAACTGGACATGTTCTTCGAGGGCATCCGCTCCGAATGCCAGCTGATCGAGACCGCGAGTCTCAACCTCGCTGATCGCTACTCCCTCGGCTACGCCCCGGACGAGGCGCTGCCGAACCACTCGAATGTGACTCACATCGCGAACACACTGGAGGGGCTTATGGAACCGGTGCTCACGCTCTCCGCCTCGACGCGCTCCACGGCCGGCGTCCTCCTCCTGGCCATCGTGGCCGTTGAATATGGGGGATGGTTCATGCTCCGCGTGGTGCGCGGTGGCCACCCCGCGACCGCGTTTCAGCAAGCGTTCTTCCGTGCCGGACACGCCCATGCCGGGGTGTTGGTGATCCTGGCCCTGGTGGGGCAGATCCTGGCCGACGCCACGGTGATGGGTGGGGTGCTGGCAGTCCTCGCCCGCAACGGCATCTGGTTGGCGGCGATTCTGATGCCGGCCGGGTTCTTTCTCTCCGCGACGGGGCGGGACGTCGATGCGCCGAACCGCCTGATCTGGGTGGTCTACGCCGGCGCGCTGTCCTTGGCGATTGGCGCGGTCTCGCTCGGCGTCGGTCTGCTGACCGGCTAGCGCCGCGGCAAACCGTCGCCACCCATCACGAGTCGACGGGCACCAGCCTCGCCTCGGTTCGCGCGGCGCTCGACCACAAGAGCCTCGCCACCCGTCGCTGTATGTGAGACTTACCCGGAAGCAGATGGATCAGGAGCGGCGGCACCACGCCCGCTGATCGGATCATACAGGCGACGAAGCCCGGCAGACGAGGTCTCCGCTGTCTGCAGTCGTTCACGGCTCGAGGTGTGACCATGGATCGCGATCGCTGGTTACGGGATCACCTGGTCGAGGTGCTGCGCGGCGGCAACGCCCACATGTCCGTTCGCCGAGGCCGTTGCCGAGTTCCCGGAGACGCACATCAATACCAGGCCGCCACGAGTCGTCTATACCTTCTGGCACCTGCTGGAGCACCTCCGGATCACCCAGGCCGACATCCTGGACTACCTGACGAACAGCGACTACCACGCGCCCGCATGGCCGCGGGACTACTGGCCGGCACCGGACACGCGGGCGACGAAACAGGAGTGGGACGAGAGCGTCGTGGCGTTCCACCGCGACCTGGAGGCGATCGTCAGCATCGTGGCCGATGACGGGACCGACCTCTTCGGCCCGGTCCCGAGCAACGACGAGCACACCGTCCTGCGGGAGGTCCTGATCGTGGCCGACCACAATGCCTACCACATTGGCGAACTGGGGATCTTGCGCCAGGTCATCCATGCCTGGAGCCGCCGCCACATCGTCGAGTGATCGGGCCGCCCCACTCCCCTCACCCGAACAGGAGACCACGACGATGCATCAGCCCACCGAACCGACGACACCCCTGGAGCAGGCGATCAGCGCGTCACTGGAGGCCATGCGAGCCGCCGCAGCGGAGGCGGACCGGACGGACTACTTGGGCAACGTGACGGCAGCGCTGCTCGATCAGCGGCCGGTGCTCTTCGTCGCGGTGATGATGAAGGGACAGACGTTGAGCTGGGCGCTGACGCCAGACGCTGATACTGCGCTCCACGCCGTCGTGAGCCATCTGACCACGCCGGACGGCACGACGCACGACTTGAGAGACACGGAGCTCGTGATGGGTGGGAAAGCGCTTGCCGATGTCGCGGCCGGGGCATCGTGGCTGGTTCGCGAGATCACCGGGGAACACCTCTCGGGCACGATAGTCGGCGCAATCGATCGGGGCGCTACACTCGTGGCGCCTCGTTCCATTCTCCGGAGAGACCACGATGACTGATGATGCGATTGAGACCATGGACTGCCCGGTGTGCGGCGGCGACGGGTTCATTGAGTGCGACGATGGCTCAGAGGTGCAGTGCGACCGCTGCAACGGGACCGGCCGGGTGCCGATCGAGCGTGACGGGGTGTTGATGGCCTAACCCGTGTAACACGGTCCCTTCGGCGTCGCTCCTGGGCTTGCGCTCGGGGCTGCTGCCTGTGCACAAGCGAAACGCCGGGGCTCTGGCCCCCCGGCGCTCGCCGCCAGTCTCCCTGGTGCGGGCCAAGGAGACCAACGAGGCTTCGCCTCGTAGGGGCCTGCTGGCCCACGCGATAGCGCCCAACGGTCCCAAGTCGATGTTAGGTCGTCGGCGTCCCGGGCATGGGCGTGATCCCGGGGAGACCGGGCGCCCCCGCACCATCAGACAGGAGACACGACAATGCCGACTTCACACCCTGACCGAGAGCTGGTGCCGTTGCACCTGTACCACGTACTTGAATTCGTGGCTCAGTTGAGCCGGAAACAGTGTGGCCAAGTCGTGGACGGCATCCGCGACCTGCGAGCGCTCTTGCGTGCCCGAGGTGCCGCCGACATGAGTGCGCAGCAGGCCGTTGACGCTGGCCTCATCACCCGGGACGAGTATTACGCGGCGTTCGGGGTGGAGACCCCTCACTGACGGTTGAACCGTCGCATAGCGTCACATTTACAGCGGCCCTGGGCTGCGGCTCAGGGCCGGTGCCTTCACGGAGTGTCCCGGGCCTTCACAGCGTCATCGTCCGGGGCCGGACCGGCTGCGTTTTGGTACTGGTCTTCCTCCACCTGCTGACGTGTCTGGGCGAGTTGCTGGTTCGCTCCATGGAGGAGTTCACGCGCTTGACGCACGCGCTCGATGCGCGGGTCTTGCTCCACCTCTTGACGTGTCAGGGTGAGGCGGTCGCTCGCTTCGTGGAGCAACTGACGCGCCTGACGCACACGCTCCATCGACGCGTTGAGCTGGTACGCCGTTTGGGCCATGATGTCTTCGTGCTGGCGAGCCTCAGGCGGAGCGTCCATGATGCCTGGCATGCATAACCCGTACCGCTGACTCCTGTGCCACAGCCGGTGCTCATTTGGACTATGTGGCCCTGGGCTTCGGCTCGAGGTGCGCACGGGACTGGTCAAGCTCATCGCGAGGGTGAATGCCTGAGCCGTTGATGTGTGTCTGGTGGCGATGGTTGCGGCGCGTGACTGGGGGTGGGTAATGGCAGAGCGCGAAGGGACCTCGGTCGTTGCGGATGTTCGGCGCATCACGCAGGAAACGACCTACCGGGAGCTCATCAACCTCCGTGACGACGAACTGGCGCGGCGCTTCGATCTGCTGCTCTCCGTGGGCTCCCACGAGCTCACCCTTGACCACTATCGCGATGAAATCCAGCGGCGGGAGATCGCCAAGCAGAATCAACGCCTGGAGTGGCTGACCGGGGCGATCTTCCTGCTCACCTTCGTGCTGGTCGCCCTTGAGGTCTTGCCGCGGATCTCCGGCGCGGGGCACTGACCCACCGGCTCACATGCGGACACGTTTGGGTTGTCCGGGAAACGGCTGTTTGCAGTGGTCCAGTAATGAGGGGTTAGGTCGGCAACTCGACGCCGATCGCGTCGGCGTTCGGGACGCCGATCGAGCTGTGGAAGTGGACCATCTTCCAGACGCCGTCCTCCCGGCGATAGACGACCGTCATCCGGAACGGGCCCTCCTGCTCCCCGACCCGGAAGCGCATCCGGTGATCGACCGCCCAGCCCACCTCGCCCTGCTGATAGGCCACGGGATCACCCGGGATGAGCGTCACCCCGGCCTCGTGTTGGCCCACGAGCGCGTGGCGCAACCCGGCCAGGTCGGTCCACCACTCGTCGGGATCGGTGCCGAGGAAGGCCGTTCCCGGATGGCGGGACGTGTGGCGCTCCAGGACGGCCACATCGCCGTCGCTGACGGCCTGGGCAATCTGGATCGTCAGGTCGCGCAGCTCCGTGGACGGGTTCATCGTCGTCTCCTTCTCCGCGTACCCCCGACCGGCGCAGTGTCCCGAGGGTCTCCGAAGCGGATAACGTGAAGTATCCCGCAGAGTGTGGCCTTTTCGGTCCACACCCTGTCCCGCAAGAAAGGCCACACCTGGGTGAGCGCCTGAGATGGTCATTCCGGAATGCCCATGCGCCTCGCCATCCTCCTCAGCGTTTTGGCTGGTGGGGTGGTTCAGATTCGACGGTGGCGACTGCGCGTTGGGGCGTTTCTACGGCTCGGACACGATCCGATCCGTGGGTGCGGCCGGCGGGCGCGGCGTGTCCGGAGCACGACCCTTGCCGCGACGGTGCGGCGCGGCGGCCTCCCGGGCCGCGACGATCAGCCGCTCGTGTTCTGCGGTCAATGCCTCAATGATGGCCTCGTCATCCGCCTCCCAGCGATCCCGGTAGCCGGTCGGCGTGCCGCGGACTGGAAACGGCTCCGGTTCGGTCTTGCGACTCGCCATCGTGACCCCCTCTCACCGAGTGGGTGGTGGGAACCACGGTTCCCACGGTTCGTACGCTTGAGACTTCCGACGCATTATTCGGGCCTGGAACGAACGCGAGCTATCCGAGTGCCTTGCGTCGCTGATCGCCGCGCTCGGGGCAGCCAGCGCAGTCGAGCGGTATTAGAGACGGCGTCCTCGGTCATCTGCGCCGGCACACCGGCCGCTTGCGGTTCCGGTTCATGCGGGCGATGATGCGGCGGCACCGGAACTCGCCATCGCTGGCCGCATCACAGGAGGGCACCATGTACGTCCGCATCGTTCGGGGGCAGGCGCCGCCCGGGCAGGTCGAGGAGTTAGCGCAACGGTGGCAGGCCTTCTGGGGAACCCAGATGCCCCAGGTGCCGGGCTTCCGTCACGCGCACTTCGCGGCCGGCCCCGAGACCAACCAGACGGTCTCCATCAGCGTGTGGGAGCAGCGCCCCGACCAAGCGACCATGGAGCCGCTGATGGAGCAGTTCCGGGAGCAGGTGGCCGACATCTCCGCCGGTCCACCCGTCTTCGAAGAGTACGAGACGCTGGCCGACTTCTAGTACCCATGGACGCCGCGGTCGCCTGCTGCTGCGCGGATCGCTGGCGCAGTTCGCGGCGCGGCGGTGTTTCGGTGGTTGAGCGCGGAGCGCGTTGAGGTTGCGGAAGGCAGAACACGATCTCCTAGGGCGACGGCACGTGCTTCACCATGATGGTAGCAAGGCCGTCATGCTGGATGCCGACGAGGCGAATGACCGTGTCCTGCAGGGTCAGGAGCCGCGCGTTCCTGTGCCACCACGGTGGACACAGCTAGACTCGCGCTTTCCGGTGCAGGCCCGTGAACCGACACCTGCCTGACGGAGACCCATCTGGCATGGAATCGCGCTTCCTCACCAAGCGACTCGTTGACGCATAACCACTATTGATTTCTATTGAAAGCGTCACCACAATCACCAGCAATCGGCGCTGAAGGGTCGCCACGCACGGAACGGACGAGGAGGACATGCCGATGCCACGGACCCGAAGCTGGGAATCATCCTGCCGGAGGGCGAGGGCGACCTGGAGGGCCGCACGCCCCGCTGGAGCGACTATGTCGCGATGGCGCGGCTGACCGAAGAGACCGGCTTCGACTCGCTCTGGTTCGTCGACCACCTGATCTACCGCAATGAGGCCTCCGGGCGTCCACCGCAAGGGGCCTGGGAGTGCTGGTCGGTCCTGGCCGCCCTCGCCGCCGCCACCAGCCGGGTCGAGCTCGGCTCCCTGGTCAGTCCCACCTCCTTCCGCAACCCGGCGCTCCTGGCCAAGATGGCCGAGACCGTCGACGAGATCAGCGGTGGCCGGCTGATCCTGGGACTCGGCGCGGGCTGGAACGAGGTCGAGTACCGGATGTTCGGCTTCCCCTTCGACCACCGCGTCGATCGCTTCGCCGAAGCCTTCACGATCATCTCGCGGCCTGCTGCGCGACGGCGCCATCGATTTCGAGGGGCAGTACTACGCGGCCCGGGAATGCGAACTGCGCCCCCGTGGACCGCGGCGGCATGGCCCACCGCTCATGATTGGCTCGAAGGGACCCCGGATGCTCCGCCTGACGCTGCCATACGTGCCGATCTGGAACGGGTGGCTCTGGAACCAATAGCCTGCCGGATGCCTACCCGCCGCTGGTGAGCTGGTCGATGCCGCCTGTGCCTGAGGTCGGACGCGACCCGGCGACGGTAGAGCGGACGGTGTCGATCGCGGTGGACCCGAGCGGCCAGCGGGAGTTCCCGAAGCACTGGTACCTGCAGGAGGACCTGCGACCGCTCGCCCCCTGACCGGGAGCCCGGAAGAGATCGCGGCTGGCATCCGGGCATTCGGGGAGCAGGGCGTGGGACACCTGCAGATCTACCCGATCCCGCCGACCCTCGCCACGATCGAGGCCCTCGCTCCGGTGGTAGAGGAAGTGAGGCGGTCGGTACCCGACGAGGACGAGGGACGCTAGTCTCCCTGCCCATGATCGGGATGGCAGTACGATGCCGTGGACATCCCGTTTCGCAACCGTTTGTCCTCCGGTTTGATCTGCCACCGCATGTGGTCCTGAAAATCGTCCAACGGCGTCTCGTCCAATGCTGTGGGAGCGAGCAAGAACAGCACCGTGATTGCTATCTGCACGGGTGTCCCTGTGGCTACTATGGCGACCCTCGGCGCGCCTGCTCCTGCGCCCCGGGAGCCATCGGCCGGTATCAGAAGCGGATCAGTGGGCCGTTGCTGGATCGCATCGACATCCATCTGGACGTGCCGCGCATCCCCCACGAGCAGCTGTCGGATCGCCGTCCGGGGGAGCTCTCGGCGGCCATCCAGCAGCGCGTGCAACGCGCGCGCGAGATCCAGTCGACGCGGTTTGCCGGGACCGCGCTGCTGACCAATGCCGACATGGGTCCCAAAGAGTTAGGCCAGCACGCCGCGCTCGACGACACGGCCGAGACGCTCCTCGGTTCGGCCGTGCGCCAGATGGGCCTCTCGGCCCGCGCCTATCACCGGGTGTTGAAACTGGCGCGCACCATCGCCGATCTGGCCGCCGAGGAGTGCATCACCACCGCGCACGTCGCCGAGGCGCTGCAATACCGGCCGCGGGTGGCCGAGGGGTAGGGGCGATACGGTGAAATGTCCCGCGCCAACCCGTTCAGCGCCCAGAGCACCGGGCCGCCTCTGTACTCCAAAGCTCGCGGCATGGCGCGAGCACGATCAGTCGCCAAACCCGCTCCGGGAGAGGACAGTTTCTCCGTCGACCAACCAACGATCGCCTACCGGGGCAAAGACGAGAGCAAATGTCACATCCTCGGAGGGCTGATGCAGGTCGACGATGGCACTCACTCGTCCGTCGGGAAGAAACCGCACGCCGCGTATAGCTTGGATCGCTGCCCACATTTGCTCGTCTATTGGGACCGGCGTCGCGCGTTCAATCAGAAACTCGAGGTTCGGCGGCCCGGAGACCGCGATCTGGGCATAGAAGAAGTCGTCGGTGTAGAGCGCATCGGTACGGAGAAGATCATTCGCGTTGCGACAGGCAACTAGCTCGCGGATGGTCGCCGTGATCGCCGCCAATGTTGCCTCACTGACCCGACCCTCCGTGGGAGGGGTGAGCGCAGTCGTGGTTCTTGGTCCCTCTATGGGCCCGGCTCCTTCTGGCCCTGGCGTGCCAGCCAATCCCGCGAAAAACGCCAGTGGACGCGGCTGGACCCTGCATTGAGAGGGATCGGGGATGTCGCGTGACAACGTCGGCGTCTCGGCCTCAGCTCTCGCCGTGATCGGATGCAGCACGACCACGACGAGCAGTGCGCCGAGGAGCGCCGCAGGCGAATGACGCGTCATGCCGCCCGACTCGAGCACGCTGGCACGGATCCAGCTCCTTCATTATCCGCGCCAGCGTTGGGCGCCCGCGTCGGTCACAAGGTGTCGTAATCGTATCCCATCGCCTTGTAGTCGAGCACACTGGCCGGAGTGATCCCCGGGGCGCTGAGATCGATCATAGGTTCATTCAAATTGTGCCCCGTGGGGCCGCTCGAGGCGGGGAGATAACCCTGAGTAGGATTGTCGGCCTGCCACTTCGCCCACAGGCGATCAACGTTGGCATGGTGCAGCCAGAAGACGGGGTCGTTCGGCGACGTCGAGGGATACATATCACCACCAACCCAGACGTGGACCCGATTATGCATCTGCGGTCCAGTTTCCGCTGGACGTCGCAGCCAGCCTTCCAGCCGATTGCGAAAACTTGGATTGCTCAGTCGGTCCCAAGGAGTCTCATCGTACTTCCCTTCAGTGAGAGTGTCCGTTACTTGCGCTGCCACCGGGAGAGACGAGACTCGTATCCCTAGCTCCCGCACCAGACCCGGAAAGCCGCGAGGCACCAGTGCACCGGCAGTATTCCTGATCACTGCGATCCAACTCGTGAACGGGCCGTCCGGGACAACATTGTTGTTTGCCGGGTCGCCGTCGCCTCCAACAAAGTCATCGGTCCATAGATCAGCGCTTTGCGGAGAACCCGAAGCAGCATCAGCCGCCCAATCCCAGTACGGTAGGGTCACACCCGGCGAGACGGACTGCAGGGCAAGTTCAAGGTCGCGCAGATACCACCTGTGCCAGGGTCCGAACGCTGGTCCACTGTGGGCGCTGCCGCGAGCCGTGGTTGTCTGCGTCTCCCCGGTCATAAGCACAAGACGCATCATCGCCACATGATGTTGAACGATGAACGGGTCGTAGGTTCCATCTGTCTTGAGCTTGTTGAGCGCGTCTCTGAACGCGTTCAGTTCCTTTGCGCTGAGGCTATAGATGTTCTTGCGGATGTCCATAGGTGACTCCCAGCGTTTCGCCTACCCGACGCCGCGGTGACAGGACCTTGCCTATTGATCGAGCGTCCACAACTGGCCCTCGGTATCGACGAGCTCCCTCGCCAGCTCATCGATGGTGTCGTATCCCTGGAACGGGAAATACATGCTGAAGTACTGCCCGCCGACAAAGACTGTCCCCACGGGGGTCGCGTCACCTGCCACCGGGGTGGCAAAAGCGGACAACGGGGGACTAACGACGTATGCCGGCTCAACGAAGGCGGCCATGTCCACCAGCACGCCGTCGATCTCGATCATCACGGCGCCGCCCTCGTCGACGTAGCTGATCGAGCGGCCGCCGTAGGTTAGATCAGCAGCCGGAGTGGCTGCGTCCTCAGTCGCCGGGGTAACCTGGGACTTGCCTTCAATTCCTCGCGCGGCCGGGCCAGCGCCGGCAGCTCGCGTGGTGCGTGCGTCGATGCTGCTGATGAGGGTCGCCGCCGCGACGCCGGTGACGCCTCCGCCAACGCGCCGGAGGACCCCGCGCCGCGACATGCCTTCACCGCGGATTCCCCGTTGCTGGTCCGTTCGAGACTTGTCCATCCTGGACTCCTTTCTACTCTTCCTGCCTAACTCAACCGCTGCTGCTTTTCCTCGGGCTATGAGCAAAGTGAGCTCAGTCCCGCTTGACCGCGATCCAGGAGGCGACGACTCCCGCCGGGTTCCCATCATGCGGCGCAGTGCGCACGATCGAACCAACAATCGCCGGGCGCTGGTCGACCCCGTTAGGCCAGACCGGAACCAGGAAGCCGACGTAGTCGTAGACCCACTCCGCGTTATCGGGACTGTCGCCGACGCCCTGGAATCGCACGGCGAAGGGATTGCCGAAGCTGGAGGAACCTGTCAGCTTTAGACCGGTCGTCCCGCCGAAGCCCAGCCGGCCACTGAAGCTGCCCTCAGGGAACGCATCGATCACGAGCTCGGCTTCTCCGAACCGGAGGTTGTTGAAGGCCACGTTTGCCGTCGGGTTGTTGATGAAACTGCGGTACGTCCAGGTCCCGGCGAACACCTCGGTTCCTATTTGAGACATGGGACTCTCCCCTACCTGACCCGGGAGCCCGATTGCCGGCATTGGTGCAGCCGCGGCCGAGCGAACCGCGGCAGTCATTACCGCCGAGACCGTGATACCGCCGCCGATTCGTCGCAACATCGCGCGTCGAGACAGATCTCTGGCCAGGATTTCAGAGGTCACATTCCGGTTCCGGCCGTAACTGCCGTAAGATCGCGCCTCGGCCGCATCATGTGGAGCCGCCGGCTCGCCGGTTGGACTGAGGTGATGCATCAGAGCCTCATCGCTCGCTCGATTGAGCGACATCTGCGCTCGGTTCGCGGACGAGACATGTCATATATGATGAATCGAATTGATGGTAGTTTAAATATCATTCATGAATTGTCAATACCTCCTATAGATTCCGGCCAGCGACTGAGAGCTACGTTGAGGTCGAACTCGGTGTCAGTCGCCTCGAGGAGGGAGGACTCTTTCCCCACAACGCAGTGTTGATGCGCGAAACACGAGCCACAACCAAGGCGTTGCAGAGGCGAGTCAACAGGCGAAGCCAGCGTTTCCGGTCTGTTCGAGATGACAGATCGGCGAGCCGGACGGCGGGATCAGGGATGGGTCCGCCGCCGAATCGAGAACCGGACGCGGGCAACAGCCGTACGCTTGACCGGAGGGAAGGACCGATGCGCCTCATCAACTGTCGCGCCGTCGCCCGGCGCGGATGCGCCGGCATGCTGGCGATCGCGCTCTGCCTCGTCCTCGTCATGCAGGGGGCGCGAGCGCAAGAGATACCGGCCGGTGGTTCAGCGACCATTACCTCAGCAGGCGAGCCGGTTCTGCTGCGCGAGCAGCCTGGCTACGATGCCGCCGTTCTGGCCACGCTGGGTGACGGGAACCCGCTCGACGTCGCGGGCGAGCCGGTGACAGCGGCCGACGGCACATCGTGGCTGCCGGTGGTCGCGGGTGGGCAGAGTGGCTACGTTCCCGCGGGGTACGTCCCGGCCGCGCCTGTCCAGACGGCGCCAGCTGTCGCACCCGAGCCAGGCCAGGAGTCCGTGTCTGAGCCGATAGCAGAGCCGGTGGCGTCTTCGATGACGTCAGAGTCTGCGCCGGTCCCGGCTCCCGATCCCGCCGCGGCGGCCGCGGTTCCGTTGGGCGCCGCGACTACGACCGAGGCCAACCTGCGTTCGGGGCCGAGCACCGACGCCGATGTCCTGGCGGTACTCGCTCCCGGCACGTCCGTCTCGGTGGACGGCGCCCCGAGCAATGGGTTCGTCCCGGTGAGCGGCAACGGCGTCTCTGGTTGGGTGGCGGCCGAGCTGCTCGGCGACGGCGCCGCGGTCGCGGCGCAACCGGCAAATGCCCCATCCGGTGAGGTGCCAACTCCGGTGCCAACGGCCGTGCCGCCATCAACGTCTTCCGAGCCGGCGCCGCCAGCGGCCAGAGGTGAGAGCACCGGGATTGCCTGGCCGTTCGCGGGCGGTGAGTGGAAGGTGGTGCAGGGCTACAACAACGGCACCCATACGAACCGGAGCGACTTTGCTCAGTACAAGTACTCGCTCGACTGGGCCAGGGTCGACGGCGACACCGCCGGAGAACCGGTCTTCGCCCCGGTTTCGGGAACGGTGCAATGGGTCGATCGTGGCAGCGGCGGGATGCTCGTCGACGCCGGCAACGGTTACGGAGTCGCCGTCTTCCACGTGACGCTCGACCGTGATCTTTCCTCTGGCAGCACGGTTGCCCAGGGTCAGCGCATCGGGACCATCTCCGGTCCCGGAGGCGACGGGTACATGTCGATGGCCCACATCGACATCACCGTCTGGCGCTTGTCCGGCCGCAGCCATGAATCGGTCCCGTTCGTCGGTCCGAACGCCATCGCCGGACAGGAGTTTCCGGACACCGGTGGCGCCAATCAGCACATGGGAGCCACCGTCACGCCCTAACGCGAGACCGCTGACGCCGCGGGCCTCAATCCAGAAACCGCAACTTCGCTCAGCCGGCGCGCCCGATTGGGCTCTCAGCTACGTGTCCAGCACAGGCCAGCACGCCTTGGTACGTATTGACAGCAAGTGAAATGATGGTAGGCTCGTAGGCATTCTTGGGAGCGCTCCCACAATCTGTTGCAGGCTCTACCCGTCTCGCACGCGCTCGGACTCCATGCGGAGAACGCCGTGACCCTCGAGGAGATCGCCCGCATCGCCGGTGTATCTCGCTCCACCGTCTCTCGCGTGGTCAATGGCGATCGCCGCGTCAGCGACGCCGCTCGCGATCGCGTGCAGGAAGTCATTCGCGACCAGGACTACCATCCCCATGCGGCAGCCCGCAGCCTGGCCTCCCGCCGCATGCGCGTCCTCGGTCTGCTCGTCACCAAGTCCGTCGGTGGGCTCTTCACCGATCCCTTCTATCCCATCCTGATTCAGGGCACCGCCGACGCCTGCAATGCGGCCGACCACACGCTGACGATGCTGATGGACACCTCGGCCGATGGCCATGCTGTCGATCAACTCTATGGGCGGGTCATCCGCGGCCGTCATGTCGACGGCGTGATCCTCGCCTGCCAGACCGTCGACGATCCGCTCGTGCCGCGGCTGCACGCTGATGGCATCCCCTTCGTCCTCGTCGGGCGCCACCCTGGGGCCAGGGTGAGCTTCGTCGACGTCGATAGCCGGGGTGCATCGCAAGACGCTGTCGCCCATCTCCTCGGGCATGGCTACCGCAGGATCGCCATGATCTGCGGTCCGCCGCACCTGATCGCCTCGATTGACCGTCATGCCGGGTATGTGACCGCGCTGCAGGAGGCGGCAGTGCCGCCCGAGCCGTCTCGGGTCGTCTTCGCCGATTTCACCCAGCGCGGCGGGCACCGCGCGATGCAGAGATTGCTCGAGAACGGGACGGATGTTCCCGAGGCCGTCTTCGCCGCCAGCGACGCGCTGGCGTTCGGCGCGATGGCGGCGGTCCAGGAAGCGGGCCTGCGGGTACCCAGCGATATCGCGGTGATGGGCTTCGACGGACTGGATGAGGGCATAGATATGCAACCGCCGCTCTCGACCGTCACCCAACCCGTCGCCGATCTCGGTCGCGAGGCCGTGCGCATGCTGCTGTCGTTGATCGATGACCCCGATCGCGCGCCAATGCAACGATTTTTGCCGACCGAGCTGACGACACGGCGGTCATGCGGGTGCGCTGTGGCGGCCGACGACCAGGGAGGAGGTGTGCGGACCGAGACAGTCCTGTCGATCGCCTGAGCGCGGTTAGCGAGACGGACCTGGCAGAGATCGAGAACGCGGAGTGGCGGGTGACCACGCCTGGTCTCCCAGTGTCGCCGGCTACGGAGCCGGCAAGACGCACGGTTCCAGAGAAGGGACGCGAAGATGACCATTGAACGGTTCGAAGACCTTGCTCGCATATTCCGGGACAACCGTCTCGACAGGCGACGGCTTCTGCAGACCGCCTCCGCCCTGGGGCTGTCGGCGAGTGCTGCCGGCACCACTGAGCCGTATCGAGCCTCTGGAGGCGGCAGCACAGGAGAGCGACCTGAAGCTGGTCACCGTCTCCCATCGTCAGCTGCCAAACTGGATCCGTAATTTCAATCCGCTCCTCGCCGACGACTCGTCGGTCTGGCCAACCCAGGCCGGCATCTACGAACCGATGCTGATCTACAACACGGCGACCGGCGAGACCGTGCCCTGGCTGGCGACCGCCTGGGAGTTCAGCGACGACAACACGACCATCAACTTCACGCTACGCGACGGCGTCATGTGGTCCGACGGCACACCGTTCACGAGCAAGGACGTCAAGTTCACCTTCGACCTCCTCATGGAAAACGAGGGGCTGCCTGGCACCCAAGGCATCCGCGGAGTGCTGCCGTTCATCGCAAGCGTGGAGGCGCCGGACGAGAAGAGCGTCGCCGTGACGTTCACCCAGGTCTACACCCCCGGGCTCTACGACATCGGCGAGCAGATGATCGTGCCGGAGCATATCTGGAAGGACGTCGACGACCCGGTCACCTTCACCAACGAGACCCCGGTCGGCACCGGCCCATTCACCGAGGTCGGAGCATTCCAGCCGCAGTACTACGAGATCCTGAAGAATCCGAATTACTGGCAAGAGGACAAGCCGTACATCGACGGCTTCCGGGCTCCGCTCTACCCGAACAACGACTCGGCAAACCTGGCCCTGGTCAGCGGCGAACTCGACATGGCCTCCAACTTCGTGCCCGACATCGAAAACGTCTACGTCGCCAAGAACCCGGAACACTTCCACTACTGGTTCCCGGCCGTGGGCGACACCATCCACATCTACACCAACACGACAAAGGCGCCCTGGGATGACCCGAATGTGCGCAAGGCGCTCAGCATGGCGATCGACCGCGATCAGATCGTCACGGTCGCCATGTACGACTACACCCATCCTTCCGATGCTACCGGTCTCAGTGATGCGTACGACACCTGGCGCAGCGAGGAGGCGGTTGCGGCAGGCGCCGAGTGGGTGACGAGGGACGTCGCCAAGGCCAATGAGCTGCTCGATGCCGCCGGTCTGACCCGGCAGGGCGATACCCGGGTCTTGCCCGACGGCACGCCGATGACCTACGACATCAATGTCGTCTCCGGCTGGTCCGACTGGGTCTCCACGGTCCAGATCATCGCCCAGAACCTGGAGGAGCTTGGCATCACGGCCCAGGTCCAGACCTATGACTTCGCCGCCTTCTACGACCGCTTGCAGAAAGGTGACTTCGACCTCAGCATCTATGGATCAACCGGTGGGCCAACGCCGATCAACTTCTTCCGCGGCATCATGTCGACTGCCACCGTAGTGCCGATCGGCGAGGTGACCACCGAAAACTACGGCCGCTACGGGAACGAGGACGCCGACGCGCTGCTCGAGCAGTTCGCCGGCACCTCAGATGCGGCCGAACAGCAGGAGATCGCCAACCAGTTACAGATGATCTATGCCGAGAATGCACCGGCGATCCCGCTCTTCCCAGGGCCGAACTGGGGTGAGTTCAACACCATGCGCTTCATCGACTTCCCGAGTGAGGAGAATCCGTACGCGCTCCTGGCGGGTTACGAGGTCCCGGAACGGTTGATCCAGTTCGTAACGATTAAACCGCGACCGGAGGAGTAGCCCTCACCCTAACCCCTCTCCCAGTGTGCTGGGAGAGGGGCTACGCCGTTGGGCAATGCGCAAGGACCGCCCGTTGTTCGCTCGGTTTCGATACACTGTATGAGTGTTCGGCGCTCCCCCAGCGATTTGTAGGAGCCGCCCATGAGTTTCCTCGCTCGCCGTATCGGGTTTTATCTGCTGGCAGCCTGGGCGTCACTGACGCTCAACTTCTTCTTGCCGCGTCTCATGCCGGGCGATCCCGCCGCGACGATGTTCGCTCGCTTCCGGGGTCAGGTCAGACCGGAGCAGATCGACGCCATGCGCAAGGCGTTTGGTCTCTCCGACGCGCCGCTGCCCGAGCAGTACGTGACCTACCTCGGCCACGCCTTGCGCGGCGACTTCGGCATCTCGATCAGCTCGTTCCCCTCTCCCGTCATCCAGGTCATCCTCACGAGTCTGCAGTGGACCCTGCTGCTGGGACTGGTCGCGACCATCCTCGGCTTCGCGATCGGCAGCCTGCTCGGCGTCTTCGGCGCCTGGCGTCGCGGCGGGTTTACGGACTCCGTCCTGCCCCCACTCCTGCTGTTCATCGGCTCGTTTCCCTATTTCTGGCTCGCTTCGCTGGCACTCTTCTTTCTCAGCTTCCGCTGGAACCTCTTCCCGATGCGCCATGCCTACGGAGATAGTCTGACGCCGGCGTTGAGCTGGGAGTTCATCGGCAGCGTCAGCCTCCACCTCGTCCTTCCGGCGGCCACGATTCTCCTCGTCTCGATCGGTGGCTGGATGCTGGGGATGCGGAACACCATGATTTCCGTCCTGGCCGAGGACTACATCACCATGGCTGAGGCGAAAGGGCTCTCCCAGAACCGGGTGATGTTCTCGTACGCGGCGCGCAACGCCCTCCTCCCGAACGTCACCGCTTTCGGCATGGCGCTCGGCTTCGTGATCAGCGGCGCCCTGGTCACGGAGGCCGTGTTCGCCTACCCCGGTCTTGGCAACCAGCTCCTGACGGCGGTGCGCAACCTCGACTACCCGCTGATGCAGGGCATCTTCCTGATGATCACCTTTGCCGTGCTCCTGGCAAACCTACTTGTCGACATCTTGTACGTCCGGCTCGACCCGCGCGTCCGCGGGTCGTAAAGGGTCACACGGGCAAGTCTTCGGAGGCGGCAACGATGCACGTGCAGGTCCAGAGTCAGGCTCCGGCGCAGTCTCCAGTCGAATTCTCGGAACAGGTCGTGATCCCCCCGATCGAGGTGACCGATACCGGGCAGGTGCTACCGATCCCCGGCCAGCAGCGGCGAGGTCTGACGGCGCCGGCATGGGTACGAGCGGTGCTGCGCAATCGCAAGGCGTCCGCCGGCGTGCTGATCCTGCTTCTCTTTGCCGTCGTCGCATTGCTGGCCCCGGTCTTGGCGCCAGGTGATCCAGGTGACTTTGTGGCTCGTCCGCACCAGCCACCGTCGGCGGAGCATATCTTCGGCACCACCGGTCAGGGGCAGGATGTCTTCAGCCAGACCGTCTGGGGAGGCCGCGCTACGCTCTCCGTCGGGATTCTCGTAGGCATCCTGACGACCGTCGTTGGCATCGTCGTCGGTCTCAGCGCGGGGTATTCCGGCGGCATGACCGACGACGTGCTCTCGCTGATCACCAACGTCTTCCTCATCATCCCCAGCCTGCCCTTGCTCGTGGTGCTGGCGGCTTTCCTCGGCAGCGGCAATTTTCTCTACTTCGTGCTGGTGCTGACGGTGACGGGCTGGGCCTGGCCGGCGCGAGTGATGCGCTCGCAGACGCTGTCGCTGCGCGAGAAAGACTTCGTCGCGGCGGCCAAGGTCGCCGGCGAGAGTGGTCCGCGCATCATCCTCTCCGAGATCTTGCCGAACATGCTCTCGATCGTCGTCGCCAGCTTTCTGGGCTCGACCATCTTCGCCATCGGCGCACTGGCGGCGCTCGAGTTTCTTGGTCTGGGCAACCCGAGCGCCGTGAGCTGGGGCACCAATCTCTACTGGGCCGGGAACAATGCCGGTCTGCTCACCGGAGCCTGGTGGACGTTCGTCCCGGCCGGCGCCTGCATCGCGCTGGTCGCCTTCGCCTTCGCGCTCGTCAACTACGCCATCGACGAGCTCACCAACCCGCGGCTGCGCGCCAAACGGGAGACGACCGGCATACTGAAGCGTGTTCCCTTCGGCCGCGCCAGCAGCCGCGCGACGCCGGTGGTGAACCATGCCGGCTAGAGCGGTCGCGCGACGTGCCCCGAGGTCGGCAGCCCAGCCCGGGCAGGCGCCTCTGCTCGAGATTCGTGATCTCCAGGTCGAGTACCTGACCGCGCGCGGACCCGTCCGCGCCGTCGACGGCGTCTCGCTGTCGATCAAACCGGGCGAGGTCTTCGGTCTGGCCGGGGAGTCGGGCAGCGGCAAGTCGACCGTCGCCCACGCGATCACCCGCATTCTCCATCCGCCGGCGGTCATCACCGGCGGCCAGGTCAGCTTTCGCGGCCAGGACGTGCTGGCGATGAGCGATGCCGAACTGGGGCGTTTCCGCTGGCGCGAGGTCTCGATGGTCTTCCAGAGCGCGATGAACGCGCTCAACCCGGTGATGACGATTGGCGATCAGATCGTCGACACGATCGTCGCGCACGAGGCGGCGAGCAAACGCGAGGCGCGAGAGCGGGCGGCGGCGCTGCTCGACGTGGTCGGCATCGAAGTGCGACGCCTCGACGCCTATCCGCACCAGCTCTCGGGCGGCATGCGACAGCGGGCCGTGATCGCGATCGCGCTGGCTCTGAATCCGCCACTGATGATCATGGACGAGCCGACGACGGCGCTCGATGTGGTGGTGCAGCAGGAGATCCTGGAGCAGATCGAGCAGCTGAAGGAGCAGTTTGGCTTCTCGATCCTGTTCATCACCCACGATCTCTCACTGCTGATCGAGTTCTCCGACCGCATCGCCATCATGTATGCCGGCCAGATCGTGGAGCAAGCGGCGGCGCAGGAGTTGTTCGAGGCGCCGCAGCACCCGTACACGCGGGGTCTGATGAGCTCATTCCCGGCGCTGACCGGAGAGAAGCAACGCCTGACCGGCATCCCGGGCTCGCCGCCGGACATGCTGCACCCACCGTCGGGGTGCCGCTTCCACCCCCGCTGCCCGCAGGTGCGGCCGATGCACACCCGGGTCGTGCCGGCGTTGCGCGAGACGAGCCCCGGCCACTTCGTGGCCTGCCATCTCTATGACCCGATGGGTAGCGATCAGGTGCGCGAGTGATGCATCACGTGGAACGACAACCGGTCACGTCCAACGGGCATGGGCCCGCGCCACTCCTCGAGGTACGCGGGCTCAGCAAGCGCTTCCCGGTCGGGGGCTGGTTCTCCCGATCGCAGGTCCATGCCCTGGAGGATGCCTCGTTCACACTCGATCGGGGAAGAGTCACCGCCCTGGTCGGCGAGTCAGGAAGCGGCAAGAGCACGACGGCACGGCTCGTGGCCCGGCTGATCGAGCCAACCGCGGGCGAGATCGTTCTCAACGGGCGAGACGTGCTGAAGAGCGAGCCGCGGTCCGCGTCACTGACCTACCGGGCCGACGTGCAGATGATCTTCCAGGACCCTTTCGCCTCGCTCAACCCGGTTCACACCATCGGTTATCACCTGGAGCGCCCGCTGCAGGTCCACGCCAAGGCACGACGCGGGGCAGCACTGCGGGAGCAGGTGGCTTCATTGCTGGCGGCGGTCGGCCTGACTCCACCGGCGGATTTCGTCGACAAGTTTCCACACGAGCTCTCGGGAGGTCAGCGGCAGCGAGTCGCCTTCGCGCGCGCCCTGGCTGTCGACCCGGCGGTGATGCTGGCCGACGAGCCGGTCTCGATGCTGGACGTCTCGATCCGGATGGGCATCCTCAACCTGATGGAACGGCTCAAGCAAGAGCGCGGCATCGCCTATCTCTACATCACCCATGACATCGCCAGCGCTCGCTACATCGCCGACGAGACGATCGTCATGTATGCCGGCCGCATGGTCGAAGGAGCGGCCGGCGACGACCTGGTCCGCACCCCGGCGCACCCCTACACCCAGCTCCTGCTCTCGGCCGTTCCCGACCCACGCGCGCGGCGCGCCCGGCAGACCCGGGCTCGCGCTGAGCCGCCGTCTCTGATCGACCCGCCGCCAGGATGTCCTTTTGCCCCGCGCTGCCCGCGGGTGATGGACGTCTGCCGTCAGACCATGCCTGGTGTGGAGACGATCGCTGCGCGGCACTGGGTACGCTGTCATCTGTATGGTCCCGGACAGGATCACGCAACCGGCGCTACCGCGTAAGCATCCGCGGCTCGCGTTCACCGGCTGGCGTGGGGAGGCGGTAGGATCCCAGGCGGCGTTCCCGGGACCAGCGCGAGCTAGGCCACGCCATCGCAAGCTGGTTCATAGACCTGCAGCGACGGCGTGGAGTGAGTGCGGCAATCGGTCGGTCGGCGACTGCTAGAGAGCGGGAGGACAACATGGCGGGAGTGGCGGAAGCGACGAAGCTCGCGATCGACGGCGGGGCTCCGGCGGTGACGAGTCCGCTGCCGCGGATGTACCCGGGTGGCTTGCGCATCGGCCGCGAGGAAGAGGAAGCCGTGCTCGAGGTGCTGCGCAGCAAGCGCCTCTTCCGCTACTACGGCGCCACGCCGGGTCCGTCACGGGTGGCGGAGCTGGAGGAAGCATTCGCCGCGGTGATGGGAGTCCGGCACGCCGCGGCGGTCAGCTCAGGGAGCGCCGCTTTGATGTGCGCGCTGGCCGGCCTGGGGGTGGGACCCGGGGACGAGGTAATCGTCCCGGCCTTTACCTGGATCGCGACCGCCTCAGCGGTCGTGGCGATGGGGGCCGTGCCCATCATCGCCGAAGTGGACGAGTCGTTGACGCTCGACCCGGCGGACGTGCGGCGCAAGATCTCCCGCTTTACCAAAGCCATCATCCCGGTTCACTTGCGGGGCGTCCCATGCCAGATGGACGAGCTGATGACCATCGCGCATGAGCACGAGCTGCCTGTTCTGGAGGATGCAGCCCAGGCCGATGGTGGCAGCTACCACGGCCAGCGACTTGGCAGCATCGGCGACGTCGGCGCCTTCAGCCTTCAATTCAACAAGATCATCACCTGCGGCGAAGGCGGCATGGTGACGACCAATGACGATGGCATCTTGCGCCGTGTCCTGATGTACAACGACGTCGTCGGTGGACACCGCAACAAGATCCCGGCTGACGAGATCCTGCCCGGTATCAACTTCCGCATGTCGGAGCTGCAAGGGGCAGTCGCCCTTGTCCAGCTCGGCCGTCTGGACGAGATATTGCGAGATATGCGACGGCGCAAAGCTGAGATCAAGGACGGCATCGCCGGCGTCGCTCGTCAGCTGGGTGTCGAGTTCCAGCGCATCAACGACCCGGATGGGGACACCGGCCTTGCGCTCATGTTCTTCGTTCCCACGCCCGAGCGAGCCATCTTCATCGCCGAGGCGCTCGAGGCGGAAGGGGTGGACGCATTTGTGGTCTATCGGCCCGATGACGTTGACTACCACGTCTATGCCCACTGGTCGCCGATTCTCGGACAACGGACCTGGTCGGAGAACGGGGGACCATGGCGTTGGCACGAAGGGAACGTCGAATACTCACCGGATATGTGCCCACGATCGCTCGAGCTCCTGGGACGAGCGATCAATCTGGATGTCAGTCCTGATCTCTCCGATCAGAACGTGGCGGAGATGATTGCGGCGGTCAACAAGGTGCTGAGCGCAGCTCTGTAGGCAGTCGGATTCGCCTGGGGCCCAGCTCAACGCCGTCAGCACCCGCTGGCCGAAGACCAGGCGGACGAGGAGCAATGACTTCGGTTACCGGTGGATGCGCCTGGCCTGTGTTTATTGAGCGGAGTCCTGATACTCCTCCCAGATCCTCCGGGCCACGAGGTCGCCAGCCACCGTCAGGCGGATCTTCCAGGGCTCGAGGCGCAGCAGGGTCAAGTTGGGAGCGTCATAGCCGCCGAACATGATCAGCGCGTTGTAGCCCAGCGGTTCGGGGATCGCGGCGATTCGTTCCCAGATGGCGATCCGCTCGTCGCGGTCATCCACCCAGGAGGCAACACATTCGGCGTAGGCGGGTTTCAGAGGATCGCTGATGTAGGCAAGGGAGACGTACGGGTTGCGATCGATGTCCTCCGCTTTGGGACCCACGCGCATTGAAGTCATCCAGGCGGTGTCGCCCTCCCAGACGGGATGAACGATGCGCGTTCGCGGCCGGCCGTCAGGCCCGACAGTGGCCATGTCGCACCAGACCATGCGGTGCGCCCGCTCGATGAATTCCGGTTCGATGTCCGCAAACGATGAGACGCGCATCGACATCTCCTATCAACTCCTTCGGCCCGGGATTGAAATCAAGGAACAATTTTGCCCGTCCGCACGGCTAAACGGCACGCGGCACTTGACAGCGATATCAAGAGGTGTAGTCTGGGTGACGTTCAGGACAATTTAATCGAATTTCGGGAAGCCCGTCAGAGCTACTGCAAGGGGGCAGGACATGACACTATCGCCGATTTCCCGACGGACACTGGTGACGAAGGGCAGCGCGGCGCTGGCCGGACTGAGCGTGCTGCGGGTAGCGGGGCCGACCTACGCGTTCCAGACCCCGGTCACGGGGGAGGTCATCCCCTGGTTGGACCAGCCGGAACCGAACCCTGCGCCGGAAGCGATCGTCCGGCAGCTCACCTGGGAAGAACTGGATTCCTGGATCACGCCGAACGACGAGTTCTTCGTCATCAAGCACTTCAACGAGCCTGAGCTGGATGAGGCCGACTGGCGCCTGGAGATCAATGGGCTGGTGGACCAGCCCCTGACGCAGACCCTGGATGAGCTGAAAGCCCGCGAGCGCCAGGAGGTGACGTTCACGCTGGAGTGCTCCGGCAACACGGGGCTGCCGTTCTTCTGGGGGGGCGTCGGCAACGCGACCTGGGCGGGTACACCCCTGGCGCCCCTCCTGGAGGAAGCAGGGGTCCGTGAGGACGGTCGCGAGGTCATCTTCTGGGGAGCGGATGCCGGCGAGATGACCTGGGGCGAGATGACCATCACCGAGCAGTTCGCTCGCAGCATGGCGCTCGAGGACGCCATGAACCCCGACAATTTGCTCGTCTACGAGATGAACGGCGAACCCCTGCCAAACTTGAATGGCTTCCCGGTACGCCTCATTCTCCCCGGCTGGTACGGGATCGCCAACGTGAAGTGGCTGACGCATATCGAGGTCGTGGATCGAGCGTACCAAGGCAACTTCATGGCCCGCGAGTACGTGACCATGCGGGAAGAAGAGCGGGACGGCGAAACGGTCTGGACATTCACCTCTGTAGGACTCAACCGGCTCAAGTCAGCGCCGGCAAAGGTGACCAAGCACGGTGACGAGTACCAGATTATGGGCGCGGCCTGGGGCGACCCGATCGCTGGGGTCGAGGTGCGCATCGACGAGGAGCCCTGGCAAGCGGCGACGCTGACCGAGGGCGCGGGCGAGGAGTTCGCCTGGACATTCTGGACGCTTGATTGGGAAACCCCGAGCCCCGGCGAGCACACCATTACCTCGCGTGCGACCGACACGGATGGCAATGTCCAGCCGGCGCCGGACGACCCGCTGCTGGCCGGCAAGACGACCTACTGGGAGAGTAACGGGCAGATCACCCGGCGCGTGAGCATTGCTTGACCTAGAGCGCAGAGTGCACGACGTGTCATTCCGAGCTCGCGAGGAGTCTCGCCGCATCGCATGTAGGTATGCGACGAATCGACGAGATCGCTCGTGCAACTTTCAATTGCTCATGATGACACGAGATTGCGGGGTCGCTATTAATCGGCCGGGGCGGTTCATGCGCCCCGGCCGTTCCTCTCCGGTCATTATTCAGGCGCCTGTGAAATGGTAGTGATCTGACGCGAACCGCCTGTGTCGCGGCGCTATCTGGCGTCCCCGCTACGGCATTTCTGCGGAAATTTGCACTACAGCCCTCGGGATCGCGGATCGAGTGCATCCCGTAGTCCATCGCCGAGCAGGTTGAAGCCGAGGACGGCGAGGGCGATGGCGACGCCGGGGACGATCGCGGCCCAGGGCGCCAGCTGCAGGAAGCCGTAGGAGGCGCTGACCATCGAGCCCCAGCTCGGCGCAGGCGGTTTGTTGCCCAGCCCGAGGAATGCCAGCGACGCCTCGGCAAGGACGGCAAAGGCGAAGACCAGCGAGACGTGGACGATGAGGGGAGCGGTGATATTCGGGAAGACGTGCGCGGCCAGCACCCGCGGCGTCGAGGCCCCCAGGGAGACGGCCGACTCGACGTAGGCGGTGTGGCGGATGGAAAGGGTCGCCCCGCGCACGATACGCATGAAGGTCGGCATGTAGACGATGGCGATGGCGATCATGGCGTTGGTGAGGTTGTTGCCGAGCAGGGAGATGATCGCGATGGCCAGCAGGATGGCAGGGAAGGCGAAGACGATGTCCATGAGCAGGGTCAGGACATTGTCGACCCAGCCGCCCGCGTAGCCGGCGATGAGCCCGAGCAGGATACCGAGCGTGCCGGCGATGCCGACCGCGATGGCGCCGACCTGGAACGAGATGCGCGCGCCGTAGAGAAGACGGCTGAAGATGTCGCGGCCGAACTCGTCGGTGCCGAAGAGGTAGGTGGCGCTGGGTGGCTGCAGCCGGTCGGCGGTGAACTGCTCGGTCGGGCCGAAGGGCGCGACCTCGGGGCCGATGAGGGCGACGAAGGCGAAGAAGATGACCAGCACAGCGCCGGTCATGGCCAGGCGCTGTTGGCGAATGCTTCCCCAGAGGCTCTGCCGGTGCGGCCGGCGCGCCTGGCCGCTCGTCAGCGCTGTGGGGAGGGTGCGTTGCGCTGTTCCGGTAGTCACCAAATCCTCGGTCCCGCCATCAGCGGCAGGCTTTCCCTCGTGCACCCGCCGCGTCCCCGGCGAAGACAGGCTCGACACGGTCCCAACCGACGCCCTGGTCCGGCAGGCTCAATGTGATGTTGCGAACGCCGCAGCGCCGGCCGCGATACCCAAGATACTGGGGAGCGGCTCGGCGCGAGGCGTGATCTATCCCTGCGCCTGAGCCTGCTCCATCGCGCGTTCTAATGGGCTCGGGAAGCGGGTTTCGAAGTCCAGGATGCCGACCCACTCCGGCTTGACGAAGACACGCGCCATCTGAGGACAGATGGGGCTGAGGTTATTCAGCCAGGCCTCCCCCGCTTCCTCACCGAAGACCCGCCTGGTCATGGCCGCGTACTCGGGCGCGATCCCCTCGACCGTATCGGTCCGAACTGTGCCGCGCACCTGCAACACCTTGTAGGGCATGGTGTCGCTATCGATCGTCAGGGCGACCTTCGCCCCGTCACGCAGCGCTTCATCTTGGGCGCGTCCGGGAATGTCCCCAGTACGATCTCCTCGCCGTTCCAATGGAACCCGATGGGGACGACACGTGGTGTGCCATCGGTCCAGGTGTAGGCGAACCGCGCCGGAATGGTTGATTGCAGCAGCCGCTGAGCCACCGGATCGTCGAGTAATGCGAGGTCCCCTTGTTGCGTCGGCATGGTGTCCTCCTTGCTCTCAGCCGCCACACGATCCGACGAGATGCTTCTCATGTGGGCGACGTCGTGGTTGTCCTGTTCTACCGCTCCATCGAGATCCCGGCAAGGGGCTTTGCCGAGGCAGCCGGGTCACGAGACGCCGATCGGGTCCCTCATTGCGTCCGCAGCCGCGGATCGAGCACCGCGTAAAGGATGTCGACGGTCGTGCTGACGATGACGAAGATCGTAGCGACGACGATGGTCACGCCCTGCACCACCGGGTAATCGCGGTTGGCGATCGCCTCGTAGATGTAGCGGCCGATGCCCGGCAGCGCGAAGATGGTCTCGATGATGACTGTCCCTCCCAGCAGACTGGCGACCTGGATGCCGACGACGGTGAGGATCGGCAACGAGGCGTTCAGGATGACGTGGCGACCGAGGACGCGCCGCTCGGTGAGCCCTTTCGCCCGCGCCACCCGGACGTGCTCCTGGCCCAGAACTTCGAGCACCGCGGAGCGCGTGTTCCGCATGAGGACGGCAGCCAGCGGCAGACTGAGGCTGAGCGCCGGGAGGAGCATGGTGCGCAGGTTGGCGATAGGGTCCTTCGTCAGCTCGACGTAGCCGATCGGCGGCAGCCAGCGCAACCAGATCGAGAAGACGAGTACGAGCAGGGTCGCCAGCAGGAAGTTCGGGACAGAGACACCGATCAGCGTTCCGATCGTGGCCACGTAGTCGAGGAGCGAGTTGCGGCGTACCGCTGCCACCACACCGACGGCCATCGCCGGTGCGGTGCCGAACAGGGCCGCCAGCAGCGTCAGCTCGATCGTCACCGGCAGCCGCAGCCGCAGTTCCTCATTGACCGAGCGACGGGTCCGCAGCGAGGTGCCCAGGTCACCCTGGAGCACGTGCTGCATCCAGCGGGCGTACTGCACCGGCTGCGGCTGATCGAGCCCATACGACTTGCGCACCAGCTCGCGCTGCTCGGCGGTGATCCGCTGGTCGACCCCGATCGCCAGCAGTGTGGCGTCCCCCGGGATCAGCCGCACCAGGGTAAAGACGACCAGCGAGACGCCGAGCAGTACAGGTACGAGCAACGCCAGGCGACGGAGGATGAACAGGGTCATCGCGAAGGTGATGGGTGATGGGAGTTAGGGAAGGAGTTTCGAAACGGGTGCGATGAGCACCCGTAACTCCCTATAACCCATCACCCATTACCCCTCAAGCCACGTCGTGCGGAAGGCGATGTTGGAGCCGGTCGGGATATGGACATAGCCCTTGACGTTGGTCTTCATCGCCTCGTACTGGTTGGCAACGAAGAGGTTGATCCAGGGAAGATCCTCGAGCAGGATCGTCTGAATCTCCTGGTAGATCCTGGCTCGCTCCTCCTGATCGGTCGCCGCGATCCCCTGCTCGATCAGCGTGTCGACCTCCGGGTTGGAGTAGCTGACGAAGTTGCCTTCCTCGTCCGACTTGAAGTTGGGCAGGATCAGCGTGTTCGGATCGACATAGGCGCTCTCACCAGTTACGGCGATTTCGTAATCCCTCGTAGCCGAAAGGTAAACCTGATCGACCATGGTGGCGTTCTCGACGAGGTTCAGCTCGGCCTCGATGCCAATCTGCCGCAACTGCTCCTGGAGGACGACGGCAGCGTTCGACAGGAAAGAGTACTGTGACCAAGAGGTGATGGTCGTGCTGAACCCGTCAGGGTGACCGGCCTCGGCCATGAGCTCCTTGGCCCGCTCGACGTCCGCCGGGCGCACGTCCTGCTGGAGCGCAGCCCAGAAATCAGGCGGGAAGAGTGCCTCGACCGGCGTACCGTGTCCAAAAACGGTCGGGCCGAGCATCGCCTCGCGGTCGACGACAGCGGCGATGGCCTGACGAACCAGGGGATTGTCGAACGGTTCCTTGGTCAGGTTGAAGCCGATGAAGCGGATATTGGTATTGGTATCACCAGCAAGGGCGAGGTTCGGATCCTGCTGGAGGGTATCGACGTCACGCAATGGGACGTACTCGATAAAGTCGACCGCCCCGGACACGATGGCGGCGGTGCGCGACGTATCGTCGGCGGCAATCGTCATCTCGATGCCATCGAGGTATGGGAGCCCTTCTTCCCAGTAATCAGGGTTTCTCTCGAGCACGATGCGAGTATTTGGTACGTACTCGACGAACCTGAAAGGACCAGTGCCCATCGCCACCTGCGAGATGTCGTTGTTGTTGGCCTTGACGAACGCTTCGGAGTAGATGATGAGCGACGGTTGGGCCAGGGTGGTCAGGAACGCAGCGTCTGGCGCATTGAGGGTGATGACCACGGTGCGGTCGTCTGTTGCCTCGATGCTCTTCATCGAGGCCAATTCAGACGCGCTGGTGGAGGCGGTTTCTGGGTCGACGAGTCGCTCGAAGGTGAATTTCACGTCGCTTGCCTTGAGCGGCGTGCCGTCATGGAAGGTGACTCCCTCGCGCAGCACGAACATGTAACTCGTGCCGTCTTCGGAAATCTCCCAGCCCTCGGCGAGACCCGGCTCAACGGTGAGGTCGGGCGTCGTAATGCGGGTCAATCCGTTGTAGATGTGCTCGATGACGTGCCAGATGGCGGTGAGACTCTGCTTGTGGGGGTCGAGCGCAGTGGGGTCGGCCTGGAGCCCAACTTTGAGGATACCGCCCGGTGTCGGCGTTCCGTCTTGCCGGGCGAGGGCGGCATGAGCGCTCAGGCCGCGTCCGAGGAAGGGCGCCGCCAATCCCAGACCGGCCGCTCCGGCAACCAGTTGCCGGCGATCGAGCATTCCATTTCTCACGTGGTTCGAGCGGGTCATCTCGTGCTCCTTCTCGGTGCTTGCCTAGGCGGGTTCGCATCAATCGCCAGTCGCGTCTCTTCCAGGAAAAGAACGGAACGACGTGGCGTATGTCTCCCGGTTCACTGACATTTGGTGGCGGGAGCATAACATGGCGGTTGGTGTGCGTCGGCGCTCACCCGACGATAGCCCTTACCCTAACCCCGCTCAGGACTCCCTCACCCCAACCCCTCTCCCAGTGCGCTGGGCGAGGGGCTCGCTGCTCGACAGAGCGTTCTCCCTTCTCCCCGCTCCGAGGGGAGAAGGGCGAGGGATGAGGGGCGTTCGTGGGGAAAAGGGTCGCAGATGAGGGATCCTACAGGTTACGCCGCCGCGCCGCGGGTGAGGGCGGCGTCTTCGCGGAAGTAGGCCAGGGTGCGCTCGAGACCGGTGGCGAGGTCGGTCTCCGGACGCCATCCTAACAGGCGCTGCGCTTTAGTGATGTCCGGGCAGCGCCGGGCCGGATCGTCGACCGGCAGCGGGCCTCGCTCGATCCGGCACGAGCTTCCCGCCAGTGTCGCGATGGTCTGCGCGATCTCGAGGATGGTGCGCTCGTCGGGGCAGCCGAGATTGACGACTTCGCCGTCAATATCCGGTGTCTCCATCAGGGTCATGAGCCCGCCGACGGTGTCGCTCACAAAACAGAGCGACCGCGTCTGCAACCCGGAGCCGAAGATCGTCAGTGGCTGTCCGGACAGGGCCTGGACGCAGAACGTGGGGACCATCCGTCCGTCGTCGCTGCGCGAGCGCGGTCCGTAGGTGTTGAACAATCGCGCGATGCGGACGTCGACGCCGTAAGAGCGCCAGTAGGTCATGGCGAGGGACTCGGCAAACCGCTTGCCCTCGTCGTAGCAGGAACGGGGACCGAGCGAGTTGACACTGCCGCGGTAGGTCTCCGGTTGCGGGTGCTGCTCCGGATCGCCGTAGATCTCGGAGGTCGACGTGACGAGGAATCTCGCGTGCCAGCGCCGGGCAACATCGAGCGCATTGCGGGTGCCGACCGCGTTCGTCATCAGGGTTTCGAGCGGATGGCGGGCGTAGTCGATCGGGCTGGCTGGGCTGGCGAGGTGGTAGACACGATCGACGGGTCCGACCATCTCCGGAAGATGCGATGCCGTCGAGATGTCTGTTTCGACCATCTGCACCCGAGGAGATGCCGCGAGGTGCGCGAGATTCTGGCGACGTCCCGTGAGGAAATTGTCGACGACGATGATCTCGTTCCCGCCGTCGAGCAGGGCATCGACCAGGTGACTGCCGATCATGCCGGCGCCGCCGGTGACGAGGATCCTCATGGAGCTCCCTGACCGGTCGCGACCGGCGCCGGTGTGTTTGCGCACTGCCTCCATTGGGTCACCGACCTCCTCACTCATGGTCGATGTGCACTAGAGAAACCGCACGCGGTGGGTGAACGCACCACGCAGTCGCCAATAGACGGCAAGCGGCGGGATCAGCGCCGAGGTGACAGCCATCTCGGCGATATGGGCGGGGCGCCGGGATGTGCCGTGCAATCGCCGGGCGATGAACGACCCCGTCAACCTGGCCCAGACCGCGAAGCTGGCGATCGCGATTCCCGGCCGGCGCAACCCGAGACCGAGGAGGCAGCCGACGATCGATGTGACGATCGCGTAGTAATCGCGCGGTGGTCCCGCCTGGACGCGTTGCTGGTAGAGCATCGGATGCTTCTTGTAGAGGAGCGCGTTGTACTGGCTCTTCCGCTGCTGGCTCAGACTGACGCCCCAGGGCGCCGGACGGAGCGGATGGACGACGACCGCATCCTCGGCGGAGACGAGCGTGTCACCGCGTCCCACGAAGGTCAGCCAGAGATCGCTGTCCTCCCGCCAGGCCATGGCGAAGCGCTCGTCGAACCCGCCGACCGCCTCGAGTGCCGAACGTCGATAGAAGCAGTTGGCGGTGACGAACTCCGCGGTGGCGAGACCGGCCGCGTTGCGCTCGTAGTCGGTCGGATCCTCAGGCAATGGCACGACCACGCGCCCCGAGACCCCGGTCGCTCCGGCGTGAATGGCTCGAGTACCGGCCGTCAGCCATTCCGGCTCGGGAATGCAATCGTCGTCCGTGAAGGCGATTACCCGCCCCCGGGCGAATCGCCACCCGGCATTGCGCGCGGCGGCCGGACCTTGCGAGTCGCGCACGGGCAGGTAGTGAATTGCCGGTCCCGTCCGCGGGCACTGGCTCCGCCATTCCTCGACCTGGCGGCGGGTGCTTTCGCTGGCGGCGTCATCGGCGATGACGATCTCGTAGGTGGAGGGGTCAAAAGTCTGAGCGACGAGAGCCGCCAGGCAGCGGTCGAGGAGCTGTGACCGCTTGAAGGTCGGCACCACCACCGAGACCTCGATCGTCACCGCGGGCACTCCGGTTTCTGCAGCAGATAGGACCCGATCACGAGGGCGTCGAGCGGCGAGGTCCAGAAGCACTCGACCGCGTCGCGCGGCGAGCAAACGATCGGCTCGCCGCGCGTGTTGAACGAGGTGTTAACCAGCACCGGAACCCCGGTCTGCCGCTCGAAGGCGGCGATCAGGTCGTAGTAGAGGGCATTTTGCGAACGGGAGACCGTCTGGATACGAGCCGTACCGTCGACGTGGCGAACGGCCGGGATGCGGTCCGACATCTCATTCCGCACGTCGTGGACGAAGAGCATGAACGGGGAGTCACCGTCCGCGACGAACCACTGCGAGGCCTTCTCGGCGAGGACCACCGGGGCCACCGGCCGGAAATCCTCCCGGTCCTTGATTTCGTTGAGCCGGGCCTGCATGTCGGAATCGATGGGGGATGCCAGGATCGATCGCGCCCCGAGGGCCCGGGGGCCGAACTCCATGCGCCCCTGGAACCAGCCGAGGATGCGCCCCGCGGCAAGCAGCGCGGCGGCCTCCTGAGCGACGTTGTCGAGCCGGCGAAAGGGCAGCTTCGACCAGGTGAGAAACGACTCGATCTCGGCATCCGGGTAACAGGGGCCGAGGTAGGCATGGTCCATCTGGTACTGCCGATCGGTGGCGCCGCGCTCCCGGGCATCGATCCACAACGCGGCTCCGAGAGCCGTCCCGGCGTCACCGGCAGCCGGTTGTCCCCAGACGCGGTCGAACGGACCCTCGTCGCGGATACGCGAGTTCATCACGCAGTTCAGCGCGACACCGCCGGCCAGGCAGAGATCGCGCTCGCCAGTGGTCGCTTGCAGCCAGTGGACGAGGTCGAGGACGGTTTCTTCGAGGACGACCTGTAGGGAGTGGGCGATATCGAAGTGGTGTTGTGTCAACGGTCCGCCGCGGGAGCGGGCGGGTCCGAACCGCTGCTCCAGACAGGGCTGCTCGATCGTGTAGGCGCCGTCCTGGCCCAGGTGCACGATGCTCCGAAATGCGTCGACATAGGTGGGTTCTCCGTACGAGGCCAGGGCCATGACCTTGTATTCGTCGGAGGAATGCAGGAAGCCGAGATACTCCGTGACCTGCTCGTAGAGGATGCCGAGGGAGTGAGGCATCCGCACCTCACCGATGCTGTGCAGCTGAGTGCCGCGGCCCTGGAAATAGCCCGTGGTCGCCTGTTCGCCGCGTCCGTCAAGCGTCAGGACCGCCGCGCGCTCGAATGGCGAGGCGAGAAACGCGCTGGCCGCGTGGGCGACGTGGTGCTCGACGAAATGCCATTGATAGGGACCGTCCGCGCGGGCGCCTTTGAAGCGGGCGGCGAGGTGGTGTGGGACTCCGCCGGCGAGATGGCGCGGCGCGTTGACCATCGAGGCGACGAAGAGGGGATCCCAGGCGGCCTCCCACTCGGCCGGCACCGGGTGGGCGCTCGGTTCGAGCGGCAGGGTGAACGTTGCCTCATCGAGTGGACCTCGCACCCGGATGGCCGGATCGAACGCGTAGGCGACGTGCGCGACATCGGTGAGCTGGATCGCTGCCTCGCGCAGGCAGTAGTCGATGGCGTGGAAGGGAAGTTCCCAGGTCGAAAACGGCACCGGCCGCTTGCCGTGCTTGATCCGGGTGAAGCGCTCTTCCTCGACCGCGGCGACCACCTGGCCATCCTCGACCAGGCATGCCGATGAGTCGTGGAACGCCGCATTGATGCCCAGGGTGTACATCCGACGACCCCAATCTGCTCCCGATGCGGCGCGGACCGCAGCCATTGCGGACGCCGTGGAGCAGGATCAGTGCCATGTGCGGCATTGATCTTGCACGGAGGCGGCGGAGTCGATGGTTGTCGCTTCCTCAGAGAGGACTGCAATGGAGCTCCCGACCTATCTCCAGATCGAGCCGGTAGGGCAATGCAACCTGCGCTGCCAGATGTGCGCCATCCAATTTCGTCAGGATGGACCGCCGTACGGCCCGCTGGCGTTCATGGCCTTCGACAAGTTCACGAGCCTGATCGACACATGGACCGGATTGCAGGAATTACACCTGCAAGGGCTGGGGGAGCCGATGATGCATCCCCGGTTCTTCGACATGGTGTCGTACGCGGCGGGGAAAGGGATCCGCGTCACCACCAACTCGAACCTGACCCTGCTCAACGAGCGGCGGGCGGCGGCGTGCGTCGCCAGCGGTCTCGACTGCCTCCACGTGTCGATCGACGGCGCGACCGCGGAGACGTACGAGCGGATCCGGGTTCGCGCCCACCTCGACAAAGTGGTGCGCAATCTGGGTCTGCTACGGGATGCACGCTCACGATCCGACCATGGCTTGCCGCGAGTGCGCATGGTGATGGTGCTGATGCGGCAGAACCTGCACGAGCTTCCCGACCTGGTGCGGTTCGCCGCCGAGTGGGAGATGGAGGCGCTGTTCGTGCAGCACCTCTGCCACGATTTCGGGGAGGAGACTCTGCCGGCGCACTACGGACCGATGCGCGAGTTCGTGCAATCACAGACCCTGCTCGACGACGATCCGGAGCGGGTCGAGCACTACTTCGGGCTGGCCCGGGAGACCGCCGAGGCGCTGGGTGTCGATCTTCGGCTGCCGCGCACCCAGCCACGGGTCCACCCACCGGGTACGCCCGGCCGCAAGCGATGCAGCTGGCCGTGGAGCGGCGGCTATGTGAGCTACACCGGGGATACGATGCCCTGCTGCATGGTCTCCACTCCCGACCGGGCCAACATGGGCAATATGTTCGAGCACGGCGTGGAGGAGATCTGGAACGGCGACGTCTTCAACGCCTTCCGGGACCGCCTGGCCTCAGATGAGCCGCCGGACATCTGCCGTTCCTGCGCTCTGTACGCGGGCATCTTCTAGGTCGGCGCCGGACCGCGAATGAGGTAGCACCGACGGACATCCTTCCGGGTCTTTACTCGCTGCGCTCGTGGTGGCAGGGTGGCAGGGTGGCAGGGTCATCGTTCTCCCTGTGACCCTGTCACCCGTGTCTGACGAGATCCTGCAAGTGCCAGCTGGTGCAGCGTGGCGTGCTTGGGGTGACGCCCGTGGGTGGTGGCGCAGTGGGTGCCCGCCAACGTCACCGCCCGGTCGAGCAGGACGGATGCGGTGGGGATTGACAGGAGCCGTTCGGGATCGTATTCTACCAATTAGCTAATTAGCTAATCAGGAAAATACGGGATGCCAAGCGATCACCTGAGTACCACCTTCGCGGCTCTCGCCGATCCCACACGGCGGGCCATCCTGGCGCGACTCGCCCAGGGTGAAGCTACGGTCACCGAGCTGGCCGAACCCTTCGCGCTGAGTCTGCCCACGGTGTCCAAGCACCTCAAGGTGCTGCAGCAGGCCGGGCTGGTCTCTCAGGGACGGAAGGCACAGTGGCGGCCGTGCCGGCTGGAGACAGCGCCGCTGCACCAGGTGGCTGATTGGATGGAGGACTATCGCCAGTTCTGGGACGAGAGCTTCGATCGGCTGGACGACTACCTGCACGAGTTGCAAGTGCAGGGACACGAAAAGGGAAAGGACAACACCAGTGACCGAGAGGACTAAAGCCCGCATGACGCTCACGAAGCCCTCGGATCGCGAGATCACCATGACGCGCGTCTTCGATGCGCCGCGTGAGCTAGTGTTTCAAGCTCACACCGACCCGCAGCACGTCCCGCACTGGTGGGGTCAGCGCAACTCCACGACGATAGTGGACGTGATGGATGTCCGACCTGGCGGCGCGTGGCGCTTCGTCCAGCGCGATCCAGAGGGCAATGAGTACGGCTTCCGCGGCGAGTACCGCGAGATCGTGCCCCCTGAGCGACTCGTCTACACCTTTGAATTTGAAGGCATGCCTGGTCACATCCTGGTGGAAACGGTGACTTTCGAAGAGCACGACGGTAAGACGACGGTCTCGTCGACGGCGCTCTTCGATTCGGTCGAAGACCGGGACGGCATGCTCGAGTCGGGGATGGAGTCCGGAGCGATCGAATCCTGGGATCGCCTGGCCGAGCTCCTGGAGAGCTTGAAGTAGCCATCACCCCGAATCGGCGGCATCGCGGATTTGAATACTGAATCCGCGATGCCGCCGACCTTAGTGCGCGCCACAAGATCCGGGTGCAGGCTGTCCGCTCGATGTTCCGTGACCCACGGATCCATTGTCGATTTTGGACTGCGTTGGTCGACCATCAACGGACATTCCAGCTCGAGCTATCAGGTCACGGGCTGACCTGATTCGGCACTACGATTGGAAAGACGTAGAACGGATGTTCTTTTCGCCGTAAAGCAGCGTTCCTTCTTCGCTGGTCGTACCAAGATCTTGCACGTGAAAGGGTTCGGATTCGATGAAGAGTGACACCGGCGCCGCGTGGTCCACGATGCGCAGGCACCAGCCAGCTGCCGCCCGGGTCCCCAGTACGATATCGCGCCGCCATTTCCTAGTTGCTGCCGGAGCGCTGACAAGCGCCGCGATCTGGGATGGACGACAAGCCTCTGCACGCCAAGCAACTCCGGACGCCACCCCTGTCTCAGCGGCCCGCGACTGGGGTGGGGAGCGTTGGGTCGGGACCTGGGCATCCGCAATGCACCCCCCCAGCGCGGGACTCGGTGAGGAGTTTCCGAGCCAGTTCTTCGAGTTCGACAAACAGACCGTGCGCCAGATTGTGCGGACATCGATCGGTGGCGATCAGGTGCGGGTTCGGCTCGCCAACACGTTTGGCGACGTCCCGTTGGTCATCGGCACAGCGCGGCTGGCCCTGCGTGATGCCGAGGAGCGCATCGACCCGACATCCGATCACGTGTTGACGTTCTCCGGCAGCCCGTCCATCACAATTCCGCCGGGCGCGCTAGTCGTCAGCGACCCGGTCGCGCTAACCGTGCCCGCCCTCAGCGAGCTAGCGGTGAGCATCTATTTCCCGGAGCCAACGACCAGCACTACCGTTCATGCCTTTGCCTTCCAGACGAACTACTTTTCACCTGTCGGTAACTTCACGGCCGAAGCGACCATGCCGGTTGAGAAATCGGCGCAGACGTGGGTTTTTATGACCGGCGTCGACGTGACCGTCACAGAGCCGACCGGCGTGGTTGTCGCACTAGGCGATTCCATCACCGATGGCGCGATTTCGACACCGGATACGAACCAGCGCTGGCCGGACCTGCTAGCGGAGCGGCTGATGGCCGATACGGATCAGCCCGCTAAGGCGGTGCTCAATGCTGGTATCGGCGGCAATCGCGTGCTTAATAACCCGCCCGAGGGCTTCGAGTTTGCAGGGCCGAATGCACTAGCGCGATTTGACCGGGACGTGCTGGCGCAACCTGGGGTTACGCACGTGATTGTCTTTGAGGGCATCAATGACATCGGCTTGCCAGCGCTAACGGGCGATCCCGAGGAATTCGTGACTGCTGGTGAGCTCATCACCGGCCTGCGTCAACTCTCCGAGCGCGCGCATGAGCATGGCATCGTCGCGTTCGGGGCGACGATCACGCCGTTCGATGGCTCGATGGTTTTTTCGGAGGAAGGTGAAGCGATACGACGAGCCGTCAACGATTGGATCCGCACGGGCGGCGCGTTTGACGCGGTGATCGACTTCGATGAAGTCGTGCGCGATCCGGGACAACCGACACGCCTCCTTCCCGCATTCGACGCCGGGGACCTTCTGCACCCCAATGACGCCGGGTTCAGAGCGATGGCAGAGAGTATCGATCTGGCCCTGTTCCGTACCTGATCGGCCGTTCCCATCCATCGTATTCAGCGAGGCGCGCCCATTGAGTTTTCGGGCCGAATGAAATGTCGCGTAAGCGAGCAGTTGGCCAGTTGACCAGGAGAAGACGGAATCATGCCGAACCATGACGCGCACCTAACGACCTCGAGCAAGGAGACTGAGTTCACCAGACGGACATTACTGAAATCTACCGCGGCGTCCACGGCGCTGGTGATTCCCGCCGCGACCATCCGGCCGACGTGGTCCGCACCGGAACGACCATCACGATCGCACGAGACAGGACGGAGGGAACAGACCTTGGACGGTGGAGGATTGTCCCAGGCGCGGCTGGAGCGCGTGCATGACGTCATGGCTGGCCATGTCGAGAGCGGGTTCGTTCCCGGTCTCGTCACCCTGCTCAGCCGGCGCGGTGAGACGCACGTCGATGTCATCGGCACGACGGCGTTCGATAGCGACGAGCCGATGCGGCGCGACACCATTTTCCGCATTGCCTCGGTGACCAAACCGATCGTGGCTGCGGCGGCGATGATCCTGATCGAGGAATCCGTACTGCGCCTCGATGACCCGGTCGATCCACTTCTGCCAGAGCTGGCCAATCGCCAGGTGCTGCGCACGTTAGAGAGCCCGCTCAAGGACACTGTACCAGCCAACCGGCCGATCACCCTGCGTGATTTGCTCACGTTCCGGTTGGGATACGGAGCGGTGTTCGCTGCCCCCGGCCAATATCCGATCCAAGCAGCGATGGAGGAGGCAGGCGTTGCCGCTGGTCCGCTACTGCCCGCATTTTCGCCCGACGAGCTGATGGAGCGATACGGCAGCCTGCCGCTGCTGCATCAACCGGGTGAGCGGTGGTTCTACAACTCCGGCTCCGACATCCTCGGCGTACTCATCGCCCGCGCCACTGATATGGCCTTGGGCGAGTTCCTACAGGAGCGCATTTTTGCTCCTCTCGGCATGAAGGACACGGCCTTCAGCGTGCCCGCGAGCAAGCTCGACCGGCTGCCGACGGCCTATTGGACAAATTTCGCGACGGGCGAATTTGAAGTCTTCGATCCCGTCCAGGACAGCCGGTTCGGGAGTCCACCAGCTTTCGAGTCAGGCGCGGGCGGTCTGGTCTCGACGATCGACGATCTGTTCGCCTTCGCGCAGATGATGATCGGAAACGGGAAGTTCGGAGACGAGCGCATCTTGTCACGTCCGTCGGTCCAGCTCATGACGACCGACCAGATCACCTCGGAGCAGAAAGCGGCGTCCGCCTCTGATTTCTTCCCCGGATTCTGGGACAGCAACGGCTGGGGGTTCGGCGTTGCCATCAACACCCGCCGCGATAACCTGGCGACGACGCCTGGGCGGTACGGCTGGGACGGCGGCTACGGCACGTCGTGGTACGTCGACCCCACGGAGGAGCTGATCGGCATCCTCTTGACTCAGCGCGTTTGGGACGCTGCCGGTCCGATTGCCTTGTACGATTTCTGGACGTCGGCCTACCAAGCGATCGACGACTGAGAAACCGGCAGGCTAATGGGGAGCGAGCGGTTGCAATCGCGACCGCTCGCTCCTGTTTCGAGTGACCTGTTTTCCTGTGACGGATTGACAAAAGAACATTTGTGCTGTACGTTCATTGTTCAGCCGGTATACTGCCTGGCACACTCCGGCGCTTGAGGGACGCGGCTGAGGGGAAAGCCGGGCGGCCACCGGTCACGCCGCGTCGACACGATTCGCAGACCGCTGAATGTGCAGACTCGACCCGACCAAGGCACGGGCACGGTTGTCGATCAGGTAAGGGGCAACGCGCATGTGCAGGAACATTCGGACGTTGTTCAATTTCGAGCCGCCGGCCACGGAGGATGAGATCCGAGCCGCATCGCTGCAGTTCGTGCGAAAGATCAGCGGCTTCAGTAAACCGTCCCGCGCAAACGAGGCCGCCTTCGAGGCGGCGATCGACGACATCGCCCGCATCTCGCACCGGCTGCTGCTCGCGCTGGAGACTCCCGCGGAGCCGAAGAACCGGCAGGACGAGGCGGCCAGGGCCAAGGCGCGCGCCGCGCAGCGATTTGCCACATGAGCTCAACGACGACATTGCGAAGCCGGATCAAGGACCCGACGCCAATGCTCGACGCGACGGAGGAAATCCGCCGGCTGGTGGACGACGTCTATCAGGCCGAGTCGCGTCGCGTGTTCGCCACCCTCATTCGCCTGCTCGGCGACTTCGACTTGGCCGAGGACGCGCTGCACGATGCGTTCGCCGCCGCGCTGAAACAATGGGCCAAGGATGGCGTACCGGCCAACCCCCGAGCCTGGCTGGTGTCGACCGGCCGGTTCAAGGCTATCGACGGCATTCGCCGGCGGGCCAGGTTCGACGCCTCGCTGGCGACGCTGGCCGCCCAGATCGACGACAACACCGAGACCGAGGAAGAGTGGGACGAAGAAGGGGTCGCGGACGACCGGCTGCGACTGATCTTCACCTGCTGCCACCCTGCCCTGTCGCCGGAAGCGCGCGTCGCGCTGACCCTGCGGGAAGTCTGCGGTCTCACCACCGAGGAGATCGCGCGCGCCTTTCTGACGGCGCCGCCCACGTTGGCCCAGCGCATCGTGCGCGCCAAGGCAAAGATTCGCGACGCCGGCATTCCGTACCAGGTGCCGGCGGCGGCCGAGCTGCCGGAGCGCCTGGAAGCCGTGCTGCAGGTGATCTACCTCGTGTTCAACGAGGGGTACGCCGCGTCCTCGGGCGCATCATTGACGCGGGCCGATCTCTCGGGCGAGGCAATCCGCCTGGCGCGTCTCCTGTACGAGCTGCTTCCCGAACCCGAGGTGATGGGACTGCTGGCCTTGATGCTGCTCCACGAATCGCGCCGCGCGGCACGGACTACACCAGCCGGAGACATCATCCTGCTGGACGACCAGGACCGCTCGCTCTGGGACCGGGGCCAGATTGCCCAGGGCAAGGCACTCGTGGAACGGGCGCTGTCATCAGGCCAGTTTGGCCCCTACACCCTGCAGGCGGCGATAGCGGCGATCCATGCTGACGCCGACACCCCGGCCGCGACCGACTGGGCGCAGATCGTCGCGCTCTATGACGTCCTGACCCAGGCACATCCGTCGCCAGTCGTCGAGCTGAACCGCGCCGTGGCGGTGGCGATGCGCGACGGACCGGCCGCGGGTCTGGCGCTGATTGACGCCATCCTGGCGCGTGGCGACCTGGTCGACTACCACCTGGCACATTCGGCGCGGGCGGAGCTCTGCCGCAGGCTGGGACGGACCGCGGAAGCCCGCGCCGCGTACGAGCGGGCGCTGAGCCTGACGCTCCAGGAGCCGGAGCGGCGCTTCCTCGAAGGACGGCTGCGCGAGCTGGGGGACTGACCCGGGTCCGGACCGGGTTTGCCGCTGGTCGAGCGCGCTCGCCGTCCCGCTAGCGTCAGCGGAAACGCCGAGCGCACCTACTCGGTAAACTCGATCAGCTGCATCATACCCAGCTCCTCGTGGTTCATCATGTGGCAGTGCAGCACTGTCTTGCCCGTGAAATCGAGGAAGCGCGAGCGGAAGGTGAGACTTCCGTTCCGGGGAACGATCACCGTGTCGCGCCAGAGCGTCTCGGACACCGGCTCGCCGTTGATAGCCATGACCTGAAACGGGTTGGTGTGGATGTGGAAGACGTGGTCGCTAGAGTCGTCATTGACCACCGTCCACTCCTCGACCGCACCGAGGCGGATGGATTGGTCCACCCGGTCCGGATCGAACCGGCGGCCATCGATCAAGTCGGCAAACTCATGGTACGTGGCGGCTGCGGGAACCTCCGGTTCGATGGCGGTGAATGTTAAGGTTCGGGCGCCGGTAATCTCGTCGTCGCCGATGGGCGCGAGTGGAGACTCGGGTAGGGGTGCCGGAAGGCTCATCGTCACCGGCTCACCTTCGACCACGACGTGGGCCAACGTCCCAGTTGGCGATGGATAGCCTTGATCGTTCGCAATCGCCTGCAACTCGTAGGCGCCGGGCGCTCCCGCCTGCACCAGTACGTCGGCCCGCTGCCCTGGTGCGATCACCAGACTCTCCAATCCCTCGAAGCGCGAGCGCGGGATGCCATCGTAGGCGATTGGGTGCAGCAGGTGGCCGTCCAGGGCCAGCCGCAGGTTGCTCTCGTGCGCGGCCTGGACGATGCGCCAGCGCTGCACCTCGCCGGGACGGAGCCGGATGATCGGCTCCCGCTGCCCGTTGACGGAAATGAAGCGCGGGGCGGCTTCCGGCCAGATCGTGTCGTAGACTTCGATCGTTCCCAGATAGTCGAACATCACCTCGTTGAGGATGAGCACGCGCTCGACGACGTTGGCGATCTCCGCAACACCGGGGAAATCTCCCTCCACGATCAGCGCGCCGGCCATTCCACTGGAGATCTGGACATCAGCGCTCCCGTGATGATGGGGGTGGTACCAGTAGGTGCCGCGCGGGTGGTCGGCGGGAATGGCGATCTCCACCTCGTAACTCTGCCCCGGCTCCATGCTGCGCAAGACATTGTCGGCGTTGCCGCTGGGACTGACGTGCAGACCATGGACGTGGACGTTCGTGGTGTTGAAGTGATGAGGCAAGTCGGTATTGAGCGGCAACTCCGCGCGATTCGGCGGCAGGTCGTTGATCAGAGAAACACGGAGGACGTCACCTGGCTGCACGCGAAGCGTCGGTCCGGGGATGGTTCCTTCGTAGGTGCGCAGCGAGAGGCGATATCCACCGGTGTCAAAATAGGCATAAGCCACGCGGAGTTCGGTGGCCAGCTCGCCGTCGACTGAACGGCGCACCTCAGGCTCGACCAGGTCCACGGACTCCCACTTCGCCGGTTGGAAGAGACCCGTGCCGTTGTTGGCCTCCGCGTGCTGCCCGTGCCCGGTCTCGGGCGTCTCGTCAGCGCGAACCACAGAGCGGCGACCGGCGCTTGCAAGGAAGAGCGCGCCGCCTGCGCCCGCGCTCGCGGCGAGTAAGCTGCGGCGGGAGATGATGGCTTTGCGCCGCGATGACGTCGTGGAGTGATCGGACATGGTTCTACCTTCCTGAAGTGCATTGATGCCCTGGCCACGGCTCTCGCGCGCATGGCAACGCTTCGCTCTGGTTTCCGCTCAGGATCACACGTCTCGCCTGGACCGGCCCGGTAAACGGCACACGGTCCCCTGGCGAACACCCTGATTTTGGCGGTGGGCCCACTCTATCCCGAATCCCGGAGTTGTCAAGCGTGCAGGTACTAGTGCACCTGCCGACGCGTGCGCAGCCCGACCCTCGTTCGCGGCACGTCACTTGCTCCGACATTGTCGGCAGATGGATGAGCGTCACCACGTCGTTGCAGCATGAGGAGGCGAGGATGCCGTACCAAAACCGAGCTGATCTCCCTGAGAGCGTCCGCGATAACCTGCCGGCGCACGCGCAGGATATCTATAAGGAAGCCTTCAACAGCGCCTGGGACCAGTATGGGCACGACGAGAGCCGTGCCCACCGGGTTGCCTGGGGCGCGGTCGAGCGCAAGTACCACAAGGATCCATCGGGCAAGTGGGTCGAAGGACCGACGGAGGACGCGGCGCACCGTTAGCGAGTGCGCCCGCTCACGCGGGCACTGGCAAGCAGAGCTCGGCGCCGCATTGGGCGATCCCCAGGACAACGCGGATTTGACGGGACCCGTTGTCGATTTGCGACCTTCCTGAACGACTACCTGGTGCAACAGTCATCGCGGTTGTTGCCGGTCAGTTCTGAAGGAGGGTCGTGAACCATGTCGTCGATCGCTTTGTCCTCTTCGTCATCGTCGGCGCCCGAGGCGGCGCCGCCCCGTGAGCCGGGGGCGGTTCGCCCTCATCGGCCTCGCCACGGTGGCCGCCGCCGTGCTTGCCAATCTCCTGGTCTATGCGCTGGGGAGCGCTGTCGTCGGCTATGACCCGCAATTCGTCGTCCTGGCAAACGCCAGCGGTACGATCCTGTTCACGGTGGTCCCGGCCATCGTGGCGGTCCTGCTCTATGCCGCGCTGCTGCGATTCACCAGCAACCCGGCGCGCATCTTCACCAACATCGCCGTCGTGGTGCTGGTCCTCTCGCTGATCCCGGACCTGATTTACATCCCATCGGTTCCGGGCGCCACATCCGGCCAGACGGCGATTCTGATGCTGATGCATGTCGTCGCCGCCGTGGTCATCGTCTCGATGCTGACCACGCTGACACGCTCGCGACGAGTCTAGTGCCGCTCAGCCTGGTGCCGCGCGGTGGCCGGGACCAGGACAGAGAAGCGAGACGACGGCATTCGCTCTGGAGAACATCTGTCCTGTACGTACACCCTTTTTGCGGTATACTGCTGTCCGAGACCCCGCCAACCAGCCTGGCTGGAAGCGCTTTGAGCGCGCGGCGGCAGCAGCCCGTGAGAGCGAAATCGGGCGCATCGGAAAACTCAGATGCCCGGGTTGTCGAATTGAGCCAGAGTCGATCGACTAGTTGGCGAGCCCCGCAAGCAAATGTCTTCGCAGGCTCGGAAAGGAGTCGTGGATGAGTGGCGTGCGGGTTCTGGTTGGTACGCGCAAGGGCGCGTTCGTACTGACGTCTGATGAGCGGCGCGAACGGTGGGATGTCTGTGGTCCCCACTTCGCGGGTTGGGAGATGTACCACCTGAAGGGCTCGTCGGTCGATCCGAACCGGCTCTATGCCTCGCAATCCAGTGGGTGGTTCGGGCAGACGATGCAGCGCTCCGACGATGGCGGCCGGACCTGGAATCCGGTCGGGAACGAGTTCGTCTACGACGGTGTCCCCGGCACGCACCAGTGGTACGACGGCACGCAGCACCCCTGGGAGTTCACCCGCGTCTGGCATCTCGAACCGTCGCTGTCGGACCCCGACACTGTCTACGCCGGAGTCGAAGACGCGGCGTTGTTCCGCTCGACTGACGGCGGGCAGAGCTGGCACGAACTTTCCGGGCTGCGCGAAGTCAAAGGCAACCTCTGGCAGCCGGGCGCGGGCGGGATGTGCCTGCACACCATCGTCCTCGATCCCAACGATCCCGACCGGATTGTCGTCGCCATCTCGGCCGCGGGCGCATTCCGCTCTGACGACGGCGGCCAGACGTGGTTGCCGATCAATCAGGGCTTGAAATCGCTTTATGAGCTTCCCGACCCGGATGCCGACGTCGGCCACTGCGTGCATAGCGTCGCCATGCATCCCTCGCGCCCCGACGTGCTGTTCATGCAGAAGCACTGGGACGTCATGCGCTCGGACAACGCCGGCGAGTGCTGGCACGAAGTCAGTGGCAACCTGCCGAGCGACTTCGGATTCCCGATTGCCGTTCATGCCCACGAGCCGGAGACGATCTACGTCGTTCCGATCAAGAGCGACTCCGAGCACTATCCGCCGGACGGCAAGCTGCGCGTCTACCGCAGCCGCACGGGCGGACACGAGTGGGAAGCGCTGACCGACGGGCTGCCGCAACAGGACTGCTACGTCAACGTGCTGCGTGATGCGATGGCGGTCGACTCGCTCGACTCCTGCGGCATCTACGTTGGCACCACGGGCGGGCAGGTCTATGCATCGGCCGACTCTGGCGACACATGGGCTCCGATCGTGCGGGATCTGCCGTCCGTTCTCTCCGTCGAAGTGCAGACCCTGCAATGATCCGCGTCATGCTCCCGGCCCATCTGCGGACCCTGGCGCGAACCGACCGAGTCGTGGAGCTCGAGGTGGAGGGTGCGGTGACGCAGCGCGCGGTGCTCGATGCACTCGAGGAGGCGTATCCGACATTGCGGGGAACGATCCGTGACACCGTCACTCGGCAGCGGAGACCCTTGGTGAGGTTCTTCGCCGGCAAGCAAGATCTCTCCCATGAGCCGCCCGACGCTCCCCTCCCCGCGGCCGTGGCGACGGGGGACGAGCCGTTTCTGGTTATCGGGGCGATGGCCGGAGGCTAGGGCGAGTTGGCCATGATGTGCCATCGTTCGTCGGGATGACACCGTGTTTTGTTGCTGCTCGGGCCGGGCGAATATGGAGGTAACCGTATGAAATACATGCTGCTGGTTTACGGCGCCGAGGATGCCATAGACGCGGAGGAGCGGGAGAAGTGCTACGGCGAGTCCGCACAACTGGCTCGAGACCTCAATGACAGCGGTCGCTATCTGGGCGCCTCCCCGCTCCACTTGAGCTCGACGGCAACCAGTGTCCGGGTTCGGGAAGGCAAACGGCTGGTAACTGACGGGCCGTTCGCTGAGACGCGCGAACAACTCGGTGGCTACTACCTGATCGACGCGCCGGATCTCGACGAAGCAATTGATATCGCCGCCCGCATACCGGGGGGTCGCTGGGGCACGATCGAGATCCGGCCAGTAATGGAAATCCCGGGCTTGCCGGAGGATGAGCATCCCGGCTAAGGCAGCGACGATCCATCAGCGATGCCATGGAGCGAAACCCGGTTCTACACGGAGCCGGGTTTCGCTGTGTCTGGGGTACAGCTGGTACGAGGGTGATGGGTGTCGGGGTGGTTACTCGCTACGCTCGTGGTGGCAGGGTGGCAGGATATTCGTTCTCCCTGTCACTCTGCCATCCTGCCACCCTGCCACCCGAATGTGCGGAATGTCGATTTCACGATCCTCCAAACGACGATCTGGTGTTATTGCCGGATCAGCCCGCCGCGGAGGGGAGCGTGAACTTGAACGTGAAATTGAGGTACCTCTGCCTGGTCTATGAGGACGAGGAGAAGACCGACGCCCTGGCCGAGCGCGAATCGGAGTTTATCGCGACCGAGAATCTCGAATGCCCTGGGGAGCTCGAGTCGGAGTGGTCACTCCGTTGCCGCAGCCAGGTTGCAGCCGGCGGAGACGGCCACCACGATCCGCGTCCGCGACGGCTCGGTCTTCATCTCCAATGGCGCCGCCGCCGGGACGAAGGAGCGATTAGGTGCGTTCTACCTCATCGACGCCAGGGATCTGAACGACGCCATCCGGATCGCCGCGAAGATGCCGGCGGCACGCCTGGGATCGATCGAAGTACGGCCGCTCGAGGAATGCAACTCTGGTTGACCATCCTGCACCAGGAACAAAACGCCGACAGGATCCGGACTGCAGCGGTGAATCAGCAGCCTGGTCACGACATCCTCATGGGCGGCAGCGACAGTTCGTTCACGCGCTGATGTCGCATGGCTCATCCAGGAGTACCGATTCAAGGCCCAGGGCATCTTCTTGGGGAGAAAGGTGACGACCCGGCAAGTCGGAGGAATCGGCTCAGAGCGAGGTTGATTTGAAGCGTCGCACTGTTTCAGAAATCGCCACCTCGGTCGGCAGCCGCTCCATGCTCGACGCGCCGAAGAACCCGACGATGCCACTCGTCTGCTCCAGCACATAGGCGGTGTCCTCCGGCTCAACGATTGGCCCGCCGTGACAGAGCACAAGGATGTCCGGATTCACTCTCTTTGCCGCGTCATGCATCGCCTGCACGCGCGTTACCGCCTGGTCGAGGCTAATAGCTGTCTGGGCGCCGATCATGCCGGAGGTGGTTAGACCGACGTGCGGCACGAGCACGTCCGCTCCCGCCTCGGCCATCTTGCGCGCTTCGTCTTCGTTGAAAACATAGGGCGCTGTCAAGAGATCCAGTGCCCGGGCCTGGCGCACCATCTCGACTTCGAGTTCGTAGCCCATGCCGGTCTCTTCGAGGTTCCGACGAAAGACGCCCTCGAACAAGCCAACGGTCGGAAAATTCTGGATGCCTGAGAATCCCATGTCCCGAAGCTGTGGCAAAAAGATCTCCATCATTCGGAACGGGTCGGTGCCACAGACGCCAGCCAGCACTGGCGTCGTCTTCACGACAGGCAACACCTCGCGGGCCATGTCCAAGACAACGGCGTTGGCATCCCCGTATGGGAGGAGACCGGCGAGGGATCCACGCCCTGCCATCCGGTAGCGGCCGGAGTTATAGATGATGATCAGGTCGGCGCCGCCTGCTTCGGCACTCTTCGCCGAGAGGCCTGTTCCGGCCCCGGCGCCGATGATCGGTCGACCACTTTGCACTTGCGATCGTAACCGAGCCAGAGCCTCTTCCCGCCTCACGCGGTTGTCCTTTCCGTCTGTTCGGCCCACGCCGTGTAGAGCTTGTGGAATACATTCGCCATCTCCACGGCAAACCCAGGGTCATTGATGTGGGTATCCAACTCCCGTATGTCAACCCAGTCGCTAATGTGCTCGCGAATAGCCTCGACCAAGGCGGCATCAGCCTCGGGATCGTGGAATACCTGCCCGGGGACCGCGATAGACGAAACGCCTCGCAGCGGGATGAAGAGGGTTACCGGGCCGCGCGCCTGGTTGATTTTCAGGGCCAGGCGCTTGCCCAATTCCGCGCACTCCCCAGGGGTGGTTCGCATCAGGGTGACAGCGGGGTTGTGCTTGTAGAAGAGGCGGCCCTTGAATCGCGCGGGCACCGTCTCGCTAGGCCCGAAATTCACGATGTCGAGCGCGCCTAGCGAGACAAGTTGTGGGATTCCCAGTTCGCCAGCCGCCGTTAGACGATCGGGACCGGCCGAAAGGACCCCGCCCACCAGATCGTCCGCCAACTCGGTGGTGGTAATGTCCAGCACGCCGGTAATCGTGCCGTCCCGAATGAGCTGCTCGAGTGTCCTGCCGCCATTACCGGTGGCGTGGAAGACGAGCACCTCGTAGCCAAGCTCCTCCAACCGCTCCCGGGCGGTCGTCACGCACGGTGTGGTCACTCCGAACATCGTGGCTCCCAGCAGCGGTCTGTCGGTTGGCGCCGACCGCATGGCCGCACTCGCCTCAGCCATGGCCGCCGCCGCTGCTGTCGCTTGGGTGAAGACGCGCTCGGAGATGCGGTTGATTCCGGCGATATCGACGATCGCGTCCATCACGGTGATCCCGGTTACGCCAGCGTATGAGCGGGTTGCACCCGCTACGACCGTCGAGACGAGCAACTTCGGTACCGCAATCGGAAGCTCGCGCATTGCCGCGGTGATTAGCGCTGATCCGCCGCCGCCGCCGAGTCCGAGGAGAGCGTCGAGTTTGCCTCCCTCGTGGAGCTGCCGCACCATAGCACCAAGCCCGAACGCCATTACCTCGATGGCACTCCCCCGGTCAGCAGCGGCCACGAGGTCCGAAAGGTCGGCTCCGCCTGCCGCGGCGATGACGTCTCGCCCGATGTCGGGCGCGACGAGCGGCTCCCCGAGCACTCCCACGTCGATGAGGATGACGTTGACGCCGCGCTCGCGCAGTCGGTCCCGTACGTAGGCATACTCGATTCCCTTGGTATCGAGCGTGCCGGCCAAGACGACTGTGGCCATGACATTTTTCTCCGATTCATCAGCCCGATGAACGGGCAGCCGGCAGGTTCACACTTTGCCGAGTCCGCTGCCCGTGGCGCTGAGCCGCGAGGTGACGATCTGCCCACTATCGCTCAGGATGGTTCAGTTTGCAGGCTACATTGGCCGCGGCACCTCCGCGCTCTGCATGATTTCATCGGTGTCCGCCGCCAATCTTCAGGCGTGAGCGCATACGATGTCACCATTCTCGTGAAAGGAGCGGCGCATGTTCGACCGGCGCTGGTCACAACTTGGCGAGATCCTGGTCAACTACTCGACGCGCACCAGGGCCGGCGATCGTCTCCTGATCACGATGATGGAGCTGGAAACGTTCCCGCTGACCCTCGCCGTCTACCAGCACGCGGTGCAGGCCGGCGCTTTTCCCCAGGTGCAGTTCGCTTCGGCGTATCTCGAACGGGCGCTGCTGAGGTATGGCACCGAGGAGCTGATCGCTCGCGTCCCTGATCTCGAGCGCAGCGGGATGGAGTGGGCTGATGCCTATGTCGGCCTGCGCGGCGCCCGCAACCCACACGAGTTTGGCGATATCCCAACCGAGCGATTGGCGACCCACAAACGCGCGCAGGGTGCGATCTCCGCCTTGCGCAACGAGCAGACCCGCTGGGTTCTCGTCCGCGTGCCAAACGAATCCTTCGCTCAAGCGGCTGGAATGAGCCTGGACGCGGCAACGGACTTCTTCTTCGACGCCACCCTGCGCGACTGGGACGAAGAATCACGGCGCTATGGACGGATTCGGGACCTGTTCCAGGCCGCGACCCGGGTGCGGATCGTCGGACGCGACACCGACCTCACCTTCACCACCGCCGGCCGCACCTACGTGGTTGGCGACGGCCACATCAACATCCCCGACGGAGAGATCTACACGGCGCCCATCGACGACAGCGCCGAAGGTGTCATCGCGTTCGAGTACCCGGGGAACTACGGTGGGCGATCGATCGAGGGTATCCGCCTCGAGTTCCGGGCCGGCGAGGTCGTCGCGGCCACGGCGGAGTCGGGTGAGGAGTTTCTCAAGCAGATCCTGGCCATCGACGCCGGAGCACGGCGGATCGGGGAGTTCGGCGTCGGTGTCAATGACGGCATCGACCGGTTCGTCGGTGACATCCTGTTCGACGAGAAGATCGGCGGCACGATCCACCTCGCTCTCGGTCGAGCCTATGCGGAATGCGACGGGACGAACCAGTCAGCGCTCCACTGGGACCTCGTCAAGGATCTGCGAACAGAGGGCGCTATCGAGTTGGACGGACGGCGCGTTTTCGAGAACGGGCACTTGCTGATCGATTGATCGCGGAGGCCTCCCCGGTGGGGCGGGCTACTGCTGGAGCACGTGTTGGCGGGGACGTCTGCTCACAAGCTGGGCAGACGCCCCTGCCGCGAACGCTATTGAACGGTCAGGGTGCCAACCATGCCGGCCGGCTTGTGACCCGGCACGTTGCAGTAGTACTCGTAGGTGCCAGCCGGGGCGTTGATGACCGTCTCCTCGGTGGCCCCCGGGGCAATGTCGACGTCGATCCCCAGCTCATCGATGCTGAAGTTGTGCAACGCGGCACCCACGTTGGGCAGGCTCACGGTCACGTCGGTATCGGCCGGGATGCTCAACTCGTCCGGCTCGAAGTAGATGTCATACGACTCCACGGTCATCGTCTCGCCCGCCCCGCCCCCGGCCGCCGCCTGCTCTTCGCCGGCTGCAGCGGGCGTGGCGGCGGCCAGCCGCGTCGACGACAGTCTCGTCCGCGATCAGATAACGATCGTCGACTTGCTCCAGAACGCCCTGGATGACGCTGGACGTGCCCTCGGGTGAGGAGGTGGTTTCGACCCGCACCGTCACACGACCGCCGGCGATCTGACGCACCTCGCTGACGCCGACGAGCGCTGTCATCTCTTGTTGATCTGGCGCCGGCGTGGCTTGAATCTGCCCGAGATCTATGCCAGCGTCATTAAGCGTGCGGCGCAGGTAATCGTCGGTGTAGAGCGCGTAGACGCGCAGAAACTCGCCCGCGTTCAGACACGCGACCAGCTCACGGTAGGTCTGGGTCACTGCCTGGACGGTCGCCTCGTCGGCGTCTTCACCCTCCATTGAACCAGCCTGGGCGGCATCCGGCGTCGCTTCGGCCTCTTCACCGGCCGTGCCGACGAGCTCCTGGATCTCCTCGATCGCGCGCGGTTCGACCTGGCATTCCGCGGGGTCGATGACCTCCCCGGCCGCGGGAGTTGCATCCTGAGCGGTTACCGCCGGATGCGCAAAGAGCATCATCGACAGCACGGCGAGTACCGACAGCAATCGTGCGGGACGGACCATAGTGATTCCCTTCTTGCTTCTCACTGGTCGCTGCTTGACCATCTCGACGGACGACGGTTCGCGGATGTCCAGCGCGTTTCTTTGAATGAGACGCCCTGGAACGCCCAATCCTCTTCCAGCCTGACGGAGTCAGGAGCGCGGAACCATTTCCGCCACGGACGCCTCGCTGCTCCCATAGCCAGAGTCGTGCCGACCCGGCACCGGGCATGGGGACAACGCGGCGACGAAGACACCGTCTCGTGTTGCTGGTTATGGGACGATCAGGCGGCGGTTTCCACCGGCGTCACCGGATAGCGCTCGCGCCAGGCTGTGAGGCCACCGGTAAGGGCCGACGCCTCGAAACCGACCGAGCGAAGATGAGCCGCCGCACGGGCGCTCGTCGCTTCGTCCGGTCAGGTGCAGTAGGCGACGATTGGTCGTCCGGGTGGCTGTCGGGTCGCCCAGTCGCTCACTTCATCCGGAGGCACCCGCACGCTGCCGGGGATTCCCGCATCACCTCGCCCGGTCGTCGAGCGGGTACGTACGTCGAGCACGATGGGTGGGTTGGGACCGGCGAGCGCCACGGACAGCTCCTCGGGCGTGATCCGCGGCACCTGCTCGTAGTCGCCCCCAAACAGTCCGGTCGCGGTCATCTCCCGTTCCTCGGGGAGGGTCTCCCTGGCCATCGCCCTCCCGTAGGCGGCGATCAGCGGTGTCGCGGACACGCCATGGAGAATGACCGAGGTGATGGCGACGACCCCGGTAATCGCCAGCAGCCGCTCCGCTCCCGGAACACCCTGCAACACCACTAGCAACCCGAACAGGAGCGATGACAAGCCCCGCGGACCGAACCAGCCGATGAACGTGCGGGCCCGTTTGCTGACCACGGTCCGGCGCAGAACGAGGCCAATGGCCAGCGGTCGGGCCACGAACAGTACGACCAGCGCAAACGCCAGCGTGGGCACCAGCGGGATCGAACCGGCAAGAGACGACAGCAACGCCCCGAAGAGAACGAATGCCAGCAGCATCGCCATCTCGGCGGTGACCTCGCCGTACTCGAGGAAGCAATCGCAGAGATCAAAGTCGGTCTTGACGATTACCGCGCCGGCGAAGAACACGGCCAGGAACCCGCTACCGCCGACTGCCTCACCGACGACATAGGCCACCAGCACGGTGCCGACGCCGTAGAGCGCGCGGTATTCCCGGCTGATGGGAACGCGGGCACGCAGGTTTTCGATCAGCCAGACGCTGACGAACCCGACAACCGCTCCGGCCACGGGACCGATGAGAAAGAGCCGGGCCAGCATCGCCACCCAATCGGAGGCGCCGCCGGTCTGCCCCAGCGCGATCGTGGAGAGGATCAGGATGAGCGGCAGTACGACGATGTCGTTCGTTCCGGCCTCGACCGTTAGCGCCTGCCGGATCGAGCGCGGGACACGCTCGTCACGGACGACGTCGCGTAACACCACAGGGTCGATTGATGCCAGGATGGAGCCCAGCAGCAGCGACTCGACCAGCGATGTCCCGAAAATCAGCCTCGCGCCGGCGGCGACAATGGCAACCGTGAGGAGTGTGCCAGGACCCAGTGCCAGGACCGGCACCAGCCAGGCGCGTTCTCCTTCATCGAACCGCAAGTTCACCGCGTCGAGGAACAGGACGAAGGCGAGGCTGAGGATCGCCACCACTTCCAGCGCTTCGTCGTGAACGCCGATCTGCAGGAGTCCCAGCCCTCCGTCGCCAAGTAGCAGTCCGAGTCCCAGGAAGACGATCGGCACCGAGATCGGCGCCGTACGCACCAGTCCCGAAACGAGCCCCGAGAGCATGAGCACCATGCCGACCAAGGCGAACGGGATCAGAATTTCGTGCATGCTCTTTCCTACGAAGGGTGAGTGTTCGCTGCGCTCACGGTGACGGGGTGATGACTCACTGCCCCCGTGGTGGCAGGGTGGCTGGGGTTGAGAAGTCGTTCTCCCTGCCACCCTGACATCCTGTGACCCCGCCACCCATCACCCTATCACCCCGCCGGGAGGACGAAGGTGAAAAACGCAACGTCGCCGTCTTCTCCATCCTGGACATCCATGACCAGATCTGGATTGTAAATTCCGTCCGCGCCATTGGCCGGTTCGTCCGGAAAGTAGAGCTGCGTGATCAGAGGCGGCTGGTCCGGTGCCTGCGCGATGACGTGGATGTGGCGAGTTCGGCCCGGGTAGAGCCCCGGCACGATGGTCTCCAGCTCGAAGCGGCCGTCTTCATCCGCGAACTGATGACCGCGCAAACGGTACCCCTGGTTGTCATAGGCCCCGGCATCGTCGGCTTGCCAGAAATCGAGCAGCGCGCCCGGAATCGGCTGGCACTCCGTGGAATAGACGTAGCCGCTGACGACCAGCCGCGTTCCCGGCATCCCCGGTTCGAGCAGCGACTGCCGCTCCGGCGTATCGGGCGTGTAGAACGGCCCGGCGGTCTGCGGCAGGGTGGCGATGAGATTATCGTCGTCGCCGCACTCCGGTGTCGGCGCCAGGAGCGGCGCACCCGCCGGCTCGGTCGCCTGGGCCAGCGCAATCCCGGCCGAGCGGCCGCCTAACGCCGCGAGCGCCAGCGGCGCCGGCAGCGCCAGGGCAAGGGCCAGCTTCTGAAAATCGCGGCGATGCAACCGCGTGTTGACGAGCGACTTCATGTCTGCGTCTCCGATCTCGCGATTGTCCGAGCAATGTCCCATCTATCGATGGTTATAGAACTCCACCTGCCAGCGCCACTCGGACCCATCTGCCGCATTCCACCAACCGAGCAGAATTCCGACTTCGCCGCCCGGCAGGATCACCGGCCGGCCGATATCGTCGTCCGCGGGCCAGAGGTCTTCGCGGGCAATTAGCCCGTCATGGACTATCAACCGCGCTATCGGCCGTTCCGCCGTGCGCGCCAGCCCACGTCCTTGGGCCAGCACCCGACCGTCGATCGCCTCGCACGGCGACATCGAGCGTGTCTGGCGCCGCATGGACGAGGAGAATATCCGTCGCCGCGAGACGTCCACGCGCGAAGGGTAGCCCCTGGGCGGCAGCGTCCGGGTACCAGAGATCCCAGATCTGATGATCTCCTTGCGTCATGAGGGCGTTCGATCTCCGGTCGAGCTCGCTCGGCGGCCGGCGTAGCAATCAACTCGAGGTAGGTGAGCCGGCCCAGCTCGCTTGCATCCTAGCCCGCGAGAACCGATGGCAGAGCAGCCTCATCCCTGACGAGCCCAGGGCTCGCGGCAGGCAGCCAGAGCGTGAACGTGCTGCCGACACCGACCGTGCTTTCGACCGTCAGTGTCCCCCCCTGCATCTCGACCAGGCGCTTGGCAATTGTTAGGCCGAGACCGGTACCTCCAAACCTGCGCGTCGTACTGGCATCGGCCTGCCGGAATTCATCGAAGATGGCGGTCTGCGCCTCCGGCGCGATGCCGATGCCCGTGTCGTGCCACGCTGATCTCTACCCCATTGCCGGCCCTGCGCACGGTACTCTGGACGTGCCCCTGCTCCGTGAATTTGACCGCGTTACCGACAAGGTTGAGCAGGATCTGGGTGAGGCGGTCGGGGTCGGCCGCGATCGGGGGGAGCTCTGGTTCGACCGTAACGACTGAATCGATGCCCTTCGCCGCCGCCTGCGCTGAGACCATGCGGTGAACTCTGCCTGATCGCCTCCCCCACGTCGACGGCGAGGATCGCCAGATCCAACCGACCAGCCTCGATGCGGGCCAGATCGAGCAGATCGTCGACCAGCCTGGACAGGGTTTTTGTACCGGCTTGCGCGATGTCGATGAACTCTCGCTCCTCCGCCGTGAGGCGCGCGGCGGTGCTGCTGGCGAGGAGCTCGACGTAGCCAGAAACGATCGTGAGGGGGGTGCGCAGCTCGTGGGTCGCCATGCGCAGAAAGGCGCTCTTGAGCCGGCTTGCTTCCTCCGCCGCCTCTTTCGCCGCCCGGAGATCCTCTTCCGCCCGCTTGCGATCGGTGATGTCAACCATGAAGCCTTGCCAGTATTGCGGAGCGCTATGCTCGTCTCGAACCAGCGCCACCTCATCGTGGATCCAGACCTCGCGGTTGTCCCGGGCCAGGCACCGATACTCCAGCGAGAGCGGCTGGCCGGTCTCGTTGGCCCGGGAGATCTCGGCCAGAATTCGTTCTCGGTCGTCCGGGTGAAGCACCTCGATCCAGAGGTTGACACCGGCCAGCCACTCATCAGCGGTGTAACCAAGGAGTGACTCAACCCGGGGGCTGACATAGAGCGGTGAGCCCAGCGCGTCGGCGGGATCGACGTAGACGACGGCGGGGATTTGCTCGACCAGCGTCCGGTAGCGCGCTTCGGCCTCCCGCAGGGCGGCCCCGGCAGCCTTGTACGGTGTGATGTCCTGCAGTTGGAAGACGAAGTAGAGCGGGTCACCCTTTGCATCGTGGACGAGGGAGACCGTCACTCTCACCCAGGCGACATGCTCGTCTTTGCAGATATAGCGCTTTTCGACCTGGTAGGTCGTGATCTCGTTCGCCAGCAGCTGCCGTACCAGATCCCGGTCAACCTCGAGGTCGTCTGGGTGGGTCAGATCCTGGAACGTCCTGGCGAGCAACTCGCCTTCGGTGTAGCCGAGAATGCCGCAGAGAGCTCGGTTGACCTCCAGGAAGCGTCCTTCGGGGGAGACCAGTGCCATGCCGATCGAGGCGCCGTCGAAGGCGCCCCGAAATCGCTCCTCGCTCTCGCGCAGCGCGCTGTTCGCGCCCTCGGCGGTCTCCTTTGCCACGCGAAACTGCCGCTCGGCGCGATTGCGCTCGGTCACATCGCGGGCGATCGACGACACGGCCACGACATTCCCTGCCGCGTCGAGAACCGGCGAGGTCCCGATCGAGACCTCGATCCGGCAGCCGTCTTTGTTCAATCGCGTCGTCTCATACGACGCGACGCGTTCTCCGCGTCGGACTCGCTCCAGCAACCCAGACACGTCGTTCGCCAGCTCCGGCGGAGCGAGCATCGCCACGGAGCGACCAATCACCTCATCCGCGCGGTAGCCATAGAGCCGTTCAGCCGCGGGATTCCAGTGGGTGATCGTCCCATCGAGGGTTGTGCCGATGATCGCTTCGGTGCTCGACGCCACGATCGCGAACAACCGTGCCCCGGCTTCGTCAGTTGCGGGCCGCTCACCAGCGCTCCTCAAGCAGAGCGCGTAGGCGGCGCCAGGGGGCTCTGACACCTCTACCGACCATGCTTCGACGCGGCACAGGAATCCGTCCTTGTGCCGCACCTGCATCTCGCCACGCCACCGCTCCCCAGGGAAGAACGGTGTGCTCTGCGTCCCATCCTCAAATGCCTCGAGACCGACGGCGATGTCTGAGAGGTCGAGCCGGAGGAGCTCGTCACGCGCAAAACCAAGCAGTGACTCCGCCGCAAGATTTGCTTCGATACACCGTCCTGTCGGATCGGCGACGAGGACGGCGTCTCGCGACCCGCGGAAGAGCGCGCCAAAATGGTCGTCGATTGAAACCGTCTGGAAGCTCAAGCGCTGGCGCCCGGACCGCCGTTGCCGCTTGCCGAGCATGGATGTCTCATTATCGCTGCAACGCTCCTCGTGCATAGATGGGCGAGGACTGGAATTCGACCACACTGCCGCTCGCTCGGTGCCCACTGGTATAGTCGGTGAAGATCCAATGAAGATCCTACCATGTGATCTGAGCAACGGCACACGTTGGGCTTCCTAACGCAGGCCCGGAGAAGGGGCTCGGAATTCGTGGCGAGGGAGCGTCTGAACCAAGCGGGCGTAGTGCTACAGCGAATTCTCAATCAATATCGCGCTGTCCTCGTCGAACGGAATATCGCAATACTCCTGGGCGCCGGAGTCATCTCAGAGATCGGCGACTGGTTCAATACTGTCGCGATCATTTCTCTAGCCTATGGCTTCGGCGACGGAGCACTAGGCGTGGGCGGCATGTTCGCTGTCCGCATGCTGATGCGATTGATCTTCCAAGGCCCTGCGGGGACATTTGTCGACCGTCATGCTGGCCGGAAGTTGCTCTTCACGAGTCAACTGGTTATGGCGGTTATCGCTAGCTCTTTCGCCCTCTTGGTCGTGGTTCCTACGTTGTGGTTCGTCTACTTGCTGGTCATTTTGCTCGAGGTGGCTAATTGCATTGCACATCCCGCCTTCATGGTGGAGCTGAGAGCCGAGGCGCCGGAGGAGCAACGATCCGCCGCCAACGGCGTGATGTTTGCCAGCATGACGACTGCCCAACTCGTTGGTCCGGTCCTGGGCGCCCTGGTGCTCGTCCCGTTCGGCGCCGGTGCCGTTTTCGCACTCAATGGCTTGACCTTCTTCGGCGTGGCCGTTGCAGTGGCCAAACTCCGAGGCGGCTTAAGTGCGAGTCCGAAGGTCCAGCACGTGCAGGATGACACCAGTCCGCCGGTTATCGGGAAGTTAGAGCCAAGCGTCAGGGGCTACGCCTGGCTCCTGCGTCGTCAGGATCTCAGCATGTATATGCTCGTCTGCTTGAGTCTCACGCTGCTTGTCCAAGCAACCATTACGCTCTTTGTCGTTCGCGCCATGACGCTCGAACTTGGTGAAGGCGGCGTTGGACTCTTCTATGCTGCAGTCGCCGCGGGAGCGGTGGTCGGCAGTATTGTCGCGGGATCGCATCCTCAGCTCGCGGCTTCACTTTATCCAACAGCAGTCGCAATGGGACTATGCGCGGTTGCCTTAGCCGTGTTTGGCACGGCTGGTAGTGTGTTGTTTTCGCTCGTTGCCCTCGTGATTGCCGGTTTCGCCACCGATTTCTACGAGGTCACGGGACTCACCTACTTTCAGAACTCGATTCCGGATCCCGTGTACGCGCGATTCTACTCCGCGTTTCTCCTGGCACTGAGCGCGGGTGCTTTGATCGGGGCACTAGCTGGACCAGCGCTGGAGCAGATCCTGGGGCCAGGGATGTCGCTCGTCGTCCTCGCCGCACCCAGTCTCGCTCTTGCCCTCGTCCTGGCCGCCATGTCAAGAATCTGGATAGTCGCGGAACCCGGGCGGCAGAGCTGGAGAAAGGCGGAGGCGTCTACGATGCCTGGGGACGCTTCGCAACGAGACGAGGAATAAGCCGTTTACCCAAGGCGAGCGGTGCCCGCTCAGGTGTGCCTGGCACCGATTCCGTGCTCACCTGTTGTCCCATACTCGTCGAACGGTTCTGATATGCCGCCTGAAAAAGATCCACTATATGGGGGTCGAACTGCGTCCCTCGCCCTTTCGCCAACTCGGCAAACGCCACCTCTGGCGGAAGCGCGGCACGATAGACACGATCCGAGGTCATAGCATCGAACGCATCGGCCACCGCGATGATGCGAGCGCCCAGCGGAATGCGCTCACCCTCGAGACCATCTGGGTATCCTGAACCGTCCCACCGCTCATGATGGTGCCGGATGGTGTCGACGCTCTGTTTGTAGGCCTCGAGACGACTGACGATCTCGGCGCCGATCGCCGCATGTTGCTGAATCTCCCGACGTTCCTCGTCGCTCAACTCCGCTGGCTTTTTTAGAGAACCATCCCGGGCTCCAACCTTGCCCAGGTCGTGGACACGAGCTGCGGCGATAATGGCCTCGGTAGTTGCACGAGGAATCTGGGGCATTGCGCCAAGGATTGTGCGGACATGCTCTGTAACTCGGATTGAGTGCCGGTAGGTGTACGGGTCACGCCGTTCCAGCGCGTCGGCCAACCCCTGCATGGCGACCCGGGCCTCGTGGTGCGCCCGTTGGATACCCCTGAAGGCCGTATGCGGGCCGAGCAACAGGGGTAATATGAGTAAGATGATCGATAGCGGATTCTGGCTAACGAGCACCGGGATCACGCCACCGAGTGTCACGAGAGTCAGGAGCTCGACATGGAGGCCACCAGAGTTAGTAAGAAACATTTCGAAAGGACTGATACCTACCACCGGCGCCACGATGATCGCCAATGAACCGGCATTGATCAGCGCGAAGAGGGCTCCAGAAAGAACCACGGCCAAGAGATTCTGATAGCTGCCGATTTGCGTCTCTGCCGGATCGGCCAGCGCGAAATAAAGTGTTGCGCTAGCAATCGTTGAGAGCGCAAAACCAGCGGCATTCACGGTCGTCTTGATCGCTGGGCGCCTGGCAATCCCCCCGTCGATGGTGTGGCCAAGGGCGGCAACAATCCCGCCAAAAACAGGCCCAATCGTCAATCCGGCTGCGAAACAAAAAGCCGCCGAGACTGACACGTTGAAAGCCTCGCCCGCCTGCGGAAACGAGACGTCGAGCACTTCGGAGACCACGATCATCACGAGCAAGATGCCCGCTATGATCAGAAAGCTCGGTTGGTCTGTAGGGAAGGTCTGATATTCGGCACGCCACGCGATGACGGCAGCTGCCACTGTAATCACGACTAGGAGAAGGGTGTAGACGCGAGTCTTGAGCGGCATATCGCTCACGGTCTGCGACCTCGCTGATCTGACAAGTCAATCATGGCATGTTGATGAGATTCCTATCGTTCTCCGGTACAGTCTACCTCTACATTGACACCAGGGCGAAAACCTCGCGGTCCAACCGTAAGGCGCTGCGCGCCCGGATGTGGTGAGGGCTCAAGTTCAAGGTTGCGGTCACACATCACTTTGTGAACTCGTGCTCCGTCCGACTAATCCGGTGTCGGGCCGATCGAGTCAAGACCCAGAAGCAGACCTGAATGCCCTGCTTCCGGTCCGTTTGGACCAGCGCGTTTTCGTCACGGCTTGCGCCTATTCAAGAGATCGCGGGCGCACCGCCTTGGTGTGAAACTTAACCATTGATTCCCGGCGAACATCGGTATCGCGAAGGTGCCAGTGTATTGGATACAGCTCTCAGGATGTCTCGCTTTGAAATGGTCCTATTAGGAATGCAACCAATGCTTACCGCTCACGGGCCCGCTTAGGCCCACCCCAACGTGGTCCAGGAAAGCTACTGTCTCGCTGCGACGATCGATGAGGCTAGAAATTGCCGCGCACCTGGCGGCCTAACAACAAAGATGGTCAAGGGTGCTGGTAGCTTGGCACGAACACCGCTGTGAACCCGAGTTCTTGAGGTGCCGCGGACGTACCATCGGGAGATTTGCCAGTCTGACCCCCAGCTCCGGTCAGGATGGAACACTCGAAGCAGTGTCAGTCTAGATCGCGGACGCACCTCAACCCCCGTGCCGCAGCGCATTAGTCCCACGTCATGTCCTACCTCCATGTCTTGTTGAAGCGTGCTGACCTACTTCCAGGTCCGGCCGTCGCACTGCGTCTTGGCGATGTCGTCCCACGTCATGTCCTACCTCCATGTCTTGCTGAAGCTGACTTGTTGATTCCTGCTGTCTCGGTGCCCTTTCGGAAGGCCACACGGGCGTCTCTCGTTGCCCTAATCCCACGTCATGACCGACCTCCGTCTCTTGCTGAAGCTGACTTGTTGATTCCTGCGGCCCCGGAGACCTTTCCGTACAGCCACACGGGCGTCTGTTGCTCTAATCCCACGTCATGAGGCACCTTCCTCTCTTACTGATGTCGCCAGCCACGACTTCTCACCGCGGCGTCCTGGCACTGCGTTGCTGGTCTAATCCCACGTCATGAGAAGCCTCCTCGCTGTGTTAATCCCTTGATTGGTAGACAAACGTGCCATCAGTTGCCGTCGACCCCCTGAGTTTATGCGGTTCTTAACAGAATTAACTGAAAAGAGCAATGATTGCTCCGCATTCACCCAACTCAATGATTTATCCTCTCGAACGTAGCTTACATCGTGACTTCCCCTACACTAACGGATGAGCGGCTCCTTGTCAAGTCCTAGCGACTGAACTGAGTGTCTGCGGTTGGAGCTGTGAGTGCCCGGTTCACTTCGGGTAGAGTTGGCTGCCGTTCCGGGACATCCGGCGTCGCTCATGGCGGCATCAGTGCAAAAACATTATAACTCCACGAATGATCTCTCAATGTTTTATACTCATATTTAACGAACTGACAGTTCGCGGCCAGTCTGCCCGCCTCCGATTTCCAGGGCCTTGCGGGCGATGTACCCGGGAATCGGTTTTCACCCGGATTGCGTCGCCGTTGGTATTGAGCCAACATAGCCGGAAATGACCGCGTTCATAGACGGTGGCGAGGGGTACCGTGATGATATTGAGGCGGTGCGTCTCCAGAAGGGAGCCCTTCACGTGAACGGGCACTTGCATCACGATGCACGCGGTGTGCTTCCTCGACCAAGGCTGCCGGCCACCGAGCGCCAATACCAAACGCTGATCGAGACGATCCCAGCGATCACCTACATTCACCGCATTCTTCCAGGGGCAACATCGGCCATTGTCTACGTCAGCCCGCAAGTCGAAACGCTCTTGGGATGCAAGCCGGAAGACTACGTCTCGCATCCCGAGCACTGGCTCACGCTGGTTCACCGCGATGACCAGCGGCGCGTCCAGGACGCGATGTCCAAAGCGGTGGCGACGCACGAGCCGTTCAGCGCGGAATATCGTGTCCAGGCCCGGGATGGCCGGATCGTCTGGTTGCGCGATGTGGCGGTCATGGTCGAGGACCCGACTGACGGAGCACAACTCTGGCAGGGGGTCCAATTCGATGTCACCGCCGAAAAGGCGGCCGAGATCCAGTTACAGCACCTCGCCTTCTATGACTCACTTACGGGTCTGCCCAACCGCCGGTTGTGCATCGACCGACTCGAGTCGGTTCTGAGCCAGCCGGGAGGTCCGAACGTGGCCCTCCTCTTTCTCGACCTCGACCGGTTCAAGGTCATCAATGACGGGATCGGGCACGCCGCCGGTGATGAACTCCTGGTGGCCGTCGCGCAACGACTGACCCCCCTCGTCAGCGACCGAGGCTCGCTGGCCCGGTTCGGCGGTGACGAGTTTGTCGCGGTTCTGGAGCGGTTCACGCATCCGCGGCAAATCGAGCAGGTCGCCGAAACGATCCTGTCCGCGTTGCGTCGACCGTTCAACGTCAAGGGTTACGATCTGGTGGTCGGCGGCACAATCGGGGTCGCGATTGCGTCTCCGGATCTTCGCACCCCGAAAGACCTGTTGCGAGCCGCCGACGTCGCGCTCTACCGGGCCAAGGCCGCCGGCGGCGGCGTCTCCGCGGTCTTTGACCCGAGCGTCGATCACCAGGGGTTGGAACGGTTGGAGCAAGAGGCCGACCTACGGCGGGCGCTGGAGCGGGATGAGTTCCACATCGCCTATCAGCCGATCGTCGACATCGCGTCGGGTAGCATCCTCGCGGTCGAGGCCTTGCTCCGCTGGGATCATCCCGAGCGAGGATTGCTCCACCCGTCTGAGTTCATTCCGCTGGCTGATGAGACGGGCTTGATCGTACCCCTCGGTCGATGGGTGATCGGGGAAGCCTGTCGCCAGGTCAGCCATTGGCAAAGCATCTACCCAGCCGCTCGGTCGCTGCAGGTAAGCGTGAACCTGTCGGCGCGCCAGTTTCGACAGGATGACCTGGAGAGCGACGTCGCCGAGGCACTCGGCAAATCGGGTCTCGCTCCAGAGCGTCTGGCCCTGGAGCTCAAGGAGGGTGATGCGCTCGCCAACTCGGTGGACATCGCGTCGACGCTCGACGAGCTGAAGCGACTAGGGGTGAAGGTCACCATCGACGACTTCGGGAAGGGGTTGGCCGCCCTCGGCTCGCTGACTCGCTTCCGGGTCGACGACCTCAAAATCGACGGCTCATGCGTCTCCAGGATCGGAAACGACCAACACGACATCGACATCGTGCGAGCGCTGGTCGGCATGGCGAAAGCTATCGGTCTGCACGTCACGGCGGGAGCCGTGGAAAATGGGGAGCAGCTCGCCGTGTTGCGTGAGCTCGGATGCGACCGCGCCCAGGGACGGCACCTGGCGCCGCCGCTCACAGTAGAAGAGTTGGAACACCTCCTACAGGCGCAAAGCGAATCCGGAGCCAAGCTGGACCCGAAGCGAACAGGATGACGGCTCATCTTGAGTGAGCCGTCCCCGCGGCGCCTGGCCGGTCAAACCGCTCTCGTCACCGGCAGCACCCGCGGCATCGGTCGGACGATCGCCGAATGGTTGGCGCGAGAGGGCGCCAATATCGTCGTCTCCGGGCGTGACCAGGACGCGATCGAGCGATCCGTTGCCGCGATGCGTGGACTCGGCGTCGAAGCCTGGGGGGTTCCGGCCGACCTGGCGCGCGTGAGCGAGGCGCACCGGCTGGCCGAGGCGGCGCTGCGTCTGATCCCTCGCCTCGACATCCTCGTCAACAATGCCGGCATGAGCATCCGCGGCCACTTCTGGAAGGTCAGCGATGGCGCATGGGAGGAGCAGGTCAACGTAAAGAACTGTACAGAGTCCCTGGCTCGGTACTGACCGGCGTCATCGTCAATGTCCAGCGCGGATGCGGCGTGCCGTCCGCATCGACGCTCCCCTTTCGATAGGCGCGCACCTTGACGCCCAGCGCATCGATCGCCAGCCGCTTCTCGTCGTAGGTCATCTGATCGAGATTCGCGCCGACGCGGGAGCACCAGTCAGCCAGCGATTGCACGCGCGCATCTTCCTCGGCGCGGTCGTCGATGCGTCGCTGGAGATCGTCGCGCTCTCGCTCGGTCGCGGCTTTCTCGGTGCCGATCGCCTTCAACTCGACCAGCAGCGGGGCTGCGACCACGTCGTCGTCGATCGTGCTGACGCGACGAGCGATGCGCGACTGCCGGTCGATCAGCGCGGCGATGCGCCGGTCGAGTGCCGCCAGATCGCGATCGAGACCGCCGTCGTCGCGGCGACGCGCGACTTCCCGCGCCACGACCTGCGGATCGGTAAGACGCCCGCGACGTGCCGCCAGACCTCGGGATCGACCATGCTCGCGGTGATGGTCGGTCGCGGGCAGGCGGGACCATGCTGGCGTTGTGCCGTGCAGCGGTACTGCGGGCTGAGGCTACGACTGCCAGGATTCGTGACGCTCAGCGCCCAGCCACAGTGACCGCAGACGATGTACCCGGCGCGCAACAGCGACCACTCGGGGTGGGCATTGCGGCGCGTGCTCAACCGTTTGTTCGCTTCAAGGCGCGACCCCGCCGCCGCGAACTCCGCCGCCGTCACCATCGGCTCGGCGACATCGGGCAAGAGCACCGGCTGCTCCGTCGCGGCGTACGCGACGACCATGCCCGCGTACGTCGGTCGCAGCAGGATCTCGCGTAGGGATGACGGTTGCCAGCGTGCCGCGCCGGACGAGGCCGGGATACCCTGCGCGGCCAGCCGGTCACTGATCTGGCGGAGCGAGACGCCCGCGAGCGCGAGATCGAAGATTAGGCGCACGGTCGGTGCGGTCTCGGGATCATGGATCAGCGTCGCCTTCGTGTCGTCGGCCCACTGGTAGCCGTACGGCGCTTTCGGTCCGGCCAGCGGTTTGCCACTGGCAACGCGCGCACGACGACCGCGCTGGGTGCGCTCGGCAATCTTCTCGCGTTCAAGTTCGGCGGCAAACGCCTTCGCGCCGCGTAAAAACGTGCCGGTCGCCGACTTCTCGAAATCTTCGGTGACGAGCGCGAGCGACGCGCCGACCGACTCTACGCGGTCAACGAGGATCGCCGTGTCGATCTGGGAGCGGGAGAGCCGGTCCAGCGCGTAACAGAGCAGCGTCTCGCCCGCGCTGAGCCGATCGAGCACGGCATCAAGCTGCGGTCGGTGCCGGTCCGCCCCCGACCAGACCTCGCGCGCGACGCTGGCGACGGCGAGGTCGCGACCGCTCGCCCAGGTGCGGCAGGCGGCTTCCTGCGTGTCGAGGCTGGTGTTGTCTTCTTGGCCGGCGCTACTGACGCGGCAGTAGATGTGGACCCGATTGATCTCGCTCATGAGGTGCCCTCTCCCATTGCTTCGTCGTCGACGACGATGAGATCGTCAATCGTCACGCCCAGCGCTCGGGCGATGCGGACGAGCGTGAGGACGCCCGGCCGGCGGGGTCCGCGCTCGATGGCGTTCAAATACTCCGGCGTCAACCCAGTACGGCGAGCGAGTTCGCGCTGGTTCAGTCCAGCCGCCTCCCGGCGCTCGCGGATCGCGTGCCGCCACTCAGGCGGCGCTGTCGCGAGCCGGTTGCTCGACGTTCCCGGTGCCATCACTCGCTCCTCTATGCCATTTCGCATGAGTGTATTATACAATAGCGCAATAAGGCTCGGCAAGTGAGTTTGCGGGTGGTTTCAACTCCGACGACTGGTAGGGGGCGAGCGACGTGACCGAACCGGACCTTACCGAGGAGATGATCGCCACGGCGATGGCGAAAGCGGATGCGTGGGTCTGCGTTGGCAGTGACCGCTGCTATGCGTTCCCGGATCGGCTTGAGGATGCTCGCCCGCCCTGCACCCCGAAGGGGCGGTGCAAGGTCGGGTGGATCGTGAGCCGCGAGCAGGCGGCAACGAGCTTCTTTGTGAGGGCATTGAAGCGTCAGCCGTCCATTTCCGCGCCTTTCGATTGACGCGCTCCCCTGGCGGGTGCTGCCTCTCTGTGCCTTGCGGTGTCATCAGTCGGTGCTGCTTCAACAGTCGAAGAAGCCATCGGAGAAGGCCCCGGTGTAGCACTTGTCGGCGCCGCCGCCACCACTAAAGGCGTCAAAACCGTCACCACCGATGAGCCGGTCGGGGTCACCCTCACCGAAGAGGTGGTCATTGCCGTCGCCGCCGTAGAGGTCGTCCTGGCCGTTGCCGCCATGGATGAAGTCCTGACCGCCGCGCCAAAGAGGAGATCGTTCCCGCCGTCGCCATAGAGGAGGTCGAGGCCGTTGTGGCCGTCGAGCTGGTCGGCGCCGCCACCGCCGTGGAGCTCGTTGCCGCTGTTGCCGCCGAGCAGCCAGTCATTGCCGGGTCCGCCCTCCGCGTAGATGACGGCATTGAACTGGTAGCCGACCATGTCGTCGCCACCGAGGCCACAGATGTAGTCGGTACCCCCGTTGCTCTCGAAGTCGTTGTCGCCGTCGTCGCCGATCATGACGTCGTCGCCAGCGGTGCCTGCGATGTCCCCGTGATGGTCGGCAATCGTCGCGGCCTTGCCGAAGCAGGTCTGGGCCGCCTGCGTGGAAGGGAGGGGATGCGTCATCGCCTCGACCAGATAGGCGAACACCAGGCTCATGCGGCCGAGGTGCCGTAGAGCCCGTCCTCTGTTCACTGCCATGGGATGCCTCCCGTCGTGCGTACTGTCCGGATCGCCCATCTCCGGCGATCCCCGTCATGACGATAGGAGGGCAGTATTAGTTGGGTATTAGTGCGCTGAGCAGCGCGAGACCCGAATACGAATCCTATTTCGAATGTGTGACTGGTCCGAGCCGGGAGCGGTCAAGATCTCTCGACGTGGGACGCTGCTGGAACCACCTGTCACGCCGGATCCGGCCAAGTACTGGATGCGGCGGTCTGGTGCCGCCCGGTTGGATCAGCCAGTCGAGTCACTCACGCAGACCCCGCCCGGCTAGGCCAGGTTGAGTCACGACGAAGCGTGCGTCATCGAGTGGGAATTTGCCCGAATACCCTCGGCTGACTTGAATTCTGGGTATCGTACGCGCCGGCTACTCCCCCGGGAATTCCGTCCACGGCTGGGACGGGCGACTGTAGAGAAGGCCCTCCCCCCAATTCCACTGTGGGTGCAGCCGCAGAAACTCCTCGGCATCGAAGGGGGCGCCGTCGGCACGGCCGAAGATCCCCCACATGGTCATCTCTTCGGCCGCCGCGGCCGTCGTCACCTTCCCGTCGACCGATCCGGCCGGGTAGAACGGGACATTCCAGACCGCGTTCGGATCGCTGACGTAATACATCGGGTCGACGTCGTAGTGGGAGCAGATGGTGCGTGACGAGGGGTTGATGTAGCCGAGATAGGGATCGAAGGTGTCCGCGAGCATCGTCTGCCCGACGTGTTCATCGATGCGACCCTCGTATTGACCAAGGAGCTGCGGCCAGCGCACCCGGCGCGCTCCCGTCTGCTGGCGGACGTCGTTGTACCCCGTGTCGCTGCTCTCCACGTTGCGAATGCGCGGGTCATCCGGGGCGTTATCCCCGAAGAACCAGCCGTCCGTCTTCTTCTTGAGGTCCTGGTAGATCAGCCCCTGCTCGTAGTCGGCGATCTCCCCGGTCTTGATGTCGCCGATCAGCCACATGTTGGCGTAACCGCCGTTGTCCTCCGTGTCCATCAGTTTCACCCACTCGTCGATCGAGGTGGCGAACTGGCAGGCGTTGCGGGCGCGGACGTACTCCGGAACCTTGCTCGTGTCGTACCCCTCGTAACCAACCATCGTCGTCTCGACCACCACCATGCCACCGCCGGTGACCCAGAAATCGGTCATGCTGGCAACCCAGCCCGGACTGGTCTGCATCACGATGCGATACCCATCGGTGGGTGTGATGTCGAGGATGACGTTCATGAACTGGCCATTCCAGAACTCGGTGAACGATTGGTGGCCGATGACGATGCGGCCATCAGTCGTCGCCGAGCCGGTGGCGATGAACGCCGAGCAATGGCTCTTGCGGTTGCCGTTCGGCGCATCATTGGCGTACTGGCTGGCAACCGTCGGCCACCAGTAGCCGGTTATCTCCTATACGCGTTCCAGCCGATGATGTCGTCGAAGGTGGTTGGAACCCCGGCTGCCGTGAGACCCGCGGCGATGCCCTCCATCTCTTCGGTCAGCTCGGGTGTGATCTTCGACTTGTGAAACTCGACCGCCTTCTCGGCGAAGAAGCTGTAGTCGAAGCCCATCGTCTGATAGGTCATCGCCTCATAGACCCGCAGAGCGTCGGCGTATTCGGCCGCCACCAGGTAGCCGTGCTGGAATCCGCGCTCGAATGGAGCGCCCGCGATCTTGAGGTGGACCCAGCCGTTGACGTCGTTGCGCGAGGCCCGCTCCAGCCAGCCACGCTGCTCCTCGGTGAGACCTGCGACCGGAGATGCAGACGGTGTGGCACTCTGTCCACGGGCCGATGCGGAGGGAATGAGGAGCGTGCCGGTTGCGGCGAGCCCGACCTTCAGCACGTCACGCCGGGTGGTATGGGGGGACCAAGCGCCCATCGCTGCTGCGGTCATTGACGATCTCCTGGCACTCTCACGCGATATCGGTCTGCCACCACGCGGCGGATTCGACACGGACTCGCGCAAGCCTATACCCAGCCACTACGCTGTCAAGGGCGTCCAATCGTCCATGTCACGTCACGGGCGTCGCCCGGGGATCGCGCTGGACGCGATGAGGCGGAGCCTCGTGCGAACCCGGTGCACGCCATGCGCGTCCATCGCGGGTTCCGCGGCTGGCTTACGGGATGATGGCCACGGCAGGTACAGCGGTAGCGTCTCAGTTTGGGTGCCTTGGGAGGAGGCGTCGATGGGGAGACGCCCGTTCGGGGGCGGCGTCGCGGCGGTCAGGATTGCCGGATCCACCGTGCCGTCCCGGCCGCCGTCGATATACCGCGTCCTTTGCGGATAATGGGCGTTATTGGGGTGTGGTCACCGCGCCTGCATGCGGCGACGGCGGCCCTTTGTCGTCACCCTGGGCATGCACCTCGACGATATCGAAGGGTTCCAGCGCATCGACGGGTCTCAGGATGAACAGCTCGTTGCCAAGCGCGTGATTTCTCGCATGGGGGTGCACTGCGCTGTCACGGATTCAGGCCTCGGACCTCGGAATGGGTGGAACAGGATCGAGGGGCGAAAGGAGGTGTCTCCGATTGAGTCCTAGAGGGTGTCTGAAAAGGGGTCATGAAGCCAGTCGCGCAAGCATGAGGCTGGTCATGGCGAGGTGAATCCAGGCCTCCTCGGTGGCAGGAAGGACCTCGTAGTCCTTGCTCAATCGTCGGTACCGACCTAGCCAGGCGAAGGTGCGCTCGACGACCCAGCGCCGGGGCAAGACGTGAAAGCCCGCTGGCTGCAGTGGCAGGTCCTGGTCCACGGGCACCCGCATCCAGCCCCGGGGCTTGCGCACTACGCTCACGCTGAGCCCGTGGGTCTGCTCAATCCAGGTCACCGTCCTACCCGCATACCCGGCATCAACCCAGAGGTGGCGGAGCGTCGGGAAGCGGTCGGTGAGATGCGTGAGCACCTGAACGGCCCCGTCGCGATCGCTCACGTCAGCCGGATGTACCACGGCCGTGAGCACCAGTCCGGTCGTATCCACCAGCAGATGGCGCTTGCGCCCGTTCAGTTTCTTGGCCCCGTCGTAGCCCCGGACCCCCCTTTTTCGGTGGTCTTGGCCGACTGGCTATCGAGAATGGCCGCCGTGGGCTGCCGGTTGCGTCCGGCCCGCTCCCGCACCAGGTCGCGCAGCTCGTCGTTGAGCCGCTCCCAGGTGCCATCCCGTCGCCACATCCGGAAATAGTGATAGACCGTCTGCCAGGGGGGATACTCATGCGGGAGAGCCCGCCAGGCGATGCCACCCCGCAGCACGTAGCGCAGCGCGTCCATCACGTCCCGAGAGGAATGGGTGCGTGGTCGACCACCCGGCACCGCAGGTGGGAGCATCGGTTCGAGGCGCATCCACTGGGCATCGGTCAGGTCGGATGGATAGCGACGGCGGGCCATGGTCGTCTCCAGACAAAACGACTACCATCCAGGCTTCGCCCCCATCCTATACCCTTTTCAGACACCCTCTAGACTCGCCAACTTCGGCGAAGCCACCCAGAATTACGAGGTTCACCAGCAGAAGGAGCGTTCGGCCATGGATACCAGGCAGACATTCAGTGACTCGACGGAGGTCTATCGCGCAGCGGCGCCACCAGCGGTCGCCGCCGCGGCGGGCGTAGCATCGCCGTTCACGATCGAGGTCAAGTTCATCGGTGGATTGACCCAGGCGCAGAGGGATGCCTTCAAGGCTGCGGCTGACCGCTGGGTACGAGTAATTATCGGGGATCTGCCGGATGTGCTGGTCGAGGGCGATGTCATCGACGACGTGCTGATTCTGGCACAGGGCGCGGACATCGACGGTCCCAACAAGGTGCTGGGACAGGCGGGTCCCACCTTCTTACGGCCACTCAATGCCGGTGCCGCCGCATTGATCCCTGCTAAAGGGATTATGACCTTCGATACCGCGGACCTCGCGCAGATGGAGGAAGCGGGGACGCTCAACGACGTCATTGTGCATGAGATGGGTCATGTCCTCGGGAGTGGCACCATCTGGTCGGAGAAGGGCCTGACTCGGCAGGATGGCCCGAACAATCCGGTCTTCATCGGGCAGCATGCGATGCGGGAGTACGGAACGCTTCGCGACGTCGCCCCACAGCCGGTGCCGGTCGAGAACACCGGCGGGCCCGGGACGGCAGGCTCGCACTGGCGCGAGGCGGTCTTCAACAATGAGTTGATGACGGGGTTTATCGATGTGCCGCCCAATCCCATGAGCCGGTTGACCGTCGCCAGTCTCCAGGACATGGGGTATCAGGTGGATATCAGCGCTGCCGAGCCCTACGCCCTGCCCGATCTCCAGGCCATCGCGGAGGCGGGAGGACTCACGCCCCATGTTGCTCCGATCGACCGAGGAATCATCCTGCCTGTCATTCCGGTCCGGCTCGCGGAGGATAGTCTTCGGTAAGCTGCCGTCGGAGAACCGATGCCTGCTCTCTAATGCGGACGGATCAACGAGGAGGGCGCCACGGCGATGGAAGGGTTTCTCAGGCCTCCGAGCACGGTCTTACCTGAGAACGCCGTGGTGCCCGACCGCAATCTCATCGTGCCTGCGCCGAACACGTTCACCCACACCCTGACCAGCGATCAACCATTCTCATACACCACTCTGGAAGGAGCCGCGGTCCCGGATGGCGAACTGGCCAAGGGCACCTCGGTCGTGCTCATGGTCTACGACGGCGGCCACGTCTGCCGCGTTGTGGACGGCCGTGGACTCTATGTGGAGATCGCGTGCCAGAGCCTGAAACCGCTCGAGCAGTCGCCCGCCACGTGATCAGCGGCGTGTGGCTCGCCACCAGCGCCACCTCTGACAGGCGCACGTGATCATCCACGACGAGTAGACCGGTTTCGCGGTCGAATTGGCCGGTCTGATGAGGAGGAGCGAGGATGTCAAGCCAGGCGCTTGGGTGGGTGTTTGACAACGGCGTCACCTGGTCGAAGCCCGAGTGGATCACCGGGCTCATCATCGCCGCCAGCTCCATCGTTCGCCAGATGCGGTGTTGCGGTCGCGCCTCACCGTTTACGGATCTTCCTGATGCTCGCGGTCGTCGGAGGAGCCCACGTTCAACGTCGTCCTCCACGCCCGGCCTAGGGCCACGGTGAGTTGGATGCGCAGCGCATGCGGCGGCGCCACCCCGCACTGCTGGTCCTGGCAGGCGGGGCAGTACCACCAATACGGCGAGCCGCGCGACAGGCTCTCCAGCGTGGGCTGGAAGAGGCACCGGCACTGCCGGCAGGGGCACTCCACGTCCATCACTGGTCTCATGATCCGCTTCCGGTGACCTGACCAAGGACGTAGATCGCGCCAAGCACGGCACCGCCGCAGACGATCCACGACATGATCAGCAGGCCGAAGCTTTGCAGTGCCACGCTGGCGTTGAAGCTCCTGGGATCGAATCGGGTGTGGACGTAGAGCACCGCGCAACTGGTTCCGATGATAGGAACCAGGCTCATGATGGTGCTGAAGAGCATGGTCTTCCACAAGGGACGGCGAATGGGCAGGATGTCAATCGCGTTGATGACGGATTTTCCTTGGAGGGCGACACGGCAGACGAACCGCGGTGCTGCCCATGCTGCTCGAAGTTGCACAAGGACGATGGAGACAGGGGTACGCGGCGGTTGGGCGTTAGACCGCCGACCGGTACACCGGTGCGCCCGGGCCAGGGGCATCGAGGCTCACCAGGTGGTGCCGCACGGCGAAGACCAGGGCTTTGAGACGGGAGTCGACCTCGAGCTTGCGCAGCACATTGACCATATGGGTGCGCACCGTTTCGGTGCACACGAAGAGGTGCTCGGCCATGTCGTGATCGGACAGCCCCAGTGCCAGGGCGTGCAGCACGTCCCGTTCCCGCGGGGTCAGCCGGTCGATCGTCGCGTGAACGGCACGGTCCTGTTCCCGCTGCCGATGGCTGATGCGCAGCAGCTCGATGCTCTCGCGCACCGACACCAACGATTCCCCCGCGTGCAGGCGGCGGATGGCCGCCACGACCTCGCTGACCGGACGGGTCTTGTGGAGCACGCCGGCCGCTCCGGCCTCCACCGCACGGGCCATCGCCTCGGTGCTGGCGTTGCCGGTGAGCACCAAGGCGGTGGCCTGGGGATTGACGGAGCGCAGTTCGTGGAGCAGCTAAACCCCTTCCCCGTCCGGCAGGTGCAGGTCGATGAGGGCGATGTCGGCCAAGGCCAGCAGGGGGCGCGCCTCGGCCACCGTGCCGGCTTGGCCGATGACGGTGATGTCCGGCTCCCGCAGCAGCATGAAGGCCAGGGGCTGCCGAAACGCGAGGTGGTCGTCGACCAGCACCACCCGGATCGTCGCGCCGATCGGCTCCTGCTCCGCCGCCCCATCCTGCTCCGCCACGACGATCTCCCCCACCTTCCTGCGACCGGTCCACCTGCTGCGGTGGCCCTGGCCGTGCATCGACATAATCCTGTTTCGTCCCAGTGTCGCGCCCGCGGGTCGTGGCGGGATGGGCCGAATCGGCCCATATCCGGGCCAAATCTCGGACGCTGATGGGGAGCGGCGCTCGCCCCGGTGTGCTCAGGCCGTGGAATCAATCGACCGCGAGTGCCCCGCGAGGCATCACACTTGACAAAACGGACGCGTCATTTGGGTCTGTACGGAAGACGAGGGTCCGGCGTCGGTCCCGACTTTCAATCGGCAATGCGGACGACCAGCGGTCGCTCGTCGCGGCACCTCGGACAACGCCAGCGGTCCTGCCTGCGTTCGCGTTTCATCTCAGCACGGACCTGCCGCAATGCCGATCGGATCTGTTCCGCGAGCGCGCCGCGATCCTCTCCGGCCCCCGGTCTTAGACGGTGAAGGTCATGTCTCCGGCCGCACCGTGCAGCACCAGGGTCGTTCCCAGCAGGGTGTAGCCCGTCACGCCGTTGAGGGCGGCGAGGTACGGCTCCGAGAGCGACGGGGGCGGGCAGTAGGCCCGCGTCGAGGTGGTCACCGCGATCGAAAGCGCACCGTCCCCCCCACTCCAGGTGCCTCCCGCTCGATTGCAGTCGGCCCCGATGTCAACCGTGCCGTCCGGCAGGAACTGCACGGTGTAGAGCGGCGCGGCAATGGCGCCCACGCCGGGAAAATCGATCAACGTCCAGACGAACGACGGCATGCTGCCGACCGTCTGCGCCCGGGATCCCGCCACGGCACTGGGACCGCTCAGCAACAGCAGCGCCAGCACACCGGCCCAGAGGACACGTCTCGTCACGGCCACTACTCCTTCCCCGGTGCCACCGGGCCCTGTCATCATCCGCACTGCATCAGGTATGAGTCGACAACGTGCGGCCGATCCAGGCGGTTTCGCCCAGGACGAACCTAACCGGGCACGGCGTCCTCGTGGCACGCGTCGCGACCGGGCAGACCGCGTCGGTCGATGCGGAGGGCTCGCTGGGGACATGCCTGAACGCTGCGCCGGTGGTGTCGCTCCAGGTCCTTGAGGACCCGTCCGGCGACGCCGCTGCGATGCGGGGGGAGACGCTCGGGTCCGCGTTCGCATCGTCATCGCCATGCCCGCCAACCCGCACTACCGGAGTAGAGTACGGGGGTCATCAGCCAGCCGGGTCGTCGTCCCTCGTCAGTCCCAGGGAGGCCCTCGCCGTGATGTCCCTCGCCCGTGCGATCGTCATCCTCCTCATCCCGGGCCTACTCGCCGCCCAGGCCCCTGCGGTCCCAGACGCGACCGCTATCCCTCCGGTGATCTGGGAGATGGTGAGTTTCAGCGAACCGGATAGCGCGCCGGTGATGTTCGCCGATCCTTCGCGCTACACCGTGCAGTTCTTGCCCGATGGCCGTCTCCTGACCCGGCTCGATTGCAACCAGGGAAGCGGCGGCTACACCGCAGCTGAGGGTGTCCTGACCCTGACGCCGCTGGCGGTCACCACCGCGATCTGCCCGCCGGACTCGCACGGTGCGACCTTCCAGCGCCTACTGGAGCAGGCCACCTCCTACCGGTTCGACCCGGAAGTGGGGGGGCTTCTACTGCGGGGAGAGGATGGCGTGGTTCAGCTGCAGCCGGTCTTGCCCGGGGTGGTGTGGCAGTGGCAGGACACCCTCAGCAACAGCGGCGAGGTCACCATGCGTCCGGATGACCCGAGTCAGTACACGATCGAATTCCTGCCGGACAACACGTTGGCCATCCAGGCGGACTGCAATCACGCGACAGGCAACTACACCCTCACCGGATCGCAGCTCGACCTACAGATCGGGGGGGTCACCACGATGGCGTGCCCGCCCGGCTCACTGATGACCCCGTTCCTGGCCGATCTCGATCAGGTAGTCTCCTACACCATCCAGCAAACCCTGATGGTGGCGCTGTCGGGTGGGAACGGGGTGATGAAGTTCGCCCCGGTGGTGGTAGAGACCGCCGCGGGCTGACCGGAGCGCCAGGTCAGGCCCGCAGCGATGATGACGAGCCCGGCAAAGTCGTTGCTGGCCTCGTTTGCGACTCATGGCCGCTTGTCACTGCCGATTGACATCCGCCCATCGCGGCGTATGATGAGCCTGCCTCAGACACGATGATCTCTGCTGCCCAGCTGGTCGCCATGGTAGCGGGGGGAGCGAATGGCGAACCCGGCTGGGGCCGTTTCGGCTTGGCCGGGCTTCCTCTGCTTCTGGTCGGGTCGCAGGGAGACGATGAGGCAACGGAGCCTCAGGAGGATCAACATGCACGCTGTCGTGCGCAAGTACACCGCCTCGCCTGACGTCGTCACCGAAGCGCGACCGAAGCTGCAGAACCTCGAGCAAACGATGCGTGGCACACCTGGGTTCGTCGCCTACTACTTCCTCGAAACCGGTGATGGCGTGGCGACTATCACCATCACCGAGGATGAGGCTGGCACGACCGAGTCGATGAGCCGCGCCGCCAACTGGGTGCAACAGAACCTGGAGTCCCGCGCCGCGCTGGGGAATCCCGAGGTCACCACCGGCGAGGTCCTGCTCAACGCCACCCGCTAGTCGGATGTCGAACTGGAGCAGGTGCGCCTCGCCGAGAGCTTCCGCTCCAAGGCGAGGAGGTGGTCCACGCCACCTTTACCGGGTTCGTCGTGTTGACGATCCGAACGGGTTGATCAAGGAGGAATCGTGATGTACATGCGAATCGTGCGCGCTCAACCAGCGCCGGGTCAGGCCGACGAGGTGGCCCGGAAGTGGGAGGCCTTCTGGCCGGAGAAGATGCGTGCGCAGCCCGGCTTCCGCCACGCCTACTTCGGGATCGATCGGGCCACGGGAGCGATCGCCGGCGTGACGGTCTTCGACCAGGAGCCGGATGCCGCCGTCCTCAATCCGCTCTTGGAGGAGTTCCGGGCCACCCTCGGGGCGAGCAACCCTGGCCAGCCGCCGGAGATCACGCTCTACGAGATTGCCGCCGAGGTCTGAGACCCGGCGAGAGCCCAGCCTCGACGGCGGACACACGGTCTTAAGAGCAGGCAATGGAGTTATCCCGCCGTTAAATGCAGTGCCGCCATCCTCGCGGCTGATCGACTGCGTCCCGGCGAGACCAGGTCGACTGGCGCCGCCCTGCTAGAGTGGTCGGCGGGAGGGCGTCGTTGTTTCATCCCGCGACACCCTCCCTCCTTCCCGCACGAGCCCGGCCTCCGTGGTCGGGCTCGTGTCGTGCGCACTCAGCGCCCGGTGATGCACACCCCATGCCATGATGAGAGCGCTGCTGCGGGGGGGCCAGCCACCCCCACGGAGCGCTCGTGCTCGGAGCACGAGCGCTCCGTCAGCGGATCCGCCCCGCTCCGAGGTGATTGCTCCAACGCAGGAAGCGCGCCGCCGTTTCGGCCCTGGCGCCGCGTCACGTGCAACGGGTGCGCCCACGAGCCGCATGATCAGCTCCGAGACGACAGAATCGCCGGCTGTCTGATACCGTCACGCTGACGAACGGGATCTTGCCCGCGCCGCTGCTGCTCTTCGCTGGCGTCGTGGCGCTGCTACCCCTGAGGGCGCTCGTGCGCCGGCCGACGTCGGTGCCGCCATGGTCGGGCGTGGTCATGACCGCGGCTGGTGGCGGATGCCTCTGACTCAATTTACCAGGGCTCTCTCTGAAAACATGACTGCCGGCGCTGGTAGGAGGATTCCGGGAACCCCAGTTGCCCCCTAGAGTGAGAAGTCTCAAAGGGGGGCGGTTATGGCCAATCTGCGCTGTCTGCTGTTCGGTCACCAGAAAACCCTCGTCCCTTTGTCCAGCAACCGGTATACCTGCCGTCGTTGCGGATTCGACTTCGGCGTGGAGGTGCCGCAAGCGCCGGCCCCGACCGTCCCGCCGCTCCCACCGTCGACCGTGAAACAGGGAGCGGCTCGCCGGCTCCACCGCTGAGGGCAAAGACCAACGGCTTGCGGCGAAGATCCTTCCTGCGAGAGCGCGATCCTGTCCATGGGGCGAGGATAGGGCCGCGGTGCCAGCACGTGACACGTCGGATGCTGTCCTCGCACGCTCTTGGGGCGTTTACATTGGGTCGAACGGTCGTTATGCTGCACCTTAGCCGTTCCCGAACAAGCGACAATGGCGACCCGGCACCGTCCTGGTGTATGGCCGCCACCGCCGGTGCACGCGCCGCACGCGCCTCTGGAGGACTTCAGCCTGGTCGGGGCATGGTCACGAAGCGATCCCCTGGCCGGAGGAGCGGGCATGCAGACATTGGAGCTGATCCGGGAAACCAAACTGCAAGCACTCCTTCCGGAATGCAGCGCCAATCGCCGGCTCGAGGCGAGCGGCGTCGTCGCCCAGGACAGCCACTTCATCATCATTTTCGACAACCTGGGGCAGGTAGCCCGCGTCGCGGCGTCGTGCCTTCCAAGCGACGGAAACGGGTGGCTGGGCGAGCGAGACGCTGTGGCCGGCCTCGAAGATCTCACGTATTGCGCACGACACCAGCGCTTCTACGGATTGATCGAGGCGGTTCGCGTCACGGCAGACACGTATCACGCGGAGCTGGTGGAATACGACCACCAATTCGTCCCGCTCGAGCGACACCGCTTACCCTTCGCGTTTGCCAGTGACAACAAGGGATTCGAGGGGTTGACCGTGATCCACCGCGCGGGACACGACTACGTGCTTGCGCTATGTGAAGGCAATCGCTGCCAGGGAGGACCGGCAGGCAAACAACAGGGCCACGGGAGAATTCAGGTTTTTCAACGCGGCACGCAGGGATGGCAGCACGTGCACACGATCAAGCTGCCGAAGGTGGTGCGTTTCACCGACTACGCCAGTCTCGACATCAGAGATGGCCAGGTGGCGGTGCTGTCGCAACAATCCTCACAGGTCTGGCTCGGGACCCTTGATCCGACCAATTGGGAGTTTGTCGATGCCGGCATGGTGTGGGATTTGCCGCGCGATGCGAAGGGGGAGACGACCTACTGTCATGCGGAGGGGATCTCGTGGATGGCCTCCGACCAGTTCGTCGTCGTCTCGGACAAACGGAAGAGGGGCACACCCAAGCGCTGCACGGCGAAGGATCAGTCGGTACACCTATTCCAGATTCCTTGACCCAGGGATGGGGTGATGGCACGGCACAGCGCGCACTATGGCCACGACTTGCGCTGCGCCAGGTGGCTTCCCGGCTCTTGGTGCGGACGTGATTCCCACGTCGCGGCAAGGCCAGTGGCGCGACGGGGCGCCGAGGCGGGCTGCGGAGGCATATCTGAATGGGCATGAACAAGGGGTGACCGAAGCCACCACGTTCGTCGACACCATAAGCCGTGGACAGACTCCGGGTCCGGTCGCGATTTCCCGCGCCGCATTGTCGGCGGTGAAGCGGAGCCCGATCAGACCGCGACCTCCCACTCCCCGCCCTTACGGATCGAGAGGGTCACAAGGGGTGCATTGTGTACGGAAGAAGGTCAACCTGCGCTCGCCGTTCGTACTGGCCCAGCACGCCGCGCGACACATGATCGCGCGGGGTGGCGGCGGGCGCATCGTCAACATCAGCACGATCGGGGGGCACGCGGCCCACAAGGATGCCGCGGTCTATGACAGCGCCAAGGGTGCGATCGAGGTCATGACCCGGAACTGCGCCTATGAGCTGGCGCCGTATGGTGTCAGCGTCAACTGCGTCATCCCCGGCGCCATCGCCGAGCGTCCCGGCGCGGCGCCGCAGCCCCAGGCCTGGGCCGGCGCCCTGCGCAGCATCCCCGCGGGACGGCTGGGCCGGTCCGAGGACATCGCCGCCGCGGTGCGCTTCTTCTGCCTGCCGGAGAGCGAGTTCACGACCGGGCAGTCACTGCTTGTCGACGGCGGCCACAGCCTTTTCTTGTCTGAGTGAACCAATCAGCGTAGGCACAACTGACGCTCAGATCTAGATGAACCCCTCTCGGACCGCCAACATTGCGGCGGCAGTGCGCGACTCAACCTCCAGCTTGCCGAGAATGTTCTCGACGTGCCGCATCACCGTGCGATGGCTGATGAAGAGCTGATCACCAATTTTGCGGTCGGATTGCCCCTCAACGAGCAGCCGCAGGACGTCCATTTCTCGCGGCGTCAGTCCCGCGGGAGCAGTCTGTGAGTCGGCAGCCGGGGAAGTCGCTACTGCCTCACAGGTGATGAGAAAGGCGGTTGCTTCAGCGAGGGCGGCATCGAAGTCTAGCTCCCGACCACTTGCCCAGGCGTCCGCCGACCGCTCCTCACCCAGCGCCAACCGGGCCGCCTCCAGGGCGTGACGCTGCCGCGTCCGCTCTGAATGGTCGAAGGCGTACCCGATCAGCATGCGCAGCGTCTCCGCGGCGCTGAACAGGCGGATAGCCAGCTCCGCCTCACCGCGGTGGGAAGCAAGCGTGGCAACCCGGGTCAGCCAGTCGATGAGGCCCTCCTTCGTACCAATGCGCTGCCATTGCTCGAGACTCTCCTGAAAGTGCCTGGCGGCGGCGGCGACATCTCCGTAGTCGGCGAGCGTGCGGCCCAGGTCGCTGAGGGTGATCGCCATCCCGTAGGCGTCGTCCAGGATCCGGTAGCGGGCGAGCGCCTCGTGCATCAAGGCGTTCGCCCGCTCGGGATCGTGTCGCCAGTAGGCAACAGTGCCAAGATTGAGCGTGGCGAGGGCGATCCAGCCGGGATCACCCAGTTCTTCAAAGCGCGTCAAGGTCTCGGTGAAGTGGGCATCGGCCGCGACAAAGTCTTCGCGGGCACGATCGACGGCGCCGAGCAAGTTCAACGCGCCGGCAATGCCCCACCCATCGCCCAACTCCCGGCTCAACGCCAACTCGTTGCCGATCAGCGCGCTCGCCCGGTCATAGTCACCCTGAGCGAAGGCAAGAACGCCGGCGCCGTCGTAGGCACGGGCCAGGACTACGGTCCGGATCCCTGCCTCGATTCCCTGGGCGATGGCTGATTCGAGCCAGCGACGTCCTTCGGAGCGGTAGCTGCGATGCAGCCAGAACCATCCGAGGGCGGCGGCCAGGCGCAGGAACTCTTCTGCCCTGCCCTGTTGCTCCAGCCAGGCCAGCACATCCCGAAACGTGTCCAGCTCGAGATCTAATTGCGCGATGAGCTGCGGCGTCCCACTCGTCTTCTGCCGCATCGCGGCCGCCGCCTCAGCAACGTCCAGACACCATGACGCCAAGCGACCCATGGCCCCGTCCTCGGCACCATTGCGTCGTAATTGTTCGAGAGCGAATTCCCGGATCGTCGGCAGCATGCGGAACCGCGGCTCTCCCGTCGCCGCTGGATCCCGAATGAGCAAGCTCTTGTCCGCCAGGCTGGCCAGGAGCGCCAGGACGGCGAGCTCATCGCCATCGCCGCAGATGACGACGGCGCCGGCAAGGGGGATGCTGTCAGCGAACAGGGCCAGTCGCTCAAACACCTCCCGCTCGTCGGGCTCCAGGAGGTCATAGCTCCAGGCGATGGCGTCATGCATGGTCCGGAGCCGGCTCGGTAGGTCCTGAGCGCCTCCGGTCAGGAGCGGAAGTCGCTGCTGGAGACGAGCCAGCAGCGCGGCCGGCGAAAGCAGATCGAGCCGCGCCGCCGCCAACTCGATCGCCAGTGGGAGACCGTCAAGACGGCGCACGATGTCGGAGACATCGCCGACATTTTCGGCCGTCAGGGCAAATCGATGATCGACCTCTCGGCCCCGCTCGACAAACATCCGTACCGCGGGAAGGGCGTTGGCGCTCTCTACCATGACCCCGTCGCCTGGTTGGGGAACGGGGAGCGGCAAGATTTGACGCACCACCTCACCGTGAAGTCGCAGCCGGCTACGGCTGGTCGCCAGCATGGCCAACTGAGGACAGGCGCCAAGCAGCTCGCTGAGCGGCGAGGCGTTGGCCGCGACGCGATCGGCGTTGTCGACCACGATCAATGCGCGTTCCTCGCCGATCAGCAGTTTGAGCCGCATCAGTGACGATCCGTCGGTTGGTGGAGGGAGTCCAACCGCAACCGCGACGGTGGGCGCGAGCAAGGTCGGGATCGCCGACCGCAGCGAAGTCGATGAGGAAGACCCGGTCGGAAAAGAATGACCCGATCTGGTGGGCGACTTCGAGGGCAACGCGCGACTTGCCGACGCCCCCAGCTCCCGTGAGCGTGATGAGCCGCACACCATCCTGGGTCAACGCTGTGATGACGTCGGTGACATCCCGCTCGCGACCCACCAGCAAGGTCAGGGGGTGAGGAAGTGGCGGGACCTGGAGCCCATGGAGTGTCATGACGCGCCCTGTCGCCGAGCGACCAGCAGTGACAGATGGAACCCGGAGCCGACATTGTGCGTGGGCTTTAGGGGGCTGTCAATGTGGCGGCGGCGCCTGGCCGCTTCCAGACATGTGCGATGATGTGCATGGCCACGTGAACAGGCAACGGGCTGAGCTGCTCAACGAAGTTCCCTCGCCAGCCGGATCAGCGTCCAACGATGTCATCGCTCAGCCGATCGACGTGCCCGGCAATCTCGCGCACCAATCGCGCTGAGATACCGGCGCGAACCAGCGCTGTCGTGAGATGCTGGGCCATGGCAGTGAACTGGCGGGGGGTGATCTCCAGGCCGGCGTGAGCATGGCGCATGCGGGCCCCGATCGCGGGATCATCGGTGGCCAGCACGAAGCCGAGAAACTGCGCCTGATGGCGCCGCAGGGCATCCAGGTCGACGCGGGCGAATACCGGCGCGAGCGCGGGATCGGCCAGGGCTAAGGCATAGAAGGTCTCGACGATGCCGGCGAGGGCCGCCGCCCCGCCCAGTCGCTCCTGCATCGTCGCGAACGTCGTCTCCGATGCCATCTCCATCACCTCCCATCGACAGTATCAAGCCCGCGTCCGCTACGCAACTGTTCTAGCTCACCTTCTCGCAGTTGGCCGCGACGGTGTCGCCCGGATCGGCGAAAACCTCATCCTTGCCGGGGCCGCAGTCGACCTCGTCGAGCGCGTCACCGTCCTGGACCTCGATGTGGTCGTTGCCCTTGCCGCCGAAGACCTGGTCGATGTCGCCGCCACCATGTGAAGTCATAGAGAGATGTCGTCACCGTCGCCGCCGCGGATCGTGTCGTTGCCGACGCCGCCGCCAAAGGGAAAGTCACCGAAGATGGTGTCGTTGCCACCACGGCCGCTGATCTCGTCGTTTCCGGTCGTGCCGCGGATGTCGTCGACTCGCCTGGTGCCGACGCATGGGCCGCTGGCGGGCGGCCCGCAGGAGATATCCTTGGCCAGGACCGTCCCACTTGCGATCAGCAACGCTGCCGTCACCAAAACAATAGCAAGCATCGTCATTCGGTTCATGCGGTTCATCGCAGTCCTCCGTTTTTCTTGGCCGGATGGTCCGGCCGCTGTCACGCTGATCGCCTCGCGATCCTGCCCGTCGTGGAGGCGCACGCCACCCGGTGGATCAACCATGTCGAGGAGCACGTGCGGGCAAGGAATCAGAAGCATTTGCTAGTTCGGCTCCCGATAGCCCGCCTCCCATGGTTTGGCCTGGAGATTGGCAGCCTGGTGCAGGGCGCGATCCCTGCCATGCCTTTCTGGCCCTATTCCGGGAACTGCTCCTCACAGTTGGCCGCGACCTGGTCGAGGTTCTGGTCGAAATAGACCTCGTCTTTCCCGCTTCCGCAGTCGATGGTGTCTTTGTGGCCGTCCGCCGCCTCGATGACGTCATTGCCCTTGCCGGCCTTGATGGTGTCCTCCCCGGGATTGCTGAATGTCAGGTCTGCGTTGGCAGAGATCCAGTCGTCACCATCACCCCCTTCGAGCAGGTCACTGCCTCCGCCGCCGTTGAAGATGTCGTTGCCCGGACCACCGTAGAGCTGGTCGTTGCCATCCGCACCCGTGTCGATCGGGCCGTCCCCAAACAGGACATCGTTGCCGCTGCGAGCGAGGAGGGTGTCATTGCCCGCCTTCCCATAGAGGTGGTTTTTCTTCCTGGTCCCCTGCAGTTCGTCGGGTCCGCTGGTGCCGTCACAGGAGACGCCGACGGTGCAGCTGATCTCGGCGGCCCACACTGTTCCCGTCGTCACTCCAACCGCGATCAGGAGTCCTGCTGCCAGGAGGACTCCCCGCGCTCGAACCATCGCTGTCATGCCTGATCCTCCGGCTCGCTCTCGCGGGGAAGCTATCCGCCGCGTTTCGTCGTGATGGGCCCGAGAGCTGTCGGGCACACGTCGAGCATGCCGGTTGGATAGAGCGGGCACGAGGGGGGAATCACGTAATCCGCGGTGAGCGTGCAATCAGTCGACTACGTGATTTCACGTAGTTCGCTGGCGTCGCTGGAAGTTGACGGTGCGACAGCCACCGCGTTTCTTCGCCATCAAGCCCGTAGGGACAAGCTGCGGCCAAGCCGACCTCGAGACAGGCGCGGAGCTGCCACGTCCCTCATGCCGAGGTCCCCGGTCCTATAGCGGGAGGGCCAGTTGCCCAGGTGCGACTGATTCAGGCGCGGCGGTCCTCATCGACGAGGCCACTTCCATCTTCCGGCTTTGCATGGCATCCGCGGCAAACCCGTACCCCTCCCGGACACGGGCGAGGCGCCGCTCGATCGCCGCCTGGTAGTCGGCGGAGATGTTCGTCCCGATGTAGGCCCGCTCGTAACGCGGTAGCAGATCCGGGAACGTCTCGCTGACGAAGGCCAGATAGTGCTCCTTGACGAGAGGAGCGAGACGAAGCACCGCCGAGCCGAATGAGGCCGCCCCATGTGCTTTGGCGGCCGCGGCCACCGCATCGACCGATTCCACTCCATCGGTAATTCCGGGCAGAATCGGCGCCAGGAAGACTCCGGTCGGAATGCCAGCCTGACTCAATTGCCGCAAGACCTCGAGGCGTTTGAGCGGAGGGGGTGTACCCGGCTCGATCAAGCGCCACAACTGGTGATCCAGCGTCGTGATCGTGAAAAAGACGGTGGCACCTGGACCATGGGCCAGCTCGGTGAGCAGGTCGAGATCGCGCAGGATCAGCGTCGACTTGGTGACGATGCTGACCGGGGTGGCGTGGTCGCGCAGCGCTTCCAGGCAGCGACGCGTGAGTTGGTAACGTCCCTCGCAGGGCTGATAGGCATCGGTCGCCGTGCCGATGGCCACTCGCTCCCGCGTCCACGAGCGCCGGCCCAACTCCTGCCGTAACACCTCTGGCATATTGGCCTTGACGACGATCCTGGTCGCGAAGTCCTCGTCGGCGTTGAGCCCGAGATAGGGATGGGTGGCGCGAGCGTAGCAGTAGTGACAGCCGTGGACGCAGCCGCGATAGGGATTGAGCGACCAACGAAACGGCATCCCCGACACGCGATTCAGGGCGGACTTACAGGGCGTCTCGCGGTACTCGGCTCGTGTCATTGCCCGAGAATAGAACATATGTTCTCTCCCGTCAATGCCCTCTGGCGCGGTCTTGACAGATTCCGGACCCTCACGCACCCTACGCTTGAACCACGGGCAAAAGTGGCCGGCTGGCACGCCAGCCGGCATTGCGTGTCGAAGGGGACGAGCCCGAGCATGGCCCAGAGCGAACCGGCACGACCGGACGATTCGTCGCCGCCTGCCCTGCTCCGGGTCGAGCGGGTCACGAAGAGCTTCCCCGGCGTGCTGGCGTTGCAAGACGTCAGTCTCGAAGTCCATCCCGGCGAAGTTCTCGGGCTCGTGGGGGAGAATGGCGCCGGCAAGAGCACGCTGATGAAAATCCTCTCCGGGGTCTATCAGCCAGACAGCGGCGAGATCATCCTCGACGGCAAGCCGGTCGTCCTCCACAGTCCCCGCCAAGCGCAGGATCTCGGTATCTCCATCATCTATCAAGAGTTCAATCTGATGCCGAACCTTTCGGTAGAGGAGAACGTCTTCGTCGGCCGGGAGCCGAACGCCGGTAAGGTCGTCCGCTGGCGCCAGCTGCGCAAGCAGACGACGGACCTGCTCGACCAGCTGGGCGTGCGCCTCAATCCAGGTGCGATCGTCCGTTCTCTCTCGGTCGCCGAACAGCAGATGGTCGAGATCGCCAAGGCCCTCTCGCTCAATGCCCGGCTGGTCATCATGGACGAGCCAACCTCGGCCCTGACAGACACCGAGGTGACGGCACTGTTCGAGATCATCCGGGGGCTGAAGAAACGGGGTCTGGCCGTCATCTACATTTCGCACCGTCTGGAGGAGATCTTCACCATTTGCGACCGGGTCACGATCCTGCGCGACGGTCAACTCGCCGGTGATCTGCCAATTGCGGAGGCCACGCCCGACCGCATCGTGCGGCTGATGGTCGGCCGTCCGCTGATGGATCTGTTCCGGCCGGAGGAGGCCGAGCGCCGTCTGGAAATTCTCGCCGAGCGCTCGCCGGCGCCGGTTCTGGAGGTGCGCGGTCTCGGCCGCACCGGCACGGGTCAGGATCCTTCGGCGATCGTGCTCGAGGATGTCTCGTTCACTGTCCGCCCCGGCGAGATCGTGGGACTTGCCGGGTTGGTCGGTTCGGGCCGCACCGAGATCGCGCGCGCCATCTTCGGCGCCGACGAGTACGACCATGGCGAGATCATCGTCGACGGTCAGCCGATCCGGATCCGCTCACCCCGCGAGGCCATCCGCATGGGTATCGGTCTGGTACCGGAAGATCGTAAACTCCAGGCATTGGTGCTCAGCCTGGCCATCCGCGAGAACCTGTCACTGTCGCTCCTGGACCGGCTAAGCCGCTTCGGCATCGTGCGGCTCGCCGCGGAGCGGGCGCTGGCGCGGCGGATGGTGGAGGCTCTTCAGGTGCGGACGCCGTCGATCGAGCAGAAGGTGCTCAACCTCTCCGGTGGCAACCAGCAGAAGGTCGTCATCGCCAAGTGGCTGGCCCTCCATCCGAAGATCCTGATCATGGACGAGCCGACGCGGGGCATCGACATCGGGGCCAAAGCCGAGGTCCATGGGCTGATGCACCAGCTTGCCGCCGACGGCGTGGCGATCCTGATGATTTCCTCGGAGCTGCCGGAGATCATCCATATGAGCGACCGCATCGTCGTCATGCGACAGGGCCGGATCGCCGGCGAATTGGCGCGATCTGAGGCAACGCAGGAGGCGGTCATGGCCCTGGCGACAGGTGTTTCGGCGTCGGCTGAAACGGCGGCCTGAGGAGAGAGCATGGCGACGGAAACGGGCGCGGTCACCGGTACCGCCGCGCTGGAGCCGCAGCGACGGCGCATCGACCCCATCGAGTTGCTGGGTCGGTTCGCGCCGGTCATCTTTCTGGTCATCCTGGCAGTGATCTTCACCAGCCAGCAGCCGGCCTTCGCCAGCGAGCAGAACTTCTGGTTCCTCCTCCGCCAGAACTTCGTCTACGGCATCCTGGCCGTCGGGATGACATTCGTCATCCTGACCGGTGGCATCGATCTCTCGGTCGGCTCGGTGCTCGCCTTTGCCGGTCTGGTGGCGGCCGCGGTCGCCAAGGGGAGCAACTGGCGCGACGTCGGTAACCCTGATGCCGGGGGTACGGCTGTCCTCATGGCGGCACTCGCGGCGATGGCGGTCGGCGCCGGCGCCGGGTTGATTCATGGCTTCGCCATTGCCAAGCTGCGAGTGCCCGCGTTTGTCGTCACCCTCGGTGGGCTGGCCGCCTGGAGAGGAGCGGCCCAGGTCATGTCTCAGGGCCAGCCAATCAACAGGTTCTCCGACGACTATCGTTTTTGGGGCGCCGGATTCGTCGGACCTGCGCCGGTGCCGGTCATCATCTTCGCCGGATTCGTCCTCTTCGGCTTTCTCGTATTGCGCTTCACCACCTATGGACGCTCCATCTACGCCGTCGGCGGCAACCCCGAGGCCGCCCGCCTCTCCGGGCTCAATACGACCGGCCTGATCATGAGCGTCTACGTGATCAGCGGTTTCTGCGCTGGACTGTGCGGGTTCCTGCTGACAGCCCGGCTCGGTGCGGCCGAGGTCGTCGCCGGCATGGGCTACGAGTTGATCGTGATCGCCGCGGTGGTCATCGGCGGCACCAGCCTCTTCGGTGGCGAAGGGAGTGTCCTGGGGACCCTGGTGGGCACGCTGTTGATCGGCGTCCTCTATAGCGGACTGGCGATCAACAACGTCAACCCGTATTTCCAGCCGATCATCATCGGGGTCATCGTCGTGCTCAGTGTCTATCTCGACCAGCTTGCCAAGCGACGGCGGAGAGCCTAGGCGTCAAGCCGGCCCGCTGTGCGGCGGCTATGGCCAGTAACTCGGCGGCCGACGAGTCGCCCCATCGACTGCAGCCAATCGTCCCCTGTGGACGCACGGTGAAGAGCGACTCATGCGAAGGAGAAAGGAGGCGAAGGCGCGCAGGGATGTCGCCCGACTGTTGCAGTTGGAGCAAGTCGTGCCCGGGGCAGCGTTGCCCTACGGGGAGTGGTACTGACGCAAGTCGCGTCAGACGCCGATAGCCCGCCGAACCCGTGACACGCGGCCTGCTACGTGCGCAGCGCGTGATTCCTGCACTTGCACGTGCTCTTGCAAAGGAGACAACGATGCGTGAACAACGGATGTCCACACGCCTGCTTGTGGTGACCCTGCTGTTTGGTCTGTTAGTCAGCCTACCCCTAGCTCGGCGCCCCGGCTGCGGCCCGGCAGGACGAACAGCTCCAGATCGTCTTCTCGGTACCTGGTCTCAACTTCCCCTTCTTCGTGCATATGGTGAACATTGCCGAAGAGAAGGCCACCGAGCTCGATGTCGAGCTGATCGTGCAGGATGGCCAGGACAATTCGGCGACGCAGTCGGCCAACCTCGAGTCGGCGATCGCCCAGGGAGTCGACGGCGTCGTCATATCGCCCAGAGATGCCCAGGCGCTCGCCCCAGCGGTGCAGGCGGTCATTGATGCCGGCATCCCGGTCGTGACAATCGATCGCGCAGTCGAGGGCGTCGAGATTCTAGGCCACGTCGGCGCCGACAATGTTCGCGGCGGCGAGAAGCAGGGCGAGTATCTCATGGAGATCCTCCCCGAAGGTGGCAAGATTATCGAGCTGCAAGGCACTGTCGGCGCCTCCCCCGCGATCGATCGCTCCGCCGGGTTCAACTCTGTGATTGCTGACCATCCCGAATACGAGATCGTCTTTCAACAGACCGCGGAATTCAAGCGCGACCTGGGGCTAACGGTCACCGAGCAGGCGCTCCAGGCCAACCCCGACATCGACGCTATCGTTGCCGCGAATGACGACATGGCGTTCGGCGCTGCCGAGGCCGTGGCTGGCGCCGGTCTTGAAGTCCCGATCATCGGTTTCGACGCCCTTCCTGAGGCGCTGCAAGCCATCGAGAACGGCACCCTGGCCGCGACCGTCGAGCAGTTTCCCGGTGGTCAAACCAGCGGCGCCATGGAGATCATCGTCAACTACCTGCGGGACGGGACGGAACCGGCTGAGACCATCACGTTGATCGAGCCGGCACTGATCACCGCCGACAATCTCGGCGAGGCCGAGCGCCTCGAGGAGGCCGGCATCACTGCCGCCGGGGCTGGCGCCACCCCCGAGGCAGCAGAGGGCACTCCAGCGGCGTAGCCTAGCCGGCTCACATCGAGCTATACATCCCCCTCTCCCGGTTCGACCGGGAGAGGGGGAACCCACTCGCCGAGCTCACGACTGCGTTAACCTGAACCTCGCAACACGACCGGCCGCAACTACAATTCAGGTATACATCCCGACCCGCCATGGCCGGCACGCCGCAGCGGCTGGTCCCGGATCGGCGTCAGCACCCGTCGGCGGAGGCTGGCACGACTGATGCTGGCCCGAGGCAGGCTTCAGGTGAGGATGTGGCGATGCTGGTGATCCCAGACCTGTTCGACGTGCTGGATCAGCTGGGCGACGCCGTCGTCACACTCGACCGCGAGCTTCGGATCGTCGCGCACAACGCCGCCGCCGATCGCCTCGGCTGGCGACCAGCCGCGGACATTGCCGCCGCGCCCCTCTGGGACGCCTGGATATCGACCACCGGGAAGACCCTCTCAGAGGATCTCCGCCGCGCGATGGCCGAACGGATCCCCCTCCACGTCGAGCACCACGTCCTCGACGCGGCCGGCGACGCTGTCCGGCTGCAGGTCCACATCCTCCCCACCGAGCCGGGGCTGACCGTCATTGCGCGGGACATCACCGCGCAAGAGCGACCCGACCGATCGCACCATGAAGAGCGCGCCAGACAATTGCAGGAGCTGACCGCCGCCCTCTCGGCCGCGCTCGATTCGGAGAGCGTCGGCGCGGCGATCATCGAGCGCGCGATGCCCGCGCTCGGCGCCAACGCCGGCAATGTCTTCCTGGTCGACAACAGCACGCGCGAGCTGCGCAACGTCGCCGTGCTGGGGTATGCACCCGAGATCGCGCAGTGGGCACAGCGACTGCCGTTGGACGGTCCGACGCTGGTGGCCGAGGTGGTCCGCACCGGCGAGCCAATCTTGTTGTCCACCTGGGAGGAGCGGATCGCGCGGTACCCGCACCATCGCCGCGTCCACGCCAGGGGCGGTGACCGGGCCGTGGCTGGTCTGCCCTTGCAGGTCGAAGGGCGCACGATCGGCGCCCTGTCGCTGGCCTTTCCCAGCGACCACCCCTTCCACGAGGACGACCGTCGCTTCATGGCGACGGTTGCCGATCTCTGCGCCCAGGCCCTGCAGCGGGCCGAGCTCTACGAGGCGCTACGCCGGAGTGAGGAGCGGCTCGAGCTGGCGCAGGAGGCCGGCCGCATGGGGTCCTGGCTCCTCACCCTGCCGGAGATGGACCTGTCCTGCTCGGCGCGGTGCAAGGCCAATTTTGGGCTGCCGCCCGAAGCCAACCTTTCCTACCGCGATCTGATCGCGGCGGTTGTCCCCCAGGATCGCGAACAGGCGCGCAAGACCATCGAGCAGGCAATCGCCAACGGCGGCGACTATGACACCCGGTACCGCATCCGGTGGCCCGATGGCGGCGTCCACTGGATCATGGCGCGTGGCCGCGTCCTGCGCACCGCGGAAGGCACGCCCTCTCTCCATGATCGGCGTGACCGTCGACGTCACGACCTACCAGCTCGCGGAAGAGGAGCTACGGCGCCAGGCGGCGCTCCTGGACCAGGCATACGACGCCATATTCGCCTGGGAGTGGGACGGGCCAATTACCTACTGGAACAAAGGCGCCGAGCGAATGTACGGCTACACAGCCGAAGAGGCCGTTGGCCGCGTCAGCAACGAACTGCTCTTCACCGCGCATGGCGAAAGTCTGTCGCGCTTGATGCAACGGCTCGAGCAGCACGGTGTCGCCGAGATCGAAGCGGAGCACACCAGCAAGGACGGGCGGCGGCTGGTTGTCGAGTCGCGGCATCAGGTCGTCGTCGACGCGGGTCGACGCTACGTGATGGAGGCGAATCGCGACGTCACCGAGCGACGCCGCCGCGAGGAGCGAGCGGAGCGGCTCCAGGAGCTGGCGGCAGCGCTAGCTGGCGCGCTCGATCCAGAGACAATTGGGGGCGCCGTTATCGAGCATGTCGTACCCGCGCTCGGCGCCAACATCGGCAATGTCTACCTCCGCGGTGATGACGGCCGCGAGCTCGTCAGCCTGGCGGCAACGGGGCACGCGCCAGAGCAGCGGGAACGCTGGCAGCGGGTGCCGGTGGACGATCGAACGATGGTCGGCGAGGTCGCTTGCCACGGCGTGCCGATCATCATCGAAACCTGGAGCGAGCGGCTGGCGCGCTACCCGCACCATAACGAACTGAAAGCGAACCAGCACGGCGCGGCGATGGGACTCCCTTTGCGCGCCGGTGAGGAATCGATCGGGGTGGTCTACCTGGCCTTTCCCAGCGACCGCACCTTCGATGATGACGACCGCCGCTTCGTGGCCACGATCACGGATCTCTGCAGCCAGGCGCTGGAACGAGCGCGACTCTACGAGGCGGTGCGGCTGAGCGAGGCGCGCTTCCGCCAGCTCGCCGACGCCATTCCGCAGATCGCCTGGGTGACCAGTGGCGATGGAACGACCGTGGAGTACTTGAACAAACGCTGGTCCGATTACACAGGTCTCGGCCTTGACATGGCCCCTGGCCCCGCCCCGCTGGCCAGCGCGCCGATCCATCCCGACGACTCGCTAGTCGTCACCGCGCGCTGGGCGGACGCGTTCCGCGCCGGTGAGCCGTTTCAAAGCGAGTTGCGGCTGCGCGCCGCCGATGGAACGTATCGCTGGTTCCTCAGTCGCTCGGCGCCGGTGCGCGACGGCGCGGGGAAGATCGTCAAATGGTTCGGCACCTCGACCGACATCGACGACGCGAAGCGGGTCGAGGCGAATCAGCGCTTCCTGGCCGAGCTCGGCCAGACGCTGGCAAGCTCACTCGATCCCGAGGAGACCCTGCGTCGTGTGACGCGCCTCATTGTGCCCGAGCTCGCCGACTATTGCTTCGCGGACCTGATCCAGGCAGACGGGCAGATTCGGCGCGTGGCATGGGTCCATATCGACCCGGATGAGCAACGAATTTTCGACGAGCGTCTCGCTCAGTACCTGCCGATGCGCGTCCATCCCGAGCACCCTATCTCGCGCACGCTCGAGACGGGGGAGCCACAGTTCGTCCCCAATGTGACAGGCTCCTGGTTGAAGCGCATCGCCTTCTCACCTGAGCATCTGGAGTTCATGCGCGGACGGAACTTCCGCTCCCAGATGACCATCCCGCTGCGTGCCCGTGACCGGACCCTTGGCGCTCTGACCTTCTGTATGACCGGTGCGTCGGGCAGACGATTTTCTCCCGAGAACCTCGCCTTCGCCCGGCTGCTGGCACAGCGTGTTGCCCTCGCCGTCGACAACGCGCGTCTCTACACCGAAGCGCGGGCCGCCGAAGCGAAAGTGCGGCGACTGCTCGATGCTGGCGTCGTCGGCGTCACTGTCACGGACGACCACCGAATCGTGGAAGCCAATGATCACTTCCTGGACATGGTGGGGTATACGCGAGAGGAGTTGGACGGCGGCCGGCTAAGCTGGCGCGACATGACGCCGCCCGAGTTTGCCGAGCTGGACGCCCGCGCGACCGCCGAGCTCGCCGAACGGGGCGTCTGTTCGCCGTTCGAAAAGGAGTACATCCGTCGCGATGGCACCCGCATCCCAGTCCTGTTCGGCGCCGCCGCGCTGCAGCGGGATCCGCCGCTTTCGATCTGCTTCATCCTCGATCTCACCGAGCAAAAGCGCGGCGAAGAGGAATGGCGGGCCTTCATCGACGCAACCGCTCACGACCTGCGGAATCCGCTCACCGCGGTCCTCGGTCAGACGCAATTGCTGCAACGTCGGCTGCGGCGCGATGGTGACGTCGACCGCGAGGACACTGAATCGAGACTGGCCACGATCGCATCCTCCGCGCTACGGGCGGCGGGTCTGATCGACGATCTCATGGACACTGCCCGGTTGGGGGCTGGGCAGCCTCTCGAGCTCAGGCAACAGCCCATCGACATCGTCGCGATCGTGCGCGCGTGCGCGACCGAGGCCCAGCGAGTCAGCCCGTCCCATCTCGTGCGCGTCGAATCCGCAACCTTCTCCCTCGTCGCACTCGCGGACCGGTCGCGCATCGAGCGCGTCGTCCGCAACATGCTCGACAACGCCATCAAATACAGTCCGGCGGGGGGAGACGTCATCGTTCACGCGCATCGCGAAGAAGACGAAGATGGGAGTTGGGGAGTCGTGACGATCGAGGATCGCGGTCTAGGCATTCCCGCCTCCGATCTCCCCTATGTCTTCGACCGCTTCCGCCGTGGCGGCAACGTGCAACGGCACATTGCCGGATCCGGGATCGGGTTGACCGGGGCCAAACAGATCGTCGCGCAACATGGCGGCGCGATCAGCGTGCAAAGCGTGGAAGGCGAGGGCACCGCCTTCACCCTGCGGCTACCCCTCCTCACCTGAGGGTGACGGGGTCTCAGGGTGTCAGGGTGACAGGGAGAACGAGACCCCGCCACCCTGCCACCCTGCCACCACGAGCGTAGCGAGTAATCACCCCGACAACCACTCCCGACTTCCGACTTCCGACCTCCGACTCCATCGGGAACCAATCGACGCCCCATGAAGTACAAGAGACAGGATCGAGATCAGGCCGGTGGAGGGCCGTCCACTGGACGAAACGGAATCGGGGTTAGTCGAACGCGCCCGGCGCGGAGATCTCCGTGCCTATGAGGAGCTCGTGCGCCGCTACCAGGACGTTGCCTTCCGCCTTGCCTACACCATTCTGGGGTCGGCTGAAGAAGCGGAGGACGCGGTCCAGGAGGGGTTCGTCCGCGCCTACCACGCGCTTGACCGATTTCGCAGTGGCGCTCCGATGCGGCCCTGGCTCTTGACGATCGTCGCCAATGCGGCACGCACCCGCCGCGCCACCACCGCGCGGCGCCCCACCCTGACGTTGCAGGCGGCGGCCACCCATCCCTCGGACGACTCGGCCCAGTCGCCCGAGGCGGTGGCTCTCGTCACGGAACAGCGACGAGAGCTGCTGGGAGCGGTCAATTCGTTGCGTGACGACGATCAACGGGTAATAGCCTACCGCTACTTTCTCGATCTATCGGAAGCGGAGATGGCCGATCTCCTCGGTTGTGCCCGCGGTACGGTGAAATCACGGCTGTCGCGGGCCCTCAGCCGCCTGCGACAACAGCTCGCAACCGATGGGCCAGCGGGAGAAGGGGGATCTCGTGGCTAATCGCCTTCCCCTGGCCGGCCTCTCCGATGCCGAGCTCGAGCAGCGGCTGATCGACCTGGGACCGCGGCTTTACCCAACCACACCCGACCTGGCTACCCAGGTGCGTCGGCGACTCGAGAGCGAAGTGGTAAAGTAGGACTCCCCACCCCCGCTCCCGAGTTCCCCTCGTCCCCAGCCCTTCACCGAAGACCCCCTCATCCCCGCCACCCCTTCTCCGCCCCTCGGCGCGGGGAGAAGGGAGCACGACCCGGACGGGAGCGCCCCTCGCCCTGCGCACAGGGAGAGGGGTTGGGGTGAGGGCTGCCTGGCTCGTCGCGGCACTCCTCCTGATCGCCATCGCCGGCGGACTCGTGCTCTTCCCGGAGGCGCGGAACGCGATTGCCGACCGCCTCGGTCTGCAAGGCGTGCAGATTCGGTGGGTCGACGACGCTCCGACGCCGGAGCCGTCCCGGGTCGGCGCGCCTCTGCTGCTTGGCCGCCCAGTCAGCCTCGACGAAGCCCAGGAGGCCGTGGACTTCCCGGTTCGCGTCCCAGCCGCTGCTGGCTTTGACGGGCCGCAAGAGATCTATTTCCTGGACGAGGACCAGGGCCCGATGATCTCGTTCGTCTACCCCGCCGGACCAGGGTTGCCGGCAAGCGACGAAATCGGCGTTGGCGCGCTTCTCACCCAGTTCCGGGGAGAAGCAGATCGGGACATGATCGAGAAGGGTTTGCTGAACGACGGCGCCCAAGAGACCCATCTGGAGGCGGTGACCGTCGGCGGGCAGCAGGGGTTCTGGATCAGCGGCGCGCCGCACGCGTTCTTCATCGTCTGCTACGACGGCGACGACTGCCGCCAGGAGCGATACCGCCTGGCCGGCAACGTCTTGATCTGGGAACTGGACGGAGTGACGCTGCGCCTCGAGTCAGCGCTTCCCCGGGAGGAGGCGCTGGCGATCGCGGAATCCGTACCCGCTCAGGAATGAATGGCCGCGGGAACCGATCGCGCTTCGTGGCGGTATGGAGAGGAGGAACTGGGTCGCGGCGGCGGCACGATCCCGAATCCTCGATCACCGGCCAAACAGGAGGTTCACCAATGTCCTCGCGTCTTCTCCCCCTCGTACGCGCGCACCTGCGGCGGGCGACAGTCGGGTTTGTGCTGACAGCGGCGCTGGTCGCGCTCTCGGCGCCTGCGCTCGCCGGCGGCTACGCCGTCGTGCGGCTCGACGAGCCGCCCGGTGAGGTGCTGGTCGCCACCCCATGGCGGTTCGGCTTCATGGTCTTGCAGCATGACGTGACCCCCAACAGCGACGTCACGCCCGTCGTCCGCGCCCTCCACAAAGAGACCGCTGAGGAGTTCACAGCCACCGCCCGGCAAGAGGGAGCGGTCGGGCACTTCGTGGCCGAGGTGACCTTCCCGCGCGCCGGCGAGTGGAAGTGGTCGATCGAGCCGCTGCCGTACGCCGAGACGTCATTCGAGACACTCACCGTGCTCGAGCGCCCAGGAGCACTGAGCTATCCGGCCCAGATCATTACCGGTTCCTGTGCCGCGCCGGGGGACATCGTGTTCTCGCTGGGCGACGTCGCACCGCAAGTGATCGCCGAGAAATCGACGGCACTTCCCGTCGCGATCGGCGTCTCGACCATCGGTAGCCCCGTTGCCGAAGCTACTCGCAACTGGGCACGCGATCGGCATCGGCACGGATCAGCCCGATGCCAATCTGGTTGCCTGCGGCGACATCTCTGGCGCCGCCAGCGAAGCCGGCGACGTTGTGCTGGGTCTGCAAGCACAAAACGCCGAAAACATCGGCGTGGCGGTCCTGCGCAGAGAGGGCGAACGCACCACCGTGGCCCTCTATCTCCTCAACCCGGATCGGGTCGGCGAGATGAGGGAAGCCGCGCTGGCGGCTCCCGAGGAGACACTGACCGTCGAGATCGTTGACACCTGGACGTTTGAGCCGTACTCGCTCGAGGTCGCTCCCGGCGATACCGTGACCTGGGTAAACAACTCGGACGCGGCCCACACAGTGACCGGCGGCGACCTCGCCTTCGATGACTCCGGGTTGATCGAGCCGGGAGACTCGTTTCGCCTGACCTTTGACGAGCCGGGAACCTACCGTTACAAATGCGGGCCGCATCCCGGGATGACCGGGGTCATCGTCGTCACCTAGTCAGTTGCCTGCTCAGATCAGTTCATGCCGTAGACCACTGCGTTACGCCGCCGCGACAGGCGAAGTCGGCGATCTGCATGCCAAGTTTCAGGCCGCATGCTCCATTGGCCCGCGTCCCTGCGTGACGATACGGGCCCGATTCCACATCAGCCAACCCAGAACGACCATGAACAGACTGAGAACGACCGCGAACGGTACGGCCAGTCCAGCGGGCGCCAAGCCGAGGAACATCCCGATCCCGATGACGAGCGACCCCGCCCCACCGATGAACCCGATCCAGCCCAGCCAAGCGGGATAGCGGCGGCTGACCGCGACTGCCAGCCCGGCCAACACGAACGGTGCGCCGTGGAACAGTGTGATCACCCCGGCCCAGGTGGCATCCAGCACGCGTAGCAGCAGATCGGCGTTTTGCACCAAAGCCGCTCGATCCGGTTCGGGCGCGGCCTCCCAGGCCCCGGCCAACCCCGCCAGAGCACCAGCGTTAAGCGATCCATCGACAGCGTGCAACGTGGCGCCGATGATAGCTGCCGCGACTGCTAGCCTGCCCAGCGCCCAGGCGGCGCCCTCGGTCAGCGTCGAGGCGAGCGCCACGAGCGCGCCGACCCACAGAACCGCGCCGAAAATGAAGCCGAAGTACGTGAACGTCCAGGCCCAATCAGGCAGTGTGGCCAGGGAAGCTAGGGCCAGGTCCGCGCCAGCGCCGAGCTGCGCGCTTTGACTGGTTCCGGCGGCCACCTGAAGGATCGTACCGATGATGGCGGCCACGGCCCCGATATGCAGCAGGAGCCGTTCGCCCGCGCGCTGCTCTAATTCACTCACAGAATTCACCTCATTGACTCAGGTCGGAACTCCACCTCGACGGCGTGTATGGGGCCATGGGGCGCATGAATTGGCTAAGTGGAACGGAGGATGGATAACCCGGGGACCTTCGCCGACTCTGATGCGCACCCGTTCGGTGGGCTCCAAATGCGACCCGGTTACAACGTCGGCTTGAGGACCATCGCCCAGATCACCGACAACAGCACGAGCAGGCTGAGCCAACTCAGAAGGGACATTCGCTGTCGCAAGGCGGCCACGCGGGGATCGTTCGCGCCCGCCGTCCTCGCTACCTCGCCGAGTTCAGCTCCGGTGCGGCCGAGTCCGACCACCCCCAGGAGAACGAAGAGAACGAATCCGACCAGCCCCCAGACGATCCAGAGGTCGGTGAACGGAATACCGAATTGGCCGGCCATCCACAGACCGGCGATCAAGAGGATGCCCATTGCTGGTCCAAGAACCGTCCGCCCAAACACTTCGCTTTGCTGCCCCAAAGCGGCGGCTGCCGCTGGCTCACCCGCGCGTGCGATCCGGGCATTGAGCACCGTCAAGGCGAGGAAGCCCCCGACAGAGACGACTGCCGCCACCACATGCACAAATTTCAGCCAGAGGTAGAGCGAGTCCATTGACTTCCTCCTCAGTGTTGCTACCGCCCACCTTGAGCGTTCATCCCGCCAGACGGTCCACGAATTCCCTGGCCAGGGCCTGGTGCCCGGCCAGCGTCGGATGCAGGCCATCGGGTTCCTGAAACTCCGGCGGGACCGGCCTACCAAATCCCGCGTAGATGTCGACGACCGGCTCCGGCTGATCGCGAAGCCACCCGTTGATCGCCTCGAGGTCGGGATTGCGCCAAATGAACGGGAGCGGCCCCATTCGGAACGGTTCGTACGTCTCCATACGGGCCTCGTCAACGGGCATTCGGGTGAGCCAGACCCACCGCGCCTGCGTCGCGATCCCAGCCAGACGCCGCAACTCCGCGAGGTTGCGCGTCGTCTCGTCAAGCGAAACCAGCGTCTTGGTTGGCTCCGGTCCAATGCGAGCCGCGTCATTGCCCCCTAGAGCACAGAAGATCCAGTCCGGTTGCTGCGCCAGAACCGGCATGAAGGGGTTGAAAGCCTGCGTAGTCGTAAGTGCGGAGACCCCCGAATTCACCAACACGATGCCGTCCGCGGGGCGACGCAGATCGAGCAGTTGGCGAAGAATCTCGAACCAGGATTGCAGCGAATCGGTGTCGCTCTCTCCGAGAACCGCCACAACCGCGTTGCGCTCGAACGGCAACTGGTCCACCTTGTCCGCGAACGATTCTTCTGCGAGCAACTCTTCCGCTGTCCGTCGTGCGGCCGCCACAAACTCGGCTCTGATCGCTTGATAGGTGGCGACATCGAGGTCGTAAAGACCGGCGCGCACTTCATCGTTGGCGAGGCCCGGAACCCAGAAGAACGTCTTCTCCGGGTGAATGTATTGCACGAGATAGACGATCTCCGGGCTCGTGCCTTCAACGGCAGAAGCGTCAGCGGGAGTTGCCTCGTCAGCGCGAATAGCGCCAGGTTCGAGCCCGGCGCTAGCCGCAGGGACAAGCGCAGCGGCCATGGAGCGTAACGCGCGGCGACGAGTAAAGCGGGAATTTGGGAAGCGGGTTCCGACCATGGGTTGCTCCTGATAGGGACGAGAAAAACGTGGAAAGAGCCTCGCGCTGTAGGTTGTCGAGCAAGGACTGGCAGAATCGACATCGATTGCCGATACTGAGTGAACACTCACTTTCTAGAATGCTAAGTGAGCACTCACTCATTGTCAAGGATGCCACCCGTGGCGGGAAGAACCGGGACAAGAGAGCGCATCATTGACGCGGCGCGTGCGGTGATGTTGAGCAAAGGACTGGTGCGCGCAACCACCAAAGAGATTGCGCGCGCGGCGGGCGTGTCCGAAGGCACACTCTACAACCACTTCTCCAACAAAGAGGAGTTGTTTCTCTGCACGCTGAACGAGCTGCCGTCCGGGTTTGTCACGCTTATCCGAGGCTTGCACGGGCGTGTAGGGACCGAAACCGTCTTAGCCGTGCTGGAGCAGCTCGCGCGGTCCGCCCTTGATTTCTATCGTGAGGCGATCCCGATGGGGGCCTCATTCTTTGCCGACCCCGAGCTGCTGGCCCGTCACCGAGAGTTGCTCCAGGAGCGCGGTGCCGGACCACAGCGAGCGAACGAAGCAGTCGCCGCCTATCTTCGTGCTGAACAGGGAATCGGTCGCGTCCGCGGTGACACTGGCCCTGATGCCGTCGCGTACATGCTGCTGGGAGCGCTGTATCAATACGTTTACTGGCGGCAGTTTCTGGGCCAGCCGCCGCACCCGGAGGCGGACGATCGCTTCATTGCCGGCATCCTGACCACACTCAATCACGCCCTTGCGCCGGTCGCCGAGCCGGCCTAATCAACTGGCGGAGAATTAGCCACAGATCGAGCGGACGACCACCAGCGCGTCGGCGCCGGACTCGGCGCCCCAAACCTCTCCTGGGCGACCGAGCATCTGGCGCACCTGGGCGTTGGCATCGGGTAGCGGGACCACGGCGAAGCTCTCCGTATCGGGATCGAAGCGCACGAGTGCGTTGGCCCCGAAATCGCTCAGCCAGACGTCGTCTCGCTCGTCGACGAAGACCGCGTAGACCTGGGGTGCGTCCCCAGGAAGGCGCCACTCCGTCCACTCCCCGGTCGCGGGGTCGTAGCGACCGACCTGACCGGCGTTCCACTCGCTGGTCCAGAGCACGCCCTGGGAATCGGACCAGACCCGGCGCGTCCCCTGCCCTGGCGTCGGCGGCTCGATCACCTCGACGGTGAAGCGCTGACCCTCTCCCGGCACGATCTGCCCCAGATAGCTCCCGGCGAGGGAGGCGAAGTAGACGTCACCCTCCGGCGTGGCATCGATTCCGTAAGGACCGGGTCCGCGCGGCGCGGCGACCGGCTCGATCACCGTCCCCGGTGGCGTGTTGGCCGGGTCGAGGCGACCCACGACCCCATTCTGACCGGTGAACCAGACCACGCCGTCCGGGTCGATGGTGGCGGTGTTGAGATTGGCGTTTGCTCCCGCCAGCGGCCAGACCGAGATCCCCCGTGTCTCCGCGTCGACGCGCACGATCGCGTTCAGCCCCGTATCGGTCACCCACGCCGCGCCGTCCGGTGCCACGACGACGCCATGCGGCGAGGAGCCCTCGCCCAGCGGAATCGACTCGATCGTTCCCGTCACCGGGTCGAGCAATCCCAGCGCCCCGGCGTGCTGTGCCGTGTACCAGATGTGCCGGCCATCGGCCGCGGGGGCGACGTCGTGCGGATGCTCCCCCGGCAAAACCGGGAAGGTGAAGGCGGCCAGGCATGACTCCGGCGGCGTCTCCGCCACCGCGGTCGCCTGGGCCGTGACGGTGCTCGTCAGCGCGGGGGCGAAAAGGAAGACGCCAACAAGGAGTGGAGCGAAAGCGCGCATCGGGATCCTTTCGAGCGAACGTTGGTGACGGCATCATTGTCGCTCGGCAGACCAGTACGCGTCACGGTTATTCGAGGGTGACAGGGTCACAGGGTGGCGGGGTGGCGGGTATCCGTTCCCTGGCCTCCCCGCCACCCTGCCACCACGAGCGGAGCGAGTAACCACCCTGCCACGCTCGCTTCACCCTGACTCCCGACGCGTCAAGCGCGCGGTGTCCCTCTCAGCTCGCGGCCAGCAGTGCGCCGGCCAGGACGAGGATGGCGCCGGTCCAGACCGCGCGCGATGGCCGCTCACCGGAGAGCATCAGGCCGACCAGCACCGAGGCCTCGCGCAGCGTCGAGACCCGGCCCGCCGGCGCCACCTGGAAGGCGTAGAGCACGAGAAGATAGGCGCCGACCGAGGCCACCGCGATGAGGGCGCCCGAGCGGAGGCCGCGTCGCAGTCTGGTTCGGTTCCCGCGTATGAGGAGGGTCAACAGGGCGCCCTGGATTCCCAACACCGCGCCGAGATACCCGACGGGCGATACCTGGCGCACGGCCCCGGCGTCGACGACGGAGTACGCGGCAATCGTCAGTCCGGTCAAGAGGGCAAAGCCGACCGCCGCACCCTGTCCGGCACGCCCGCCAGCGACCGCAATCAGTGCCAGTCCGGCCGCGAGGGAGATCGCGCCAACCAGCGCCCACGGGTCTGGTCGCTCCGACAGGAGCAGCCAGCCGCCAAGCGTCACCAGTAACGGGGCGACGCCGCGACCGAGGGGATAGGCGACCGAGAGGGCCCCACGCCGGTACGCCGCGGAAAGACCGAGCGCATAGGCCACATGGGCCATCGCCGACGCGATCACAAAGGGAAGCGCCGCCCATGGTGGGCTGATCAGCACGGCCGGCAGCAGCATCACGCCGACGACCAGACCGGCAACAGACATCGCCGCTACCCGGTCGTCCTCCGCGTGAAGCACCCGATTCCAACTCGCATGCACGACGGCGGAGACGAGTACGAGGACCACGGCGACAGGATCGATAGCGGTCTCCCGGAATTCGGGCCTGCGCCAATCAGCCCCGGCGGATAGCATGTTGTTAACATTTTCTCGCATCGGCCGCGCCGGCGCAGGCCGTGCATAGGAAGGAAGCGAGGAGAGCGATCGATGGTCTTAGCGCGGTTCCTGCCCCGTGACGAACAATTCTTCGACCAGTTTGAGGACGCCGGCGCCAACGCCGCCCAGGTCACGGAGGTTCTCGCCCGGGTGGTCGCCAACGGGGCGGATCGAGAGCGAGACATCCGGCTGTTGCGCGATCTGGAGCATCGCGGCGACGAGATCACCCACCGCATCTTCAGTGCGCTCAACAGCACGTTCGTCACACCGCTCGACCGCGAAGACATTCGCGAGCTTGCCGTCAAGTTCGACGACCTCGTCGACGACGCCGAGGAAGCCGGAAAGCGCCTCGGGCTATATCGGCTTGCGGAGTCGACCGAGCCGGCGCGGCTCCTCGCGCGCATCCTGCACGAGCAGACGGAGGGTCTTGCCAAGGCCGTTGCGCTGCTCAGTGACGTTGGTAAGAACGGCGATGAGATCCGCCGCCACGTCGTCGAGATCCACCGCCTCGAGAACGAGGCCGACGACGTCCTCAATGAGGCACTGGCGGTTCTCTATGACAGCGCGTCAGACATCCCGTCCCTCGTGAGCTGCATGCGCTGGGGAGAGCTTTACGGGCTGCTCGAAGACGCGACGGATCGCGCCGAGGACGTTGCCGACGTCCTGGAAGGCATCTTCCTCAAGAATGGTTGAGCCAGCCCTGATCGGCCTCGCGACGATCATCGCCCTTGGGCTTGCCTTCGACTTCGTCAATGGATTTCACGACACCGCCAATGCCATCGCGACTTCTGTAGCAACCCGTGTCCTCTCACCCGGCCAGGCCGTCAGCATGGCGGCGGTCTTCAATGTCATCGGCGCGGTGTCGGGCACCGCGGTGGCGACCACCGTCGGCCAGGGGATCGTCTCACCGGAAGTTGTCACCCAGCAACTCGTCGCCGCTGCGCTCATCTCCGCAATCTCCTGGAATCTTTTTACCTGGTGGCTAGCGATCCCTTCCAGCTCCAGTCATGCCCTGATCTTCTCCATTGTCGGCGCGGGCATCGCCTCGGCCGGCGTCGCTGCGATCGAGATTGAGGGCATCACCAAGACGCTGCAGGGCTTGGTCTACTCACCGGTGCTCGGCTTCCTCGTGGCGCTGATCCTGCTGATGGCGTTGCTCTGGATCTTTGCCCGCTCCCGGCCGTTGCGCGTCAATCGCATCTTCGGACGCCTGCAAGTCGTTTCGGCCGCCTACATGGCGTTTAGCCATGGCAGCAATGACGCTCAGAAGACCATGGGCGTGATCACGATGGCCCTGGCGAGCTACCACGGCTGGACCGGGGATGAATGGCAGGTGCCGACCTGGGTGATCCTCGCCGCCGCCGCGGCCATGGGTTTGGGCACGGCGATGGGCGGCTGGCGGATCGTGCGCACGATGGGATTGAAGGTCGTCGAGTTGCGCACCATCGATGGGTTCGCTGCGGAGACCGCGGCGGCGACTTCGATCACACTTGCCAGCCGGCTGGGCATCCCGGTCTCAACGACGCACGTCATCTCCTCGTCGATCCTGGGTGTCGGCTCCACGAGGAGCCTGTCGGCGGTGCGCTGGGGGATCGCCGGTCGCATCGTTTCGGCCTGGGTGATCACGATCCCGGCCTGCACCTTGCTGGCCGGGATTGTCTACGCTGTACTCCACCGCCTGACCGGTGTGCTCTAGCGGCGGCGACGGTCTTCCCGTGGCCGGTCCCGGCGAAGAACTGGTGTGGCATCATCTGATGCGGTGACGTGGCAGCATTGCTGGGAAGCGGTCAACTCTCGACAGAAAGGCACAGATCATGGAACTCGGCGGTCTGCACCATGTCACCGCGGTCACCAGCAACGCACCAGGCAACCTGGACTTCTACACCAACGCGCTTGGTTTGCGGCTGGTCAAGAAGACGGTCAATCAGGACGACGTCTCGGCCTATCACCTCTTTTATGGAGACGAAGTTGGTAGCCCCGGCACCGAGGTGACCTTCTTCGATTGGGCCGGCATGGGACCGAATCTGCCCGGCACGGGGAGCATCGCCGAGATCGGCTTGCGTGTGCCGGATCGCGCTGCGCTCGATTGGTGGGCGCGGCGTTTCAACGAGCGGGGTCTCACGGACAGCGGCGTCGCGGAGATCGCGGGACACCCTACGTTGCGCTTCGCCGATCCGGAGGGACAGCGACTGGCCCTGGTGGCCGGCGGCAACGACGTGGGATTCACCCCCTGGCGACGGAGCCCAGTCCCCCTGGAACACCAGATCCGCGGCCTCAACCACGTCACCCTGGCCGTCGATCGCCTCGCTCCGACGGCTCGTGTGCTGACCGACGTTCTCAACTTCCGGCAGGCCGGCGATTTTCCCGCGGCCGACAACCCCGTGCTGCGTACCGTCGTCTTCGAGAGTGGCCCGGGGGGACCCGGCACGGAGGTCCGGGTCGAAGAGCGGCCAGACCTGCGACCTTCCCAGCTCGGCAGCGGCGGGGTTCATCACGTCGCGTTTCGCGCTCCAAATGACACCGAGCACCGGGCATGGCGGGACCGCGTGCGGGCGGCCGGTATCGGCATCACCGACGTCATCGACCGCTACTACTTCAAGTCCCTCTACTTTCGGGAGCCGGGCCGCATCCTCTTCGAGATCGCCACGGACGGTCCCGGCTTCGCCACCGACGAGGACGCCGAGCACCTCGGCGAGCGGCTGGCGCTACCGCCCTTCCTGGAGCCGCATCGCGCAAGAATAGAGGCGGGACTGAGACCGCTGGAATCTGGGACGACACCGGCTCGAACCTGACGACTCGCGAGCGAGTTCCGTACGGCAACTCCCCATGCGGATGGTCAGGCGCCAATGGACAACAACCGAAGCGGCCCTGTAGGGGCACGGCATGCCGTGCCCAGATCTCCCCGCGGGGCGTAACGAATCTCACAACTCCGTTATCGACCAAGTTCGTTGAGTGAAGTCTCAGGATCAGTAATCGATCTTCAGGAGTCGGGTAGGCGAGTACATGCCCGCCCGCTGCAGGGTCCGCCGCGAGCGGTGGTTGTAATACCAGCACCCCGCCACCGGGCGCAGCGAACGCCGGCGGCACTCCTCGATCAGCACCGCGATGGTCGCCGTGCCCACCCCGGTCTGCCGGAAGCGCTCGATCGTGTACATTCCGATGCTGGCCACGTCCTCGTAGAGCGAGCTCTCCACGAGGATTCCGAACCCGACCGGCTCCTCACCCTGCAGAGTCACGAACAGCTCTTCCGCCTCGATGATCCGCTCCAGGTGCTCGAAGAAATCACCCGACTCCTGTCGCACGAAATCGGCGTCTGCAATCGCCGCCGGCCGCATGGAATACCGATTCGTCGCATCAACCTCTCCAACCCCGGGCGGGGTGGCGAAGAAGTACGCCTGCTTGGCGAGCCGCCGGTAATCGTCGAGTGCGTGCGCCAGGAAGAACTCGTCACAGGTCGGCACGAACGCGGAGCGCACCTGCTCTAACTGTCGCAGCTCCCGGTACAGGTCTTGCCCATGCTGCCTGTAGGGCTCTGAAAGGGCGAACTGCGTAATCAGGCGTTCCTCATGGATCGAGGCAAAGCCGGCCGGCTCGCCCGTGACGACAATCCGGTAGTGGTTGGAGGCCAGGATGTGGTCCTCCAGAAACGAATCGATCGCCGACGGCAGCGCAGCGAGATGCTGGCACGTCGCCTCGCGAATCCCGGCGAACGTCACACGCTCAAAGTGCGTACCCATCCGCTCCCCGTTTCCTCATCGTCCGGATTGGCAAGCAGGAGCTACCCCTGCACTGTCGCCGGGAAATCGCCGATCCAGCGTACGAAGGGCAGGCTGGTGGCGACGTGCCCTAACAGTCGCAGGTCGTCTGTCCAGAACTCGCAACCGAGATGCTCGGCCAGTGCCAGATAGTGCGCGTCATAGGTGTCCGGCAGATCGAGGGCGTCAGCGAGGACAAGCGCCTGAAAATGCAGCCCCGTGGGGTTGTGGAAATCGATGCGAAGAGCGAGGAAGATGTCCAGTTGTCTAGCAGCGTCCGTAAGCGAGAGTCCGCCTTCGCCCCGCATGCGCTGACGCAGGATGTTGGTCACCTCGAGTGGCAGCAGATTTGGCGCAACGATCACCTCATCCGCCTCGAGTGCAGCGCCGTAGAGAGCCCTGGCCTTGTCGCTCCGCTCCTCGTTCAATACCCACTTGATGGCTACGGAGGCGTCCACGCAGATCACGACAACTGGCGGGTTCGCTCATCTCGCTGTTCATTGATAGTTATCCACGAAGGGGGAAAGAGTTTCCCGCCACGCCGAGCTTGAATCTCCGCAGCATGCCGCCGAGCTCGGTCCATCGCTTCCAGGGCCTGCTGCTTCTCCTCGGGCGTCAACCGGCGAGGCTCCCACTTTTGATCACCCGCCAGCTTGCCGCTCGTCTCCATGCCAGGACGAGCGGGCGTGATCAGACTTGCCAAATCGGAGCGCCGCAGAGCGACGCGGCGACGCCCGATGCGGTGAGCCGGAACTTCGCCCTCCCGGATCCAGCGGCGGACGGTTGAGGGAGCAACGCGCAAGAGCGTCGCAGCCTCGGCCACCGTTACGAACTCCTCATCCACAGCACGCATGAGTTCGCTACCTCCTTGGATTGAGGCGGTGTCAGAGTGCTCATATTTGTTCATAGTATAGCAGGAGTGTCTATGCGTTGCCGAGATAAAGGCAGTTCCGGACGATTACCAATGCCTCGGCAGGCTATCGGCCAAACTGAGAGATGCGCTCGATTGCCTCGACGCGCTCATGGGTCGCAGAATGTCGCTCGCACCAACTGCTCTAGAATGGGATCGCCGATGGACGACGCGTTCTCACAAGCCCTGACGGAGTGGACCGCCTACTTTGCCCTCATGGGGGGCGCGGCAGCGACGCTCCTTGGCCTCCTGTTCGTAGCAGTCTCAGTGCGGCTCAATATCTTTTACCAGCGCGAGGTGGCTGATGTCCGTGACTTCGCGGGGTTCACGTTTGGCACGTTCCTGGTCGCCATCGCAGTCGCCGGACTCGCGATTGCTCCGCACGCCCACCGATCTACCCTCGCGTTGTCGTTGCTCCTGGTCAGCATTGCGGCGTTCTTCGCCATCGCGGTGGTCGCTCGCCTCTGGATTCGCTTGAACGACCCAGCGACTGGTCCACGACCGGGCTACACCCCCGCCGAATGGCGGGGCTGGGTGTACCTGGTGGGCATGAGCGGACCGTACCTGGGACTGATCGCTGTGGTGCTGCTGCTGTGGCGATCGCATCCCGCCGCGCTGGGCTGGCTGGCGGTCGTCGAGGGGTGGCTCCTGGTGATGGGCACCGTTGCCGCCTGGGTGATGCTCTCCCACGCCGGCAGCACCCCAGCTTCCGGAAACACGAGCGGGAATGCCGGTGAATAGATCAGCGTGGTTCGGCAGCCAGGAACGGCGTGATGGCAGACGTGTAAGCACCACGTCTCGCTCGAGCAGAACGCGGGGTGTCGCTACTCCTGGACGCGGACGTTGCGGCCGTAGACGAAGAGCATCAGGAGGATGATCAAACCGTAGAGGATCTGCTGCCCGGCGAACTGGATGCCGACGATCTGCAGCACGTTCTGCAGCAGGATCACGGTGATCGCTCCGGCGATGGTCCCGGTGTAGCCGCCGGAGCCGCCGAGGATCGAGGTGCCACCGATGACGACCGCGGCGATGGCCGGCAACACGTGTTGATCGCCCATCCCGAGGTAGCTCTGCTGGGAATACCCGGTCAGCATGATCCCGCCCAGACCAGCACAGAGCCCGCAGAGGGTGTAGGTCGATACGAGCACCCACCGCACCGGGACACCGGAGAGATAGCCCGCCTTCGGGTTATTGCCGATAGCGTAGAGCCGCTTGCCGTAGACGGTGCGGCGCAGCAGGAAGATCAGCGCCGCGCTGAAGAGGGCCCAGAAGACTAGCGCCCAGGGAATGACCCCGCCGATCTTGCCGACCGCGAGGTCGCGGGAGAACGGCGGCGCATCCCCCTGTGGTGACCCGTTTGTGTAGACCAGGGTCGCCCCGGCCAGCACCGCGTTCATGCCAAGCGTCATCACCAGCGATGGGATGCGCAAATACGCGATCCCCAGCCCGTTGATGAGACCAATGAGCGACGCACTGGCGAGCGCGGCGACGGCCGCCCAGAATACCGGCATCTGCTCGCTGAGCTGCGTCAGCAGAATGGCCGCCAGATTGAGATTCCAGCCAATCGAGAGATCTATGCCGCCGGTCAGGATCACCAACGTCTGCCCGCCGGCGATGACCCCCAGGTAGGAGGCGAGGACGAGCTGCTGCGATAGGTTCGAGCCCGTCACGAATCCAGGCGCGCGGATCGCCGCCGCCGCCAGGAGGATCAGGATCAGCCCGTAGGGGATAAGCAGCGCGCGATTCTGCGAAAGCCAGGAGTCATGACCGGTCAGACCGGACACTCCTCCTCGCGGTTGGCCGCCGAGTGCGATCCGGGAGCCTACCGGGACGTCCGGCTCGACCGCCGGCATGGCCGGGCCGGACTCCGGAACCCTGCTCATAGCCGATCCATCCGGTTGCGGACGCGCAGCAGACCGAAGGCGCCGAGCGCGACGGCGAAGAGCAGGACCGAGCCCTGCACCAGGTCCTTGTAGAAGCTGCTCACGCCGTAGAACTGCAGCACGCTGGGGATAATGGCGATCACGTAGGCGCCGGCGAGCGTGCCGAGATACGACCCGGCGCCACCGGCGAGTGCCGCTCCCCCGAGGACGACCGCCGCGATCGAGTTGAGCGTGAAGATGGTCCCGCCCAATGCATTTCCCGTGGCCGTCTGGGCGCTGTTGATCAGGCCAGCGCACCCCGCGGCAAGTCCGGCCAGCGTGTACGCGGCCAACTTGGCGCGCTGGACATTGACCCCGGAGAGATAGGCGGCGCCTTCGCTGCTGCCCACGGCATAGATGCGCGTGGCCAGGCGGCTGCGGCGGAAGATGACCCAGAAGATGATCAGCCCGGCGACGACAAATGCCGCTTTGGGGATCGGCGTGCTCCAGGTCAGCCCCAGCGGGAGCGAGACCGGCTCCGCGAAGGCGGTACCGGCGAGGAGGTTGCTGAACTCCAGCGGGATGAAGCCCCCGGGCGAAGGCCGGATATAGAGTGCGATGCCGGTCCAGATCGATCCGGTAGCCAGAGTGACGATGATCGGCTGCAATCGCCCATAGGCGACCAGCACGCCGTTGATCAACCCGCCGAGGGCGCCGACCCCGAGGGCAGCCACGGCGGCCACGACCATGCTCGAGGTTGGTGATTCCTTGTCAGTCACCTCGGAGGCGATGCTGTTGGTGAGGCTGACCATCGGACCGATCGACAGGTCGATACCGCCGGTGAGAACGACGAGTGTCTGACCCATGCTCGCCGTGGCCAGCGTCAATCCAGAATTGAGCAGGGTGCGCTGCTCCCGCGGACGGAATTGCGGCACCACCAGCACATAGGCGGTGACGACGGCGATCAGGACCGCCCAGACGAAGAGCAGCCGCCCATTGCGCATCACGAACGGGCGCGGGCGTACGGTGCGTCCCTGATGCGCGCCGGGCGGCATGGCGCCGCCGGCCCTCAGCGTCGCCATCAGCGTCGGTCGCAGGGTGGCAGGGTAGCAGGGTGGCAGGGTGGCAGGATGAACAATCCCCCTGCCACCCCGCGACCTCGACACCCTGCCACCCGCATCGAACTCACGCCGGCACCGCCTCTGCCAGACCGACCGCGGCGCTGACCAGATTCGCCTCGGTCAACGCCGCTCCCCGCAGCTCGCGGGCGATCGCACCCTCGTACATGACCAGTGCCCGGTCGCAGAGACCAACGATCTCGGCAAGATCGGTCGAGAAGAAGAGAATACCGTGTCCTTCGCTCGCCAGACGGCGCATCAGCTCGTAGATCTCCTGTTTCGCACCGACGTCGATGCCGCGCGTGGGGTCGTACAGGAGATAGACGGCAGCGTTGGTGAGGAGCCACTTGGCGATGGAGACCTTCTGCTGATTACCGCCGCTGAGGAAGCGGACGGGGACCGCGGGACTCGCCATGCGGATCGCCAGGCGGTCGCGCATCGCCAGGGTGGCGTCGCGGACCGCCGACGGCGAGATGACGCCGCTGTGCGAGACAGCCGGCAGCGTCGGCAAGGTGATGTTCTCATCGACCGGGAGGGGCAGAATCAGCCCCTGCGTCTTGCGGTCCTCCGGGACGAGGGCCAGCCCCGCGGTCATGGCGTCGCGCGGTCCGCCCAAGCGGATCGGCTTGCCGCCGACGCTGACGTCGCCGTGGACACCGGTGTAGACACCAAAGAGGGCGAAAAGGAGATCGCCCTGTCCCTGACCTTCGAGCCCGGAGAGACCCAGGATCTCCCCCTTGTGGACGACCAGGGAGATGTCGCGCAGGCGATCGCCCCAATTGAGTCCGCGTACTTCCAGCAGGGGTTCTTCGACGTCCGGTCGCTGCGTTCGCGGTGGGAAGGTCTCGCGCAGCGTACGCCCGATCATCATGCGCACGATCTCGTCGTCACGGGCCTTTGCCACGTCGACCGTGCCAACGCTAACCCCGTCGCGGAAGATGGTGGCCCTGTGGCAGAGATCGCGCACCTCGTCCATACGGTGCGATATGAAGACGACCGCCACACCCTCGGCGCACAGGCGACGCACGACGGCGAAGACCTGCTGCACCTGGCGGCGATTGAGCGCCGACGTTGCCTCGTCGAGGATCAGCACCTTCGGCTGCCGGCGCATGGCCTTGGCGATCTCGATCAACTGACGGTCGGCGAGGGAGAGATCGCGCACCACGGCTCCGGGATGGATCCCGACGAAGCCCAGCCCGACCAGCAACGCGCCGGCTTCACGTCTCATTCGCTTGGCGTCGACCAGCCCCAGTCGAGTGCGCGGCTCTTCTCCCATGAAGAGATTCTCGGCAACGGTCAGATCCGGGACGAGCGAGAGCTCCTGGAAGACCGGGACAATGCCGACGGCGACCGCGTCGGAGGGACCGCGGAAGGTGATTGGCTCACCACCGTAGGTGATGGCGCCCGCATCGGGCGGATGGACGCCGCAGAGCACCTTCACCATTGTGCTCTTGCCGGCGCCGTTCTCACCCAGAAGGGCGTGGATCTCGCCCGCCTCGCACGAGAACTCCGCGCCGTCGAGCGCCACGACGCCGCCGAACCGCTTGTCGATCCCAGTCGCGCTAAGGAGGGGCATTCTTGTACTGAAATCCCCTGGGCGAGATGAACAGGTCACCCACCTGAGTTTACTGGTGAAGCCCGTAACGGAAAGTAACCCTGTAGGGGCAACGCGCTGCACGATGCAGGCGTTGCCCCTACCTCGGGTTCAGATCGAGCCGCTCAATTGCGAGAACGACCCGCGGTCGAATTAGACCTGCTGTGCGTCGACCTCCTCAAAGGTGAGATTCACCCCGCATGCGGGGATCGACGTCGCCGTAAAGAAGTTGTCCGGGGCGTCCGGGAAGACGTTGACCCCCGGCACCAGCTCATCGGTCTTGGCCTCTGGCAGCGGCACCGAGACCGCACTCGTTACCGGCTCGCCCATGAGCAGGCTGAGTGCCGCGCGCATTGAAACGCAAACCAGACCTGGTGTCTGCCCGATGGAGTAGCCCTCGAACTGGTCCTTGTACTCCAGCATCTGCTTGCGGAAGCCGTTCTCGGCCTCACCCGCCACCGGCACCAGCGGCACGCCGGCGTCGAGGAAGGCTCGTACGACGCCGTCAGTCCCGCCCTGGCACCAGACGCCGGCAAAGTCCGGATTAGCAGCCAGCGCGGTGGCGGTCACGGACTGCGCCTTGCCCGGATCCCAGTCGCCGACGACCTCGACGATCGAGATTCCAGGATTGGCGTCCCAGACTTCCTGGGCGCCCTCTCGGCGCTCCTGATCGACGCCGGTGCCCTGGACACCGTTGACCATCAGGATCTTGCCTTCGCCGCCAGTCTGCTCGACCAGCCATTGCGCCCAGCGGCGGCCCATCTCGACCTGGTCCTCGTTGACGGTGATGCCCAGATCGAGCGAGGGATCGGGCGGATCAGCCTGAACCGTGGTGTCGAAGGAGACGACCACGATGCCGTCGGCGCGGGCCTGCTGCACCGTCTGCACCAGCGCGGTCGGCGTATGGGCGAGGATCACCAGCGCCTGGGCACCGTTGGAGATCTGATTCTCGATGGCGGCGATCTGGGCGGCGTCATCGCGATCGGCGGTATTGACCTGGAACTCGCCGATGAGGTCCGCGACGTCTGGCGACTCGGCGTAGGCCTTGGCCATCTTGATCATCTGAGTGCGCCAGACATTGCCGATGTAGGAGTTGGAGAGCGCGATGTTGTAGGGCGGGTCGGCCAGCTTTTCGTACTGTACCGTGGTTGCACCGGGGAACGGCTGGTAGCAGGCTTCCGGATCGAAGCTGCTGGCGGCAGGACTGGCCTCCTGTGCCCAGGCCATCGAGCTGAAGCGGCCGGCCCCACTGAGCCCGAGTCCGACTGCGCCCGCGCCCACGGCCGCGCCGCGGATGACGGAACGGCGACCCAACCGGCGGTCTATGAACTTGCACTGGTCCATCTGTGCGTTCCTCCGTCTCGACGTCGACGGCAAGCGCTTCCCGACGCCGGGCAGCGCGACACGAGCCAACAGACCAGGGCAAGGCACTCCCTGGCGGACTGCGCGGTTCTGGTGTTGGCCGGCGCATCCTAACAACGAGTGCAAAGGGCGTCAACGGGTGAGACTCGCAAACTGTATACAATCGCTCTGTGCATAAAGCCCTACCAGACTCTCGTCAACCTGTGCCCAAACACCTAAAGATGTGCGCCCAAAGCCCCTCGAACCCGATCGCCGGCGCTTGAGTGGGCCTCTTCACGACGGTTAGATTGCCCAGCTTCAGGTCGAGGACTGGACGGTTGACTGAACGTGAAAGAGCGCGCGGCGTGGAGCACGCTAACCCTCGTACAGGTCGCCAGCCAGGTACTTCAATCCGGTGTCGACGGCCACCGTCGCAACCGTCCGCCCTGACCCAAGTTCCTCGGCCAGACGCAAAGCCGCGACCACGTTCAGGCCGGTCGAGACACCGGCGAAGATGCCTTCCTCGCGAGCCAGCCGGCGGGCCATTACTCGCGCCTCGCTCTCCTCGATCGTTCGGACCTCGTCGTAAGTGCCTGGGGTCAGGAGCGGCGGCACCATTCCTGTCCCGATCCCCTCGACGCGATGGGGACCGCCCACGCCGGTTGAGATGAAGGGCGAGCTGGCTGGTTCCAGGGCGACGATCCGTGTCGCGCTCCCCGCGGCCTTGAGTGCCCCCGAGACGCCGACCAGCATGCCCGCTACTCCAACCCCACCACAGAAGGTGCTGATCGTAGGGCCGGCCTGGGCAAGCAGCTCACGGCCGATGCCGGCGTAGCCCTCAAGTGAGTCAGTGTTGTGAAATTGATCAGTCCAGTAGGCGCCGTCTCGAGCCACGATCTCCTCGACGACCTCTCGCATCCGATCGAATAGGTCCGGCGTGATCGCGCCACCCCGACTGGGCACGATCGTGAGGTCAGCCCCGAAAGCGCGCATTGTCCGCAGCTTCTCAGGCGAGAAGGCATCCGAGGAGACCAATTTGAGTGGATAGCCCTTGACGGCGCAGACGAAGGCGAGCGAGGAACCTGTGCTGCCGCCGGTGAACTCCACGACGCTCATCCCGGGACGCAGCTCCCTGCGCCGCTCGGCGCCTTCGATCATCGCCAGGGCCATCCGGTCCTTGTAGGATCCGGTCGGGCTGAAGTACTCCAGCTTGACAAGCACCTCAGCTCCGCCCGGTGGCGCCAACCGGCCCAGGCGAATGAGCGGCGTTTCGCCTATCGCCTCGAGTGTCGAGGAACGCGCCCCGCCAATACCCGAATTTAACACCGTCTCTCCCCTCGCCAATCGATCTCACTTCTGCTTACTGGACCGCCTGCGCATACCCCAGCGACGTCAGCAGTCGTCACGACCAGGCGTGCGCCATCGAGCGAGAATCTGCTGGAAAACAGCCACCTAGCCTGAGCGCTGGATAGGTTGACGTACGCGCCGGCAATTCCCCCGGAATTTCGTCCAGGGCTGCGATAGGCGGCTGTACAGAAAACCTTCCTGCCAGTTCCACTGCGGATGCAGTCGCAGAAACTCCCCGGCATCGAATGGGGCGCCGTGGGCGCGACCGAAGATCCCCCACATGGTCATCTCCTCGGCCGCGGCGGCTCATGCCGCACCCGCGTTGATCGGGGGCTCTAGTCGTGGGCACGGTGTGACGCCTTCGGATTTCCACCCTGGTCTCCTTGCGCTCTTTCATTCCCGGGTCGACAAGTCTGCATTGTACGGGTGACGTGGGCCCCGAGCCGTGAGAACCGGCAGGCGCGTTGTCCGCGCGTCGCGGTCCATCAGGACCCGAGCCGGCCTGGGGACTCCACTTGTGGGAATCAACCACTTGGCAGTGTGTAGTACGGTCACGATGCGAGTGCTCGAGGACCGCGGTATCGGGTTTGGTAGGGAAGTGCATGCGGGACCGAGTCCAGGTTGGACTGATGTTGGCGCCCTATCTCACCGGGCTCGCCGCGCTTATTATCATCCCCGCCATTGCCGGGTTCGGTCTCGCCTTTGCCGATTACAATGCCCTCGAGCCGCCTCAGTTTGCGGGCCTGGCAAACTTTCAGACCCTGCTCGGCGATGGAGTTTTTCGCATTGCCGTCGCCAATTCACTCTTTTACATCGCGTTGGCAGTTCCACTGCGTCTCCTCGGCGCGCTCCTCACGGCGCGGCTCTTGCTGCGACCGGCACCAAGCAACCGCCTCTATCGCGCCGTTGTCTACCTACCGACTGTCATTCCCGACTTGGCCTGGGCACTGATCTGGTTGTGGATTCTCAACCCGATCTATGGACCGCTCAACCAGACCCTCGCGCTGATCGGCGTCGACGGTCCGGCCTGGCTCGTTGATCCCACGTGGACGCGCCTCGGCATCGTGCTGATGATGATCTGGCAGATCGGTGAGGGATTCGTCATCTGTCTGGCCAGCCTGCAAGGTGTGCCGCGCGACTTGCTCGATCAGGCCGCCGTCGACGGAAGTGGCCCCTGGCGCGCGTTTTGGGGTATCTCCTTGCCGCTCATCGCGCCGGCGCTGTTGCTGCTCTTCTTTCGCGACACCATCCTCAGCTTCCAGGCGAATTTCGTCCCGGCCCTCATCGTCGGACGCGGAGGGGGACCGGACTACGCGACGACCTTTCTCCCGATGTACATCTACACCACGGCCTTCGGATACCTTCGGTTCGGCTACGCCGCGGCCATGACCTGCGCCATGTACCTCATCACGGGGGTCGTCCTCTGGTTGCAATATCGGACCGCGCTCCGCTGGCGCCTCGGACTGGACGATGGTGCGTAACCGTCCCGGACACTGCCAACGCCGGATGGCGGGGCTTGCGCGCGATGGGCTCGCGACGTTTGTCGCGCTCCTTTTTCTCCTGCCGCTGCTCTGGGCGCTGTCCGGCTCGCTGCACGATCCGGGTGCCGGAATGCGGCGAGCGTTTGGCTGGATTCCGTCGCCGGTCGCCTGGGGTAACTACCGCGAGGTCTTCCGCGTGGTCGACATGCTCCGCTACGCGGCCAACTCCTTGTTCGTCATCGCCCTCGCCGTGCCGATCACGATCGTCGTGGCCTCATGGGCGGGGTTCGCGATCTCGCAACTCTCCCGGCCGTGGCGCTGGCGGTTGCTCGCCCTGTCGATCCTCTGCCTGATGGTGCCGCTAACCGCGATCTGGCTGCCCCGTTTCATCCTCTTCAAGGAGGCAGGGCTGATCGATCGCCGCATCGCGCTCGTCGTCCCAGCACTGATGGGAACCTCCCCGTTCTATGTCCTGCTCTTCGCCTGGACGTTCTTGCGCGTGCCGCGGGAGATCTACGAGGCGGCACGCCTCGACGGAGCCACGCCGTGGCGCATCTGGAAGGAGATCGCGCTCCCGCTGGCGCGGCCGGCAATTGTGGCGGTCAGTGTCCTCTCCGCCGTTCACTATTGGAACAGCGTCATCGAGCCGCTACTGCTGATACGCACCGACGCGAATAACACTGCCGCGTTGGGCCTGCGAGTGCTCTACTCCCTCGACCGCACGAACTGGCCGCTGATCATGACCGGCGCCATCGTCGTGCTGGCGCCCGTGCTCCTCGTCTTCGTCCTGGCCCAGGGCGCGTTTCTGCAGGACGCCCGCGGCTACGAGAGGCTGCGGAGCTGATCGAGACTATGGCGCATCCGCGTCCGCGGCGGCCCGTGCGAAGGGCTCCCGGCTCTGCGCGATGACGCGGTCTATGGCCGCGGGAACGTCGATTGGGACGTAGAAGGCTCGGTCGAACTCCGCATTGAAGATATCCTCGACCTCAGGCCAGGTCGATAGCGACGGCAAGCGGTGGATGGCGGGGATGTTGGTGAGGAAGACCTCGCTGTTCGCCGGCGGCAGGGCTGATTCCGGCGCCGGGCTGCCGTCCCCGGTAAGCCCCGTTCCCCCGTCGACCGGGACCCCATCCAAGAAGACGGGGGACTGAGCGATGTCGGATCGGGAGGGGACGATGCGCCCGGTTTCGGCGAGTATCAGTTGGCCGGTCTCCCCGACGGCGTACTCGACGAAGTCCCAGACCGCGCCCTGGTCCGCGGCCGCCGAGGCCATGCAGAACGCGTCGCTGTGCAGGACCGTAGCCGCCTCGTCGATGACCGGTAGTGGGGCCACGTCCCAGGCGAAGCCTTCGATCTGACGCAGGCTTGGAACCTCCCGCCGGCTCTGCAGGAACATCGCCGCCCCGCCGCGCATGAACCGATCGGCGTCTTCCTCAGCGGCGACCTCCTCCTCGGAGGGCACGACGTTGTGGCCGCTCGCACCGAGGCTGACAAACATCTCGATCCCCGCGATCGCCTCGGGCGAGTCGAGCGCCAGCGTCGTCGGCGCGTCGAGGTCGTCGACGACCTCACCGCCGGCACTCCAGACGAATGGGACCACGCGGTACATGATCGGTTCGACGACGACGCCGTACTGGTCCACCTGGCCGTCGCCGTCAGTGTCCTGGGTCAACGCCTCGGCAGCTCCTACGAACTCGTTCCAGGTCCAGCCCGCCGCCGGCAGCGGCACGCCGTTAGCGGTGAAGAGGTCGACGTTGTAGTAGACGACCAGACTGGAGACATTCTGCGGCATACATACTTGGTCGCCGCCGTATTTGAAGGCATCCATGGCGATCGGGGCGTAGTCGCTGGCCGCAATCGCGGAACTGGCATCGAGGAATGACGCGACCGGCTCCAGGGCACCGCGAGCGGCGTACTGCCCAAACTGCCGGTAGTTGATCAGGAAGACGTCGGGCGGGTCGTTGCCAGCAAAGTCGGTGGCGATCTTGCGGTAGTAGTCGGTCTGCCCCGGTGTGTAGTCGATCGTAACGTCGATGTCGGGGTGCGCGGCCTCGAAGCCCGCCACGACCTGCTCGTAGGCTGCCTGCTCGGCCGGATCGCCCCAGAAGGCGAAGCGGATTCCGGCAGGCTCTTGCGCGCCCGAGGTGACGCCGTTCGCAAGCGTTGCGCTGAGGTCGCGATGACGAGCGCCAGCGTGCACCAGAATCGGGAGGATCGCAAACGGGCCATGCGTGCCGCACTCCTTCGTCTCAGCGGGGGCGGACGTTGACCAGTTACTCTTCTATCTCCGTCATCCCCTCGCGGAAGAGGTAGCTCGGGACCGTGAGCCGGTCACCCAGCATCCCCTGGATGTCGCGCGCGATGGTCGCTGTAGCCCCGGACACATCGGCGTCGACGTAGAAGGCCTGCTTGAAGGCGCGGTCGAACATCCCCTCCACCGCGGGCAGAGTGGCTACGGCCGGCAGCCGGCGCGAGACGGGCACATTGTCGAGAAAAACGCGACCCCGCTTCGGGAGCAAGCCGAGCGGTTCACCGCCGAACTGGAGCGGAAGCGACGTGCCCCGCAAGAACGCGTCGGAGTCGGCGACGCTGCGCAACGAAGGGACGGTGCGCCCGGTCTCGGCCAGAACGGCTTGCCCGACCGGACCGACCGCGAACTCGATGAACGTCCAGGCCGCTTCTTTATCCCGCGCCCCGGCGAGCAGGCACAAGCCATCGCTGTGGAGGACGTTGGCCGGGATGGCGCCGACGGGGAGTGGCGCCACATCCCAGTTCAAACCCTTCGCCTCGCGCAGGACAGGAACGACGCGCCGAGTATGGACGAACATCGCGGCGCGACCAGTGGCGAAGCGGGCGAGGTCGTTGACCTGGCGCGCTTCGAGCGAGGTCGGCGTCACGTTGCGCCCGGCCGGTCCCAACTCGGCGAACCAACGCAACCCTTCCTGTGACGCGGCGGTGTCGAGGGTGAGCCGGGTCGGCCGCACTGGATCGTCGATCATTTCGCCCCCGGCGCCCCAGATGAACGCGGCCGATCGCGAGAGCCGCGGCTCGATGGCCAGTCCGTGAACGGTGGCCCGGCCGTCGCCATCTCGGCGGGACGTCAACGCCTCGGCGGCGGTAGCGAACTCCTCCCACGACCACTCATCGCTCGGCAAGGAAACTCCGCGCTGCGCGAACAGATCGCTGTTGTAATAGACGACCAGGCTGGAGGCATTGAGCGGGATGGCGCCTAACCCATCGTCGGGCATGTCGGCCGCACGAAACGCGTCAAGCGCGTCGGGGTAGAGGTCCGCGGCGTCGAGCGCGGTGCTGGCGCGCAGGTACTTCCCGAGCGGCTCGAGGATCCCGCGTGCAGCGAAGGCGGGAAAGCGCTGGTAGCTCAGCACGAAGACATCTGGCGCCGTGGGACTGGCCAGCTCGCGCCAGAGCCAGGACTGGTAGGGGCCGCCTCGCTGAAGCCAGGGCCGATCGGGGCTGGCCATCACGGTGTCCAGCCGCAACGACGCGTCGCCCGAGTCGAGGCCGACCAGCTCAACCGTGATGTCGGGGTGGGCCGCCTCGAAGGCGGCCGCCAGGCGCTGGTAGGCGCGCTGTTCGGCCCCTGTGCCGAAGAACGCAAAACGGACCGACCGCGTGCTTCTCGCCGTCGCCGGCCGGCCGCGACCCAGGGTGGCCAAGCCCGCGAGAGCAGCGATTACGGCACGGCGGCCACTCCGGGTCGTCTCTAGCAGCGTCGCCAAGATCCATGCTCCTTCCCGTGCCCGATCTGTTTCGAGTTACGGACTGTACAGGTCGAGGCTTCGATAGACGCGACCCGGCTGCCTGCCAGCATAGCGCTGGCTCAGAAACCTGTCATCTACGGACCTGGTCGCGTTGGAGCCGTGCTACGGGCTGTCGCTCATGCCGTCCCACCGCCACGCCCCATCCTCGTAGACGAAGTCGTACCGGAGGACGTCGACATTGTCGCCGGAGAACTGCCGCACGCTGGCCGTGGCGTGGGTCGCGTCGATCACGTCGACGTCGCTCGCCAACTCCCAGACGAGCGGCGCTCCCATCCCCAGCGTGAACTGACGCACGTCGTCATCGTCGGCCGGTTGGTGCCTCGCCCGGAAGTCCCGGCTAAGCAAGGGCAGAAAGCGATCCGGGTCGCGAGTCGCCCAGCAGTCGGACATTTGCCGGAGCAACGTGTCGATCGCGGGCTCGAGAGGCCCTGGCGCCGGTGGAGTGCTGGCGCCGGTCGGCGTGGCTGCAGACGCCGCGCGCTCGACCGTGTGAGGTGGGCAGGCCGCAAAGTGGAACAGCGTGCGCGTCGTCAGCAGGAGGCGGCGTTTCGCGCAGGGCTCCTCAACGGCGATGAGAAACAGCCGCTCCTCGACCACCTCCCAACGGTACGTGGCCGCCTCTTCGCCGGCCTCGCCCGAAGCGCAGGCCAGCACACCAGTTTCGGCGCGAAGCGTTAGCCGGTCACCGTCGATGTCGAACCGGCCGGTGGCGACCGCGCCGACATCCTGGCGCTCCAGCAGGTACGTGCCATCCGCAGTGAACGTGACCTGCCAGCGGCCGATCAGGGAAGCGCCGTCGATCAGATCTCGTGGGACGTCCTCCGTGGCGATCGTGACGGCGAATGCACCCTCGAGCGCAGCGCCCTCTGTTTCCTGGCCCGAAACCGGTAGGACCGGAGCGAGCAACAGCAGCGCAGCCATGATTCCAATTGGGAACCGCATCATAGTGCCGAGAATCCTGAGCCTTCGTCGCAAGTTCGGCAAAGATGATAGGCGCTGAAGAGCTCCAGGGCCGATAAGGGGAGTGACAGCAGCTCGCTACAAAGCTCCCTGGCGCTGACACCAGGTGTTCCGGCGCGCGCGCAGAAAGGGGGATCTTGATCGAGACGGCTAGAGCGAGCCGTCAGTCGTGAGTCGTGAGTCGCTACGCGAGTACCCTGGAAGTTCGGGAGGGCCGGGAAGGTTGACCCATCGCCCGGACGGCCGATAGCCGAAAGCCCATGACTCACCACCTGAAACTCTTCACCTCACTCAGAGTGTTTGCAGAAACGATCCGTCGCACCAGCCTTCGACGCCCTCCGGCGTCGCTATCTGGTACCAGGCGATGCCCTCGCCCTCGACCGGACCCGCGATGATCGTCGCCATGGAGCCCGCCGGCAGCGCGGTCAGGACCGTTGCCCAGAGCGCGGGCTCGACGTGAATGTTGAGGGGACCCGAGGCGACGGTAGTTGCCGTCCCGGCGGCGAAGACCGGCCACGCCTCCTGATGTTGCTCCATGTTGCCGTTGGCGCCACCTACCTGCTCGCCGGTCTCAGCATTCTCGACCGGAGCGTTGACAGGGTCAGTCTCTGGGACGGGCTCCACAGCGGGTGGCGCAACCTCGCCTTCCGGCAGTGGCGTGGCCGGGTCCGCAGACGCCGCGGCGACTGGTGTTTCCGTGGGTGGCGGCTCGAGCGGAGCCGGATTTGGGTCCGGAACGAGCAGGTTGCCGGCGATCCACCCGGTCAGCGAAACGCCCTGGACCTCGTACCAGATCGTCGACTCGTTGGTCGTCGGACCCTGGAGAACCAGCAACGGCTCGCCAAAGGCGACCTTGGTCACGACGTCGAAATCGGTTCCGGGTCCGGCGCGGAGGCTGACGCCTTCGGCATTCGTGAGCACCCGCATCCCGGGGTACCACTCAGGTGGCGGCGGTTCCGGGTCATCGCGGCCTCTGATTACTCGCCGCGCTTCAGTACGGACGGTGTCGAGCTGCACGTAAAAGTCGTCGCCGGGGCAGGTGGTGTTGTTGACGTCGCGGTGCCCGCAGATCGTCGGCAGACTCGTGATGTCATGGAAGGGCGCGGCGCCGGTCGGGTCGAGATTTCGGGCGGCCCAGGAGGCGATCCAGACGATGGCGTTGTGCATCTCCGGGGTGGCTGGGTCGTCGAAGAACCGGCCCATCAGGCAGATACCGCAGCTCCCCGCGTTGTAGCCCTCGGCGTGGCAGCCGACCGCACCCTCTCCGCCAACGCGGCCTTCGTAGACATTGCCCATGAAATCGACGAGGTAGTTGTAGGCGATGTCGCCCCAGCCACGGGTGATCGCGTGGAAGTAGTAGATCGAGCGCATCTCCAATACCGGATCGTTGAAGTTCGCGGTATCGGCGTGATGGATGATCACGTGCTCGACCGGCTGATACTCGACCGGGAAAAGCTCCCCACCCCCCATGCCGAAACGGAGTGATTCGTCCGCGCCCCACGCGGCACGGGTGATCAGCGGCGGAGGCGAGAAGACGGGCGTGAGTGCCGGGTTGGCGATTTGCTCCAGTGACGGGCCCGCGGTAGCGTCGATGTAGTCGATCTCGAACCCTGGCAGCGGCGTCAAGTTACCGGCGCTGTCGTATGTTCGGTACTGCAGAAACGTGGCCCCCGGCGTGGAGACGAGGCTGCCGATGGTGCGTCCGTCCCGGTCGGGCCGGCCACTGTGCGACGCTCGCCCGATCCAGATCGGCTCGGACCAGGTCACGCCATCGGGACTCCAGAGCAACTCGACCGATCCTCCCGGATCGCCCTCTCCACTCCAGCTGGGGGCAAGCGCGTAGAACGGGAAATCGGCCGCAAATGCGATGAACTGGGCCGGATCCGCGCGCTGCGCGAGGCGGAATCCCTCGTCTTCCACCCAGCGCCCGCCGAGTGTGAACGAACCTGCCTGACGCTCCGGAACAGCTCGCGCCTGGCGTCGTTCCCCGCCGACCAGCAGTCCCGCGGCGACCCCGGCGCCTGCCCGCAGCACGCTCCGTCGTCCCAACCGGGACGCCCGCGCGCTCGAGTGCCCTCGTCCGCTCGCCTCATGCCGCACCTATCAGTCTCCATGGCGACCCTGTCCGTGTGTACGTACAGGCGCTCCGGGGCGTCCATCCGGATACAACGCGCGAGAGTGTTCGGGGTTCCGCAGGGGATGCCGGGATGCTACGAGTCGGGGCAAGATCGTGTCAACGGGATCGGCGGCGCCCCGCCATGGGACGACCACACGGGTTGGAAGGTGCGATCATTCTCCGGCCAGAACAAGGGCCGGCATCCAGGGCGGTACGGAGCGCGTGCAGACGGTGACCTCGCTATTGCAGATCGTGAGAAGCCGGGCGCTGGTCGTCCTCATGCTCGGTCACTTCTCGAACGATATGCTGGGCGGCGTCCTGCCGGTGCTCTTCCCGAGCATGAAACTCCAGTACGGGCTCACCAATGCCCAGCTCGGACTGGTGACGCTCGCCTTCACGGCCACGTCGTCCCTGACACAACCGCTCTTCGGCTACTTCTCCGATACCCACGGCCGGCGCTGGTTCGTGCCCGCCACCCTGATCTGGGGCGCGCTCTGCGCGGCGTGCTACGGCTTCGTGACCAGCTACCTAGCCTTCATCGCGCTTGCCGCTCTGGCCGGGATCGGGTCCGGCGCTTTCCACCCGCTGGGGGCTTCGAACGCGGCGGCGGTCTCCCAGGATGAGCACCGGAACTCGGCGATGTCCTTGTACACGGTGGCGGGGGGGATCGGCTACGGGCTGGGTCCGATCGTCGGTTCGCTGCTACTTGGCGCCTTCGGCCCGCGCGGCACGCTCGGCCTCCTGGTTCCGGGGTTTACCGCCGCGACGCTGATCTGGCCCCAGATGCGGCTCGTGGAGCGGGCTCGCGAGGCGAGGGCGGCCACCACTCGCGCGCTGCGGGCATCGTCGGACTGGGGAGCGCTGTCGCGCGTCATCCTGGTGACCATGCTGCGCTCGTGGGTCTTCCTCTCCGTCTTGCAGCTGAGTCCCATCTGGTACTCCGAGCTCGGTTTCAGCCAGGCGTTCTACGGCTCGCTGGCGGCGGCGATCATCCTCGCCGGAGCGGCCGGCACCCTCCTTGGCGGTGGTTTCGCCGACCGCATCGGCCAGCGCCGGGTGATCGTGTCGACGCTTTTGCTGACGATCCCGGCGCTCCTGCTCTACGTCGCCTTCCCTGGTCCCCACGGGCTGTTTCTGGCGGCGCTCTTCGGGTTCTTCTGCGACGCATCGCTCTCGATTACGCTGGTCATGGCGCAGCGGTTGGTTCCAGGCCGGATCGGCGTGGCGTCCGGGGTCATCCTCGGTCTCGGCTTCGTCACGGGCGGCATTGGGGTGCCGATTACCGGCCGCATCGCCGACCTCTTCGGCATGCAGGTGGCGCTGGCCAGTCTCACCGTGCTGCTGGCGCTCGGAGCCCTCGTCGCCCTGACGATCCCGACCAGCAGCACGACCGCGCGCGAGTCGACCGTCGATCCGGGCGCGACCCGGGTCGACATCCCGGCGCCGAGCGCCGTCCGGCGGTGAGCGTATCGTGCGATTTGGCCGTGTCGAAGGCGTGGTGACCCCAATCGTCAGCGAAGGGCGAACGCTCTTGCGGCTCGTGGTGTGGCTCGACACCGGAACCCGAATCGAGACAGTGCGGGAAGAGATCCTCGCGCCCGTGCGCGGTGTCGACGCGTTCGCCGACCTGGTCTGGCATGCCGATCAGTGGACGCAGGAGACGATCGGGACGACGCTGGCCGAACGCGGTTGGGAGGCAATCGGCGCCGGCGATCTCCCCGCGGCCGACGATCCGGATGAGCCAGGAGCGCTGCCCCGCTCCGCACCTTACGCGGTGCGCAACCTCTCATGGGAATGAATCAGACAGCGGATTCCCCTCATCCCCAGCCCTTCTCCCCTCGGAGCGGGGAGAAGGGAGAAAGCGCAGCAGAGCAGGCAACTTCTTCTCCCGAGTCCGATGGGCTGGCTGTCCATGCACTGCGGGTGGCGCGCAGAGGCGCGAGGGACGGCGTAAAGCAATTGCGGTGTTGCTCGGCGTGCAGCTGCTGCTGGCGGCTATTGCCCTCGGCGTCTGGGTCTGGACCCCCGACCGACCGGCGTTGCCGCCGTTACCGGCAGAGACCGCGCCCCTTGCGGGCAGCGGCGCCACGTATGAGAGCGCCCTACCCCTGGCCCAGGCCCAGGCTGATGCCTGGCTGCCCGGCGCCATCCTGCTCAACGCCTCGATGCAGGTCGATTGGCCGTGGAGCGTGCCGTCAGGGTCGCCGACCGCGATACCAGGCACGGGCTGGCTGACCTACGCCTTCGTCGCGCCATGGGACCCGCCAGGGCGGTCTCCCGGCGGGGCGTTCCTCGGCGTCGTCATCGAGCGCCTGACGGGGGCGATCGTGACCCAGGAGACGGAAGGCTGGGAGCAGGCTCCCGAGTTCCGGCCGCCACCGCCTCCGGCGGCGATCGACTCGACCGAGGCGACGTTGCGCGCCGAGGAGGCGGGGGGCACCGCCTTTCGGCGGGAGTGCCCTCAGTTCCGGCATCTTACCCGGACGTTCCCGGTCGCGGCCGGACGCACCGATTGGCCACTCCACTGGGTGATCGTCTACGAGGACACGCGCGTTCTGGAAAAGCATGGGTTGCTGCTCCGTATCGACGCCGGGACGGGTGAGGTGCTCGATCGCGACGGAGAAGCGCCGGAGTGCCCCGAGACACCCTGAACCGGCGCTCGTCTTTCGGCGGGGGTGATCGGAGCTCGAGCGGGCGGCGGAACAACGCCCCGGGCTCCATGTCGATTGCGTAGGATCGCGTTCGACAATGACAGAGAGCGGGATGAGATCCAACGTGGGTCTTTGCCGCCCGGCTCACGGAGAGAACGCGAAGGAGAATCGACGATGCGCGTGATGGTGATCATCAAGGCCAACGAGGAGTCCGAAGCGGGCGTGATGCCCAGCGAACAGCTGCTCAGGGAGATGGGCGCCTTCAACGAGGAATTGGTCAAGGCCGGCGTGATGCTGGACGGTGATGGGCTGAAGCCGAGCTCGGAAGGGGCTCGCGTTCGCTTCTCCGGATCGCAGCGGACGGTGATCGATGGTCCCTTCGTAGAGACGAAGGAGTTGATCGCCGGCTATTGGATCTGGCAGGTGGAGTCGCTCGACGAGGCGATCGAGTGGGTCAAGCGCTGTCCCAACCCAATGAGCGGCGAGTCCGAGATCGAAATCCGGCCGATCTTCGAGGCCGAGGACTTCGGTGAGGAATTCACACCCGAGCTGCGAGAGCAGGATGAGCGGTTGCGAGCGCAACTGGCCGCACAGCAGGGTACGTAAGCGGCTCACCTCGCACCTGTGACGCCGCTGGGGTATGGCCTGCGGGACTGGGTCGCCGTCTCGCGCGCCTGCTCCCAAGTTCATAACGGGCTCTCGGCGGAGTTTGACGGTACCCGTTCCGATGGCACGGAGCTTCGCTGTGGGGAGGGAACGTGAGTCCGCTCGACGTCTCCCGGGCCACGCCATTCTCGACGGCAGGTGAGCTCGATCGCTGGTTACGGGACCACGGTGCGACGGAGCGGGAGCTGATCGTCGCCATCTGCACGTTCAAGAAGGCGTCCGGAAAACAGACCGTGACCTTCGACGAGCTGCTCGAGACGGCACTGTGTCACGGCTGGGTCGATACCCAGACCAAGAGCATCGATGACGAGCGCTACGCGATCCGCTTCGTCTCCCGACGTCCGGGATCGAACTGGTCGCCAACGAACCGGGAGATCGCGCGAAGGCTGTTGCGCGAAGATCGCATGACCGCCGCCGGCGTCGCCACGCTGCCGGCCGACCTGTGATGGGGTAAGGGTCCGCGCGCGAAGCGTTCGATCAGCGGGCTTCGAGCCGGGCGATGTCGGCGTCGAGATCGGCGAGGCGCTTGCGGGCGACCGGAAATCGCTCCGACCACTTGTGGCGGTCTTCCTCCTCGTCGTCCCGCTCCTGGGCCAGGCGCGCCGCTTCGGCGCGAAGCGTCTGGCGGCGGTAGGCGCGCGTGGCGCAGGTGTCGCAATGGCCGCGCCAGTCGAGCCAGTCCCCGCAGACGGGGCAGGGGCGAGCGAGATCGGCCAGCGTCGGCCGCTCGGGTAGGGGCTCGCCTTCGAGGGCGCGGTCGCGTAGGTCGAGCGCAAAGACCGCCGCGCTCTCGGCGAGATGCCGCTCCAGGTCTCCCCGTCGCTCCTCGGGGACCTCGGGCGGCACGAGCGCAGCGGCGTTTCCGGAGCGCTGCACGACCTGCCCGCGCACGACAGGACCGCCGCGCTGATCCCAGTCGATCTCCTCGTCCCAGCGAAATCGTTCCGGTCCGATCGTGAAGGCGACGCTGACCGGCTCCTCCAGCCGGACCTCAATGTCCGTGATCGGCGTCTCGGGAAGCGGAATAACAGGCAGCGACGGGGTCGCATCGAGCGCACGCAGATCGTCTTCGATCGTCGCCAACGAGTGGTCGAGCAATTCCATGCGCTCGCGCCAGGGATTCTCAGGCTGCCGTGCCGACAGCGCCCGCTCCAGGTCGTACGCGGCCATGTCCCGGCGCTGGCGCAATGTGTCGAGACGGCTCTGCATAGCGGGATCGGCGGCGGGAGGCCGGCGACGCATGACCCCACTGTCATCAGGTTCCGGTGTTGCCGCCGAGGCCGGCGACGAGTCGGTGTTCGTCTGCTTACCAAAGAGACGTTTCCAGGCCATCGAATGCTCCTCAATGACCACAAAGCATAGTGGCTTGGTTGGCTGGTATCAGTTTCACCTACCGAGGATGCTCCGACATTTCCTATGCCTCCCTCACCCCAACCCCAACGCCCTCACCCCCAACCTCCTCAACCCTCACCCCAACCCCTCTCCCAGTGCGCTGGGCGAGGGGCTCGCTGCTCTGCCGCGCGTTCTCCCTTCTCCCCGCTCCGAGGGGAGAAGGGCTGGGGATGAGGGGCGTTCGTGAGAAGGGCGGCGCTGAGGGCACGGGAGGGACAAGGAATGCCCTGCAGTTCGTTCGACAACGCTTGACCCGCGGCGAGGCCGCGGCAACAATCGGGCGGCCGGTTCGGGCATCGGTCGAGTTCGTCGGAGTCGAGCATGTCGGGTGTCGTTACCAAGAATCTGGCTGGAACGGGAGCGGCGAACGATGCAGACGTCGCCTGGACGCCGAGTCAGGCGTATCTCGATCGCTCGCGCCTGCGCCGGTTCATGGCGCGCCACGACATCGCGGCCTACGACGACTTGCTGATACGCGCCACGGCCGACCCGGCCTGGTACTGGGAGTCGGTCGCAGAGGATCTGGCTCTCATATGGAGCCGCCCCTACGAGCGGGTGCTCGATCTCTCTCGCGGCGCGCCCTGGGCGGAGTGGTTCACCGGCGGCGGTTTCAACTACGTCACCAGCGCCCTCGACCGGCACGCAGCGGGACCCGGAGGCGACCGCACCGCGCTGATCTGGGAAGCGGACGATGGCGCGGTGCGGCGGCTCACCTTCCGTGAGCTGCAACTGGAGACGAACCGCCTGGCGAACGCCCTGCGCGATCTCGGCGTCGAGCGGGGGGATCGCGTTGGGGTGTTCATGCCGATGCTGCCGGAAACGGTGGCCGCGGTTCTGGCTCTCGGCAAGCTGGGCGCCATCTTCCTGCCGATGTTCTCGGGGTTTGGACCGGAGGCGCTCGGCTCACGGCTGCACGACGGTGAGGCGAGTCTGCTCATCACCGTCGATGGCGCTCTCCGTCGCGGCAAGACGGTCCCCATGAAGGCGGTCGCCGACGAGGCGATGACCCAGGCGCCAGGTGTGCGCGCCTGCCTCGTCCTACGCCGCACCGGCGAGGAGGTGCCGTGGACTGCCGGCCGGGACGTCTGGTGGCACGACGTCGTTCCGGAGGCGGGTGCCGAGTTCGAGACTGTCGAGACCGCCGCCAACGAGCCGTACATGCTGATCTATACCTCCGGCACCACCGGTCGTCCGAAGGGGGCGGTGCACGTTCACGCCGGCTTCCCGGTCAAAGCCGCCCACGACCTGGCTACCTGTTTCGATCTGCAACAGGACGACACGCTCTTCTGGTTGACCGATCTTGGCTGGATGATGGGTCCCTGGCTGATCTGCGGCGGGCTCATCGTCGGCGCAACGCTGATGCTCTTCGAGGGGACGCCCGACTATCCGGACCCCGATCGCCTCTGGCGCCTGGTCGAGGATCACCGGGTCACCATCCTCGGTGTCGCGCCGACCGCCGTCCGCGCCCTGATGGGCAAAGGGACCGATTGGGTGCGAAAGCGCGACCGCTCCTCGCTGCGCATTCTCGGCTCGACCGGCGAGACGTGGAATCCCGGCCCCTGGCGCTGGTACTTCGAGGAGGTGGGCGAAGGACGCTGCCCAATCATCAACTATTCGGGCGGGACCGAGACCAGCGGCGGCATCGTCGGCTGCGTCACGCTGCGGCCGATCGTGCCCTGTGGCTTCAATTCCCCGGTGCCGGGGATGGACGCCGACGTGACCGACAACGCCGGCCATCCGGTGCGGGGTGAAGTTGGGGAGCTGGTCGTGCGCCAGCCCTGGGTGGGTATGACTCGCGGCTTCTGGCGCGACCCGGACCGCTATCTCGAGACCTACTGGAGTCGCATTCCCGGCGTCTGGGTGCATGGCGACTGGGCGGAGATCGACGATAGCGGCCAGTGGTTCATCCGCGGACGGTCGGACGATACCTTGAAGGTATCAGGGAAACGGGTGGGACCGGCCGAGGTGGAGTCGGCGGCGACGGCGCACATTGCCGTCCAGGAGGCCGCCGCAATCGGCGTGCCGCATGAGGTCAAGGGGGAGGCCATTGTGGTTTTCGTGGTGCCGAAACCGGGAGTCGAGGGCACCGACGCCCTGGCCGAAGAGGTGCGCCAGACGATCGCGGCGCAGCTTGGCGCCGCGATGCGGCCACAACAGGTGCACTGGGTACGCGACCTGCCGAAGACGCGCAATGCCAAGATCATGCGCCGGGTGATCCGCGCCGCTTACCTCGGACTTCCCGCCGGGGATGTCACCGCTTTGGAGAACCCGGCGGCGGTCGAGGAGATTGCTCGCATGCAGGCTTCGGGGCGAGGGAAATAGTCCCGCTGACGGCCTGGCGCCAAGGCAGGCCCTGCCCGGCCGACCACTCTGCGGCGAATGATCCCTCGTCCAGCTTCTCCCCGCCCGTCTCCCCCAACATCCCGGAGTGAGGGGCAAGAAGGTCAACCGGAATCAGAACGTGAACCTGGTTGGTGTATCGCACGCTTATCCAGATTATGTTTTATTCATCTCTGTTTAGGCTTGACGTGTAGGCTATCGAGTGCCAGCATTCCCGTAGCGGCTCGCCCGGCCGGCTGAAGAGGCTGTCCGGGTAACCGCGCTCCCCCGCGGGCAATCCCGCATCGCCCCGCCGAAAGTCCATGTGCTAGCTCACGGTTTCGTTTCCGGTCCAGGATGGTCCTCGTGGCACGCCGCTACCGCCAATCTCCAGTCTTTTACGAACCCACCCCTTCCCGGTGGCCGTGGGTGCTTGCGCTGGTCGTCGCCATCGGCGTTGTCGTGTTCGCGGCGGTCATGCGGCCCGGGATTGTCCCGTTGGGCGGTCTCAACGACCTCCTGCCGCAAAGGAATGCAGCCCCACAGATAGCGCCCTCTCCGGACTCCGAGATCGCCGCGAATGCCACTCCAGCGGTCGAGAGCGTGCCGACCGAATCCAGTGCCGCCGAGGAGGAAGTCAGCCCGGCGCCGCCGGTCGCGGGGACAGAGTCCGCCGATAAGGTCGCCGCCGAGTGGGTCGCACGCTGGAACGAGGGCGACTATGCCGGCATGTACGCCCTGGCCTCGGGGACCGTGCGCCGCACCATACCGCTCGAGGAGTTCGTGAGTCGCTACCAGGGCATCGTCGATCGAGCCGAGCTGCGGTCGGTGCAAGCCGAGATCACCGGCACCGCCAAAGCGGCGCCGCGGGTCCCGTTTCGCGTCACATTCGAATCGGGGATCGCCGGGGAGTTCAGCGAGGAGAACACCCTGCCGCTGGTCCATGAGAAGGACGGGTGGCGGGTGGCCTGGACGCCGTCGACCATCTTTGCCGAGCTTGGAAATGACGGCTGCGTCGACGTCGACCGTTGGCCCTCCGCACGCGGCAAGATCCTCGATCGGCACGGCGAGCCCCTTGCCTATGACGGACAGGTGGAGCGCGTCGGGATCGTACCGGGACTGATCCCCGCCGCGGACGAGGAGCGCGTTCTGCACGAGCTGAGCGAGCTCACGAAGATGGACGAAGCTGCCATCAAGGAACGGTACGAGGACGCCGATCCAAGCTGGTTCATCCCAATCATGGATTTCCCACGGGAGGAGAGCGAGCGCCTGCTCGACATCATCTCCCGCCTGCCAGGGGTTTCGGTCAAGGCGGAAACGGCGCGTGTCTACCCGCTCGGCGAGCAGGCCGCGCACATCACAGGCTACGTCTCGGAGCCGACCGCCGAGCAATTGGAGGCGGATCCGACGCTCGTCCCGGGCCAGCGCATTGGGCAGGCCGGGATCGAAGCCGGAGCCGACGACATCCTGGCTGGAGTCCCCGGCGGCCGCCTGCTCGTCGTCCACTGCGACTCTCGGGTCGAGCAATCGGAGATTGCCTCGCGGGAGCCGGTTCCGCCGCGTGACGTCGTATTGACGATCGACCGCGCGTTTCAGACAGAGGTCTTCGCCGCGATGCGCTCCAACGGCACGATGCGAGGCGCGGCCGTTGTTCTGGACCCGCGCAGCGGCGCCGTCCTGGCGCTGGCCAGCGTTCCCAGCTACGACCCGAATGGGTTCGTGCTCGGGTTCGCCCCGCGCGATCGAGCGGCGCTGCAATCCGAGGCGCAGCGGCCGTTGTTGTCGCGAGCGGCGGAGGGACTCTATCCGACCGGATCCGCCTTCAAGCCGATCACCTTTGCCGCGGCGATGGAAGGGCTGGGGTACACACCGGAGACGGTGCTCGACTGCCCCTCGACGTTTCAGCTCGAAGGGGCCAGTCAGGTCTGGGAGGACTGGACCGTCGCTTACGGGGTTGGCGCGCAGGGCCCCATGACGCTGCATCAGGCGCTCGTCAACTCGTGCAACACCGTCTTCTACGCCATTGGCCGTGACCTCGACACGATGGATCCGGAATACCTGCCGCGGATGGCGAAGTCATTTGGGCTGGGATCGCCGACCGGCATCCCCTATCTGCCGGAGGCGGCCGGCGCGGCGCCCGATCCGGCGTGGAAGCTCGAGACCTTCGGCGATTACTGGGCGACCGGTGATGCCATCAACCTCGCCATCGGCCAGGGCTTCCTGCAAGTCACCCCGTTGCAACTCGCGACCGCCTATGCGGCCATTGCCAACGGCGGCGATCTTCTTCAGCCCTACATCGTCTCCGACCTCGTTGATCCGAACGGGGCGACGGAGCCGGTTGGCGAGCGCGTCGTGCGCGGCCGGTTACTGATTTCCGAAGAGACGCTGACCGCGTTGCAGGCGGCGTTGCGCGCTCAGACCAGCGACCCCAACGGCGCTGGATCGTACCGGGTGTTCGGTGACATGACCTGGCCCATCGCCGGCAAGACGGGGACGGCACAACGCAACGGCAGCGCGACGGCGAAGCCACACTCTTGGTTTGCCGGGTTCGGCCCATACGGCAGCGAGCCGGAGATTGCCTCGGCGGTCATCTTCGAAAGCGTCGGCGAGGGCGTCAGCTACGCCGCTCCGGCGACCCGTCGCATCTACGACGTCTGGCTCCAGTCGGACCTGCCAGGGTGATAGGGTCGTGGGGTGGCAGGGTGGCAGGGAGAACAGACCTCCAGACACCCCGCCACCCTGCTACCCTGCCACCACGAGCGAAGCGAGTAATCACCCCGACACCCTCGCAAGGGAGCCATCATGTACGGAAGACGCGGCCGTATCGGCCTGATCACGCTGGCCAGCGATGCGAGTGTCCTGCCCGAGTACGCCCGGGTGATGCCCGACGGCGTCGCCGTCTACGCGGCTCCGATCGTCCTGCCGCGGGGCGAAGTCACCGCTCCAGCATTGGCGGAGATGCTGGAAGGCGATCAGCTCGAGCGCGCCGCCGCATTGCTGGTCTGGACGGACGTCGACGTCATCGTCTTTGCCTGCACGACCGGAAGTCTGGTCCACGGTGTCGGGTGGGATCGCGAAGTTGCCGCCCGCATCGCGCGGGCGAGCGGGCGTGTCGCGACCACGACCACCACCGCGGTTCTCGGCGCGCTCGAGGCCATGGACGCCACCTCGCTCGCTGTCGCCACGCCTTACCTCGAAGAGCTCAACGACATCGAGCGCCAGTTCCTGGAGGCGAGTGGCTTCGCGGTAGCCAGCATTGCCGGTCTGGGCTGCGCGACTGACGCTGAGATCGGACGGCTCGAACCAGCGGATGCCGTCTCCCTCGTGGAGCGGGTCGATACGCCGGAGGCCGACGCGGTCTTCATCTCCTGCACGAATTTCCACTGCCTGCCGGCGATCGCATCGCTGGAGCGACAGCTCGGCAAACCGGTGGTAACGAGCAATCTCGCCGGAGCCTGGGCCGCGTTGCGCCAGATCGGCGTCGAAGATCCAATCCCTGGCTACGGCCGGCTGCTGCTTCTGCCAGCGGTCGCGGGGGCCACGGCGCCATGAGCAGCAAGCCTGCCGGCGTCGATGAGGACGCGTCCCCGGCCGAGATCAATCGGCCGGGGGAGGGCCAGTCGTACCTGATCGGCGACACGATCTACCTGCGTGGGGCGGAGCTGGGCGACGCTAAGTGGGCAACTGCCTGGCGACCCAGACCGTTCCCGATCTCCGCCGCAGAAGCGGAAAAGCAGCTGAAGAAGAACGTCCCTGACGAGGGTGAGAAGCGGGTGGCGCTCCTGATCGCCTGCCGTCGTGATGACGGGCGCCCGGTCGGATCAGCGCGCCTCGATGGGTCGGATCCCACCGCGACGTCCATCTCACTGCACGCTGACCCCGCGTCAGGCGCCGCCGGAGCGCTGGTACAGGCGGAGATCCTGACGCAACTGGTGCCATGGCTCTCCGGCGAGCTCTACTCGCCGGTCGTCGTGCTCGCCACTGACGCCGGACTGGAACCGGTAACAGCAGCGGCGGAATCACTGGGAATGCGGCCGGCGGTCCGGCTGCGCGACGGCGTCTGGCGCAATGGCCGGCTCCACGACATGATCTTCTATGAATACCTGAGCCCCGTGTGGACCTCCCGGCTCGGCGATCCCGGTCCCGGGATAGCCGTTGCCGGCGAGCCCGTGGCCACGCCGAAGGCGTCGGCGCCGCGGCGAGATCACGACGCGGAGCTACCCCTGCCGCCGAACTCGCTCATCGGCAGCCAGCGTCTGGCTTTGCGCCCGATGCAGGTCGACGACGCCGAAACGATCGCGAATCTCTTTCGCCAGGAGCCTGATGCCAGCTTTGGCCACGGTCGATTCCCCTCCAGCGCGATCATGCTGGCGGACTGGTTTGGTGAGATGGCCGAGAAGGACCCGGCGCCGGACGTCGAGCTTGCCGTCGTCTTGCGAGAAACCGGTGAGTTGATCGGCGAGACCGGTCTGTACAGCATCGACTGGATCGCTCGCACCGCGGAATCGGGGAGCTGGCTCTATCGTGCCGCCGATCGTGGCAAGGGCTACGGCACTGAGGCGAAGCTCCTGCTCCTCGAATACGCCTTCGAGCGGCTGGCGCTGAACATGATCTGGTCGTGGGTCAAGGAGCGCAATCCGCGGTCCCAGGCCGCACTCCGCAAGCAGGGCTACCGCGACGCGGGTCGGTTCACCTGGAGCGGCTACGGACCCGACGGCTTCGAAAACGCGCGGATGTTCGACCTGCTGGCGACCGAGTGGCGGGCAGCGCGGGACGGGGGTCGTGGGTAATGGGTGATGGGTGTCTGAAGACACCCATCACCCATTACCCTCAACGTACCGACAACTCCAGCTCCATCCCCTGCGCGCGGTGCGCGCCTTCACCGACCGGGCAGAAGATCGTGTAGACGCCGGGGGCGAGCTCGGCGTTGAGCCTGGCCGAGTCTCCTGGCTGCAGGGTGTTGGCGAGCGTCTTCCTGATGCCCTCCCCTTCAAGCACGAAGCTGTGTGGGGCGGCTCCGTTGTTGACGATGTTGAACCGGACAGGGCCCGCCGGCAGCTCCGTCGGCATGTCGATTGCAAAATTGGTGAGGCTGACATCGACGAGCTGCGGCGAGGCTTCGGTTGCGTCGCTCGCGGCGGGAGTGGCCTGGCCGGCTGGCGCCGCTTCGGAGATGGCTCCGTCTGCCTCGTCACCCACGACCTGGGCGATCATCACCGAGACGCTGGTCGACCCGTCGGCGGCCGGGACCAGGTAGGCGATCCCCGCGTACCCGGAATCGTCCAGCTCCTTCATGCCGACGATCAGCGCGCCGTCGGCATCCGCCGCACCGCCGATATCTCCGCACGCCAGGTACGTCTGGATCTGGTCCGCCGAAAGGTGAACCTTGAGCGCATGGTCCTCCGCCAGCAGGTCATCGAGCGGCTGCGGAATGCTGGTGAACGCCGCTTCCGCGATGACCGCGTCGCTGTTGCCGGAGACCGGCCCGACTGGCACGGTCAACGAGTTGAGCGGTTGCACTACCGCCCCTGGCTCGTCACAGTCTCCACTGTGGATGTGCGACGGTCGTGGGGGTGACGCCTCCTGAGCCCGGCTACCCGAGCCGTCCAGGAACGAACCCGCGAGGGATGCCAGGCACAAGGCCACAATGGTGATGCCGGCGTGGGACCTCTTCATCGTCAGTCTCCTCGACTGCTCGACTGGTCGACTCCTCGAGTGTTCCGCCCCTACTGCACCACGACTGTTCCCGTCATGTTCGGATGGAACTCACAGAAGTACCCGAACTCACCCGCCTCCGGGAAGACCTGGCTGAAGCTGGCTCCGGGTGAGATGGTGCCGGACTGCAGCACGTCGCGATCTTCGCCGGTCGCGGTGTGCGGCACCTCGTCCTGGTTCGTCCAGGTGACCGTGTCGCCGGAGGCAATCTCGATCGGATTGGGGCTGTAGGCGAAATCGCGGATATCGACAGCGACCTCTGCGGCGGCCGGGGTCTCGGCGACCTGAGCGGCGTCCGCTGGCGTTTCCGCGGGAGCCGCTGTTGCCGGCGCGTCGGTTGCGGCGGGCGCCGCATCGGTGGCCGCCGGAGCCGCGTCGATGGCCGCGTCCTGCTCGGGTTCGGCGCCGGTTCCTTCCTCGGCCAGGTAGACCTTCACGGCGGTTCCATCGTCGGCACCAGCGAGTACGGCAACGCCATGGTGGCCTGAGTCGTTGAGCTCGCGCAGCCCGATGGTCAGATCGCCGTCGATGACGCGACCGCCGATATCGCCGCAGGCGATGTAGTTCTGGATCGCCTCCGCGCTCTCATGGACGTTGATCGCATGTGGAGCGGACAGGATATCGCCGAGGGGCAAGGCAACATCGGTCTCGCTCTCCTTGACCAGCACGGCGGTCGGGGCGCCGAAGACCTCGCCGGCGGTCAGCTCGGTGACGTCGGAGAGGGGAGCGACGATGTCGCCGAGGTTATCGCAGGTTCCCGAGTGGATGTGGGCCGGGTGCGGGGCGTCTTCCGCTTCCTGGCCCCGTGCCAGTGGGGCGCTCATCGACACAAGCACCACCAGTACCGCCACCGGAATTCCCAGAGCCGCCCATCGCCGCGCGCGTGCCATAGAAGTGAGCCTCCCTTGCTGACCCGGCACGTCGCCGATGATGCCAGGTTCCGATCCGTCACGATGGAGTCGATAAACCGCGTTTTCCGTGCGTACCGATTCTATCAACTGACGCATGACGCCGTTCGTCGAACTCGCTGCAGCGCGGACCTATTGGGTGCGGTCACCGCGATCAGAGATCCTCTGGAAGCGGCGTATTCGATGGTCGCCGTGAGGACTTCATGCGAACTTCATGACGACCACGTACACTCATGAACACGCCGGACCGACAGATCCCACAGCGCGGCCAACATGGCTAGCCGCGTTTCAGAATTTCTTCCCGCATCCAGCCGGTAGATCACCGCTTCCTATGGCTCCCGCACCATAAAGCAGCTAGACGAGCGACCGAACCAGAGCGTCACGGAGGCTCTGGCAATCAGCGAGGAATGCACCGCCGGGCACTGAGACGGACGCCTGTAGAAAGCTGAGGGGATTGCTTGCGGATGAGCGTTTCCGGCACTACCACCGCAGCGCCGCCATCCCATCGCGAACAGGACCGGCCCGCGCAGGTACGGGTGCAGGCAGCCGTGTTCTGGCAGCACCTGGCATTGACGGTCATTGTGGGTCTATCCGCCTTTCTAAATCTATTCCAATTGACACGCGAGGGGTACGGCAACACCTTTTATGCCGCCACCGTCAAGAACATGCTCACTAGCTGGCACAATTTCTTTTTCGCGAGCTTCGATGCGGGATTTGTGACGGTTGACAAGCCGCCGTTAGGGTTTTGGATCCAGGCAGCCAGCGCCAAAGTGTTCGGCTTCCATGAGTGGAGCATCTTGCTGCCCCAAGCGATCGCGGGTGTTCTCTCGGTTGGTCTGCTCTATCACCTCGTTTGCCGAGCGATGGGACCCGTGGCTGGCCTGCTTGCCGCTTTCACGCTGGCACTAACCCCGATAAGCGTCGCTATCAGCCGTCACAACAACCTCGAGGGCCTATTGGTTCCGGTCATCCTCCTGGCTGTGTGGGCGTTCGTGCTCGCCGCGGAAACCGGCCGGTTGCCGTGGCTCATTCTGGGCGCGGTCTTGGTTGGTATCGGGTTCAACATCAAGATGTTGGAAGCGTTCCTCGTTTTACCTGCGTGCTATCTGCTCTATCTGGTTGCCGCCCCCGTCAGTTGGCTGAAGCGGATCGGCCACCTTGCGCTGGTCACGGGTGTGCTGCTGGCGGTGTCGCTGTCCTGGGCCACGGCGGTCGATCTGACGCCGCCCGACCAGCGCCCCTACGTCAGCACAAGCTCGAACAACACGGAGTTGGATCTCATCGTAGGCTTCAACGGCGCCAATCGCCTGACCGGGCAGGACGTCGATGTCGGCGACCGGGGGCCATTGCGACTCCTCCGCGAACCGCTCGTCGGGCAAATTGGATGGCTCATGCCACTGGCGGCCGCGGGTCTGGCCGTTGCGGTTTGGCAGGAGCGCCGACCCCTGCCGCTCAGCAGGCGCCAACAGGCACTCGTTCTGTGGGGAACGTGGTTCATTACAGAGTGGGTGTTCTTCAGCATTGCGGGAGATTGGGATCCTCACTACCTCGCTGTATTCGCTCCAGCTGTCGCTGCACTCGTCGGGATCGGGGTTGTCGCCCTGTGGACCGCGTACCGCTCCCCGGGGTGGCAATGCTGGATCTTGCCGGTGACGCTGGCAGTGACGACCACCGTGCAAGCGCAGGCGCTGACGGGTTATGCGGATTGGTACGCCTGGCTACGTCCAGTAATGGTCGTCCTGAGTCTGGGGGCGATTGCCGGCCTCGTGGTTGCTCGCCTAACCCCACGTTTGAAGGGAAAGGACTATGCGCCGGCGGCGGTCAGCGCCGGAATGGTGTCACTGTTACTCGCGCCGTCCCTCTGGGCCGCCTCGACCATCTGGTACGGTGGTGAGACGCGCACACCGACGGCCGGTCCGCAGGCAAAACGAGAACGAAGTGCGTCTTCCCAGTTTGATCACGACGCCGCGGGATTGCTCAGTTATCTCCAGTCCCATCAGGGCACGGCCAGGTACCTGGTCGCCTCCGCAGATCAGGAGTTTGCCGAGTACGCGATCTTGCAGACGAACGATCCGGTGATCTCCACAGGCGGCTTCAAAGGGAGCGACCCGGTCTTGAGTACGTCTCGGCTGGCAGGTCTCGTCAATGACGGCGCGGCGCGGTTCTTTCTGGTGGAGACGCCGGTTCGCAGAAGAAACAAGACAGCGACGTGGATCAACCAGAGTTGCACGCCGATTCCTAAGGATGCGTGGCAACCTGACCGTTCGTTACCACACCGAGAAGCGAAGGGCATCCTCAACCAGCTCTATGACTGCGCTCCTGGTCGCGGGGCAAGTGATGGCGCGCCGGCACTGATGCCGTCTCGTCCACCGGCCGGGGTGACCTGACATGGTTCCAGACGTCCTGTTGCTGACCGCTGCCCTGGCTCTGCTTTTCCTCGTGCCGGTGATGGTTCGCCAGGCGCTCCCCATGTCGCGGATCGTCTTGGTGAGCTACGGCGTAACCGTCTCAGTTATCTCGGTCGTCTGGTTGGGATGGTTGCTGCTCTCGTGGGGCGAGCCACGATGGTAATCGCTGGTAGCTGACCGGTCCTCTCGCGGGATATCCGATCTGTAGCCGCAGAGCGGGCTATGACCGCTACGATCTCGGCGCCTGGCACATCGAGATGCTCAAGTCCAATCGGTTCCCAAAGCCTTCCAAGTTCATGACAGGCTCTAGGTCCCGACCAGCTCGCCGATCTTTTCTTCGACCTCGTTCACCTCAGGGAAGCGATCCAGGGCATGTTTGGAGAAGACCTTTCTCCGGTTGAGAAAGACTTCGAACGCTCCTGTCTCACCAGGGGCGATCGTCACGGCCCGCAGTTGGTTGTCGTAATCGTGCAGCAGATTCTCCGCCAGACCGGCGGCTCGAGACAGATACCCTCAGGAGGTGCAGTACTCGATCCGCACCATTGGCTTCTGTCCCGCCCCCGACTTGGCGGCCCCATCGTTGGCCATTGCTCTCCTCCGTTCGTCGAACTGCCTCGTGGCTGGCTCGAGCCAATGCTGATAGGTTCTCACCTGACGCGAGTGTCGCACGGAAGGCTCGCCGGCGCGACCGCGTCTCGTGCAGCCTGTCGCACGCCGCGTGCCTCGCGAGGCGGGTAGACTGCACCCCGAGATGTCGGGACACGCTTCCTGGGGATCGCGAGGGCCGCGCTTCCTCGCGCACGACGGCGAAGTCGGAAGTCGGAGGTCGGACGGCGGAGGTGGGTTCTTCCGACTTCCGACTTCCGACTCCCGACTCCGTAGTGGCCCGGCGCTGACCCGCCGTCAGGCCATGCTGGGCGCGGCAGGCGCGGGGCTGATCGCTGCCCTGCCTGGCATTCGGGCGCGTACAGCGGCGTTTCAGGCCCGCCAACCGGCACGTCCGGAGGGGCCTACCGCCCCGGCTGAGACGCCGCGCGCGGGCGGTCGCTTGCAGGTGGGCACGCCACACCAGCCCGACTCGTTGCACCCCTGGCTAGCCGGCACCGTTGCTGCCTTCGACGTCCTGGCGGGGGTGATGGACGGGCTCCTCCGCTACACGGCCGAGGGCAAACTCGCTCCCGCTCTCGCCGAAGGCTTCTCGATTAGCGAGGATGGACTGAGCTACACCTTTGCCCTGCGCCAGGACGTGCGCTTCCACAACGGAGAACCGTTCTCGGGCGAGGATTTCATCGCCGCCTGGGAGCTCTCCCAGGAACGCGAGTTCGACGCGCTGAGCACGCTCGGTTGGCAAAAGATCGAGAGCGTCGATCTCTCAGACGGGGCGACGCTCGTGATTACCACCACCGAGCCGTACGCTCCGTTCCTCTCGACCGTGGCCACCACCTATCTCTGCCCGAGAGCTGCCCTCGCCGAGGGTGTCGCTTCCTTCCGCGAGGTCTTCGCCAGCGCCCCGGTCGGCACGGGGCCGTTCCGTGTCACCGGCTGGGATCCAGGTGACGGAGTCTCGCTAGTACGCTGGGAGGATTACTGGGGTGAGCCAGCCCATTTAGAGCGGATCGACTACCGCGTGCTGCCCGATGTCGACGCCCTCGTGGCCGCATTGGCAGCGACCGAGATCGACCTCGCGGGGGGCTCCGGAGCAATTCCGCCAGCTCGTGTTGACGATGCGTTGGCGATTCCGGGACTGACCGTCTTCCGGCACGGGACGATGAACTGGCAGCATATCGACCTGAAGCAAATGGACTTCCTGCTGGAGACACCGGTACGGCAGGCGCTCGATTTCGCCACGCCGCGGGAGCGGATCATCGCGGAGATCCTTTCCGGTCGCGCCATCCCGGCCTTCGCCGATCAATCTCCTGAGTCGTGGGCCTATAGCGAAACGCTGCGGCCGCGCCCCTTCAATCCGGAGCGGGCGGCGAGTCTGCTCGACGAGGCGGGACTGCTCCCGGGTGCCGACGGCGTGCGGCAGCGAAACGGTAAGCGCTTCGAGATCGACCTTTGGGGGGTACAGGACGACGATCAGGCGCGGGCCATCCTGGAGATGATCGCCGCGGAGTGGAACGCGATCGGGGTCTCCACACTGACGCAGTACGCGCCGCCGGAGGATCTGTGGGGGCCGCTCGGCTACCAGTTCTCAGACCGCATGACCGGCTGTCTCTACACCTGGACGAACGCGAACGATCCGGACGACCTCTTCTACTGGCACTCGTCGCAGATCCCGGTGAGCCCCGGCAGCTCCGGTGGCAATCTGCCGGCGTTCTTCTACCCATACACATTTCAGGACGAGATCGATGCTCTCACCGTCAACGCTGCCTCGACCCTCGATTTCGCCCAACGCCAGGACATCTATGGCGAGATTCAAGCGTTGCTGCTGGAGGAAGTCCCGGTCATCTTTCTCTACTGGGAAGAGGCATTCCCGGCCGCGCGCGCCAACGTCGGCGGCTTTTGGCCGAGCGCCTGGACACCCCTGCTCTGGAACGCGGCGGATTGGTATGTCACGGGGGAGTAGGCGGTAAGGCGGCGAGCTGGAGGAGGCTCATGAGGGAAGACTGGCAAACGGGCTATGTCGAGACGAATGGGCTTCGCCTCCACTACAGCCGGACGGGAGGCGATAAGCCACCTGTCGTGCTGGCGCACGGGGTGACCGACGCCGGTCCCTGCTGGACACAGGTGGCGGAGGCGCTGGCGCCGCAGTACGACGCGATCATGGTCGATGCGCGCGGGCACGGCCACTCGGATGCGCCAGAGCGTGGGTATGACCCGGCCGCACAGGCAGATGACCTTGCTGGGGTCATCACCGCGCTGGAGCTGGAGCGCCCGGCGGTACTCGGCCACTCGATGGGCGCGGCCACGGCGCTGGTCCTCGCCGGCGCCTATCCGGACCTGCCCGGAGCAATTCTGCTGGAAGATCCCCCCGCGTGGTGGACGGGTTGGACCGCCACGCCGGAGGCGACAGAGCGCCTGGCCGGGATGCGGGAGCGGTTCATCGGGCTGATGGGGAAAACGCGTGAGGAACTGCTTGACGGGCAGCGCGCGGAGCAACCCGGCTGGTCAGAAGCCGACCTGGAACCCTGGGCAGACGCGAAACAGCGATTCAGCCCGAATGTCCTCAGCGTCCTGGACCAGGACAACGCGGCGGGCATCGATTGGCCGGAGATCATGCGGCAGATCACCTGTCCGGCGCTGCTCGTCACTGCGGACCCTGAGCTCGGCGCGATCGTCACCGAGGAGAGTGCCGCGATGCTCAAGGTCCTTGTGCCTCACCTTGAAATCGCGCACATCGCGGAGGCCGGCCACAACATCCGCCGTGACCAGTTCGGTCGGTACATGGAGGTGGTGCGCGGATTCCTCGCCGATTATCTGGAGCCGGGAAGGGTCGCGTTGTAGATACCCTTGGGTGGCGTCCGCGTCAAATTCTCAAGCACCTGTCTCGCGGGAAGTCAAGACCGACCGAACGGCTCAGCGAAAGCCCGGTCGAGGGCACCAACGATCTCATTGTGCGGGCATGGATCTGAGTGCATTTTTTCACCCGCCGTCATCAGCCTGCGCGGCGCCCGATGCAATGAGTGCCTGGATCTCCTCTGAACTGAATCCCGCCTCGGCGAGGATCTCGGTCGTCTGCTGGCCGAGGAGCGGCGGTGGGAGGCGGGCGCGCACCGGCTCACCATCGAAGTGGTACGGAGCACCGGACAGCCGCAATGGACCGATCCGCGGATGCTCGACTTCGAGAATCAGATCCTGGGCGCGGGTCTGGTCATCGTCCATCGCCTGCGCCACGTCCCGGATCGGACCGCAGGGCACACCCGCGTTATCGAGGCGGCGCACCACCTCGTCGGTGGTGAACGCTTGCAATCTCGGCTCCAGCGTCGCGTAGAGCGCCTGCCGGTTTGTCGAGCGACCGGCGTTGGTGGCGAAACACTCCTCCTCCATGAGCGATTCGAGCTCGAGCGCGGTGCAGAAGCGCTCCCAGAGCGAGCTGTTGCCGACGGCGATGTTCACGTAGCCGTCGGCGGTGGCGAACGTGTCGTAGGGAGCGATCATCGGGTGGGCGTTCCCGAGCTGCCCGGGGGTGGCGCCGGTGGAGAGGTAGAGCCCGGCCTGGTAGGTGAGCAGGGCCACCTGGCCGCCGAGCATCGAGACGTCGACGTAGCTCCCCTCACCGCTGCGCTCGCGGTCGAAGAGCGCGGCCACGATGGCGTACGCGGCGAACATGCCCCCACCGATGTCGGCGATCGGGACCCCGAGCCGGGTCGGTGGACCGCCGGGGTGGCCGGTGATGCTCATCATGCCGCTGGTGCCCTGCACGATCAGGTCGTACGCCGTGCGCTGGTAGTCGGGACCGGACTGGCCGAATCCGGAGATGGCCGCGTAGACGATCTCCGGGCGGCGCGCCTTGACCGCCTCGTAGCCGAACCCGAGCCGATCGAGCGTACCAGGGGAAAAGTTCTCAACCAGAACGTCGGCCGCTTCGATCAGCCGCCAGAGAGCCTCCTTGGCGGCGTCCTGCTTGAGGTCGAGGGCGATCGAGCGCTTGTTGCGGTTGACCGACAGGTAGTAGACCGACTCGGTATCGACGAAGGGCGGCCCCCAATGGCGGGTGTCGTCGCCGCGACCCGGGATCTCGATCTTCACCACGTCGGCGCCGAGGTCACCGAGCATCATGGTGCAGTAGGGACCGACCATCACCCGGGTCAGATCGACGACCTTTACCCCCGCCAGGGGCAACCCGGCCTGCTTGCCCCTGGGTCGCTCGCCATCTCCATCAGAGCGCGCCATCGTCCGCCCACATCCCCTCATTCCGTTCCGATCTGACACCGCCCGAGTCTAGCAGCGACGTAGTATTGACAGTGATACGTATCACTGTTATGATTGTGCCATGGCTGGTAAAAGCGGTCAACGATCGGATGGCGAAATCGAGCGCTCCGTCCTCGGGGATGAGGATGTCGTCAGGTATGAGGATGCGCTGGACCGCCGACCAGCGGACGGCGAGCGGCTGACGCTGAGCGAGCTGACCGCGGCGGCAGACGTGTCGGTGCGCACGGTTCGCTACTACATCGCCGAGGGTCTGCTGCCGCCACCTGAGGGCTCGGGACCAGGGAGCGCCTACACAGAGGGACATCTCGACCGCTTGCGGCTCATCCAGCGGCTGAAGGAGGCGTATCTGCCGCTGAAGGAAATCCGCCGCCGCCTGTCCGGGCTGAGCGACGACGAGGTGAGGAGCCTGCTCGCGGCCAGCGATAACCGGGCAGCGCCATTCACGTCGCCGGCATCCGGAACGCTGTACGACGAGTCACTAGCCGGGGCGCGGGATTACCTCGCCTTGCTGGAGTCTCGCGAGCAGTACCGAACGGAGCCGATGGCGCTCCAGTTTCCGGCGGCCGCCGCGCCGGCGGAGGCAGACATGGATCGATCGAATTTCATCCCCGAGCCAGCGCGGCGCCGGGGGCCACGGCCGACACGCTCCTCCGCATCGATGCCGCGCGGCCTGACGAGTCCATGGCAAGTCCGGGTACCGGGTTATGGCATCGCATCGCGCTCGGCGACGAAGCAGAGCTGGTGATCTCCGATCGGGTCTATGGCCGCCATCGCGATCGGATCGATTGGCTCGTGCGCTGGGCGAGAAAGGTCTTCGGCTGACGCCACGGAGCGAACAGCATCACAGCGGCGATGCGAGCCGCGCCGCTCACTCGAATTCGCGACTTACGAAACGACCGTAACGCATGCAGATCGGCCCAACTCCGCCGTCCGGCAAGGCGCCAGTCGCGCTGGCGGGAGGGAGCACTGACTTCGCAGCCAGCCACGGACCGAACGTGGAGCAGCCGATTCGAATCAGCAAAGGAGGCCCTTCATGACGAACGAACCCACCCGGCGCCAGGACGCCGCCAACGATCACCACGAGACCACGGAGCGCGGTAAGAGCGCCCGCGTCGAGGCGCGGTGGGAGAAGCCGCTGATCGCGGCTAGTGGTGGCGAGGCGACCCTGCTGGTGCGGGTCATCGCCGCGACGGACGAAGGTGAGACCAGCCGGGCGGCGCCCCTCGACGTCGCGTTCGTCCTCGACCGCTCCGGGTCGATGCACGGCGGCAAATTGGATCTCGCCAAGGAGGGGGTTGATCTGGCGGTGGCGCGGCTGCGGGACGCCGACCGCACGGCGCTGGTCGTCTACGACGATGAGGTCGACACCGTGCAGCCGCTGGCTCCGGCGACGCCCCGGCTCAAGGCCAGTCTGCGGCTCGCGCTGCACGGCGTCGATCCCGGAGGGTCGACCTACCTCTCCGGCGGCTGGGTTGCCGGTTGCCATCAACTCGCCGAGGCGACACCCGTCGCCGGCGCAGACTCCACGGCAACGCGTATCCGGCGCGTCATCCTGCTCACCGATGGGTTGGCAAACGTCGGCATTCTCGATCCGGGGATGCTGGCGCGGCACGCGGGCGAGTTGCGGCGGCGCGGCATCGCCACGACCACGGTCGGCGTGGGTGAGGACTTCGACGAGGGACTGCTCAGCGCGATGGCGGAAGCGGGGGGTGGCAACTTCCAGTACGTCGCCGCCCCGGACGGGCTGCGGGCGTTCTTCGCCCACGAGCTGCAGGAGCTGTTCAGTGTCGCGGCGACCGGTCTGACGGTCTCGCTGGCCCTCCCGCCTGGAGTCGATGCCGAGCTCGTCTCCGCGTTCCCGCTCGAAACCCGCGGGAATACGCTCGACGTCGCCATTGGCGACCTCGCCGCCGGCGACGAGATCGATCTGGTGTTCACCGTCCGTGCCGGGTCCGGCACCGCTGGGGACCAGCTGCCCGTCGGCGTCACCGCCTGCTGGACCGACCCGCGAGCCGACGCGCGCCGGGAGATCAACGCCGCGCTGGATCCGTTGCGGCGCGCAGATGCGCTGGACGTGGCGGCGGCGACCCGCGACGACCTCGTCGTCGAGCGGTCAGCGCTGCAGCGCGCGGCCGCGGAGCGGCGCGCCGGGCTGGAGCTGGATCGGGCGGGTCGCTACACCGAGTCACGCGCCCGGATGCGGCAATCCCGGGCCTATCTGGCGGCCGCACCGATGACGGCGTCGGTTCAGGACGATCTTGCCGAGTCCATGATGCTGGAATCGGCTCCTCTGACAAGCGCCTACGGGTCGCACGTTCGAAAGTCGGCGCAACTGCGGGAGGATCAGCGACGACGCGGGCGCCAGGGGCGTGAGCCAGGCCTCCACGAGGAGAGTCGCTAGGCGATCGGAGATTCCTGGAGGTCAGCGCCGGCGGATCGTTGCAGGAGCGACGCACCCGCGGGTGCGTCGCTCGCCTCACCGCCACTGCCTTGCTGGCCCTCCAAAATGCTGCGGCCGCGGACCTCGATGATGTGGACCGCGGATATCGACCGGTCTGGATCCCGCATCAGGCGGCGACCAACCGCAATTCCGCCGCCGTCTCGGCGATGCGCTCGACCTGGACGGGATCGATGTCCGGTGGGATCTGGATGATCGCCTCGCGGATGCCGATCTCACGCAGGCGGCCCATGAAGTCGCGCAGCGCGTCCGGAGAGTCCCAGGGATGCTCGTCCGGCAGAATCGCCGGGACATAGAGGTGCGAGCGCAGGATCTGATTGGGATCCCGCCCCACCGCGGCGCAGGCCTCGTCCAGCAGGCGGTTGCGCTCCCGCATCTCGGCGATAGAGCCGGTCGAGTTCCACCGATCGGCGTAGCGGGCCACGATGCGCATCATGCGCGGCCCGTGCGCGCCGAGGGTGAAGGGCATCCGCGGCTGTTGCAGCGGCGCGGGCCGGAACGGCGCGTCGCGGATCTGGTAGTACGTCCCGTCGTAGGTCGTGATGTCTTGCGTGAAGAGCTGGTGACAGATCTCGACCGCCTCGCGGAAGCGCCCGATCAGCTCGGCGTTCGCGGGGAAGGGGATGCCGAACATCTCATGCTCGGGGACGAACCACCCGGCGCCGAGTCCAAATTCGAGCCGTCCACCGGAGATGTGGTCGACCGTGACCGCCTCCTTGGCCACCAACGGCGGGTGACGGAAGGTATTGCAGGATACGAGCACCCCGATGCGGACACGCTCCGTATGCACGGCCAAACCCGCCAGGAGCGTCCAGGGCTCGAAGATCGGACCATCGAGCTTGAACGGTGGCACATAGTGATCGGCCAGCCAGAGGCTGTCGAAGCCGAGCCGCTCCAACCATGCCCACTGTTTGGCCAGTTCCGGCCATGGCCGCTGTGTCGGCGTCTGCACCCCGACGAGCATCCCGTCCGCCACGTCGTTCCTTTCCAACTCGTCCCCGGTGTTCCACACGCGCTTATACCCAGGAGCATAGCAGCGGGGCGAAAGGCATTTACGGAGGCTGGCTTGCGATCCGCGTCTCTGCTGCGTGTATCAGACACCCGGCTCGTCCGGTTGATCGATGTGGATGATATGGACCGGGGAATTGGGAATCGCGCTGAGCGCGGTCCTCAGAAACGTGGGATAGATGCGGACTCGCGCGATCTCGTCGATCCGAAACCAGTGGAACAGGAGCGTCACGTCCCCTTCCCGGCCCGTAAAGTCCACCCCGACGTCACGATAGGGAGAATCCTCCGGAAGCGACATCTGATAGTAGAACGCAATCTCATGCCACTGTTTACCAGCATATTCAAAGAAGTTCTCGACAACCCAGAGGAGACGAAGGACCTCGACGCGCGTCGCGATCTCTTCGTCCATCTCCCGGATCAGCGCATCCTGAGAGGGCTCGTAAAGGTGGGGACGGCCGCCCGGTGTAACCCAGAAATCGTCCTTCACCTCCCGGTGGAGCAGGACGTGCCCATCGTGGACGCAGACTCCCGCCACGCGATAGTTCAGGTGATCCGAGGCGATTGCTATGTCCGTCATCGGGATCGCTCTCCACGCGACTTCCGCGGCAACAATCAAACGAGGACCACAGGGGGCGACTATACTTTCGATCTTGGGCCGATCTCGGCCGCTATGCCACTTCTTCAATTGCGGAGCAGATTGCACAGATGATGTCTACCACCGAAAAAGCCGTCGATCTCGACAGCATCCGTCAGCGTCTCGACCGGCTCGGGGTGCGTCTTTGACTTGGCCACGATAGAGCAAGAGATCGCCGCACTCGACGCCCAGAGCGCCGAACCGGGATTCTGGGACGACGCCCGCACTGCCCAGGCGCAGATGCGCCGTTTGGGTGAGATGCGCAACGAAGTTGGCGAGTGGCGCCGGCTGCTGGCTCAGACCGAGGAAATGGCCGTGCTCCAGGAGCTTGCGGCGGACGACGAGGAGCTCGCCGCCGAGCTCTTGCGGGAAGGCGCCAAGCTCCTGGAGGAGGTCGAGCAGTTCGAGCTGGACTCGACCCTCTCCGGACCCTACGACAGTTCCGACGCCATCCTCGTCGTTCACTCCGGCGAAGGCGGGGTCGACGCTCAGGACTGGGCTGAGATGCTATCCCGTATGTACGTGCGCTGGGCCGAGCGGCGCGGGCTAAAGGCGGAGATTCTGGATACCTCCGACGGCGAGGAAGCGGGGATCAAGAACGCCACGATCGAGATTCGCGGGCCGCGCGCCTACGGCTATGCCAAGGCGGAGGCGGGGTCGCACCGTCTGGTGCGCCTTTCACCGTTCGATGCCGCGCACCGGCGTCACACCGCGTTCGCGCTGGTCGAGGTTCTTCCCGAGATCGAGGATGATCACGAGATCTCCATCGGCGATGATGATCTGCGCATCGATACCTATCGCGCGTCCGGGGCCGGCGGTCAGCACGTCAACAAGACGTCGTCGGCGGTGCGCATCACGCACCTCCCGACGGGCATCGTCGTCACTTGCCAGAACGAGCGCTCCCAGATCCAGAACCGGGAGAGCGCGATGAAGATCCTGCGTGCCCGTCTCCTGGAGCGGAAGATGAACGAGGAGGCGGACGAGCGATCCCGCATCAAGGGAGAGCACACCGCGGCCGGATTCGGCAACCGCATTCGCTCGTACGTGCTCCACCCGTACACGCAGGTGACCGACCACCGCACCGAGGTCAGCGTCGGCGACACCCAGGCGGTGCTGGACGGCGCGATCGACCCGTTCATCGAGGCCTACCTGCATCAACAGCTTTCCGAGGCAAGGACAAGCTCCGCATGACCAGACTGATGCGCATCCTCCTCCTGCTCGTGATCCTGGCTGGCGCTATCCCGCTCGCGCCGGCACTGGCCCAAGACGTCGTTGAAGATGCCGCTCCGGCCGCTATCCCCGGTCTCGCGGTGGCGCGCAACGAGGCGACAGCTGAGTTCCCGGAGGGAATTACGTTCACCCTGGACGCCCAATCGAGCGACCCCATTGCGAATGTGGAGTTGCTTTACCGGGAGCCGGGTGTGGAGACCCTCTCTGTCGAGCTGCCGTCCATTACCCCCGGGGCGACTGATCTCGAGATCGAGCATCCGGTTGACCTGCGCTCCGGACAGCTACCGCCTGGCGTCGATGTCCAGTACCGCTGGCGCATCACCGAGGAAGACGGGGACGTTGTCGAAACCCCCGAGCAAACGCTCCTCTGGGCCGACGACCGCTACGACTGGGCGCCGCTCAGCGGCCCGAATGTAACCGTCTACACCTACGATGCGGACCCGAACTTCCAGCAGGCGATCCTCGACGCAGCCGAGAGGACCATTGCCAGTCTCGCCGAAGCGTATGGGGCCAGGCTGGAGCAGCCGGTGCGCGTCTGGGCGTACGCTGACAAGGAACACCTCTACGGCGCGCTGGCGCCTAACTCGGAGCAGTGGATCGCCGGCGCGGCCTACCCACCGCTACATATGATCATGGCGGTGCTGCCGCCTGGGGACTATGACGAAGTCACCCGGGTCGTTCCGCACGAGATCAGCCACCAGGTGCTGTATCAGGCCACCGACAACGCCTTCAATAGTCCACCGCAGTGGCTCGACGAAGGGTTGGCGGTCTATTGGCAAGAGAGCGGGCGCGACCGCTTTTACTCCTACGCGCTGGAGCTCGCCGCAAGCGGCAAGGTGCCTCCGCTGCGCACGCTGAACGGCACCTTTCCCTATGATCGGGACGGCGCCACGGCCTCCTATGCCTTCAGCCTCTCGGCGGTGATGTACATCCTCGATACCTGGGGCGATGAAGGGATGTCCAAGCTGCTGGCAACGTTGAAAGAAGGCGTCACCTACGAAGATGCGGTGCAGCAGGGGCTCGGCATTAGCTTCGAGGAGCTCGATCGCCGCTGGCGCGAAGATCTCCTCGCAGACGCGCAACAGATCGGGGCGACCGGGACAACCCGGTTCGGTGACGATAGCGGCGCCTCCCCCTGGGCAACGATTGGCGAGGGACTCGCGCTCGCGTCCGGAACGATCATCCTGGGTCTCGTCGTCCTGATCGCCCTGATTGCCGGGCTTTTCTCCCTTATTCGCTCTCGCCGGCGACCCGATGATGACGAGTCGATCGAGGGCGTGCGGTGGGGTGAATGGCCGGAGGGTCTGGAACTCCCGCGCGCGTTACGTGAATCGTAGACGTTCTCACCCACTGGAAAGGTCCCTGTCATGACTGTCGCGGAGGCCGAGGCGCCGACCCGTGCCCGCATCCTCGACCCGGCCGCCATCGAGCGCAAGCTGGCGCTCAACACCTACAACGTCGATGCATCGCGGGCGCACATCCGCATCATCGACCACGACGTCTGCCTGCATTGCGTGCGCCAGCAATGCATCAACTGCTGTCCGGCGAACTGCTATGTGCCGGCTGATGATGGCCGGGTGATCTTCTCGTATGAAGGCTGCGTCGAGTGCGGCACCTGTCGCATCGTCTGCCACGAGTTCCGCAACATCGAGTGGACCTACCCACGGGGTGGGTTTGGTATTCAGTACCGATATGGGTGAGTCGGTAGTCGGTAAGTCGGTAAGTAGAAATAGACCTCGCCTCCGACGCTACGGGCGATTCATTGGCGGATCGATCCGGATTACTGACGCGCGACCTACGGCTCGCTATTCTTCTTACCGACTTACCGACTTACCGACTTACCGACTCGGGAGCCTCATGTACTGGACCCACAAGCACGTTCTGGCCTGTACGGCGTCGCACTGCGCGGCGAAGGGCGCCAATGACGTGTTGATGCTGTTGCGGCGCGAGGTGCTGCGGCGGGGTCTGGACAAGGCGATTCTGGTCAACAACTGCGGCACCATCGATCTGTGCGACATCGGGCCGAATATCGTGGTCTACCCGGACGGCGTGATCTACTCCGGGGTGGCCAAAGCGGATATCCCCGAGCTGGTCGACGCGCTCGCCGCCGGCACGGTCGTCGAGCGGCTGGTGCTGAACCCTGAGACCGCGGCGGAACGGACGCGACACGACTTCTACGCGGCGGCGGTCGACCCCGAACCGACGCTTCCGGCCGAGGACTTCTCCCTCCTGGCTTCGACCCATGGTTTTGACGACGCCTGGATCGCGGAGCAGGCCCGGCGCGGCTTCATCGCGCGCAAACCGGGAGTCGATGGTGGACTGGAGACAATCACGGTGACCAGCAAGGCGCGAACGAGGTACGGGGTGTAGCTCTGATCGTAGGGGCGACGCCTGCAAGTGCGTCGCCCGCGCTCATTGCAACGGCGTCTCGGATATGGCAACACTTTTAAGACGCTGCGCGGTTCGTCGGCAGCGGGCTTCCGCTCCTCGAATCTGGCTGAACTGGCTGCCGCGGTCGACGCCTGCGTCAGCCCCTTGTAAGTTAGGCATGGAGCTCGATCCCGGCGTCGCCTCCTTGGTTTTGCCCATCAGCTGGCGCAGCAGTTTGTGGCCACGGCACAGGTGGCGCTGCGCGCCGCCTTGCCACGCGCCCGCAGGCGGCCATGCCAGGCCGCGATCTCGGTCCCAGCGATGGCCGCCAGGCCGCCAGATAGAGATAGCGGCGCAAGGCAGGACGGCCCTGCTTGCTGAGGCGACTGCGGTCCCGTTGCCCGGACTGCTCATGGCGGGATGGACGCCGGCATAGGCCGCTGCGGCCTTGGGATTGCCCAGCACCCCAGCCGGCAGATAGGCCAGCACCGCAGCGGCGGTCATCAGCCCGACGCCGACCTGGGCCGTGAGGCCGCCGTCTCGGACCGGGTCGCCAGCAGATCGCAATCGCCTGCTCCACCTCGGTCAGGCGCGCCGCGATGCCCGCAGGTCGGCCTCCAGCCAGGCCACCACCGCCGCTTCCCCGGCCCACGCGCGGCTGCTGCTGGTTGCGCATGGCCGTGCGCCGGCCACCAGATCGTCCCGTAGCCACCAGTCACGCAACCGCGCCATCTGGCTCTCCGCGTGCGCGGCGCAGCTCCTCCTGTGCAGCCCGCGAAGCGGCCAGCAACTCGCATCGGCGCGATCCGTCTTGTGCCGGCCCAGCCGGCTGTGCGGAAGCGCCACCTGCGCGATTGACGACGCGACCGGCAGCTCGCCGCAGCAGGCCGCCAGCAGGGCCGTGGTAGGTGCCAGTCGCCTCCAGCACCACCAGGTCGCGGCGAGGTGCTGAGGCCGCGACCAGCGCGGCGATGCCCTCGCGGTGTTGCACGCGCCGCGGCAGCGCCGCGCCGCCTCGTGGCGCCGCGTCGAGGTACTCGCGGCCGACATCGATGCCGATGAACATCGGAGACCTCCTGCACGGACCGGATGGACAATGAGCCGCTCCTCGCCGCGCACCGCCTTGTGACGCCTCACCCACACTGTCGCCCGCCCCCGCCTCCCCTCTACGCCCTTCCCCAGCCCCTCCCACTCAGGCGACGCCTGCAAGTGCGTCGCCCGCGCTCATTCAACGCGTCTCGATATGGCAACACTTTAAGACGCTGCGCGGTTCGTCGGCAGCGGGCTTCCGCTCCTCGAATCTGGCTGAACTGGCTGCCGCGGGCGACGCAGGCGTCGCCCCTACGAAACCGCTGCTAGGGGCCACGATCGTACCTCCTGACACACCGGCGTTGTCCAGATGTCCAGGCAACGGGCGTTCTTGTCGGCCTAGTCCGTGAGCCATGCCCAGAAACGCGGGCTGATTTCGCCGTATAGCTCGAGCATGCCCTGGGGAACGAGCCGCGCCAGCAGCAGGCGGGCCTCGCGCTTCTCGTCGTCAAGCTGGCGGTATCCCTCGCCGGAGAACCAGGCGTCGAGGAGGCGGACCAGGATTGCGCTGAAGCGCTCGATCGTTCCCGCCAGCCGGTATGGCGGCCAGCCGCTGACCGAGGGCGGCGGCCAATCGCCGAGGCGCGGTGGCGGCCAGCGCTCCGGGTCGAAACCCGGCGCATCGCCCACCCCGACCGGCTCCGCTGACGGCCAGCGCACGACCGCGATGCGCGGTGGCGCGAAGAGCCCCCGCTGGCCAGCATCGACAGCCAGGATCGGCAAGGGCACGGCGACCGCGCCGGCATGCGACTCTGACGGCACGGGATACTGCGGCATCGTCCCCGGGTGCAGCGGCCCTTCAGTCTTCGCCAGATCGTGACCGGCGCGCATCGCGGCCGATATCTGCTCCCCTGGCGCCACCAGAGCCTCCCCGGGGAACGAGAGGAACGAGCGGATGGCAAAACGCACGACGGCGGTCTGCCCATCCGGGGCGCGCACCGTCAGATGGTCTTCGGGGCCCGCCGGGCCCGGCGCGAAGACCTGGCCGACATGTTCCCACGGGCCATCAGGCGGCGGCCAGGCGGTGAAGTAGGCATACGCTTCGGCGACACTGTCGATGCGGACGGTCTCCATGCCGCGCTCGGGAAAGGGCGAGGACTCCGCCCCCGTGATGTCACCCACCGTCGGCGTCCTGGGCGCGGCGGTTCGCTTCGCCGATCCGGTGTAGCGTCTCGAGCTGCCGGGTGAACGTCTCCGCGTCGGGGATGTCGAGGCGGGTTCGCATCTCACGCGTGAGGCGGATCATGCCGGCACCCGGATCGTAGAGAAAACCGAAGCGTTGCGCGCGGTCGTCCGGCACCACAGTTGCCACCTCCTCGAAATCGATCCGTGAGAGAAGGCGCCCTTTCAGCTCGGAATCTCCTTCGAAGGTTCGGGTGAGACCCGATCCTTTCTTGTCCGGCAGCGACGACCACTCCCAGGCCACGCCGCCGGCGGAGTCGACCAGCTCGACGTGAAAGAGGCGGCCGAAGCCGCCGGGGGCGTTTGCCACTCGGCCGATGGCGATCTGGCCACGGAAGCGCCCCTCGACACGCGCCTCGTCTACGTCCGCGGCGCCGTCGATGGCCGCCGCCAGCGGCTCCAGCCGGTCCAGCAGATCACTCTTGGCCCGCCGGTTGAAGACCGCCGCCAGGTAGGCCGTCCCCGCCAGAGAGAGGAGGACGATCACGCACATGGCAATCGCGGTCGCGAGATACGGGTTCACGCTCGGTTGCTCCTCCTGGGCAATCGCATCTCGTGGCAACGGTACCGCATCTCCAGGAAGACGCGACCGTCGCCAGTTCCCAACGCGGTCTCCTGCCTCTGGCCCGTACAATGTCCGGCGCTCGGGTACTGAGACAGAGCGGAATGTGAGGATCGAGGTGAAGCGGTTGCCGGGCCGGCGCCTGCAAGTGCGAATGCCGGTTGCGTGGGATTTGGGGCTCGGTCGAGAGCTCGGCTACGTCTTCTGGGCCATGATCGGGGTCGAGGCCGCCTTCGGCGCCTATGTCGGCATCTGGCCGCTCTGGATCGAAGCGCTCGGTGCGCCGATTACCGTCGTCGGGTTCGTGCTTGGCGCCTCCGGGCTGCTCCGCCTGCTAATCCTCGCTCCCAGCGCGGCGCTAGCCGACCGCATCGACCCGCGCACGCTGATCGTCGCCGCGCGATCGATGACCGCTCTCGGGATGATCAGCGCCGCGTTCGCCACCCACTGGACCATGCTGGCGCCGATGGTGATCGGTAGCGCAATCGGGGAGATCGCCTTTCCCCTCACCCAGGCACACCTGGCCGCGCACGCCGGCGAGCAGCGGGTGCGCGCCTTCACCCTCGTCTTCAACGTCGGCCCGGCCATTGCCTTCGGCATCGCCCCGCTCATCTCGGGGGCGCTGATCGCCCGGTTCGACATGCGTGCCGCCTTCATCTTCGCCGCCGCCTGCACCGCGTTCTCGCTCTACTTCTTCAGCCGCTTCGCACCGCAGCCCAAGGTGGCGAAGGAGGACCAGCCGACCCGCTCCTCCTATCGCGAGGCGCTGGCCGAGCCAGGCGTGAAGCCGATGCTGGGGATGCAGTTCGCGACGATCTTCTCCCTGGCCCTGGGCATTTCACTACTCGCGCCGTTCCTGGCCGATCAGCGCGGGATAACGCCGGCGGTCGTCGCCATCCTGGGCGGGGTCGGTTCCTTGGGGGCGGTCGTGTTTGGTCTGGCCGTCGCCCGCAGCCAGTGGTTGCAGCGACACCCACTGACCGGCATTGCCATCGCTATCGGCATGGTGATGGGCGCACTGGCGGTCGTCCTCTCTACGCATCACGTCTGGCTGATCGCGCTGGCGTTCATCGGACGCGGCGGGCTCTGGTCGGCCTGGGGACTCTTCGTCGGCGCCTTGAGCGAGATCGTGCGCAGCGATCGCGTGCGGCCGCGCGTCTTCACCCTGAGCGAGATGACGGGGGGATCGGCGTTCTCATCGGCCCCGATCATCTCGGGACAGCTCTACGCCATCCGTGCCGAGGGGCCGCTGCTGGCCTCGCTGGTCGCCAGCGCCCTGCTGATCCCGGTGCTGTTGCTGGCACAAACGCGGATGCGCCCGGGCCGCGCGCTCACGGACGAAGAAGAGTCGCTATCTGCCGCGGCGCCTCTGGCGGATCCCGAGGCGGCGTGACACTGGTCCCGCAACGCCCTCATTGGGTTTCCATGAACCGGGTTCATCTTCCTGACCGCGACCGACCAATACCATCGTCGATGGCGCCAAACCGGGTCCTGGCAAACTAGGGGAACAAGGAGTCGTACCGGCGTGGACCCGGGGTCGTGGACGGTGCCGGCCTATGGAGCTCGACGGCAAGGCATCGGGATTCCACTGGTACTCGTTGTCCCCATTTCGAGACCGATTCGTTGACTAGAGTGGACAAAGGTATATCGCTGGCAGAGGACCGGGGTAGATGCGGTTCTTACGTCGACGCCAACCCATCGAGCCGCGAAGGTCCGACGACCCGGACTCGTTGTTAGTCGCGTGGGCCAAGGAGAATCCGCAGTCGTTCGTCGCCCTTTACGACCGCTACTTCCGGGCCGTCTACGGCTATTGCCTGAGCGAACTGGGAGAGCCCGAAGCGGCCGAAGATGCAGCCAGCCAGACCTTTCTCAAGGCGCTGGCAGCCCTGCCCGGGTACAAGGAAACGGGCCGCTTCCGTCCCTGGCTCTTTGTCATCGCTCACAACGCCGTTCAAGACGCGTTCCGCGCCCGGCGTCCACAGGAGTCGTTGTCGGAAGCGGCCAATCTCCTCGACCCGGGCACAAGTCCGGAAGAGCAAGCACTTGCGACTATCGATCGGGAGTGGCTCGACGCGGTGATCGATCATCTGTCGAGAGACGATCGACGCGTGTTGGAGCTTCGGCGAGCCGGGTTGAGCGGCCGCGAGATCGCCCGGATACTCGGAATTAGCCACGAAGCGGCCAAGAAACGACAACTGCGGGCGATGGACCAGATCCGTGCCGCGATTGCGGCTGAGCGCGAGGTACTCCGTGGAGCATAGCGAGCGGCGGCGCGCTGACGCCTTAGATCGGTACTGGGATGCTTCCCAACGCGGCGAGGTCTTGCGCGGCGGCGAGGTCGATGAACTGGCGACAGCGGTCATCCACCACCTCGGCGTGCGCCCGCCGACGGCCGAGCTGGACGCTGCGCAACGCCGCGGGCGACTCCGAGTGACCAGTCTTGCCAAGACTTCGGAAGACGTCACCAATACGTTGACGCACTCGCTCCCGGGGCCGCGTGGAGATTCCGGGGGGTTGCGCACATCGCCGGCCGCGCCGCCACATTGGGCCTGGCTTCTGGACAGCAGGCACTGGTCATTGCCGCACCTCGCCACCGTGGCCTTGCTCCTCGTGACGCTTGGTTTTGCGGTCGCCACACTTGGTATGGGTCGCGTTCATATTGATCGAATGACCGGCCAACCGGCGTCAATCGCAGGGCGCGATGTCGCAACGGTGACTACCGAGTCGATCATCGAACCGCTCTTCGCCACGACCCTGACAGCCGATCAAATCCCGCAAGAAGGCCAGCTTCGCTTCGTCCTGTGGCGCCTCTTGCTCGCGCCTGGGGACGGATTCCCCGCTTGGACCCAGAGCCAAACGTGCTGTCATGGCCCTCAATTCACTCACGTTGTGGAAGGGGAATTGACGGTCGAGGCGGCCGGACCGATAGAGGTGGTCCGCGGCGCCGGCGGAAGCTTGGACAGGCTGCAGCCGGCACCGGGCGAGGAGATAATTGTTGGTCCAGGCGACACCATCGTTCACGACTTTGCATTTCCGGCGGCCTACGTCGTCCGCGGAACGCACCCGGTGCAGATTCTCAACGCCGGACTCTATGCGGGGACGATGCCCTCCCCCTGGTTGCGGCACAGCGGCTATCTCGGCGGAAGTGCGGAGGCACTCGATGGCCCGCTACCGGCCGGACCGGTCAGTGTCAGCCTCCTCCGCGCCACCCTCCCGCCGGGAGAGGAGACACGTCCGCCACCCTTCGGGTCACTGGTACTCGAGACCGGCGCCGGGGACGACGCCAACGTCGGCAAGCGTCCAGACGGCTCGCTCTTCAACCTCGGTGAAACGACGGAGAGGATTTACGCTGTGGTGCTCGAGCCCACGGGAAGGCCGTCGCTTTCGCCATAACGGCAACAGGCCTTCGAGTCCTCACGGCGGCCTGCGGCGATGAGGATGGGCTTCGGCAGCGACCACGATAGGGAAGGGAGGGGTCATGCGTCGCATCGATTTCGCGCGGGGGCTGCTCCTGGGGGCGGCCAGCCTGGTCGGCATCGGCAAGGCAGAACCGGGCGAGGCCGCAAAGCAGCAAGCCACGGACCTGTCGGGGCATCCGCTTGTCGGCAGCTGGGTCGGGATGACGCCTGGTGGGCCGGTCCCGGCCATCTTTCACCCGGACGGTTCGTTCGTGGCCGCGTTCGGGTCCAATGCCATCGATCCCGGCCTCGGCCTGTTCTTCCAGGGACCAGCCATCGGGCGATGGGAAGTGGTTGGCGAGCGCGGTAGCCACTTCACCGCCATCCAGAAGCTCACCGCTCCAGACGGGACCTTGCTTGGCACCTTCCAGTTCGAGGGCCACCCCGAGGTCAGCGAGGACGGCCAGACGTTTGTCGACAGCACGCCGCAGCGAGTTGTGACGCGCGACGCGCAGAACGCCGTCACCTTTGACCAGATTCTGCCGGCCGATCCACCCGTCCGGGGCTATCGCTTGACTCCGAACGGGGTCGACCTCCCCGCGGCGGCGCAGGCGAGCGCCTCCCCCACACCCTGAGCCGCGGGGGGCCGAGGTAGGAGGAGCGAACAAGGTGACGAGCAATCAGTGCAGCGTGCTGGGCCCAACGAGCCCAGAAGTCAGAACAACTCCAGCTTCCGGCGGTCAGGTCGCCTTGCCGCCGTAGCCGAACTGCCGAGTACCCGACGATCCCACTCCTGATAAGCACGTGCGAAGGCTGCCAACTCACGACAGCCGTGATGTTGGCTGCTCGCAGCACTGCGGCAAGTCGATCAGTTTCCCGGCCGCACGACCCGCGTCTGCCACCCGAGAGGCTGGGGAAGAAGAGGTGCCATGGTTGTCGCAATGCCTCATCTCGAAGGCATCCGCCAGTTGGGACGTGTGCTGAGGCTTGGGATGAGCCTCGTGGCCGGCACGTGCGGCGTGAGCGCAGTTGCCTTGGGACTCCATAGTGAAGATGCCCCGGCTGAGATGATCCATCCCATCGTAGCGCTGACTGCCGTACAGGCTCCGCATCACGGCGTCGTGGATTCGACCGTTGTCGCGCGCCCGCCGCGCGCGTCGCGGTCGGCGCCGGACCGCCGCACGACGGATCCCGTCCGCTTGCAGATGCCGATTCAGCCGGGCCTTGGTGGGAACCCGGGGATCCAGGCTCCGGCCACACAAACAGCGCTCATTCAGCCGGGCCTTGGTGGAGTCCCGAGTTTCGAGGCGGTGGCGGCAGAAATGGCGCTCCGCGATATGCGTTTCCAACTCAGGGATGCCGCCACCGCAGCGCGACACCGTTAGGTGTCCGCCGAGGCGTCAGCAGTGACCGCACCGCAAGGACGTGGCCATGGTCATTGCTTCGCGCGTCGTGGTGGTGACCGGTCGGCTGAGGGCGCCGTTTGTGGGTGGTTCGCACACGAGCCGTGGCATCGAAGTGAGCGCGGGGCCCGGGGAGTGCTCGACCGGACCTGCGGTGCCCTTGGCACATCTGGAAGCATCGTGACGCCGGCTTGTGGTCAAAGCCGATAAGGGTTTTCTGCCACGCGCCAATCGTTACTCCGGTCTTCCTCGGAAGGCAGGATGTTGCTTGAGATGGGCGTGTTCCTACCTGACGACTTCCTGGCCACCAGGCGAGGGCCGCCGCCACCAGTGCGAAGAAGGGCAGACCGATCCCCAGGGCCGCGTAGCCGCCGAGCGCGATGAGGGCGCCCCCCAGAATCGCTCCTCCGGCTGTACCGAAGTTGAGAACGGACCCGTTGAGGACCATGGTCGTCCCGGCGCCGGCCGGACTCTCGTCGGCGAGCAGCGCGACAACGCTGACACTGCAGATAGCGGCCGCGACACTGACGGCGAGCAGCAGCGGGAGGACGACCCAGGGGAGCGGGAACAGAAACATCGGGGCAACCAGCACCCCGCCGACCACGCTCGAGAGGGCAACTACGAGCCGCGGCGAAAACCCGCCCATGAAATTGCCCGCGATTAGGCTGCCGGCCGTGTACGCGCCTCCGGCCAGGGCATAGACCAGACCGACGTGCTGCGGGCTGAATCCGACGACCGTTCCCAGAAACGCGCCCATGTAGGTCAGCATTCCCACCCACCACATGCCGCGCAAGGCCGACACCGCGAGGAAGCGCAGACTCGGCGGGTGGTGCACCAGTGGCGAGTAGGCCGCCAGCAACTCCCTGACGCGAAGGCGATTCGCGGGACGCAGCCGATCGGCAGGCAGGACAGCCGCGACGAACCAGGCGACCCCCGCAGCCGCGACCCCAGCTGTGGCCAGGGCTACGCGCCAGCTGGTGAGCCCGCCGACGGCGGCGAGCAGGGGAACACCGATGATCGGGGCAGTGCTCAATGCTCCGATTGTCCAGGCAATCGCTCGTCGCTGGGCCATGCCGCTGAAGTGGGTCGTGGCGATGGCGAATGGGAGAGAGTAGGCGAGCGCGTCCCCGAGCCCCATCACCACGCCGAGCGCCAGCAGCACCGGGTAGATCGGGGCCAGACCGGTGCCGACCAGGCCAACGGCGATGGCCAGGAGACCGACGACGAGCGGCCAGCGGTATCCGTAACGATCGGCCAGCGGACCGGCAAGCAGACCCAGACCAGCGCTGATCAGGGCCATCAGGGTGACGACCTGACCCAGGAGCGGAACGGTCGTCTGCAGGTCGTGCGCCATCTGTGGATAGAACGGGGTCGGCGCAAAGAAGTTCAGGGCGGCCAGAAATGCGGACAGGCAGAGCAGGATCTGGATGCGGCCCGGGGCTGCCGCCGGCTGGGAGTTCAGCACCGCGGCGCTCTCCGGGATGAGCGTCGTCGCGGTCGGAGTATCAGTGCCCATGGCACGGAGCCTTTCTCTGCTCTTGATCCCGAAGAGGCGATCGTCTCAGACGACACGTCACCGCGCAAACACGCGGTGGCAGTTCATGGAATCATGCTACCGTCGTTCGCTGGCGTGCCCGCAAGATCGTGAGTCCATCGTGGAGCAGGGTGACGGTGCTGGCGAGCGCGATCCCAAAGCGACGCCCCACACCGGCCACGATGCTCGTCGTGGGGACTCCGTTGTTGAGGACTTGTCTGGCGAGTCGCTCTTGTGCCGCTTCGGCCTGTAACTCGGCATGCCGAACTTCTACGAGCATGATCAACGAAGTTGGTTGGGACTGCATCGTGAGCTCCTTCCAGGCGTCGGCCTGATCCCCATCGTTCACCCTCGGTGGGCGAGCCAACAGACGATCCATCCGTTAGCATGGTGTGATCATGCGCCGGGGAGATTGCGGCGGCATCAGCCGGCCGGCCGATTTTTTGGGGTCACGTCGCGCCAACCGGCCTACGCACGCTACGTAGGCGTACGTAGGCGTTGTCGGGGAGCTCAGATCAGGTGGCGACGATGGGCGATGTCTGCCGCCGCGGTGCGCGAACTGACATTAAGTTTCGACAAGATATTTGCCACGTGGGTCCGAGCCGTGGCGCGGGAAATGAAGAGCGCCTCGGCGACCTCCTGATTGGAGCAGCCCGCGACGAGGAGGCGCAGCACTTCACGCTCGCGCGGTGTCAGGCCACCATCAGCCTCCCGGGTTGACCTGCTCGCAGCCAGCTGCGACTCGATCGTGGCGACTGCTGCCAGCCCCTCTTCGATGGCCTGGGCAAAAGACAACTCCCGGCCCGCCTCCCACGCCAGCCTGTACTCCTCCGGTTCAAGCCAGGCATGGGCTGCGGCCTCGGCGCGAGCCGCGATATCGCGTTCGAACGGGAGGCGCGCAGTCCACGTCAATGTGTAAAGCGCATCGGCCGCCCCGAGGAGTCGGGCCACCCGCGCACCGTCTCGCGTTTCCGCCGTGAGTGACGCCACTTGCTCCAGGATATGCGCGGTTTCCCATGGGTCGGCCAGGTCTTGGTGCAAGTTCAAGCTTTCGCGGTAGAGTGCTGCCGCCTGAGCCCGGTCACCAAGAGCGTGGCGGGCCATGCCGAGGATCCCCGTGGCATATGCTGTGCCGAGAACGTTTCCCACTGCCCGGAAACCTGCGAGCGCCTCCACCAATAGCGCGGCCGATTGCGCAACCTCGCCCTCGGCATATGCCTCGATGCCGAGGCGCTGAAGCGCCCAGGGCAGCCGACGCGTATCTTCCAACGCCCGACAGAGCATCACCGCCTCCGAGGCGAATGCACTTGCCTCAGCGCCAGCTCCCCGCATGCAGGCCGCGCGGGAAAGCAGGAACTGCGCGTCGGCTTCGGCCGTGCGATCCCCCTGTTCGCGCGCAAGCGCCAGGAGCTGCTCACCGAGTGCCGTGGCCCGAACGTCGTCGCCCTGTTGCACCGCGAGGTTGCTCGCCCCGCCCAAAACGCCCATCTTGGCCTTGGGTGACGCGCGCGCACTCAAATCGAGCGCTCTATCGAGCCAGGCGCACCCCTCGCGTCCCTGGCCGCCCATATGCCAGAACCAATGGAGCGACCCTGTGAGCCACGCAAGGGACTCGGCATCACCTTGCGTCGCGAACCAGTTGAGCGCGGCGCGGAGATTGCCGTGTTCAGCCGAGAGGCGTCCCAGGAGCGAAGGCTCACCCGCCAGGTGCACGAGGGGCGCCAGCGTCGTTGCGAGCTCCAGGTACCAGCGTGCATGCCACTCGCGGATTGCTTCCTCCTCCTTGCTGGCGGCCAACTGCTCCAGTCCAAATTCGCGAGCCGTCTCCAGCATGCGGTAGCGCGGCTCGCCGCTGAGGCTGTGGTCTTGCCGCAGCAGGCTCGTATCAACGAGCGAGGCAACACCGTCCAGCGCGTCACTGAAGCGGTCGCCCGGGACGGTCACCACGGCTTGCGCAGCCTGCAAAGAGAAGCCACCTACGAACACAGACAGCCGGCGAAACACGACCTGATCGTCCACTGAGAGCAGATCATGGGACCAGGCCAGCGTATTGCGCATGGTCTGCTGGCGCGCCGGCAGATCTCGGTTGCCGCCAGTCAGCACCGGCAGCCGCTGATCCAGTCGCGCCAGGAGTGCCGTGGGCGGGAGAATCTTGATCCGGGCGGCGGCCAGTTCGATAGCCAGGGGCAGGCCGTCTACCCGGCGGCAGATCTCAGCGATCGCTTGAGCATTCTCGGGCGTGAGGTCAAAGTTCCCATCCACAGCTTGCGCTCGCGCGATGAACAGCTGCACTGCCTCAGATTGTGTCACCGCTTCACGCTTGGCTGATGTCTCCGGGTCTGCGAGCGTGAGCGGCGGCACCCCGTGTTCATGCTCGCCAGAGACCCGCAGCCGTACCCGACTCGTGACCAGGACTGTCACGCGGGGGCAACCGCTCAGCACGCTAATGACCAGCGGCGACGCCTCGACCACCTGTTCAAAATTGTCCAGCACCAGCAACAGCTGCTTCGGACGCAAGAACGCGTGCAGTCGGTCAATGATCGGTTCGTCCCCGGCGTCGCGCAGGCCGAAGACGTGCGCGATCGCGGGCGCCACGAGGTCCGGCGCGGCGATCGGGGCCAGATCGACGTACCACACGCCATCCGGGTAGGTGTTCATCACACTGCCAGCGACATGCTGGGCGAGGCGGGTCTTGCCGACGCCACCGGGGCCGGTCAACGTGATCAGCCGAAGATCATCCTGTTGCAGCAGATCGCAAATCAACGCCACCTCCCGCTCACGTCCGACGAGTCGCGTGAGGGGGATTGGTAATGTGCTGACCGGCTTCGCGGGTTGGTCGATTGCCACGATGGACGTGCCCAGGCGTCGGTGATGAATCTTGTCACGAGCAGAGAACGCTACCCGGGTCTGGGTCGGCGCACAAGTGGGGCACGGGTTCCGGCGGAAAACGTCGCTCGGCTCATGCTGGGGCCGAGCCTGTGGTTTCTCCGGTCCTGTTGGCAATTGACGGCCACACCTGCAAGTGCGACGATGGCGGCCACGGGAAACAAAGCGCCGGCCGGTCGCGTCAGCGGCGGTTGCGGCTCAACGACAGGCGACGGGGAGGTGATGAGCCATGACCCGAAGTGGCGGTCATGTTCTTCAGAAAGCGCCAACCGTCCGCAAGTCGCCTCGCTCGTGTGGCGCTGGCCGTGCTCGGGCTCGTGTTGTGTCTTGTCGCCTCTGTGGATCTGCCTCGGCCAGGGACAACGGCGGCGCAGACCGACTTCCCCGAACCGATGGAGCTTCGCGCTGTTGACGGCGTGCTGCGGGCGACGTTGACCGCCGAAGAGCGAGAGGTCGAAATCGCTGGGCAACCCATCCGGGCCCGGGTCTTCAATGGCTCCTTCGTCGGACCGACGCTGCGCGTGCGGCCGGGCGAGCGGATCGAGCTCGAGCTCGTCAATCACCTGATGGAGCCGACCAATCTGCACTTCCACGGGCTCCACGTCTCACCGGGGGGCGAAGCGGACAACATCTTTCGCACGGTGAATCCGGGCGAAACGGCGCGATACGTCCTCGAGATTCCACTCGATCATCCCACTGGCACCTTCTGGTATCACCCGCACATGCACCATCTGGCGCTGGAACAGGTCTTTGGCGGGATGTCGGGCGTGATCGTCATCGACGGCTTGCAGGAGAAGCTCCCGCCTGACCTGCAGGGCATCGACGAGCATCTGTTCGCGCTGAAAGACTATCAACTCGACGATGCTGGCGCGATTCTCTTGGAAAACGTTCCCCGTGATCCGACGACGAGAACCGTCAACGGCCAGATCAACCCGTCCCTGACGATGGCGCCGGGCGAAACCCAGCTTTGGCGGTTGGCCAACGTCGGCGCCGAGATCTTTTACCAACTCCACCTGACGGCCACGCGTTCCACGTCATCGCCGAAGACGGTAACCCGCGTCTGGGACGTACGCACCGCGGACGCGCTGGTGTTGCCGCCGGGCAAACGGTTCGACGTGCTGGTGCAGGCAGGAGAGGTCGGCGCCTACGCTTCGAGACGATCATCTACGACCAGGGAAATCACGTCTATCCCGAGGTCCAGCTCGCGACGCTGATCATCGAGGGCGATGCGCAACCACCGGCGGCACTGCCCGCGAGCGTTGCCGCGGACCGCGACCTCGACTCGGCCGACATCGCGACTGAGCGCGACATCTTTTTCAACGACGTCGACGACGATCCCATCTTTGAAGATCAATGGCCAGCAGTTTGACCCGAATCGGATCGACGAGCTGGTCCAGCTCGGTACGGTCGAAGAGTGGACGATCCGCAACGTGACGGCGGAGCAACACCCGTTCCACATCCACGTCAACGATTTCCAGGTGGTCTCGGTCAACGGGCAGCCATACAACGCCGCCAATCTTCAGGACATCGTGATCCTCCCGGCCGGCGGCGAGGTCGTCATCCGCATTCCGTTCATGGATTACCCCGGCAAATTCGTCTTTCACTGCCACATCCTGTTCCACGAGGACCACGGGATGATGGCGGTCGTCGATGTCGCCGAGTAGGCAGCGGCGAGCGCAATTACCCAGAAGGAGCAGCGGATGAACGAGGACCATTCTGACCGACTGACGCGGCTGATTCGCCGGGCAACGACCAGGCGTCACCTTCTCGGTGGCGCCGCGGGGCTCGGTGGGGCCACCTTGCTCACCACCGCTGGACGCCGCGTAGTTTCCGCGCAACAGCAGCCGGCGACGCCGGTCTCCTATGAGGTCGGCGCGACTCTGGTGGAGCCACCGGTCCTGCGCAGTGCGGATGGGCGATTGGATGTCACGCTCGAGGCCCAGTTCGGTCCGGCCGTGATGGGCGGACGTGCGGTCACAACCTACACCTTCAATGGGCATGCTCCCGGACCGACCATGCGCCTGCATCCCGGCGATTCACTGGGGGTCACGCTCACCAACCAGATGGACCAGCCGACCAACCTGCACACCCACGGCTTGCATGTCTCGCCAGCGGGCAACAGCGATAACGTCTTCGTACACCTCATGCCGGGTGAGACCTTCAACTACGAATACGCCATTCCTCATGACGACGCATCCGGGCTCTACATACCGGGTCTCTACTGGTACCACCCACACATGCACGGCTACTCCTCGGATCAGGTGAGTGGAGGCATGGCCGGAGCGCTGATCGTCGAGGGAGCCCTGGATGCACTTCCGGGGATACGCGATGTCCCGGAGCGGCTGCTCGTGATCCAGGCTACCCAGTTTGATGCCGACGGCGCGATGATCTCATTCCCCAAAATGGACGTCATCGCTATCTTCGTCAACGGTCAGGCTCACCCGGCAATTGAGATCGCTCCCGGCGAAACGCAGCGATGGCGAATCATCAATGCCAGCGCGTTCACGTTTCTCAATCTGGCCCTCGATGGCCATCAACTGCATCAGATCGCCTCGGACGCCAACCCGCTGCGCGAGGTACGGAGTCGTGACCAGATCGTGATGGCGCCCGGCGAAAGGGTCGAGGTGCTCATCCAGGGCGGCCCGGAAGGGGTCTACGCGCTGCAGTCACTCCCCTGGGGAGCCGACCTGGAGTTTCAGGCTCAACCAGGCATTCCCGATTGCATCGCTGATCAGCTCCGGACCGGTTGATCTCCCCGAGCCACTGCCGACGACGCTGATCGAGTTCGAGGACCTTCGCGAAACGGCGATCGACAAGCGCCGCGAGCTGATCTTCTCGGAGGAGATGAAGCCGTTCGAGGTTCTCATCGATGGCCACACGTTCGATGAGGACCGGATCGATCAGACGGTCCAACTCGGCGCGACGGAAGAATGGCTGCTGCGCAATACCAGTCCGGACTGGCACCCATTCCACATCCATGTCAACGACTTCCAGGTCGTCGAGATCAATGGGGAGCCGGTCGATGCCTACTCCTGGGAGGACACGACCCCGATCCCGGCCTTCGGCGAGATCGTCATCCGCACCCGCTTCCTCGACTTCCCCGGCAAGTTTGTCTACCACTGTCACCTCCTGGACCATGAAGATCAGGGCATGATGGGCGTCGTCGAGGTCGTCGCGTAAGTCGCGCCACGGATCACCGGAAAAGGGAGCATTGGATGAATGATCGGCGGTTTGACCAAGTGACGCGGCTATTCGGCCGGGCAACGAGCAGGCGTCATCTTCTTGGTGGCGCCGCCGGACTCGGCGGCGCCACCCTCCTCGCCGCCGGCGCGCGGCGCGCCGTCTCGGCACAGGACGAGCCCGCGACGCCGGTAGCATCGCCGGTCGCGGATGGCGAGCTACGGGTCCGCAAGAACGCGGCGTCGCTGACCGCCGACGAGAAATTGAACTTCGTCGATGCCGTGCTGGGATTGAAGAAAAAGCCTTCGCCCTGGGTGGACGGACTGAGCGTCTACGACACCTTCGTCCTCTGGCACCGGGATGCGTTCGGCTGCGCGGTGATGGCGGCGCACATGGGTCCGGCCTTCTTCCCCTGGCACCGGCAGTTCGTGCTCCTCTTCGAAGAGCAGCTGCGGTTGATCGAGCCGACCGTGACGGTGCCCTACTGGGACTGGACTGTCGACAACACTCACGACGCCGCCGTCTGGGGCGACGACCTCATGGGTGGCAACGGTGATCCGGCGGCCGACTACGCGGTCACCACCGGACCGTTCCGCAAGGGGGCGTGGACGATCAACATCTTCGACTACAGCGATCAGCAGCGCCTGCCATTCCTCGTTCGCCAGTTCGGCGCGGGCCATCTCGCGCCCAATCTGCCGACGGTCGAGCAACTCGAGGTGGCCCTGTCAATTCCGGTCTACGATGTGGCGCCCTGGAACACGATGCTGACACCCGGCAGCAGCTTTCGCAACGCTCTGGAGGGTTGGCAGGATTGCGTGTCAGAAAGCTGCGATCCCGAAGACGGGCATTATCCGGTCTGCACTGGTCCCCACAACTTCCACAACGGGGTTCATCTCTGGATCGCCGGAGAATACAAGCTCGCTCACGAAGGTGGTCGTGATCACAATCCCGATGGCTCTCCCGCTGCTGCCGTGGTGGCGACCCCAGCAGCTGATGATGACGCGTCCCAACCTGTTTGGCACGATGGCCGCCAATTCCTCGCTCAACGATCCGGTCTTCTGGCTGCACCATGCCAACATCGATCGCATCTGGAACGAATGGATGCGGCGCCACGGGCAAGAGTATCTGCCCGTCTCCGGAGGACCGATCGGCCACAACCTCGACGATCACATGTGGCCCTTCTCCCACATCGGGCTGATGGTCACCCCGCGCGACGTGCTCGATTCGACCGCCCTTGGCTACCGCTACGACACTGACGCGGTGGCGGGCCAGGCCTGAGCTGCTGAGTTCATCGTCAGAGCCCCTGACACCATCTGAGGGCTGTGCCGTGGCTGCGCTTCATTCATGTCGAACCGACAATGATGCTGGCGCTTCGATCAGGAGAGTTGGCGATGGACGATTCGCTCAGCCCGGTTGGTGGTAGCGACCGCGAGAGCTCAGGGCGGAGCAGCCGGCGCGCGGCGTTGCGGCTGCTTGGTGGCGGCGCCGGGGTAGGGGCACTGCTGGCGGCGGGACCGGCCCGGACCGAGGCGTGGCTCGAGCAGTCCACTCCGACGGCCGCGGATCCCACCGCGCCGGCGACACCGCCTTCCGCCGCGGCTGAATCCCTGTTCTACCGGCTCGGCGACTCGCCCCCGGTCGACTTTGCATCCGGCGCGAGCGTGCGGTTCGCCAGAGCCACGGAGTTTCCGGCGCTGTCGGGGCTTTCGCTGGCGGTGTTCGAGGTCGGCCCGGACGACACACGCGAGATGCACTGGCACAACAATGCCGGCGAGCTCGGCTGGTGCCTTGGCGGCGTGGGTCAGATGGTGCTCCTGGACGAAGATGGGGATGCGGTCGCCTTCGCGCTCGACCCGGGCAGCGTCTTCTTCGCTCCCAAAGGACTGCCGCACGCGTTCTGGGCGACCGGCGACGAGCCGCTACGCATCCTGCTTGGCTTCGATCACCAGCAACCAGCGACGATCGATTTTTCGCAGATGATGCCACCGCTTCCAGCGGCGGTGATCGCCAGGGCGGCGGGCGTGGCGCTGGGCGACGTCCCGCCGTTCCCCACGGTGGCCAAGCCGTTCGTGGCTCCGGTGCCGGGTGGCACGGCGGCCCTGCCCACGGGTCCAGACGACCCGGCCGCGGCGCGCTACACCGTCCGCATGGACGACCTGGCGGGAGCGTCCACCGGCCCTAGCGCCGGGAGCGGCGCAACAGCCGCGGACATCCCGGCGCTTGTCGGCATCACGACCACGTTGATGACGCTCGAACCCGACGCGATCAGCGAACCGCACTGGCACCCGGCCGCGGACGAGGTCTGCTTCGTCCTCTCAGGCGAGGTCGAGGTCGGCATCATCGGTCCGAATGGAGCGTCGCAGGCGGACGTGTTGACGTCCGGGGATCTGGCCTTCGTGCCCGTGAACTGGCTTCATTACCTCGATAGCGTGGGGGCGGAGCCGGCCCAGATCATCCTGTTCCACGACGCGACCACGAGCATCGCCCTCGGGCTCTCGCAGGTGCTGTCGGGATTCCCGCCGGCCGTGCTGGCTGCCAGCTACGGGATGGACCCGTCCCAATTGGCCGCGCTCGCGGACGGTGACCCGCCGCGCTTCGCGGGGCTCCCGGCGTAGTCTCCAGCCGGCGCATCACTCCTTTTCAACGCGAGGCCACTAGCCGCGATCGGGCAACTGCTGCAATACCCAGGAGTTCCCGTCAGGATCGCTGAAATAGACAAATGATCCCCAGGCCTGAACGTCGATCTCGCTCACGTCGGCGCCGCGTCGGATCAGCTCATCGCGCGCCGCTTGCACGTCCGGGACAACCATCATCAGCCCTTCGACCGAGCCCGGCGCCATCTGCGTCAGCCCGGTGCCGATAGCAATCGAGCAGGCGGACCCGGGCGGGGTCAACTGAACGAAACGGAGCTCATCGTTGACCTGGTGGTCATGATCGGCGTTGAAACCGATCTGCTCGGTATAGAACGCCTTGGCGCGGTCGACATCCGAAACAGGGACGTGGACCACTTCCAACTTCATCTGCATGTCGTGATCTCCTCTACATCCGCCGTCTGACGAGGATAGCACGCACCTTTTCTTGCCTTTGCTTGACGCGAAGTGGGTCCTCTCGACCGTGCTACCATCGCGAGGTTTTGAGCGATCGTCGGGGCGAAAACTGCCCGTCAGTTCGGGAGCATGGCAAGCATGGCGGTCGAGCCGCTGATCTTTGAATTGAGCAAACCCGGGCGGCGCGGCGTGCGCTTTCCCGAACCGGATGTGCCCGAGACGCCGCTGCCGGAGGGGATGACGCGCGAGCGTCTCGACTGGCCTGAGGTCAGCGAGATCGACGTCATCCGGCACTACACGCGTCTCTCCCAGAAGAACCATGCCATCGACATCGGCATGTACCCCCTGGGATCCTGCACGATGAAGTACAACCCCAAGATCAACGAGGTCGTCGCTCGGCTGCCGGGCTTCGCCAATATCCACCCGTACCAGGACCCCAGCACCGTCCAGGGCGCATTGCAGCTGATGTGTGAGCTGCAGGAGATGCTGGGTGAGATATCGGGTTTCGACGAGGTCGCGTTGCAGCCCGTGGCCGGCGCCCAGGGCGAGCTGACCGGCTGCCTCGTCATCCGCGCCTGGCATCTGTCCCACGGCGATACCGGACGCACCAAGATCCTGGTCCCGGACAGCGCCCATGGCACGAACCCCGCGACCGCGGTGATGGCCGGATTCCAGGTCGTGACGATCCCTTCGGATGCGCGCGGCAACTGCGATCTGGAGGCGCTGCGGGCGGCCGTTGGCCCGGACACCGCCGGGCTGATGATCACCAACCCCAACACCCTCGGGTTGTGGGACGAGCACATCGAGGAGATCGTCGCGGCCGTCCACCAGGCGGGCGGTCTGGTCTACAACGACGGCGCGAATTTCAACGCCATTCTCGGTATCGCGCGACCCGGGGATCTCGGCATCGACATCATGCACTTCAATCTGCACAAGACCTTCTCCACCCCACATGGCGGCGGCGGTCCCGGCTCGGGACCGGTCGGCGTGCGCCAGGATCTGGCGAAGTTCCTGCCCGGCCCGCGGGTGAGACGAGTCGGAGGTCGGGAGTCGGGAGTCGGAAGAGAGAAGGATTCCGAACCTCGGTCATCCGACCTCCGACCTCCGACCTCCGACCGTTTCGAGCTCTTCCAGCCGGAGGAGAGCATAGGTCGCTTGCACGCCTTCCACGGCAACTTCGGCATGTTCGTCCGCGCCTACACCTACATCCGCATGCACGGCGCGGCCGGGCTACGCCAGGTGAGCGAGGATGCCGTCCTCGCCGCCAACTACATCCGGGCCAGCCTGCGCGATCTCTATGATCAGCCGTTCGGCGACCGCACCTGCATGCACGAGACGGTCTTCTCCGCCACCCGGCAGAAGGCGCAAGGGGTACGAGCCCTCGACATCGCCAAGCGCATCCTCGACTTCGGCATCCATCCGCCGACGGTCTACTTCCCGCTGGTCGTCCCCGAGGCGCTGATGATCGAGCCGACGGAGACGGAGTCGATCGAGTCGCTCGATCACTTCATCGGCGTCATGCGCCAGATCGCGCACGAGGCCGCCGAGACGCCGGAGGTGGTGCAGCAGGCGCCGCACACCACGGAGTACAAGCGGCTGGACGAGGTCGCAGCCAACCGCGCGCTCAACCTGCGCTGGCGACCCGAGCACGCGGTCGAGGTGAAGGAGCGGGAGCGCGAGGCAGTCGCGGCGGCGGACTGAGCATGAGGCCGGTACCCGGCATGTAGGGATGTAGTCTCCATGGTTGCCACTCGCCCGATCTCCATTGAAGAGTTCGAAACCTTCCCTCGTGAGGGTCGCTGGGAGCTGATCGATGGGGAACCGGTCGAGATGACGCCGTCGGCGGATGAGTCATCAAGCGTTGGAGCAACGATCCTCGGCTTACTGTGGTCGCACGTGCGCGCCGGTCGTCTGGGGCGCCTCTATGGCGCGGATGGGGGATTTGTCCTCTTTCCAGACCGACCTACGGTGCGCGTTCCGGACGTCGCGTTTGTCCGGGCAGAGAGAGCACCTCAGGGTCAAGCACGCCGAAGCTTCCCCCGCCTCGCACCCGATCTCGTGGTAGAGGTCCTTTCTTCATCAGACCGCGCAAGCGAAGTGGTCGCCAAAATGGAGATGTATCAGGAGGCGGGTGTCCCGCTGATCTGGCTGGTCGATCCGGAGCAGACCACGATTACCGTCATTGCGTCCGGCAAATCGACCAGAGTCTTGCAATCAGGAGACACGCTGGACGGCGGCGACGTGCTTCCCGGATTCAGCGTGCCTGTCGCGGAGATCTTTGCCTGAACTTAGAGAGCGCTCTCGCTGAGCGCCAGCAGGCCGTCGAGACCGGTGTGGAGGGTATGCCAGCTCTCTCCGGCGTCATCAGTCAGGAGCAGGTCGCCGTTCTGCAAGCCGGCGATAAGCGTGTTCGGCCGATCCCGTAGGGCGATGAGCGCGTACGGCATGTAGGACAGCGGGCGCTCCAGCCCCGAACCGTTCCCACCGAGCGCTTCCCACGGCGCGTCGCCTCGCTTCCGGTAGAGGATTGCTTGGGCGTCGCCGTTGTTGCGGTGGGCGGTACGCGCGCCATGGCTGGCCGAGACGTACCAGAGGTCAGGGTCCACGGCGTCGATCGCCAGCCCCCAGGTGTAGTGCCGGTCCATCCCCTCGTCCACAGGGCGCCAGGTCACCCCGGCGTCGCCGGAAAATGCCACGCCACCGCCTCCCGCTTCGTAGACGCGGTCCGGCGCCGCCGGGTGAGTAGCGATAGCGTGGGCGTCGTGCTGGGAGCCCGGCTTGCGATCCTCCCAGGTGGCGCCACCGTCCCGCGTGATCATCACCCCGCCCAGCTCGATACCGGTATAGATCGTGGCGGGGTCGGTCGGGTGCAGACCGATCCAGCGCACGTGGTGCGTGTAGGGCCGGGGTGGAAACGACCAGGTCGGCACGCTCGGCAGCTCGGTGAGCGCCGGAGACGGCTGCCAGGTGTCGCCCTCATCTTCCGAGCGAACGAGCATGCTGGGCTCGGTCCCGGCAAAGACCACCGATCGCCCATTGACCCAGTCGCACGGGGAGATCGCGATCGAGAGGACCCGCGCGTCGGCCATCCCCGCCCCCACCGACTCCCAGACGTCTCCGCCGTCGCGGCTGCGGTAGATCCCCCGGTCGAAGGTACCGGCGAATATCCGCTCCGGATCATGGGGATCGACGGCGACACACATGACGCCCCGGCCCTCGAGGTTGAGCGAGACGTCAATGGTCTCCCCATTGAGGCTATCGAGCTGGGCGACGGCATCGCCGGTGGCGGCGAAGAGGCGGAATGGCTCCACAGTGGTCCGTGTTCTCCCCAGCCGATTGATCAGACGACGCTATCAATGGGCGTCGCCGTCGTAGCTGGTAATGGCCCACCGTCCAAAGTAGCGTATGGAGTGGCCGCCGTGCTCGTGCAGGACGTCGTGCGCCCGCTGCTGCTCGTCCATCCCGTCGACCATCACCAGGACCAACGCGTGGCCATAGGTGAGCTCGCTCCGCGCCTGCTCGATCTCGTCGAGGTCGTCACCCAGGCTGAGACTGAACCGGGTCAGGAACCCGCGAATGCCGGACCCGCCAATCGGCTGGTCGAGGTCGGACACATCCTCCCCCGTCACCACCTCGATCCGGTCCCGGGCGAAGCCGGCCGCTTCCAGCGCGGTGACCACCCCGTCCGTCATGTCGCGGGGCATGGCCGCGGCCACCTTGTGGAGAGGGTATGGCCTGCCACCCGGTCCGTGAGCACGCGGCTTGCGGTCGTGGGGCTCGTTGTCCATGTGCGCCTCCGACATCTCTTCCCGGACGGGTTCATGCTGGTAAAGGAAAGCTGATGGTCTGATTACCGGTCAATGCGGGATTCTACAGGGATCCACACCCCGGCGAGCGCGGTCCTGGCGACTCGTGTCCCGTTTGGCCGATCACGGCACGTGGCTCGTGCCCATTGGAGCGGGACCCGCAACCCGGGCATTGAACGCCTCCGCAATGAACGCTTTCACCCGCGGCGAGCCACGCATCCGCAGCCACAGCGGTCCGCCATACGGCTTGAAGGCGATCTCGAAGGTCAAGAACGGACAGCAGCGGCGCTCAGCTGCAATGAACGCCAGCAGTGGCCCGAGCTAGCTGCCATCTCCCGAGAAGCGGTACCCGTAGCCATCCGGTAGCTCGGCGACTTCTTCGACCGCGGCGAAGAGGCCGCCCGCGATCTCCTCGCCCCGAATCGCGTACTCCCGCTCGGACAGGAGGCAGGCAATGACCTCATCCTGTTCGGCTATCACTGGATCTGTCATTGCCCCTCGTCCAATCACCCATCACCCACCAATGATCGCGTATTCCTTGCGAATCTTGGCGACGAGGGAGTAATAGGTGTCGACCATGTTGCCGACGTAGAGATCGCCGATCTGGGTGAGCGCCTCGTAGGCCTCGAGGCGGTCCCAGCCAAGCTCGATCATCCACTCGATGAGCTCGGTGTAGGCGATGCGGGCGGCGTCCTCCATGGGACGAGCGCTGCCGACGGTCATCAGTTCGTCCGGGCTCTCGATGCGCGGCCAGGCGATCGGCCGCTGCTTGATCAGGTCGAAGGTCAACGTCACCCGGGCGGAGATCTCCAGCGCGACGCCGCAGAGCTCGCCCTGCCCCTGACCTGCATGGCAATCACCGGTGAAAAAGAAGGCCCCGGGCACGCGCACCGGCAGGTAGACGGTGTTGCCGGGTTTGATGTCCGGCACGTCCATATTCCCCCCGTGGTCGAACGGAGTCAGCGCCGAGAGCGCCTCCAGCTCGGGTGCCGTGCCGATGGTTCCCATGAACGGCCGCCAGGGGAAGCGTAGCCGCTCGTTATGGGTGAGCCAGCCATCCGCGAGCTGGTACAGCCAGACTTTTTCCGGCAGCGGGTCTTGCAGCATGCGGGTCAGCTTGGTGCTGGTGAGACCGCCGAAGAAGGGGACGAAGACGCTGACCGCCCAATCGCGCGTTGGCTCGATGTTTTCGATTCTCACGGCCAGGGTATCGCCCGGGTCCGCGCCCTCGACGTAGATTGGACCAGTCTGCGGGTTGAGATAGGCGCCCAGGATCTCCGAGGGCGTGTCGTTCGGTTGCGTGATCTGGCTCTCGAACGCGTCGTCGGTGTAGATCGCCACCGTCTCGCCTGGCTGGACCGTGGCGATGGGGTCGACGTAGCGGCTGAAGACGTAGTGATACGGACCCTGCTGGCGGATTTCCCGCATGGCATCCCTCCTCGAAGCGAGGAATTTCTCATCAGCGACCAGTGAATCGGCCCTGACCGGGGCATCACCAGTCATCTCATGAATCCTCTTCGCCGGCAGCCGCTAGGACTTCGTGATAGAGCTGTCCACTGACATAGAATCCATTGGTGATCATCGCATCCAGCTCCGGCCGAACAGCGTCAATGAGCCCGCGACGACGCGCTTGAAGCAGGATCCCAGCCGATCCGATCACGTCCAATCCGAACTGTGCGGCTCTCCGCCGACCATCGAGGTCATCCAGAACGATAACGTCGGCGGAAACGTGAAGCGCCAAAGCGGTTGCTTCACGCTCGCCGGCATCCAGAGACATCACCAGATCCGGAATCGTCGTGAAGTGACGCTCATGTATCCATGCCGGCAGTGCACCGAGCGACGGCGCGATCTCTTGAGTGACAGCGGGTGGAGCGACGACAGCATCAAACAGGGTTTGCAGCAGTTCCAGGCGTCCAATCTGACAAGAAATGATGAGCGGGCTCGAGTCAGTGAGCGCGATGCCAGCCGTCACAGTTTCTCGAGCACGCGAAGCTCTTGTTGCCACTCCTCATGAGTCATATCCAGATACGGGATGCCGAGTGCTCCGGACCAACGAATGAATGCGAACCGGTCGATTCCAAGAAGCTCGCCAGCGCGACCCGCCGAGAGCTCGCGTCGTCGATAGAGCTCCAGGACGATCATTTCGAGAGCACTCCGTTCAATCTGCTCCGGTGAGCTTCCGAGCAACTCCGCGACGTCCTCTTCGACTTCAAGGTGTATCTGGCTCATCTGAACAGTTCCATCAGTGATACGTGTCCGGCAGGTATCATACATACCCCGCCACAGCCTCGCGGCCTCTGGCCTCAAAAACTCCTCGCCGCTACACCACGATGTTGATTAATCGCCCCGGTACGTAGATCACTTTGCGCGGCTCGCGGCTGGCAATCGCCTCGGCAATCTTCGGTTGGGCCATGACGCGTGCTCGGGCGACGTCTTCGGGCAGATCGACCGGCAGCAGCAGCCGGTCGCGCACCTTGCCGTTGACCTGCACCACGACTTCGACGGCGTCGTCCTGGGTCAGCGCGAACTCGTACTCCGGCCACGACTGATGATGCACCGAATAGGGCATCCCCAGACGCTCCCACAGCTCCTCGGCGACGTAGGGGGTGCTGGGCGCCATCAGCAGGACGAGCGTCTCCAGTGCCTCTCGCCACTCCGGGGTATGGATCAGCGCGGTCTCGCGCAGCTTCATCAGCTCGTTCACATACTCGATCAAGGCGGCGACCATGGTGTTGAACTGAAACTCGTCCAGGTCGGTCGTCACGCGCCGGATCGTCTTCGCGCGCAGCCGGCGCAACGGTGCGATCTCCGACTCCGATAGCGGCTGGTCGAACGGCCCGTCCCCGGTCTCCGTCACCAGTCCATAGGCACGCCGGATGAAGCGCTCCATGCCGGCGATCCCGCGCGAGTTCCAGGGACCACCCTGGTCCCAGGGACCCAGGTACATCAGGTGCAGCCGCAGGGCGTCCGCGCCGTGCTGGGCGACCAGCTCGTCCGGGGCGATCTGCGTGCCCCGGCTCTTGCTCATCTTGGTCCCCTCTTCGGCCAGGATCATGCCCTGGTTGCGCAGGCGCAGGAATGGCTCCCCGTGCTCGATCAGACCCAGGTCGCGGATCACCTTGGTGAAGAAGCGAGCGTAGAGCAGGTGCAGGATGGCGTGTTCGATACCACCGCAATAGAGGTCGACCGGCGTCCAGCGCTCGGCTGTCTCCGGGTCGAATGGTCCGTCCTCCTCCCGCGGGGAGGTGTAGCGGAACCAGTACCAGGACGAATCGACGAATGTGTCCATGGTGTCGGTCTCGCGCCGCGCGGCGCCGCCGCAGCGCGGACAGGTCGTGTTGAGGAACTCCTCGTGCGTCACCAGCGGCGACTGCCCGGTGGGGGTGAACGCGGCGTCCAGCGGGAGCTCCACCGGCAGCTGGTTCTCCGGCACCGGAACCATGCCGCAATCGTCGCAGTAGATCACCGGGATCGGCGTGCCCCAGTAGCGCTGGCGGGAGATCAGCCAGTCGCGCAGACGGTAGGTCACCTCCGCCTTGCCGCGGCCGGTCTCTTCCAGCCAGCGAATGACCTCCGGCAACTCCTCTGGTACCCGCTTGCCGGTCATCGGTCCGGAGTCGACTAGCACGCCGGGGCCGTCGTAGGCCTCGGTCATGGTGGTTGGGTCCAACTCATCGCCGCTTTCCGGACGGACGATGGCCCGGATCGGCAGATCGAAGGCGCGGGCGAACTCGAAGTCGCGTTGGTCACCGAAGGGCACCGCCATGATTGCCCCGGTGCCGTAGCCCATCAGCACGTAGTCGGCGATCCAGACCGGGATGCGCTCATCAGTGACGGGGTTGACGGCGTAGCCGCCGGTAAAGACCCCGGTCCGCGCCCGGGCCTCGTCGGTCGACATGCGTTCGATCTCGGTCTGCCGGCGCGCCTGCTCGATGTAGGCGTCGACGTCTGCCTGCCGCTCGGGGGTGGTGATCTTGGCCACCAGCGGATGCTCGGGCGCCATCACCATGAAGGTCGCGCCCCAGACAGTGTCCGGGCGGGTGGTGAAGACCTCCAGCCCATCCCCGGCCTCCCCCCCAAGCCCCCCTCCACTGGAGGGGGGAGTCTCCAGCATGAAGCGCAGACGCGCTCCCTCGGAGCGGCCGATCCAGTTGCGCTGCATCGTCTTCACGCGTTCCGGCCAGTCGAGTGCCTCGGTGTCGTGCAACAGCTCTTCGGCGTAATCGGTGATGCGGAAGTACCACTGCTCGAGGTCACGCTTGAAGACCTCTGTCCCGCAGCGCTCGCAGATGTTGCCTTCCAGCACCTGCTCGTTGGCGAGCACCGTCTGGTCCTGCGGACACCACCAGACCGCGCCCTTGGCCCGGTAAGCCAGCCCCCGCTCCAGCATCTGCAGGAAGAGCCACTGATTCCAGCGGTAGAAGTCGGGAGTGCAGCTGGCGATCTCCCGGCTCCAGTCGATCATGGCTCCCATCTGGCGATACTGCTGGCGCATGGCGGCGATGTTCTCGAAGGTCCAGATGGCGGGATGGATGCCGTGGCGGATCGCGGCATTCTCCGCGGGCAGGCCGAAGGCATCGAACCCCATCGGGAAGAGGACGTTGTAGCCGCGCATGCGCTGCAGGCGGGCGTAGACATCGGGGATGGCGAAGGCATACCAATGCCCGATGTGGAGAACGCCGGAGGGATACGGATACATTGTCAGCGAGTACCACTTCTCGCCCGGGGCATCGTCGTCGACCCGGTAGAGATCGTCGCGCTCCCAGCGCTCGCGCCACTTCTCCTCGATTACGGCGGGATCGTAACGTTCCGCGTGCACGGGCGAAATGGACGATGTGGGCGTCGTGCGCGTTGGAGTTTCGGTTGTCGTCGCCATGTCGCTTCCCCGTCCTGGTCTGAAATACAAAAAGCCTCTCGTCCCGGTCAGGGACGAAAGGCTTGTGCGCCTCCGCGGTACCACCCTGGTTGATCGTTGCCGGCGGGTCCTGGTGGAGCTGAGGGGACTCGAACCCCTTACCTCAACACTGCCAGTGTTGCGCTCTCCCGGATGAGCTACAGCCCCAGGGCGACCCGGCGCGGTTACGATCCACTCTGAGGCCCGCTAACGGAGGCAACCCGGTGACGACTCATGGGAACGACAAATCCCCGGTTCACCGTCACGGCTCACGGGCGAGTTCGACCCCGGTTGCCGCCTTGCACCACCCGGCGGCTCGCTGGCAAGTGGGGTCTACTACTCCCGGTCACAGCCTGACGAGAATAGCCGAGATTTGCGGGGAATGTCAAACTCCGGAGAGGCGCGGCATGGCTGCCGCGCCTCTCTATTTCCCTACGCTGGCGGGATGTTTTGATTGCGACGGAAGAGGTTCCCCGGGTCAACCTCTCGCTTCAACGCGGCCAATCGGGCGTACTTCTCGGGCCCGTAGGCCGCCCGCACCCGGTCCGTGTCGTCGCCGACCCCGAGGTAGTTCACGTAGACGCCGCGGGCATAGGGCTGCATCGCATTCCACAGCTCGCGTGCCCAGGCGATGTTCGCCTCTGCCTCCGCTGGATCGGTCCACACCGCGATGACCGCGAAGTTGTACTCGGCATCGCGATGATCGAAGGCGGTCTCATCTTTCCCCACCCGCGCTACGGCGCCGCCCAGATGCTCGATCAACACGCTGCTCATGGGCGAGGGCGCCGCATTAGCCCCCGCAACCAGGATGTCGATCGCCTCGTCGGGGAGTCCGGTGATGAAATGGGATCGCCAGTAGACGTGAGGCCCCGCTTGGAATCCGTCATCGAGCATCTGTTGCAGAGCCACGTAAGGCATGGGACCAACCAGGTCGGCGATCGGCTCGCCCATCGCCCGGTACCCGGCAACGGCGGCTTCGCCCGCGGCGACATCACCGGCGAACGCCGGGATGAAGGCCACGACCGGGACGCCATCCGGTGTGTTCAGTAACGCGATAAATGTGTTCAACTCATCTGGCGCGACAGCGGTGTGGTCCCGATAGGTCTGCAGCGCCTCGACCCCGCGAACCCGGGGATAGATGATCAGTCCAGCGTACATGTCGTCCAGCGGATAGAGCCGGAATTCGAGCTCGGTGACGACGCCGAAGTTACCGCCGCCACCGCGCAGACCCCAGAGCAACTCGGGCCACTCCGTCTCGCTGGTGCGCACGACGGACCCGTCGGCGAGCACGACCTCCGCTCCGATTAGGTTGTCACAGGCCAGACCGCGCGAGCGCATCAGGACGCCCAGGCCGCCGCCGAGGGTGAGACCGCCGACCCCGGTCGTGGAGATCACACCGCCGGTAGTCGCCAGGCCATGGGCCTGGGTCGCGGCGTCGAAGTCCCTCCAGGTGGCGCCGCCACCGGCGCGGGCGACACGCCGCTCCGGGTCGACCTGCACCTGGTTCATCTCGGTCAGGTCGATCACCAGACCGTTGTCGACGACGGCCAGACCAGCCGCACTGTGCCCACCGCCGCGAACCGCGACCTCGAGCCCATGTTCGCGGGCGAAGCGCACCGCCGCCACGACGTCATCAGTCGTCCGAGCGCGAGCGATGGCCGCCGGACGGCGGTCGATCATCCCGTTCCAGACCTGGCGGGCTGCTTCGTAGCGAGCGTCATCCGGAAGCAGCAGGTCGCCACCGATCGCGACGTCGAGCGAGTTCCAGGGGAGAGACGAGAAAGAACCGGGCTTTTCGAGCGTTGTCGCCATGTCGTTCTCCTTGTCGTTGAGTTCCCTTATCGACGAACAGATGCGTGGCGCAGGACGGCGCGGGTCATCCCCTCGCGAACGCGAACCGCTCCTCGAAAACGGTGTACTTGAACGGGATGCACGGTATGCGATTTATGATCTGGACGCAAGAGGGCGGCGATTCATCGATCTCGAGTTGCGTCAGTGTCACTCCGGCCGCTGGTGATATCCCACTGGACGCGTCATACGCGAGCTAAGAGCCGACGATCGGGGTCGCCATCCCCGCACCCGCGTCGCGTGCAGAAGGCAGGTCTGGCAGGGCCGGCTCGAAGAGCCAGGACTGGAAGAAGTCGTCGAGTTGCTCGCCGCTTATTTCCTCGGCGAGGGCCATGAAGTCTTCGGTGGTTGCGTTCCCGTTGTGGAACCGCTCCATCCAGGTTCGCAGAATGGTGAAGAACACCTCGTCGCCGAGGTGCAGCCGCAGCGCGTGGAGGGTCAGCGCCCCGCGCTCGTAAACCATGGAAGGGGAGAAGAGCTCGCCTGGGCCGGGGTCGCCGGTGCGCGCGTCAGGGCCGGGGAAATAGTCCGCCGTGACGCCGAGCGCCGCGAGTTGGGCCAGTCCTTCCTCGCCGGTGATGTTCTCCAGGTCCGCCTCCGTGGCCGCTGCCAACCCCCCCTGGTAATCGCGCACAAACCGCTCGCCAACGGTGATTCCGAGGAAGCGACGGCTGAAGGTTCGATAGCCCTGGATGACATCTCTGGCGTTGAGGGAGGCGAGCTGGGCGGGATCCTGAAACGGATTCAGCGCGGCATGGAACGCGTAGACGTTGGCTACGTGATGGTTGCGGGCGACCACACCTTGGGTATGCTCGATCCAGAGGATCTGAGCGTAGGTCGCGAAGCCCTCGTTCAGCCAGATGTCTTGCCAGCGCAACAGGCTGACGGCGTCGCCGAACCATTGGTGGGCGAGCTCGTGGGCCACCAACGCCTCGAGAGCTGACAACTCTTCACCGGTGAGCGAGGAACTGCCCACTAGTGGGAGCGCGCCAAAGATTGGCAGCGTTTGGGTTTCGAGCGCGAATGGAATCGGCGCCCCCACGACCGTGCCACCGGCCGACTCGAAGGGATAGGGACCGAAGACCGATGCGAAATAGTCGATCATCGCCGGCATGCGGTCGAACATGACTCGTTGTGCCTGGGGAACGGAGGTGGCAAAGGCGGTGCGGATCGGCAGTCCCTGCGGCCCCTCGCGCACCTCGATCGCCAGTCTCCCGGCGTGCAGCGTCACCAGATAGCTCGCCATTGGGTTGCGTGATTCCCAGACAGTCGTCGTCCCGGTTCCGGTGCTACTGGTCTCGGTCAACATACCGTTGGAAACCACGGAATACGGTTCCGGAACGGTCAGGCGCAGGGTGTAGGTCGCCTTGTCAGCCGGGTGGCCATTGACCGGGAACCACGATTCGGCGCCGGCCGGCTCGCCAGCGATGAAGATCTCCTCGCGACCCCGCCACCACCCGGATCCGTATTGCTCGCCTTCTTCCGGTCCAGGCTTTTGCTCCCCGCCGCCCAGGATGGCGCCGAAGATGTCGCCCAGAAGCGTGACGACTGTTGGCGCCTCCTGCCCGATCGGCCGACCGTGGTAGGCAATCTCGGTGGTGAAGCGCCCGCCGGCTGCCAACGGCGCGTTGGGTCGAACCGTGAGCTCGCCGCCGTGCCGGGAAAACGCCGCCGGTTGCCCATCGACCGTGATAGCGTCGATCTCCAGGCCAAGAAAATCGAGATTGAACGTACAGAGGTCGAGCAGGGTGACAGCCTCGATCGTGGCGCGTCCGGCGGCGATCAATCCACCAGCGACATCGAGGTCAAGATCGAGGGTGTAGTGCTGAACGTCGTAGCCCGAGTTCCCAAGCAAGGGAAAGTAGGGATCACCGATGCCGCTGCTGCCGGCAGTGCAGCCGGCGACTGGAACCGGCGTGGCATCTTGCGCCAGCGTAAACGGCGGAGCGAGGGTCAGCGATAACAACAGGCTCAGCGCAATGGCAGCAAGGATCGTCATGCGGACCCGCAAACCAATCTCCTATGTGATGTTCTCGATCGCCTCTGGTCCCGTATCGGTACAGTAGCAGTCGCAGGTCGATCGCGTCTTGCCGCTAGCCCGCGTTCCATCTGTCCCCGTCGGACCGCTACAGGGGAACGACGGCGATGGCGTCCATCTCGATAAGGAACTTCGGATTGGCAAGCTCTGAGACAAAGGCGAAGGTGATTGCGGGTGGGTTGGCCCGTTGCCCCCAGACCCGCTGAAATGCGGCAAAGCCCTCTTGCATCGACTGCCCCTGGACGACGAGCACATTCCATTTGACGACGTGCTCCGGCCCGGCCCCCGCGGCTGCGAGCGCGGTCTGGATATTTTCAAGGACTTGGCCCGTTTGGGCGGCGATGTCGCCAACGCCGACGATCTGTCCTGTAGCGTCGACCGCGTCTTGCCCGCCGATATAGATGGTACGCACCGGTCCGGTGACGACCACCACGTTGGTGAAGGCGGGATTCCGTGGCAAACCCTCGGGATTGAGATGCTCGACCTGTCCTCTGCTCGCATCGCTCGCCATGTCACTGCTCTCCTTTCCAAGTCGCGTGCTGCCGCCAACGCCGTACGCTGCCGAATGGGCGTGGCCTTACGGCGTTGACGTCGCAGCGGCCAGCCCGGCGATCACCTGACGTCGTATCGCCATCTCAACACCTCCAGCGATTGCTGACGCTGCCAGATCCCACAGTAGAACAAATGTGCGAGACGGTCAATTGTGAGATCTGGCATGTGGGGACGGTGAGCGTACGCCGCATTCCGCAATTGATGGTGACCGTGCCGGCGGGGCTACCATGTCGCCGGTCAGTGCTCGGGCGATGACGCCGGGAGCCATGTGCTCTCATTTGGAACTGGAGGATCGTGTGGCGGGCGGAGCCATCACAAGCAGCATTACTGAAGGAATTGTTCGCCGTTTCGAGGGACTGGCCGCCACGCGGGACCGCGCGCTTGGTGAAGGCCGCCAGATCACCAGGCTGGCCGCCAACAGTGTCCGCGCTACCCATCGTGGTGAGATCGACGAGGCGGAGCGGCTGCTGGCCGAGGCGCGCGACCGGATGAAGACGCTTACCGGGGAACTGCAACCGTACCCGAGCATCTACTGGGCGGGGTACGTGCAGGACGCTATGAAAGAGGCGGCCGAGGCGGCCATCACCCTGTCCATCGTCGCCAACCAGCCGTTGCCGGAACCGGCAGAGCTGGGTGCGGAAGATGCCGCCTATCTCAACGCCATGGCCGAGGCCGCGTCGGAGCTGCGGCGGCAGGTGCTGGACCGCCTGCGAGAGAACGATCTCTCCCGTGCCGAATACCTGCTCGGGACGATGGACGATATCTACTCCGCGCTCGTCACCGTCGACTTCCCGGACGCCATCACCGGTGGCCTGCGCCGGACCACCGACGCCCTGCGCGCGGTGCTGGAACGGACCCGCGGCGACGTCACAATGGCGGCGACCCAGGGCCGGGTCGAACGCGCGCTGCGTGAGGCGCTTGGCTCCGACATTGGACTCGGGCTGGCATCTCCGCCTGAAGACGTGACGGACCCGTCCCCGTCCAAATGAAGCAGCCGAATCGCCGCGCCTAGGTGGCGAAGGCGAAGACGGTCGTCGAGGTGTAGACCTCACCCGGCCGCAAGACGGTCGAGGGGAATTCGGGTTGGTTGGGGGAGTCGGGGAAGTGCTGCGTCTCCAGCGCCACGCCGTCCCCCTGCCGGTACGTGCGCCCGCTGGCGCCGACCAGCGTGCCGTCGAGATAGCCGCCGCTGTAGAACTGGATTCCCGGCTCGGTTGTCCAGACGGTCAGGATGCGGCCACTGCCGGGTTCACGCAAGGTGGCGGCTGCTATCAAGGGCGAGTCGCCGGGCGCGCGGTCGAGCACGACGTTGTGGTCGTAGCCGCGGCCTATGAGCAACTGCGGGTGGCTCTCGCGGATGCGCGTCCCGATCGCCGTCGGGGTGGTGAAATCGAAAGGGGTATCGGTGACCGCAGCCAGCTCCCCGGTTGGCGTCAACGAGGTGTCGACCGGGGTGTAGCGGCTGGCCGCCAGCTGCAGCACGTGGTCTTCGACATTTCCGGTCCCTTCCCCGCCAAGATTCCAATAGGTGTGATTGGTGAGATTGATGATCGTCGGGCGGTCGGACTCGGCGTGATAGTCGATGCGGAGCCGGTTGTCATCATCGAGCATGTAGCTCACCGCGGCCGACAGCGTCCCGGGGTAGCCCTCCTCACCATCCGGACTCACGCGGACGAGCCGCACGCCAGCCGCGCCGTCCTGGCGGATCTCTTCGGCATCCCAGACACGCTTGTCGAATCCCCGCACCCCGCCGTGGAGGTGGTTAGACCCATCGTTCGTCGGAAGTTGGTAAGTTTCGTCGTCGAGCGTAAAGACGCCCTTGGCGATCCGGTTGGCATAGCGCCCGGCGATGCAACCGAAGTACGGATCGTTGTGATCCAGATACCCGGCGAGATCGGCGAACCCGAGTGCCACGTTCGCGAGTTGGCCATCACGGTCCGGCGCCCAGATAGCGCGGATGATCCCGCCGTAGGCGATGACTTCGACGCGCAGGCCATGCCGGTTTGCCAAGGTGAACCGGTCGATCAGCCTCCCGCCGATCTCGCCGAACGGCTCCCGGCTGATCTCGACCTTCGGGGACCCCTCAAGATTGCTCACTAGGTGACGAGCGAGGGGAGCCCCTCGACCGGCGTGCCGGCACCGAGTCCGTGGGCGTCCAGCCAGCCGGCCGGGACCTCGAGCACATACGTGACCGGGACGGGAGAAGCATACGAGGCCAGATCGGCATCGGCGGTGCCGGGCGGCTCCGGGCAGACGCTCTCTGCCGCTCCCTGGATCACCCTGTTCTCGATCCAGATGATGTCGATGCAGAACTGCATGCCTCGCATCCAGAAAGACCGCGGCGCTGGACCCTCGAAAATGAAGAGCATGCCGGTGCCCGCGGCCAATCCCTCGCGATAGCCGAGTCCGAGGGCCGTGTCCGCCGGTTGGTAGGCCAGCTCAACGGTCAGCGGCACGCCGCCGACGGAGATCTCGGCGGTCGGCAAGGGCAGCGGCGCGACCTGGCGCGCAAAGGTCGACGCGCCCGGTCCCAGCACTCCGCCAACCATGCCCAAAATCATCGTCACCGTGAGTAGAAACGTCGACATCACTGGTCTCCGCGAGTAGTCAGTCCGGCCCTGTCCGCCGCCGGCCTGCTGGTCAGAAAGAATCGTCGACCGCGCTCTGCGCCGCTGCGGCCTCTTCAGCAAGACGCGCGGCAAGGGCGATGAGGGTCGCCGCGCAGGCGGGGACGCCATAGACACTGATGTCGATTTCGGCGAGTACGGCCGGTGATGTGTCGGGGCCGAGCACGCCGACCCGCAGCGTTGCCGCTTCTCCTGCTTCCCGCAGCTCGCGCAACGCACGGAAGGCATCGACGTCGGTCACATCGTCGCCAAAGAAGACGATGCCGCGCAGACCGAGATCCTGGGCCAGCTCACGGATGGCAGTCCCCTTGTTGACCGCCAGAGCCGGACGCACCTCGAAGATCATGCGGCCGAGCGTGAGGCGCAGACCGTGCCGATCTGCCGCTGCGCGCGCCAGCGGCTCCAGCAGCGCGGCCGCCGCCATCTGGTCGGGGGCCAGCCGGTAGTGAACCGTGCCGGTGACCCCCTTGTTTTCGATGATCAGCCAGGGCAGGTCGCCGCCCGCCCGTGCCGCGCTCTCGATCTCCGCCAGGGCGGCGGCGATGGCCGGCTGGGCCGCCGCGGCCAGTGGATGCGTCCAGGGCGTCCCGCGCGCGATACGCTCCAGCCCGTGGTTCCCAACGTAGATCAGCTCGGGCAGGCCGACCATGGCCGCGCCATCCTGCGGCGCGCGGCCGGAGACCACCGCGACCGCGGCTAATCGTTCGGCGAGCAAAGCCAGTGCGGCTTTGGCGCCGGGATCGACCATCGCTTCGGCCGGGGTGGGGGCGATCGCGCTGACCGTCCCGTCGATATCCGTGACCACGGCGGCCGGCGTCTGGCGCAGGACTTCCATGCACGCGGCGACGACAGCCTCCACTTCGGGGGCCAACGCGTCACTGGAGGATGTCATGACTCAGCCACGATCCTGGTAGGAGTTCATTTTCCATCCCGGACTGCTGATGAACAGGTCCTGGACAGTGCCCTGGCCGATGATGGCCACGTGATAGACCAAACCTTGCGGCGTCCCAGGTGGTCCAAATGGATCCGTCGGCGCGTTGAGGCGAACCGTGGCCCCAGTGGCGGGATTGAGCTCGGCATCCTCGACGTACCCGGCCCGCGCCAGCGCCAGATGGAGTTCCCGGAAATTGACCTCCTCGATCGGCAATGCGGGCACCGATGCTGGATCGACCTCCGCGGGCTCGGTCATTCCGGTGTCGCTGAAGAAGAAAGACTGCGCCGTTTGAGAATAAAACGTCCCCTGCCAACGGAACCCGGCCTCCAGCGGCGCACATCCAACCTGAACCGTCACCAGGAGGGCGTCGGAACGCCAGGCGCGTGCGGTCTCGATCGCGGACTGCACGCCGGCGACCCACTCATCGCCAACAGCCGCCAGGTCACCAACTCGCAGGCGGCCGCCGGCACAACGCTCCGGCTCCGGGGTCAGCAGTGAGACCGGCGCGGGTGGCGGCGTGGGGGTGGCGGTGGGCATTGATTCGGCAATGAGTGGCGTCGGCGCGGAGATGCCCGAGCAGCCCGTCAGCAGAACGACAGCTGTCAACGCGAAGGCGACCGCTCGCGAGGGAGAGCCGGCGCGGAGCGGAGGCGCCTGGAACTGCAAGGTCACCGGTGCTGTCCCCCGTGAAGACGGCGGCGTCCACGCGCGATCCGTCTCGGTGAGCTGGGTCCGGGGCATGCCGCGAATCTACCACACGGGGCTACGGGCTATTCGCTATTCGGCTATTGGCTACTGGCCATTGGCTATCAGCGTTCGTCCGACCTCCGACCTCCGACCTCCGACTCACGACTCAGCGTCTCCGACCCGCGGCACCTTGGGGATATACTCAGCCCGTCGCTGACAGGACACGACCGTAGCGAGGACGACCCGAGCGGAGCAGGGGGGAATGCAGCTTTTCAACACTCAGTCGGGGCGGATCGAGCGTTTCACGCCGAGGGATGACACGGTCGGCCTCTATGTCTGCGGCATCACACCGTATGACACGACCCATATCGGGCACGCCTTCACCTTTCTCGCGTTCGATATCCTGGTCCGCGTCATGCGCCAGAAGGGTTGGGATGTCACCTACGTTCAGAACGTCACCGACATCGACGACGATATCCTGCGCAAAGCCAAAGAGGTCGGCCTCACCTGGAAGCAGCTGGGCGACCGTGAAACGGCTCGCTATCTCAAGGACATGCGCGACCTGAACTGGCTGGAGCCCGATCATTACGTTCGCGCTACGGATCACATTCCCGAGATGCTCGAGATCACCCAGGCGCTGATTGACAAGGGCCACGCCTACGAGAGCGGTGGCAACGTCTACTTCTCGGTGAGCAGCGATTCAGAGTTCGGCAAGCTCAGCCACATACCGCGTGATGAGATGCTGCCTATCGCCAACGAGCGGGGTAACACGCCCGACGACCCAAACAAACGCGATCCGCTCGACTTCGTGCTCTGGCAGAAGTCGCTCGCTGACGAGCCGTCCTGGGACTCGCCGTATGGTCCGGGACGGCCGGGGTGGCACGTCGAGTGCTCGGCCATGGCAAGCCGCTATCTCGGTCCCAGCATCGACATCCACGGCGGCGGCGCCGATCTCATCTTTCCCCACCATGAATCCGAGGTCGCCCAATCCGAGAACGCTTTCGGCGTCGAACCCTTTGCCCGGATCTGGATGCATGTCGCGATGGTCGGGTACAACGGCGAGAAGATGAGCAAATCGCTCGGGAACCTCGTCCTCGTCAGTGACGCGCTGAAAGACTATTCAGCCGACGCCGTGCGCCTGTACCTCTTTTCGAACCATTACCGCAGCCCATGGGTCTTCGAGGATGTGGAGCTCGAGCGCTGGGCGCGCGTCGTCGATGACCTGATCGAAGCCGCGGAGTTCCCAGCCTATGGCATCGAGGAGGAGCTCGACGTCGCCAACCTGCGGGATCGGTTTTTCAACGCCCTGGATGATGACCTCAACACGCCCATAGCGATCGAAGTCTTGCAGGAGATCGGGACGGGCATCCTGGAGGCCCCCGAAGAAGATGATATCCGCGACGCGCAGCGCACCTTGCGCGAGCTGAGCGAGATCCTCGGTCTGACGCTCACGGCGTAGGCGGCAAGACGGCAAGACGGCAAGACGGCAAGACGGCAAGACGGCAAGACGGCAAGACGGCAAGGAAGAGCGTAGTCGCACAGTCGAGAAAAAGCTTCGTCCTTCCCACTCCCCTGAGCGAAGCGACTCCCCCTGAGGCGAAGCCGGCCCTCCTCCGTTATGGTACGATTCATGGTTGGCCGGCAAGGAGCCGGTATACATCTGATGTGAGCCTTTCTGCTCCGTAAGCCGGGTGAGCGCGCAACCTCACCGCGATGCCAGCGGGGCAAGCCCACAGGAAGGAGGCCTCGTTGCGCGATCAAGCACGCGCGCCCCGAAAATACGAACTGATGACCATTCTCCATCCGGACGTGGCGGAGGAATCGCTTCCAGGCGAGCTCGACCGCATCTCCGGGTTCATTATCGCGGCCGGTGGAGAGCTCATCGAAACACTGCAGGACTCGCCGTGGGGACGGCGCCGTCTGGCTTATCCGATCCGCTCCGGTGGCCGCGATGTGCGTGACGGGTACTACACCGTGTGGCACTTCACGCTTGGCCCGACCCGAGTCGACGACCTGGAGCGGGAGCTGAAGCTCGACACCCAGCTCATCCGCTACATCGTGCTCTCCTGGGAACCGACGCCCATCGACCCGAAGGCGGTTGAAGCCGCCGAGATCGCGGCCGAAGACGCGGCTGCCGCGGCGTATGCCGCTGCCCAGGCCGCGGACGCCGCCGCGGAGGACGATGCCGCGGAGGCCTATGCCGCCGCCCAGGCCGCGGCAGCGACTGCTGAAGCCGAGGCAGGCGAAGCGACGAGCGCGATCGAACCGGTGGCAGCCGAGGAGGCGCGAGCAGAGGTGCTGGACGCCGCGGCTACCGCGGTCGACACATCGATGCGGCTGGCAGCGGACGAGATTCGCGGCGACGAGCTGACGGCAGAGGCGGAAGCGCTCGAGGCGTCAGGCGCTGAATTGGCCATCGAGCCGGTGGAAGCGATCGCGGAGCGCGAGCAACTCGAAGCGGATGCCGCGGCTGCACTGACGCTTGCCGACACGGCAGCCACTGAGGCAACAGCGGCTGAGGCTGCGCCCGCGGAAGCGGGACCCGACCTACCGGAAGGTGCGGTGCGTGGCGACGGGACCGGCGAATGCCCTGAGGACTTCCCGATCAAGGGCAATGCGACCTCGAAGCTCTATCACAGCCCAGGATCGCCCTCGTACAAGCGAACGGTGCCAGAATATTGCTTCGCGAGCACCGAGGCCGCGGAAGCCGCCGGGTTCAACCCGACCAAGTACGAAGCCGCACATGAGGAGAGCGAGTAGTCCTCGAGCACGGACCGTAGCCGCGCAACGAAGGAGTTCAGCATGGCCGGTATCGCGAAGATCACGCTCGTCGGGAATCTCGGTCGCGATCCCGAGACTCGATACACGCCGAACGGCAAGATGAACGTCACGTTCACGATGGCCGTGAGCCGACGTTTCAACGATCAATCTGGTCAGCAGCAGGAACGCACGAATTGGTATCGCGTCACGGCGTGGGGTGGATTGGCTGAATCACTGGACCGCATGGCTCAGAACGGCTATCTGGGCAAAGGTAAGCAGGTGTACGTCGACGGTCGCCTCGAAGCCCGAGAGTACCAGGACCAGCAGGGTCAGACCCGAACCTCGCTCGACGTGACCGCCAACGAGCTTCAGCTCCTTGGATCCCGCGCCGATGGCGAGGGCGGCTTTGGCAGTGGTGGTTTAGGCGCAGGTGCGGGCGCGGGTGCGGCTGCTGCAGGTGGACGGCCGCCGGGCCGAGCGGACCAGGACGAGCAGCCCGGGTCGATCGAAGAAGTTCCCTGGGACGATGGCGAACCGCCATTCTAGGCTGGACGATCGCGGACGCCTTGCCTGAGTCAGGCGAAGAACGGCGCCGCGGTTCGCAAGGTGACACGACACTGATGGTTGCCGCCGACGTGCGGTAAAGGAAACACGAGGACGATATGAGTGACAACGAACCCCGAGAGAGGGGAATGGGGGACGGCGGAGGCCGTCCAGATGGGGAAGCGCCGCGGACGCGGTTCGGCGGGGGTGCCCAGGGCGAGCGTCCCGGCGGGGGCGACCGTCCTGGCGGTGGGCGCGGTCCGGGTGGCCGGGGTGGCCCGGGTGGCCGGGGCGGACCGCGCCGGGGTGGCGGTGGCCGCTTCGGCGGGCGTCGCAAAGTCTGCGGATTCTGCGTCGATAAGATCGGGGAGGTTGATTACAAGGATACCCCGCGACTGCGCCGCTATATCTCGGAGCGAGGCAAGATCGAGCCGCGGCGCAAGCTCGGCACATGCGCTAGGCACCAGCGTTCGCTGACAGTCGCGATCAAGCGAGCGCGACACGTGGCGCTCCTGCCCTTCACCACCGCGACCCGCTAACCGGCAGGAGCCGGGACCGCACGATCACCAGCGTGCCGGGATGACGGGGATTCCTCGCCCCCGGCACGCGCCACCTTCCGGTCGCTGGGCCGGACAACCCGGCGCCATGCCGGACCGGGAGCACGGCAGGCATGCAGCGACGTGGTGATGATTCGATCAGAGGCCGGATCGCCCGGGCACGGGCGCGACTCAGAGGTGGGAGCCGGCCAGCGCCCACGCGGCGTCCGACACCGAAGCGGCGGATGCCGCGGCGAGAAATCCAGGCGCGCCGGCAGCGCATGGTGCGCTGGGGCGTGGCCGCGGCGGGCCTCCTCGCGCTGATCGTCCTCGCCAGCGGACTCCTTTACGAGTACATCATCAAGCCAAACCAGACCCTGGCCACGGTTGGACCGGCAACGATCTCCCGCCAGGATTACTGGAAATCGCGCGCGGTCGGCCTCTACGAACAGGCCCTTCAATTTCAGGATTTCGCGCAGTTCGTCGGACCGGATCAGCAAGGTCAGTACCTCGCGCTCGCCCAGCAATCGATGGCCGAGCTCCCCACCGTGTGGGGCAGCACCGACGTCGATTCAGCCTCGCTCGAGAAAATGATCGACGACCAGGTCTATCTCCAGGGCATGCACGATCTGGGGATCGAGATGACCGATGACGAGATCCGCACCTTCGCGCTCAACCGCTTCGCACCGCCGGGCGCACCGCTGATCGCTCCCAGCCCAACGGCCACGCTGACCGCCGAGCGAGCAGCGCAGGCTACCAGCACCGCCGCGTCACTCTTTGCCACGCCGGTGGAGTCACCGGTCGCCGGAACGCCGGTATCAGGCACGCCGGTTACTGGTACGCCGGTCATTGGCACGCCGGGTATGGCCTCACCCATCGCGGCGACACACGCGGCAGGAACACCCGCCGCCACACCAATGGAGAGCGTTCCCACGGCCCCGGCGGCCACACCGAACCCCGCGGAGGCACGCGCCACCGCCGAGGCGGGATTTGCCCAATTCGCAAACGACGTATTTCCCCTGGCGCACCTCTCCGAGGAGGATTACCAGCGGTTAGTGGCCGCGCCCGCGCTGGCCCGGCAGAAAGTCAGCGATGCGCTCGCGGCGACTGTCGGGCAGAGCGCACCGCAGGTGCACGCGGCGCATATCCTCCTTCCTACGCGGGAGGAGGCCGAGGCTGCTCGCGCCCGGGTGACCGAGGGTGGAGAAGACTTCGCGGCAGTCGCGCGGGAGCTTTCGACCGACGAAAGCACCGCCGCAAATGGTGGCGACCTCGGCTGGTTCACCCGAGAGGAAATGGTCGCGCCGTTCGCCGAGGCCGCCTTCGTCCTGGAACCGGGCGCCATCTCCGAACCGGTCGAAACGGAGTTCGGGTGGCACGTGATCCAGGGCACGGAGCGAGATCCGGATCGGCCGCTGACCGACCTGCAAATCAATCGCCTGCAGCAGGCGGCCGGAGAGCGCTGGCTCGAGGAGCAGCGGGCGGGATTGACCGTAACCTCGACGCTGGAGCCGACACCAACCCCCTTCGCTGGCGACTTCGCACCTCCAGTCGGGGCACCGCCGTTGCCGCCGCCGACACCACTTCCCGCCGCGACTCCCGAAGCAACACCAGTTGCAATCTCTATCGCTGGCACGCCCTCCGGGTAGCACTCGGGCAGGCGGCGGAAACGACCGTGCTATCCTGAAATCCAGGCCACGGCGGCGTCGGTCGAGGTACGCGCGCGCCCCGCGCGCCAGACAGGAGCGGGAGCGATGTCCCAGCATGGTCGCGGCTCCGGTCCCCATGACGACGATGCCGACGGCGAGGAGACCGCACAGGAGCGGCCGTCGGGACGCTCTTCCTTGCCGCCGGCGGCACCACCGATCGCTCCGTATGATCCGTATCAGCCAATGACTGGTGACCGGCCGCGATTGCCGACGCGCAACATCGCCGCTGATCCCTCCGAGCCATCACTTCGCCCGTCGCGCGCGGCGGATGACGACCCTTTCCTCCCCGCCGACGATCCTCTCAATGCCGAGGCCTGGCAGCTCGAGCTTGATGAAGCTCCCCTGGAAGGGGTTGACCAGGCGATGCCGTCGGAGCTCGACTTCGACGCATCTGTCGCCCCGCGCCGCGCGCGCCGCCTACCTGCTTCGGTGCGGAGCGGTCGCGAACCCGCACCCGGGGCCCGCCGAGCGCCTAGGCGTAGCCGGGCCAGCACGGCGAGTGCGCGCGGCCGCGGCGCTCGTCCCGCCGTCACGATCGGGGTGCCGCGGGTCGTCGCCGGATCGTCGCTGGTAGCGGATCAGACGGCTTTGGCATTGATCGGCATCAACGCCGCAAGCGTCCTGGTGATGGCGTTGCTCCTGGCCGTGCGAATGGGGAGTATCCCCTCGCCGGTGGTGATTCGGCTCGATGCGGCGGGCAACCCGGATCTGTGGGGACCACCGAGCGTGCTGTGGCGCCTCCCGGCGATGTCGCTCTTCATCACGATCATGTTTCTTGTCGTTGCCTGGTTCCTGCATCCGATCGATCGCTTCGCGGCGCGCTTCGCGCTCGGAGCCGCGTTCGTGGCGCAGCTGGTCGCCTGGGCCGCCGTCATCCAGCACATGGCCTGATCACGAGGTTTAGCGCGTGGTCACGATCTTGCGCGTGCCGCGGAGAGGGCACTGTGGTATTCGTGTGGAGGAGATCCGTGACGTTTCTGTCTAGAGTTCGCATCGCCACTATGAGCGCCGCATTTGGCATCGGCATCCTGACACTGTCGGGATGCGTGCTCGCCCAAGAGGCGAGCCCAACGCCGGACGCTGGCGCCGATATCTTCGATCCGGCCGTGGCGGAAGCGACGCCGATTCCGGGGGTCGAGACATTCGAGGTCACATCCGCGGATCACACCACGGACCCCGTCGACTATCCGCAAGATCCTCCGGCAGGCGGACCGCACGATCCATCCTGGCAGCGGTGCATGGTCTACGACGCTCCGGTGCGGAACGAGAACGCCGTTCATTCGCAGGAGCACGGAGCGGTCTGGATCACGTACCAACCAGATCTGCCAGAGAGCGATCGGGAGAGCCTGGCGGAGCTCGCCGAGGGTCAGGAGTACGTACTGATCAGCCCCTACCCTGAACTCGAGGATCTGGTCGTGGCATCGGCGTGGGGCGCGCAGCTCCGTCTGGACGACGTGAACGATCCGCGCTTGCAGGCTTTCATCGAACGCTACGCCGGCAACGGTCCGGAGGGCGGCGCCACCTGCGACAGCGGTGTGGAGACGACGGTTGGAGGGTAATGGGTAATAGGTGATCGGGTGATAGGAGACGATCTACTCGTTCTTCCTATCACCCATCACCAGCGAGCGGAGCGACCGTAATTACCCCGTCACCCATCACCCTCTTCCGGCTCGATCAGCTCGGGGCCGTTGTGACGCGTGTTGTTGACATCCGGGCTTACCGCGTAGATGCGCATGGCATCTTCGCGATAGGGCTGCAGGAGCCGCTCGACCTGGAGGGGATCGGTCACATCGCGTGATACCCATTCCTCCTCGTCTTCACGACGGAGGATGGCCGGCATCCGCTCGTGCAGCGGCGCGACGAGCGAGTTGGCGGCGGTGGTGATGATGGTGAACGACCCGGCGGCGTCGTTCTCATCTTCATGAGTCAGGTCATACAGTCCCGCGAGCCCCCAGGCTTCCCCGTCCTCGGAGGTGAGGTAATAGGGTTGCTTGCGGCCATCGACCTTGCGCCATTCGTAAAAGCCGCTCGCGGGGACGATGCAGCGCTTGGCCTTGATGAGGCCGCGGAACATTGGCTTCTCGTCCAGCGTCTCGGCCCGGGCGTTGATCGGCGCCACGCCGGCTTTGCCATCGGGTCGCCGCCAGCGCGGGATCAAACCCCACTGCATGGGCAACGCGGTCCTCTCGCCGTCGGCGTCCTCGACGATCACTGGCAGGAGCTGGGTCGGGGCGGCGTTGTACGTCGTCCACTCCGGGAAGAGATCGGCGGGGATCTGGCGCAGCTGGAAGCGCTCGGAGAGCTCGGTGGTGCCTTCGATCACGTATCGGCCGCACATGTGGGCATGCTCCTTTCCGATTCTGGTTCCGCTCAAGTATAGTACAAATGTTCTTTTCTGGCGGCCCTCGCCGATTAGGTCTCGATCATAAGGCCGCGCCCGAATCTGGACCAAACTCGCGCTAACGCAGGCGGCCCAATGTTGCCATGATATACTTGGAACCCTCGAACGGCGCATGGTAACGCGGTTTTCTCGCAGCGCACTATGGTCGTTCCAGTCCAGGGTTTCCGTTCGAGCACCCAGTAGGCCGGAGTCGTTCCTGTGAAACCACAAGCCGGTGCAACTCCCGCAATGCGCATCACGGCCGCCGTCATGCTGGTGGTCGGCGCCTTGCTGACGATTGGCTCGCTCTTCGCCGACCAGCTCAACCTTACCGGCGGCGGCGTTGGGCTCGGTTGGAAGCAACTCATCGGCGTCGTCATTGGGCTGGTTCTTGCCTTGCTCGGCGGCGCCTGGCTCGTGCAACCACCGACCTCGCGTGGGATCGACCGCTCCCTGGAGTGATTCCGGAGTACGATCATTCCAGCTGAGTAACGGAGCCCCTCCTGTTAGGGGCTCCGCTGTTTCTGCGGTCCCAGTGGTCGCCACTGACGCGAGGCGTGCGATACCACCCATTGGGCCATGGAGTCGTGCTGGGGGAGACCGATGACGCAACGCGGGGATGGGGACGGAGTGGGAGTGGCGGCCGCCACGGAAAGTCGCTGGCCGGTCAGCAATCGCCCGATGGGCATCGGAGTCATCCTGCCGATCGCCGAGGACTCCGCGTTTGGGGGCACGCCTCACTTTGCCGATATCCTGGCCATGACCCGGACGGCCGAAGACGCCGGCTTCGATGCCGTCTGGATCATCGATCATCTCGTGTTTCGGGCGCAGCCTGGTAGCCAGTTCCAGGTACCCTCGGATGAAGAGGACCGTGGCGTCTGGGAATGCTTCACGACCATGGCTGGTCTGGCAAGCGCCACGGAGCGCATCCAGATCGGGTCGCTCGTGGCCTGCACCGGCTTCCGCAATCCGGGTCTCGTCGCCAAGATGACGGAGACGATCGATGACATCAGCGGGGGGCGGGTCATCCTCGGTCTCGGCGCGGGGTGGCACGAGCCGGAGTATGACGCGTTCGGTTTTCCCTTCGATCACCGTGTCAGCCGCTTCGAAGAAGCGATGGCAATCATCCAACCACTGCTCCGGGGGGAACACGTCGACTTCGAGGGCGAGTTCTTTCAGGCGCGCGACGCCGTCAATCGACCGCGTGGACCGCGCCCTACCGGCGCACCCATCCTGGTCGGCTCTACCGGCCACCGCATGCTGCGCATCATCGCTCGCTACGCCGATGCCTGGAACACCGTCTGGCATGGGGACCCCGACGCGATCGTGCCCCAGATGGCCGCGGTCGACGAGGCCTGCCGCGACGTCGGCCGGGATCCGGCGACACTGGTCCGCACCGCCGGCGGCAACATCGCCATGCCGGGGTACCTCGGCAAGCGTCCCGATCCGATCCGCGGCAGTGATGAGGAGATCGCCGCGACGATCTTGCGCTTCCGGGAGCTCGGCGTCCAGCACTTCGTGGCCGGGCTCGATCCCTGCACGCCGGAGACCATTGCGCAGTTTGCGCGGGTCGTGGAGCTGGTTGATGCCAGCTAACGTCATCCGCGCCGTTTGCTCAGAACCTGCATGGAGTCGGCGTATATACTAATTGCATTGTATATATCATATAGGTATTGGCGCTGATCGAATATGTCGCTTTGAACGGAGAGTCGGGTGATTACTCAGCAGCTTCGCAAGGTGGGCAATAGCTACGTCGTGACGGTACCGAAAGAAGAGGTCGAGCGGCGGGGCTGGCACGAGGGACAGCTTCTGGCGCTGCAGCTCACTGAACTCGAAGTGCGGCCAGTTCTCCGCCCAGAACTGCAGGAAATCGTGGATCAGTTGCTAGACGAGCACGAGGACGCCCTTCGTTACCTCGCCGGTCGCTGATCCATGAATCCAACGCAATATCTCAGTCTCGCGGACGTCATCGCGATCCACGAGAGTGCACTGCGACGCCTCGGAGACGAGCCAAAGCCTTTGCGCGACGAAGGGGGCCTTGAGTCTGCGGTGATGAGACCGCAAATGGCGGCGTACTACGAGGGTGCGGATATTGTTCGGCAGGCCGCGTTACTCGGCGTTGGCATCTCGCAAGCGCAGGCATTTCTCGACGGCAATAAGCGGACTGCCTATCTGACGCTCAACACGTTTCTCCGCATGAATGGTCTGACGTATAGCGGCGACCGGCTTGCCCTTGCCCGACAGTTCGAGCGATTCGCCGAACGTTCCGGCGAACCAGACGCGGCGATCGACGTATTCGAGGCGTGGTTGCGCCAACACGTCCAACCTCAACCCGAGCCAACATGAATATTTGGCGCAGATCCGATACCGCGGTGCACTCCCCCCACTCGTCTTGCCGTGGCTGTTGCTGGACATCCGCGGACCTTCGTAGTTCATTTGAGCGGTGCTGTCCCCACCCAGAAACGCCGGCGGGCGGAACAGATGACGCACGACCTGCGGCTAGCGCCGGCAAGACAAGAAGGATACGAAGCAACAATGGCTGAGATCGGGCAGGACGAAAAGAGCACGGACTACAACGAGTTCAACCGGCAGTTGATCGAGGAGTATCGCGCCAATGGGGGCAAGGTCACCGGGATGTTTGCCGGCGCGCCCCTCCTGGTCCTGACCACGACCGGCGCCAGGTCCGGGCAGCCACGAGTGACGCCTCTTGTCTACACAACCGACAACGGCCGCTGGATCGTGATCGCCTCCAAGGGCGGCGCGCCGACGCACCCGGACTGGTACTACAACCTTCGCGCCAACCCGGAGGTCACGGTCGAAGTGGGAGCGGAGTCATTCCCCGCGCGCGCCACAATCACCACGGGAGCTGAGCGGCAACGTCTCTTCGATCAGATGGCGGCCCGGATGCCAAACTTCGCGGAGTACCAGCGCAACACGGTGCGCCAACTCCCGGTCATCGTGCTCGAGCGCACCGGCTAGGCGCCGCTTGGGGATTTCGCTGGAGCAAGAATGTGCCTCGTGGAAGATCGCCCTCTCTGGCGACATCGGCCGCGTCGACGTCACTAAAGGCCGCGCGGCTGAGTTCAGATCGGGCGAGGTCCGCATGATCGATTACACCGAATCGCTGGCTGGAATCGAGCCTGGACACCTTGATGGCTTCTTCGCCGGCTGGCCGCATCCGCCCTCGCCGGAGACGCATCTCCGCCTGCTCTCCGGCAGCGATCATGTGGTGCTCGCGATCGACCTCAAGAGCGGCCAGGTGGTTGGATTTGTGACCGCGCTTACCGACGGCGTGCTCAGCAGCTTCATTCCTCTCTTGGAGGTGCTGCCCGCTTATCAGGGTCGGGGCATCGGCCGGGCGCTGATGACGCGCATGCTCGACCGGCTCGGTCACCTGCCGAACGTCGATCTTCTGTGCGATCCCGACGTCGTGCCCTTCTACGAACGCCTCGGCATGAAGCCGTGCGGGGGCATGGTGTTGCGAAGGCCAATGGGATAATCGTCAATCCCGAGAGTCCGCTGCACCCCCTCATCAGCAGCGTGGGTGAGAGATCATCACTTGTGCCGCGACACGGGGCCATGTACTGTTCCCAGCAATTGACTCTTGATTCACCATAAATTCAGGGACACGTCCATCGTGGCTGCCATCCAGTCCCAGGATCCGATTCCTCCGCTCCCTGTTCCGCTCACGCCGCTCATTGGCCGCGAGTCGGAGATTGCAGCGATTCTCGGCCTCCTGCGCCGGGACGACGTACGGCTGCTTACCCTCACCGGCCCCGGCGGCGTGGGCAAGACCCGCCTCGCCCTCGAGGCCGGTGCCGCGCATCGGACCGCCGCGGGTCACGACGTGGTGTTGGTCCCGCTGGAGGCGGTACAGGAGCCGGATCGTGTACTGCAAGAGATCGCCCGAATCCTCGAGCTTCAGGATCCAGACGGCCCGTCGCTGCCCCAGCGCCTCGGCCGTGCGCTACAGGATAGGGAAATGCTCCTGCTGCTCGACAACATGGAGCAGGTCATCACCGCAGCCCCGGCCGTGGCCGAGCTCGCTATCGCCTGCCCGCGGCTGAAGACGCTGATCACCAGTCGCGAGCTGCTGCGGGTGCGCGGCGAACACGAGCTCGCCGTCGTGCCACTGCCCGTTCCCGATCTTGCCGAGTGCTCATCGCCGGATGCCCTCATCGCTAATGCTTCTGTCGCCCTGTTCATCCGCCAGGCCCGGACGGTGCGCGCTGATTTTGCGGTGACCGCCGAGAACGCTCGAGCGGTCGCGGAGATCTGCGATCGCCTCGACGGACTGCCACTCGCCATCGAGCTGGCCGCCTCACGCGCCAACGTGCTGAATCCGGACCGGATGCTGGCCCGGCTCGACAGCCGTTTGTCGCTGTTGGTACACGGCGCCCGTGATCTGCCCGAGCGACAGCAGACACTCCGTGCGGCAATCGCCTGGAGCTATGACCTCCTTCCGCTCGACGAACAAGCGCTCTTTCGGCGGCTCTCGGTCTTCGCCGGAGGCTTCACCCTCGAGGCCGCGGAAGCTGTCACGCAGGGGGTGTCCCTGAGCTCAGGGAGTGAAGGAGGCAAGGGAGAGTCGAGGGCGCTTCCATCCTCGAACCTCCGGCCTCCGGCCCGTGCTCCCGCACCCACCGATACCGCACCGGAGCTCCCTGAAGCCCCGCAGTGGTTGCCATCTCCTGAGCGCAGCGACACACCGCCCGTTCTCGACGGGATCACGTCGCTCGTCGAGAAGAACTTGCTGCGCGAGGTGAATCGGGCTGGATCGTCGCGCTTCATCATGTTGCAGACGATCCGCGAGTTCGCGGCCGAGGAGCTGGCACGCGCCGGGGAGGTGGATGCCACCGCCCGCCGGCACGCCGCGTGGCTGACTGACTATGCCGATCGGGTCTGGCCGGAGGTCTACGGTTGGGCCACGCGGCGCGGGTTGGCCTGGCTGGACGCGGAGCTCGACAATCTCCGCGCCGCACTGAGCTGGCTCATCGACCGAGGTGAGGCCAATCAGGCGCAGCGACTTGCCTACACGACGTGCTGGTATTGGTACGTAACCGGAAAAGCGGGCGAGGGGATGACCTGGGGCGAGCGCGCCGTGGCGCTTGGCCCCACGCCACCGGAAGTCCTGATCTCCGCCCTGGTCGCCACAGGTTGGCTCGCGAACGAGCACGGCGACGCGGGCCGAGCGAAGCGAATGGTTGCCGACGCCCTCTCACTATTGCGCATCCACGAGAATCCGGGGTCCGAAGCCCAGGCTCTGACCGCCCTGGGGTTGATCGCCTTGCGCACGGGCGAGCTCGATGCGGCGCGCGACGCGTTTGCCGCGGCGATGGCAATCGAGAAAACCCTGGACCGCGCAACCTGGACCCCCTACCTGTTCAAGAATCTCGGGTTCGTGGATTACCTGCAAGGCAACCTCGACCTCGCGGACGACCGCCTCAGCGAGGCGCTCGCTCAGTTTCGCGCCATGGGCAACACCTTCGGCGCCGCGGTCACGCTCATCAACCTCGGCCGCCTCGCTCTGCGCCGGGGTGAACTGGAGAGGGCCGCGGCGATTTACGCCGAGGCCCTTTCGCTTCGCTGGACCGATGGCGACAAGATCAGCGTCGCAAGTTGCCTGCGTGGGTTGGCGCAGACCGCCGCGCTATCGCGGCAGGACCAACGCGCCGTGCGTCTCTTTGCCGCGGCCGAGGCGCTACGCGAGGCGATTGGCGCCGTCGAGACGCGCTCTTCCAGCGTCGAGGAAGCGCGGCAAATGGCCCACGCCGCCCTGGACGAGGCGGCTTTTGCCGTAGCCTGGGACGCCGGGAGGGCGCTGACGCTATCGGATGCCGTCACCGAAGCTCTTCGCGTGCCGCGCGACATGCCATCCCGGGACGAGCCGCGAGCGAAGGACCGTCACACGCTGACATCGCGCGAGTACGAAGTGCTGAGGCTCCTCGCCGCCGGGTGGTCCAACCCCGAGATTGCCGAGGCTCTCTTCATCAGCCGGCGCACGGTAACCACCCATGTCACCAACCTCTTCGCCAAGCTCGGCGTCGGCAACCGGGTGGAAGCGGTTACCGCGGCCCAGCGCCAGGGATTGCTCGCCGCGGATCAGATGGCGTCTACGTAACCCGCGTTCGGTCTACGCCAGGTCGTAGCTCGTCGCGCGGCCAACACGGTCGGACAGAAATCCGACACCCGTACGATGTGGGAGTCCTCCACACAGGCGCAGACTGCGCCCAGACCGGTCAATCGCGACGGGTCGCATGCCAGGGCGACGGCAGTCACTATCCCAGGTCGAGGAGGACCGTCATGATCGTTCGCAGTCCCCATCCCGACATCGCCATCCCAGACAGCGCGCTCACCCCGTTCGTGCTGCGCCACGCCGACCGGCTGGCCGACAAGCCCGCCCTTATCGACGCCGCCACCGGCCGCGCCCTGACCTACAAGCAGTTGGCGGAGGCGATTGCCCGGACCGCGGCCGGCCTGGCGGAACGCGGCTTCGGCAAGGGTGACGTGTTCGCGATCTACGCCCCGAACTGCCTGGAGTACGCAGTGGCGTTCCACGCCGTGGCCACCTGCGGCGGCATCGTCACCACCATCAACCCGGCCTACACGGCCGACGAGCTCGCGCGCCAGCTCACCGATGCCGGCGCGAAGTCGCTGCTGACGACATCTGAGCTACTGCACAAGGCGAGCAACGCGGCTGGACGGGCTGGAGTGTCGGAGGTACTCGTCGTTGATGACGACGCCGGAGCCGCTTCGTTCGCGTCGATCCATAGCAATGGCGTTCCACCCACCATTGCGATCGATCCGGCGAATGAACTTGTGGCGCTCCCGTATTCCAGCGGAACAACGGGACTGCCCAAGGGCGTCATGCTGACTCACCGCAACCTGGTCGCCAATGTCGCTCAGGTGGCTGCATGCTGCCTGGTCTCTGAGACTGACACGATCATCGCCGTCATCCCCTTCTTTCACATCTACGGCATGACCGTGCTGCTGAATATCGGCCTCGCCGTTGGCGCCACCCTGGTCATCCCGCCCCGGTACGAGCTCGCATCGTTCTTGCAGACCCTGGAATCGTCTGCCGTAACGTTTGCCCCGCTCGCCCCGCCAATCATCCTGGCCCTCGCCAAGGAGTCGATCGTTGCCGACTACGACCTCTCGCGGCTGCGTATCGTCGTGTCCGGAGGAGCACCGCTCAGCGCGGAGGTGGAGCGGGCGTGCCGGGAGCGCATCGGATGCCAGGTCAAGCAGGGCTACGGGCTGACAGAAGCCAGCCCTGTGACGCACTTGAGTCCGGCCGATCCGGAACGAGTGGTCCCTGGAGCGGTGGGACAACTGCTGCCGAACACGGAGGCCAGGATCGTCGACCCGGAAAGCGGGACCGAGGTTGGGGGCGATGAACGCGGCGAGCTGTGGATCCGCGGCCCACAGGTGATGCGGGGTTATCTCAATCGGCCGGAGGCGACCGCCGCCATGCTCGACGACGACGGCTGGTTACATACAGGGGATTTGGCCTGCGCTGACGCTGGCGGCAATTTCTTCGTCGTCGACCGCCTCAAGGAGCTGATCAAGTACAAGGGATTCCAGGTCGCCCCCGCCGAGCTGGAAGCGGTCCTGCTCTCCCACCCGGCAGTGGCCGACGCCGCCGTCATCCCCAGCCCGGACGAGGGCGCTGGCGAGGTTCCCAAGGCGTTCGTCGTCCTCCGCCAAGCGGCAACGCCAGACGAGTTGATGACCTACGTCGCGAGGCAGGTCGCTTCCTACAAGAAGGTGCGTCGCCTGGAGTTCATCGACCAGATCCCGAAATCGGCCTCCGGCAAGATTCTGCGCCGTGTCCTGGTCGAGCGGGAGCGGGCCGCCTGTGTGGACCCTGTTCTCGTCTGAGAGGAGCCGGCAATGGTCGCCGTGGCGAGTACGAACTCTGCGCTGAACGACAGCACCGATCCAGGAGTGCTGTGCGAAGTTGAGCGGCACTTCCGGGCACAACTCAGCCCGTTGCGGCTCTATCCAGGAGCGACCCTGGCCGTCTATCACCGGGAGCAACTGGTTCTGGATCTCGTCGGAGGCTACGCCGACACGCAGCGTGGCGAACTGGTCGATGCGGAAACGCTCTTCCCGCTCTTCTCGGGAACCAAACCCTTTGCTTCGGTCGCACTGTGGCAGCAGGTCGAACGCGGCCACCTGGAGCTCGACGAGCCGGTGGCCACCTATTGGCCGGCGTTCGGTCAAAACGGAAAAGACCGTGTGCTGGTCCGTCACGTCCTTTCCCACCGCGGCGGCTTCCCGACGACCCCGGCGGAATTGACGCCAGATAGATGGGGGGAGCGGGAGGCGGTGTTAGAAGTGGTGGCAGCCATGCCAATCGAGCATGAGCCGGGTACTGTCAGCGGCTACCACTTTCTGACGCAGCACTGGGTCTGCGCCGAGCTGCTGCGCCGCCTGGACGGCCGGTCGTACCCGCACTATCTGCGCGAGGAGATCACCGGGCCGTTGAACCTGACGGACACGTTCGTCGGTCTCCCTACCCCGCTCGAGCACCGGGTCACGAAGCTGCATGCGACGGATGGCACCGATGATTGGGGTCTGGACGGATTGCGACACATGAGCCGGATCGCGCTTCACCGGATGGTGGTGCCGGGTGCCAGCGGCGTCTCGACCGCGCGCGACATGGCCCGCTTCTACGCCGTGCTGGCGGCCGGTGGCGCGCTCGATGGGGTGCGCATCCTGCGGGCGGAGACCGTCTCGCGCATGCTCGCCGTCGAGGTCGATGGCGAGATCGACGCGACCTTTGACGTGCCGGTCCGGCGTGGTCTCGGGTTCGAGCTCGGAGGGCTTGCTGATCCACGTCGGCACTGGCCCGGCGCGACGAGCACGGTCAGCACGTTCTGGCACGGTGGGTTCGGCTCCTCCATCTGCTGGGGGGATACGGACCTCGGGCTGTCGATGGCCTTTCTCAGTAATGGGTTGCGACGTGACGAGGCGGGTGCAATCGCTCGCCGCGATCTCTCGGATGCCGTCAGGGAAATGTGCTAATTCGCGCTGGAACCATGCGACCAGGGTCAGGTCGCATTGGCCGGAAATCCGCGCCAGTTCCTATCATTAGCATACGCGGGTACTATCGACGCCGGTGATTCCCGTCACCGCAATGTTTGTGCTCGCAAGTTTCCAAAACAGACAGACCGGCTTCGCGCCGGGCAGAGGGTATGAATGACCGACTCCCCACGGGCCGCCGATCGCCAATTCAGCGCCTGCCGCCGATGTCTCATCCTCCGCGGCAGCCAGCTCCGCTCCCGCCAACGGCCGGGGCGGGGTCATCGCGCGCGGCGAGCGGGAGGCCGGGGAGGCGATCGCGGCGGCGCTGGCCGATCTTGGGTTTGCTCCACGCTCGGTCGACCTGCGGCCGCTTCCGTTCGAAGGAACCTGGGGGCTGGCGACGTCCGCGGCCTACGGCTTGGCCAACGAGGCCGTCACCAGGGAGCTGGAGGCGAGCGGGCAACTGGCGGGGCTCTCCAAGAAGGAAGCAAAAGCGCTCGCCGCCGGCGCTGTGCGCGAGCGGGTTCCGGTGCTGGCCGAGCAGATCGCGGCACGAGTTGCCGCCACCGACAATCCCCTGTTCGCCTCGGTCGAGGCCGTCAATGGCTACGTGAACATCGCCTTCAACAGCAATGCCGTCGCCGCCGCGCTCATCGGCGAGGTGCTGAAGCGCGGACCGGAGTACGGGCAGGGGGCGCCAATCGCCGAGACCGTGATGGTCGAGCACTCCCAACCGAATACGCACAAGGCCTTCCACGTCGGCCACCTGCGGAACTCGGTGCTCGGCGTCGCGGTCAGCAATATCCTGCGCGCCGCCGGGTACGACGTGAAGGACGCCAACTACATCGGCGATATCGGCATGCACGTGGTGAAATGCCTCTGGTGCTACGAGCGGTTCCATCGTGGCGAAGAGCCAGCCAGCCTGGAAGACCGCGGCCGCTGGTTGGGGGAGGTCTACGCCGAGTCGGACGCGCGGCTGAACTTCCGCAAGGACGTGCTCGATTTTCTGCAACTGCTGGCGCGGGAAGATCAGCAGTTCGTCGACACGATCGACCGCATGCTGAAGTACCTCTGGCGCAAAAACGCCGACGGTGAGGATATCGCGTACCTGCTGGGGCGCATCGTCCACGCGCAGCCCATCAAGGACGAGCTGCTGCGCCAGGACGACGTCATCCCCCAGTTCTGGCCGATCGTCGGCGATCAGCTTCGGTCCGAAGTCGAGGCGCCAAGGCCGTATGTTCCCGTCGAGGGGGAACCGGAACCGACCATGACCCCCGAAAAGCGGCTGGCGCGGTGGGAATCACTCGCCGAGCACATGGATGAGTGGTGGGCGGCGGCTCCTGGCTGGCGCGATGAAGTACGAGAGACGTTCGCTCGCTGGGAATCTCAGGAGCCGGAGTTCGTCGCGCTGTGGCAGACCACGCGGGACTGGAGCATGGCCGATTTCCGCCGCATCTTTGCCGAGCTGGGCGCGACGTTTGACGTCTGGTTCTTCGAAAGCGAGGTCGAGGACGAAGGCAAGCGGATGGTGGAGGATCTTCTGGAGCGCGGCATTGCGGAAATCTCCGAGGGTCTGCCCGTGGTCAAGATCGACGACAAGCTCGGGCTGACGGAGCCGACCTATCGCACCATGCCGGTGCTGCGCTCCGACGGCAGCTCGCTTTACTCCACCAAGGATCTGGCACTCACCAGGCGAAAATTCGAAGAGTACGGGGTGGACCGCGCCATCTGGGTGGTCGACACCCGCCAGTCGCTTTATTTCCAGCAGATATTCAAGATCCTCGAGCTATGGGGCTTCGAGCAGGCACGCCAGGCCTTCCATCTCGGATATGAGATGGTCGTCTTGCCCGAAGGAGTCATCTCCTCCCGCAAGGGGAACGTTCCCATCTACGACGATGTGCGCGACGCTGTGCTAGCGCGGGCGCGCGAGACGATCGAGGAGAAGAATTGGGAACTTGCGCCTGAACGAAAAGACCAGGTGGCCTGGGAGGTGGCGCTCGGCTCGCTGAAGTACGCGATGCTGGCGCGCGACAACAGCAAGGTCGTCCTGTTCGATCTGGAGGAGGCGCTCTCCTTCGACGGCCACTCGGCGCCCTACATCCAGTACGCGCATGCGCGGGCCTGCCGCATCCTGGAGCATGCCGGGGAAACGGAGGAGACGCTTCTGGCCCGGCTGGAAGGGCTCGATTTCGGGGAACTGCAGGCGGAGGAGCTCGGGCTGCTGCAGGGGATCGCGTCGTTGCCCGAAGAAATTCAGCGCGCCGCCGCGGAGTACCGCCCGCTCCTGATCGCCTCGTACGTCTATGACCTGGCGAAGCGTTTCAACGACTTCTATCACGCTTGCCCGGTACTGACCTCTCCGGAGCCGACGCGGACCGCTCGCCTGGCGTTAACCGCGGCCACGCGTCGCACGCTGGCTAACGGTCTGGCGCTGCTGGGGATTGCGGCACCGGACGAGATGTAGGGGGAGTCGCTGCGGCTCAGGGGGTGGCAGCCGCTTGCGCGGCTTCAGGGGGAGCCGGTCGCTGCGCTCCCTCAGGGGGAGTCGCCTTCCGGCTCAGGGGGGAAGAAGACCGACGGTGTTCCGTTTCGTGACCCTTCACCCCCTGAGTCCGCGCAGCGGACGCCACCCCCTAAGGCGGTGAAACCGCCGGCTCCCCCTGAGGCGAAGCCGGCTCCCCCTCAGCGCAGCGCCCCGCTCTCGTAGAACATTCTGAAGCGGCGCAATCAATTTGCGATCTTGGAAAACACGATCTGATGGGGTGCGGACCTCGTTCAATAACGCTGTTTTGACTTTCGCGGCAAAAACTCCTTTATTCTTTCCCCGTGTGAACCCTCTATCCAGTGCCTGTAGTGAAACCGAATGTTGACACTGTACGTACAATTGGATGAGACTTGTGACCATCAGGCACAGGACTTGCTAACGGGAAGAAACCCGCCTTCTGCCCCGGGTGCACGTACACCGGTCGAGGAGTTTGACATGCGCGAGTTCGCGACAATCTTTACCACCCAGGTTATCTCCGTGGACGAGGCCCCGGGCGTTCGCGGAACTCGACGAGTCCTGGGACGATGAGGACGTTATCGATAGCGTTCTCCGGCTCGTTGCTGACCATCATCGCGCCGTCGGCGCGGCGATTGGAAAGCGCTCGTTTTCGCCGAGTCTCGCCGAGCTGCGGCAAAGCCCGCTCGGGCAGGATCTGCGGCTGCTGGCCGTGGCCGGATATGGCGACGTCAGCCGCGACCACGTGCAGGAGACGGTCGGACGCGTCACAGATCTGCTGCTCCGTCCGCTCGCAGCCGAGGGGATGGTCATTCCCGGCTGGTTCTGGCGTTCGGCCATCGGCAAGATGATCGCCCGCGCCGCGCGCGTTACCTACGGTGACGACGGGCTGATGAGCATCGCGGACGCCGCGGATCGACTCGAGGTTGCCCCGGCGATCGTCGCCGGTTGGACGACCGACGGCGCGATCGCGATGATCCCCGATGAGGCGGGACGCCCGCTGGTGCCACGCGACGCGATCGAGAAGCGGCGCATGGTCGCTCGTGAGCTGGCCGGTCCGGGTATCGAGGTCGAAACCGGCGAAGACGTGCTCGTGCGCGAGCAGCGCATCGCTTCGTAACCGAATGTTCTAGCGCGATCGGTCCCCTCCGGTCGCGGTCCACGAGACGCCCGTATCCGGACCCTCCCGGCGCGGGCGCCTCGGCGCAAGGCGGATAGCCTATCGGGCCACCGGCTCCCGGTCCAGGACGTCGAGCACCTCGGCGGCGACCTCATAGCGGCCAAAGGACGGCATCAGGTAGACCCCCTGCACGAGCGGACGAAGCTCTTGCAGCAGCTCCTGGGCCATTTTGACGCCTTCGCGACGGCCGTCCGGCCCCGCCAGGCGCATCCGCTGCCGCGCCTCATCGCTCAGCGTGATGCCCGGCACCTCATTATGCAGGAACTCGGCATGCTTGCTGCTTTGCAGCGGCAGGATGCCGGCCAGGACAGGTACCGGCAGTCGCTCGACGCCGTAGGCGTCCAGGAAACGACTCCATGAGGCCGGGTCGTAGATCGGCTGCGTCATCACGACGTGCGCGCCCGCTTCCAGCTTCGCCCGCAGGCGCCCCGCTTCGTGCTCGAGGTCGGCCCGCGTGGGGTCGACGGCGCAGGCGATGGTGAACGCGGCTGGTCGCCCGATCGACGCCCCGGCCGAGTCGGCGCCGCTGTTGAGCCGTTCCAGGATCCGGATCAGCCCGATCGAGTCCACGTCGTAGACCGCCGAGGAATCGGGGTAGTCGCCGAGGCTCGGCGGGTCTCCAGTCAGAGCGATGATGTTGCGCACACCGACCGCGTGCGCGCCCAGCAATTCGGACTGCAGCCCCATCAGCGAACGATCGCGGGTGGTGAAGTGCAGGATCGTCTCCACCCCGGTGCGGTGCTGAATGAGATAGCACATGGTCAGGGCGCTCATGCGCACGCGGGCCATCGGCGAGTCGGCGACGTTGATGAAATCGACACCCGCTTCCTGTAACAGGCAAGCGCCATCGAGCGCCTTGGTCGGGTTGAGTCCCTTTGGCGGATCGATCTCGACACTGACCACGAATTCGCCGCGATCCAGCTTCTGGCGCAGGCGGGTTGGGCCGTCGGCCGCGACCAGATCGAGCTCCGGCGCGGCCAGGATGCGAGTGCGACGGCCGGCATGCGGCGTCGCGAGTCGGGACGGCGAGGTCGACTCATCGCCGCGTTCGGCTATCCAGGCGTCGAGGGCTTCGCGCATGGCCGCCGTGTGCAGCGGGGTGGTGCCGCAGCAGCCACCGATAATGCGCACCCCGGCTTCAGCGGCACGCCGGGCGAAGCCCGCGAAGTATTCCGGTGAGGACGGGTAGATAACGCGCCCGGCGACATGGGCGGGCCAGCCGGCGTTGGGCATGCAGGAAACCGCTGGCACCGCTCCATCTTGCTCGCCCAGGTGCCGGACCAGCGCCTCGACGACCGGCAGGAGCCGCTGCGGTCCGACGGAGCAGTTGGCCCCGATGGCGTCAACACCCAGTCCGTAGAGTTGCGCCGCGACCTCCCGCGGCGAGTTGCCGCCGATAGTGCGGCCGTCTTCGGCGAAGGTCATCGAGGCGACGATCGGCAGATCGCACGTCTCGCGCGCGGCGCCGACCGCCTCTGTCATCTCGTCCAGGCTGCCGATTGTCTCCAGGACGAGAAGGTCGACGCCCCCCTCGAGCAACGCCTCGATCTGCTCGCGAAACGCCGCCCGCACCGCCTCCGGGGAGACGACGCCGAAGGGCGCCAGGGTGCGCCCGGTCGGACCGACCGAGCCCGCCACCAGCACCGGGCGACCAGTGATCTCACGCGCTTCGCGCGCCAGACGCACTGCCTTCTTGTTGATCTCGCGCACCCGGTCGGCGAGTCCGAACGCCTCCAATTTGAAGCGATTGGCTCCGAAGGAGTTCGTCTCCAAAAGGTCCGCCCCGGCGTCGAGGTAGGCGCGATGCGTGTCGAGGACAAGATCAGGCCGAGCGAGATTGAGCGCGTCGAACGACTCATCGAGGGACGCCCCGGCGGCATAGAGCATGGTGCCGATCGCGCCGTCGGCGAGGATCGGTCCAGCGGCGAGTCGGTCGAGCAGCGGGTGGGTCATCGAGGAGCTCCGGGTAGCGATCGGATCGCAATTGCACAACTCTACCCGACGCCCACCGGGTGAAGCCTCCGAACGAACGTGTTACCTACGGCTGTTGAGAGGCCCGATTCTGTAATGACCAACGACCCTAAAGGCCTCAGACAACGCGACTTCACCCGATATCGAACCTCGTATCTGGAGCGCTCGTGTCGTGCTGCCACGGGCTCCCCTGTTTCCGCAGCCTCATCGGAATTTCATTTGTAGTGCCGATGCTGAGTGTAGTTGTCCGTCGTCGGACGACCAAGCGATTACAAGTTCCGGGCTACGGAGCAAGCGCGAAAGGAAGAGCTCGCATGCGGCTGCAACGTTGGTTCAGTTGTCTTGGAATTGGAACGATGGTGCTCAGTGGAATGCTGGGGACAGGTCCGTTGGCCAGTGCGCAGGACGCGACACCGCCGGCGCGGGCCGCGGCGCAGACGGCTGATGAGGACAACGGCAAGTCGGTCGTGGGGACGCCACTCCTAGAGCCCAGCATCGATTTGATACGAGCCCAGGAAATTGCGCTCGAGGGGTATACCGACGCCGCTGTCATAGACGTGGAGCTTGGCGGCCAAAACGGCGTGCTTGCCTACAGTGTGACCCTGGACTCCGGAATCGAAGTTGACGTCGATGCCACCAGTGGTGAGGTCATCCGGACTGAGGAGCAGGACGGTGAACAAGACGACGACCAAGACGAAGATGATGATGAGGGCGGCAATCAGAACGCCAATGGCGACGAGGATGAAGACAATCACGATGATGACGATGAGAGCGGAGAGGAGAAAGCTAACTGAGAGCGTGCTTCTGACCGGTTGACCGACCCGCTGACCGGCCGGACCAGTCTCGCCTGTATCGACGCGGGCGAGACTGGTTCCGCTCGACAAGCCTGGGTTTGAATCGCCGGCACCTCCGGTCGTCATGATCCTTTGGGCAGCAGGACATCAACGCGTGTCCCTCGATCAGGCACGCTCGCTAGCGAGATGCTCCCGCCAAGTGCCTCGACGATTGCCCGGCAGATCGCCAGTCCGAGTCCAGTCCCGCCTCGTTCACGGGTCCTGCCGGCATCGACCCGATAGAACCGATCGAATACCCGATCCTGATGCTCCGGCGCAATGCCCTCGCCGGTGTCGACTACCCAAAGACGGATGTGATCATTGCCCATCCCGCAGCCTACGGTCACCACGCCTCCGGCTGGGGTGTGAGACAGCGCGTTATCGATGAGGTTGACCAAGACTTGCACAAGCAGGTCTTCATCGGCGACAAGTGGGGCGGTTGCCGGCTCGCTTCGCAGGGCGATGCTCGCCTCGGCGGTAATCGGGGTGTACTGCTCCACTACCAGTTCGACTGTGTCAGCAACGTCGAAAGGCACACGATCGAGTGCTAGCTGCCCCGCATCGGCACGGGCGAGAGTCAGCAAGGTGGAAACGAGACCGCTCATGCGGTCGATATCGCCATCCAACCTCTGCAGCGCATCCTGGTAAAACGCGACCGACCGGGGCCGAGCCAGGGCGATGTCGACCTGGCTGCGCATCAAACTGAGGGGTGTCCGCAACTCGTGGGCGGCATCACCAGTAAAGCGCCGCTGCCGCTCGAAGGCGTCATCAATACGAGCGAGCATGTCGTCAAACGTCCGTGCCAACCGACCGAGCTCGTCATTCGGCAAGTCCAGATTGAGCCGAGCGCCCAAATCGCGCGGGTCGATCCGCTCGGCAAGATCGGTGACGGTGCTCACCGGAGCCAGGGCGCGGCCGGCGAGCAGATAACCACCAATCGCGGAGAAGAGGAGCGTGAACGGACCAGCAAGTGCCAGGGCATGAAGTAATCCGGCAAGGGGCTCGTCGAGTTCGTCGCGGTCGAGGCCGATCTGAAGAACACCGACCGCGGCGCCGTCAGCTTCTTCCGCGCGAACCGGAAGGGAGATCATCCGGATCGTCTCGCCTGCGTCGTCGAGCCCGGTACTGTAGGCGGTTTCCCCAGCCAGAACTGACCCCACGACGTCGTCATCGACCGGCATGCCCGCGTGGGAATCGCCACTATCGCGGATGGTCCGACTCTCGGTGTCGAGCAGGCGCAAAAAGTACTCGCCGTCGGCACCATCGACGGTTGTGGCCTTGAGCCGGGGGCGGCCATCGTCGAACTGCACGGCCGCGAGGACGGCCGCTGCCTGCTCGAGCAGCTGCTCATCCAGGCTGTCGTAGAGTTGCTGACGCAGGAAGACGTAGAGCGTTCCACTGAAGAGTGCCATCGCGACTGCCAGAAGCACCGCATGCCAGAGTGTCAGACGCCAACGGATCGGAAGCCGACGGGTAATCACGGGTCGGCGCGGACCCGATAGCCAGCGCCACGGACCGTTTGAATGAGCGTCCCTGGATAGGGATCTGCGAGTTTGAGGCGGAGCTGGCGAATGTGGACGTCGATCACGTTGGTGACATTGGGGAAGTCATAATCCCACACGTGCTCGGCAATCATGGCCCGAGTCAAGACGCGTCCGGGTTGCCGCAGCATGTATTCGAGAATCCGAAACTCTTTGTTCGGAAGCTGAATCTCGTCATCGCCGTGCCAGACCTTGCGCGTCGCTGGATCGAGTGTGACGTTTCCGACCCGAAGAACCGTTGGCAGGGTATCGGTGGGCCGCCGGTCCAACGCCCGAAGACGGGCGGCCAGCTCAACGAAAGCAAAGGGCTTCACCAGGTAATCATCGGCACCAGCGTCCAGACCTTGCACCCGATCGGCAATTGCGTCACGCGCGGTCAGAAGCAAGACCGGCGTGTGGACTGCCTTCCGGCGCAGTCGACGGCAGACCTCGAGTCCATCGATACCGGGAAGCATGACGTCGAGAACAATCGCGTCATACTTGCCAACAGACACCCAATCGAGCCCGTCCTCGCCGCTGCCAGTGAGATCGACTGCATGCCCTTCCTCAGTTAGCCCCTTGTGCAGTAATGTTGCGAGCCGCTTTTCATCTTCAACCAGCAGCAGACGCATTTGCGGCTACCTTTCGTTTACGAGGAGTAGATCGTCCATTCCAACCTGACGCGGAAAGTTGGAAGCGAGCCGAGCTTCATAATTGGCTAGAAACCGGGTCGATGACTCCTGAGACTTGCGTGAGAGTTCGGCTCCTGGCACCCAGGGCTTTCGATGGAACGATCTATGGCATTTCTGGAGGTTTCGTTGACCAACCCCGGATTTCCCTGGGCGTCGTAGCACGTCCCAGCCCGATCCAGATGAACAAAGCAGCGCAGATAACCGTGATCGTCGTGTCCATTGCGTTTCCCTGCCGGTGACTAAGATCTCCCCAGCTATCCCGAACGGACGACTACGCGCGTCCTACCGATCGTGTCCTGCTCCACCCTTGGAGGGGGCAGGGTCACCCGTAACGGGTGACCCTGCCTGGGAGGGAGGGGGCCACGTCAGGGATGGTGACGTGGCGAAACAGCATGAGCCTGGTGAGCGGCTGGACTCACCGAGCCCAGTTGGGGAATCTAGAGAGATCGAAGCTAGGCTCCTTTTAATCGGCGCACCGCACCTGGTGCGGTCTCTATCGGGCTCCAGCGCCAGACCATCTGGCGTGCATCTATAGTGCGGCCCAGCGCTTCTGGCGCCATCAGTAGAACTGCGTAGATTTGTACGGAGTTTGATGCGGTCTTCGTATGGTCGGCGCTACCAGCAGCGCCACCTTGAGGAGTCCCGCGAGCCGCGGCATCCCGTTTCGGAAGTCAGCCCGGGTGCGGTTCGTCGGCGAGGGACCGGCCGCCATCAGCCTGGAAGCGCGCTTTTTCCTCCGAGACACGAGGGAGGCAAGCGGCGATTGCGCTTCGGCGCAGTGGTGAAACGTATTGCTATTGCGATCTATCACCGCTATGCTACAGACACTGAGTACAACAAGAACGAGGGATCACTCTGTACTTATCCCGTTTGGAGTGCCGCAGGCTCGCTGAAAGGACTTCGCGATGCGACGACTGTTCATCCTCGTCATCGTTGCATTGATCAGTTTCTCGCCACTTGGGGGTTTCCTAGCTTCGGGCCAAGAACAGGAGCTCGCCTACTGGAATGGTGTCGGCGCCCCTGAAGCGATTGACGACCCTGCACCGCTCGACGAGTTCTTGGTCGGCATTGGCCTGGATCGCCAAGACGTCAGTCAGCAGAGGAGCGTCAGCACCCGGTTGCGAAGTGGATTTCGGGTCCCCTTTACGTTCGACGAAAATGTTACTCAGTACCGTCCCCAAGTTCCCGAAATCAAAGGTGCTGAGTTTATGGTCGTGATAGTCGAGTCGGGATCGTTTGTCCTCAATGTATTGCCGGAGTCGCCGTCGTTCACCGTCGATCCTCCAGAGGGTACGAACATCTCCCTCATGGATGTCAGAGGAAATTGGGCTGATCCGCCAGATCCAGGGTTGACATACACCGTGCGAGAGGGTGCCTTTGTCCCTGACGAGAACGGCCGGCCTTGTACGGACCTGTGCACAGTCACGCCTCCCCCGGACATGGAAGAATCGTCGCGGGTCGCCGTTCTGCTCGAAGAGGGGTTCAGGGTGCTAGCTCCCGCCGGGAATTACTGTCTCTGGTGCCTGATCGAGGGCCAGGAAGGATCCTTGCTGATCTATCCCCAAATACAGAATGATCAGGAATTCTCCTGGGTCAGGTCGTACGAGGAAGCGCCTCGTGTGGCCTCGACTGAGGGCGTAGAGTTTGTTCAAGGTGATCCCGCATCGTCTGATTCTGCGCCGGTCGGGATGGCCTGGGCATTTTTCAACCCACCAAGCGGGTGCCACTGAGGCTCCTTGCTCAGCAACGGGTCACAGGCTGACTTGACGTCTCTAGCGCCTCATTTGCCAAGCTAATCGCCTCATCCCGTGCCTGATCCAAGGAGAGCGCGCGTCCCGCGGCAAATGCACCCTGTCCACCGCTCCCGGCCTCCTGAATCGCGTGCTCTAGTCCCGCAGCAACGAGCCGTCGATCTGCCTCCGTCGGAGGTGGGAGCGCAAGCGATTCGCGGGCAGCCGTCGCGGCTCCAAGGAGCCGCAAGGCCGGAACCGCGAGCCGTTTGCCGGCCAACGCTACGGCAACCCACTCGATCGACTCGACAGTAGCTTCCGGCGCCCCGACTGCCGTGAAGTGTTCGAGGGCATCCAGGTAATGCGCGAGCGCCCGATCGAGCTCATCGTCGGCCAGCCCGAGATGTCCCAGATTGTGGGCCACGACACCGAGCATGTAGCGATCACCCAGTCGCGAGAACAGGTCTTGGCTCTCACCAAGCATGGCGAGCGCTTGCTGTGTGTTGCCTTCATACCGGTGCGTGATGCCGAGCGAACTGGCGACGATTGCTATCCACCTCGGGTCATTGAGCTGGCGCCAGATTGTCAAGGATTGACCGTAGAGCTCGGCAGCGCGTGTGTAGTCACCCTGCTCGCGTGCAACCATTCCCAAATTGCGCAACGCGGTGCCAATACCGCGCAAATCGTCGGCCGCGCTCGCGATGTGTAATGCTTCCTGGCCGAGCGTACCCGCCTGGCCAAGCTCGCCTCGATTCACCGCAACGAGCGCCAACTCGTTCAGCGTCGCGGCCTGACCCGCGGCATCCCCCAACGTCCGCCTGAGAGCCAGGCTTACCTCCAAGTGCTGGCTGGCCGCCTCGTAGTTCCCGAGGATGATCGAGTGCCTGCCCAGTCCGTATTCCGCGGCGGCGCGAGCCGTCAAATCACTGTCAGAGGCGATGTCAAGGGTACGTTGCAGCCAGGAGCGTCCCTCCGCCGGAAAGCCACGTGTCCACCAGAACACCCAGAGCCTTGAGGCGAGCTGGAGTGCGACATCGCCATTGCCGCTGTCGAGCGCAGCCCCTAGGGCAGCTCGGAAGTTGTCGTGCTCGGTCTCCAACCGATCGAGCCAGTAGGCCTGCTCTGCTCCCCGAAGCCCAGTCTCGGCCCTCGTCGCAAGATCGATGAGAAACCGCTCAAATGCGGTCCGCACTGACATCGCTTCGTCACTTATGTCCAGCTGCTCCACCGCGAACTGCCGGATGGTCTCCAGCATGGAGTAGCGCAGCTCGGCATCGTCAGGACCTTGTCTCGCTTCGACCAGGCTGTGGTCGATCAGGCCGGCCAGCGTTCCCACGGTGTCGATCATGCTCGTGTCGCCGGTGATGCTCGCGATCGCCTCCGCCCCGTCCAGTGACCACCCACCGACAAAGATGCCGAGCCGACGGAAGAAGACTTGCTCCTGCCGCGTGAGCAGATCGTGGCTCCAGGCGATCGCGTTACGCAATGTTCGCTGCCGAGCCGGGACATCCTGGGCGGCAGTGCCGAGCGCATCGAGAAGGCGCGCCAATCGTTGCAGCAATTGAGCCGGAGCCAGCACCCGTACTTGCGCCGCTGCCAGCTCGATGGCCAGCGGCAACCCGTCGAGCCGCCGGCAGATGGCCACGACGGTATCGATATTCTGATCCGTCAAGGCGAAGCCGGGACGTGCGTCCATCGCGCGGCTCGCGAACAATTCGATTGCCGCCACCTGCGACAGCTGGGAGAGGGTTGCTTTATCACGATTGGCTGTGCTCTCAGGCAGCGCCAGGGGCAGGACGGGATACTCCTGCTCGCCCCGTAGTCGTAATCGCAACCGGCTCGTGGCCAGCACTGTCACCCGCGTGCAGTTGGCCAGAATGACGGCCAGATCTGGCGCGGCCGCGGTCAGGTGTTCGAAATTGTCGAGCACCAGGAGCAGACGCCGCTCGCCGACGATGCCCAGGACGAGCTCATGGATCGGCCGGTCGCCGGTCTCGTCAACACCAAGCGCCCGAGCGATGGTCGGCAGCACGAAGGATGGATCGGGCAGCGGCGCCAGATCGACGAAGGCCACCCCATCCGGGAACCGCGCACTGGACGCCCGAGCTACCTCCTGCGACAACCGGGTCTTGCCAATGCCCCCCGGGCCGGTGAGGGTCACCAAGCGGGCCGCGGCCAGCAGCCGATCGAGCTCGGCCATTTCTCGTTCGCGTCCGACGAGGGCATCGACCGGGGCCGGAAGCCGAGCACCTGGCGCAATGGCCGCGCTGACCTGAGGTTGTGGCGCCGATACTGGGGGTGAGGGAGCCGGGACTGCTGTTATCCGACCCGCTCGGATCGCCGCCGCGAGCGCCTGGGTCGCCGGGTCGGGGGCAACTCCCAGTTCGCGATCGAGGAGTGACTCTAGCCGTGCATAGTGCGCCAGGGCGAGCTGAGGATTGCCCATCTGGGCATGTAGTCGCATGAGTCCCGCGTGCGCCGCCTCATCGAGCGGGTCGGTGCGCAGGATGCGTTCGTGAACGGCGATGGCATGAGGACGTTCTCCCCGCTCCTCATGCAACCCGGCCAGCCGGGTCAGTACCGTGAGATAGCTCGAGCGAAGACCCTCGCGCCGCGCGGCGGCCCACTCTTCATATGGATCGTCCGGCAAGAGGTCACCGCCATAGAGTTCGGAGGCATGTTTGGCGATGGCCGGATCGGCACTATGCCAGGCGCGACTGGCGGCCTCGGTAAAGGCATCGACATCAACCGCGAGTCGATCTTGCGGCCCGAGGACGAGCTGATCTCCGTCGCGCGCCAGGAAGACTCCAGCCGGGGCACCGGATTGTTCCAGCCCGAGCCGGGCATGATGCAACGCCCCGCGCAGGTTATTGGCAGCACTAACAGGATCGAAATCGGGCCAAAGTGTGTCAATGAGTTGCTCGCGATGCAGCCGATGGCCGGGTTCCAGAGCCAGGAGTTTGACAATAGCCGCGGCCCGGCGCTGCCGCCAGACTGTCGACGGCACGATCTGGGTGCCGACCCGGGTTTCAAACCGTCCAAGCAGCCGTATCTCGAGTACTGGGTCCGCGTCCATGGCGATTCCTCAGTTCCGCGACCATCACCGCTTGTGACTGCTACTCAGCCTCCAGATTTGAACAAGCAGGCTTCCTTCTCGACATGGCGACAACCTCTTATTAACTGGATGGGCTCAGCGCACTCGTGTGGTCTCTGCTCGTCGCGAGGTCATCTGACGCCTCGGTGATCGCGTCTGGTGAATTATCAATTGCGTGAGCGAGAGCCTCAGCTTATGGCAAATACCTCCACCGGTCAACTTGGCAATGTTTGCTGAACATTGCCTTTGCCCGGTGAAGGTGACACCTCGATCCGCCGCTTCGCGATGGCTGATACAACATGGTTCGAGATCGTTTGCCTGGGTTGTCAGACGCGGAGCTGGATCAGGAGCAATCGACTCCTGATCCAGCTCCGCGGTCGGGAATCAGTTTGGCGCCGGGTTGGCCTCAGACCGGCCGGTGTGGGCCCAAAGCCCACTGCTCTCCGACGTGCTACTGATATGTTGCATGGCGACTCTCCTTTCTGAGTCGCTTGGCTCCGTTCCGGCGCATAGCACCGGAACGGAGCCTGCGCTATGCGTCAGCCTACGAGGTTCGTAGGCGCGCGAACCGGAGATTCTTCCATTTCGAGAAGAAGTTTCCGTTGCTTCTACCAAACCGCAGGTAAAGAGCTGGGACCACAAAGAGGTTGAGCAGCGTCGAGGTCACCAGACCGCCCAGGATGACAACCGCCATCGGGTGCTCGATCTCATGACCCGGAATGCTCCCCTTGTAGACCAGGGGCACGAGCGCCAACCCAGTCGCCAGGGCCGTCATCAGGATCGGCGCCAGCCGCTCCTTCGCCCCGCGGATGATGAGACCGGTGCCGAACTCCTCGCCCTCCTCACGCTCCAGGTGCTGGTAGTGGCTGATCATCATGATTCCGTTGCGGGCAGCGATGCCCAGGACCGTGAAGAAACCGACCAGCGAGCCGAGGGAGATGACCGGATCGGTGATCCGGGTCGCGATGATGCCGCCGACCAATGCCGAGGGCAGGGTCACGAAGATCAGCGCCGCCAATCCGACGTTGCCGCTGAACGACGCCACCAGGAGGAAGAAGACCGCGATGGCAGCGAGAACCGCCATATTGCGCATCGTTTCCTGCGCCGCCTGGCGCTCGGCCCACTCGCCTAACACCTCGGCGTGGTATTCGCGTGGAAACTCGACCTGCTGCACCGCGCGTTCGACATCGCCGACGACCGCGCCGAGATCCCCGTCACGGACATTGGCTTCGACGTCGAGTCGTCGCGAGAGATTCTCATGGGAGATCGCGTTTGGCGAGGGAGCGAGCCGAACATCGGCAACCTCATCCAGCTGGACGTGTCCGCCGTCAGGCGTGTCGAGCAGCAGTTCGCGAATGTCGGTCACGCTCTGACGCGTTGCGGGCTCACTCCAGACGACGACGTCGTAGGCCTTGCCATCACGGAAGATATCGCCCACTTCTTCGCCGGCCATGAGGGTGGCTGCCGCCCGCCGCACGTCACCCGGCTTGAGGCCGTACTTCTGCGCCGCGGGCAGGTCAACTTCGATTTCGACTTGCGGCACGTCGACCATTTGCGTGCTGACGTGCTCGTCGACGACGCCGTCGATGCCGCTCATGATCTGATGGATCTCTTCAGCCTTGGCTTTCAGCACCTCCTGATCTGGACCGTAGACGCGCACCACGATCGAATAGCCAGAGCCGGTGAGAACTTCCTTCATGCGTTCCTTGAGGTAGGTCTGGACATCCCGTTTGAGACCGGGGTAGCCGTCGACAACCTCCTGGACCGCGTCTCGCGTTTTGTCGTAATCGACGGATGGATCGACGCTGATCCAGTTCTCACCGAAGTAGACGCCGTACACCTCATCGCCCTGGAAGGCCTGTCCGATGTGGGCGCCGAAGTTGCGCACGCCGGGGATGGCACGCAGCTCTTTACTGGCGAGGGTCGTGATCCGCACCTCCTCCGGGTGCGACGTGGCGGGATCGGTTACCCAATGCATCAAAAAGTCGCGCTCCTTGAATTCCGGGAGCAGCGTGTTGCCGAGTTGCGTGAAGGACCCGACACCGATTACCGCGACGACGGCGACGGTCAGGAATGCATAGCCAGGCTTGCGTACGATGCGCTCCAGCGCTCCGCCATAGCCCCGCTGCAGCCACGGCACCAGCGGCGAGACGCGATGCGCGAGCGGTGCCTTGCGCAACAGGATCAGCGCCAAAGCGGGGGTGACGGTCAGCGCCACGACCATTGAGGCCAGCACTGCTAGCGCATAGGAGATGGCAAGCGGCTGGAAGAACGCGCCGGACAACCCGCCGAGGAAGAAGACCGGCAACAACGCCGCGGCGTCGATCAGCGTGGCGTAGACGATGGCGCTACGCACTTCCAACGAGCCGTCGAGGATGATCGAGGCCGTCGACTTGTCGCTTCCTTCCTCCCGCGCCAGCCGCAGCCGGCGCACGATGTTCTCGATGTCGATGATGGCGTCGTCGACCACCACCCCGACGGAGATGACGAACCCGGCTAAGACCATCGTGTTGATGGTGGCCCCGCGTAAATAGAGCACCATCCCAGCGGCGACCAGCGACAACGGAATAGCGATCACGCTGATCAGTGCTGTGCGCCACTCGAAGAGGAAGGCGATGAGCACCAGAACCACGAGCAGAACGCCCAGGAAGAGCGCCATGGTGAGGTTCTCGATGGCCATCTCGATGAAGGTGGCCGGGCGGAAGATGGTGGAGTCGATCTGCAAGCCGGGCAAACCAGGCTTCATCTCCTCCAACGCCGCCTCTACCTGACGCGAGACCTCAAGCGTGTTGCCCCAGGGTAGCTTCTCGACGATGAGCATCAACCCGGGACCATCGTTGATGACGGCGTCGCCCAGGAGTGGCTGGTGATCCTCGACCACGTTGGCCACGTCGCCGAGTCGAAGCGGCGTCCCGTCCCGGTCCTCGACGACCACCTGCGCCAGATCGTCGGGGGTGACGATCGGGAGCTTGTGGCGGATACCGAGGCGCTGGTTGGGCGTGTCGATGAACCCGCCGGTGCCGATCACGGCTCCATCCGAGTATTGGAGGAGCCCGGCCTCGAGCGAGTCTGCGGTGACCTGCATCACCTGGTCGAGCGACACGTCGTTCGCCTTCAGGCGCTGGGGGTCGGCCTGGACCTGCATCATCTGTAGCTGCTCACCCCAGATAGCGACGTTCGCCACCCCGGGGATGCGCAGCAGGTTTGCCCGGATCTTCCAGTACGCGATCATCGACATGTCCATCATCGACAACTCGTCCGATGACAGACCGATCTTCATGATCCGGCTCGTCGACGACAACGGCTGCAGCATGACGGGCGGCGCCGCCCAGGTGGGCAACGTCGGGATCGCAGTCTGCATGCGCTCGGCCACCCGCTGGCGGGCGGTCATGAGGTCTGTGCCCGGCTCGAAGAGCATCACGATCGACGAGTATTGGGGCACCGATTTGGAGCGCATCACATCGAGTCCCGGCAACCCGTTGAGGGCCTGTTCCATAGGGACAGTGACCAGCGCTTCGACATCGGCCGCTGAGAGGCCGATGCACAAGGTTTGAACTTCCACCTTCGGCGGGGCGAATTCGGGGAAGACGTCCACCGGCATGGCGCGGAGAAGCCCGCCACCGAAGACCATCATCGCCACCGCCAGACCGACCATGAGGTATCTGAACTTCAGGCTTGATCCGACTATCCAACGCATCATGGGCGTGGACCTCCTCGTCAATGCAAGAGGGAAAGGGTTTCCCGAACGACGGGCGGCGAGGTCCCTGGCTGTGGGGCCAGGGACCTCACTGCGCGGCTAGTGCTTGTATCGCTCCAGGCCGACCAGCTCGGCTGCCCCGACCGTTACCACCTCGGTGCCAGCGGCTGGGCCGTCACTGAGGTAGGCGGTGTCGCCGTCGATCCGCTCGACGCCGATCTCATCGCGTGCAAACACCAGGTGCTCGCTGGTCGTGTAGGCCCAGGTGCCGCCATCCGCGTCGTAGATGACCGCGGAGTACGGGATCGTCTTTTGGATCTTCCCGCCCACCTGTTGCTCGGCGATTGCTGCCGTTTCGAGCCCGACCCGCTCGGCCGCTCGCTCCGTGAGCGTCAAGCGGTAGAGGTCAGTGCCGGTGATCTCCTCGATGATGGCCGCTTCAGTGTGCCCGGGCACATCAACGGTGGCCGAGACCTGGGTTATCGTCGCCAGGCCAATACCGGTAACGAGGACGGCTCCGACGATAATGAGATTGGTGCGTCGCATTGTGTTGCTCCTTTTGAGACATTCGTGCCTATGCATCAGTTCGAAACCGGGCTGACGGCCGGGCCGGCAGTCCATGGCGTGCGATCCGTCTCCGCTTGCGTGGCGGGCACGAACCGCAGGTAGAGGGAGGGAATGACCAGCAGGTTGACCAGGGTGGCTGTCACCAACCCGCCCAGGATCACCACGGCCATTGGATGAAGGATTTCGTTGCCGGCCACTGGACCGATCACGGCCAGGGGGGTCAACGCCAGGCCGGTCGCCAGAGCCGTCGCCACGATCGGCGCCAGCCGCTCGCGCGCGCCTTGCATGACCAGCGCCTGGCTGACCGGTTCACCGGTCTCCTGCGCCAGCCGTTGGTAGGTCTTGATCTGCACGATCGCGTTGCGCGTCGCGATGCCGAGGATCGCCAGGAACCCCGCCAGCGCACCGAGCGAGATCATGCCGCCGTTGGCGAAGATCGCGACCAGTCCGCCGGCTAGTGCCAGCGGCAGTGACACGAACGTCAGCCCCGCCAGCGTCCAGCTGTTGAACGCGGCCTGCAGCAGCAGGAAGATGACGATGGCTGCCGCGATTGCGAAGCCAATGAGCTGCCGCTCGCCGGCCTGCTGCTGCTCGTATCCGCCGAGCAGCTCGGTGTGGTACTCCCGCGGCAGTTGCATCCCAGCCAGAACCTGGTCGATCTCGGCAGCGACGTCAGCGACGTCTCGACCTTGCACGTCGGCTCCAATATCGACATAGCGCGAGACGGCGTCGTGTTCGATGTTGGCCGGGCTCGGCACCAAGCCGACCTTGGCGACATCGCCGAGTCGGACATGGTCGCCAGCGGGGGTATCAATTAGAAGATTGTTGATGCTGGTGAGGTTGTGCCGAATTTCCGGCGCTCCCCAGACCACGACCTCAAAAACCTTCTGCTCGTCGAAGAGGTTGCCCACTTCAACACCGGAGAGCAGCGCGGCCGCGGCCCGGCGGACGTCGCCCGGCTTGATCTCGGCCGCCTGGGCCTTGGCCAGGTCAACCTCGATCTCGAGCGTCGGCTGGTCAATCGGAGCGGTCACGTGCGGGTCGACAACGCCGTCGATGCCCGCGATGCGCTCGCGGATCTTCTCCGCTTGGGCGCCGAGCACCGCATAGTCGTTGCCGTAGAGGCGAGTGACCACGGCGTCGGATTGCCCCGTCAGGACGTCCCGAATTCGCTGTTCGGGATAGGTCATGACGTCCCGGGTGAGCCCGGGATAGCCGTCGACCACGTCGCGCACGGCGGCGACGGTCGCGGTGTAGTTCGCTGCTGGGTCCAGGCTGACCCAGACCTCGCCGGCGTTGACACTGGACGATTGATCCGAGGTGATGGCGCGCCCGATGTGAGCGCCGACGTTGCGCACGCCGGGGACCGTCTCGAGTTCCTGGCTAACCAGGGTCGTGATCCGGTTCATCTCGGGGAGAGACGTGCCAGGGGCAGCTTCCCAGTGAATCAGCAGATCCCGATCCTGGAACGCCGGTAGCATCGACTGCCCCAGGGACGGGACAACCATGAGACCGACCGCCAACAGCGCTCCGGCGAGGGCAAATCCCCATCGTGGGCGGTTGACCATCGGTGCCAACGTTCGGGAGTACACGCCTTGCACGCGTCGCACGATTGGCGATGCCGAACGCTCAGGCGAGGACTTGGCGTAGAGAACGAGGGTCAACACCGGCGTCACGGTCAGCGCGACGACGAAGGAGACCAGGAGCGCGAGCCCGTAGGAGAGAGCCACCGGAGCGAAGAACGCACCGGGGAGACCCCCCGCAAAGCCAACCAGGAAGGCGGGTACCAGGGCCAGGAGGACGATGAGGGTCCCATAAACGGCAGGACCGCGCGTCTCTTGTACTGCGTCGAGGATGACCCCGGCCGCCGACCGCTCGTTACCGTTCTCCTGGTTCTCCCGCAGCCGCCGCTTGATCATGTCGACGTCGCTGACGACATCGTCGATGATGACGCCGAGGGCAGCCACGAGCCCAGCCACGAGGATGGCATTGAAGGTCATTCCGCGCAGGTAGAGTACGAACACAGCCGCGACTAATGAGAGCGGAATGGCAACGGCTCCGATCAGAGCGGTCCGCCAATCAACAAAGAACACGCCGAGCGCGAGCACGGCCAGCACGCCACCGGCGAGCAGTGCCGGGGCGAGATTGCCCATCGCCATCTCGATGAAGGAGGCCGGCCGGTAGACGGTTGTGTCGAACTCGACGCCGGAGAGACCCGGAGCGAGCGCGGCCAGCGCGTCTTCCACGCTCTGCGTCACCTCGAGGGTGTTGGCGTTGGGAACTTTTTCGATGACCAGCATGAGGTCATTGGCGGCATCCGGCGCGACGGCGTCGCCGATGAGCGGCTGGTGGTCTTCGATCACGGTAGCCACGTCACCGAGGCGCAATGGCTGCTGACTGCCGGACGCATCGTCGCTACTTCCAACATCGACCGGCACCTGAGCCAGGTCCTCGGCAGTCTGCAACGGCGAGATGTGCTGCACCGTGAGCCGCTGATTCGGGGTATCAATAAACCCGCCGGTGCCTGGCGTCGACGCTTCCAGGAAGCTCAGCGGCGAGACCCACAAGGCATTGCCGGTAGTCTCGACGACATCGAGCAGCGAAACACCGAGCGAGCGCAGTTTCTCCGGGTCCACCTGGACCTGGATCTGGCGTTCGCGCTGGCCGAAGATGGCCACGTTCGAGACACCGGGCACGCTCAAGACATGCGGCTTGATGTTCCAGCGCGCGAGCACTGACATCTCGATCGGGGTGAGCTCCTGCGAGGACATGCGGACCATCATGACCCGGCTCGTCGACGCCTGGGGCTCGATCATCTGCGGCGCTTTGGACACGTTTGGCAGCGCATGCGCCTGGGTGAGTCGTTCTTGCACGACCTGGCGCGCGCGCATGGGATCCGTTCCCGGTTCGAAGATCATCTGGATCCGGGAGAGCCCGGGAACCGACTCGGACCGGATGTCGGCCAGCCAGGCAACCCCATTGAGCAGGTCCTGCTCCATGGGGACGGTGATCATCTGCTCGACTTCGGCCGCGGAGAGCCCGAGCGCTTCGGTCTGGATCTCCACGATTGTCGGGATGAACTCCGGTAGGACGTCCACCGGCATGTGTTGCATTTTCCCGATGCCGAGGACCATCACGCCCACGGCGATTGCTACGACGAGGAGCCGCAGCTTCAAGCTCGATTCGACAATCGAACGCATCATTAACAGGGTCCTTTCTACGTTTGCAGAGTCCTGTCTCAAACCCTGGGGTGCCCTTTTGACAGAAGCAGACGGGCCTCCGGAAGCTCCGCGTACTCACCTGTCGACACCGCAGCCATAGTGCGCCGATGGAGTCCGCATCACATCGGTATGAATGCGTATTCCAACTAGGTATGTATGCGGAGTTTGTGCGCGCGAGGACTCATCAGACGTTGGCAGCGGCCCCAGGCTCTGATATCCGATCCCAACGAGTGAAACTTCATTTGAATGTCATGTGCGAATGGAAGGATGGAAGAGCATTGGCAGGATTGACCTGTCGAGCGTCCAGAGAGTTTGGAGGGTGGCATGAAACGGTCTTGGCTGGGTCTTATGAGCGTCATGGTTGCGGTTGGGTTCGCGCTTCCAGGTTCCAGTGGTGCCGCTACGTTAGAGGGGATGCCAGCGCACAGCCTGGATGAACTTTCGCCCGCGGTCGATCACCCGCTTGTTCCGCTTACTTCGGTCCCGGTGAAGATCTTCACCGGCGAGGAGATCGACGAGACTGGCGAGACGATCGCGCTCCGGATTGAAGAGAGGGTGCTGACGCGGTCGGAACAGGTGGCCGGCGTGTCAGTAACCGTCGTGAAGGTTGATGACTACTACAACGGCGAGCTGGGAAAGACCACCGAGGATTACTTCGCGCAAGCGCCGGATGGCACGGTCTACTATCTCGGCGAGCGCGTCAACGAGCTCCAGGATGGGCGAGTCGTCGGCCATGAGGGTGCCTGGCTCACGGAGCCGAACGGCAATCCGCCGGGAGTCTTCATGCCGCCTGCTCCGACGGTCGGAAATACCTTCGATCAGGAGCAGATTCCCGGCGTCGCGGAAGCCCAATCCAAAGTGATTGCCATCGACCAAACAGTGACCACCGCTAACGGCACCTTCGCGGGCTGCATTCAGACCGAGGACCTCGAGCTGCTCGATGGAACGACAGAGCAGAAGTACTACTGCCCCGGCGTCGGCCTCGTCCGCGAGGAGTTCCCGGGCGGCTACATTGAACTGCTCGATTTCGAGACGATGCCGGCCCAGTAGATTCGGCAGAGCGCTCCAAACCTCATTCCCCGGGGCGCACTTTCCGTTCACCAGTCCTCACGACAACATCTGCGGTTGTCGCAGACCAGGAGGATTGCCCAGCTGAAAAGCGTTCTGAGCCCGCAGCGAAGCGGTTACGCCGGGACCCCCAATTGGGGGTCCCGGCGTCATTCAGGAGTAGAAACGGCTGGAGCCGGTACTCAATGTATCGAACCGGGCTGGGAGTGGGCGCGCGTCCAACATCATGCCGGCCGCTCCATGCGCACGAACGCGTGCTCGCCCCCATTGGTTCGGTGCATGTACGATTCGCCCTGACGGAACCCCGCCCGCTCGTAGACACGGATGGCCCGCGGGTTGAAGGCGGCAACCGCCAGCCGGAACCGCGCCGGTGCGTACCGCCCACACGCGAACTCCAGACCCGCGAGCAGGAAGGAGAGCCCATCCCCACAGCCAGTGCGGTCGGGCCGCAGCCCCAGTCCGACCTCGACCGTGTCCCCCTGGTGCTTGAACATGAAGGACCCCACGAGACCGCCCGGGTCGCCCAGAACAGCGAAGTCGCGGCCGGCACGCTGCACCGGGTCGAGAAGCTCGGCGAGGTCCTCCGGGTCGGCCACCATGTCGTAGAAGTCGTAGGGCGGGTCGTAGCGCCAAGCGGCGACGGCACGCGCCTGCCGCTGGGACATCGGCTCGAACCGGTACTGCTGACGCTCCGCCCTTCCAAGCTGTGACACTTTACTGTCTACCGACATGGCCACAAGTCTCTAACGCCTCCACAAGCGACGTGCGTTGCTACGGCTCCATTTCGACGTGCGGCTCGGGAAATAGCTCGCCGACAATACGGGATGAAACCTTGGTTTCGCCGTCAGACCTTCCGACGTCGAACATCCGGAACGGCAAGCATGGTGCAAGAGATTCGACGCAGAGTTGCCAGACAAGAAATTCGTATCTATCTTCCTATCACCCAGCGGTTGATCGACCCGGAGATTGCGGCGCAGGTGGTCATCGCGCTGCAGCTATGGTGGCAAAGGCTTCATGGCTCCTGGCCACGATGCGGCTGCCAGTGACGGACTCGCGGTGAGGGACGCGGTTGCCTGGACAGACTACCGCGTCACGCGTTGGTCCACCCGCGGTCGCGACTCCAGGCCGCGGTACGGAGGAGCAACGCTCGCGGATCATCCCAACGGGTCTCAATTGTCGCCAATTGGACTGACTCCGCGCGCGTGCCCCTTGCCAGCTCAGCCGCTGGATCCGCAGTTGTCCGATTGGTCTGCTTTCGGCCATCAGCACCGGTCGAGACGCGTGCGGCCGGTACTGCTCCGAGGTGTTCATGAGTCATAGCCAGACTTGCTCCGCGATCGGCGACGGTCGATTCATTGGCGGTGACGTGGAAACGCAGAACTCCGGTGCCCTGCACCGCGTCTCGACCTGGGACAACTGGGGCTGCCGCAACTCGGTTCACCACCACACCGGGGATATCCACGGGGAGCGATAGCGGATCGGGCAGCATTGCGCCGTCGACGAGCAAGCTGACGCTACTGATAATGGCAACCAGGCCAACAACGAGCATAACCAACGAGTAACTGCTCGGACCAAGGGCGGGCGGCACTGCTGAGTCAGTGATCGCTGTCATGGACGTAACCTGCGCACCTCGTCCGCGATCTAAGCGGTCAGTTGGCTGAGCTGAGCGTGCCCCCAACAGGGAGCGATTCCACCGACGCGTCCCTCCGGGAAGAGCCGGTCAGGCGCTCTCCGGCGCGGACCAGCGCCACACCGATCGTCTGCCGAAGCAGCGAGACGCGCGATGTGCTCGCACTCGACGTGACTCGGCATTGCTTCAACAGTCGCTCCGCCTCGGCTTCGGCTTGCCACCCGCGCTGCCTTTCAAGTGCGACGAGGGAGGCACCAGGCGAGATCCCACCCATTCGCAGGGCGGTCGAAACGTCGCGCGGCTGAATCCTGGCCTCGCCTCTCGTCGTATACGCGTTCATGCTTGGGCTCCTTCGATGTGACTCTCGGTAATACCCTCCAAGCATGCGTCCACCACATCCCGCTACCATCGGCACAACTACGGAGATTTCTACCTAGGTTTGCCCCGTGAACGTGGTGACCGGGAAGGGACAACGCGGAGTTCGCCGAAAGTAAGGAACCCTGCCAGCCCTGCAGACGATCACCCAGATCGATGATGTCCCAGTATTGGCGATCACCTTCATGACCCATGTCTTCGGGAAGCCCAGCCCCGGGCGCTCGAGTGAGAGCGAGCGTCCTTGGCCGCTGATGAGGTGGTCGAGCAGATCGGTATCGAACAGAGGGTGACGTTCCGGGAACAGCAAGTAGCCGACTCCCAAGCAAGCAAGATGAGTTGCAAAGCCCCTGTCTCTGCCGAGATCACGGGATCGACTGGTTATTAATGAAGAGCAAGATAGTAGCTATTGCTATTATTACTCACTAGCGATATTCTGAGTTTCCTTAGCGTATTGCCGGGTAGCCATTCTGGAGCATTGCTGGAAGGAGTCCCTGATGCGCCGTCGGCTTATGCTCGCAATCCTTATTGCTGTTGCGATTGCCCCAGTTGCTTTCTTCCCTGCCGCAGCGCAGGACAAAGAATCAGACTTTGGTCGTCCTTCCAGCGCCGAGCAATTCGAAGGAGTCACTCGTCCCCGCGTCCAGAATGGGACACAGACACCTCAAAGAGGTCCTGTGCTTCAGCCATACGAGGTCTACTTCGCAGAGCAGTATGCCCGTTTGGAGAACCTATCGAGAGACGACAATAGTCCAACGTTCGAGACAGAGTTCATGGTGGTCGAAGTCAAGCAAGGAATCTTCGCACTTCAAGTCGGTGAAAAAGGAACATTCATCGTTGACCCCGCCGGCGAGGCACCCATTCAGTTTGTGGATCTTCCAAGTACCCAGGAGCCACCATACGTCGTACCTCAACATCGGTACGTCAGGGATGCGGCGGGGAATATTTGTACGAATATGTGTGCCCTTCCACTAAACAGAGCAATCCAGGTAAAACCTGGAGATATAGTCATTGCCCAAGGGGATGCTCTCTGCCTCTGGTGCCTGCTTCATGGCACAAGGTCAGAGCTCGAGACGGAAACTGCAGCAAGCGATCAAGGAGCCGCAACCTCAGCGCGAACCCCAATGCCGGAAGCCGACTCGGGCCTCTTGCTCGTCTCTGTGCAACTTGAAAACATAGATGATCCGGAGAGTTTTTCCTGGGTTCGGGCGTGGGACTCCACATCGTCCGTCGCGGCAACCCCGAACTCGAACCGTGAGCTGACGTCTGCGATGACCTGGGCATTCAATCCACCAAGTGGCTGCCATTGACTCTGAATCGCGTATGCGGTTGCCGGCGAACCGCCCCACCTCTCCACCGGGCAGGCAGCGGTCGCTACGTCAGAACTCACTTCGCTTCCGTCCACTGGACTCTTGAACCCGCAAGCCGAACAGTGCTTTCGCGAGACTCGAAGCTGGTCGGGCATCGCGCGTACCGCACGCGATGATGCCGGTCGTGGAGCGTTCCACGACCGGCGCTGTCGACGAAGTCTTCTTAGTCCTGGACACCTGCGAGGTTGCCGTTCCCCCCGCTCGCATCGGCGATCCCCGTGCCTCCATCCACTGTCACGGCGATCCCGGTCGAGTTGGCGACATCTCCGCCGTCCACCGTAACTGACCCCCAGGTCGTATCGCCAACGCCAATGGCATTGCCAGCATTGCCGCCACTGTTGATGTCGCCGATCAACACCACGCCGCCGTCAGCTGAGGCCGTGGCCACGCCGCCGTTACCGGCAGAAGCGATCTGCGGGCCGGTGTCAGCCTCCCGGTCCTCGCCATTGCCGTGGTGGCGGTTCCCATTGTCGTCGTCCTGGTTCCCGTTGCTGTTCCCATCGTTCTCGTTATTCCCGTTGTCGTCGCCGTGGTTCCGGTTCTCGTCATTGTTTTGATTGTCGTCGTCGCGGTTTCCGTTGTTGTCGTCCTCCAGGTAGACCACGCCGATACCGAGGTCGGCACTCTCCCCTACAGACGCGAGCGCGCTGTCAGGCTGCAAGTTCGCACTGGCGGCGAATCCGAATAGTATCAGCCCCGTCGCGACAGGCAGCAGGCGGCTGACCACGGACTTGGACACGAAATGGCTCATCGTCTTGCTTATCTCCTTCTTGGGCGTCGTCCTCGGTTCCTGGGCTGTCCAGGCCCCGGTGCTGCTCTCGTTGGCACGCTCGTAGCATGCGCCCGCGGCGTTCCGTTGCCATCCGCACAACTACCGACGAACCTACCGAGATTTCCCTCGTGTACGCGTCGATCGGGATGCGCACGAGCGGAGGTGTCTGTGGTGCTAGAGCAATCCGTGGAGTGCAGCTGGAGCGGCAACCTTGCGTCGGTTAGCACGGCTCCAGTTGCCCACGAGATTGCGAGGGAGCAGGCAGTTTGCTTTTCCCACACCACGTACGCGGGACGCTCCAATCGTGGCGCCAAGCGGTCACAACAACTCGGCGAGGAGGCCCCGAGGTGGGCGTCTCGTCGCGAGGCGGAGGAATAGTGCAAAGCGGGTCGCTTTCCTGCGCAACAGCAGACAGACCGCCGCGTTCACTGCGGCGGGAACCGACGCGACAAGGGAGGCGGCGTTCATCAGCCCTTCTGCGCGACGGGCGGCCGCGACGTTGGGCGGCTGAATCCTGAGCTGACCCCGCGTGGAGTGGAGGCGGGCGCTCATCACGTCGGGCCTCCACCCGGAATCTCGCTTGCATACAGGGGATACGGGTACTGCGCTGTCCCATCACCGGGCTGAAGGCGTGCTATCTCCATGAGTAGTCCCCCTGTCAGCAGACGGTCTCCAGCGCGGACCAGCGCCGCGTCGATCCTCTGTCAAAGCAGCGAGATGCGCGCACTGCTGCCATGCGGCGTGACGCCATACTGCTTCAGCAGCCCGTTCCACCTCGGCTTCGGCTTCCCACCCTCGCAGTGGCTCAAGCGCGACAGGGGAGGCACCGACCATGAACCGGTTCGCGCGATGGACGGCCGCGGTGCGATGTAGCTGAATCCTGGCCGGTCCATCGTGGCATACGCGTTCATGCTCGGCCCTCGTGCTCATCTCTCTTTGACAGGCTCCTAGCATGCGCCCGCCGCGTCTCGTTGGCATCCGCACATCTACTGAGAAACCTACGGAGAAATCTGGGGAGATCCCCCTCATGCCACCCCACGCCGTCGGGGGCATAGTCGAGGTGTGCCAGATGGACTGGCCGGGCCGCCCGCGGAGACGAATCTGGCTAACGCTCAGCTAACGGTTGGCTAACTGGGCTGCCCCACGATAGCCACCATCGAGACCACGACTCGATGCTGCCGAGCCGAGACCCGCCCCGCTCGTACGGTGGTGGGTCACCCGAAAGGAGCCAACCATGACCAAGCAGCCACAACGATCGGTTCTGCGCAAGATCGCCGCCCGCCGCACCCGCTTCGAGCGTACCGGTGTCCACCCCACCTGGGTCAGCTTCCTGTCTGGCGGCGCGCCTCAGCCGGGCAAGCTGGCACGAATCGCGGCGCTGGGTGGACCCCGGCGCTTGACGCAGCGTGAACTGGAGGTACTGCATCTGCTGGCACGCGGCGACACCGACCAGCGCATCGCCGACCACCTCTACCTGAGCCGCCGCACCATCAATTGCCATGTCGCTAACATCCTGGCCAAGCTTGAGGTCCCCTCCCGCACGGCGGCGGTCATGACCGCGGCCCGCATCGGATTGCTCTAGCTCCGTGAGACCCGGCAGCCGCGACGAGCGGCCAAGCATCGCAGAAAGGAGCTGACGATGAGCCTTTCTCAGTGTCCGCACCTGACCGCCACCACCGCCCACCAGCGCCAGCACGAGCCGCGGCGTGAGGCGACACAGTGGCACGCGGCTACCCGCGCGGCTGCGTCCGCTACCCCGCACCAGGGAATGGTCAGCCAGCGGCACGCGGGTTCTGCGTCCCGACCGGCGGTCTCCTGGCGTACCCGCGTTGCCTGCTGGCTGCGGGTCCCACTTCCGGCTCGACCCACACCGGTAGCCGAGGCGGGGTCTCACGGCTGAACCCCAAACCGGCGCCTCCAGACGGTTCGCTCCCTGGGTGGACGAACCGTCCCGGGTGGCTCCCGCCACCATCCGTCTTACTCGCCCGCGCATCGCCCCGTCCCGGGGCCTACTCAGGAGATCGCTATGACCGCCACCAACGCAGCCCTCGTCGAGGCTGCTGAGACGCTCCATCAGACGGCGATCCGACTTCAGCGCGTCGGCCTGATCGTCGACAGCCGTGCGCTCTCCCCCGTTCACCGCCGCGCGGCCTTCATTCTGCAGTGCCGTGTGGCCCAGGGTTCAGATCGCGAAACTGCTCGCCCCCCGATGGGGTTTGCCTACCCCACCGCCCGGGACTCCGCCCATAAATGATGTACTCGTGACCAAGTTTGCCGAACGCAAGAGAGACGGTATTGCTTGTGTGACAGTTGGCCGCTATGCTGCGGTCCGTCTCCACGCTAGGCTTGGAACGAGTTCTTCCGGATCGAGCGCGATCTCTCGCAGATAGGAGCACGCGATGCGGAGTCTTCTTGTCGCCATCACCGTGGTGCTACTCGCAATTGCACCACTTGGCAGCCTCTCCGTCTGGGCTGAGGAGACAGAGGGCTATGTGGACGAGGCGTGGTTGGGCGTGACGATCAACGAGGACGCGGCGCCGATGGCGCAGCTCGATGAGTTCCTGGGAACGTCAGGCATCCTCCGCGAGCGGATTAAAGAAGGGCACCGTGTGTCCTTCGATAACTCGGTGGAGATCCCTAACGTGAAGTCCGACGAGAAGGCTGAGGCTTTCCACGCTCACATTCCTGAAGTCCCAGATGCCCCGTTCATGGCCGTGTATGTCAGCGAGGGGGAATTCGTCCTCGACGTGATGCCGCCCACGTCATTCATCGTGAATCCGGCAGGCGATCGAGCGATCTCGTTGCTCGAAAACACGAGTAGTGATCCCAACGAAGCGTATTACGAATTGAACGAAGATTCCCCCGACTCCCTCCTGGACGAGAAGGGAGACCCATGTACGGAAATGTGCACGGTGCCTGCTCCCAGGGTCGACGGAGAGCTGGCCAGGCAGGATGAGCGAACCGCCGTCCAGCTCCTGCCCGGCGACTGGATTCTCGCCCCAGCCGGAGGGCTCTGCGTGTGGTGCCTGATGAATACGTGGGCCGTACCGGGAACGACAGGGGAGTTATTCGTCTATCCGCTATCAGGCGAGGAGTTCTCCTGGGCCCAGTCCAGGACGGCATTCACGAAGTCGGCAATTGAGGGAACACCCGCTGCTGAGGGCATCGCCGCCAATCAGAGCACCTCTGTCACAACCGAACTTTTCTCGAATGCCGCGGCTTGGGCATTCTTCAACCCGGCCCCCAATTGCCGTAGCGGTTGATCGACTGTGTGATCAGCGCCAAGGGGGGCAGAGGGGCCGGCAGTCAGGTGTTCGACGAATCGGAGTGCCTCATTGCGGGACTGATCGAGGCTGAGCTTCCGGCCGGCTGCAAGAAACGACTCAGTATTGCGGCCAGCCGCCTTTGCCGCAGCGTTGATCCCGGTCTTGACGAGACGCGTGTCTCTTTCACCGGCTGGGGGGAGGAGCAGCGTCATTCGAGCAGCCTCAGCTGCCCCAAGGAGGTGGAGGGCGACCGTGGCATCATTCCGTTCCGCCGCCGCGGCTCCAATCCACTCTAGGCAATAGACGATGGCCTCGGTCGCACCAATGGCGGCAAAGTATCGCAATGCCTCCCCGAAGAGAGCGATGGCCTGGTCGCTGTCGCCGGACATCCAGGCAAGATGTCCCAGTTCTGTTTCGGCGAGCGCCACGCCAAAACGGTCGCCAAGCCGCTCGTACACGGCTCTTGCCTCCATTAGCGGAGCCTGGGCGTCTTCCGAATTTCCATTCAGGACGTGAGTGATGCCGAGTCCCAACGCGACATTCGCGATCCAAAACGGGTCATTGAGCTTGCGCCAGACCACGAGCGATTCCTCAAACAGTTGGCGCGCGCGCTCGTAATCCCCTTGCTCCCTGGCAATCAGGCCGAGATCGTGCAGCGTTCGACCGGTGACGCGCATGTCGCCGTGCTCGCGTGAGATGCGGAGCGCTTCTTCTCCCAGCGCCTGCGCTTCCCTGTAGTCCCGCAAGTTCAGCGCGACGACCGCGAGGCTCGTCAGCGCTTCAGCGACGCCAACCATGTCCCCGGCCTCGCGGCGCAGGGCGACACAGGCCTGGTAGTGCTTGCCAGCGGCCGGGTAGTCACCAAGATCGATGCAAACTTCACCCAATCCGAGTTCGGCGAGAGCTCGGAGTGCGGCATCAGCGTGCGGAGTCGCCGCCAGTGCCCGTTCCAGCCACGAACGCCCTTCACCGAGATACCCTCGCAGCCGCCAAAACTGCCAGAGGCGTGGCGCCAGTTGAAGCGCAGCCTCTCCGTCACCCCGCTCGAGTGCTCGGCCGAGTGCGGCGCGCAGGTTGTCGTGATCGGCCTCGAGTCGCTCCAACCACTCCAGCTGTCCCGGACCCGATAGACCCGCCGCTGCCGTTTTGGCGCGGGTAATGAGGAACGCTTCGAACGCGCGTTCCACCTGGATCATCTCGCCGCTCGCCGCGAGCCGCTCTGTGGCGAACTCGCGGATGGATTCGAGCATCCCGTATCGTGGTTCGCTGGCGAGGGTGTCAGGCGTCGGCCATTCGTCAACCAGACTCTGGTCGACGAGGGTGGCCAGCGCCTGGAACGCGTCGACTGCCTCGCCGCCATCCACGGTGGCGATCGCCTCTGACGCCTCGATCGTCCAGCCGCCCACGAACACGCTGAGTCTTCGGAAAAGCGTCTTCTCCGCCGGAGGGAGCAGGTCATGGCTCCAGGCGATCGTATCGCGCAGCGTCCGCTGTCGTGCGGGCAGATCACGCGCGCCACCGGTAAGCGTCGAAAGTCGGCGGTCGAGGCGGTCGAGAAGTGCTTCCGGTGAGAGGAGTTTTACCCGGGCCGCGGCGAGCTCGATCGCCAGCGGCAGGCCGTCGAGCCGGCAGACGATCTCGGCGACAGTGGAGGCGTTCTCGTTGGTCAGCGAAAAGTCGGGGCGGAGCGCCCGCGCGCGCGAGGTGAAGAGCTCGATTGCGTCAAAACTCGACAACACTTCTAGCGGCGGCAGCGATCCCTGATCGGGAATCGGCATCGGCTCGACACGGTACTCCCGCTCGGCCAGCAAGCCGAGCCGGGCACGGCTCGTCGCCAGCACGTTCAAGCCGGGAGCGGCGGCAAGGAGATCGGCGATGAGGGTCGCAGCGGTCAGGACGTGCTCGAAGTTGTCGAACAGAAGCAGAATCTTTCGCTCGCGAAGATAGTCAGCCAGCGTCTGCGGCAGGGTCTGCCCGGCCTGCTCCCGCAGCCCGAGCGCCGTCGCGGTAGCCGACGGAACTAGATCCGGATCGGTCAACCGGGCGAGATCGACCATGAATGCGCCATCAGGGAACGCCTCGAGCGCCTCCGCGGCGACCCGTGTGCCCAACCGCGTCTTGCCGACCCCACCAGGCCCGGTGAGGGTCAGCAGCCGAACTCCGGGCTGGAGCAGGAGTGCAACCGCCTCCTCCACCTCCCGCTCCCGCCCCAGGAACGGAGTCGGGTGCGTCGGCAGGTTGTGAGGCAGATGGCCGGGTGCGTTGAGCGGCGGGAAGTCAGCTCGCAGCGCGGGATGGCAGAGCTGAAAGACCTCCTCTGGTTGCAGGATGTCGCGCAGGCGAAACTCGCCCAGCGACTTCAGGGTGACACTCTCAGGCAGTGCGTCCCTGGCCAGCCCGGTGACAGTGCTGCTGAGCAGAATCTGCTCACCGTGGGCCGCGTCGAGGAGACGCGATAACCGATTGAGAGGGGCGGCAAGGTAGTCACCGTCACGCGGCTCGGCCGTCCCGGCGTGAAGGGCCATGCGGACGCGCGGCCGCTGCTCGGCAGCCGGCCAGGGCTCATCAAGGAGCGCGCGCTGCGCGGCCAGTGCCGCGGCGACAGCTTGCGGCGCGGTGGCGAAGGCCGATTGCGTTGCGTCACCGACGGTCTTGAAGTGGACTCCGCCGTGGGTCTCAACGCTCTGACGTACGAGCGCGAGGTGACGCTCGACGGCGATGCGCGCCGCGGCGGCGTCGCGCTCCCAGCCCTTCGTGCTCTGCTCGATATCCGTGAAGAGGAAGGTCACGGTGCCAGCCGGGAACTGGGGCATGCCTCATCTCCAGGAGTCCAGCGGCGATTTGGAACCGCACGGGCAATTGTCGCCCGCCGCGGAGGCATGATAGAGGATGGGTCGCGGCCGGCCATGACCCATCGTGTTCATTTCCGATTAGTCCAATCGGATGCCAGCAGCGAGCTCGCTCACCGATTTGGGGAGCGGTCGAGGTAGAGACGGTCAGTTGATTGGCGTTGGCGCCCTCACCCCAACGCTTGCCCTCACCCCAACCGCCACCCAGAGGGTACCCGGCCCAGTGCGCTGGGAGAGGGGCTCTTGGTGCCTGGCAAAGCCGTGCTCCCTTCTCCCCGCTCCGAGGGGAGAAGGGTTGGGGATGAGGGGTTAGCGACTGGGGATGAGGGGCGCCGTCTACTGTTGCATCCAGAGGTATTCGAAGTTCACACCCCAGGGGCCGCGCTTGTAGTTCTGCAGGCGGTCGGTGTAGCCGAAGATCCCTTTGCTGAAGTGCATGACCGCCACCGGAAGCTCGTCGTTGACGATGTTCGTTGCCTCGATGATCAGCTTGCGGCGCTCGGCTTCGTCGAAGGTCCGCTTTGCCTGGGCATTCAGCTCGTCGACCTTCGCGTTGCAGTACTTGACCATGTTGAAGCCGCCTTCGTATTGGTCGCAGCCGAACATGGCGTCCTGAATGAAGCTTGGATCCCAGCCGAAGCCAAGCATCGACACCTCGAAGTCATGGTCTTCGGAGATGGCCTTCACCAATGCGGGGAATTCCAGCGCCCGCGGCGTCATGCCGACACCGATCGCGCGCCAGGCGTCCTGCAGATAGGCGACGAGCTGGTCGGTGGTCGCCACGCCGGAGGGGTAGATGAATTCAAACGAGAGCGGAGTTCCGTCTTTCTCGACGATACCGTCGCCGTCGCTGTCGGTCCATCCCGCCTCGGCGAGAAGAGATTTGGCCTTCTCCGGATCGAAGGTGTACTTGGTCTTGATCTCCTCGGGAGCGTAGGCAAAGGAGATCACCGGCTGAGTCCCCTCGGCCACCACAGCGTAGCCAAGCAATATGTCGTTGACGATCGATTCGCGGTCGAGCCCGTAGAGGAGTGCCTGGCGCACCCGGACATCCTGGAAGAGCTCGGTCTTCTCCGGGTCGAGGTTCGTCTGATAGAAGGTGAAGTTGCGGGTCGGAAAGACGGCGACTTCGAATCCATCCATGGTCTGGACCAGGTCGGCGTCAACCGGCTCGAGCCCAGTGACGTCGATCTCGCCATTGAGGAACGCGTTGGTGACCGATGTCTGGTCCGGCCAGATGCGCGTCACGACACGATCGAAGTAGGGCTTCCTCTGGTAATAGTCTTCGTTGAGGACGCCGGAGTAACTCTCGCCCGGCCGCAGCTCCTCGAACTTGTAGGCGCCAGAGCCGACGACGCGCGACGGATCCTGCCCGGTGGCGCCACCATCTGTCGGCCAGTCGGCGATCGGGACGCTCTCCCAGATATGCTTGGGAATGACCAGGCCGTGCAAGTCATAGAGGAAGGTCGCCAGTGGTTCTTTGGCGACAACCTCGAACGTGTCGTCGTCGATCACGCGCCAGGACTCGGTCGAGTCCAGCATCGTCTGTGCGTAGGCCGAACCGAGCTCTGGGTTGGCAATGGCGTCGAAGGTGAATTGGATATCATGCGCGGTGATGTCGGTACCGTCGTGCCACTTTGCGTCCTTGTTGAGGTGGAAGGTGTAGGTGCGGCGATCCGGCGCGATCTCCCAGTAGTCGGCGAGGCCAGTCGGCGCCGGAAGACCGGTGCGGATGTCGGTGCCAAAGAGTCCGTCATAGAAGGTGCCAACGGCGCCGAAAGAGGCGTTATCATCGGCAAGCAGAGGATGAATGGTCTTGACGTCGTTGACGTTGGCGTCGATGAACTCGCCGCCGGGTGTCGTGGGCTCGGAATAGGCAAAGTGTTCCTCGATCTCGGCCCGGAACGCTTCTTTGGTCTGGGAAACGATCGTCTCGCCCTCGGCGGCGGGGGTGCCGTCCGTCTGGACGAAGGCCAGAGTGGAGCGCGGCAGAACGATTCCCGCACCGGTAAGGAGCGCACCGGTGATGAGGCTGCGCCGGGTCGACCGCGGGGCAAAGCTACGAGAATGCATGATCTCCTCCTCAGGCAACCGCGCCTGACGGGTATTGGATGCCATGGGCGGGCAGTTGGTTATTGTCGCACGGTGGCTGGTCAGAGCGGTATCTGAGCGTCCGGATCAGGACAGGTCGTCACGCGGCGAGCCGGCGGTCACGAAACGAAAGACGCATTCCCGTCGCCAGCAGGACGCCGCACATGATGACGACCATGCCGACGAGCGTCTCCAACCCAATCTGCTCCTGGGCCACCACGACGGCCCAGATGATCCCGAACAGCGGGATGAGGTAGGAGACGGTGGCGGTGGCAGTGGCCCCCACCGAGGAGATGAGCCGGAAAAAGAGTAGGTAGGCGAGCACACTGCTGAACACGGCAAGAATCAGCAAGGCAATAATCGCGGATGGCGGTGGCCACGCCCGCGGTGGCGCGGCGAGCGCGAAGGGCAGGAGCAGGACGAAGGCGCCGAACTGTTGCCCAATCGTCGACTCGACGGGCGAAGCGCCGGTAAACCGCCGCGCGGTATAGACCCCGCCGATCGCGTAGAGAGCCGCCGCCCCGAGCAGCGCACACACGGCCGCCGCGAACGCCGGGGTGAGCGACAAGGGTGTCAGCCCGACGAGGATGGCAACGCCGATGAACCCGACGATCAGCCCCACGGCTTGCCGCCTAGAGACCCGCTCGTTCAACTGGCGCGCGGCGATCGGTGCGGTGAACAGCGGCACGGTCGCCAGCAGGATCGCTCCCAATGACGCGGGGAGCGTGAGCGCGGCCCAGGCGATGAGGGTGAATGGGAGCGCAACGTTGAGCGCACCGAGCACCAGGTACTCGCGCCAGCGGCGCCAGAAGGGTGGCAGCTCTCCTCGGGCGAGAACCCACAAGAGCAGGACTACACCGGCGATCAGCACGCGCAGATCGACCAGCGCCAGCGGGCCAAAGGCCGGCACTGCAATTCGGGTGAAGAGAAAGCCGCCGCTCCAGAGAGCCCCGAGCAGCACCAGGGCGACACGATCAGAGTTCTGCATCGATCCTTGGAATTTCCGGTCATCACTCAGGGTGGAGCGCCCCACCGTTGCGCATCGCGCCCGACGAGATTCTCACATCTTGCTCATGTGCGGAGGATGCGCCCAGCTTGGCGAGATTGCGCCAGTGGTCGGCAACGGAGTTGCGCGGGAGGGGCCATTCCCTGTCTTGAGACACCGCGAAGGCCGCTTTTTGGCCAGGATGCGCCAGAACCGCTATACTCCGTAAGTTCCGAACCGGCGGTCTGCAATGTCCGCAACGTCGGAACATGTTTTTGTGCGCAGTCGTTATGTGTCCATGGAATCGTTGGCTGTTTCCGCGGTGGTCGCCCGATCGGGCGACGCGGACCGGGGCGCGGCTCGAGCAAGGACTCCAGGGTCCGTCATCATTCGTCGCGATCTGGAACTGGAAAGGGTGATCGGCCGTGCCGAAGCGAACTTATCAGCCCAAGCGGATCAAGCGCATTCGCAAGTTTGGCTTCCTGGCCCGCATGGCCGATCGCGGTGGCCGCGCCGTGCTGGCCCGGCGACGCCGCAAGGGACGCCATGCGCTCACCGTCGCCGAAGAGAACAAGTTCACGCAGAATCGCTAGAAGGTTCGCCTGTCCGCGGCGGCCGGCTCGGCACCACCCCTGGCGGACGCTGGGCGGCGGTCTCGCGGTCACGGTGCGTACGGCGTGGAACGACGACTACGGCTGCGGCGCGGCGGCGACGTGCGCGCGGCCCGCTCTCGCGGGAAGGCCATTTCCGACGGCCCATTGGTCCTTCGCTATCTCCCGAATCCGTCCGATCCACCGCACAACCGCTATGGCGTCGTCGCCGGCCGCAAGAGTGGCGGCTCCGTGCAGCGGAACCGGCTGAAGCGGGTGACCCGCGAGGCATTGCGAGCGTTGCACCCGACCGTGCGGCCCGGCTACGACCTGGTGGTCATCATCCGTGGAACCATCGAGGAGCTTCCTGGATCGGAAGAGGCGCGGCAGCTGCTAGCGCGCATGCTACGGCGGGCCGGTCTCGTGGATCCGGCAGCGGCTCGAGAGGGTGAGGAATTGCCTTGAGCCACTCACCTGAAGTCGATGACCAATCGCATGGCGCGGTCGACTATGGCTCATCGCCGCTGCTGCCACAAAGCGCACCGAGCCCGGCAGCGTGGCTGGCGCTGCTGATCATCGCGCTGTACCGAAAGGCGATCTCGCCGCTTCTGCCGCCCGCCTGCCGTTTCGTCCCCAGCTGCTCGGAGTATGGCTACGAGGCCGTGGCGCGGTACGGTATCCTTGCCGGCGGCCGTCTCGCTATCTGGCGTATCCTGCGCTGCAATCCGTTCGGCGGTCGCGGATACGATCCTGTGCCGTAACCATATACCGCGCGGCAGCCGCGTTTCGATGACGCCGACGCGGGCCGCGACAACCCGCGACCACACACCTGCAAGTGCACGTGCACGTGCCCATTGCGACCCCGCCCAGTGCGGGAGGAGACACGAACCGTACGATGGATGTCAACATCCCGATCTGGAACCAATACGTCGATTTCCTCGTGAGTGTGTTGGACAGTCTGAGCACGATGTTCTCCAGCGCGGGACTCGGCATCATCGCCTTCACCATCATCGTCAAGACATTGATGTTGCCGCTGACGGTGAAGGCGCTGCAATCCTCCAAAGCGATGCAGGAGCTGCAGCCGAAGATCAAGGAGCTCCAGAAAAAGCACGGCAACGATCGCCAGCGCATCTCCCAGGAGACGATGGCGCTCTACCAGCAATACCGCGTCAACCCGATGGCCGGCTGTCTACCGATGCTGATCCAGATTCCGATCTTCCTCGGTCTCTACAACGCCATCATGAATCTTTCGACCTCCGGCGCCGGACTCTGGGACGAGAGCTTCTGGTGGTTGCCCAGTCTGGCCACCCCCGATCCATTGCACATCCTGCCGATTGTGGCCGGACTGTTCCAGTTCGTGCAGACGCAGATGATGCGGCCGGCCAACCAGCCGAAATCGACCGATCCGCAACAGGCGATGATGAACTCGGTCATGAATATCATGCCGCTCACCGTTGTCTTCTTCGGCTGGAGCTTCGCCGCCGGTCCGGTCCTCTACTGGGCGACACAGAGCGTCTACAGCGTGGTCCAACAGTGGTTCATCACCGGCTGGGGTAACTTCATCAAATGGGCGCCGTTCCTGCCTGAGTTGCCGGAGCACCGGCGTCTCGGCTACCGGCCCCCGCGCGACCTGGACTCGGTAGTGGTCGTCAGTGGCGATGGCCAGCCGGTCCTCGCACCCGGGCCGATGGGCTGGCTGCAGCGCAAGATGGACGAAGCGCAGAAGCAGGCCCTGGAGCGTTCCGGAGGGACTCCCGCAACCGGCGCCACGACCACCGGCGGGGACGGGAAGACCGACGCCATCGAGGTTGACGCGGCCCCGGTTGCCAAGGCGTCCGGAAATGGTTCCGCCCGTACCCGGTCTCGAAACGGTAAGCGGAAGGGGGGCGGAAAGGGCACCGCGTCCACCCCCACCACTGGCGCCGCCCGCACCCAGGGCCGCGACAATGGCGCTACGGTGAGTGCTCCGGCCGGCGCGGTGATCGTGCCGCGCAAAGCCAAGCCGGTTTCACAGGAGAACAGCGGGGAGTGATCGGGGGAGCGAGCCGCCGGCTGGACTGGCCCACACGGGTGGGCAATCTGCCGTCGTACCGGCCGCTCACCGTGCGGGGATAACCGATGGATCAGCGGAGAATGACCAGCGTCGAAATCCAGGCTTACTCCGTGGATGAGGCGGTTCGCCTGGCGCTGGAACAGTTGGAGCTCGGCGAGCAAGACGTCGACATCGAGATCCTTTCCGACGCGGGACCAGAGGAAGGCGATGAGGCGCTCGTCCGGGTGACCGCCAAGGGCATGGCCTCGCAACCGATCCCGCGCGGGACTCGTGCCGCCCAGACAAGTGGCTCACGGGCCGCGGGTCATGGCCAGGCGCCGGTGAGAGAGCGGCGCCAGCCGGGGGTGCGGCGCGTTCCAGGCGACCGGCCGTCATCCCGTGGAGCGCCGCCCCGCGAACGGCCTCGACCGCAAGTGACCGAGCGCGCGCGCGACGTCGACCGGGTCGACGAAGCCGAGGAGAAAGTCGCCAAGGAGATCGTGCGCGAATTGCTCGCCCAGATGGGGATCGCGGCCGACGTGGTGGCCGTCGACAATCCGTCGACGATGGCCCTCGACCCGGAAGATCCACCGACGATCTTCATCGAGATCCTGGGGCAAGACCTGGGCATGCTCATCGGCCGTCGCGGCGATCATCTCTCCCAGCTGCAGTACCTGGTCAACCTCATTGCCAACCGCCGCCTGGAGAACTGGACCCGCGTGGTGGTCGACGTCGAGGGTTACCGTACCCGGCGCGAAGAGTCACTCATCGGGCTGGCCGAGCGGATCGGACGGCAGGTGGCACGCTCACGGCGGCCCATCATCCTGGAGCCGATGCCGCCCAACGAGCGCCGGATCGTTCATCTCACGCTGCGCAGCAATCCGGACGTGACGACCGAGAGCAGCGGCGAAGGGAATATGCGCCGGGTCACGGTGCAGCCGCGTGCCTGAGGCGGCCGGACCGACGTCGAGCGACGATCCTTCAGCAAAACCGGACCGGGAGCAGACTCGCGGCAAGGCGAAGAAGCCGCGAGATCCGTCGCTGCCGCCACGGATCACGCGCGGCGGCGACAGGCGCGGCCGCAAGCGGCAATCGCTCAGCCCGAGCCGCCCACTCAAGGGGATGCAATCCGAGCGGGCGCCGGACTATCTGGTCATCGGACAGATCGTCTGCGATATCCAGCCAGATGGTCGCGGCGTCCTCGGCGGAACCGCGCTCTATTCCGCGCTGACCGCGGCGCGGCTCGGGGCACGGGTTGGGGTTCTCACCAGGGGCCGCTACGGCGAGCGCATCGATGGCATCGACGTGCCGTCCCTGGAACCATTCTCGGACCAGCTGACGATCATCACTCAGGGCGCCGACACGCCGACGTTTTTCGTCAACGAGTATCTCGGCAGCAGGCGTACGCAGACGATCCGCAAATGGGCCGGAGCGATCGATCTCCGCGGCCTGCCGCCCCACTGGGCGAATGCCAGGGTGATCCACCTCGGCCCGGTGGCACGGGAGATCGACCCCCATCAGGCCCTGTCACTCGTCCCCGGTTTCCTGGGGATCACGCCGCAGGGATGGATGCGGGAGTGGCCGATGGAGCGAGGCGGGCGGGTGCATCACATGCAGTTGCGGCTGCCGCCAGAGTTGCTGGCCCGGACCGATACCATCGTGGTCTCCGACGAAGAGATCGCGCAGGCACGGTCGACCGTGGAATGGGTCGGGGCGCGACGGATCGGTGTCGTGACCCTGGGACCGAATGGCTGCAAGCTTCTCTACGCCGGGCAGCGCGCGGAGCTGCCTGGCTATCCGGTGAAGACGATCGACCTCACCGGCGCCGGAGATGTCTTCGCCGCCGCATTCTTCCTCAAAGCCGCCGATCGTACGATCTCGCCCGTGACCGCCGGTCGCTACGCGAATCTCGTCGCCGCGCTCAGTCTACGCGGGGTGGGACCTGACGCGGTGCCACCCACCGAGGAGATCGAGGAGCGCTTCGCGGCCTGGGAGCCGCGGGTCACGCAGCGGCGGTAGCCGGCCGAGACGGCACGTTGTGGGTGTTGGGGTGATTACTCGCTCCGCTCGTGGTGGCTAGGGTGGCAGGGCGGCGGGGTCATCGATCTCCCTGTCACCCTGCTACCCAGTGACCCCGTCACCCCGTTCAACGCGGGACCACTTCGATCTCGAAAAGCTTGGGCCACAGCTTGCCCGTGACGAAGAGGCGATCGGTCTCCGGGTCGTAGGCGATGCCGTTGAGGACGTCGACCGGGCGTTTCTCCCGCTCCGTCTCTGAAAGCAGGCCGGTCAGGTCGATCCAACCGGTGACCTGTCCTGTCTCGGGATCGATGCGCGCGATGAGGTCAGTCTGCCAGACATTGGCCCAGATCTCGCCGTCGACGACCTCGAGCTCGTTGAGGTTCCAGATCGCTCGCACGCCGTCATAGACGTCGATAGTGTCGAGCTCCGAGAACGTCTCCGGGTCCCGGATGAACAAACGGTTGGTGCCGTCGCTCATGATCAGCTGCTCGCCATCGGTCGTCAGCCCCCAGCCTTCTGTCTCATAGGTAAAGGCCTCCTGGAGCTCGAATGTCTCGCGGTCGAAGACGACGCAGACGCCATTCTTCCAGGTGAGCTGGTAGATGCGTTCACCGAGGACGGCGATCCCCTCACCGAAATACTCCTCGCTCAGTCCAACCGCCTGCAGAACCTCACCGGTTTCCAGGTCGACCCGGCGCAACGTCGACTGTCCGTTCAACCCGGTTCCCTCGTACAGCACCCCATCGAGGTAGACGAGACCTTGAGTGAAGGCGCGGCGGTCGTGCGGGTACTCGGCTACGACCCGGTATCCAAACGTAGAAGCGTTTGCCGAAACCGGGCTGGCCTCTTGCGCGGTAACGACCATCGGAGCAAGCAGGACGATAGCGACCAGCAGAACGAACAGACGAACTCGATAACCCACGAACAGACCCTCCTCAGCTTTAGCGCAGACACAGTATGAAACGCCTCGTCGTAACGCGGCTGGTCAGGTACGCCAATGATCGGGCAGGCGTGGGCGCGAGTATCGGGTGCAGCCGAGAATAGAGGCGCGAGAGAGTGCTCCTGGTGCGGTTGTCCCTAACGGGTCTCTCCTCGGCGAGCGTTATCCCAGGTCCAGCCATCGAGCTCAGGCGGGGTGATGCCGGCCTGCGTCAGTGCAGTCTTGATCTGGGTACGGTGTTCGGTGGCGTGGTTGACGGCCTGCACCAGGAAGAGCGCGGCCGGCATTTCATACGATTGACCGCGCCAGGTCACGTGTAAGGTTGGATTGCCCTCGACCGTCTCGGCATAGGCGATGAATCCCTCGCCAGATTGACGAGCATGCTCACGCACCGTGGCCAGGTCCGGAGCGGTTTCTTCCAGCGTGGGATTGCGTCGCTCCGGTCCCGCGACGAGCGCCGTCAGGTAGCGCTCTTCAGCGCCGACCATGTGGTTCAGCGTGTCGCGGATGCCGCCGTAGGTGCCGGGCACGTTCGTCTTCAGGATCTCATCCGGCAGCGTCGTGCAAAGATCGATCAGGGTCAGATTCGCCCACAGGTTGTGGCGGAACAGGTCGGCCAGTATCGGGTGACCGCGTGGGGCGTCAGTCATGCGTTACGACTCCTACGAGGGTGACGGGTGGTACGACGGTGGCGGGGTCGCAGGGTGGCAGGGTGGTAGGGAGAACGACTCCCCGCCACCCTGCCACCACGAGCGCAGCGAGTAATCACCCTATCACCCATCACCGTGAGCGCAGCGAACAATCACCGCGACCGCAGGGAGCAATCACCCTCACCGCGGTGGTCCCGCGGCAATTCGTTGGCGCAGTCTGGTCACCGAAGGAGCATCCCAGGGAGACTCGATCCACCAGGTGGCGCCCGCTTCCGCGAGCGGGAGCACACGCTCTCGCGCGGCCTGCGGTTCACTGGCGGGGGTCGTGCCTTCAACGATGATGTCGAAGGGCTCGCCTTTGCCCTTGTGCTCGCGCGCCGCCGCAGCGATGGTCCGGATATCGTCAGCTGATGGCGATCCGTTGGGAGGAGGGCCGACAGACGGCATGATGCCGTCGTAGCGGAAGGCGCGGTCGATGCTCTTGGGGCGAGGCCAGATGGCAACCACCCAGATCGGAATGCGCGGCTGCTGCACCGACGGGGGGCGGAAGGTCATCTCCGCCGTCTGGTAGTGCTTCCCCTCGTACGTGAATGGCGCACCACTCCAGGCGCGGGTCAGAATCTCCAGGCTTTCGTCGAGCAGCTCGGCCCGAACGCGGCGATCGGTCGCCTCACCCACTCCGCCGAAGCCGGGGTCGTCCAGCGCGCCCAGCCCCACGGGGAGGACGACCCGGCCGCCGGAGAGATGGTCGAGCGTCATCGTCTCGCGCGCGAGCTTCCAGGGGCGCCGCCGGGAGGGCGGGGTGATGATGGCCCCAAAACGGACCCGCTCGGTGCGCATGGCGATAGCGGCCATTGTCACCCACGGGTCATAGATCGGATCGGCGCCCGGGATGGCAATCGCATCCCAGTAGAAGACCCCGTCCCAACCGGCGCCTTCCGCTTCCGCGGCCATCGCGACCATCTCGTGGATGTCGCCCGCGGTGAGGATGATTCCGTAGCGCACGTGGTGCCTCCGGCGTAAGTCAGGAAGTCGTGAGTTGGTAAGTCGGTAAGTCGAGGAAGACGGCAAGACGGCAAGACGGCAAGGACGAGCGTAGTCGAGAAGTCGGGCAGTCGAAGAGTCGAAAAGACCCGTCGTCCTCTCCCCCTCGTCACCCTTGAGCGAAGCGACCCCCTTCTCCCCCTGAGGCGAAGCCGGCACCCCCTCGCTACGCCGTTCCCCGGAACGTGTCGCTCCAGCGGAGAAGCCTTCGCTCGCCGCGGGCCAGGAGCCAGTCGGTTCCTTTTCCGAGCAATGCCAGGAGCAGGATGCTCAACAGAATGATGTCAGCCCGGCCGCTGTTCTGACCGTCGATGAGCAGGAAACCGAGTCCCCGGGAGGCCGCGATCAGCTCGGCGGCCACCAAGAAGAGCCAGGCCTGGGCCAGACCCATGCGCAGCCCGGTTGCAAGCGATGGGAACGCCGCCGGCAGCAAGATCTCACGCATTAGATTCCAGCCACGCAATCCGTAGGCGTGCCCGACCTCGATCAGCTTGCGGTCGATCTGGCGGATCCCGGAGACGAGGTTGGTGTACACCGGGAAGAACGCCCCAAGGGCGATCAGGGTCAGCTTTGGCGTTTCGCCGATGCCGAGCCAGAGCACGAACAGCGGCACCCAGGCCAGCGACGGCACCGCTCGCAGCGCATTGAGCGTCGGGTTCAGCAGGCTCTCCACCGGCCGTGAGAACCCGACCGCGAGCCCAAGGACGATGGCAACCGCGGCGCCGACGCCCCAGCCGATACTCACCCGCTGCACGCTGGCCAGCACGTTGGGGACGAGGAGGCCGATATCCTGCAGCTCGCGCCCGGCGGCGATGACGTCGAGCGGCGCCGGAAGCTGACCGCGCGAATAGAATTCCCGGTCCACCGCCAACTGCCACAGTGCCAGGATGAGGAGCGGGACGATGAGCGCCCGCACCGCGCCGATGCCACTGATCGGGAGGCGGGCGCGTGGCGACACGAGCCGTGACCGCGGCTCGGCGGTCGCGACTCGTGTCCCTCCTCGTTCGATGACCGGCTCCATACTCACCATCAGGCGGCTGGCTCCGCGGCGACGACACTCGCCGCGGTTTCCGGAGCGAGCAACTCGGTCAGCACCGCTTCGACGTCAGTTCCCGGCTTGACCTGGTTCTCCGCCACAAAGATAGGAATGACCGCGCGCAGCACCTCGGCGTGCGTCTCTCCCGGCACCGGGTCCATGTCGAGAACCGTCCGCTCGAAGAGCTCGCGCTGCGCGACCTCGCTCGAGATCTTCGCCTCTTCGGCCAGAATCTGCGCGGCTTCTTCCGGGTTCTCGAGAATCCACAGCCGTGCCCGCTCATAGGCTTGCAGCACCGTGGCGGTCAGCTCCGGGAACTGGGTGATGAACTCTTCGTTGGCGTTGAGGAAGCCATAGGTGTTGAAGTCGATATTCCGATAGAGGAGCTTCGAGCCCGCTTCAAGCTCGCTGGCCGCCATGTGCGGGTCGAGTCCGGCCCAGGCATCGACCTCCCCTCGCTCCAACGCCACTCGGCCATCGGCATGCTGCAGGTTGACCACTTCGACGTCCGTCCCGGAGAGCCCGGCCTCGTTCAAGGAACGAAGCAGGAAGAAATAGGGATCCGTGCCTTTGGTGGCCGCAATTTTTTTCCCTTTGAGCTCGGCAACCGAGGTGATGGGGGAATCGGCCGGCACCACCAGAGCCGTCCACTCCGGCTTTGAATAGATATAGACGGTCTTGATCGGCGAGCCATTGGCACGCGCCAGCAGCGCGGCCGCTCCCGCCGTCGATCCAAAGTCGATGGCTTCAGAGCGCAGGTACTCGTTCGCCTTGTTGCTGCCGGCGCTGAGCACCCACTCGACCCCGATGCCCTGCTCTTGCAATGTCTCCTCCAGCCAGCCGAAGCGCCGCAGGGCAAGGCTGCTGGGGTTGTAGTAGGCATAGTCGAGGCGGACCGTCGCCGGCTGCTCCTGCGCGGAGACGCCGCGGGACGCGGCACCCAGCACCGGGACAACCCCGAGCGCCGCCAGACCCTGAATCACCGTGCGTCGTGAAATGCTCATGTCCGTCGTCCTTTCCTGACTGAATCGTTTCGAGTCATTCGTTCCGGGGCAGCGGCCCCGGTCCAGGCCCGGACACACGTCCCGGCGCCGATTGTCACGCCACCTCCTTTAGCCCAAATCGACCAAGAATCTCGGCGCGCAGGCGAATTGGGTCATGACCCGTCATGGCGTACTCGGCGATGACGGACGCCGGTTTGCCGCCGAGGAGCACAATGCGATCGGCGAGGCGCAGCGCCTCATCGACGTCGTGGGTCACCAGCAGCACGGTTCGGGAGCGATCGCGGCAGATCTCGCGCAGGAGGTCACCCATCTGCAGGCGAGTGAACGCGTCGAGCGAGGCGAACGGCTCGTCCAACAGGAGAACCGCGGGCTTGCGGACGAACGCGCGCGCCAGGCCGACGCGTTGCGCCATACCGCCGGAGAGCTGGTACGGCCAGGATCGCTCGCTGCCTGAAAGCCCGACGCGCTCCAGCATCGCCGCTGGCGTCTCCGCATCCGGAACACCGCGCGCGCCCAGGGCGACGTTCTGGGCGACGCTCTTCCAGGGCAAGAGCCGCGGCTCCTGGAAGACCATCGCGCAGCGAGGGTCACAGTCGGTCACGGTGCGGCCACCGATCCTGATCTCACCCGCCGTAGCGGTGTCGAGACCAGCCACGAGCCTGAGCAACGTGCTCTTGCCGCAACCGCTGGCGCCCAGGACAGCCACGAACTCGCCGGGCGCCGCCTCGAGGTCAACCCCCCGCAAGACCGCGACCTGACCTGCCTGGCCGGCAAAGACCCGCGCCACTCCCTGTACCGAGACTGCCTCCGCCACCCGCGCCTCCCTCAACTACCAGGACGGGGGCAACAAAAACCCCCTCTCTGTGGGAGATGGGGGGTGTCCGTGCGACGAACTGCGGTCGCTGGAACAACCAACCTCATCTCCCAGCTCCGTGCTGTCGGACTTAGCACCTGCCCGGAAATCCGGGTGGTTGCTGGGGCTTCAATGGGCCGATCCCTCCGCCCCTCTGGATGAGTGTGGTTCCTTCTTCGGTTGTGGGGGACATTGTGCAGTACTAGATCAAGAAATGCAATACCCCCATCCGCGGACAACCTGGCACAGGACGCGTGTCAGGAATGAATCCGATCTCGCCTCGCGCGCGTTCATTGTCACGAGGTCACTAGTCCGGGAAGGGATGCCCGGGCGACCCCGCGAGCAGACGCCGCCACCGAACCCCAGGGAGGTCCGGCAGCGCGACTCTGGCGCCTGGAGCACCGAGGGGTTGCTCCGAACTCGCGGCCGGCGATGCAGGCGCATCGTCAAAACGGTCGGACGCGGATGGGCGCTCCGGCTGGGAAGATCCATCACCGGTCGGTCAGCGAGTGTCAGGTCGGGACCATCGTGCCCCGCTGCCTTGGACTTGCAGACCGAGTGGTGACGGACGAGGGAAGGTCACATGCAGTCCCCGCGATCCCGCGGCCCCCGCCGCTTCCTCAGGGTCGCCGCCTTTCTCGCGGTTGTTACGATCGTCTCGGGTCTTGGGTCCGCCTTCCTGCCGTCGATCGACCGCGTGGCGCTGGCCCAGGATGGGCAGGCGCTTGGCGACACCCTGATTCTGGCCGGTCCCGGTGGGCAGTACGGCATCCTGACCGTAGCCCCGGCCGGCGCCGTCATGAGCGTCGACGGTGATCCTGTCGACGGCTACTACCCCGTGACCTACGACGGCATCAGTGGCTGGGCCACCGCCGGTCTGCTCCAGGTCGCAAACGACGGCGGCAATGGCGGTGGTGGTGGCAACGGTGGTGGCCGCGACCGCGGCTCCACAGATGAGGCCGGCAACGGCGGCGTCCAGACGGTGACCGCGGATCCGATCTACTCCGATGGTGGCGCACCGGTCGAGGCGGCGTCCGCCGAACCGGTTACCGGCGGCACCTATGGCCCCGGTGGCGCGAGCTACAGCGAAGACCAGATCATCGACATCATCTACGAGGCCGCCGAGAACTACGGGCAGTCTCGCGAGGACATGCTGCGAGTCGCGCGCTGCGAGTCGGGTCTCGATCCGAACGCGGTCGGTGGCGGTGGCGCCTACCATGGTCTCTTCCAGTTTGTGCCCAGCACCTTTGCCGGCACTCCCTACGGCGAATACGACATCTACGATCCCTGGGCCAGCGCCAATGCCGCGGGATGGTTGTGGTCTCAAGGGCAAAAGAGTAGCTGGGTCTGCCAGTAGGGCGGGTGGGTAGTCAGTAGTCGGGCAGTCGGGAAGTCGGTTAGTCGGTAAGTAGACGGCGGGACGACCGTCGCTCCGATCGCCTCTCCGCAAACGGCCCTCACTCCCAACCTCTCTACAACCCTCACCCCAACCCCTCTCCCAGTCCGCTGGGAGAGGGGCTTTCAACGCCGTCGCTGGCCGTTCTCCCTTCTCCCCGCTCCGAGGGGCAGAAGGGCCGGGGATGAGGGGCGTTCAGGGTTGGGGATGAGGGGCTAACCCTGTCTCTCTCACACGCAGGTAGTATTCTCAGTTGATCGACGCCGCATGGAGCCCGCTGGAGTGTCATGGTGTGCGTGTGACACCGAGCCCCCGGCTGACCTGGGGCGACGTCATCGAGCGTGACCACCGTGCTGATGCTGAGATGCTTCACCTCGACGGCAATCGCTCAGCGGACGCGCCGCTCCTCTCCGGCCGCCGGGACCGGAAATCACGCGCTGCCCTCCTGATCCTGCTCCTCCTGTTCGAGTTGAGCGCTGTGGCGCTGCCGGTATTGGCGCGGGTGCCGTCGCGATCGGCCGCGGCCATCACCCAAACCCGCCTCCGCGCCGCACCGGATCCCCATGCTGAGCCTCTCCTGCGACTGCCCGAAGGGGCGACGGTGATGGTCCACGGCAAGGCGGAGAACGGCTGGTATCGGGTCCGCCACGGCCAGCTCGAAGGATATGTGCTCACCGGTGACCTGGCCACGGAGCCATTGGTCTCGACCGGCGACAGGCAATCGGGCGAAGCACCCGCGCGACTCGAACGTCGTCGCGTTGGAGCAAGGAACTCGCGGCCGCGCCCGAGAGCGCCGAAATGGCCGAGATCAGGATGCTTCACCTCGCGGCTCGGCCGAAATCATCACCGCGAAGGATCTCAATCTCCGGCAAAGCCCGAGTCAGGACGCGCCGGTGACAGCCGTGATGCCCCGCGGCGAGCGGGTGGTGCCGACGGGGGAGCACCGTGACGGATTTGTCGAAGTCCGCTGGCAGGACGCCACCGGCTGGGCCTTTGGTAAGCATCTCGCCACCCGCCGCCGAGCTCCGGTCAGATCCGATCGGGATGCGACGTCCTGGTCGCGGCGCGAGCTGATCGCCATCATCTATGACGCCGCCGACCGCTACGGACAACCGCGCGCGGACATGTTGCGGGTGGCCCGCTGTGAGTCCGATCTCGTGCCGACGGCGGTCAATGCGCGGGGCGGGTCGTACGGGCTGTTCCAGTTCAAGCCGGGTACCTGGCTGGGCACCCCGTTCGCGGAGTACGACATCTTCGACCCTCGCGCCAGCGCCCACGCCGCCGCCTGGATGTGGTCGCAGGGCCGGAGGCGGGAGTGGGTATGCCAGTGACGGAGTCGGCCAGTCGGCCAGTCGGTAAGTCGGTCAGTCGGTAAGGACGAAGTTAACCACTCCACCATCCAGTGATCGTTCTGCCGACTGACGAAAAACGACTCCCGAATGACGACTCGTCGTGCTCACTTACGGACTGACCGACTTACCGACTCCCGACTTGCGGACCTACTGGGCCAAGTAGCCGCCGTCGACGGGAAGAATGACGCCGGTGATGAACGAGGCGTCGGCTGAGGCGAGGAACAGGATGGCGGCCGCCACTTCGCCTGGTTCACCGATCCGTCCCATGGGGTGCATCCGCTCGATCGCCGCGAGATACTCGACTCCGCCCGGCTCCTCTGGCAGGCGCATGACGCGCTCGGTGCGAATCGTTCCCGGCGCCACGGCGTTGACGCGGATACCGCGGTCGGCCCACTCGATTGCCAGATGCTTGGCAATCCCGGACGCGACGAACTTGGCCGGGCCGTAGGTCGATTGCCGCTTCTGTCCCTCTACCCCAGAGATGGAGGAGAGACAGATGATTGATCCTCCGCCGGTTGGCAGCATCGCCTCGATCGCGTATTTGCAGGTCAGCCACATGCCGCGGCCATCGACGGCCATGACCTGATCCCAGACGTCGACGGTCGATTCCAGAATGTCGCCGAGGGGGATGATTCCCGCGTTCGCCACCAGCACGTCGAGCCGCCCGAAGCGATCGACGGCGGTCTGGATCATCCGCCGGGCGTCGTCGACGAGCGAGACGTCGCCGGTAACGGCTTCGATCTCGACCCCGGTTTCGCGCAGCTCACGCGCCAACTCGAGCAGTGGATCCTCCTGGATATCGGTGACGACGAGGCGGGCGCCTTCCCGGGCGAAGCGCATCGCCGTGGCGCGGCCGATGCCGAAGGCGGCGCCGGTGATGACGCAAACCGTGTTCTCGAGTCGGGTCATTGCACCACTCCTTCAGCCCCTCGCCAGATGCCGGCACACGGTGGAGGATACGCTCGATACCGGCATGTCGGGTACGTTGGAAGGGTGAAGGCAGGCAGCAGGATGACAGGCAACAGGAACACCTCGGATGTCGATTCGGCAATCCGCCGCGCTCACCCTGCAGAGGCCGGTGCTCTCAGCGCGCTCGCGCTGCGCGCGAAGGCTCACTGGGGATACGACGCCGACTTTCTGGCCGCCTGCCGCGACGATCTGACCCTCACCGCGGATGACATCGCGACCTCGACGGTCTTCATCATTGACGGCGAGGATTCGCCGTTGGGGTTTTACCGATTGCTGCACCGGGACGTCGGCGTGGCGGAGCTCGACGCTCTCTTCGTCGAACCCGGGGCGATGGGTCGAGGGGTCGGCAAGCGTCTCTGGCGACACGCCGTGGCCACCACCGCGGAACTCGGGTGCTCGGAGATCGTGCTGCAAAGCGACCCCCAGGCCGAGGGGTTCTATCTCGCGATGGGCGCCCAACGCGCCGGAGAATCGGAGTCGACGGTGATGCCGGGGCGGATGCTGCCGCTGATGCGCTTCCAGATCCGGTAGGGAGATCCTCGCCGGCGATTGGCCTGGCCTATGACATGGAGAAAGGCGCGGCTCTGCAATCCCCTCGGCTCGAACCAGCTATCACTCCTGGGCGCCGCATTCTGGACGCACCGTAACCACGCCTGTGCCGTCGACACTCAAGCGAACATGGCAGACGCGCGCTGATTCCTGATAACACCAGAGCTCATCATAGGTTGGCCGGCTGGGATTCAAGACATGCACACTGCGCACCTCATTGCCGGACCCAACGAGCCGGCAGGCCGCGACGACCAGATCTTCACTGTTGCGCTCGCATACGAACTGCGTGGTCACCTGCACATTGCTCACGCTACTGGTCACTTAGAGTCGCTCGCAGTAGCGAAGGAAGGCTACGCAGGCTTTGAGCGATCCGGTCGATGCCGCGATCATCGCCATCGCTCGCCACGACCCGATGCGACTGACACGCACGGCTGCCAGGGCCATGAGGACAACGGCGATCACGAACGTGCCGATGATGAGCTCCATGCCAGGTCCTTGATGACTTTGCCGGCCGTCGATTCCGCAGTCGCACGTTGATAGGCTCGCGACAGGAAGAGACGATACGACTGGCGTCGTTAGAATCGCGTAAGGAAATGGGGGACCGAGATTAGAACCTGGTTAGAGTTCCTGAGGAGATGGCGGTGAGGCGCCGGAAAGCAGCCGGTAGCCAACGCCCGGCTCCGTGACAATCAACTTCGGATCACGCGGATCATCTTCCAGCTTGCGACGAAGGTAGTTGATATAGACACGTAGCTGCTGGGAATTCTCGGCAGCGTAGCTGCCCCACACGCGCTCCAGAAGCTGGCGGTGAGTAAGCACCCTCCCCGCCTCACTCGCCAGCACGCGAAGCAGGTCGAATTCGGTCGGCGTGAGATGCACCTCGTGGCCAGCGCGAACGACGAGGTGTCGCCTGAAATCGATCGTCACGTCGCCCACGGTAACCTCTTCTGCCGCCTCGACCCGTTCCCGGCGCAACATCACCCGCAGCCGCGCCAGGAGCTCGGCCATGCCGAAGGGCTTGGTGAGGTAGTCGTCGGCGCCCTGGTCGAGGGCGGCAACCTTGTCGGCTTCACCCCCTCGGGCGGAGAGGACGATGATCGGCACGGGCGACCAGGTGCGGGTTTGTCGCAGCACCTCGAACCCGTCGACACCCGGCATGACCAGATCGAGGACGACGGCGTCTGGAGCCCACGACGCGATCGTCTCCAGCGCCACGGCGCCATCTTCGGCGACGGCGACGTCGTAACCGTGCGCGGTTAACGCGCTTTTGAGTGCGCGCCGGATCTGCGGCTCGTCGTCCACGACCAGCACCCGCTCGCCGCTCATGCCGCCTGCTCCGATCCTGATGGCGACGTTCTAATCTCAGGCTGGCGTGGCTGAGCGTGGGCCGGTGGAGGGAGCGGCAGGGTGAAGTGAAACGTGGTTCCGTTACCGGGCTCGCTCTCAACCCAAATGGTCCCGCCGTGAGCTTCGACCAGCCCTTTGCTGATGGCGAGACCGATACCAACTCCAGGTGCAGCCGTGGCTGCAGCGACGCGGTAGAACTTGTCGAACAGGCGCAACTGATGTTCTCGCGGGATCCCGGGACCATCATCGTGCACCGAGACCTCGACCGCTCCCGGGACCTGGTGCGCCGCAACGGCGATTGCGGTCCCGTGGGCGGTGTACTTGACAGCATTCTCGATCAGATTGACGAGAACCTGCGCGATCTGCACGTAGTCGAAGCGCAGGAGCGGAAGATCGGGTTCGACGGTGATGATCAGCGGATGATTCCTGGTGCGCGGCGCAAGGCGCGCACGCACGTCGACGATGAGCTCGTCGATGTCATACCAATCCTTCTGTGGCCGCAACGCGCCTCCCTCGATCCGGGAAAGATCGAGGAGATTGCTCACCATCAGCGTGAGCCGATCCGTCTCTTCGTCGATCGCTTCCAGAAAGTCCTGCCGCGTCTCCTCGTCCCACTCGACCGACTTATCGAGGAGCGAGGTGGCCGAGGCCTTGATAGAGGCCAGTGGCGTGCGCAGATCATGCGAGACGGCGGCGAGAAGGGCCGACTTCAACTCGTCTGATTGGGCCAGCGCAGACGCTTGGGCCGCCTCCTGGCTCAACCGGGCACGCTGCAGGGCCAGCGCAGCCTGATCGACGAAGGTCATCAGCGTCTGCTGGTCTTCAGTCCGGAAGACTCCTGTTCCGGGCCGACCAGACACCTCCAGCACGCCGGCTATTCGGTCCGCAGTCGTGATCGGTAGATAGAGAACGTCAGTGCCGCCAGAGGACGAGCCGGGAGTGACCGGATTTCGGCCGACGATCCGACCGCCGCGACCACTACGACCGGCCGGAGTGCGGTGCGCCACCGCCCATTCCGCCAGCGAGAGCCCGGTGCGATCGACGTCTGGCCCGATCTCTTCCGGGAAGAATGCGGCGGTACGCAACTCCTCATCCTCGCCGCGGACGAGGACCCGGCATCCCTGCGCACCATAGACAGTCACAATGCGCTCGGCGATCCGCGCCAGGATGGCGTCGAGGGTCACGTCGCCAATCAGCGCCGCGTTCAACTCGGCCAGCAGAGCCATGCGGCGACCCTCTTGCAGAGCGTGCTCGGTACGGTCCCGCATCCCGGAGACCAGATGCACGGTGACGACCGCTACTCCCAGATAGACGAAGAGCGCCAGGACATGATCTGGCGCGGCGACGTCAAGGGTGTGGAACGGGGGAATGAAGAAGAAGTCGAAGGCCAGGAACCCGAGCACCGCGCTGAGCAGCGCCGCCCAGAGTCCACCAATCAGCGCCAGGCAGAAGGTCAGCAAGAGATAGAGAAGGAGCACGTTGAGGACGCCGAGCTGTCCGCGGAACGGAATCATGATTGCGGTCAACGCGGTCACGGTGCCAAGTGAGATCAAGAGCCAGGGGACTGAAATGCCTCGCGGCGAGCTGAACACATCCCCCCACCGCGAGGGCTGCGCATCGTTCCGCACCCCGAGCGGAGTGTCGCGGCTCGTGGTTGCATCCGGCATGGTCGGCATCTCTCTGGTGTGACGTTCATGTTCTTTATGCGTCACTGGAGCAAACGATACCGTGCGTGGGCTTCGTGTTCCCCAGCATTGCCGTCTGAATGACTGAAGTTCTAACGATTTTCTAACATCCAGGCGCCTGATTCATACGCAGCTCTAAGGCCCCTGCCAGTACGCTCGCTGATCGTGCCCGGACTCGGGGCGCACATTGGGCGCTGTTTCGCATACTCGCTTTCAGCATGCTGGCGGTGTCAGCGGAGAACTCATGGCCACAATGCGGGTTGCGCCAAGCCTCCCGACGAGGCAGCCCCGCCCCCTTTCTCACTGGTTACTGCACGATCAGCCGCAGGAGATGGAAGGTCCCTACGAGTCTTCACGGCCACACCACCAGCATCCCTGGTGGCAGGTGATGTGCCTGACGGGGGTCGATTACTTCTCCACCCTCGGCTATCAGCCCGGCATCGCCGCGTTGGCGGCTGGAGTGCTCTCGCCAGTCGCCACCTTCATCCTCGTCCTGCTCACGTTGTTTGGCGCATTACCCGTCTACCGCCGCGTCGCTGCAGAAAGCCCCCGTGGCGAAGGCTCGATTGCCATGCTGGAGCGGTTGCTCCCCTGGTGGCAGGGCAAACTCTTCGTGCTGGTGCTCCTGGGGTTCGTCGCCACCGACTTCATCGTCACCATCACCCTCTCCGCCGCCGATGCCACCGCGCACGTTCTGGAGAACCCGTTCCTGCCGCCGGTGCTGAAGGATCACCAGGTCGCGATCACCCTTGTCCTCATCGCCATCCTGGGTGGAGTCTTCCTGAAAGGCTTTAAGGAGGCGATTGGCATCGCCGTGGCGCTGGTGGTCATCTATCTCGGACTCAACGCGGTGGTGGTGGCGGTCAGCTTGCAACACGTTTTGGCGAACCCGGGTGTGCTCGGCAACTGGCGCGAGGCGCTCTTCACCCAGCACGGCAGCCCGATCATGATGGTGGCAGTCGCCCTCCTTGTCTTCCCTCGATTGGCACTGGGTCTTTCCGGGTTTGAGACCGGGGTGGCAGTGATGCCTTTGGTCAAGGGGAACCCCACGGATGCAGCCGGGCACCCCGCGGGCCGCATTCGCAATACCCAGAAGCTCCTCACCTCTGCCGCGCTGATCATGAGCGGCTTCCTTATCACCACCAGCTTCGTCACCACCCTGCTCATCCCCCATGAAGAGTTCGAGGAGGGTGGCGAGGCGTCAGGCCGCGCCCTCGCCTTTCTGGCGCACGAGTTTCTGGGTGATGGCTTCGGCACCGCCTACGACGTCTCCACGATCCTGATCCTCTGGTTTGCCGGCGCCTCGGCGATGGCCGGCTTGCTCAACATCGTGCCCCGCTATCTGCCGCGCTACGGCATGGCGCCGGACTGGGCGCACGCCACTCGACCGTTGGTGCTCGTATTCACACTGCTCGCATTCATGATCACCCTGATCTTTCGCGCCGACGTCGAGGCGCAAGCCGGCGCTTACGCCACCGGTGTCCTGGTACTGATCACGTCGGCCGCCGTGGCAGTCACCCTGGCTGCACGAAAGGCCCAGCAGCGATTGCTGACGGGGGCATTCGCGGTGATTGCGCTCGTTTTCGCCTACACCCTCGTCGCCAACGTCATCGAGCGGCCAGACGGCATCAAGATCGCCAGTTTCTTCATCGCCGCCATCGTCATCGTCTCGCTCATCTCCCGCGCGCTCCGCTCGACCGAGCTGCGTACCAGCGCCGTCGACTTTGACGAGACGGCCGAGCGCTGGGTTGCCGAAGCCAGCCCCCGGGGCACCATGCGTTTCATCGCCAATCATCCGGACGAGCGAACCACGCGGGAGTACCTATTGAAGGAACGAGGGGAGCGCGAAGCGAGTCACATCCCCCTGGGAGATCCCATAGTCTTTCTCGAAGTGACGGTGCGCGACGCTTCGGAGTTCGCCGCACCAGTTCGCGTCTGCGGTGAAGAGATCGGCGGGTTCCGCGTGCTCCGGGCCGAGGGAACCGCGGTCCCCAACACGCTCGCGGCCGTCCTCCTCGCCATTCGCGACCGCATGCGCAAGCCGCCTCATGCGTATTTCGGCTGGGCGGAAGGCAATCCCCTGAAGTATCTGGCACGGTTCATCTTCTTCGGTGAAGGCGACATCGCCCCGACCACACGGGAGATCCTCCGCAAGGCTGAGCCCGACCCGGCACGACGCCCGGTCGTTCACGTCGGATAGCGGCTCGTACCGTTCAATATCCGGGCGGGCATTGTCGCCGGCACGATACGCTACCCTCATCGCAGCCATGGGCTGTGGCACGACGGACTCCTCGGATGCTCCCGCTTGGCAGGTCGCTCTTGGACTATGAGGCCGGGAGCGAACCGAGCGTAGTTGAGGGGCGGCGTGGTCGAGTTGGTCGCTTTTGTTCCAGAAGCGCACGAGGCGGATCTTCGGGAGCTGTTGACCGCCTACCTCGCGGAGGGCACAGCGCGCCTCGATCGAGCGTTTGGCATCGAGCAAGACATTGCCGCCGCTACCGTCGCCGTGATGAGTCAACTGTCGCAGTTCGCCCCGCCCGCGGGACGGTTATTGCTGGTAGCTGAGGGCGAGACCGTCCTGGGCTGCGGCGGGCTTCGGCCGCTTGGTCCCGGTGTCGCAGAGATCAAGCGGATGTACGTGCGGCCCGAGGTGCGGGGTCGCGGCCTCAGCCGAAAACTGCTCGACGCACTGCTGGCCGCGGCACGGCAAGCGGGCTACCAGGAGGTCCGCCTGGACACCGACGGGCTCATGCCCGCAGCCCGCCGGCTCTACCCTGCCGCCGGTTTCCAGCTGTGCGATCCGTACCCCGAGAGCGAGATCCCGGTGGAGCTCCACGATCGCTGGCTCTTCTTCCGCTACGATCTGACCGACGGGACTCGAATCTCATAACGGAATCACGCTTGCTCGCTCCCGGCGCTAGGAAAAGGGTATCGCGGTGCAGATTCGGGAATACTCAGACGACGATTGGCCGTTCGTCTGGATGATCTTCCAGGAGGTCGTCGTCGCCGGCGAAACCTACACGTACGACCCGGACTGGTCATCCGAGCAGGCGCGAGAGGTATGGGTCGAGGCGCCGCCGGGCCACACGGTCGTCGCCTGCGAGGGATCACGAGTGCTCGGAACGGCGAAAATGGGACCGAATCGTCCCGGTCGGGGTGCACACGTGGCCACCGCCAGCTTCATGGTCGCCGCCGATGCGCGGGGCCGGGGAGCCGGGCGCGCACTTGGCGAGTACGCGCTCTCCTGGGCCAAAGAGCAGGGGTACGCCGCGATGCAGTTCAACGCCGTCGTCGAGTCAAACCTGGCCGCCGTGCGGCTCTGGCAGGAGCTTGGATTTCAGATCATCGGCACCGTTCCCGAGGCGTTCGCACACCCGACGCTGGGCCGGGTTGGCCTGCACATCATGTACCGGCGCCTCTGAGTGCCACGACGAGGCCGCTGAAATCATGCATCCCGACAAGTTTCCGATCGGCGTCTCGCTCGTGAGCCGGCTGGTCGCCACGCAGTTTCCGGAGTGGGCCCACCTTCCCATCAGGCCGGTTGACGTCGGTGGTTGGGATAACCGGACGTTTCACCTGGGCGAGCAGATGACAGTGCGGCTCCCGAGTGCGGCGGCCTATGCCCTGCAAGTGGAAAAAGAACAGCGCTGGTTGCCCAGACTCGCGCCGCACCTGCCGTTGCCCATCCCGGTCCCGCTGGCGATGGGACAGCCGGGCGATGGGTATCCCTGGCATTGGTCGGTCTACCGGTGGCTCGATGGTGAGATTGCCACGATCGAGGGAATCGCCGATCTCCGCCAATTCGCGCTTGATCTGGCGGACTTCCTCGTCGCCCTGTACCAGATCGACGCTACTGGGGGGCCTCCGCCCGGACCGCACAATTTCTATCGCGGTGGACCGCTGACCGTCTACGACGGAGAGACCCGGCAGGCGATTGCCGCCCTCGAGGGCAGTATCGATACCGACGCCGCGACCGCGGTCTGGGAGGAAGCGCTGGCGGCGACGTGGCGCGGTTCGCCGGTCTGGGTCCACGGCGACGTCGCCGCCGGGAATCTCCTCGTCGAGAAGGGCCAGCTGAGCGCGGTTATCGATTTCGGAAGCTCGGGTGTAGGCGATCCCGCGTGCGATCTGGCGATCGCCTGGACGCTTTTTTCTGGAGAAAGCCGGGAGACGTTCCGCGCGGCACTTCCGCTCGACGATGCGACCTGGGCCCGCGGACGTGGGTGGAACCTATGGAAGGCCCTGATTACCCTCGCTGCCCTCCCAGGCACGAATGCCCTTGCCGCAAGCACGTCGCGACGAATCATCGACGACGTGCTTGGGGAACGGAAGTCGGTAAGTCGGTAAGTCGGTGAAGTACGGTGAGTAGACGGCTAGACGGCTAGGACGAGAAAAGACCGATAGCTGAGAGCCGATAGCCGTCAAGTCGTTCCCTCAATGCCCGGGGGCGGCGGCGAGATCAGGAATCTCTCGCCGCCCTTGCTCGAAGTCGGCGATGCGCCGGCGATAGACCCACCACATCAGCACCGACGCCGGCGCCGTGGTCAGGACGAAGGCGAGCCAGACCGTTCCCAACCCGGCGTCGAACCAGCGCACCGCGATCCAGGCGATCAGCACCGACAGCCACATCGTCGAGGCGCCGATGAACAGCGGTGTCCGGGTATCGCCGCTCCCGCGCAGGCTGCCGCTACTGACGAACCAGAGCGCCCAGAACGGGAGCGCAACGCTCAACGCGCGCAACGCTGCAGTTCCGGACTCGATCACGGCCGGATCGGCCGAAAAGACGCCAATCACGCGGTCGCTGAAGAGGAACGTGAGGACACCGCCGGTCGCCATCCAGATCAGCGCCCAGCGCAGCGCGATCCGCGACGCTTTCCTGGCGTCGGCCGGCACTCGCGCGCCGATGCTCTGGCCGACCAGCGCGGTCGCGGCGATGGAGAAGCCGAAGGCCGGGAGGAAGGCCAGCGAGAGCGCGGTGAAGGTGATCTGTTGCGCCGCCAGGGCGTGAGTGCCGATCAGGGACACGACGCCAACCAGGACCATGAACGCGCCTGAGGAGAGCACTTGCTCCATGGCGGCGGGGACGCCCAGCGTCAGCAGTTGCCGGGCCGTGGTCAGGCGCGGCCGCCAGCCCCAGCTCCCGCTGAGCGAGATCGCCTTGCGACCCCGCGCCATCACCAGCAGCATGTACGCGGCGCCCAGGGAACGGCCGGCCGCGGCACCGAGCGCGCTGCCGGCAACGCCGAGGGCCGGAAATCCGAGGTGACCGAAGATGAGCACGTAGGCGACGATGACGTTCACGACGTTGGCCAGCACCGCCGCCTGCAGCGGCGTGCGACTGTCCCCGGCCCCGCGCAGCACCGCTCCGCAGACGAACGAGAGAAAGAGCGCGACGCTCGTCGCGGCGGTGACCTGCAGGTAGGTCGTCGCCGCCGCCGTCACGTCAGGCTCGGCGCCAAAGAGGCTGATGACGGTCGGGGCCGCGGCAAACATCCCGATCGAGACTGGGACGGCCAGCAGAAGCCCCCAGACGATGGCCTGGCGAGCGAGCCGGTTGGCACGCTCCTGCTGGCCGGCGCCGATGGCTTGCGAGACCAGAACCGTGGCGCCGATGTCGATGGCGGAGAGGATCGAGATGATGAAGAAGACCAGCTCGAAGCCAATCCCGACGCCGGCGACAGCCGCCGCACCGAGACGCGCCACCATGAACGTGTCGACTGCGCCAACCAGGGTCTGGAGCAGATTCTCGCCGATGATTGGCGTGGCCAGCGTCAGCACGCGACGCTGCGTCATCGGCTCGATCGCCATGGGCTCGAGGGCGGTACCGGCCGCGCTGGCCCCTGGCTGGGATTCTTCAGCGTCACTGTTCTGGCGAGCCTGAGCCACGATCTCCAGTTGGGTCAGTGGCTCGGCAGAAATCGCTCCCCGGAATGCTGGATCGTCCGAGAGGAGCGCGTGCTCGTTCCTGGCTATGACAGGTCCGAAGATGTCGTCAATTGCTTGTCGGTCCACGCGTTCCTCCTGCGGTTCTCTACCGTGCCGATAGGGCATTGCTTTTCCATTCAGTAGTCGTTCAGGAGGGGCCAGAATCGACATCGCGGAAGACGGTGAACCCGGTCACGCTCTCGCGGCATGCCGCTGCGCAGCGAGCCTCATGGGGCATGGCAAATCGCGGGAATCGCTTCCCTCTTCACGATATGACGCACGCGGACATGGTTTGTGAGATCGCACTGCCCAGGTCAATGATCGCGTGCGCACCGGCTGCCTGTGCCGCTGGCGTGATCACGGTCCCCGCGGCAGACAAACGCCCGCAGGCCATGTTCCGGTGCATGGCGCAACCGACGGCGAGCATGGCCCGCGGCACAGCCGCTCAGGTTACCCGCGCAATGCGATGATCGGGTCGGAATTGGGGATCGCCGAGGGAGAAGGAGGTCAGCCGCGAGATGAACGAGACCATCACCGTTGCGTTGATCGTTCTCGTCGCTGTGCTGGTTTCGCTGATCGGGTTAGCGCTCGTGCGCCGGTTCGCGCCGGCCGACCAGCTGGCCCAGCACACCGAGGTTGCCGGATATGTCTACGCCGTCATCGGGGTGATCTACGCCGTAGTTCTGGCCCTCGTCGTCATTGCGGCGTGGGAGGAATACCGGGACGCTCGGGCGGCGGTCGCTGACGAAGCGAGTGCCGTACTCAATCTGGCACGGGCGGCGAACGGATGGCCGGCCGGCGATCGCGCCGAGGTCGAGTCCGCCCTGGTTACCTACGCGAGACAGGTAGTCGACGTCGAATGGCCGGCGATGGCGCAAGGTGATTTTGGTCCAACAGCCGATGTCGTGACCATGAATCAGCTCTGGCAGGCATTGAATGGGGCCGACGCATCCGCTGCCGCGAAGAGCGCGAGCTATGAGGTCGCATTGCTCCAACTCGACGACCTCGGCGAGGCCCGCCGCAACCGTTTGCTTTTCGGCCAGGAGGGTCTGCCGATTTCGATGGCGGTGATCCTCGTCATCGGCGCGGTTGTCACCATCGGCTTCGCCTACCTCTTTGCCGTCGACAACGGGCGGATCCACGCGTTGATGATCGCCGGCCTGGCCGTGCTCGTCGCACTCCTGCTGCTGCTGCAGTTCCAGCTCGGCAAGCCCTTCGAGGGAGTCTCGGCGATCGAGCCGACGGCAATGGAGCTCGTCCTCGCGGAGATCGATACGGCTACCGGCATCCCTGGTATGAACCCATGAGCTTCATCGCGTTTCTGGTCAGCGCCGAGAAGGCGATCACTGCTCCCACCCGCACTGAGCGACCAAGCGCGTGAGGCATGCGACTCAAGCGATCTCCCGTTTCGGCGGAGCCGGCATACACCCCAACAAGCGGTCACCGTCCGCTCGCTGCCTCCGGGATCGATGCAATGGCATATCGCGAACACAGAGACACATGTTTCCTCGAGGTTTGCGATGATCCCGGTATGCGGATGGAGATGGATCTGAGGCGCTCCAGCGGAGTGCACGTGCGCCGCCGGAGCGGGACGCGTCTCAAGACGCGCGGTCCGGGATGAAGCAGGGAGCGGAGACGATGGCAAGCAGCCGGCCGATCGACATCCCGAATGGCAATCAGCCAAAGGACGACGGGTTGTTCGGCCCGGATAGCGTTACCTGGCGCTTGATGGCGAGTCCGTCGGCGGCGGTCGGCGGCGCGACCGCCGTCCTGATGCAGATGCTGCACCCGCGGGTCATGCGCATGATCGATCAGGCGTCAAATGTTCGCGAGGACCCCGAGGAGCGGGGGCGGCTGACGGCGGAGTACATCAACACAATCACCTATGGCGATACGGAGGCGGCGGAGCGAGCGGGGGAGGTCTTGCGCCGCATTCACGCCCACCGGCAGGCGGTCGACCCGATCAGCGGCGAGACCTACACCCCGAATGAACCGGATCTGCTGATGTGGGTCCATTGCACGCTGGTCTGGGGGATTCTGACCGCCTGCGAGCGCTGGGGCCCGGCGGTATCCATAGGTGAGCGCGACCGGTTCGTCGAGGAGCAGCGCGCTTCGGCGCGGCTGGTGGGGCTCGACCCCGGGACCGCCCCGGGAACCGCCGCCGAGCTGGATGCCTATATGACCAGCATGCTGCCTCACCTCGCCTACGTCACCGAAACGAAGTTGATGCGGGAGATGATGGTCCCGCCACGGCTGCCAGTCACACCGGAAGGACTCGTGCAGCTCGTCATGACGCGAGCCGCCGCCGACCTGCTGACGCCGCCGATGCGGGATCTCTACGGCTTTCGCTGGCCGTGGCTCAACCACGCGGCGGTGCGGCTCGGCTCGGCCCTGCTGATGAGCTCAGCCACGACCAAGATGCCCTATGAGAAGCTGCTCCCGGAGTTGCGAGCGCAGTCGGCAACGCACGCTTTCGGCAAGGTCGCCAAGCGCCGGCGCCGGGAAACGGCCAGGATCGGCGACTCCGCTACCGGTTGAGCGGCGCGATCAGGCCGCGCGCTCTTCCAGTTCCGCCGTCCGCATCTCGCGCATCGTGGGAGCATTCTCGACGAGGCGAAGCTGCGCCACGGCTCCGCGCCGGGCCTGCCGCTCGCGCCGCGTCTCGTCCTGCCGTCGCGCCAGCAGCGCAAGCTCGTGCAGCGAGCGATGCCGGGCGACGCCGTGACCGCCACGTGCCCAGCGACTCTTGACGCTCTGCTGGGCGATCCGCGCCTCCAGTGCCGAGAGCTCGTCTGGCGTCAGCTCGGCGAGCGCCCGGCGAAACCTTGCCAGAGGGAGGGAGATCATGGCATCCAGGCGCTTTGCGGTATGTCGGTTTGTGGTAGCTCGTCGCATGTCCTTTTCCATATGAGTTCTACGTCTAATTCCAGGGCTCATTACACGTCCGATTTGCATCGGCAGACAGCGCGGAAACGCATCGGCGCTTGCTCCTGGCCGCCTCGAAAGAGTGTCCGAAGACCGCCTTTGACTGTGTCCAATTATAGCATTTATTGTCGTGTTATGCCACGGTTTTTGGCTTCATGGCGAGCAATCCGAGTCGAGCACAGCGGTAGAGGCACGGCATGCCGTGCTCGACTACGCCTTGGCGGTAGGATGGAACTCCAGAACCCAATCCCCACCTGCTTGGCGGTTTGAATGCTTTAGAGCACCTGGTTCTCGCGCTTGAGCTTCCGCCAGCCGCCAGCCCTGTTGTTGGCGATGATCTGTTTGACCATCGCGCTAAGCGCGGGCGCGTTGAGCGTTTCACCTTGACCGATTGCCACCGTGCGCGCGGTCGTGTTCTCGTGGCCCCCGGTAATGATCTTCTCGGGATCAGGGACCATCGCCCCGTCGTAGAGGAAGATGTTGACGTGGTCCTTCGCCGCCAGCAGCGCGCAGACGTTGCCCTGCAGGACGAAGTACGGCCGGTTCGCGAACTTGATGGTCTCGGCGACTTCAGGATCCGCGGCGTGCACCAGATCGCGGACCTCGCGGCAGATGGCTTGCTGCCAGTCCGGCAGGGCATCGATGTAGGCATCGACGCGGGGATCAGCGCTGTAAGTCACGGTAATCTGCCTCTCCGAGCAGCATGGACAGGAATCGACGCGCAGTTTCCGTCCGTACTCGCCGTTTGGCCGTCCGGCCGTCTTACATGCGGCTGACGGCTCCCAGCGCGTCGTCCACGACGTCGAGCGCGCGATCGAGCGCGGCGTCGGCGATGACCAGCGGTGGCTGGATGCGGACGACGTTCCCTCCCTGCCCGCCGACGCCGATCAGCACGCCGGCCTCGCGAGCCAGGCGGCGGACCATGGCCGCTTCTTTGGCGGCCGGCTCCTTCGTCGTCCGGTCCTTGACCAGCTCGACGCCGATCATCAGACCGAGACCACGCACCTCCCCGATCAGCGGGTGACGCTCGGCCATCTGGCGCAGGCGAGCCATCGCATGCTCGCCCTTCCGTGCCGATTCTTCCGGCAGCCGCTCCTCCCGCATGACCTCGATATTGGCCAGCCCGGCCGCGCAGGAGACGGGGTTGCCGCCAAAGGTCGAGAGGTGCTCGCCCGGTTTGAGACTATCGGCGATCTCCGGCGGCGCAATCGTGGCGCTCAAGGGGAAGCCGTCGGCGATCCCCTTGGCCAGAACCATGATGTCCGGCTCGACCCCGAAGTGCTCGACGGCGAAGGTTTTTCCGGTGCGCCCGAAGCCCGATTGGACCTCGTCGGCGATGAAGAGGATGCCATGACGATCGAGGACTTCCTTCACCCGCCGGAAGTAGCTCGCCGGGGGTACCAGGATGCCCCCCTCACCCATCACCGGTTCGGCGATGAAGGCGGCGACGTCTCCGCTCGACTGGTAGTCGATCGCCCACTCGACCATCGCCGCGCAGCGCTCCGCGACCTCTTCCGGATCGTCAGCGCCAAACGGGTTGCGGTAAACGTAAGGCGCCGGAGCAAAGGCGATCCCGGGCAGGTATGGCCCGCCGCGCGTCTTGCGCGCCTTGTTCCCGGTGATGGAAAGGGTGCCGGCCGTGCGTCCGTGGAAGGAGTGGGTGAGGGTGATGAACTCGTGCTTGCCGGTGTAGGCCTTGGCCAGGCGCATGGCCGTCTCGATGCCCTCGGCGCCGGAGTTGCCGAAGAAGCTCTTCTGCAAGCGGCCAGGGGCGATCTCGGCCAGGCGCTCGCCGAGGAGACCGACGATCGGGACGTGATAGATGTAGGTCGCCGCGTGGACCACCTCGTCCAACTGCGCCTTAGCGGCGGCGATCACCTTTGGGTGACGGTGTCCGGCGTTGACCACCGAGATACCGGCGAAGCAGTCGACGTACTCGGTGCCGTCCTGGTCCCAGACGGTGGCTCCTTCGGCCTTGCCGACCGCGACCGGCTCGATCGCGGCGACGAACGACGTCGTCACATAGTCCCGATAGCGCTGGATGGTCTGCTCGTGAGCGGCGCTGCCCGGCGTTTCAACCGCGCGGTCGCGGACCTCTGTCGCCATGCCCCGTCCCTTCTCTAGCTTCCGAGATGATCACCGGGGCATTGTACCGGGGTGAGTCGGTAAGTCGGTCAGTCGGTAAGGACGAAAAGAGACGGATAGCCGCTAGCCGCTGGCTGATAGCCCGTCAGTCATCACCTGGCTTGACCGCGGTGACAATCGGCTGGAAGAAGCCGCTCTCTTCGGGCTCGTGCCAGTGGATGGTGGCCAGGGCGAACCCCGCATGTCGTAGCGCTGCGACCAGATCGGGAGGTCGCAGCGCGCGGTAGATGACGCTGAAGTGCTCGGTGTGCCAGGCAGCGCCATCCTGTCTCAGGAGAAACTGATGCAACCGGTAGGACGACCCGTCGTCAGTCCAATCCCAGACCTGAAAAGCGATGTGGCGACCATGAATGTCGTCGACGACACGCGGCCCTTCGCCGCGGGGTCGCTCCTGCACGAGCCGGTCGTAGTCGCGGATGCTGGCCAGAAAGAGCCCGCCCGGACGAAGCTTGCCGAACATGTTGTCGATAGCGAGACGCAGGTCATCGTCCTCGAGCAGGTGCGGCAGCGCGTTGTCGCAGGCGAGGACGACGTCGAACTGTCCGTCGACCTGTGAGCCAAGCTCGCGCATGTCGGCCACGCCGAACGTTAGCGAAGCGTCGCGGGTCGCGGCCTCGCGCTCGGCACGAGCCACCGCGTTGGGGCTGAGATCGGTGGCGTGGACCGTGTGGCCGAGGAGCGCGAGACCGATCGCCTGGGTGCCGATACCGCAGGCGCAGTCGAGAATGGCGTGCGGCCCCGGTCCGAGCTGCACCTGAATCAGCCGATCGAGCGCCGCGGCCTGCTGTCGCATCGACCCCTGCCAATCGGCAAAGATGAGATGGTGGCTCTCGGCCAATTCGTCGTAGAAGTCCCGCACGGAGTCGTCCATGGGGGCATCATAGTCGGCCAGTCGGTAAGTCGGTAAGTCGGTGAGTCGGTAAGTCGGTAGGTGGTGGGTCGTGGGTCGTGAATCGTAAGTCGTGAGCCGTAATAGGGCTTACAGCCGATTGCTGATAGCTGATAGCCATGACGCGGTACCATCGCGTCATGATCTCCTCACGCGAGGGCACGACCGTCGCTCCGGCTGCCGCGCCGGTTGCGGATTCTCCGGTCGCTCGTCCGTCCCCGTTGCGTCGCCGTCGCTCCCCGTGGGGAGAGCTGTGGCGCTGGGGGCTGACGCTGGTCTGGTTCTGCATCGCGGCGCTGGTCATCGCCGGGCTGGTGCTCGTCGTCGCCATCTACCGTCAGGCGCGGACCGATCAAGCGCGTCCCGCCCAGGCGATCGTCGTGCTTGGCACGGCGCAATACAACGGCTGGCCGGGACCCGTCTTCCAGGCGCGGCTCGACCGAGCCCTCGAGCTCTGGCAAGCAGGCTATGCTCCGGTGCTGGTGGTGACGGGAGGCAAGATGCCCGGCGACGGGTACACCGAGGCCGAGGCGGCATGGGCCTATCTGATGAACGCGGGCGTGCCGGCCGAGGCGATCCTGACCGAGAACGCGGCCAGCGATACCTGGGAGAGCATGCAGGGGATTGCGGCGCTCGTGCAGCCGCTGGGGATCGACGAGGTGATCGTCGTCAGCGACGGGTTTCATCTCTTTCGCTCGCGGATGATGGCGCGCGACGTCGGGCTGCAGGCGTGGGGATCTCCCGCCGAGATGAGTCCGATCCGTACCGGTGGTGGCGGGGAGCTCACCTACGTCCTCCGCGAGGCCGCGGCAGTCGTGGCGCATCTCTGGCAGACCCGCGTCGATCCAATCGTTGGCTCCGCCATGACACCGCTGGCCTCCATTTCGTTTCGTGTCTCGATCAGTTAACGAAGATATCCTTCGTCAGCCGGTGGTTCCTCGGCAGCGCACGATGGTCAGCGGCGTGGCACTGGGGTTCCCCGAACCGGTTTCACAACCCTACGGCTGCCTACGGCTGGCAGTTGCCCCTCGGTGGCCCCTGCGCATGAGAACGCGTCAGCGTCGGCCCGCTCGCGTGGTACCCTCCCGGCCCGCCCGCGGCGCCGAGCATCGGCTCCGGGGTGAGCGTGCATAGAAAGGAAGGCATGCCATGCCGTGGGCGCACCTGCGTCGAGTCATTATCGGTCTCACACTCCTCGCCTCGCCCCTGCTGCCGTTCGGTCTGGTCAGAACGACCCTCGCCCAGGATTCCACCCCGGAAGCGGTCGACGCCGCCAGCGGGGACTTCGCCGCTCTCGTGGACATTGGTGGTCGCTCCCTCTACCTCAACTGCATGGGCGAGGGCAGCCCGACCGTCATTCTGGAAGCCGGGCTCGACTCCACCGTAGATGTCTGGTCGTCGCTCATGCCCAAAGTCGCGACCATCACGCGCGTCTGCGCCTACGATCGCGCCAACCTTGGCGCCAGCGACAGTGCGCCGAAGCCCCGCACGGGGCAAGATGCCGCGGATGACCTGCATGCGCTGCTGACGACGGCCGGTGTGCCCGGACCCTATATCCTTGTCGCCGCATCAGTCGGCGGCATCTATGACCGGCTCTTTGCCCACACCTACCCGGATGAGGTGGCGGGACTCGTGTTGCTCGATCCCACCCACGAAGATGAGGACGTGCATCTCGAGGAAGCCCTTGGCCCTGAGTTGTGGAGTGAGCTGGTTGAGCAAGGGTGGTTCGAGAGCCGTGAGGGCATCGACTTTGCGGCAACCAGCGCCCAGGTCAGGCAAGCGCGGGCAGAGCTGCCGCTGCCGACCGTGCCGGTTGTGTTGCTCAGCGCCGGACAACCCTCGGAACCACTCCCAATGCCGGACTGGCCATCGGAGCGCGTGGACCCGGTGCTGTTAGCGCTGCAGAAGGATCTCGCCAATCTCGTTCCGGGCCAGCGCTGGATCGTCGTTGAGGAAAGCGGACACAACATCCAGTGGGAACGGCCCGAGGTGGTTCTCGATGCCATTCGCGAAGTCGTCGACGCCGTGCGCGACCCGAGCACGTGGGCAACGCCCGTTGCGTCGCCAGCGCCGTAGCGGCAGACCTCTGTTCACCGCAGCACGTTTTTAAACGGGTTCCCGAAACGTTCAACCACACCACGCGCTCGACGAACGTGAGGCTCGCGCCATCGGGATCGAGCAGATTCTGGGTGATGAGGATGTCGCCGTTGGGCCAAAGCACTGTCCACAACACGCCGTTGCCGTGGTAGTAGGGCGAGCGTTCCTCGCCCGGAGGCGTGCTCTCGTTGGGGACGGTCACTGGACACGACATGGCAGTCGCGGGAGTCGCGACCACTCCGGGAGCCGGCGTTACCCAGTCTCGACCGTCCACAATCGCCGCGGAGAGCGCGAGGCTAACAATGAGCCCCGCGACGCCGCAGAACCAGCCACCGATGACAGGTCGCTCCATTGCGTCTTACCTGTCCACGATACGACAACCCACCAATCACAATACCGAGAACCTGGTCGATGAGTTCCACCGTCGGAGCGCAGGGGTCGCTCAGTTCGACTAACGGAGATCCCTGCGCAATAAGCGACGGCGCGTCGGTGGTAAGGTCTCATCTGGTATGCCGAAAACCATGACGATCAATCGCCGCCGCATCGCCGCGATCCTCTTTTTCCTCATCGTTGGGTACGGACTCGCGGCGCGGGACACGATTTCGGACGCGCGGTGGATCGCGATCCTCTGGCTGAGCTGGATCCCGCTCCTGGTCGCGGTCTGGCCTGACGTGCCGCCGACAGTCCCACCCCTGGGCCGCTCGGCGCTACGGATGACGATGATCTTTCTCAGCATCCTGACGCTCTGCGCGATCCAGCTCCTGCGCGTCCAGGTGGTGATGAGCGACAGCATCACCCACCGGGTGGGCATCGATCCCGTGACCGGCGACGTGATCTCCAATCCCCTCCTTGTCGACGAAGCGCTGACGATCCGGCGCGGCGCCATCTACGACCGCGATGGGGTTGTGCTGGCCCGCACGGTCCTCGCGGATGGCGTCGCGCGGCGGGTCTATCCCGAGGGGACGTCGGAAATCACCGGCTACTTCTCGCCGCTGCTCTACGGCTCCTCCGGACTGGAAGCATCCTGGGACGACGAGCTTGCCGGCCGCGGCGGGGGTAACCCCTTCACTCGCGCGCTCGAATCGTTGCGAGGCCTACCCCGCAGGGGAATCGACCTGCACCTGACCATCGATACCGATCTGCAGCGGCGGGCGCACGAGGCCCTCGGCGAGCGCACGGGCGCGGCCGTGCTACTCGATATCGAGACCGGCGCGGTGCTGACCCTGGCGTCTTCGCCGTCATTCGACGCCAATGCGCTGGTGGTGGTGACCGAGGCAGATCGGCAACCGGCGCAATCGGCCTTCGCCGCACTAACATCGGATCCGCGCTCCCCGCTCGTGCAACGCGCGACCTCGGGGCTGTACCCACCGGGCTCGACCTTCAAGACGATCACCGCGGCGGCCGCGATCGACACCGGCGTGGCCCGGCCCGACACCATCTATGAGGATGCCGGCGAGCTGACCATTGCCGGTCACACCCTCGTCGAGCAGAACCGTCCCAACGACCAGCAGACGCTGTGGAGCCTGACCGAGTCGCTTGCCTGGTCGCTCAACGTCGTCTTCGCCCAGGTCGGCTTGCAGCTCGGCGGCGACGCCCTTGCCGAGGCGGCGCGCGGCTGGGGCTGGGAGAGCGATGTCCCGGTCGATCTGCCGGTCGAAGCGAGCCGGGTCAGCGTGACACCGGGGTTCCTCGACGATCCGGTGGCGGTGGCCGAGACGGCGTTCGGCCAGGGCGAGCTGCTGGCGACGCCGCTACAGATGGCGCTCGTCGCCGCGGGCCTGGCCAATGACGGCGAGATCATGCGGCCTCACCTGGTAGCGAGTCTGGCCGAGCCGGACGGGGAGACGGTGCGAGAGATGCGGCCATCGCGATGGCGACGAGGGACCGGCGCCGAGGCCGCCGATCAGACCGCCGCGATGATGGTCTATGCCGTCGAGAACGGCGCGCTGGGAACGGCCTTCACGCCCGGCTACACGATCGGCGGCAAGACCGGCACCGCCGAGACCGGCAGCGGCGACCCGCACGCCTGGTTCATCGGCTTCATCGGGCTACCCGGGGAGGAACCGCGCTACGCCGTGGCCATCGTGCTGGAGGCGGGCGGGGGCGGCGGTCAGGTCGCGCTCCCGATCGGCCGCGATCTCCTGGTTGCGGCGATGGGCGGATAGACGACGCCGACTCCCCTTGGGGAATGCGCTTATAGCTGGTTGACTACGCGCTCCCCGAGATCACTGCAGGCGTCGTTATCAACCCGGGGACCTTTTCCATCTCCTCCTTGGACTCGGTGGACTCGAGTCGCCGGAGAACCCATTAGTTCGCTGGGCGCGCTGGACTGTTGGCCGCGGGGAGTAGCTCCCTTCGCCGCTTCGCGACGTGCATGCGCGCCACCAGCGCCGTGAGCCATGCGGCCAGCGCCAGCCGAGCTGTCGATACAGTAGGAGTCCGTGAGGGCGCACCAGCGCCAGGGTCGGTCGCGCGTCGCTGCCGTGTTACGTCCTGAAGCCGCTCCTGGTTGCGGAGGGCGTTGATCTTGCGGACGGTTTCGGGATGGGGAAGCATGAGGTGTCTCCTCTGTCGGTGCCCGGTCAACTCTGCGCGGGTCATCGGGCGACGAATAGCCAGCCCCAAGTGGGCCACGGCGCTCGTGGCCCACCTGGGTTGACGGATAAGCTGTCTGCAGTCGACCTAGCTCGCGGCAGCACCAGACGAGAGGTGCTGATCCGCTCCCAGATAGCGGCTCGAGGACAACTCCACCGCGCGGAACTGCGCCAGCAGCGCAGCGCGGGTCGATGCCAATGCCTCATCGACATTCGTGTCATCCCTGGTGCTGCTGGTGGCCACTACGGCCGCCAAGGCCTCCTCCTGCATGCTGCCGAGGTCACCGGAGAGCAGCGCCTGTTGAGCGATGGCCAGCCGGCTCGTCTCGGTTGTGGTGAAGGCCGGGTGCCCAATCGTGGCCCGACTGGCCTCGAGCACCCCATAGCCACTCGTCTCGTCCCACGACGGAGCCGCGGCCACGATGGCGAACAGGGCCTCCTCCTGCATGCTGCCCAGGTCGCGAGACTGCAACCCGTGCTGGGCGGAGAGCACGCGCGCCTCCTCGATCGATGGCCCGGGCGAAATGACGCGTGCTGGCGCCCAGCGGACATCGCTCGGAACCTGGTTCGTGCTGGTTGCCGGCATGATCGCGAGCGCGTTTGCCGCGCGGCTCGCCTCCACTGAACGGTATCCACTCGTCTCGTCCCAGCTCATGGCAGCGGCCACCACCGCCATCAGTGCCTCTTCCTGCAGGCTGCCCAGGTCGGGGGAAAGCAGCGCGTGCTGGGCGGCACTGACGCGGCTGTCCTCGACCGATACGGATGGGCCAGGAATCGAGGCGGGAGCGAGGGCCTGCTCTTCCGTAAGAAGCTGGTCCTGGGCGTGGACGGCAATGGGTGCCGATAGGGCGACCATGAACGTGGCCGCGAACGCGGAGACGATTGTTCGGGACCGATGGATCGTAGACATCGCAGGTTCCCTTCTGTACGTCCGAGGCTTCAACGGTGGCTCGTGTCGCCTAGCGCCTTGGCGATGCGAACCCGGGTCAATCGACCCTGCCGGGGTGACCTGGCGGCCTCCTTCCGGCACGCTCCCAGCATCCGTCTCAACGGACTACGCGGCGAGACGCAGCAGGCACGCATCGCGGACGCATCGCGGACGCAACCCGGCCCAACCGTGCTGATGCCGTCTGCTACGCTTGTGAGGCACATCACAGCACGCCCCTGCTCAGCCACCACGTGGAACCCGGAAGGGCGGCGATGACCGAGACCAGGATGTCGTTCAGCTCACTGCTGCGCCGGTTGCGCAGCGCGGCCTCGCTGTCCCAGGAGGACCTCGCCGAGCGAGCTGGACTCAGTAAGCGCGGCATTAGCGACCTGGAGCGCGGCGCTCGTCTTGCCCCCCGGCCGGAAACTGTCCGCATGCTGGCAGATGCGCTCGAGCTCAGCGACGCCGACCGGCAGGCGTTGATTGCCGCGGCACGCCCGGCGCTACTCCACCTCGACGTGTCGGGATCATCACCCTCGGTGCTCATCGTGGTGCCTGAGACAGAGACGGCCATAGCGGACCATCCCAGCGGCGCCGTCACGGTCCTGATGACCGATCTCGGCGACGCGCGCCGCCTCTGGCGCGAGCACGGCGACGCCCTGCCCGCTGCCTCCGCCCGCTACGAGACGCTGGTGCGCACCGCGGCTACCGCCCACGGTGGAACCGTCATGATGGCCCGCGGCACGGCGCTGTGGTTCTGCTTCCCGACTGCGCCAGCCGCCGTCGCGGCTGCCCTGGGCGCGCAGCAGGCATTGCAGCGCGAGGCCTGGGAGAAGGTGGGTTTCCCGGAACCGCTGCCGGTTCGCATGGCGCTCCATGCCGGGATAGTGCCCCCGGATGCGCAGGACGCGACCCGCTCCCCGGCCCTCACGTATGTGGGACGCCTCCTGGCTTCGGGTCATCCGGGGCAGGTGCTCGTCTCGGCGGTCGTGGCCGCGATGCTGGACGACCTGCCGTCCGAGTCTGAGGAGGCGAGGTCGCCGGAGATGCGGCTGCCGGAGGACATGGCGCTCCGTAACCTGGGCACCCATCGCTATCCCGATGAGAGTGACGAGCACATCTTCCAATTGATGGCCCCCGGCCTCGCGGACGACTTCCCCCCACTGGGTGTGTCCACATCCCGCCCGGGCCGGCTGCCGGTTCCACCAAACCCACTGGTCGGCCGCACGGCCGAACTGGCTCAGATCCGCGAGCTCCTCCTGCGCCCGGACGTGCGCTTGCTGACCCTGATCGGACCGGGTGGGGTGGGCAAGACGCGGTTGGCCTTCGCCGTCGCCGAGAGCCTGGAGGCGAAATTTCCCGACGGCGTCTACATGGTCGACCTGGCCCCCCTCGCCGAGCCCACATTGGTCGAGACGCGTATTGCTCTGGCCCTCGGGCTCAAAGAGATCTCGGGCCAACCGTTGATGGCGCTCCTGCGCCGTGAGCTGGAGGAGCGTCGGCTCCTGCTGGTGCTGGACAGTTTCGAGCAGGTACTGGCGGCCACGCCGCTCGTGATTGAGCTGCTAACGGCCTGCCCGAGTCTCAGCATGCTCATTACCAGCCGCAGCCCGTTGCACCTGCGAGGCGAGCACGTGGTTGTGGTCCCGCCGCTGGCGCTCCCGGCTGCCCAGCAGGGAACCACGCCGGAGGAGGCGGCCCTGCAGTCGGAGGCGGTGCAGCTGTTCGTGCAGCGAGCTCAAGCCGTCCGACCCGGCTTCGAGCTCAACGAGAGAACGGCAGCCGATATCAATAGCATCTGTCAGCGGCTGGATGGGTTGCCGCTGGCCATCGAGTTGGCGGCGGCGAGGATCCGACTGCTGCCTCCCAGCACGTTGCTCGCCCGGCTAGACCGGCGGCTGCCGATGCTCATCGGCGGTGCGCGGGATGCGCCGACGCGGCAGCAGACGCTGCGCAACACCATCGCCTGGAGCGTCGATCTCCTGAGCCCGGAGGAGCAAACCCTCTTCCGGCGACTGAGCGTCTTTGCTGGTGGCTGCAACTTCGAGGCCGCCGAGGCGGTGGGCAACGTTGGCGGGGACATGTCCCTCAATATCGAGGCGGGGATCGAGACGCTCGTCGACGCCAGCCTCCTGCAGGTCGCCAACGCACAGGAGGAGTCGCGCTTCACGCTGCTGGAGACCATCCGGGAGTTCGCCGATGGGCAACTCATTGCTAGTGGAGAAGCAGAGCAGGTCCAGCACGCCTTTGAGGCGTTCCTCCTGAACTTGGCAGCACAGGCTCAGAGCGGAATGCACGGCTCAGAGCAGGTGCAGTGGCTGCAGCGGCTCGAGGCAGAGCACGACAACCTTCGTGCGGCCATGGGCCGCACCCTGGATCGAGGTGATAGCAGCAGCGCGCTCGGGCTGGCATTGCGGCTTTGGGAATGCTGGTGGATACGAGGTCACGGCCACGAAACGTGCGGGTGGCTCGAGCGTGCTTTGACAATCGATGGACCAGTCGACGCACGCGATCGTGCCGCTGCCGAGTTCGCGTTGGGCAAGCTCTCGCTTGACCTGAGTGACTACGAGAGGGCCGAGGTGTACCTCCAGCAGAGCCTCAAGGCGCGCCGGCAGCTCAACGATGCAATGGGCGAGGCAGAGGTGCTTAGTGTGCTGGCCATGATTGAAGTCAACCGGAAATCTTACGACAAGGCGAACAGACTGGGCGAGAAAGCTTTGAAGATCTCACGCCGGAGCGGAGATCAGTGGGGCACCGCGACCGCACTACGCGTTCTGGGCATGATTGCTCGTGAACAGGGCCAGTACGAGCGTGCGCAGGAGGTGTTCGAAGAGTCGATGGCGCTTGGGAGTGCCCTCGGCGATACCACCTGGACGGCACGGGTCGCCTCTCAGATAGGCATCACGCATCGTCTCGCGGGGAACGTTCAACAGGCAGAACGCTTTCTTGCCACCAGCCGAGACCTTCACACCGAATTGGGTGACCAGTTCGCGCTGGCCGTGATCGCGAACAATAGTGGGCACCTCGTCCTGGACGCGGGCAATGTCGATGGTGCGATCGCGCTGTACGGGGAAGCACTCCGCCGCTTTGATGCAGTTGGAGATCCGGAAGGCGTCCTGGAGGCAATTGAGTGGCTAGCAGTGGCTGCCGCTGCAAAGGGAGATACCGTGTCAGCTCTGCGGTTTTTTGGGGCGACCGCGGCAGCGCGCGAGCTGCTGCATCTTCCTTCACGGCTTGAAAGTGATGAACAACGTGTTGCCCCAGCCCTTGACCAGGCGACGCGAGCGGCGGGCACCGGCGCTGCGGCGGCGCTAGCCGAAGGGAGGACGATCAGCCTCGAGCAAGCGCGCGACGAGGCCTTAGCACTGGCCGGCACAGTGTCAACGGAAGCACGCCACATTTCTGCCGTCACGTGAGCCCTTCATGGCCACGCGCCGTTGGGCGGATAGACGGCGCTCTCCTCTTGGGGCATGCTCACACTTTGGCGCCATCTCCACTTTCGCGCCATGTGCCATGGACCTCGCCTTTGCTTCCACTCCAGCTAGTCACGACCGCACTGGATGCACGTGCCACGTCTCCGGTAGTAGTACGCGAGCGTCGCCGCGGCGAGGGCGACGCCCCAGAGCGGCCACAGCAGCTCCGGGGCCAGGGCAGCCCAATCCTCTGTATCGATGAAGGTGAAGGTTTCGCCTAGCGCGCCGCGGAGCGTTAGCCGGACGAACATCAGTCCGGCAGAAGTCACCAGGATGGAGACCAGCGAGGCAGGAACGATCGCCAGCGCCGGCGGGACGCGCTTTCCGGCGAGGAACGGGGATCCAGCGGGGGAAGACCTCGCCCCAGCGCTGCACGAGCCCGAGGGTGAGTAGCGCGCCGCCGATTGCCACGGTCGCCAAGCCGGCCCCGGCCCACCACAACCCGATGGCCTGACCTTCGCGAAAGAGCTCATCGCTAATCCCAAGTGGGATGCCCAGCGCCCACGCCCATCGCGTCGCGGCATAGAGGAGAGGGACGAGGACCGCGATGGCGACGGCCCACTTGCCCCACCGCGCCGCATTGGCAGGTGTCGTCCAATTGGTGCTGTCGCCGGCGCGGCCACAGTTGGCGCACACGCCCCTGCTTCGTCGCTGGTAGGCCAGAGCCGCACCGGCCCAGCAGAGTCCGCCCGCGATGCAGACGAACTGGTTGACGACCGGCCAGGTGATCACGTCGAAGAAATTTGCTGGGGGCCACCCGAACGGGGCACCAAGAAGAAAGATGGGCGCGTAGGCCACGGCCATGAGCAGGCGATAGTCGGGAATCACCAGCACCAACGCCGCGGCGACAATCCAGGCGAACGCGAGCATTACCGCGCGGAGGACGCCACGTCCCCGCGTCCGGGCCATTGCTACCGCTATGAGCGCGCCTACCAGCCCCAGCGCCGCGATGATCGGCCCGCCGGTCGGCGCTTCTACATCTTCAAGGATCGAGAGTGCGGATTGTGGGTCGTTCTCCGGCCCGAACGGAAAACCCGGACCGCCCAGCGCCCAGTACACGCCGAGCACCCCGTAGAGAAGCGACCAGACCGCCGCCGCATATGCCACCCAATCAGGCCAACGCTGCTGCCAACGAGGCGTCGTGCCTACTGACTCCCGCGTTAACGACGTCACTCGCTCAATCGCCGGGTCGCGAAACGGCACGTCTTGCATCCTCAGTACCTATGCTCCACCGCCGTCCTTGCCAACCTCTGCGCGTGAGGTGGCTGGGTCGGCCACCGCAATTCCCTCCCGCCGCCCGCACCGCCCGCACCGCCCGAAACGAGCGCCTATCAGATCACCGCCGGAATCGCTTCGCCGCGCTGGCCATTATTGCCCTGCCCCGTCGGTCCGCGATCAGTGATCCGGTGACCGTCGAGATGGAGTAACCAACCGCGACTTGCGGTTGGCGACGGCCGCGGAGAGCGGGGTACATTGGAAAACCATGTGGGGCATCGATGGGTCCGTCGTCCTGGTCCTCATCCCGGTCGTGTTCGCCGGCATCATTGCCGTGGCCTTCGTTGGCTCCCTGGACGAAAAGACCCGCGGCGACAAACTCTCCAAGTTTTTCAGTATCGCGTCCAACGCCGCCATCTTCTTTACCGTGTTGGCCCTGATGTACCAGGTCATCGATTCCGAGGAAGAGGCGAAGCGGGCGTCCTACGCCGACTTGCTCGACACCTACTACGAGATCAACCAGATGCAAATCGACAACCCCGAGATCTGGCGCTTGATCTACCCGGGAGAAGACGAGCTCTCGCGGTTGGGCGAGGACGAACGGCTGGCGATCCAGTACACGTATTTCGTCATGAACTTCTTCGAACGCCTGTACCTCAACTACCGCGACGGGGTGATCGACCAGGAGCGCTGGAAGACCTGGGACAGCTGGATAAGCTACTCACTCTCGTCCAGCCCCATGTTCCGGACCGTCTGGCCCGAGAGTTGTGGGATGTATCACGCCGATTTCGTCGCCTACATCGAGGCAAATTACGACGACGGGGAGTGTAGCGAGGGCAGCGCGCAGGTCGACGGCGCGGGAACCCCGAGGGCCGCGTCGACGCAGCTAACTGGCCCAGGCATTCGCGGCTCGGCACCCGAGCGCTCCGCTCCTCGATATCCCGATGCAGAGATCCCTACTATGCAAACTGTGACTACCCGGCGGTCTCCTCCGGATTGGTGACTTCGATCACGGTCACGGCGCCGATCGCAACCTCGAAGCGCACCTCGAGGCCCGTCACTTCCTCGATGAGGACGTGTGGTTGGGTCTCGTCGGTGGTGATCGGAACCGCGGGCAGGAGCACCGGTGACTCCGGTTCGGTCTCGAACCGGATCGGCTCGACGTCGAGGTCGCCGTAGGGGTAGAGCGCGAACTCGGCGGCGGCGAAGTCACATCCGGCGTCCGGCGCGGGTACCGCTGAGGTGTCGCTCCTGACCGGCTCGAGAATCTCGACATCGATTTCCGTCACGTCCGCACAAACCTGATTGGCGACGAGGACGCTGCCGACCGGCGGCGCGGCGGCGTTGACCACCTCGATCACCGTCAGCTCACCCGGTCCGACCGTGAAGAGCTCCTCGGCTCCCGACCCGCGCTCTACGAGCAGATGCGGACCGGTCTCATCGGTAGTGATAGGGATGTCGGATAGATAGGCGATGCCGTCCCCTTCGACGTCGAACTCGATCGGCTCGGCCTGCCGGTCGCCATAGGGGTGGATGACGAAGGCTGCCGCCTCGTGCACGCAGCCCAGCTCGCCTAACTCCTCTCCTTCCGGCACGCCGAAGCGGGCGACCTCGATCGTCGTGTCGAGCAGCTCGGCGCAGACCAGCTTGGTTACCAGAATGTCGCCGGTGACGGCGACATAGTCGACGACGTTGAGGGCGACTGTCTCGTCGGTCTCGACCGCGAAGGGGTCGGTTGCGGGATTGACATCGTTCTGGTCCGGCGTGACCTCGGTCAGCACGTAGTCGGGCCCAGCCGGCGCGTCGAAGCGGACGATGCCATCCTCGTCGGTTTCGACCCGAGCGACCTCGCCCGCCGGGCCGGACAGGGCGAAGGTGACCTCTCCGGCCGTTGCCTGCCGGCAATCTTCGACCGCGGCGGCTTCGACGAAGAAGTCGGTCTCGCCCACCCGGTCCTGGTTGCCGCAGAAGTATTTCACCACCTCGATTCGGCCCCGGCCGCGGACGTCGACAAAGAGGAGGCTCTCGTCCTCACCGATGGTCGCCGTCTGCTCACCGTCCAGGGCGCGGAAAAAGCGCGGGACCGTCTCGGTCACGGTCACCGCGGCGCCGAGGGGCAGATCTTCGAACACCAGCAGGCCGTCCTCGGTCGTTCCGTTCCCCACCTCGGCGCCGGTGGCGTCAGTCGCGGTGAAGCCAATACCCTCAGTCAGATCGCATCCGGGCGGCAACTCGCCGTCGAGCACTGTCGTGGGGGAGATCTCCGCGGGGTCGATCTCCTCGGCGCAGGTGAGCTTGACGACCGTCAGATCGGCAACCTCGGGCGCGACCGGGACGTTGATGAAGAGCACGGCGTTATCGCCCGCCTCGAGCGTGACCGTCTGCTCCGGGTCGAGCGCGGTGACGCCGGCCGGTACCGTCTCCGTCACCGTCACTTCGGCGCCGACGGCGAACCCCTCGATGCTGAGGAGCCCGCCCTCCGTGGCGCCGACGGGCTCACCGTCCACGGCGAAGGGGATGCCCTCCGCCGGCTCGCAGCCGGCGCCCAGCACGTCGGCCGCCAGACCCGCCTCGATCACCGCCTCGACGTCGACCGTCTCCAGGTCGACCGCTTCGGTGCAGGTGAGCTTGGCGATGAGCAGGTCGGCGGTCTCCTGGGCAATTGGCACGTTGACGAACAGCGCGGCCACGCCGCCCTCGAGGATCGCCACCACCTGCTCCGGGCTCTGCGCTTCAAAACCCGGTGGTACCGTCTCCGTGACCGTGGCCTGGCTGCCGACAGGCAGATCCTCTACGGTCAGAAGGCCATTGACGGTCGAACCAGCGTCCTGCCCGGCGACCGCGAAGGGAACTCCTTCGGCGAGCTCGCAGTCGGGCGGCAGCACCGTCGCCGCACCCCCGACCAGGCCGGCGAGGTCAACGGCCTCCGGGTCGATGACGGAGCCACAGTTGAGCTTGACGATCGTCAGGTCCGCCACGGCGGGCGGCGTCTCGGCCACGACATCGACGAAGAGCGTCACCGCACCCGGCCCCACGGTCACGGTCTGCTCCGGATCAACCGCCTCGAAACCAGCCGGCACGATCTCGGTGACGGTGACCTGCGCGCCGGCGGGAAGATCGGCGACGACCAGGATGCCGCCAGCCGTCTCGCCCACTTCGGTCCCGTCGGCGGTGAAGGGCACCCCATCGGCGAGCTCGCAGCCGAGGCTGGTCAGATCCGCCTGACCCGCGACGATGGCTTCCGCCAACTCCTCGTCGTCGGCGAGATCCACCGCGCCGATATCGGGCGGGCAATTGAGCTTGACGATCGTCAGATCGGCGGTGGCGCCGGCGGTAGCTTCCTCGTTGACGAAGAGGAGCGCGAGCGGCTCGTCGCCTACGGTTGCGCTTTGTACCCGCCGTGAACGAGGCACATACCCTGCAGGCACGTTCTCCCGCGCGACGACACGCGATCCGGGCGAAAGGCCCTCGACGAGAAGCTGGCCATTGACGGTCGGCGCGTCGTCGAGGAGACGCTGCCCGCCGGCTCGAACGTCGAAGAGGACGCCCTCGGCCAGGACGCATCCCAGCGCCAACAGGGCATCATCGCCCAGTATCTCCAGCTCCGCCGCATCAACACCTGGAACGACGCCGGCCGGACAGTTGAGCGCCGTGATGGACAGGTCAGCCGCGCCCTGGGCGGCGCTGACCGGGACAAGCGGAGTTGCCCTCGATTCAGCGTGGGCCGTTGCACCGGCGGCCGCTGGCGACCCAAGCGGCGCCAGGACGAGCAGGACGATCAGCAAGCGGATCCGGTACAGGGTCTGCCTCACGTCGCAATCCCCCCTCGCCTCACGGCGGTGCATGCGGCGCAGGCGCCGCCAGCAGGTCGAGCGCTGCCAGATTCGCGTCCACAATAGCGAAAAGGCGGCGCCGGCGCTCGGTCGCTGCCCGTGGTCGCAAGGCGCGGGCCATGAGTGAATGCAGTTGGCTCGTCCCTGTTTCACACTACACGGGCCGACTTTACTCTGCCTTTACGTGTACGATGGTGGCGGCACGCTGGGGCCCCGGGCTGCCGGGGAGGCAGCGCTGCTGCAACCGACAGAAGAGCCTGTGCACACCGTGCCCTCCTCGTCCCACCACGTGGATCTGCCCGTCCCACTGACGTCCCTCGTCGGCCGGGAGCGCGAGGTCGCGGCCGTATCGGCGCTGCTGCGCCGTGACGACGCGCGCCTCGTCACCCTGACCGGCCCCGGCGGGGTCGGCAAGACCCGCGTCGCGCTGGCGGTTGCCGCCAACGCCGCCGCCGCTGGAGCATTCCCCGACGGAGTGCGGTTCGTCGACCTCGCCCCGATCGCCGACGATCGGCTGGTAGGGCCCTCGATCGCCCGGGCGCTCGGCATCCGCGAAACCGGTGGCGAACCGCTTGGAGAGCGGCTCACATCGTTCCTTCGCTGCAAGCGCCTGTTGCTCGTGCTGGACAACTTCGAGCATGTGGCTGAAGCCGGCCCGCTCGTGGTCAGCCTGCTGTGCGCATGTCCGGAACTGCGAGTCCTGGTGACAAGCCGGGTTCGGCTTCGGGTTTCGGGTGAGCACGAGCAGGTGATCCCGCCGCTCGGCATCTCGGCACAGACAGACCGCGTTCCCGACGCGGTGCGCTTGTTCGTCGAGCGCGCGCGCGCGGCAGACGCCGGTTTCACCCCCCTCGACGCCGACACCGACGCCGAGGCGGTCGTTGCGGTTTGTCGGCGGCTCGACGGGTTGCCGCTGGCAATCGAGCTGGCCGCCGCGCGAGTGAAGGTCCTGCCGCCGAGGGCCCTCCTGGCGCACCTCGAGCACCCGTTGCGGCTGCTGACCGGGGGAGGGCGCGACCAGCCGGATCGACAGCAGACCATGCGCGATGCCGTCGCCTGGAGCTACGGACTGCTTGCGCCCAAGGAGCAGTTGCACTTCCGACGGTTCTCCGTCTTCGTCGGTGGCTTCACCCTGGACGCGGGTGCCGCGGTGGCGGCGAACCCGGGTGATCCAGGCGTCGATATGCTCGACGGGGTGGCCGCGCTACTGGACGCAAGCCTGCTGTGCCGGGAACCCGGACCGGACGGCGAACCGCGCTACCGGATGCTGGAAGTCGTGCGCCACTTCGGGCTGGAACGGCTCGAGGCAGAAGGCGAAGCGGATGCCGCCTTGCTTGCCCACGCGGCCTACTTCCTCGGGCTCGCGGAGAACGCCGCGGCCATGCTGCGGGAACCCGGGCAGGCAGCGTGGCTGGACCGGCTTGACGCCGATTTTGGCAATCTGCGAGCCGCCTTCGCCGCGGCGATCAACTCGTCTGATATCGAGGTCGCGGCAAGGCAGACCTTCGCTCTCTGCACGTTCTGGTGGCATCGCGGCCACCTCTCCGAGGTGCGGGGGTGGCTGGAGCAGATCGTCGACCAGGCGGAACGTTTGCCGCCGCGCCGCCGCTGCTGGATCCTGGTCAACGCGGCCCGGATGGCGCTCGTGCAGGGCGACCACGAGCGGGCTTCGCGGCGCCTCGCTTCGGCGGTTGCGCTGGCTCGCGAGATCGGCGACCAGGGCAGCCTGGTGGAGGCACTGAGCGGGACGGCGAAGATCGCTCTTTTGCAAGGAGACATTGAGCGCGCCGAGCTGCTGGTCACAGAGGCGCTCTCGGCGCAGGCGACCTCGGGGGCGCCACCGGAAGGGATGTTGCCGACGCTGCTCGGGTTGGTCGCGCATCGCCGGGGACTGGCCAACCGCGCCGTCAGCCTCCTTCAGAAAGCGCTCACCCGGCAGCGGAAAGCGGGGAACCGGGAGTGGGTAGCCGACACGCTCGGCTTCCTGGGTGATGCAGAGTGCGATCTCGGCGAGTACGGATCGGCGCTCAGGCGCTACGCCGAGGCGTTGGACACCTGGCTCGACCTGCAGGACGGGTGGGGGGTCGCCGACGCCTTGGTTGGGTTCGCCGACGTTGCGGCGGCGAACGGCCAGGCGGCGCGAGCGGCGCGCCTCTTGGGGGCGGCGGAGGCGCGCTACGACGCGATCGGCATCCGGCTCCCGCCGCTCGATCGGGTGAACTACCCTCGGGCGCTGGAAGCGGCATTCATGGGTCTGGGGCCGGCGGACTTCGACGCCGCGCGCGAGGCAGGGCGAGCCCTGACCGACGCCTCCGTTGCAGCCGAGACCGCTACAGTCGTGCCGTGCCGCTCCCGGCCAGCCGCGGGGCGCCAGGCGACGGCCGGGTCGGTTCGCGGGCTGTCCGAGCGCGAGCGAGAGGTGTGGGCCCTCCTGGCCGAAGGACGCTCCAACGCCGAGATCGCCGATGCCCTGTTCATCAGCCCCCGCACCGCCACCACCCACGTGACCCATCTCTATGCCAAGCTCGGCGTCGACTCCCGCGCCGAGGCCATCGCCGCCGCCCATCAGCTCGGCCGAGCCTGATTCCGTAGCCCACCGCGGATCTTAGAGCGACGCCCGCAACTGACGGGTACGCCCCGTCATGGTCGCCCAAATACGTCCCCCGGATACGTAGTTCGTACGATGGAGCGGCGGCGGCGCCCCGCCATCCTACGAGCACGGCCGCTGGAGCAACGCCATCGGGTGACAGCTGACCCGAGTGTTTGTCGACAGCGGCCAGAGGACTCATCTCACTCCGCCCGAGCGGCGATAGCTGTGACTTGTTTTGTGAGTCATTTTCATGGTGGTTATGTGCCGTGGCAGGCAGGCTGTGATCATGCTCGGTCCTCTCTCGGGGGTGGGCCGGAAACGAGGCAGCGGCCAGCACGGTGACATGCGCCTCATGTCAATCCCGAAGGAGAACAGTCCAATGGTTCCAGGAATGACCGAACGGGAACGCCTTGTCGCCGACGTGCAGCGTCTGGAGTGGCTAGCCGACGCGGTGCTCGGGCCGACACGGCCTTCGGGAGGGCACCCGTCGCGAATTGGCCGTTCTGCCGAAGCACCCCGGGTTCCGGCCTCTTCCCGGGAAGACGCGACTCGAAGCCACGAGACCCAGTGCACCAATTTTTTTCGCGGCGTCCTGAGAATCTGGAAGCGTCAGGCGGCGCCTGCGTCGACAAGCTGATCCTGCTCTCGTTGGTCATCCAGCGGACTACGAGGTCGCCACCAGGAACTCCCAGGACGACAGCACCTAACGGATACCGCCATCACGCCTCGAGGAGATACATCATGTCCACCGCCGCTCTCGCGCTGGCCCCCACCCTGGACGCCGCCGCGATTCGGGACGACTTCCCGCTCCTGGCCCACTCGACCCCCGACGCACAGCCGCTCGTCTACCTCGACAGCGCCGCCAGCTCCCAAAAGCCGGCCGTTGTGATCGACGCGCTCGACCACTACTATCGCCACCTCAACGCCAACGTCCACCGCGGCGTGTACCAGCTTTCCGAGGTCGCCACGGAGAGGTACGAGGCGGCGCGCCGCCTCGTGGCCGCCTTCATCAACGCCGCCTCCGACCGGGAGTGCGTCTTCGTCCGCAACACGACTGAGGCGATCAATCTCGTTGCCCAGACGTGGGGTCGCGCCAATATCGGCGAGGGAGACCTAATCATCCTCAGCATGATGGAGCACCACTCGAACATCGTTCCCTGGCAGCTCCTGGCCGCGGAGCGGGGCGCCAAGCTTGCCTACATTCCCCTGACCGACGACCACCGGCTCGACATGGCGGCCTTCACCGACCTGATGCGGCGCGAGCCGAAGCTGGTCGCGGTGACCCACGTCAGCAACGCGCTCGGCACGATCAATGACGTCGCCGCGATCGCGCGCCAGGCGCAGGCCGCCGGCGCCACTGTCCTGGTCGACGCGGCGCAGTCCGCGCCGCACCTGGCGCTCGACGTGCAGGCGCTCGGCGTCGACTTCCTCGCCTTCTCCGGCCACAAGATGCTCGGCCCGATGGCCGCCGGCGTCCTCTACGGCAAGCGCGCCCTGCTGGAGGCCATGCCGCCCTTCCTGGTCGGCGGCAGCATGATCCGGAAGGTCGGGTTGACCGAGAGCACCTGGGCTGAGGTCCCCGCCAAGTTCGAGGCCGGCACCCCGGCAGTTGGCGACGCGATAGGCCTCGCTGTGGCGATCGAATATTTGACCAATCTGGGGATGGACCGCGTCTTGGCCCACGAGCAAGCGGTCGTCGGCTACGCCCTCGAGCGGCTGACCGAGATACCCGGCATCACGATCTATGGTCCCAAGGATCCGGCGCACCGCAGCGGTGTCGCCTCCTTCACCCTGCAAGACATCCATCCCCACGACGTCGCCAGCATCCTCGATGAGGAGAACATCGCCGTCCGGGCGGGCCATCACTGCGCCCAGCCCTTGATGGCCAGCCTCGGCGTGGTCGCCACCACTCGCGCCAGCTTCTACGTCTACAACACCGAAGCCGACGTCGACCGCCTGGTCGCCGCCCTCTGGGTCGCCGACCGCACCTTCCACGGTCCACGGTCCTTTGCCAGTCACTGGCCCGCGACGCCTGGCGACGCGATGACGCCGGTTGTGCAGGCGGGGGCTCGCGCATGAGCGGGGGCATCTACCAGGGCAAGGTCCTCGACCACGCAATAAACCCGCGGAATCGGGGCATCCTCGAGCCAGCTGATTACAGCTACGAGGACGCCGGCTCGGTCTGCGGCGACGAAGTCCGCATCGATATCCGGGTCAACGGCGATCGCGTCGCCGAGGTCGCCTTCTCTGGCCGGGGCTGCGCGGTCAGCCAGGCCTCGGCCTCGGTCCTCACCGAGCTGATCGCGACCATGACCCTCGACGACATCGAGGCGCTGACCGAGGACGACCTCCTCGCGGCGATCGACGTACCCCTCACCCCCGCCCGCCTCGAGTGCGCCCTACTCGCGCTGACGGTCCTGAGGGCCGGTATGTCCCAAACCGGGTCCATGATCAGCAAGGCGTTGCCGTCGTGAGTCTCTACTCGGAGGCGAAAAAGCCGAGCAGTTGGTGACGCCGTCGCGACCGACTACGCCGTCGATTCGGGTCCGACTTTTCTGCGAGCGAGTACAGAGTATTGACAATCTGACATGCAGGGTGTACGTTCACTCATACACCAGACGCGGACGGAGGCAACTCCGGACGCGCGGTGCAGCCAACGCCGACGGGGAAAGCGCGCAAGCGCCTACCTTGTCGGCGTTCGGCTTTGTGGGTCGGATTCTTCCGGAGGGTCGCAGGTCACCGACCCGTATCTCGAACGACATGCACGGCGCTGCACCCGCGACAATTCGCTCGATCAGTGCGACCAAAGTCGGATGCGTGATGCGACCTTTGGCGGTTGCGCGGGCGCGCGACGATTGCTACTTTCGATCGTGTGGCTCGAAATAGACCACCGTTGCGGTCTCATGTTCCGCGAAGCCTGAGGAGGGACAGCATCATGATGCGTTGGCTCCGGTTGTTCGTCGTCACCCTCGCGCTGGCGCTGCCACTAGCGGTCCACGGCGCCACCGCGCAAGACGAAGCTTTTCTCGCGATCGCTCAAGATCCCGCGGTGGGGTCGTTTCTGACCGATGCCGAGGGGAACACGCTCTACCTCTTCACGCCTGATACCACGCCGGGTGAAAGCACCTGCTATGACGAGTGCGCCGAGGCCTGGCCGATCCTCGAGCCAGCGGAGGGGATGAGCCTGCCGGCCGGTGTGCCGGGCGAGCTGACCACCATCGAGCGCACCGATGGCACCCAGCAGGTGGCGTACAACGACATCCCACTCTATTACTACGCAGGGGATGAGCAGCCAGGTGATATCAACGGGCAGGGCGTGGGTGGCGTGTGGTTCATCGTCCCGCCTGGCGCAACCCACGGACCATATGCGGCCGCTCCGGGTCAGGGCACTCCTGTCCCGGCGTCGAGCGTGCAGGTCGGATTCACAGAGGAACTGGGGCCCTTCCTGACGGATGCCGAGGGGATGACCGTCTACCTCTTCACCGAAGATGTGACGCCCGGAGAGAGCACCTGCTATGACGATTGCGCCGCGGCCTGGCCGCCGGTACCGGCCGCGGACGGCATGATGTTGCCGCCGGGGATCCCCGGCGCCCTAACCGCGATCGAGCGCACCGACGGGTCGCAACAGATGGCCTACAACGATATTCCGCTCTACTACTTTGCCAAGGATGCCGCACCGGGCGATACGACTGGCCAGGACGTGGGCGACGTCTGGTACATCGTGACCCCAGGCATGCAGTTCGGTGATGAGCCGCACCATGCCGAGGAGGGCGAGGAGGCCGGGAGCGCCACACCCGCCTCCAGCTAGGAGCCAGGTCCGCATAGCACTACCGACCCGGGCGCGGCGAACGCCCGGGTCGGTTTCGTGTTGGGGACCCAGCGCACGTTGAGCGCCACGACGAGATCCCTCGTGCGCTCGGGACGACACGATGCGCGCAATGCGCTTTGGGGAGTCTCCGGGTCAGCTGGAAACCGTCACGGTCAGGCCCGTTGCCAGCTCTTCGGTGCGAGCGGAGAGGAAGCGCGGAGGCCGCCGGACGCACGCCGCCTGCTCGAAAGCGTATGCCAGCCGGATCAGGATTGGCTCGCTGTACGGCCGCCCGAGGAAGCTGATGCCGACCGGTCGCTCGAAGGTATAGCCGGCAGGAACGCTGACGATGGGATAGCCGGCCAGCGCAGCCGGCGTGGAGCTCGTCGGTCCCAAACCATGATCCCCATCGACCAGGTCGATTGCCCATGGCGGTCCTTGTGTCGGCGTCACCAGCGCGTCGAGCTGGTACTGCTCCATCACGGCATCGATCCCCTCCCGGCGGGAGAGGCGATGATTCCTGGCCAGAGCATCCAGATAGGCCGGGTCCGTGAGCGGCCCTTTCTCCTGAGCTCGCAGGAAGTGCTCCTGGCCGAAGTAGCGAAGCTCTTTCCCGGCATGCTCCTCGTTGAACCGAATGAGGTCCTTGAGGCTGCGGATCGTTGGATCGTTGCGTTCGGCCAGATAGGCGTTGAGGTCGTGCTTGAACTCGTACCAGAGGACTTCCCACTCTCCCGGCTCTTCCAGCATTGCCTCGGCCGTAGGGATATCGGCCGGATCGATGATCTCGGCGCCGAGCTGGCGCATCAGCGTCCAACGGCGGCCTCGGCGATGGCATCACTCTTCTCGCTGTTCCCCCAATAGACCGTGCGAGGCACGCCGATGCGGGCGCCGCGCAGGCCCTCCGGATCGAGGAACCGCGAGTAGTCGCTGAATCCACTTCGTGATTCTCCCGGCGTTCCCGGGCTTGGGCCATTCGTGGTTGCCGCATCGCGGGGGTCAGCCCCGGTCAACACCCCAAGGAGTGCGGCCGCGTCGGCGACGGTCCGCCCGAAGGGGCCGACGGTGTCCTGGCTGTGGGCGATGGGAATCACTCCGGCCCGGCTGACCAGGCCGAGCGTCGGCTTGATGCCGACGACCGAATTGACGGAGGCGGGGCAGACGATCGAGCCGTCGGTTTCGGTCCCGACCGCCACAGTGGCCAGGGCTCGCGGCGATGGCGACAGCCGAGCCGGAGCTGGAGCCACAGGGCGAGACGTTGAGGTCGTACGGGTTGCGGCATTGGCCACCGCGAGCGCTCCAACCGCTGGAGGAGCGCGACGAGCGGAAGTTGGCCCATTCGCTCATGTTCGTCTTGCCCAGCAGCAGAGCGCCCGCCTCTCGCAGCCGCTGGGCAACGAAGGCGTCCTGGCGTGGTCGCGAATGCACGAGGGCCAGGGAGCCGGCGGTCGTGAGCATCTGGTCAGCGGTGTCGATGTTGTCCTTCAGCAGCACGGGGATGCCGTGCAATGGCCCGCGCGGCCCACGTGTGCGCAGCTCGTGGTCGAGGTCGTCCGCGATATCCATCGCTTCGGGATTGACCTCGATCACGCTGAGGAGACGCGGACCCTGTCGGTCGAGCGCCTCGATCCGCGCGAGGTGCTGCTCGACGAGCTCCCGAACCGATAGGTCACCACCACGGAGCCTCGAGCCCAGGTCGACAATCGTCGCGCCATCGAGCTCCGGGTAAGGGCCAGTGACGCCGTTCGAGGAGCCGTTGGCGTCCGGATCCCGGGAGCTTGCGACCCCGTCGCTTTCGGATGGGCTCATTGCGTGTGCCTAGCCTCCAGTTGGCCGCGGACGTCCACACTTGATGAGACGAGATTCTGCAAGTGCACGTTCACCTGCGGGTTCAGTCATTTACACTGGACAGGGGTCATTCCGAGGGAGTTGCACGAGGAAACGGTTTCATAAATCGTAGCGCTTGCGGATGGCATCGGGGACTGACGCCACAGGCGGCGGTCGCGTCGCTAGCCTTCGAGTTCCTCCAGGGCGAAGCGGTCGGTCGGGAAGACGGCGGTGTGGACCAGGGGCTCCTGGGTGTGGTTGACCCAGCGGTGCGGCACACCGGACGGGATCACGACCACCTCGCCGGCTCCGACCTCGACGGTCGCGTCGCCGACGGTGTAGGTGCCCCGCCCGGTGTGGACGATGATGAGCTCCTCGCAGTCGTGGTGGTGGAGGGGCACGCCCTGCCCGGGGTGCGATTCCCCGACGACCACGGTGAGTTGAGCCAACCCGAAGGCGCGGCCCTCGAAGAGGTGGCGTCCTGCGATCGGTCCGCGGCTCGGCGAGACGAGCAGCGGAAGGTCAGCGAACGGGACCGTGACGCGTGCCATGCTGCGCTCCTTTCACCTGCGCGGTCAATGCGGGTGCCGGACCGTCATGGTCTCACAGCAGCGCTCAGGCCGCTCGCCCCGGTGAAGAGCACCCAACCATTGATGAAACCAGTTCGAGGAATATCGCCGGTCGTGGTGGTTCCTGAGACTCGAGATTCCTCGCCTGCGGGCTCAGAGTGACACACGGTCTGCGGGCTTGGAATGACACCCTCTTTGGGTCACAGCACTCAGGATGGTACGACTCCTGAACGCTCTTCCAGCCGGATCAGCCGGTTGGCAGGAGTTCGTTGTCCTTCAGAAACACATCGAAGCCGTCGAGGAGCACATTGATGTGCTCGACAACAGCCGGAGTCGCCGGGCGCGCCGCCATCTCCAGGAGACTGTTGATGTGGGTCTCCATATGTGATGGCGTCTTGGGGCAGCGCGTCGCCGCGATCTGAAGCAGGCGCTTCTCTCCCGGGTGCGGCAGCTCGTTGACGGCGAAGAGGATATCGAAATAGCTCGCCAGCAGCGCCGTGACCCGGTGCTGGATGCTCACGCTGTCACCCCGCCGCATAGCGCGCTCGATCTGCACCAGGTACGAGGAGAGCGTCTGCCGCAGGATCGGGTAGTTCCTGGCGATGATGGCGCGCTGCAATGGGCGCGGATATGGCCTTGTTGCCGCCGCCTGGAGATCGTGATACCAACCAGAACGGTCAAACAGCGGTGTGGAGTGCAGGACGTTGTGCCAGAAGCAGGTCGAATAGCCGACCGACGCCTCATGACGAACGAGCACCCGCTCCAGCTGCTCTTCGATCCAGACCGGCGTCCGGTACATGATGTCGACGTGACGCCCTGTTTGGGCGTCGATCCACTCGTCGCCCGGCTCCCAGAAGTCGTTGCCAACTTCAGCGCGGGTGGCGAAACTCGGTCGCAATGGCGGTCCGATCTGTTATGTCGATGGGCGCTTCCGCGTAGACATAGAGATCGAGGTCGGACTGCTCATCGGCGGCTCCGGTGACCCCGGAACCAGCCAACGCTACCGCGTCCACCTCCGTAATTCTGCCGAACGCGTCCGCAACCAGTTCCGCGGGCCCATTCGTTGCCAGGGGCATCAGATCCTCGCCGGTTGATCTCTCGATATCACCTGTCGCCGACGCTACTCCGGGATCGCCGCTGGACGCAGCTCGATGTGAACGATGGAACCAGGGTTGTAGGCATCGCCGGCGTAGGTGTAGAGGACCAGCACCGATCCCGTCAGCGGTTCGCCCAGCAATCGGTATCGCGCCGCCAGCTCGGCGCTGACCCACTCGTCGGCCTCCTGTGGCGCGCTCTGCAGCGTGCCGAAGTGCCAGGTTCCGGCCAACACAGCATCCTCCGGCAGGAGTGTGCGCACCAGACCGCTGGCGGCATCGGGATCGGCGAACTGACCGTCCGGATCGATGGACAGAATGAGATCGCAGTTGGCCAGCGTCAGGTCAAACTCGTCAAACTCGTACAACCAGCCAGTCTGCACCGCGTTTCCGGGACCGTAGAGCCGGTCAAGCTCGGACCGGGTCAGCCCCAGCGCCGCCGACGCGAGATCGTCCTCAGGCACAGCCTGAACGTCGCAGGGAAGTCCTCCCTGGGCGGCGAGGACCGGCGTGCCGGCATCGATTTGAGCGCCCATGATGAGGAGAAGGACAACGATGGAGCCCGGCAGACATGCGGCGAACTGCCATGGCTTTCTCCTTCCCGTCGATCTTCGCTTTTAGCTGGTGCGGACCCCGGAAGTCCGAGTTACTCCGGCAGCTTGAGCGTGCGCAACTCCACGCGTATGGCATTGCCGTCCCCATCTGCTCATAGGTGTAGACGATGAGGATCTCCCCACCGCGGTTCTCGTCCATGCTCGCGAACCGGTCGGCCAAGGATGGACTTCGCCACAGGGTGTTGGCCTCGATTATTCAGAATGGTCGTGCCGAGCGCGATGTTCCCGACGAGCTCCGCATCGGCCGGCAGCAGCGATTCCGCCAGCGCGATCTCATCCACCTGCTCGGCGCTCCAATCCTGGGGGAATCCCAGAATCAGGTCGCAATTGATCTTGTGCAATTGGACCCCATCCATTTCGAAGAAGATCGACCCCTGTCCAACGTCGTTTGGCCCGTACAACGCCGTCAGCTCGGGCACGGTGAGGCCGACACCCTGCGACTGGTAATTGTCCGCAGGCGCCTCCTCCCCGCACGGACTGTTCCACGGCCTGTGCGGCGACCATCGGCGGAACCAATAGGAACACCGACAGTACGAGTGCTAGCGCTGGCAACCGAACCTGACGACTGCAGAAGCGTGTCATGACGGCAATTCCTCCAAACCCTCTCCGCTGCCTCGCAAGTCTCGTCAAGTTGACGCGACGTGCGTCTTGCTCGGACATGCCTCGTTGGCTCCTCAGGTCTGCGGATGCAACGCTGGCCAATGGGTGCCGGCTAGAAATTCACAATGACTCGCGGACGTGTGCTGCAGGATCCATTTTCGCGCGTCGGGTCTGATGCCTCGCATCCTACTCTCCCTCGACCTCCTCCAGCGTCGCCTCGGCACGGGCTCCGGCCATGACGACCTCGCCGGCCAGGGTGGCGGCCAGGGCGTCCGGCATCGGGGCCGGGACGTCGACGCGAGGGACGATGCGATCGACCAGCTCGGCGCTGCCGGCCACGCCCAGGCGCTGCATGAGGAGGCTGAAGCTCGCTTCCAGGTCGCCGGCGATGCGGTCCCGGGTCTCGACCGGGAGATCCCACAACTGCCGCTTGAAGGGACCGAAGGCTCGCTTGCGCGCGCCGTAGAAGAACTGGGCGTCGGTCTGCCCCTCCTTGCGCTCGTCGGCGTGGTTGGCGGAGAGATAGGCGTAGATCTCGTCTTTCAGATCGGCCGGAAACGCGGGGTGCTCGAAGATCTGGTTCTGGAAGGCGGTCGCCAGGTGCACCTCGATGGCGTTGGCGTCCGCGAAGCGCCCGAACGCGACCTCGGGCAGGGTCGAGGCGCCGTGCTGTACCGCGCCGCCCAGCCCGTAGTCGATGCGGGCCACCTCCGAAAGCTGCCCCAGGGTGTCGAAGTCGACCGCGACGTCGGCGATCGTGCCGTCCGGCAGAACGACGCCGCCGTGGGAGGTGCCGGTCTGGACGCTGATCTTGGAGATTCCCGCCAGGTCGCGCCGCAGCATCCGCTCCCGGTCTTGCAGCTCCGTCATGTAAGCGGTCATGAACGCGTGCAGCTCCTGCACGGTCGAGTTGCGCTGTCCGACCTCGCCGATCTCGCCGCCGATAGAGACGGTGACCCCGGCCGGCTCCTGCTCCCGGATGAACTCGGTGAAGACCGCGGTCAGGTGGGCGTTGAGCTGCTGCTGCTCGGCAAGTGTCGGCAGCGAGACATCGACGATGGTCGAGGCATCGATGTCGATATTGAGATAGCCGGCCGCGATCGCCTCGCCGGTCAGCTCGCGCAGGGCATTCAGCTCGCGGTCAGAGTCGCCAGCCCAGTTCTTGGCGCTGATCTGGTAGTGGTCGCCCTGGATGAAGACCGGCCCCTGATACCCCTCCTTGATCGCCGCGGCCAGCGCATTGCTGGCGTACTCGCCCGGTCGCTGCTGGGTGTAGGACATCTCGGAGCGGGCCAGCTCGAAGAGCATGATCTTGCAGTCGTTGGCGCGCGCGGCGCGGTAGACGGCGCGCATGGTGTCGTAGGCGAGTCCGCGCACGTTGATTGCCGGAGCGGTGCGGTTGGCGTATTCGCCACGGCCGGCGGCCATGTAGAGGGGGTGGATCGAGGCGGGCCAGGCGCCCAGCGCGGGTGCGGCCACGCGGATGACCCAGCGGGCGGCGTCGCGCTCCGGTCCCTCGGCGAAGACGGCGGTGGCGATCAGGCGATCGATCAGCCGGTCGCGAAATCCGGCGGCATCGAGGATCTCGACTCCGGCCTGAGCCGGACCTCCGCCCGCGTCGATGCGAACGATGCCGTCGCAGGGCCGCGAGCAATTCGTCAAGCGACGTGAAGGGGAGCATGGGATAGGTCGTGGTCATGGCGTGCCTCCTAACCAGCGCGGACTCTCCGGCGACCATTCTGCCAAATGGAGACGCCCTGTGGCGGACGGCCAGCGAGAACCGTGCCACGGGGCGTTTGGGGTTCGGCTTACGGCAATTGGGGTGACAGGGTGGCAGGGTGGCGAGGAGTCCGGTTCGATCTTCCTAACACCCTGACACCCCGACACCTTCGTCGCGACAAGGACCCGTTACCCGACAGTCAGGGTGCCAACCATCCCCGCTTGCTTATGCCCCGGCACGTTGCAGTAGTACTCGTAGGTGCCAGCCGGGGCGTTGATGACCGTCTCCTCGGTGGCTCCCGGGGCGATGTCGACGTCGATCCCCAGCTCGTCGATGCTGAAGTTGTGCGGCGTCACCCCCTCGTTGGGCAGTTGCACGGTGACGTCGGTATCGGCCGCGATGGTCAGCTCGGCCGGTTCGAAGAAGATGTCTAGTGACACCACCTCCACCGCCTCACTCGCGCCTGCTCCGGCAGCCTGCTCCTCCCCAGCCGCGGCGGGGGTGGCATCACCTGCTGCCGCATCCTGCCCAGCCGCTGCCGCCGCCGGGGAACCGGCGGGCGTTGCCGCACCGGCCGGCGCGGCGGCCGCATCCTCCGAGACGATCAGCGTGCCGACCATGCCGGCCTGCTTATGCCCGGGCACGTTGCAGTAGTACTCATACTCTCCGGCCGGCGCGTTGATGACGACCTGCTCGGTTGCGCCTGGAGCGATGTCGACGTCGATCCCGAGAGCGTCGATCGAGAAGTTATGCGGCGTGACGCCCTGATTGGGCAGGTTCACCGTGACGTCGGTATTGGCCGGGATGGTGACCTCGCTCGGCTCGAAGTAGATGTCAAATGACACCACCTCGACTGCCGTGGCCGCCGTGGTGGGCACATCACCCGTAGCGGCGGGAGTGGCTCCGGCTACCGGAGTCCCGCCCTCGGCGCCGGGAGTGGCCGCGGGCGCGCTGGCGGCCTCGCGTGTCGCCTGGGCAGCGGCATCGCTCATGGTCGGGACGCGCGTGACATCCTCGTGCACTTCTTCAGCGCCGCCAGCGCCACACGCGGCGAGCATGACGAGCGCGAACGAAGTCATGGCCATCATCGCGCCGGTGCGCCGAACCCTGTTTCGGTTCAACTGGACCTCCGCATCCACGACCGAGGCGCCACCCCCACGCCGGCAGTCACCGGCGCGTCGCCTCTCGCAACGCCCATGCCGGCTCATTCCCGGCAGGCAGACACCAACCCGAAAGTCTACAGCGTGCCGGGGGTGGTAGGGTGTAAGGAGCGTCGCCTTCGGCTAGGGGGTGCCGTTAGGGGGTGTCGGCGGCTGCGCCGCCTAGGGGGTGTCGCTGCGCTCAGGGGGTGAAGGGAGAACGGAGACGTACCTTCTCGACTCCTCGACTCCTCGACTCCTCGACTCCTCGACTGACCGACTTACCGACTGACCGACTCATCACCCGGAGCACGCATGGCAGGCATTCCACAATCGACCGGCCGCGAGCGGACCATCGCAGCGGGCGACGTCGAGATCGCGGTGACCGAGTTCCCCAATCCGGGACGCCCACCGGTCGTGCTGCTGCACGGTGTCGGCAGCCGCGGTCAGTCGTGGTGGCCAGTCATCGACCCACTCGCGGCACGGTTCCACCTCTACCAGCTCGATCTGCGGGGTCATGGCGCATCCGGCAAACCGGCAGCGGGCTATCTGGTGGAGCACTATGCCGCCGACCTCGAATGCCGCGCTCCGCGCGCTCGATCTGCAAGCTGGTGAGACCCGCATCCTGGGCCACTCGCTGGGAGCACTGGTCGCGCTCTACTGGGCGAGCCAGCACCCGGCGCAGGCGGCAGCGCTGGTGGTCGAGGATCCGTCGCTGCGAGTCCCACCGAACATCTTAGAGGCATTCGATGGCTGGCAGCAGCTCGCCGCGCTAACCCCTGCCCAGGCGGCGGCCTGGTACCGGCAGGAATTCCCGGACTGGAGTGACGAAGACTGCCTGCGCCGTGCGGAGACGATCACCTCGACGGCACCCGGTGTCTTTGCCGAGCTGCGAGCCGAGGCGCAAGAGGCGCTGGCCACCGGGACGACGGACCGCATGCACATCCTCGCCGGGGTGCAGATTCCGACCCTGCTCCTGTACGGCAACCTGGAGCTGGGGAGCATGGTGGCGCCGGTCGACGCGGAGCGGTTCGTCCAGATCATGCCGCGCGGGCGCGCGATGCAGCTTCCTGGGGCTGGACACAGCCTGCACCGCGACGCCAGTGACGCCTTCCTGGAGGCGGTGATTCCCTTCCTCGAGGGCGAGGGGTGGTGAGGGTTCGCTGCGCTCACGGTGGCAGGGTGGTTACTCGCTCCGCTCGTGGTGGCAGGGTGGCTGGGAGAACGACTCCCCAACACCCTGCCACCCTGCGACCCCGCCACCCTCGTATCACCCATCACCCCGGAAAGCGATCCGGGCGGAACGGCGCGAGGAGTGGATCCCCGGGCTTGCCGAGGAGCTCATCGGCGAGCAAACGCGCGATCAACGACGCCAGCGTGACACCGTAGTCGGTGACCGCTTCGACGTAGCCGGGGATCGCCGCGACGGCCCCCACGCTGGGCGATCCGTGTTCCAGCAATGGCCAAGGGGCCACACGCGCCTCGATCGGTTGCGCCGCCGACAGCGCGGGAACGGCCGCGGCGGCCACGACCATGGTCTCGCCGACGCGGGGATCGTCGAGCGGGACCGGTCCCGGCGGTCTGTCGCCGGGCTCACCGGGAGGAACGAGCAGGACGCGGCCGGGTCCATCGGGTCGCACGGCGATCCCGTCGGTTCGGATGGGGCGGCGGAGGGGATCGGCGCCGTCCGGCAACTCCGCGCGCACGATCAGGCTGCGCGGCGCCAGCACCGGCAGGTGCCGTCCCACCAGCGCCGCCACGTGACCGGCGTCCACCCCGGCGGCGTTGACAACGGCGGCAACGGGAATCGATTGGCCGCCCGCGAGTCTCAGCGAGGCGACCCGGCCCGCCTCGGTGCCGATGGCGACGACCTGCCGCTCTGGTCCGATCAGCACGCGGCCTCCCGCGTTGCGCACCCCCTCCACGAGCCGCTGGGTCAACGCGCGGGGATCGACCCAGGCTTCGTCGCGGAACCAGGCGACCGGCGTTGCCGGATCGGCGAAGGTCAAACCGGGTTCGAGATCCTCCAGTACTTCGCCCGCGGCCAGCATCTCCGCCGCGTAGCCCCAGTCCTGGAGCCGTTGCACCTGCTCTCGCAATGCGGCCGCTTTGACGCGATCTGCGAACCAGGCCAGACTCCCCTCGACGTGATACCAGGGCGCCGGCGCCAGCTTCCAGGCCAAGCGCCGGTAATCCTCCATCGCCGCCCTACTCAGATCGAACAAGGCGCGCGCTGTCTGCTCGCGCGCGGTCACCATCGCGAACGATTCCGCCGTCGCGTTGCTTCCCGTTTCCGCATCGGACCGATCGAGCAGCAGCACCGCCCTTCCCTGCTCCGCCAGGCGATGGGCGATTGCCGCGCCGATGATCCCGGCGCCGATTACCGCGATGTGGGGTGATGGGTGATGGGTCATGGGTGATAGGTTGCGATACGGGTGTCCGGGCCACAGGGTGTCAGGGCGACAGGCAGAACGACTGCCCAGACACCCTGACACCACGAGCAAAGCGAGTGATCACCCCGCCACCCATCACCCAACACCCATCCCCCTCGTCTACAGCAGGCGCCGGCCGGCGAATCCGGCATCGATCTCGTGCCAGTAGCGGATGCGGGCTCCCTCTCCCAGCCGCCAGCAGAGATAGATCACCCGCTCGTCTCGCCGGGCGGGGAAATCGATCAGCCCGTGGTCGAGGCTCTTGATCTCGATCCCCTGGTCATTGAGGTGCTCCACGCCCGCGGCGAGCTCCGTCGTCAGGTCATGAATGCGGGATTCCAGCTCCCGCGCCTCGGCGGCGTGCCCGTTCAGGCGCATCGCCGCGGTCAGCTTCTCCAGATCGGCGAACGCCGAGTCGAGCTCGACTTTGCGCGCCCGTATCTCCATCAGCAGCGGCACGATCTCCGGCAGCAAGGCGTCGGCCTCCGCAACCGTGAAGAGTCGCGGCCACGAGGTCGGGTCGTCGGGGTCGCGCGCCCATCGCTCGCTCATTCCCGGCTCTCGCCCATGGCGTCCGGTCCCTCCGGCATTGGTTTCGGCGGCGGAGTGACGTCGTTATTGCCACGCCAGCGGCGACCATCCTCCGGGTCGTTTGTCCGCGGGACGGCGACGCCGCGTCCGAGAATGCGCGCCAGGAATCCCGGTTCCTTCGGTGGCCGGGCGGCCGCTTCCAACCGGCGGCGCAGATCCCGCTCCAGGCGCTTGCGGTCGGGGGCGACCAGCCGCAGACCGGGTGGCTCGGAGGCAGAGACTCCCGGCACGACGACGTCGATGGCTTCGTACAACCCGAATCCACGATCCCCGGCATATGCGGACGCCTCGAGCAAGACTCCCAGGAATGCCGGAGCATCCAGCTCGGCCTCGGCCAGGCGGCGCGCCAGGCGATCCAGCCGCTGCTCCAGCAGGTCGCGAAAGCGTGGCAGTTGCGCGGGAGGCATAAACGCTCCGCCCATGATGCCGCCCGCGGCATCGATGCGGATCGGCATGGCCCGCGCCGCGATCGTCGCCAGACCGGCATCGCCAAAGAGGCGGGATGGCGGACGCAAGAGCATGCCGATGCCGCGATCGAATTTCGCTTCGAGCTGGGTGAACCCCAGGCCGGGAATGAAGAAGACCGGCTCCACCGCTCCCAGCATCCGCGCCAGTCCATAGCTGACGGCGTTGGCGCCGGCTTCGTTTCCCGTCCCGGCGCGCGCGTACCCCAGCCGGACACGGTCAATCTCCCGTTCCGCCCATGCTGGCGCGGTGGGAAGCAACTCGCTCGCCGCCAGATCCCCCTTTACCGCCGCCACATACCGGACGACGAACGCTGGATCATAGGGGTGTAGGGTGCTGAGCTCACTCATTGGTCGCTCCACATAGGGGGGTCGCTTCGCTAGGGGGGAAGAGGGGGGTCGCTTCGCTCAAGGGGGGAAGAGGCGGAAGAAGAAGCCGACGCACTCGTCCGTCTCCACCTCTTCCCCCTAGGCCGCGTGCGGCCGCCCCCCTCAGCGTAAGCGCCCCCCCTTCCCCCCTTTCACCGGTATCATCGCACTCCGGCGAAATCGCGTTCAGGAGGTGAGACAGGGTCTATGGCAATGACCGGACTGCCATTGGTCGAGCATCTGCCGGCACCCGGCGAATCGGCACTTGTCCTGCTCGGTGGCGACGATACCCTGGCTCAGACGCTGCGCCGCGCCGGCTATCAGGTCGACCGGCATGCGCTCGACACCGGTCCACTGGCGCCGGTCCCCGAGCAACGACGCGCGGCGACGTTCGTGCCGCCGGTCGTCGCCTGGCCGCACCCGGACGCGTCGTACGACGGAGTTATTCTGCTTGACGAGCTGGCGCTGACGGTGCTGGAGGAGGAGGCGCTCGCCGAAGCGGCTCGCGTTCTGCGGCCCGGCGGAGTACTCCTGCTGCGCGTTCCAGCCGCCGGCCGTCTCGCCTGGCTCGACGGCTACAACGCCTTCCGCTATATCCAGGAGATCACCCATCGCGGGCACGTCCTCCCGGAAGCGGCGGGGGTTGGTTGGCGGCGTCACTATCGCCGTGAGGACGTGCGGAAGCTTCTCCAGCCGCACTTCCGGGTGCGCGCGATCTGTGCCTCCGGGGTCGGATTGACCGACAGCGCGCGACTGGTGCTATCGCTCTTCTGGCGTTGGGCGCTGCAATCGCGGCGCGGGGATGCGTCAATTCATCGCATTCCGGAGACGCTGGCGCGGCTGGAGGGTCGCCTGGCGCCCGCTGGCCGGGGCTACTGGCTTGTCGCCGCCGCGGAGCGCCTACAGGCCGACTAGCGCACAGGCAGGTGGCTCACGCAGGCGCCCCTGCTCGCTCGGCGATCTCGCGAGCGATGTGCAGAGCCTCGGCGACGGCATCGCCGAAGGAGAGGGCACGCCCCGCGGCCCACGCCCGCTCGTAGGCCGCGTCCCCGGCTGCCGACCGTGTCATGGCCAGCCCCGCTTCGTAGCGCTCTCGTTCGCTTGCCGGGATAGGAGAGCCCAGTTTCTCGCGCAGGTGCTGGCTAGCGCCGAACAGCCGCGCGGCGGCCTCGGGGCACCCGGCTCGCGAGGCGGTCGCGGCGATGCTGTCCAGGCTATACGCGATGCTCAGCCGGTCGCCGAGATCGCGACGTATCTCCAGCGCTTCGGCATCGAGCGCTGCCGCGCGTGCCAGATCGCCGGTTGGTGCGATCAACCCCGCCAGATTGCCCAGGGAATGCGAGATCCCATCCGGATTGCCGATCTTACGATCGATGGCGAGGGTCTCCTCCATGTAGGCAATGGCGCCGTCCTTATCCCCGGCCTCATCCGCGAGCATGCCCAGGTTATTGAGGGTGCTGGCCAGTCCGACCCAGTTCCCCTGTGCGCGCTTGATCGCGGCGCTCTCCTCGAGCAACGTGGTGGCGCGGTCGGTGTCCCCCTGGTTCCAGATGACGAGGGCGAGGTTGTTCAGTGCCGTCGCGATGCGGAGCGGGTCATCGATCTCCCGGGCGATAGCCAGCGATTCCTCTTGCAGCGCCTGGGCGCGCTCCAGGTCGCCGCGCAGCTCCATGACGGTGCCCAGATTGGAGAGCGTGCCCCCGACCGAGCGGCGCTCGCCGGTGGAACGCCAGATTTCCAGACTCTCTTCGAGAGCCCAGGTCGCGGTCACCAGATCGCCCTGTCGCCACGCGATGTTGCCCAACCCGTCCAGGGCCAGGGCGCGCAGTTTGGGGGGCGCCGTGGAAGCGGTGGCGAGGGCTCGCTCCAGCCAGCCGCGGGCCTCCGTGTAGTGACCACGAAGCTCCCAGAAGCGCCAGAGGCTCTCCGGTACGCGCAGTCCCAGGTCGACCGGATCTTGCTCGATCGCCCAGGCGATGGCCGCGCGGAAGTTGTCATGCTCGCGTTCGTAGCGAGTAAGCCAGTCGCCGCTGTCGGGGCCGAGCACCTGCGTGTCGGCGTCGCGCGCAAACGCATCCACCCAGCGGGCATGGGCGGCCCGGACAGCATTGTCTTCTCCGGATCGCGACAATTCTTCGAGGGCGAACGCGCGGACGGTCTCCAGCATCCGATAGCGCGTCTCGCCTAGCGAATCCTCTTCGGTCCGGATCAGGCTTTGTTCGACGAGCACCGAGATGGCGTCGAGTGGGTCGATCCAGGGGTCAGGGGTCTCCGCGAGCACCTGCTCGGCCGCCTCCAGGGTGAATCCCCCGCTGAAGACCCCGAGCCGGCGAAAAGCCACCTGGTCCTCGAAGCGCAGCAGCTCGTGGCTCCAGGCAATCGCCGCGCGCAAGGTCTGCTGCCGATCGGGACGATCGCCGCTGCGCGCCTCGAGCAGGTCGAGAGCGCCTCCCAGCCGCCGCAGGATCTCGGCAGGCGTCAAAACCCGGATGCGCGCCGCGGCCAGCTCGATTGCCAGCGGTAACCCGTCCAAACGGCGGGCGATCTCCGCCACATCGGCGGCGTTGGCCGCGGTCAGACGCCAGGCCGGCCGTGCAGCGCGGGCCCGCTCGATAAAGAGCGCGACGGCGGGCGTGGCCGCCAGCGCCGCTAGCGCTGCCTCGCCCACGACCGCAACCCCGGCCGCCGGGGTCGACAGCGGCGAGACCGGCCACTCCTGTTCGGCTCGAATACGGAGCGGCGCGCGCGAGGTGGCCAACACCCGCACGGCCGGTGCGGCATCCAGCAGCGTGGCAATGGCCGCCGCCGCAGTTTCGAACGGCTTGAGCTGCTCCAGGTTGTCGAGCACGAGCAGGAGGCGCTTGCCGCCCAGGTAAGCGAGCACGCTCTCCTCCAGACCGAGCCCGCCCCCTTCGCGTACACCCAGGACCGTCGCGATCTCCGACATGAGCAGCGCTGCGGTTTCGACGCCTGCCAGCATTACGAGGAAGATCCCATCGGGAAACGTCTCCAGCGAATCAGCCGCGGCCGCGATTGCCAGCCGGGTCTTACCCACTCCGCCGGGTCCGGTGAGCGTGATCAAACGGGTGCTTTCCTGGGCGAGACGGTCGCGCAGGCGAGCGATTTCTTCATCTCGTCCGATCAGCGCGGTTGGCTGCTGAGGCAGATTGGTGGGGCGCCCTTCCAGGCTCTTGAGAGGCGGGAACGTCCTCGGTAGCCCCGGGATGGCGAGCTGCCAAATCTCCTCCGCCGCGCCAAGGTCGCGCAACCGGTGCGTGCCGAGCGAGAGGGCAATCACGCCATCCGGAAGCCGGTCGCCGATGGCATCCCGCGCCGCCGCCGAAAGGAGCACCTGGCCTCCGTATCCAGCCGACAGGATCGAACCGAGTCGATTGAGCGCGGGCGCCATGTAATCGCCGGTTGGTAGTGGCTCCGCCGGTCCGCGATGCAGCGCCATGCGCACGCGAATCGGCCCCGTCTCAGGCCACGGTTCGGCATCGAGGGCGTGCTGGGCGTCTACGGCGGCGGCAGCCGCGGCGGCCGGGTCGGCGAAGGCGGCCTGGAACGCGTCTCCGATCGTCTTGAAGTGGTGTCCGCCGTGAGCACGGATGGCCGAGGCGAGGATGGCGTTGTGCCGCTCGAGAGCCGACCGCATCGTCGTGGCGTCGCGCTCCCAGAGTCGCGTCGAGCCCTCGATGTCGGTGAAGAGAAAGGTGACCGTCCCCGAAGGCGGAGCGAGGGGCACGATTGGTGTCGAGGGTAGGGCGACCATGACCGTGCAGTTTACAGAGCGGGACGGCTGGGAAGCCGGGTCGGCAGCGACGGAATCTACTCGATTTTCGATATTCTTGCGGTTGGGTGGCTCAGATTCGACCTCGCGGCGGGTATCCATGAGACGAGCGCCCCGGGTATGTACGTACACAAGACGGCCAACTGAAAACTGGTGAAAACAGGCCAAAACTGGTACTATTCACTTCATGCGTGACCGGGTCCGGAGTCGTGTCGCACAGGCGCGCCGGCAGCGGTTCGAGCGCATCGTTATTCGTGCCCTGGACGGCCTCTCTCCCGAGGTCGTCGCTATGCTCGACAACGTCGAGATCATCGTCGAAGACGAACCGACGGCGGAGCAATTGGCGCTGGGGCAGGGCTATCCTGAACCGCATGAGAGCGCCATGGATGACGGCGGGGAGACGCTGTTCGGGCTCTATGAGGGCGTGCCGCTGACGCGGCGTGGATCGGACTACCACCTCGTTCCGCCCGACCGGATCACGATCTTCCGCGGCCCGCTGGAACGCGCCTACACATCGCCTCAGGCGATCGCGCGTGAGGTACGGGTCACGGTAATGCACGAGCTGGGTCACCATCTCGGATTCGAGGAGAGCAGGCTGGAATCGCTCGGGCTGGGATAGCCCCGCACGTTGAACTTCAAGTGCACGTGCATGTGCAAGCTCAAGTTGAAGGAGTACTGAACGGTGGCAGTGACCACGAAGACCAAACCTCAGGCCTACGACGCCTCGACCATCCAGGTGCTCGAGGGACTGGAAGCCGTCCGCCGCCGGCCAGGCATGTATATCGGCAGCACGGACGTACGCGGGCTGCATCACCTGGTGCGCGAGATCGTCGACAACTCGGTCGACGAGGCGCTCGGCGGTCATGCCGACACCATCGTGACTCGCATCGGCGCCGACGGCGTGGTGACCGTCACCGACAACGGCCGCGGTATCCCCGTCGACAAGCACGCCAAGCAGAACAAGTCGGCCCTGGAGGTGATCATGACGATCCTCCACGCCGGCGGCAAGTTCGGCGGTGGCGGCTACAAAGTCTCCGGTGGTCTGCACGGCGTGGGCGCCTCGGTCGTGAATGCCCTCTCGGAGTGGTGCCGGGTCGAAGTACGGCGCAACGGCAAGCTCTACCGGCAGGAGTACCGCCGCGGCGTGCCGACCGGCCCGGTCAAGTCGGTCGGTCCTTCCGCGCCGCACGACCATGGCACGACCACCTCGTTCATGGCCGACACGCAGATTTTCACCGATGGGATCGATTACAACTTCGACCAGCTCATCCAGTGGTTCCGCGAGACGGCCTACCTGACCCGCGGTCTGAAGCTGACCCTGATCGACGAGCGCTCCGACCGGGAGATGTCCTTCTACTTCGAGGGAGGCATCGTCTCCTTCGTGCGCCATCTCAACCGCAACCGGACCGTCGTTCACGACCGGCCGTTCTACGTGCTGCGCGAAGTTCCGGCCTGCCTGGTGGAAGTCGCGCTGCAGTACAACGACTCCTATGGCGAATCGACCCATACCTTCGCCAACAACATCAACACGGTCGACGGTGGCACGCACCTGTCGGGGTTCAAGTCGGCGCTGACGCGGACGATGAACGACTACGCGAAGCGCAACGGGTTCCTGAAGGCCGACGAGACGCTCTCCGGTGAGGACGTGCGCGAGGGACTGACGGCGATCGTCTCGGTCAAGCTGGCCGAGCCGCAGTTCGAGGGGCAGACCAAGGGCAAGCTCGGCAACGCCGACGTCGCGGGCGCGGTGCAGACCGTCGTCAACGAGGCATACGGCGCCTTCCTGGAGGAGAATCCGCAGGCGGCCCGGCGCATCATCGAGAAGTGCATCGTGGCCTCCCGGGCGCGGGAGGCGGCGCGCAAGGCGCGCGAGCTGGTCCAGCGCAAGGGCGGGCTGGAGAGCTTCAGCCTGCCGGGCAAGCTGGCCGATTGCACCGAGCGTGACCCCGCCAAGGCGGAGCTCTATATCGTGGAGGGCGACAGCGCCGGCGGTTCAGCCAAGCAGGGACGAGACCGGCGATTCCAGGCGATTCTGCCCTTGCGCGGAAAGATCCTCAATGTCGAGCGGGCACGGCTCGACAAGATGCTGCAGAACAACGAGATTCGCACGCTGCTCACCGCGCTCGGCACCGGGATCGGCGATCAGTTCGATCCGACCAAGCTGCGCTATCACCGGGTCGTGATCATGACCGACGCCGACGTCGATGGCTCGCACATCCGAACGCTGCTGTTGACCTTTTTCTTCCGCCATCTGGAGCAGCTGATCCTGGACGGGCATATCTACATCGCGCAGCCGCCGCTCTACCGCGTACGCAGCGGCAAGCAGGAAGCGTGGGCCTACACCGACGAGGAGCTGCAGGCGGCGTTGAAGAAGCTGGGCGAGAAAGCCGAGATCCAGCGCTACAAGGGACTGGGCGAGATGAACCCGGAGCAGCTCTGGGACACCACCATGGACCCCGGCACGCGCACGCTGCTGCAGGTCACCGTCGACGACAGTGTCGAGGCGGACGAGACATTCGACATGCTGATGGGCGCGGCCGTGCCGCCGCGCAAGAAGTTCATCCAGACCCACGCCCGCGAGGTGGTCAACCTCGACGTCTAAGAGCAAACTCGGAATTCAGCGCGGGAACGGGGTGGTTCAAATGACCACCCCGTTTCCGCGTCTCCGCTCTACCTGAGAATCGTCACCGTCTTGCTGGTGATCCTCATTTCGGCCTCCGCCATCTTTGCCCTGGGTCTGCGCACGCTGCACGAGCTGGTGCTTGGGATCGGCGGCATCATCTTCAGTATCTGGGGCGTGCGCTCGGTGGTGGTGCAGACAGAGCTGCCGGACGTGAAGCTCATCGATCTGATCCCGGCATTCGTCATACTGGTGCTCTTGCTAGCGCCCTCCATTCGCGCCGCCCGCTTCTTTTATGTCCAGAGCGGGCTGAAGGAGACGAAGGTGACAGGTCATGGGATGACAGGGTGATAGGGGTTCGGGACAGTGGCGGCGGGCGACCCAGGGTCGCCCCTACCTGCTGTCTTGCCGATTCCCCGACTCACCCATCTGGCCGTCTAATGCGCCGTCTGCACTATCATCAAACCAGCAACAGACGCAGGAGCCACCAATCATGACCCCTTCTCATCTCCCTCTCTCCTCGAACCCGGCACCTATCACCCATCACCCATCACCTTCTATCACCGTCGAGCTTTTCGGCGTACCGCGCCTGCTCCAGGGCGGGCGTTCGATCTCGGCGGCCGGCGCGACGCTGGCCGACCTCGCCGCTGACCTCGTGCGGCGGAGTCCCGCCCTTGCCGGTCGCGTGCTGGATGCCAGCACCGGCTGGCCCCTCGATGGCTACAGCTTCGTCGTCGACGAGCAGTTCACTCGCGATCGGGATCTGCCGCTGCACGCCGGTACGTCGGTACTCCTCGTGGCGAGCGCGGCCGGCGGGTGACACCATGACCTCGAGTTCAAGGTCCTCGAGCATCGGTGGTGTCCACGGGCGATTGCTCAGGGTCGATCTCGGGGAAGACGCGGGTGCGGGGTGGAGCGAGCCGTTAGCGCCGGAGGTCTTCGTCGACGTCATCGGCGGCATCGGGCTGGCGAGTCTTCTCCTGCTCCGTCTCTGCCCGCCGGGAACCGACCCGCTCGGTCCGGACAATCCCCTCATCTTCGCCACGTCGCCGTTTGCCGGCACCGGAATCACGACCTCGAGCAAGATCGCCGTCGCCGCGAGATCGCCGCAGACCGGCATGATCGGCGACTCGCTCTCCTCGTCGTACCTGGCGCTGGAGCTGAAGCGCACCGGTCACGATGCGCTGGCGATCACGGGCCGCGCTCCGGAGTGGAGCGTGCTCGTCGTCGAGGACGGCGCAACGCGCCTGCGGCCTGCTGACGAGCTGCTGGGATTGTCCCCCGGCGAAACGGCGGACCGGCTCCGGGCGGAGCTCGGGACCCAGTTTCGAGTGGCGGCGATCGGCACCGCCGGTGAGCACGGGGTCCGCTACGCGGCGATCGCCAACGACGGCCGTCTGGCCGGGCGTACCGGCGCGGGCGCCGTGATGGGCGCGAAGCGGCTGAAGGCGATCGCGGTGCGAGGCAGCCGTCTGCCACGGGCGGCTGATCCCCGCCTGGTGGCTACGCTGGCCCGCGATCTGGCCGCGCGCAGCGTCGGTCCGGCGACGGCCAAGTACCGCGAGATCGGCACGGTCGCCAATGTCGCCTTCTTCAATCGGCTGGGTCTGCTGCCGACTCGCAACTTCGCCGGTGGTCACTTCGACGAGGCGGAGGCGATCTCCGGGAGAGACGCTGCGCCTGGAGCACCACACCGGCCAGCATGCCTGCGCCGCCTGCACGGTCGGCTGCGAGCATCATTACCGCACCCGGGATGATGGCCCGGAGACTTCGGCGCGGCTGGAGTACGAAACCCTCTTCGCCCTTGGCTCGCTCTGCGGGGTGAGCGATCCGAACGTCGTGCTGCGCGCCTCCGCGCTCTGCGACGAGCTGGGGATGGACGCCATCTCCGCCGGCGGAACGGTCGCCTGGGCGATGGAGTGCCGGCAGCGAGGAGTCGACCTGGGCGTGCCCAGCGGACGAGGTCCCGGGCTGGGGAGACGGCGCCGCCGTGCTTCGCACACTACGGCAGATCGGGGCGCGGGAAGGGCTCGGCGATCTGCTCGCCGCTGGGTCGCGCGCGGCAGCTGAGAAGGTCGGCCAGGGGAGCGATGTCTGGGCGATGCACGTCAAGGGGCTCGAGCTGCCGGGGTACGATCCGCGCAAACTCAAGACCATGGCCCTGGGGCTGGCCGTTGCCGCTCGCGGCGCCTGTCACAACCGCTCATCCGCCTATGAGGTCGATCTGTCCGATCGGCTCGATCCCGAGGCCGACGCCCGGGAGCGAGCGGCCGCGGCCGCGGCAGCGGAGGATCAGGCGGCGCTGCTCGACTCACTGACGCTCTGCAAGTTCCTCCGTCACGCGTTGCACGACGTGCATGAGGAGAGCGCCGCCCTGCATGGCGCCGTGACCGGGCTGGCGACGAGCGCCGACGACCTGCATCAGGCCGGGGCGCGCATCGGTGAGGTGAAAAAGCGGTTCAATCTGGCACAGGGCTGGACGCGCGCGCTCGATACGCTCCCGCCGCGCCTATTAGAGTCCTCGAGTCCGAGCAATGGCGACGAATCGAACATCGATCCTGCGTGGCTGAAGCGCCAAATAGACGCCTACTACGCCGCGCGGGGCTGGGATAGCGAGGGGCGACCGGCTGCGGTCGGTTAGTGCTACCGCCGGCTGATGCGGTCGCTGGCGGCCGGTTGCAGCCCGGCGCAGGCGACGGCGATCTACGCCGCCTGCCGCCGCAACGTGCGCGAGGGGACGGGAATGACGCCTTCCAATGAGACAGAGCGCGTCTTCCGCGAGATCGCCGGCCAGGAATCAGGTGCGCTTGCATCCATTTCAAGGACACAAAACGATGCGCCGGGGCAGGTGCCCCGGCGCATTGCTGCCGAATTTCGGAAACTCGGGCTGATTAGCGAGTCTTCTCCTCTAGATTGTCCTTGAGGTCTCCTGCGGCGTCCTTGATATCGCCCCAGGCCTGCTCGCCTTTGCCCTTCAACTCATCGACCTGCCCCTCACCCTTCATCTGCTCGTTGTCGGTGAGGTCGCCTACGCCTTGCTTCACGTTTCCCTTGCCCTGGTCGAACAGGCCTTCGGCGCGGTCACGGGTACTGCTATCGGTCATGGCGAAAAACTCCTTCTGTTTGAACAGAGGCAGATGCGCTTCTGTCCTGTATCGGATAGCGCACGAACCGTGCCATCGCATATTTATGTCAACAATTGAGCGGGGTGATACCGGAGAAACTGCACTCCTCGTGTCGGTGGCTTACCCGTCGGAACGTGAGTGCGTCTCCCCTCAGACTGCCGTGCCAGCGATGTCTCGTCTTGTCACTTACGCCGGGACGATCAGGGAGCGGTCCACCTCGGCCGGGCTGGCCAGCCCACAGAGCATCAAATCGAGCGCCAGCTCGGCCCGCAGCAGCTCCAGCACATGCCGCACCCCGGCCTCGCCAGCGACGGCCAGCCCCCAGTGGATCGGCCGGCCGATGAGCACCGCGCGCGCTCCCAACGCCAGCGCCGTGAGCACGTCAGTCCCGCGCCGCACGCCCCCATCGACGAGCACCTCGGCGCGGCCGGCGACCGCCTCCACCACGGCGGGCAACGCATCGAGGGCGGCCACCGCGCTGTCGAGCTGCCGGCCCCCATGGTTGGAGACCAGGATGGCCCGGGTTCCGTGCTCCACGGCTCGGACGGCATCGTCCGGATGCAGGATGCCCTTGAGCAGCACCGCCACCGGCGAGAGCGAGGCCAGCCAGTCCACGTCGTCCCAGTTGAGCGTCGGATCAAAGACGGCATTGATCTCTGCCGCGACTGGATTGCCGTTCGCCGCATCCGGAAGGAGCGTCCCCTCAGGCGCCGCCAGGAGGGCCGTGGCCACGCCGGGTGGCATGACGAACCGGGTGCGCTCCTCGGCTTCCCGCCGTCCGCGCATTGGCGTATCGACGGTCAGCACCAGCGCTGAGGCACCGGCCGCGGCAGCCCGCAGCACCAGCTCGCGCGTGATTCCCCGATCCCGGTAGACGTAGAGCTGGAACCACCAGGGCCCGGCGTCGGGCGCGACTTCCTCGATGGCGAGGGTGGACGCCGTGCTCAGGGTGTAGATCGTGCCGGCGGCCTTCGCCGCCCGAGCCGTCGCGAGCTCGCCCGCATCGTGGCACAGGCGATGTCGCCCCGAAGGAGCGATAAGCACCGGGAACGCAATATCCTGACCGAGGATCGTCGTTGCCGTTGAAGCCTCGCGCAGCCCGCGTAGCATCCGGGGTAGCAGCCGCCAGCGATCGAAGGCCGCCCGGTTACCGCGCAACGTCACCTGGTCGCCGGAGCCACCAGCGACGTACTCCCAGACCATTGGCGAGAGGAGCGAGCGAGCGGCAACCTCGTACTCGTGCAGATTGAGCGGCAGCGCCGTCGTTTCGTCAGTCACCGTCATCGTCGTCTCCTGATGGAGAGGACTTGGACTGCCGCACTCGCTCTATTCAGCCGATCCCGACTCGTCACCATGGCTCATCCCGCGATTTATTCCCATGCCGAAATCGGCCATCCGCCGAGTCATTGCCGATATCCTCTCACGGCGCCGTTCCGGGCGGCACGAGTCCTGCTGTCCATGTGGTGATGCGCGCGCCACGTCAAGAGAGGCGCGAGCCGTACAGTACAATTCCCGGAACGATCCGGGCGGCGCGGCCGCCTGATACCGCGTGCCGCCTCAAGGCACGAGCATTGATTCCGCGACGCGACCACGGGCGCGATCCGCCGGAGGCGCGAGAGGCGAGCGCATGGCGACAACGAAGGGCCAGAGCCGGAGGAGAAAGCCGTCGTCGTCAGACGACGGTCCCGTAGCCACAAGCGCACAGGCAGGTGCGGGGACACAGACGCGAAAGGGACCGGGACGGAGGTCCCCATCACGGAACGGGGCCGAACCCCAGGCCCTGGACACCGAAACCACGCTTGACCTCTACCGGAAGATGAACACGATCCGCTTCTTCGAGGATGCCGCCCAGCGCGGTTTCCGGCAGGGGAAGGTCGGCGGTTATCTCCATCTCTACAGTGGGCAGGAGGCCGTCGCCACTGGATTTCTCTCGTTCTACGAGGGTACGGACAAGATCATCACCGCCTACCGGGATCACGCCCACGCACTTCTCCTCGGCAGTCACCCCAACGAAGTGATGGCCGAGCTGTACGGCAAGGGCACCGGCCTGGTAAAGGGCAAGGGCGGCTCGATGCACCTGTTCGACGTCGAGAACGGGTTGTGGGGCGGCTACGGCATCGTGGGCGGGCATATTCCGCTGGGAGTCGGTATGGCCTACGCCCTACGCTACCAGGAGACGGACGGCATCGTTCAGCTCTATCTGGGCGACGGTGCCATCCACAACGGCGCATTCCACGAGGCGGCGAACCTGTCCGGGCTGTGGGGACGCGACGGGATGAATCCGACCCTGTTCATTCTGGAGAACAACAACTACGGGATGGGCACCAGCGTCGAGCGCGCCACGGCGATGACCGACCTCTCCGCCAAGTTCGACTCCTATGGCATCGAGCATGAAGACGTCGACGGCATGGACCTCTTCGCCGTGCTGGAGGTGGCCGAGCGAGCGACAAAGCGGGTGCGGGAGACGGGAGCTCCCTATGCCATCGAAGCGATGACCTACCGCATCGCCCCGCACGGCGCCGCCGACTTCCTGGAGCGGTATCGCACCAAGGAGGAGATCGCGGAGTGGCGCAAGCGCGACCCGATCGGTCAGGTCGAAGCGCGGCTGCTGGAAGCCGGTGTGGAAGAAGCGACGCTGGACGAGATCAAGGCGGAGGCCAGGGCGGTCGTCGACGAGGCGGTGAGATTCGCCGAGGAGAGCCCGGAACCGGCGTTGAAAGAGCTGTATACGGATGTCTATGCCGAGGGTGATGGGTCATAGGTCATGGGTGATGGGGTCGTGATGGAAACAAGGTGGCAGGGTCGCGGGGTCGCGGGGTCGCGGGTCATCTGGATTCCGCCGAGTGGCGCCACTTCGCCGTCCGTCCCAGCCACCCAGCCACCCAGCCACCCAGCCACCCAGCCACCCAGCCCCTATCACCTATCACCCATCACCCATCACCCGATCGTCCCATCACCCCGGAGAACCCCATGCCCGTCATGACCTATCGCGAGGCGTTGCGCTCGGCCATGGCGGAAGAGATGGAGCGCGACGAGTCGGTCGTCATCCTGGGTGAGGACATCGGCGTCTATGGTGGCACGCATCTGGTGACCGATGGCCTACTGGACCGATTCGGGCCGAAGCGGGTGATCGACACGCCGATCGCCGAGGGAGGCTTCACCGGCGCCGCGATCGGCATGGCGATGATGGGGATGCGCCCCATCGTCGAGATGATGACCTGGAACTTCTCCTTCCAGGCCGTCGACCAGATCATCCAGAACGCGGCCAAGCTGCGCTATTTCTCAGCCGGTCAGGCGGGCGTGCCGATGGTGATCCGCGGTCCAAACGGCGGCGGCGTGCAGCTCTCGGCGCAGCACACCCATAGCCTGGAAGGGTTCTACGGGCACTTCCCCGGGCTGAAGGTGGTCTCCCCGGTGACGCCGCACGACGCCAAGGGGATGATGCTGACCGCCATCCGCGAGCCCAACCCGGTCATCTTCCTGGAGGCGGGCGCGCTCTACGGCACCAAAGGCGAGGTTCCGGAGGGCGAGGTGCTGGTGCCGTTCGGCAAGGCGCGGGTCGCCCGCGAGGGGGATGATGTCACGCTGGTCGGCTACGGACGCCAGGTGAACATGCTGCTGCGGGTAGCGGACCGGCTGGCCGAAGACGGAATCTCGGCCGAGGTGATCGACCTGCGCTCGATCCGCCCCTTCGACGAGCAGACCCTGGTCGCATCGGTACGCAAGACGCACCGGGCGGTGGTGGTGCAGGAGCAATGGCGCTGGTACAGCGTCGCCTCCGAGGTGGCCGCCCTCGTTCAGGAGCAGGCGTTCGACGATCTCGATGCTCCGGTGGAGCGCGTCAGCGGCGCGGAAGCACCGGCCCCCTACGCCCGCAATCTGGAGATCGCGGCGTTCCCGAACGAGCAGCAGGTGATCGACGCCGTGCACCGCGTCCTCTATCGGTAGCACTGAGAGGGAAACCCCGATGCCGAACGTCATCATGCCCAAGATGGGCGACGCGATGGAAGAGGGCACGCTCCTCCGCTGGCTGAAGCAGGTCGGCGACGAAATCGCCGTCGGGGACCCACTGGCCGAGATCGAAACCGACAAGGTCTCGCTCGAGATCGAGGCGACCGAGGCCGGCGTGCTGAGCAAGACCTACGTCGACGAGGGCGCGACGGTGCCGATCGGCACGCCGATCGCCGCCATCGGTGAAGAGAGCGCCGACGTCGCGGCCAGCGCGCAGCCGGCGGAAGCAGCCGAAGAGGCCCCTGTCGCTGAATCCCGCGCCGGCAGCGGAACCGGAGCCAGTGGCGGCAGCCGCCAGCGGCGCCAACGGGCGGGCCGCTGCCGATGTCCCGGCGCCGGCGCCGGTGCAGGCAGCCCCAGTAGCAGCGGCAACCGGCTCCGGAGAACGGCTGCGTGCCTCGCCCCTGGTGAAGCGCCTGGCCGCCGAACACGGCATCGATCTCTCCAGCGTGTCCGGCACCGGTCCGGGCGGGCGCATCGTGCGCGACGATATCGCCGCGCTGCTCACCGGCGCGCCGCGCGTCTCCCCTGCTCCGGACCAGACCGCGACGCCCGCGCCGGCGCGAGCACCGGCTGCCGCACCGGCGGCAACGCCCGGGCCGTCCGGGCGACCGGCGGGTGTGCCCCGCGAGCTGAGCAAGATCCGCCGCACCACGGGCCGCCGCATGGCGGAGTCGAAGGCAGCAGCACCCCATTTTTATGTCACTTCAGAAGTCGATATGGCTCCCGCCGCGGCACTGCGCGAGCAGATCAATGCCCAGGCGCCGGACGACGCGGCCAAGGTCTCGTTCAACGACCTGATCATCAAGGCGGCGGCGCTGGCGCTGCGGGAGTACCCGAATCTCAACGCCTCGCTCGAGAACGACCAGCTCGTCGAGCACCCGAACATCGACATCAACGTCGCGGTGGCGATCGAAGGTGGGTTGATCGCGCCCTTCGTGCCTGACGCCGATCAGAAGGGGCTGATCGCCATCGCCCGCATGACGAAGGATCTGGTTGGGCGCGCCCGCAACGGCGGTCTCACGCCGGACGAGTACCAGGGCGGCACCTTCACCGTCTCCAACCTGGGTATGTTCGACGTGGGTGAGTTCATCGCCATCATCAACCCGCCGCAGGCTGCGATCCTGGCCATCGGCTCGATCATGGACGTGCCGGTGGTCGAGGACGGTGAGATCGTCCCCGGCAAGCGGATGAATATCACCCTTTCCGCCGACCATCGGGTCACCGACGGCGCCGAAGTCGCGCGTTACCTGCAGACCGTGAAACGCTACCTGGAGAATCCGCTAACGATCGCGTTTGGGTAGCCGCGGAATCGTTCCGCATACCCGCAACAGAACGGGGCACTTGACCTGGTCCGCGATGCCCGCGATTGCCGCGGTCATGGACTGAGCCTGTCTCGCGTTTGGGGACGTGCGTGAAACTCCCTGCCTGGATCACGTTTGATTGTTATGACACGCTCGTCGAATATCCCATCGATCGCGTGACGCGGGAGATTCTCGGGACACGAGCGGACGACGTCGATATCAACGAGTTCCTTGCCGCGTTCGAGGCGTTGCGCTTTCGCACCACGACATCCGGTCCCTACCAGCGCTATCGCGACGTCCTACGAGAGACGCTTGCGCAGACCATGCGCGAGTACGGCCTCGCCTATCAGGACGGGGACGGGGATGCGTTGCTCGCCGCCGTGCCGACCTGGGGACCGTATCCCGACGTACCACCGGCGCTGGAACGGCTCCGCCAGCACTGCAAGCTGGCGATCATCACCAACAGCGACGACGACATCATGGCCCGCAACATGGCGAATATCGGCGTGCCCATCGATCGCGTCATCACGGCGGAACAGGCAGGCGCCTACAAACCCTCGCCGGTCATCTTCGGCTATGCCTTGCGAGCGTTGGGATGCCAGTCCGATGAGATTCTGCACGTGGCTCAGGGCTTCGAGTACGACATCGTGCCCGCCCATGCGCTCGGCTGGAGGCGCGTCTGGATCAACCGCTACGGAAAGACCGGCGATCCGGCCTACGGCCCCTACGACGAACTGCCCGATCTCTCGGGGCTTCCGGCGTTGATCGGCCTGGAGGCCTCTTCCTAAGTCGGCGACGGCAACTCGGTCATCCCGGGGAACGAGGCGGCTCGTGTCAAGTCTGGTTGAGGAACGACGAGATTCCTCGCTAGCGTTCTCAACGGAATGACATGTTGTGCGAAGTGGGCGCTGAGCACCGCTTTGGTTCCATCAGTGCGCGTTGGACTGAGAAGCACAGGCCGGGGGTGCAACGATCCAGCGATGATCGGAACCGCGGATGACCGTGTATGGGTTCCGGCGTCGGCATGAGCGGGTAGGATTCGCCCATGCTCAACCGCGACCCGGAGAGAGAAAGCCCGCGCCAGCTCCGTCAGCCTCATGCGCGAGCCATGGCGGACGCGTCGCTGGCTAACGAAGGCTTGTCCGCATTTCGCCGCGCGTACCGCTGGCTGAATCTGACGCTGGTCCAGCATGGGGTCTGGCCATTGGTGGTCGTGGTCCTGGGCGCCCCCGCCGTACCCATCGCCCTGACGCCGCTCCCCTGGTTCTGGGTGCGACTTGCGGCGCCGTTGCTGGCGGCGCTCCTCGCGCTCGCCTATCTCGCCCAGCGTCCGGAGGGTTTGCCGAGCGACATGGCGGTGCGCACCGCCGAAGCGACGAGTGAGCGCGATCGCCGATTGCGCGAACAAGCCACCATCCTGATCGTGGGCGTGGCAACCGCGGTGGCCATTCTGCGCATGCTCCAGGGTCCGTTCATCCCGGTGCTCAAGCTCGAGGCCTTCGGCCTGGCCGACGCGGCCGCGTATCAGGCCATCAATTTTGGTGTGGCTGGACGGTCCGTCTCGGCCGGCGCAACGCAGATGCTGCCGATCGCGCTGTTTGGTCTCTCCTGGGGATTGCGCGACCTTTTTCTGACCGCGTCGTCGCTGGCGGCGGAGAGTCTGGCGCTTTCGTTTGCCGGTGGCGCGGCACTCGGGCTGGTGGTCGGCGCGGTCTCGTTCGGGCTGCGGCGGTGGCCGGGTGGGTATCTGGCGGCAACCGCGCTGCAGTTCCTGGTCGTCTATCTGGTCCTTGGATTTCTGGCCTGAGACGTGCGACACGCGACTGAGAGGTCCAAGGCGAAGTGCCGAGGAAGCGTGAGTCGCACGAGGTATGCTCGACCGAGAGGCTGGTCGATGGCACGGAAAGGATGAGGGTGCAGACGCGAGAGTGGGTGGTGACGGTGGCGGTGATCGTGATTCCGCTGATCATCGCGGTGGTGGTGACGATCTGGTCGCTCGATCAGGTGCGCTACCGGCCGAAAAAGCGACGGCCGGCGCCGGTCGTGGCACGTGAAACGAGTTCATCGCCGGATGGTGGCGGAAATTCGGAGACGGGGAGGAGTGCAGGCGGTGGCAGCTGAACGGACCCTGGTGATTCTGAAGCCGGACGCGGTGCAACGCGGCTTGACGGGCGAGATCATCGGACGGCTGGAGCGGCGCGGATTGAAGATCGTGGGGCTCGACATGTGCACCATAGATCGCGACGTGGCGGCCCGTCACTATGGCGAGCACGAGGGCAAGCCGTTCTATGCGGGACTGATCGACTACATCACGTCGGGTCCGGTGGTCTTGATGGTGCTCGAGGGGCCGAACGCCGTGGCGGTGACACGCGCCACGATGGGCAAGACGAATCCGGTCGAGGCGGCGCCGGGGACGGTTCGCGGCGATCTCGGATTGATGACCGGGCGGAACTTGATTCACGGCTCGGACGCACCCGAGAGTGCGGATCGGGAGGTGGCGCTCTTTTTCGCCGGCCGGGATCTGCCGTCGTGGGAGCGGGAGAGTGATCGCTGGGTGCTGGAGTAGCGGGAGGTTGCAGGGTTTCACGTGAAACCTGACCGGGTGAAACACAATCTTAGACGTGATTTCGAAACAGGTGGAATCTCGTGGTTGCTACGGGAAGATGGAACAACGACGAGATCCCTCGTTCCTCGGGATGACACCGTGCAGTACGGCCGGCCAAAAACACGAGTCACGAAGGCCGAAAGCGGGGCTGGCCTAGCGCCCAGCCGAAGTTACGAGTCTGAGATGTGAATCAGTCCGGGCTGATAGTTATGCCGCGCCATCAGCTCGGCGATCATGTTTCGCAGCTGGATGTCGGTCGTGTATGCCGAGAATGGACGGCGGTCATAGAGGGGTGAGCCAGAGAATTTCTCGCGGCTCGCCGACGATCGCGCGTCGATCCGGGATGAGCGAACGTAGTAGTCGGCGAAAAGCTCGTTACCATCGGTGGTCACATACAGAGCGTAGTTGGGATCGATCTCGATCCCGATCACGCCGTTCGCCACCGAGTCGACGACGATCGGGTAGCCCTCGGCAACACGCGGCCGGTATTCCTCCGCCACCAGCCGCAACATCGGCAGCATCCGCTCGCGTACTTGCTCCAGCATCTCGACTGACACGTGCGCACCCCGCCTGGTTTCCACTATCTCGCGCTGCCGAATAACTCCCTCTACCGAAGTATCTGCCAGCCTTGGAGACTATCGCCAGCCGGATGCTCCATGCGTTTCACGTGAAACACCCAGCCGACCGATAGGACGTGCTGGTCGTCCACGAACTGCCACTGGAAGCGCTCATCGACGACAAGCGCCCGAACATTCGACGCCTCGGACCAGTTCAGCCCCGGCCGCGTCCCGCGAGCGCTCGGTTCTCGTCGGCGAGCAAACTGGCGCGGGGCGTGATCTGGCCGGCGTATTTGTTGCCTCGTTTGAGGCGATAGGGGACCGAAACAGAGGAGCTCACTTCCTCAAACGAGAACGCGCAGATCCGCATCCCGGGGTAGAGCGCCACCGGCATCCGCCCCAGGTTGCTCAACTCCATCGTCGCGGTGCCGATCCAGCCCGGCTCGAACACCGCCGCCGTGGAGTGGACCGTGATTCCCAACCGCGCGATCGACGAACGTCCTTCCAGGCGACCCAGCAGGTCATCCGGCAGTTCCAGGCTCTCCACGGTTGAGGCCAGCGCGAAATCACCAGGTTGCATCATGAACGGTTCATCCGACGAACACTCGATCGTCCTCATGGCGTCGCCGATCGACTGCGGTTGCCGCGGGTCGATGTAGGAGTGCCGGCTGTGCTCGAAGACCATGAAGGTCGTACCGAGCCGGAAATCGATCGACACCGATCCGAGTGAGGACTCCAGATCCGGCATCGGGTCGATGCGGATACGCCCTTGCTCAAGCGCTCGGCGGATATCACGATCGGAGAGGATCATCGTGCGGCCCTCGCTGCCTGTCTGCTCTTTCGCGCGGCGCGGGGCACGCGGATCAGCGCGGAAACGCCTGTCGGGACGACCCCGGAACGCTAGCCGAGACCGCGTTTAGGGTCAAGCGGGCTGAGCTCGCGTCACGTTGACAACGAGCCGGCGGGCGCCTGCAGGCCCTTATCCCGAGGAAATCATCCACAGTCGACATGAGGGAGCGCCGGCTCACGTGACCGATGAGCGATGAAGTAGAGCCCGTCCGTGCGCACGTGAATCGCTCACCCATGAAACGTGGTCGCGCCTCAAAAAAGACGCCCCGTCGCCCAAGCCACGATCCCACGCAGGAACTGATCTGGACGCTAGACTGGCATCAAGCGTGCATCGGCCGGTGTATGACTCGGGACGAATTTAACGAAGGAGCGGCGATGAACGTCGGCGACGCGGCCCCCACATTCTCACTACCGGGAACGATAGGTCCGGGACTCGATCTGGCCGAGCTGCGCGGCAGAGGGCGTGCGGCACTCTTCTTTTACCCGGCCGATCGCACGGCAGGCTGAACGAACCAGCTCGCCGCCGTGCGCGGCGCCGTCGACGCGTTTCGAGCCATCGACACCGAGCCCTACGGAGTCAATCAGGCGGACGCGGCCAGTCACCTGGCATTCATCGAGGAGCAGGAGCTGCCCTTCGATCTCCTGATCGACGAAGGACTGCAGGTGGCGCGCGCCTATGACGCGCTGAAGCCGGAAGGGACAAGTATCAGCCGGACCGTGGTCGTCGTCGGCAAAGACGGCCGCATCATCTATCGCGCCGCCGGCGCCCCACCGCCAGAGGAGATCATCGCCGCCATCGTCGAGGCAGAGGACGAATAGACAAAGGTGATGGGATGTTAGGGTGCTGTCGTGACACGGTGACGACATATCAGCAATTGGTATTTTCTCCGGCTTGCCGTCTGACCAACGTGCCATCTTCTCCTCGACTTCCCGACACCTCGACTTCTCGACTCACGCCATGAAGCTCTACACCATCGGGTTCACCCAGAAGTCGGCCGAGCGTTTCTTTGGACTTCTCGCCGAGCATGGGGTGGAGCAGGTCGTTGACATCCGCCTCAAGCCCGGCGGGCAGCTCTCGGGGTTCGCCAAGCAGGACGACCTGGCCTGGTTTCTGAAGCGCCTCAACGGCGCCGGTTACGTCCATCTCCCGCAATTGGCCCCGTCTGATGAGATTCGCGATGCCTATCGTAAAGACCATGACTGGGAACGGTACGTCCCGCGCTTCGAGGCCCTGATGGACGACCGGGGTATCCCCGACGCCCTCGATCGGACCCTGTTCGCGGAGCGCGTGAGCTGCCTGCTCTGCAGCGAGCCCACTCCGGAGCGCTGCCACCGCCGTCTCGTCGCCGAACGCCTGGCCCGGGCGTGGTCAGATGTCGAGGTTGTTCATCTCGGGTGATGGGTGTAGGTGCTGATTACTCGCTCCGCTCGTGGTGATAGGGTGATGGTTCGCAGCGCTCACGGTGTGCGGGGAGAGGGCGTCGGCCATCGTTCACCCTGCGACCCCGCCACCCATGAGGCACCCCCGTTCACCCCGCCACTCGAAATCCCTCGTCAACGTCGATGACCGTCTTGATATCGCCCTCCGGCCTGTCGAGGATCCGCGCGTAGTCGTCAAGGCCATCGAGATGGCGGGTGATGAGGCGACTCGTCAACCCCGGCCAGTGCGTTTCAAAGCGACTCAAGTCTTCGACGCCAGCCTCGAAATCCTCGCGCGCCGAGTTGACGCTGCCGGCCACCACTTTGTTGCCGCGCAGCAGACTGCCGTTGATTGCCGCCGCCGGCACGGTCAACTCGGTCGGGCTCGAGGCACCGGAAAGGAGGACGAGCACGCCGTTGTTGCCGAGGATCTCCATCGCCGCGAATCCCGGTTCCGCGCTCCCCGTAGCCTCGAAGATGAGGTCGATCGAGGGCATCCCTGCCGCGACCTCGCGGATGCTGGTCTCCTGCATCGCGACATAGCGAGCGCCAGCGGATTCCACAATTTCCGAGGTCAGATGCGGTCCCGGGCGTCGGGCCATGGTCACGACCTCCATGCCGCGCGAGCGCAGGAGCAGCGTGCCGAGCAGCCCGATGGGACCGGCGCCCAGGATCAACGCGGTCTTTGGGTCCCAGGACGCGAGGCGGCGCTGGATGAGGTTCGCCTGGCGCAGCGCTTTCTCGCCGACCGAGAGCGGCTCGACGAGAACGCCGATGTGCGCTAACTCGTGCGGCACGGCGACGACCCAGCGGATGTCCTCCACCACCGACTCGCTCATGAATCCGTGCAACCCGGCGATGCCCCGCTCCGTGTAGTCGAGCCACTGGCACATATCGGGCTGACCTGCCATGCAGGCCGGGCAGCCGTCCGGGCGGCGGACGGTGGCGGTGACGAGTTGACCGGGAGTGAAGTCGAAAACCTCCGGGCCAACGACTTCCACTTTGCCGAGCAACTCGTGACCGAGCACGAGCGATGTTGCGCCGGCCGGCGCCGAGCCGAACGAGCCGTGGATCAGCTCGCGGTCGGTGCCGCAGATCCCGACCTGCCGCACACGTATCAGTACCTCGCCCGGACCGGGCTCATCCCGCGGGATCTCGGTGAGATGCAGACTGTTGGCCTGACCGGGATGGATGGCGATGGCCGGCTGCACAGCGATCGCGGTTGCAGTCATGGAAGCTCCTCGGGTGACGTGAGTCGGTAAGTCGGTAAGTCAGTAAGTCGGTAAGACGAGTCGTGAGAAAGCCTATAGCCGATAGCTGCCCCCACTCGTCAAGATGCCGTCCGTACGGTATCCTTGTGCCTTGGGTCGCGGGCGCGATGCCGGCGATCATACAGGGTTGTCCCTGAGTGTAGTACCAGGTTCCGTGGGGTCCCCGCGGGCCAGAATGACTCCCTGAGGGGGGGTGATTGCAGAAACATGCGGGTTGAACTCCGCGAAGGGGAGGGCTTCGATCAGCTCTTCCGCCGCTTTACCAAAGGGATCGAGCGTTCGGGCGTGATCCGCGAGCATCGCCGGGGCCTGCGCTTCATCAGCGTTCAGGAAGAAAACCGGGCGAAGCGCCGCAAGGCCGAGCGCCGCCGCCGCCGCAACGCCACGACGTAGCGGCTGGCTTCTTCAGAGCACAGCACCATCAACGTGTAGGTGAAAGAACCGGGCTGAGAGTACTCTCAGCCCGGTTTTCTGATGGAGGAGGGAAAAGCGCGTGACACCCGAAGAGAAGCTGCAGGAACTTGGCATCGAGCTGCCTGAGGCACGATCGTTTCACCCGGCCATGGCGACCGGGGTGATCACGGGCAACCTCCTCTACCTCTCCGGAGCCACCCCGCCCGCTCAGGATGGACAGCCGTGGCATGGGCGCGTCGGCGAGACCTACAGCGTCGAGGAGGGCTACCAGGCGGCGCGCCTGTGCGCGATCCAGCAGCTGGCGCAGGCCAAGGCGGTGATCGGCGACCTGAATCGGATCACCCGTGTGGTCAAGGTGCTGGGAATGGTGAACTGCGTTCCCGGCTTCGAGCAGACGCCACAGGTGATGCACGGCTTCTCGGAGCTGCTCTACGAGGTCTTCGGCGAGCGCGGCGTCCACGCCCGCTCGGCGGTCGGCTTGCAGGCGCTGCCGTCGAACGTGCCCATCGAAGTGGAGACGATCTTCGAGATTGCGTGATCAATGGAAGACGGCGAGACGGCGAGACGGCCAGTCGTGAGTGGTCAGTCGTCAGTTGTCAGTCGGCCAGCGTACATAGCGGATCGCCAACAATCCTACGAATGGCCGTGCCACTCGGCAGAGAACTGGGTCAGGAAGTGCTCCATGAACTGGTGTCGCTCGCTGGCGATCCGCCGCGCGGACTCGGTGTTCATGCGGTCCTTCAGCAGCAGAAGCTTCTCCGAGAAGTGGTTGAGGGTTGACCCCTGGTGGGAGAAGTAGTCTTCAACCGTGGCATGCAGTACCGGTGAGGAGTCGGGGTCGTGCAGCACCCGGCCGCGAAACCCGCCATAGGCGAAGGCTCGCGCGATCCCGATCGCGCCGAGCGCGTCTAGACGGTCCGCATCCTGCACGACCATCCCTTCCCGTGTCGGCATGGGCGTTTGGACACCGGCGCCCTTGAACGACATGTCCCGGACGATCGCGGCCACGTGTTCGACCGTCTGCTCGGCAACGTGGAGGGAACGGAGCCAGGCCGCGGCGGTGTGGGGACCGATCTCCTCGTCGCCATGATGGAGCTTCGCGTCGGCAATGTCGTGGAGCAAGGCAGCAAGCTCCACCACGTAGAGATCGACGCCTTCCTCTCGACCGATGTCGATGGCGGTCCGCCACACACGATGGACATGCCACCAATCGTGACCACTGGCCTCGCCCGCAAGCTGCCCACGAACAAACGCCTGGGTACGGGCGACGACGTGTTGCCGATCCACGTTCAACTCCGGGGCGCCGGGTCCCCGCCGGCGGGAACGTCGGCCGCCTCAGGTTGTCCACCGCCACTCTGAGCACCGGCGGCCGGACCGAGGATCGGCCAGAACTCTGAAAAGTGGCGGTTCTGACGAACCTGCTCGAGGGCCAGCCTGACATACGGGACCAGATTCGTGGGCAACGCATCGCGAGCCGCCCAGCGCAGCTCGTCGCACTTCTCCGGCTCGCCGATCCTGGGCTCTCCTCGCCACCGGGTTGCCGCGAAGAACAGGTCGATACGCTCGTCCACGTCGGCCGCTTCCCTACGGTGCATGAAATGGGCGAAGCGAAGATCCGCGGGTCTCACCACGATCCCCGCTTCCTCAGCCGCCTCCCGCACCATCGCCTGGCTCGCCGTCTCGTTGCCGTCGAGGTGGCCGGCGATCACGCTGTAGTTGCCATCCTCGTACCCGGTGTTGGCGCGCCGCAACAGCAACACTTCCTCACCTCGCAGGAGCAGCAGGTGGACCGCGACGATTGCGCGAAAGCGCTCCGGTCTCATTGGCGTGTCAGCTCCATCGTGATGATTCTTCGAGCCGCTCTAGCGAACGCGAAGTTCCATGATGAATTCATCGTAACGCCGGTCACCGACCACGATACCGTGCTCTGTCTTGCCGACGACCTGGAATCCCATCGACTCGTACAACCCGCGTGCCGGCTCCTGGGTCTCGGTAAACCCGAGCCTGATCGTGGTGATGTGCGGAAGCGCCGACAACCTATAGATCAACGAGGTGAGCAGCAACCTGCCGATGCCCCGGCCTCGATACTCACTCGTGACGTACATGCCGAAGACCACGGCAACGCTCTCATCTCCCTCATCGGCGCCTAGATAGCCGCCGACCATGCCGATCGGGCGGCTGCGCGCTCTGGCAAGCAGGTGCACACTCTGATCGCTCGCCAGCCGTTGCCGCCAGTGCTCGTCCGGCCGGGCCAGCGTCTCTTCGTACGAGGAGGAATATGCGACCGGCTCCGACTGCAACGCCTCCAGCCGAATCGCTCGTAGGTCCCGCCAGTCCCGCGGTCCGGCTACGGCAACGGAGAGATCAGGGTCGTTACCGGACACCTAGGAACCGGATCCCCATGCCGCGGGCCGGGGAGGCGACGTAGGGAGTCCCCGGCCCACGTCCACCCCGGCAAGGGCGTGGCCGACCTTGATCAGACCGATCCCCAGGCGGTGTCGAAGCTGGGTGATTGGCCCTGGCAGTCGATCAGCGCTGGGAGCAATCGGGGAGCAGGCCCGCCGCTCTTCGGCAAGGTCAGCGACGTGCTGGCGGACGTAGGCGTCGAGCTCCCAGGTGCTGCGATACATGGCGGACTTCTCCACTGCCGTGAACTGCTGATGGATAGGGTTGCGTCCCCTGGGGGGCCAGCGGCTCCTAGGTACCTGGAACTGAATCCACCGCCTCGAGTCGTCGTAGCGCTTCCTCGACGTCGATCTCTCCGCGCTCGACGGCTTCCAGGACGGCGAGGCGCACGGCGTCTTCCTCCGCGGGCGACTGAGCCGCTTCCAGTCTGGCATCGGTCGCGACGACGTCGTCCTCACCGCGTGACCTGCCCGTGGTGAACGGAGCCGGTGCGGTTGGTGAGGATGGCTGCGACGGGACGTTCGCCGGCGCCGGCGGTGCGGGGGGCGCGGGAGGCGCCGGTGGAACATCGCCCGCCAGTGAGGCCGGGGTGGAGGAGGGAACGAAGTCGCTCTTCACCGCCGCAAGCCCGGCGACGAGGTCCCCGCTGACCGTCGTCACGTCGATGCGCGGTCCTCTGTCGCCTGAACCGACCTGCCAGTGGCGACGGGAGGTTTTCCGGATCGGTTGGGTCACGTGGGCGTCGCCGGAGACCGTGTGGAAGGCGAGGGTTGCGTCCGGCTCGGTTCCACCGGCGGTCGATCGCCGCAGTGCCAGGCGGACGTCACCGCTCACCGTCTGGAAGCGGAAGGGACCGTTGCCGGTCGGCATTGCGTTGAAGAGGACATCGCCGCTGGCGGTGTGGATGTCGAAACCCTCGGTCTGGAACGAGGTGACATTGACGTCGCCGCTGGCGGTTTGCGCGGTGAGGCGACCGCTCGCGCCCTCGATGGCAAGGTCGCCGCTCGCGGTCTGCAGCACGAGATCGCCGCTGGTGCGCATCACCCGGACGTCACCCGACACGGTATTGAGCGCGATCTCGCTCGTGACGCCCTCGACCCGGACATCGCCGGAGGCGGTGTGGACCCCGATCCGGCCGGTGATCGCCTGGGGAACCTCGATGGTGACGTCGGTCCAGGCATGGCGGCCAACGGCGACGCGCGCCCTGCCAGATCTGGCCGAGGCCCTGTGGCCGCCGCGCCGGAATGCGCGCGTGATCTGTCCGACGACAGCATCGATTTCTCCGACGACAGTATCGAGATCGATGTCTCCCGCGATGCCGGCCCACCCGGTTTCGGCGCCCGAGTTGACACGGACCTCGATCCGGTTCTGGCGGGCGTCGATCGCGATACCGATCTCCTCGTCGCCGGGGTCTCCGCCAAAACCGGGTGTGATATGGCTGATGAGCACGTCCGTCCGCTCGGTAGCACGGACGCTGACGTCGCCATTGGGATTGTGGACGTCGAGCACGAGCGGCTGGTTGAGGTCGACCGGGATACGTTCCTCGCGCCGACCTTCCGTATCAGCAGTGTCCGTCACGATAGTTCCTCCGAGCGCTGGGCGGTCCCCATTCCGGGGGCAAGAACGGCGGTCGCCGAGCCGCCAACTATTCCGCGATGATCTCCACCCGTTGACCACCATCGTCGACGTCGACCAGTGGTCCGCGGAAACCAGCGGTGACGCTTTCCCGAATCGCGTCCACCTTCGGCAAGTACTCCGGGACAAACTGGCCGGCGATGTCGAGGCCGGACTTGATCAGCCCGAGCGGGAAGGCGAGGTTGACCACCACGCGTCCGGTCGTGCTCTCGGTGACCCGGATGCGGACCAGGCGCGCCTCGGCGCTGCGCTGCGCAGTCGATCCACTGTTCGGTGGCGGGACCGCGACCCGATCGATGGCATCGAGCAGCGTCGCCGCCTCGTCAGCGGTGATGGTGCCGGCTTCGAGCAGGCGCAGGATCTCCAGGCGCTCTTCGCGAAGCTGATCGCGCTGGGATGAGCGAATAGGAACGGGCACGGATTCGACCATCGGGTGATCTCCTTCAATCGGGTGGGGTGCGTCCAGAGTGGGACTAGCCGGCGAGGCGGCGGGCCGCTTCATCGGCGGTGATCCGCTGCTCCTTCAATTCTTCGAGGATGCGGCGCCGCTCCTCGCGGGCCTGGGTGCGGGCCTCTCGAGGAGAGATGCGCGGGTCGTCCTCGCCGCCGGCCGGGAAGCCCATCGCGCGCAGGGCGTCATCGAGGCGAGCGCGGACGGTCGGATAGGAGATGCCGAGCTCCGCCTCGACGTCCTTGATGATGCCGCGGTTCTTGACGAAGACCTCGACGAAGGCGAGCTGGTCGGCGCTGAGACGTTGAAAGCGCCCGAGCTGAAAGCGCCCCTCGATCTGGGTGTCGCAGCTCCCACAATGGAGCCGGGTCACCGCCAGCTCGTCTCCGCAGACGGGGCAGCGACCGATGACCGGATGCAGTGTCACACGCAAGGCTCCCTCATGCCGCAGATCCTCTGAAGTCACTCCGGCGGTCGACAAGATCGCCCTCGCCGCAGATCAAGATTGATAAAGTATCAATGGATGATTGATTTTGTCAATATCGCTATTGCTTTTATCGCTCGGATTCCTGGATGGGCTTGAAGAACGTGTCTGGGTTGGGACTCAGCCGGCCCGGTTAGCGTACCGATCCCCGACCCGAACAGGAAGCCATTAGTTAGGCATTGACCTAACTAATATCAAATGATATTGTGGCCGGCATGGAGCAGGATGCGAGGCAGCTGAACGGGATCTTCCAGGCGATTGCCGACCCTACCCGCAGGGCCGTGCTGGGGCGGCTGGGGGGCGGCCCCGCCAGTGTCAGCGATCTGGCGAAGCCGTTCGACATGGCATTGCCCTCGTTCATGCAGCACATCCGTTTCCTTGAAGAGAGCGGATGGATTCGCACGCGCAAAGTGGGTCGCGTGCGGATCTGCGCCATCGAAGAAGAGTCATTTGCTGCCGTCGAACGATGGCTTTCCGGGCAACGCGCCATCTGGGAAGGCCGCACCGACCGGCTCCAGCAGTTTGTCGAAGCAATCGGCGTGGAGGAAACACAGGAATGATGCGATCGGTCAACCCGGATCTCGACCTGACGATATCGCGCGTCATCAAGGCGCTGCGGTCGGTGATCTGGAGCGCATGGACGGATCCCTCGAGCTTCGAGCAGTGGTGGGTTCCGGCGCCGGCGAGGTGCAAGGTCCTGGAAATGGACCTCCGCCCTGGTGGCTCGTTCGAGACCCAGATCAGTGAGGACGGCGGCGAGTTCGTGCCACACCTGAGCGGTTGCTTCCTGGAGATCGTCGATGGCGAACGGATCGTCTTTACCAATGCCCTGCTCGGGGGGTGGAGACCGGCAGAGCATCCATTTATGACGGCGATCATCACGCTACAGGAGCATCCGCAGGGCACGGAGTACGTCGCCCACGTGATGCACAAGAGCGGGGCCGACCGGGCCATGCACGAACAAATGGGTTTCGCCGACGGGTGGGGCACGGTCGTGGAGCAACTCGCGAAACTCGCCGAGCAACGAGCGCCATCAGTGGTGTGAATAGCGGTGCATTCGGTGCCCGCGGACATCTGGAAACTGATGCGCCGGGTCCGGCAAGATTCCGCACACCTCAATGCAGCGCCATGCAGTTCGTGTCATCCCGACGAAGGAGGGATCTCGTCGTCCTTCCAATCGTACGGCACCGTAGGTGGTCCCGGTCACATAGCGTCTCTCGGCCCAAACCACTCCTCTCCGAGGTCGTTCCACTCGGGATTCGCGCTATCGACTAACGCCACTTTGTGTGAACGACGCCACGCCTTGATCTGCTTTTCTCGAGCAATTGCGTCGCGCACCTCGGAAAACTCTTCGGCATGGATGAGTTGGTCGATCTTGTAGCGCGTGGCAAATCCCGGAACCAACCGATGCCGGTGCTCGTAAACTCGGCGCGGGAGGTTGGCCGTCACGCCGATGTAGAGGGTTCCCGATTGGTTAGTCATGATGTACACCCAATAAGTGTGTTGCGACATGGCTCACTCTCAGGGACGCTTCTTGCAGGATGGCGCCGGTTGTGGCTGATTGTCATTGTCACCCATGCATCCCGATCCTGACGCCGACGAGATCCCTCCTTCGTCGGGATGACACGGTCTTTGGGATGACTCGCTCGTCGGGATGGCACTGGTTGGGGACGGCGCTCCACTTGTCGCGAGCCAGCAGCCAAAGCTAGAGCCAGACGATAGCCAATAGCCTCAGAGCCGGGTGAACTTCTGGAGGGTGTGGCAGGTTTCCGGGTCGTAGCCTCTCGGCAGGCCGTAGGTCCAGGTCACCTCGCCGACGTAGATATCACCCCGGGAGTCGGCCGTGATGCAGTGCGGCGCGACGAATGCGCCAGGCGCGCAGCGATCGGCGCTGCACCAATGCAGCAGCACGTTTCCGGCAAGATCGAGCACGTAGACGCCGCCGGGGAGGTCGTACTTCCAGGGTGGCCTTCCCATGTCCGTCGCCCCGGCCGGCCACCACAGCGAGGAGATGTAGACCAGCCCTCGGGAGTCGACGTAGATATCGGTTGGCCGCTGGACGTGGTCCCAGATCTCCAGCAGCTCGCCGCCCAGGCTGAAGACCTGGACGCGGTCATTCTCCCGGTCGGCCACGAAGACGCGGTCATCGGCGACCCAGACGCCATGCGGGACGTTGAACTGCCCCGGGCCATTCCCGAGCTCGCCCCACGACTCGATCAGCTCCCCGGCGGATGAGAAGCGATGGATACGAGCGTTCCCGTAGCCATCGGAGACAAAGATGTCGCCGTTCGGCCCGATCGCGACTTTGGTCGGCCGGTTGAACGGCGGACCCAGGCGCTTGATGCTGCTGGTGACCTTGCCGTCGTAGCCGGTGTCGGAGGGGACACCCGGCGTGCCCAACGTCATCAGGAGCGCGCCATCGGGGGAGAACTTGCGAACGGTGTGATCGCCGTCGTCGGCGGTGTAGACGAAATCATCGGCGTCGATGGTCAGGGCGTGGATGCGCTCGGTGAAGACGTCTTCACCGAAGGAGCGGACGAACGTTCCATCGGGCTCGTAGATGATGCAGCGGGCATCGCGGCGGGTCAGCACAAAGACGCGATCACCGGAATCGACGGCGACCCCGACCACGTCGCCGTGCTGGTATCCCGCGGGAAGGCGCTCCCAGTCAGGAAGAACCTGGAAGTGGGGGATCATTCCTTGATCGAGCGCTGTCGTCGTCACTGATGATGCTCCTCTGGCTTCGACAATCCGTTTACTCCACGACCTCCCAGAAGGAGCGCTCGCGGGACTCCAGCATGGGAACTTCGCGGCCCAGGATGGTCTCCTTGAACATCGGCGTTTCGGCGTGCGCCGTCAGGGCCGCCTCGTCGACATACTGCTCGTAGATCAGAAAGTGGCGTGGGTTCTCGGTCGAGCGGTTGACGACGTACATCACGCAGCCTGGTTCCGCGTCGGAGTTGCAGTAGGCCGACATCTCGCGCAGGGCCGCCGCGACGTCCTCCTCGTTTCCGTCTTTGGCGAAGTGCTGCGCAATCAAGACGATCATTCGATCCCTTCCCCTTGTCCCTCTTGCGACGTCACCAGGACTACCAGAGGTTTTCGCCGCCCAGTTTTTCGTAGAGCGCGTTCAGCTCCTCGTCGGAGTTGTAGTGGATGGTCAGCGTGCCGCCGCCCTCTTTCGCCGGGCGAAATCCGACGCGCGTGCCGAGCGCCCGTTGCAACCCGTCGATGAATGCCTGGCGCAGCGCGGCATCACGGTCGCTCTCGCCTCGAGTCGCGGGTTCCGGCCGCGGGGGACCGCCTGCCGGCGATTCGCCTGCTGCCCAGCGACGGACCAGATCCTCGGTCTGGCGGACACTCAACCCCTTCTCCAGCACCCACTCCAGGGCCGCCACCTGCTCCGGCGCCGTGGCCAACCCGAGGAGAGCGCGGGCGTGTCCCTCGCTGATATCACCCGTTCCCAGCGCGCGCTGCACGCGGTCGGGGAGGGCGAGCAGGCGCAGGGTGTTGGTGACACTGGCGCGGGAGCGGCCGACGCGCTCGGCGACGGCCGCCTGCGTCAGCCCGAAATCGTCGATGAGCTGGCGATAGGCGGCCGCCTCCTCGAGGGGCGCCAGGTCGGCGCGCACGACATTCTCGACCAGCGCCAGCTCCAGCATGGCGCGCGGGACCGCATCCTTGACGACGGCGGGCACGGCGCCCAGTCCCGCCAGACGGGCGGCTCGCCAGCGCCGCTCTCCGGCGATGAGGACGAACCGGCCGCGTTCCGGACCCTGGGTGACGACCAGCGGCTGAATCACCCCGTGCACGCGGATCGAGGCGGCGAGCGTCTCCAGTGCCTCCGGGTCCATCTCGATGCGGGGCTGATAGGGGTTCGGCGAGATCGCGTCGATGTCGATATCGAGCGTGGCCGCCGCACCCTCACCATAGGCGGGGATGAGCGCGTCGAGACCGCGGCCCAGACCGCCCCGTCGCGATGGCAGCGGTGCCGCGCGGCCCGGACCAGCACTTGCACTCGACGTGGACGTGGAAGAGGAGCCGCTAGGGCTGTCGCTCGGCATCCTGTCACTGTCTGGCGCCGCGCGTCGCGGCTGAAGCGGACGGTATGGCATGGCAGTCTACACTGGTCCGCAAGACGGCAAGACGGCAAGACGGCAAGACAGAGCGCAGTCGAGAAGGCGAGCAGTCGAGGAGTCGAGAAGAATCCTCGTCCTCTCCTCTCCCTCTCGAGCGAAGCGACCCCCTTCTCCCCCTGAGGCGGCGCAGCCGCCGGCACCCCCTGAGCCGCAGGCGACTCCCCCTTCGTCCCGTATACTCCCGGAACGCCGCGGCCGGGGTGCGCCGCGAGACGCCGCGGTGGGATCCCACCTCGTCTCTGCTCTGGTAGGGGAACCCGTGACCGACTGGGTCCAGCTCCTGATCGCGACCGCGACCGCGCTGCTGGGCGCGCTTGGTCTCGCCTACTGGGCGTACCGGGCGCAGACGGATCGTTCCGCCCTGGTCGGGCTCTATCTCCTCTTCGGCATCCCCGCGGTGCTGCTGCTCCTCGCGGGCGCGGCTGTCCTCCTCCAGGGCGATCGCGTTCTCGGCCCGCTGCTGCTGCTGGTCGGACTCGGGTTCGGCCTCCCCCTGCTGCGACCATTCCGCCAGGCGCTGGCGCGGGTCACGCCGCTGGACCCCGATTCCGCCATCGACATGACCGGGCTCTGTATGGTGCTCGGCTTGCTTGGCTTCTTCATTGGCAGCAGTCTGGCTCCCATGGCCGACAATCCGCCGGAGGTGATCCCAACCGTCGGTATCGCCGAGGCGCTCATACAGACTGCCGCGTTCGTCGCTATCTCCTACATCGCGGTCGGTTACCCGTACTGGCGCGACTTGCGCGGCGCCACGGAACGGCTCGGCATTGTGGCCCCGGATTCGCGCACGGTTGGCATCGCCATCGCGGCAACCTTCGTCTGCTTCGCCGTGTTGTTCGTCAGCGGCCTGGTCTCACAGCAGTTCGACCCGGGATTGAGCGAGGAGCTCAACGAGGTCGTCGAGGAGATTATCACCGGGTTGCCAGGGCCGGTCGCCGTGATCGCAGTGGCATCCGCGGGAATCGGCGAAGAGGCCTTCTTCCGCGGGGGCCTGCAACCACGATTCGGCATCATCATCCCCTCGCTCTTGTTCATGACCCTGCATGGACCGCAATATGGTTTCAATCTTGCACTGCTTGGCCTGTTCGGAGTCAGCGTCATTCTGGGGCTACTCCGCAAGCATGTGAACACGACGGCGGCGATGATCACCCACGCGCTCTTCAACGCGTTGCAGGTGCTCGCGCTCTGGACCATGTCATAACGCTGACTCCGCGAGGCACGAGAGGGACGGCGACAGCGATGCGACTCGTCGAGATCCGGGATCTGGACGGTCCCAACTTCTTTCTCCTGCAACCGGCGATCAAGCTCGAGCTGGAGGTCACGGAGGCAGATCGCTCTCGTGATGCGATCGCTGCCCTGGCCACCCGCATGGAACCTCTTGCTCCCTCTGACGACGAGCGCGCCGCGGGTGCAGCTGGGCTGGGCGAGCTGCTCCTTGCCGCCTGCGCGAGCCTGCACGAGCGGGCTGGGGTCGAGTTCCCGGAGATGCGCTGGGTGGAGATGGAGACGCCGGGGCACTGGTCACTGGCATTCGGTTGGGAACGGCGCCGCTTCGCTCTTGGACTGGCGCGGCTCCTGGCGGATGCGGCGACCGGCGAAGACATCGATCTGGCCACGAGCATCGAGCAACTGCGCGACCTCCTGCAAGTCGAGTCCATAGGCGACGATCCGGACGATCGACCCGGCATGATCCGCGACGAGGATCGCGCCATTCCCGTCATCGCCGTTACTGGGACGAACGGCAAGACGACCACCACGCGGCTGATCGCCCACATCCTGCGCGGTGTGGGGCGGAAGGTCGGCTGGACCTCGACGGTCGGGGTCTTCATCGAGGGCGAGATGGTGCTCGAAGGGGACTACACGGGGCCGGCGGGCGCCTGGCGCGTGCTGCGGGAACCAGGCCTCGACGTCGCCGTGCTGGAGACAGCGCGGGGCGGCATCCTTCTGCGGGGGATGGCCTGCGAGAGCAACGACGTCAGCGTGATGATCAACGTCAGCGCCGACCACCTGGGATTGCACGGCGTGCAGACGGTGGAGGGACTGGCGGAGGTCAAGAGCGTCGTCCTGCGCACTACCCGGCCAGATGGCTGGGTGGTGCTGAACGCCGACGATCCATTGGTGCGGGCCCAGTCCGTCGGTCTACACGCGCCGATCATCTGGGTCACGCAGGATGCCGAGAACCCGACGGTCGTCGCGCACCGCCACGCCGGCGGCCGCGCCGTCGTCGCGGCAGATGGCACGATGCTGGAGATACGGGGGGAGGATGCACACGAGCTTGCCCGCCTGGAGGAGGTGCCGCTCACCTTCGGCGGGACCGCGACGCACATGATCGAAAACGCGCTCTGCGCCGCCGCCGCGACGCTGGCGCTCGAACTCGACCGTGAGGCGATCGGGCAAGGGTTGCGGACCTTCGGCGCCACGGCAGAGGACAACCCCGGCCGGCTCCACGTCTACGACCTCGATGGGGCAACCGTCATCCTCGACTACGCGCACAACGAAGTGGGGCTGCGCCACCTGCTGGCGATGGCGCGCGGCTACAAAGAGGAAGACGGGCGGCTGACGGCGATCATCGGCACGGCAGGCGATCGCACCGACGAAGCGCTACGCGACCTCGGTCGCCTCGCGGCGGAGCAGGCCGACCGCGTGATCGTGAAAGAGACCCGGCGCTACCTCCGTGGCCGTGCCAGCGTCGACGAGATGACCGCGCTCTATCTCGAGGGAGTCGCCGCGGGTGGCGACACACCGCATGAGGTCGCCGCCGACGAGCCGGAGGCGCTGGAGATCGCTCTCCGCGATCTCCAGCCAGGCGACGCCGTGGCCATGATGTGCATCGAAACCGGTCCCCAGAGCCGGGCCCGCGTCGAGGAGTTGGGTGGCGTGATGAAGGTGATGGGCGATGGGTGATAGGGATTGGGCTATCGGCTGTCGGCTGTCGGTCCGCTATCGAACTTCCTGAACTTCTGGGGTATCAGCAACGGCAGGAACGTCTCGCCGTCTCCCGCTCTCACCGCTATCTGACCGACTGACCGACTCACTGGCTGGCCGGCTGGCCGTCTGCCGTCGCCGCATTGCCGTCTAACGCCGACTCCAGGCGTCGGGAGCTTCGGTCAGATCGACGACCTCGGGGGGCAGATTGCCGGTGACCAGATCCTCCAGGGTGACCCGCTCCAGCACCGCTCGCATGTTGGCGCGCAGCGCGATCCAGACCTGGAGCAATGAAGTAGCAGGTCCGCTGTATTCCAGCCGTTCCGGCCGTAGCCCGCGCACATTGGCCAGGGGACCATCGACGACCCGGATGACGTCGGCCAGGGTGATCTCGTTCGCGGGCAGCCCGAGGCGATAGCCTCCCTCCGCGCCGCGCTGCGAGAGGACGATCCCGGCGTGCCTTAGCTCCAGCAGGATATTCTCGAGAAACTTGGGCGGGATGCTCTGGGCTCGCGAGATCGCCTCGGCCTTCATCGGACCGGGATCGGCGACCGCCAGCTCTGCCAGCGCCCGCAGCGCGTAGTCGACTTTAGCGTTGACCTGCACTGCTGGCTCACTCCCGGCGGGGTCTAGCTCGGCGCCCGTGAACCGATTCTAGCAAAGCCGATGGTCAAACTCGACTTCGTGGGGCAGCGGCGTAACGCGGGTGAGGGTTCGCTGCGCTCACGGTGATGGGTGATTACTCGCTTCGCGCCTGCGGACGCAAGTGGTGTCAGGGTGTCCGGAAGTTGTTCCCCTGTCACCCTGACACCTCGTGACCCCGACACCCTCGCCGCGCTAGCTCTTCAGCGCGCCCGCCGTGATCCCCTCGATGAAGCGGCGCTGCAGGATGCAGGTAGAGGAGGACCACCGGGATCATCGAAAGCGTGACGCCGGCCGCGATCAACGCCCCGGTCGGCGGTGAAGCGGCCGAAGAAGAACATCGTACCCAGCGAGACCGGCCGCAGCTCATCCCGCTGCACAAAGATGAGCGGCATGGCGAACTCGTTCCAGGCCCACATGAACTGAAAGACGATCAGCGTCGCCAGGCCGGGCCAGGAGAGGGGGAGGAAGACCTGGCGGAAGACACCCCACTCGTTCGCGCCGTCGGTTCGCGCCGCGTCGCCGAGCTCGGGAGGCAGACCGCGGAAGAACCCTCGCATAAGGAAGATGCCGAACGGCAGCCGAATGGCAATTCCGGGAAGGATAAACGCCCAGTAGGTCTCCAGGATATGGAGGTCGCGCAGTAGGTAGTACATCGGGATCATCACCGACTGGAACGGTACCGTCAGCCCGAGCAGGAAAAGCACCAGCACACTTTCCCGCCCGGGGAGGGGAAGCATGGAGAGACCGTACCCGGCGAGACAGGCCAGGGCCACGCTGCCGGCGACGATCGCCGCACAGTAGATGGCACTGTTCAGCATGTACTCGCGGAAATGCCCGACCGTCCACGCCTCGACCAGGTTCTCCCAGCGCAGCTGGGTCGGCAGGGCGAACGGGTTGCGGCCAATCTCCTGCGACGTCTTGAACGCCGACGACCAGATCCAGATAAAGGGAAGGAGAAAGATCACCAGGAAGGCGATCAGGATGGCATACGTGCCGACGCGGCCGGTGAGACGTCCCAGATTGAGCCGCTGCGAGGCCGTCCCGGTTCCGGCAAATGACCTTCCAGTTGCCGAGGTAACCGCCACCGTCAGGCCTCCTGTCGCTCGCGCAGGCGGATGAACGTCACCGAGGCGATGAGCGAGATCACGGTGATGACCACTGCGATGGCCGATGCATAGCCGACATTGTTCTGGGTGAACGCTTCCTTATAGGTGAAGGTGGCGAGCACGTCTGTGGCATTGGCGGGACCGCCGCCGGTCATGACGAAGACGATGTCGAAGACGCTGAAGCCGCCGATGAGCAGGAACGCGATGACGACGTTGATGACACCCGCCAATCTGGGGCACGGTCACATTCCAGAAACGCTGCCAGACGTTCGCCCCGTCGATAGTTGCCGCCTCCAGGAGATCCTTGCTGACGTTTTGCAAGCCGGCGAGGAGGATGACGAAGACGAAGCCAATCGTGGCCCAGATCGCCGCCACCAGCACCGCGTAGAGCGCAACGTCCGGATCGCCGAGCCATCCTCGCGAAAGGTCCTCCAGCCCGACGGCATCGAGCGATTCATTGAGGATGCCGAAGATGGGGTTGTAGATCCAGCTCCAGACGATGCCGATGACCACTGTCGAGAGCACCTGCGGCATGAAATAGACGGTGCGGAAGAGGGTGAAACCCTTTGGCCGACGCCAGAGGAGGAGTGCCAGCAGCATGCCGATGACGATCGGCGCGATCGTGCCGACGATCACCCAGATGATGGTGTTTTTCAGGGACAGCCAGAAGAGGCCGTCACCGATCAGCTCGCGGTAATTCGCGAGTCCGACCCACTCCTTGACCGCTGTAACCCCGTTCCAGCTCGTGAGACTGAAGTAGATCGACTGGAAGAACGGATAGACCATGAAGACGAGATAGAGGATGAGGGCAGGCAGGATGAAGAGAATTCCCGCCCGGTAGCGCCGCCAGGAGCGGCGTCGCCGGCGAGATGGATGGCGCTAACGGAAGCGGCCCGCGCTCGAGCGGTCGTCCCGTGTCATTGCTTGACTCTCCGCATCTCCGCGCGAGTTCGTGAAATCGGGCGCGGGCGAGCATGTCGCCCGCGCCCGGAATCGCGTTACGACGACGGCGTCGCCTCGCTTGTCCGGCATGCCCTCGTCCCAGGCGGCTTCCAGATCGGCCGCCTGCTGCTCAGCGGTCTTGTCGCCGACCAACATGGCCTGGAACCCGTTGAGCATCACTGTCGTTGAACTCAGGCGGAGCAAGCACGTCGACGTTGTAGCCGAACTGCACGCCCTCGTCACCGGCGCTCTGCAGCGTCTCGATGACTGACGCAGTCAGCGGATTGATCTCGATATTGGACAGATCGGCCTCGACTGGAACGAAGTAGCGCGATTACACCGACCCACTTTTCGACGGCCTCCTGCGAGATAGACGATAGTCGATGAAGGCCGCGGCCTCGTCAGGATGTTGCGTCGCCGCGGAGATGTACCAGGCCGACCCGACGCCGGAGATCCAGACGCGACCCTGCCCGCCTTCAATCTCGGGGAAGGGCACGAAGCCAACCTCGGTGTCCGGCATGTGCTCCTCGAATCTCGGCGATCATCCAACTCCCGGTTGTGTGCAGCAGCGCCTCGCCGTTGTAGAAGAGCGAGTTGCCGTCATCATAGGCGATAGCGACCGCGTCCTCCGGGAAGCATCCGGCATCGCGCAGCGTCACGAAGAAGGCTTCGATCGCGGCAACGATCTCCGGGGTGTCCCAGCTCCCCTCGTTATTGAGTAGCGCCCGAATCCCCTCCGGGCCGACCATCTGGTTGGCCGTCATCGAGAACTGGTGGAACGCCTCCCACCCCTCGGCTGTCGGCGAAGGCAATCGGGATGTAGCCCTTCTCAGTCGCCTCGCCGCAGAAGGCGACGAGTTCGTCGAGCGTCTCGGGAACGGTCATCCCTTCCTGATCGAGCAGGGTCTGGTTGTAGTACATGCCGATCAGGTCGGTCTGCAGCGGCATTCCCATAAAATGTGCCGTCGTAGGTCGTCGCCTCGGCCGCCGGCGCGGCAATCCGCTCGTCCCAGCCGTACTGCGCCGCATAGTCGTCGAGCGGGAGAAGCAGACCGGCGTCCGCCAGCACTCCGGCATAGCCGGGGCCGGCATCATAGAAGATGAGATCGGGGCCGGTGCCGGACGAGACCGCGGTGTTTACCACGTCCCGCATCTGATCGGTAGAGAATGCTTCCCGGGTAATGGTGATGTTCGGGTTCTGCTCCGTGAAAGCCGCGTAGATTGCATCGGCATTGTCGGATTCAGCTGGGTTGGTGAACTGGTCCCAGACGCGCAGCTCCACCTGATCCTGAGCCCGCGCATCGCCGAGGAGCGGCCCGGCGGCCAGGCTCAACAGCAGCGCCAGCGCCGAGAGCGCGACAATCCAGGGACGAGATCGGGGCATCTTCTCCGCCTCCTTGCGTGTGCCTGACTTCACGGTCATTCCTGCGCCGGATAGCCGTAGCGTACCGGGTCCGGCGGGGACCGGCATCGTAACATGCTCTGTCACCGTCCGCCGCAAGAGCTGTGCGGGCAGCGGGATGGGGACTGCTAGCATGGGTCGTTCGGAACGATGGTGCTAGGACACACGATGGAGGAGGACGACGGGGAATGAAGGTTTCGATCCGGGAGGGGATGATTCCCCGCGAGACGCTCCAGGACAAGCTCGCCTGGCTCGAGTCGGTTGGGCTGGATGCCGTCGAGCTGCATACGGGGACGCTCCTGCTCCCGGCGGCCGAGATCCAGGAGGCGTTCGCCGCCTCGCCCATCTCGGTCTCCGCGATCGAGGGCATCCCCCGTCTCCTCAGCGCCGATCCCGCCGAGCGGGACGCGGCCAGGCAGACGATCCGCGAGCGCATCGACCTCGCGGGCGCGCTTGGCGCGGTCGGGGTGCTGATCGTCCCACAATTTGGGCGCGTCCCGGCGTTGCCGGACCTGGCGCCACTGGCGACAGGCGCCGAGCTGGAGCGCAATCTCCTCCTGGCCCAGCTGCGCGAGCTGGCGCCCGCCGCACAGACCGCCGGCGTCTCGCTGTTTCTCGAGCCGCTGAATCGCTACGAGGCCTATATCGTCAACCGCGTGGAGCAGGGAGCGGCGATCGCGGCGGAGGTCGGACCCGGGATCGGTGTCATGGCGGACTTCTTCCACATGGGGATCGAAGAGGTCGACATCGCGGCCAGCATCCGCGCCAACCGGCAGCACCTCGTCTACGTCCACGTCGCCGACAGCAACCGCTTGCAGCCGGGACGTGGCCACCTCGATTTCCGTCCCGGGTTCCGCGCCCTGAAGGAGATCGGCTACGACGGTCCGCTCGCCATCGAGTGCCGCGTCGAGGGTCCCTATGACGAGGCGATCCGGGAGGCGGTCACGCTGATCCGGAGGGAGTGGGACGCCGCGTAACGAGGGAAACGCGCTGGCCCATTATCGGAAGCCGCGTTAGCCGTCGACGCGTAGCTTGTCGCCCTGAGACTGGCATGCTTCTTGCTTAACATCAGTGTTAATACAGATGCCTCCAGGGACTAATTCTCATCGGTCGAGCATCCCCAGGAGCCCTGTGAGATGACTGACGTGCGCTCCTCCCCCGTTGCAGACGACTACCGGCTCCGTTTCGCTTGTGCCTGTGCGTCCGCCGTCCCCATCGGCGAGGACCCATGGGTGGCCGTTGTCAACCAACGCAAGCTCAATGACGGTACGAAAGAGCTGATTCTCAACGCGATTTACCGCCAACCGCGCACGATCACGCAACTGGCCGATCTGCTCGGCATTTCTGCTCCGGCCGTGCACCGGCACGTGGTCGACATGCTTGAGGACGACTTGATCCAAGAGGTGGACCTGGCGGCGCCGCAACGGAGCCGGGGCAGCGAGCGCTACTACCGTCCCAACTTCCCCGTCATACTCGCCGCTCATCGCGATGCCCTGCAGCCGGTCCTCGAGGACCTGGCAGCCGACATCGCCGCGGCCTTCCGGCGGCGGCACGCGGCGCTGACGAACGCACTCGCTGATACGAGCCTGCCCGCCCGCGGGGAACCGGTCGAGCTACTGCACCACTATCTGTACGCCACAGCGACCCGTCTGGCGCGCGCGAGGCTGGAAGCGGCCGGCTCACTGCCCCCGTGGCCAGAGCATGCTGATGGCTCGCGCTGGATCTGGTGGGCGGAGGAAGCCCCCGAAACGGAGGTGCTATGACGATACCGACATGCACGCGGAGATGGTTTCCACACTTGCGATGTGAGAGATGGATGACAACACACGTTTGTCTCAGCATAACGGAGAAACGCAATGGACAGCAAGACTCAGCTGATCGATCGCCGCCGCACGCTTAAAGGGATAGCGGCCGTCGGTGCCGGTGCGGCGCTGGCGACCGCCGGCCGTATCACGCCGGTGGCCGCTCAGGAGATCGACGACGACGCGATCTTCAACTTCGCCCTCAATCTCGAGTACCTCGAGACGGAGTACTACCTGCGCGGCACCACCGGCGCGGGTCTCAGCGAGGAGGACATCGGCGCGGATCCGGGCGAGGTCACTGGTGGCTCCTTGGTGCCCTTCGCCACCGACGCCATCCGCCAGTTTGCCGAGGAGTTGGCCGCCAACGAGTTGGCCCACGTCCGGTACTACCGCGAGAGCCTGGGAGATCAGGCGGTCGACCGCCCGGCGATCGACCTGGCGGGCGCTTTCGCTGCCGTCGGCCAGGCAGCCGGATTCGGCGACAACTTCAATCCCTTCACCGACGAGCTCAACTTTATCCTCGGTGGGATGCTCTTCGAGGATGTCGGCGTCACGGGCTACAAGGGAGCCACGCCGCTCATCCAGGACAAGACCAAGCAAGGGGACATCGCGGGGATCCTCGCCGTCGAGGCCTACCACATGGGGATGGCCCGCTCGCTCCTCTATCAGGCGGGTCCGACCGCGCAGCAAGCCGCCAACGCGATCACGGTCGCTCGGGGCGTGCTGAACGACATGCCAGAGATCGAACAGGGCATTGCCATTGATGGGCGGGCCAACTTCGTTCCGTCAGATGAGCGGGGCATCGCGTTTACGCGAACGCCCGAGCAGGTTCTGCAGATCGTCTACCTCACACCGGAGACGGGTGTGAGCAGTGGCGGCTTCTTCCCTAACGGCGTCAACGGTGACCTCGCCTCGACCTAATACGACGTGGGCGGCGCGGTTCGCGCTGGATCTGGTGGGAGCGGAATCTCATGGGACCGCCAGCCCAGTCTTGCACCACGCGCATCGAGAGTATCCTCGGAACGGGGTGCGCATCAGCCGAGGCAACCCCGCACCTCGTGGGATTGGTCGTCACGCAAAAGGAAGGAGATGTCGATGAACGCTTTGCGGTATTTCCTTGGTCGATCGGTCCACATCGCATTGCTCCTCGCGTTGAGCCTGCTACTTCTGGTCCCGGCTATTGCCGCTCAGGACGATGCAATCGAAGCCCATCCCGCCCACATCCATTCCGGCACCTGCGATGAGCTCGGCGACGTCGTCTATCCGCTGGCGGATGTTGTGACCCAGACCGGCGAGGACATGGGTGCGGCCGGCGGTCATGCCGGTCAAGGTCAGCGAGGTCAACCACGTCGATGTTCCCCTGCAGGAGATCCTCGACGGCGGCCACGCCATCAACGTCCACCTCAGCGCCGAGGAGATCGGCACCTACATCGCCTGTGGCAACATCGGCGGCATCGTGCATGAACGAGAAAACGGCGAGGGGATGGAGATCACCATCGCGCTCGCCGAGCTCAACGACTCCGGTCATGTCGGGATCGCCTGGCTCGGTGACGATGGGGAAGGTGGCACGAACGTGAGCGTGTCGCTGATCGAGCCCGAGGAGATGAGCAGCGCCGCTGGCGCGGCGGCGGAAGCGACGCCCGTAGCCAGCGCCAGCGGTGAGAACGTAGCGGTGTCGTTGACCGAGTTCATGATCGACATGCCGACCGAGCTGCCTGCCGGTCCGACGACATTTGAGATCACCAATAACGGCACGATCGAGCACAACTTCGAAGTCGAAGGCCAAGGGATCGAGGAGGAGTTGCCAGAGAACCTGACGCCCGGGCGCATCAGGCACGTTGACAGTGGACCTGGCGCCTGGCACCTACGAGGTCTACTGCCCGGTCGGAAACCACGCGGATGAAGGGATGCGCCTGGAACTGACGGTCACGGCAGGATGAGATTCGCTGCCACCAGCTGGCGTTCGTGACCGTGCCGCCAGGGGGTGCCGGACGTTCGGCACCCCAAGCTTCTCCGCTTCTGGCCGCCACTCCTGAGCCGCTCCTCAGCATGCGGGAAGGGCCAGCCTTCCGGGTTGGCAAGCCGGGGAGCGACCACGTTGTCGGCTTGTTGGCCAACGGCGAAGACGCCTTCGGATTAGTGGTTGCGGCCAGTGACGCCTTCCCCGCCTTCACCTGCGGCATGGCGGTGAGGACGGACGTTTGGTTCTCGGGCAACTGGTATCGCGGCCGACTTGAGGATGAGCCGGTCAACGTCTCTGGACCAGACGGCGGGCAGTTGCGTCTGTCTTCGACACCGGAGAGCTATCTGGCCGGCGCTGAGACTGGACCCGATCGTGCGCCGGTATTGGCAGCGGCCGAACCGGCCGCGCAGCGGATAGGCTGTTCCGTCGCGACGATGCGTGGCGTCCTGGGTGCGGTGGCGCTACCCGGAAACACCCTCTGCGCTGCTCAAGCGCACCGCCGACGGGCGTGTTCCTTCCGGCCGGGACAGTGCCATATTGAGTTGACCTTCGTCCGGACCCGTGACTCCGCTATCAATCACGGTTATCCAGCCTCTACGGCTAGGAGGCAGCAATGAACCGCACCGCGACATCCTCCATGACCCGTGAGCGCACCTGGGCGCTGACCGCGATCAGCGTGGTCCTGTTCATCCTCCTCTGCTGGATCTTCGATGACGGGCTCCTCGCTCCACCGCTGTGGAACGGGGAGAACTGGATCTCCTCGCCCCTCATGACGTATCTCTTGATCGCCATCATCATCCTGTGCGGGTGGTCCCAGGCGCGAGGCATTCCCGAGCGCGGGCTGGAATTTCGCCTCGAGCGCATCCCCACGACCGTGGGTCTGATCAATGACCCGGTAGGGTGGCGCCTCCTGATGGGCAGCATCTTCTACGCGCTCATCTGGCTCCCGATGCGTTTCTTCCTCGGTCGTGACTGGATTTCGCATGGGGCAGAGAAGGTGATCGATCCAGCCTGGATGAATGGCGGAGAGGCGCTACGCGGGTTCTGGGAGCAGGCCATCGTGGTGCCCGAGCAGGGCCGGCCGCCAATCGCCTATGCCTGGTTCCGCGATTTCCTGCAGTACATGCTCGACAACGGGTGGTACTCCTGGTTTGCCAAGCTGGTCGCCTGGGGTGAAGTGCTGGTCGGTCTCGGACTGCTGGTCGGCGCCCTGGTCGGCCTCTCGGCCTTCCTGGGCACCTTCATGAACTTCAACTACATGCTCGCTGGCTCCGCCTCAACCAACCCGGTCCTCTTCGGGCTGGCCGTCTTCCTCGTGCTCGCCTGGAAAGTCGCGGGGCACTGGGGCCTCGATCGCTGGCTGCTGCCAGCCCTGGGCAGCCAGTGGGCGCGGGCCGAGTCCCAGGTCGATGCCGTGGCGACACGTGCAGAGCGAGGAGCTGTCACATGACGCAGCATGAGCGAACCCTGACCTGCCGGCAACCGGCAGCCAGGGTACCCGCCAGCGAGACAGGCATTGAGGAGTCGATAACGAAGGAGGAGGCAAGTCCATGGAGAGCAAAGCGAAGCTGTTTGGACATCCGATCCACCCGATGCTGATCCCGTTCCCGCTCGGGCTGCTTGGGATGGCGGTCATCTTCGATCTGCTGGCGGTGTTTGCCGGGCAGGAGCTGCTGGGGCAGGCGTCGCACCCGATGATCGCCGCCGGCATCATCACCGGGCTGCTGGCCGCCATCTTCGGCGCCATCGACTGGGCGGCGATTCCGGACGGGACCCGTGCCAAGGGGATCGCTACCACCCACGGCCTGGGCAATGTCATCATCGTGGTGCTGTTCGCCATCGCCTGGTGGCTGCGTCGCGATACCCCCGGCGCGCCGTCCGGGCTGCTGCTGGTGCTGGAAGTGATCGGGGTGCTCGGAGCCGTGGTGACCGGCTGGCTGGGTGGTGAGCTGGTCGATCGGCTCGGCGTCGGTGTCGATCGCGGGGCGAATCTCAACTCGCCGAGCTCGCTCTCGGGACAGCCAGCAGACGCCACCAGGGGAACTGCCTAGCGTGGCATGACGACGAGTCGGTAAGTCGGTAAGTCGTGAGTCGTGGCCCAGAGGGCCATCGTGACTCGTTAGATAGGCTGACTAGCCGATAGCCCCGTTAGAACCGGATCCCCAGCTTGATCGACTCCTGCGGGCGCTCGTCGATGGCCCGGTAGGCTTCGGCGCTATCGGCGAAATCGACGATGGGGGTGATGATGCCCTCGGTGCGCATGCGTCCGCTGACGAGCCAGGCGAGGGCCAGATCGACCAACCGCTCGAGATCCCAGACGGGCGCGTCCCGGCCGGGCAGGGTCTCGGCGCGGGCGGAGACGAGGTTGAGCCGGTTGACGTGGAACTCGTCGCCCAGATAGAGCCCGGTGGCGTCCTTCCCGTAGAAGGAGATCATGCAGATGGTGCCGCCAAAGCGCGTGGCGCGAATGGCCTGATGCAGAGCCGGCACGCTGCCTGAGGTCTCGACCGCGACGTCGACGCCGAGGTTGCCGGTCTGCGTCGGACGCTCCAGGTAGCCGCCGGTGATGCGCGTCTGCGCCCGCGGGGTCGGATCTGGCGTGGGACCTGTGAGACGCCGGATCTCCATGCCCACGTCGCCGTCACCGGCCAGCGGATCGATCGCCGCGTCGGCGCCGAACCGGGTCGCCAGCAGGCGGCGGTTCTCGAGGGGATCGATGGCCACGACCCAGTCGGCGCCCGCCGCCTTCGCCAGTTGCACCGCGAAAAGCCCAATCGCACCGAGTCCGAAGATCGCCACGCGGTCGCCGAGCTTGATCCCGGCGTCACGCATCGCCAGCGCCATCACCAGCGGGTCGAGACACATCGCCGCTTCCGGAGAGAGACCGTCAGGAAGTGGATCGGCGCTGGACTCGTCGACGGTTTGCGTTTCGCGGATGGAGAAGTGACCAAAGACGCGATCGCCAACCGCAAAGCGCGTTACCTCGGGACCTACCTCAGTGACCGTGCCCACCGCCATGTTGCCGAGCGGACGGGGGAAGCCCGGCGGGGGGAAGGCGGGGAAGGGGGGATCGCTTCGCTAAGGGGGGGGAGGAGACCGACGATTGCATCCCTCGTTCTCCTTCTCCCCCCTCTCCCCCTTCCCCCCCTCGTGAAATATTGGCGCCCCAGGCGAAGTCATAGGGCCGGTTGGCGACGGGATCGTTGCGGTAGCCGACCAGCTCGGTGCCGTGCTTGGGCGAGGCAAACTCGGTCTTGATCCGGATCTGCGTCGGTCCCTAGCGGCGGCTCCTCGTACTCACGGAGCTCCGGTGTCCGTGGGGCGGTCGCGATCAGCTCTCGGGGATCGAGGGGGGAGGAGGGGGGCGCTTCGCTTAGGGGGGAGAGCTCATTGCAATGCGTCGGTGGACGTTCAGGTCCGTAGACTGCGGAGAAGTCCTCCGATCAGGCGCGAACTTCAGAATCTTCGCGTCAGCGATCCAGTAGTCACGTGGTCGGAGTAGCCAAGTGCTCTGCAATGAGCACTTGCGTCTCAAGCTCGCAAAGCGATCCGTAGGCGACAGATACATGATGGGCAATTCGCGTGGACCAGTGCGGCCATGACCCTCGCAAGGTTCGATGGGACCGACACGGCGGCTCGCGTACCTGCGAGGTCAATCCATACAGCTCCTCGCGGGGCCAGTCGCGCGTTACGCGATAGACCGCCTCACCAGCTCCATCGCTTTCTGCCAAGCGATCAGGTCCTGAACCCGCTGCCGCTGATCTGCGTCACTCCACCCCGTCGTGCAGCACGATTTCTTCCCGTCCATCATCCACGGTCGCGCCTCCCGCCCCCCTAAGCGAAGCGTCTCCCTCTCGCCCCTAACTCGTCCGTCCCGTGAGGTGCTCGAACACTAATGCCGGGCGGTCGGCCATCAGGATCACGAGGTCGTTGCGGGCGGCCCGGGAGATCGCCTCCCGGGCCGCCTCGATCTCGTCGATGACGACGTCGACCTTGCCGTCGCTGCGTCCGCTGGCCGCGATCGCGCTCTTGAGCAGATCGGCGACCTCGCCGCGGCGGCGACCACGGGGGTTGTAGTCCTCGCGGATGACGATCTCGTCGAAGGTGCCCGCCGCCAGGCGACCAAAGGCCGCGATGTCTTCGTCGCTGCGATCGCCCGGCAGCGCGATCATGGCGATCGTGCGGTCGGCGTCCATGCGCTTGACGAAGTCGGCCATCGACTCCAGCCCGGCCACGTTGTGGCAGTAGTCGAGAAGGACCTTGCGGCCCTCGATCTCGAGCAGGTTGAAGCGACCGGGGCTCTGGAAGAAGGTCGAGGTGAAGGTACGCAGGGCGTTGCGGATGTACTCCAGCTGCACATCCTGGGCGAAGGCCGCCGCGGCCGCCGCCATGGCGTTCTGGATGTTGACGCGGACGCGCCCGTCCATGGTGGCCGGGATCTCTTCGGCCAGGAGCAGGCTGGTGTCGCGCCGGTGCTCGATCAGGGTGATCATCTCGCCGTGCCGCGTCGGGCGCAGCACGACGGCCTTGCCCCGCTCGCGCAGGTGGTCGCGGACGACAGGGTTCTCCTCGTCCATCGAGAAGAAGATGATCTCGCCGCGGGCGACCCGCGCCATCTCGACGGTGTAGGAGTTGTCCGCGTTGAGGACGCTGGCGCCGTTGGGCAAGACCGATTGGGGCACGACCTGTTTCACCCGGGCCAGCTCGGCGACGGTGTTGATGCCCTTCAGACCGAGATGGTCTGAGGAGACGTTGGTCACAACCGCGACGTCGCAGCGGTCGAAACCGAGACCGGAGCGGAGGATGCCCCCGCGTGCCGTCTCCAGCACCGCATAGTCGATGGCCGGGTTCTTCAGCACCATCTGCGCCGAGGCGGGACCGCTCATGTCGCCGGAGGCGATCTGCGTTGCATCGACATAAATCCCGTCGGTGGTCGTCATGCCGACCTTCTTGCCGGCCGTCTTCATGATGTGGGCGATCATGCGTGAGGTCGTCGTCTTCCCGTTGGTGCCGGTGACGGCCACGATCGGCACGCGGGATGGGCTGCCGGGTGGGAAGAGCATGTCGATCACCGCCCGCCCCACGTGGCGAGGGTGTCCCTCGGTGGGGTGGGTGTGCATGCGGAAGCCCGGACCGGCGTTGACTTCCACGATCCCCCCGCGCTGCTCACGCACGGAGCGGGCGATGTCGGCGGTGATGAAGTCGATGCCGGCTACGTCGAGCCCGACGACCATCGCCGCTTGACGAGCGATTTCGACGTTGTCGGGGTGGATGTCGTCAGTGCGGTCGATGGAGGTGCCGCCGGTGCTCATGTTGCCGGTCAGCTTGAGCTGAACGAAACGACCCTCCTCCGGCACATCGTCCAGAGCAAGACCTTGCTTCGCCAGCACCTCTTTGGTCTGCGCGTCGACGGTGATGCGAGTCAGGATCTTCTCATGTCCGATGCCGCGCCGAGGATCGGCATTGGTGATCTCCACCAGCTCGGCAACGGTGTGCGTGCCGTCGCCGATGACGTGCGCCGGCACCCGCTCGGCGACGGCGACCACCTGATTGTTGACGACCAGGATGCGATAGTCCTTGCCGGAGATGAACGTTTCAACGACGACGTGGCCGGAGCGGCTCTCGCGGTCCGCGGCGGGGAAGGCCTCGTGCACGGCGGCTTCATCGGGAAGGTTGATCATCACGCCGCGGCCGTGGTTGCCGTCGAGCGGTTTGAGCACCACCGGGTAGCCGATGCGGCGCGCCACCTCCGCGGCTTCGGCGGCGGAGCGGACGACGTCGGCGCGCGGCACGGGGATTCCGATCTCGTGCAGCAGCCGATTGGTCAGCTCCTTGTTGCCGGCGACGTCGACCGAGATGTCCGCCGTGGCGCTGGTGACGGTAGCCCAGACCCGCTTCTGGTAGGCGCCGTGGCCGAGCTGGACGAAGGAGCGTCGTGGGTCCAGGCGCAGGACAGGGATGCCGCGCCGCTCCGCCTCGGAGACGATGGCGCCGGTAGAGGGGCCGAAGGCGAGTCGTTCCGCCAGCCGGATGACGTTTTCTTCCAACTCGCCAACAAAGTCGAAGTCCGGCTCGGTACTGTCGATAGATGATGTGGTTGAGCAGACGTGTGGCCAGCCTGCCGGCGGCGATGCCGACGTCTTCCTGGGCATAGGCGTAGACGACGTGGTAGACCCCGCGCTCGCCCGCGCCGCGCGTCTTGCCGCGGGTGACCTCGGCCCCGGCCAGGTTCTGCAGCTCCAGCGCCACGTGCTCGAGGACGTGTCCCATCCAGGTTCCCTCGCGCATGCGCTGCAGGAACCCACCCGGTTTGCCGACCGAGCAGCTGTGCTCGTAGAGACCGGGGAGCAGCTCGGTGAGGTGCTCGTAGAATCCGGGAATCTTGTTGGTTGGCCGCTCCTCCAGCTCGCCGATATCGACTTCCATGAGGATGGCCGGCATGCGGGCCCAGATGTTGGGTCCGCGGAAGACGGTGGTATGTCGGATCTCGATCGTCACGGCATTACTCCGGTGCACACAACCGGCGGCTCATCGGCACAGTGAAGCAAGTTGCGAGCCTATTATGCGTGGTGGAAAGGCGTGAGGGAAAACGCTCCTGGTGGTATCCAGAACCGCGGCGATCACGCGGTGCGGGCGATAGCCTTGCGCTCAGAGGACGCCGGCGGCACGTAAGCCTTCGACCCGGCGCTCCGCCTTGTCGTAGATGTTTTCGTGTGGGCCAACAATAATGACGAGGCAGACGGCGTCCGTTTCGAGTACGCCATAGACGGCCCGAAAGGCACCGCTGCCTCTGACGGTGAACTCCAGGGAGCGAAGGCGGTAGAGCGTGCCCTGGAGGGTGTGTCCTGCCAGAGGATTCTCCTCCAATCGGCCCAGCGCGTCCCCGATCTGCTCACGGTGCTGGCGAAGCTTCTTGAGATCCTTCTTGGCACCGTCAGTCAACTCGACCCGGTACCGCCTATTCGCCGTCTCCATCGGGTTCGTCGATCTCCCCGGTCAGGAAGTCGCGCAGGCTGGTCGTCCGTCCAGCGCGATACTCCTGCATCGCGTGCTCAAAGAGCAGGTCAAACGGGTTAATGGCCTTGGCGAGTCGCACCCCGCCGGTCTCCTCATCCAGATGGGCGAAAAGCGTGTCTCCTGTCTGCAGACCAAGACTCGCGCGCATCGCAGCCGGAATCGCAATCCGGCCCTGCGCGTCGATCTTCACGGCACGATCCATCGGTGGTCCTCCAGTGGGATCGAGTGATTCCCAAGCCCCCTGCCTGGGGAATCCCCACAAGAGGAAGGATACCCCGGTCGGGGTGGAAACGGCTATGGACCGATGCATGAGCGGATGAGAGTCTTTACGACGTCGCGAGGTGCCCATCGAAGCTGTGGTAGATCTACGACCAGATTGGGCCTTTGCAGCGAGTGACAACTGAAAAGGGCGGCGCAACTGCAGGTGTCGCCGCTACTCTGGACTTATCGTTTCCGCCGCGGCTTCTCGACAACACGGGTCCATGACTCGTTCGGCAGCATGCAGCGCTCGATCATGTCGAAGCGGTTGCCGGCACTGAGGACGTGCAGGATCGCGCCGCTGACGGTGATCGGGCCGTGCCCCTTGACGCGGTGAATGTCCGAGACGATGTTCGTGCCGTCGACGATCGTCACGCTGTGACGGCCGAGCACTTCCATGGTGTGACCGGTGAAGAGAGCCGCCGTGTCCTCGTCGACGCCGATGCCGAGCAATCCCGGACTTCCCGCCACGAGGGCCAGGAGGCGACCGATGCGATCCCGCTGGCGGAAATGCTGGTCGATGACCACGCCCGGGACGAGATCGAACCCGGCCGTCATCTGCGCCATGCGCATGCGCGGTGAGGGGCCGCTGGCACCGAACGCGACCATGTGCGAGGAGAGGATCGAAGCACCGGCGCTGGTGCCGGCGACCACGGCTCCCTGCCGGTTCCGCTGCTTGACCTTCCGCGCCAACGGGGTCCCGGCCACGATACTGGCCAGGCGCATCTGGTTGCCGCCGGTGAGGAAGATGCCGGTCACATCGTCCAGGATCTCGGCGACCTCGGGTGAGGCGGCCGCGGCGCGGTCGGGAAGATAGAGCACATCCGCGCTCTCGGCGCCCATGCCGAGAAAGAGCGCTTTGTAGCGCTCACCTGCTTCTTCGATGGACGAGGCGGTGGGGATGATGGCGACCCGGGCGTCCGGTCCACCGGCGTGGTTGACGAATGCGGAGAGGATGAGCTTGTCGCGGAGCTTGTCCTCCGCGCCGCCGATGGCCATCACCGGCCCGGCGGTGACGATGCCATCGGGCCCGGATGCCGCAGGCAGCGTTGCCACCCTCTCGCTTATCGCACTGCCCGCCACGCCCGCAAAGCCCCCACACGCCCACAACCGACGACGCCGGGATCTCTCTCCCGGCGGTATCCGGTAAGTATGCCGGTCCCGGCTATGACCTTGCATCGGGGTTCTGTCGGGTGGGTTTTCTCTTCCGGTTCTTTCTCGTGTCTGCTCGCCGGGCTCCACGGATCGGCCGGCGAGTGACCACCAAGGGCCATAGGCGGAAACGTGTTCGGGACGGCGGATCGACGGCTGATCAGATTCGCGATCACGGTTGGCTCTGCTCGCAGCCGCTAGCTTCCCGCGTCGCGCCCCTTCACCCGGTCCATGCTGCGCCGCATCTTCATGAGGGCGATCCTGCGGACCTCATCGCGGCTGAAGGCCCGCTCGGGGTCCGGACTTTCCTTCAGATGAATCGCCCAGACGGGAACGACGTCCGGCATCGACTCGGGCGGAACCAAGGCGAACTCCGGCTTCGGGACACCATCGTCGTCCAGCTCGACGAGCCACGTTCCCTCGACGCCATTGTTGATTCCGGTGATCTTGCCGTAGTAGGGCATGGCGGCATCGTAGCAAATCAGGCCGCCATGTCCGGCGCACTGCTACAGCATCTCCGCGAGGGCGCGCCCCAGGACGTAGCAGACGGCGATAATCGTCATGAGCACGACCAGGCTCCTTGTTTCGGACCACGAGTCCATGGCGCTGCCTCCTTCTCGATCCTGGGTCGGGTCGTCGTCGATCGCGGTCTATCAGCCGCGGGTGGCGCGCGCCCGCCACCCCCGCTCGTCGTCACTTCGCAACGGGATCACGGCGCCGGGGACGGGCTCGGGCCGGGCCGGTTCGTAGCCTCCTGGCTCCCAGCCCGGACGGCGGCTCTGGCTGAGATCGACGCCGATGACCTGACCGGTCGCCGGTTGCATGCGCGCCACCTCATCCCGTGTCAGCTGCGCCCAGACGCGCTCGCCGTCCGGCAGCGCCAGCTCGATCCGGTTCTCGAACCCGAGCGTCACTACCCGCTCGATGGTGGCCGGCAGACAGCCCGGCCGGCCGAGCTCGCAGATGACGACCTCGTGGGGGCGGATATAGGCATCGCCGATGCGATTGACCTTGCCAACGAAGCTCATCACGAACTCGGTGGCGGGGTGTTCGTAGAGCTCAGCCGGCGTCCCGACCTGCTCGATGCGGCCGTGGTTCATCACCACGATGCGGGAGGCGACCTCCATCGCCTCCTCCTGGTCGTGGGTCACCAGCACCGTGGTGACGTGGACCTCGTCGTGCAGGCGGCGCAGCCAGTCGCGCAGCTCCTCGCGCACGCGCGCATCCAACGCCCCGAACGGCTCGTCCAGAAGCAGCACCCGCGGTTCGACCGCCAGCGCCCGGGCCAGGGCCATGCGTTGCCGCTGCCCGCCGGAGAGCTGAGCCGGATAGCGCTCGGCGAACCCGTCGAGCTGGACCAGCGAGAGCAGCTCGTCGACGCGCTGCCGGATCTCCGCCTTCGGCCGCTTGCGGATTCGCAACCCGAACCCGACGTTGTCGCGCACGGTCATGTGCTTGAACGCGGCGTAGTGCTGGAAGACGAAGCCGACGTTGCGGCTGCTGCGGCGGCAGGTCCGGTGGCAATCTGGCCGTCGATGACGACCTCGCCGCTGTCCGGCTCTTCCAACCCGGCGATGACCCGCAGCAGCGTGCTACTTACCGCTGACCCGCTCGGACCCAGGAGGGCGGTCAGCGAGCCGTCCGGGACGTCGACCGAGACGTCGTTGAGCGCCTGTGAACGCCCCGAAGCGCTTGCGCAAATTGCTGGACTGAGATACCCATCAATGTCCTTCCCGTGGCTTGAGCCGCTGCATGGCGAAGAGTGTCAGCAGAGCCAGCAGGGCGAGCACCAGCGACGCGGTGTAGGCGCCGGTTAAATCGAAGGCGAGGAACCGCTCCTCGACGTGGACCGTCATGGTCTCGGTTCGGCCGGAGAGCTTGCCCGAGACGATGGCGACCGCGCCGTATTCGCCCAGGGCACGGGCTGTCGTCAGGACCACGCCGAAGCCGACCCCGACGCGAATGGCGGGTAGCGTGATCATGCGGAAGATCTGCCAGTGAGAGGCGCCCAGCGTACGCGCCGCCTGCTCCTGCTCGGTGCCGATCTCGCGCAGCACCGGGATCACCTCACGCGCAACAAATGGAATGGTGATGAAGAGTGTCGCCAGGACCATCCCCGGCAGGGCGAAGATGACGCGGAGGCCGTGATCCGCCAACCAGCCACCGAACTCACCGCGACGGCCGTAGACGATGATCAACGCCAGTCCGACGACGACTGGCGAGACACCGAGTGGCAGATCGAGCAACGCCGTGAGGATCTGCTTGCCGCGAAATTCGTGGCGGACGACGAGCAACGCGAACAGGACACCAAAGATCGTGTTCAAAGGTACGGCAATGAGCGCGATGATCAGCGTTAGTTTGAGGGCGTGCAGGAAGGCGGGGCGGGTCAAGGCTTCCAGAACAGGCTCCACCCCTCCCGAAAACGTCTGCCAGAGCATGACCGCTACCGGTCCGACAATGAGCAGGCCCAGGTAGACGAGGCAGAGCGCCCGTAAACCGAGCTTACCGGTCATGCTTGCGGCTCCAACGCTCGATGCCGGAAATGATCAGGAGCACCGCGAGCGAGATCGTCAGCAGCACGACCGCAAGCGCCGCGGCGGCCGTGACGTTGTCGTTCTCCACCTGGCTGTAGATGCGAACGGCGGCGACCTCAGTCTCGAAGGGAATGTTTCCGGAGATGAGCACCACCGATCCGAACTCGCCGATGGCACGGGCGAACCCGAGCCCGACGCCGGCCAGGATGGCGGGCAGCAAGTTTGGCAGCACGATCAGACGGAAGGTCGTCCAATGGCTTGCCCCGAGAGCCGTCGCGGCCTGCTCCATCTCGTGGTCGAGCTCGTCCAGAACCGGCTGCACCGCCCGCACGACGAACGGGAGGGTGACGAAGAGCAACGCCAGGAGCACCGCCACCTGCGTGTAGGCGACATTGATCCCAAGTGGGCTGCGCGATCCGTAAAGGGCAATCAAGGTCAGACCGGCCACGATCGTGGGCAGCGCGAAGGGAAGATCGATCAGGGCATTGACCGCGTCCTTGCCCGGGAACTCATCGCGCACCAGGACCCAGGCGATGATGGTCCCCATCACCGCGTTGATCGCGGCCACGACGAAGGAACCGAGCAGGCTGAGGCGGAGCGCCGCCAGGGCTTGGGGGGACGTTACCGCACTCCAAAACCCGTCCCAGCCTCCGGCAAAAGAGCGAAAAACGACCGCGGCCAGCGGGATGAGCACGATCACGCTCATATAGGAGATGATTACCCCGAGCGCGAGGGGCGTTCCTATCGACCAGGTTCCCGCCTTCCGGGTCGAGGTGGTTGGTGCGGCGCCCGCCGCACCAACCGGAAGAGTTGTCGAACTCACTGCTGCACGATCTGAGCGACGAGACCATTCTCCGCGTCGAAGAACGTGCTGGTCACCTCGGCCCACCCACCGTGGTCGGCGATTGTGAAGAGACTCGGCGGGTCGGGGTAATCGAACTCGGCCAGCACCTCGGGCAAAATCGGCCGGTACCCCTTCTCGCCGAAGATTCGCTGCGCCTCGGGCGTGCGCAAGAAGTCGATGAAGGCCTGGGCCTTCTCCGGGTTGGCTGACTCGGCAACAACCGCCACAGGGTTCTCGATGAGAATCGTCTGATCGGGGACGATGTACTCGAGCTGCTCACCTTTTTGCTGGGCAGTAATGGCCTCGTTCTCGTAGGCGATCAGCACGTCGCCTTTGCCGCCGGCGAATGTCGCCAGCGACTCGCGCGCGCTCTTGTCCAGCACCGGGACGTGCGAGAAGAGCTGGCGCAGGTACTCGAGCGCCTCCTCTTCGGTCTTGCCCAGCGCGAGCTGGGCGCCGTAGCCGGCCATGACGTTCCAACGGGCGCCACCCGAGGTGAGCGGGTTCGGGGTGATGACCTCGACGCCCTCCTTGAGCAAATCGTCCCAGGTGGCGATCCCCTTCGGGTTATCAGGGCGGACGGCAAGGACGACGACGGAGTCGGTCACCATGCCGTTGTACTCGTCGGCGTTCCAGTCCTCGGCGACAAGACCCGGTTCGATGAGGCGAGTGATGTCCGGCTCGAGCGAGAGGGCAACGATGTCGGCCGGGAGACCGCTCTCGACGGCGCGGCTCTGCTCGCCTGAGGCCGCGAACGAGGTCTCGAATGCGACATTGGCGCCTTCGGGCGTCGCCTGGAAGAGGGGGATGATCTCCTCGTAGGCCTCGCGCGGGGTGGAGTAGGCGACGAGGGTCAGCGTCACCTGATCCTGGGCCAGGACCGGGCGGGGGAAGGAGGAGGCGAGCGCGGGAGCCGCCGCCGATGCGGCCAGCGTGAGCAAGGCCTGACGACGAGTGAACCGGGACTGGAGCAGACGATCGTGTGACGGCATGAAACCCTTCCTTCGTAGACGACGCGCCTCGGCGATGGCGCAATGTCCAGTAATTCCGTAATGTCTACTCATTTAGTAGACAAAAACGACAATACAGGAGAGCCGCCGATTTGGCAAGCCCCGTGGAAGGGAGAGCCTAACCCCTCATCCCCAACCCTTCTCCCCTCGGAGCGGGGAGAAGGGCGAACTGCCGGCGGCAGCGTTGAAGCCCCTCGCCCAGCGCACTGGGCCGGGTACCCTCTGGGTGGCGGTTGGGGTGAGGGAGTCTTGAGAGGCGGTTGCGGGTGAGGGTGGTTGCTGGGTGAGGGCTTACCTGGGAAATCTACGCAGGACCTAGCGGATCAACGGCGCCAGGACGAGGCCGGCCAGCCCGGCACTGACGACGAGGAGTGGCTCGGGGATCTTGAACCGCCAGAGGAGTCCCAGACTCGCCAGGGCGATCGCGGTCGTGGGGATGTCGACGATCGCGCGCTGCCCGAGGACGATCACGGCTCCCGCGATGGCGCCGCTGGCGGCCGCCGTCGCGCCGTCCGAGAAGGCGCGCAGCTGCGCGTTGTTGCGGTGGCGGACGAACCAGGGCGCCGGGATGACGGTCAGCACCCAGACCGGCAGGAAGATGCCGACGGCGGCCAGGGTTGCTCCCGGGAACCCGGCGACCAGAAAGCCGATGAAGGCGACGGTAATGACGACCGGTCCGGGGGTGATCATGGCAATGGCCACGGCATCGAGGAACTGCTGCTCGGTCAGCCAGTGGTGACCCTGCACGACACCCTCATAGAGGAACGGCACGATGGCCAGACCGCTGCCGAAGACGAAAGACAACGCGCCGGCCTTCGTGAAGAAGAGCAAGATGTCCCAGAGAACATCCGTCCGTGCGCTGATGATGGCCACTACCACCACGATCGGAAGCGCGATGGCGTGCAGACTGAGACCGAGAAAGGGGAGGCGAGATCGCAACCACGATGGCGGCGCTTTCACCAGCAACACCAGGATGCCGGCCACGAGGAAGAACTCGGCCAGCTCGGCCTGCGCGACCGCGGTCACCACGAAGAGCGTGGCGAAGATGCCCCACAGCAGCGGGTCACGGCCGTTGACCTTGCGAGCCAGCCTGTAGGCGGCGATGGCGATGATGCCGATGACGGCGGCGGAGACGCCGTAGAAGACGGCCTGCATCCACCACAGCCCGCCGAACGCCACGTAGAGCGCCGAAAGCGCCAAGCACCATCAGAAACGAGGGCAACACGAACGCGAGACCGACGAGGGTGGCGCCCAGGACGCCGTGGGCGAAGTAGCCAATGGCCATCGCCAGCTGCGCCGCCAGGGGTCCGGGCATGATCTGGGCGAGGGCCAGACCGAGCTTGTACTCCTCGTCGTCGATCCAGCGATGGCGCTCGACCAGGTCGCGCTGCATGTAGCCGACGAGGGCGACGGGACCACCGAAGCCGATGGTTCCCAGCTTGAGGAAATAGGACGTCAACTGCCAGAGCGTGCCGCGGGCGGCCGCCTCCGCGACGGGCGCCTCCGCGGACTCGAACCCGACCGCGGCGGGTTGCCGCATCATCGTCACCCGCTAGACCCCGGGCGTCTGCGGCCCGCCGGCGGCGAGCTCGTTGACGAGCGCGTCCAGGTGACGCTTGATAGCGGCCCGCGATGCGGCCAGATCCCGGCTGGCCGGCGGCACGTCATCCCAACGATCCACCGGCGCGTTGCCTTCGGTCAGGTCGTCCAGATCACACCCGAGAGAGATCACCCGGTGGGCGCTGGTCAGGTCCTCCGCGGTCAGGCGTCGCGGCCGGTGGCCGGCGACGTCGATGCCCTCGTCCCGCAGCATGGCGACGACGGCCGGCGACGGCGCGGCATCCGGACTGGTCCCGGCCGAAGCGGCCTGGTAGTCGAGACCACGTTCCCGCGCCAGCTGATCGAAGTACGCGGCGGCGAGGACGCTCTTCGCGGCGTTATGCGGGCAGAGGAAGAGAATGGTGCGTGCCGATCCCATTGCCATCTCCGGCATGAGCGGTCAATTCCGATGCCGTCACGTGAGGCAGTTTAAAGGATCACAGTGTTCCCGCGGCTGACCTCTCGCCGCGCGCGGCCACGTCGCGCAAATGCGGGAACCCGGCCCGCAAGTGCAGGCCGGGTTCTCGGCGGCTGAGGTTGGGAGAAGGGTCTGTCTCCCGATTTTTTGGACCGGGCTCCCGGGGAGGGAAGGAGCGGGGTCCAGATCTTGGTTCGCTCGTGTCGATGGCGTTCGGACCGACCACCGACCATTGACTACCTAAAGTCTACTGGTTTAGTGGACATTTGTCAAGCCGGCCCGGCTCGTCTTTTTCCGCATCTGGACCCGTGGAGCCTCGTCGCTCCGGGAGTGGAAGGAAGGAGAAAGCCCACGACAAGGACCCGGCTGAGACCGGGTCCTTGTCAGGACAGAGGGGAGGGGGAAGGAGTGAACCGTGCAGTGGAGCGGGAAGTACGCTCCGGGGCCGGGGTGGACGCGTCGGGGAGGGAGGTCGACGCGCCCACCGGTTTGTCTCCTTTGTCTACCTTTTTAGTAGACTATGGCAATCTTACTCCCTGCTCCGCCCCCTGTCAACCCCCGTGGAGGAGTCTCCTGGTGAACCACGACGATCACGTGCGGTTGATCGAGGCCGCGATCGAGCGGGATCGGGGCGGTGTCTGGGCCGATTTCGGCGCCGGCAGCGGCGCCTTCACGCTCGCGCTGCGCGATATTGCCGGTCCGGACGCGGCAATCATCGCCATCGATCAGGACCGGGCCAGCCTGCGGACGCTGCGGGCAAGCATGGAGCGGCACTTTCCTGGCACCCAGCTCCGCCTCTTCCAGGCGGACATCGCCGGCCGTCTCACGTTGCCGCCCCTCGACGGCATCGTCGTCGCCAATGCCATCCACTACATCCCCAAGCGAGATCATGTGGCTCTCCTGCAACGGTGGCGGGAGTATCTGCAGCCGGAAGGCCGGTTGATCGTGGTCGAGTACGACACCGAAACGGGAAACAGCTGGGTGCCGTATCCGATGTCGTACACCGCCTTCCAGGAGGTAGCGCGTGCGGCAGGCTTCACAGAACCGGTGCTGCTCGGGGTCAGGCCATCACGGTGGTTGGCATCGATCTATGCCGCCCTGACATTCCCGATCATGGCGGGCTCCGCGGTCGAGGAATGACCTCGCGGATCGTGACCGCGGGATCCGGTCCCCCCGCGGAGTCCTAGCGCTTCCGAACTTTCCAGACCTCTTCCGCCGGCCAGCGACGCGCCCACTCCGCCGAGACGAACGGGTAGCGGGTCGTCGCGTCCTGCGCGATCTCCACTTCGACCAGGTCCTCGACCTCGAAGCCGCTGTCTCGCAGCAGGCGGATCATCTCGCCGTGGGGTAGGTGGAACTCGACCGCGCCGTCCTGCCAGGCAAAGCGGTACATGCCGAAGAGTGGCCGCTGCAACTGCTCGCTGGCGGGCGCGTCTTCATCGTCGGTTGGCGTGGTGAGCATCAGCAGCACCGAGTTGCCCAGGAACGAAAGCCGCCCGCCGGGACGCAGGATGCGGGCTGCCTCGGGAATCCAGCGGTAGGGATCGCACCAGATGGCGGCGCCGTACTCGCTGATGGCGAAGTCGAAGCTCTCGGCGGCGAACGGTGTCTGCTCGGCGTCGCCGAGGTGGAGCGGGAAGGTGAGCCCGAACTCGGACTGGAAGCGCCGCGCCGTCTCCAGCTGCGCCGGGGAGTTGTCGATGCCGACCGGACGCGCCCCGCGCCGCGCCAGCCAGGCCGAGACGTAGGCTGTTCCGCAGCCGAGCTCGACGGTCTCCATGCCGGTCAGATCGGGCGGCAGCATGCCGATCCGCGACTCCGGGACGTCGAAGATGCCCCAGGTGATCTCATCACTCGCCCAGTTGCGGCGACCGCTCTCGACGTAGTCGGCGGCCATGCGATCCCAGGCCACGCGGTTCCGGGCGACATGATCGCCGGTCGTGGTCGCCACGCTCTCGTGCATGCGTTCCTCTCAGCTCACGGGAACCCGCGCCGCGCCGGCGTGTGGCATTCACGACACGGGAGCGGCCACGAGTGCGGCCGCTCCCGCGCTTTGCTAAGCCAGTGTCATGCCGAGCCAGCAGGCGAACTTGCAGAATCTTGGCTGCGGCGTATGAACGCGGCCTTCGGCCGAGATCCTTCGTTCCTCAAGATGACACGACGAGAAAGTGCCGCGCTACCCGCGCGCCTGGCCGTTCCCCTCGTTCATCTCGATGACTGTCGTCGTCGTCTCGGTGAAGGTTGCATCTGTGGAGACCGGCGCCGCCGCTTCTGGCGCTGGTGCGGTCGTCGTAGTCGTCGTGGTCGTGGTTTCCGGAGCGGGCGCGGGTGCGGGTGCGGCCGCCTCACCCGAGACACTCAGCGACGGCGCCTCATAGATGATGGTCTCGCCCTGGCGACCGCCGGTATTGAGGTCGCCGTACTCGAGCGTTTCCCCGGTGCCATCGGCGACGGGATTGGCTCCACTGGAGGCCACGTATTCGCCATCGGCATTGATCGCGGGCTGCTGGAACTCGACCAACTCCACCGTGCCACCGTCGTTGGTGATCACGCTCGGCGCCTCATCGACCGTGGTGACGGTCTCCGGCAGGCTGGCCTCGGTCACGAGCGCCGGGTCGGTCACCTGGACCGGCGCGGTCTGCGGACCTTCACCGCCGCCGTAGGTCGCGGTCCAGTACCAGCCGTACTGCGTTCCCTCGTTGTAGGCGCGGCCGATGCCGACCTCGGTGTACTGCGGGTTGGTCATCGTCGCGTTGTGGTCGGGGCTGTTCTGCCAGCCGGTGAGAACCTCCTGCGCGGTTTCCATCCCGGCGGCGATGTTCTCGGCGTAGGGGAACCCGGTGTACCCGAAGTTCTGGATGTTCGTGCCGGCATCGGTGCCATCGAGCGGGTAATGACTGAAATAATTGTTCGTTGCCATATCGACGCTGTGATACTCGGCGGCGGCGCCGAGCTCGGAGTTCAGCGTCACCGGGGCCAGACCCAGCTCGCCTCGATAGGCATTGAGCAGCTCGACGAAGGCCCACTCCTCCCCATCGGGGGAGTATCCGGAATCCTGCGCGAATGCGACTGGGACCGGAGCAATCCAGGCAAACGTGCCTAGTGCCAGCATGACACTGACGAACAACGAAGCGAGGCGACGCATCGCTCCCTTCCCTCCTGGGCCTGTCCGCAAACGGTGCGGGCCGTCCTGCGGGTTTCCGGACAGGATTGCGCTCGCGTGCGGAGGCGAGCGCATCATGCGCCGTAACTATTCGGTTGCACCTAACGTGCGAAATATTGCGCCAGCGTTCGGCTGGACGCACCATCCCTCGCGGACGTTAACGCCTTTTCATCGATTGCGGTTTCTTTCCAATGACCCAGGAGTCATGTTTTTGGGTGACAGGGTGTCAGGGTGGCGGGTGATGGGTCATGGGTGGCGGGGTCGTGGGGTCGCGGGGTGGCAGGACGAACGCTGCCCGTCACCCTGCCACCCGGCCACCGTGAGCGCAGCGAACAATCACCGCGACCGCAGGGAGCACTCACCCTCGGAGCCGGTAGAAGCGGAAGGTGTCATGCTCCACCGGGAGCTCGTCGACCTGGCTGAATCCTGCCTGCTCGGCGTAGCGGCGGAAGGTGGGGCGCCGCATGACAGCCCCCGTCTCCACAGACGGCTTGTCGACCATGCCGACCGGCAGGCAATGCAGCACGCTGAATCCGTACATCACCCGCTCGACGTCGTCGCCGTTGGGCGCGAAGGCATCAGGAACTCGCTCGTCGACGATCAGGACCGTCCCGCCCGGTCCGACGAGGCGGCGCATCGCGCTCAGCACCGCAACCGGATCGGACATGTCATGGACGCACTCCACGGCGAGGGCGAAGTCATACTGCCCGGCCAGCTCGGGATCCCCGGCGTCGCGCGCATGCATGGTGACCCGATCGTCGACCCCAGCGGCGCGGACATTCTCCCGCGCCGCCACCACCGAGGCCTCGTCGAGGTCGAACCCGTCGATCCGCGCCTTGGGGTAGGCACGAGCCAGGGCGATGCTCGACCACGCCTGTCCCATGCCGATGTCGGCGATGCGGGCCGGCGGGTCAGCCTGGAGGCGAGCGTCAATATCCGGCATCGCCGGGATCCACTCCCGCGCCAGCAGGTGCGTGAGGGCGGGGCGATTGACCCGCGCCTGTCCCTCTTGAAGGTCCCGGCCATAGTCGGCATACGGGACCCCATCACCGGTGCGAAACGCCTCCAGAAGCTGGTTCAGGGGCGACACCGTGCCAACCGTTATCTGGGCCATCGAGACCCCGCCGATCAAACTCTCCGGATCGACGAACACCGCCTCGTAGCCCTCCGGCAGGCGAAACCGACGCTCGGCGGCGCCAGCATCCGGGTTGTCAACCGCGAGGAAGCCGGCGACGGCCTGCTGCTCCAGCCACTCGCGGGTGTAGCGTTCGCTCGTTCCGGCACGAGCCGCGAGCTCGCCGGCGGTCGCCGGGCCGCCCTGATGCAGGGCCCGGTAGAACCCGAGCTGGTCGCCAACGTAGACGCAGAAGATCTCAAAGGCGTGGATCATCGACGAGAATATGCGGCCGGTGATCTCATCGGGCGCGGCATTGGTCGATTGTGACGCGGTCGCTGTCAACGCGGTCTCCTTCCGATCTATGACGTCACGATGACGTGCGAGAGCCAAACGGCACCCCGGCTGCCTAATCCTGGCCAGTTGCGAGCTCATCTACTCTACCGAAGTCAAGCGCTGCATGCGCGCTCGTGAAACGAGAGGATGTCGTGACATGCCCCAGATCCGCGCAACCGCGGAATGTCGGCATCCTGATCTTTCCGGATGTGGAGATTCTCGATTTCTGTGGGCCATTCGAGGTCTTCGCCAGCGCCACATTGCCGGCGGAAACCGATGGTGGTCCCGAGACGCGGCTCTTCGAAGTCTTCACGGTGGCAGAGCGGCCACAGGTCGTCGCCTGTCGTGGCGGTCTCCTCGTGCAGCCGAATCACACGCTCGAAGATCATCCGCCGCTCGACCTGGTGGTCGTTCCTGGCGGCTATGGCACCCGCCGCGAGCAAGAGAACCCGGTCGTCCTCGACTGGATCGCGCGGCAGCGCCGCACCGGCGCCTTGACGACGAGTGTCTGCACCGGGGCCTTCCTGCTGGGAGCAGCCGGGCTGCTGGACGGTCTGCGCGCTACGACGCACTGGACGACGATCGACGGACTGCGCACGAGCTGCCGACGACCGATGTCCTGAGCGACGCGCGCGTCGTCGACGAAGGCGAGATCATCACCTCGGCCGGGGTCTCCGCCGGCATCGACATGGCGCTCCACGTCGTCCGCCGGCTGCACGGCGACGAGGTCGCCAGCCGCACCGCTCGCGATATGGAGTACGACGGGGGATATTGGGTGTCGGGTGATGACTCGCTGCGCTCGTGGTGGCAGGGTGGCGGGGAATCGTTCTCCTTGCCACCCTGCCACCCCGCCACCCTGTGTCCCGTCACCCTCGTCTCACCCCCGGCGCGTCAGCAACGCGCCCAGCGCCAGCATGTCGCTCGTCATGCCGGCGGCGGTGACGGCCGCGCCGGCGCCGGGACCGACGATGGTGAGCGGGTTTGCGTCGTAGCGAGCGGTGCGGATGACGACCACGTTTTCCGGACCTTGCAGCGAGCCGAGCAGGCTGCTCGTCGGCACCTCGCGCACGCCCACGGCGATCGGCCCCTCGGTGGGGACCGTGGCGACGTATTTCAGCGTCGACCCGGAGGCCCGCGCCGCTTCCGCGCGCCGCGTCCATTCCGTATCCAGCTCTCCCAGCCGATCCATGAACCCGGGCACCCCAACTGTTTGTAGTGCCTCCGGCACGAGATTCTCGACAGCGATCTCGTCGAGATTCACCCGCCGGCCGATCGTTCGCGCCAGGATGAGCGCTTTGCGCGCCACGTCGAGTCCGCTCAGATCGTCGCGGGGATCGGGCTCGGTGAAGCCGTTCGCCTTCGCCGACCGCACAGCCTGGGAAAAGCTGACCCGGTTACCGAGGTCGGTGAAGATCGCGCCGAGGGTGCCGGAGAGCGCGCCGACGATCTCGATCGGCTCATCGCCGGTGTCGAGGATGGAGCGCAGGGTAGAGATCACCGGCAGTCCCGCGCCGCACGTCGCCTCGTAGCGGAGATGACCGCGTGGTCCTGCCGTAGCCCACAGCTCGGCCGCGAGCGGGTTCTGCAGCGGCAATGCCAGCGGAGCCTTATTGGAAAGGACCACCCCCGCGCCCGAGGCGAGGGCGCGGGCATCGAGGGGGGCGGTCTCGTCACCGGCGGCGGCATCCATGACGATCACCGGGCCCTGATTGACGAGCATCGCGATCGCTTCCGGCGCCTCGACCAGCTCGCGCCCCGCCGCGGCCTCGCGCAGGGCCTGCCCGGCGCGCCGGGAGTGCACCAGCCCGTGCAGCAGGTCGTCGTCAAGACCGTCCGGCTCCGGCGTCACCAGCGCGCCACCGAGTCCGATTACGGCGCCGATCCGGACATCGAGCCCGTGAGCGTCCCACCAGCGGTCGCGGTTAGCAATCGCTTGCTCGATCAGCTCGCCGCCGACCGTTCCCATCCCGACTTGCACCAGCGTGACGCGCGACACCGGCTCTCCTTCTCACATATTCAGCCAGAGGACTTCGGGAGCATCATTCCGAGGAACCGCGGTTGCACGAAGAATCTCGCCGTGGGTCGGGGTGGTTCGTGGGAACCGACATTCTGCAAGTTCGCCTGCGGGTTCAGATGGAGTTGCCGAACAACGTCGGTTCAAACTGGACCGCCGCTCGATAGGGTAGCGACGTGCCATTCAGACCGGGAAGCGACATCACAAGCCCTCGTTTCGCCGGTCTCCGGGCGTGACCGGCGCCAGATCCGGTTTCTCCTCCGATGGCTCGACATGGCGCCGCCAGGCGGAGAGGCGGCCCGCGCGATCGGCCAGCTCTGCGCGCGCCCACTCGACGGTTGGCAACCCCGAGGTGTCGATGTGGACCCGGCTGCGCATGGGGGCTGGCAGGTGCGGCAGATGGAGATTCCTGGGCAGCCCGTGTTCCTCGAGCCGCTCGCGCAAATCGCCAAGCGAGCGAGCCAGAGTGCGCTGCAGCTCCTGCAGCTCGCGAATCTCGCGCCGGGCGGCCTCCCGGCCCTCCGGCGTGGTCTGGCCGAGGGTGCGCAGCTTGGTGGCGCGATCATCCAGGAGTCGCCGCGGTCCGACACCCGCCAGATCGGCCAGCGCCGCCGCGATCGCCGCACCCAGCGCGCGGGAGGCGGCTTCCGGATCGGCGTGGGCCGCCGGGCTGGGCTCCGGGATGATCCCGTCGGCGACCCCGAGACGCCGGCATTCGGCAGCTGTCAGCGTACGCGAGGCCGCCAGCGGCTCCGCCGCGCGGCGATCGGTCCCTTCCGCGCCGCCGACGGTGTAGACGGCATGTTCCTGCATCAGGATGCGATCCCCGATGCCAAGGGCCATACCGGCAGTCCCGGCGGCCTCGCCGATGACGACCGAGACGATCGGCACCGGCAGCAGACTCGTGAGTCCAATTACTCCCGCCAGCGCCGCGGCCGTCTGCGCGGGATCGTTGCCAGGACTGGAATCGAGTCCCGGTGTATCGACGAGGGTGATGACTGGCAGCTCGAGGTGACCGGCCAGACGCAGCACCCGCTCCGCCTTGCGGAACGCACCCGCGCCCGCTGGTTGACCACGCTCGCCGGCGATGAACGCCGCCGGGATGCCGCCGATGCGACCCAGGCCGGCGATCATCGAGGCATCGTCGTCCCCGGCGCGGTCGCCGTGCAGCTCGATCCACTCGGTGACGAGCCGGGCGAGGTAATCGCGGGCGCGCGGCCGCTCGGCATGACGCGCGAGCCCGGCTTCCTGCCATCCGGCAACCCGGCGCCGCGCCGCGATCGGTTCCCCAGCGGAGAACGTGGACGAGATGGGAGTGCCACCGGGTGTCGCCGGCCGGTACTCACCCCGGTCGGCGAAGAGCGCCACGAGAACCGCCAGCGTTTCACGCAAGCAGGTACGGTCGACGATACCGTCGAGCATGCCGCGCGCCAGCAGCTCTTCCGCCGTTCCGGCGGTCTCCCCGCCCGGGTACCGGCCACCGGGTCCGATCCTGGCTCCGGGCTCGGCCAGGATGATGTCCGCCTGGTTCGCCAGCGCCGCCCAGGCCGCTCCCGTCGCCGGGTGCGCCAGCACGCTGACGAACGGCACCCCGGCGCGGTGGAGACGCGCCGCCGCGGCGGCGATCTTGGGCGCCTGAATCAGCCCCAGCAACCCCTCCTGGGTGCGCGCGCCGCCGGCGGTGCAGAGGGCGATGAGGGGGAGACGGCGGGCCGCGGCGGTTTCCATGGCGAGGAGAATCTTTTCACCCGCAACCGGTCCGATGCTGGCGCCGAGGAAGGCATGGTCGAGGACGACGACTACCGCCTCACGTCCCCCGATCGCGGCCGTGCCGGTGAGCACCGCCTCGTTGACACCACCGCTGGGACCGCCGAACCGTTCCGCCGCCTGCGCGAGGCGATCGGGTACCGGCAGCAGGTCGCGGAAGACGAGCGGGTCGAGCGAGACGAGGGCGGCGTTGGTCTCCCGGAAGCTCTCCTCATCGACCAGCAGCCGCAGCCGCTCGCGGCCCGGGATGGGAAAGTGGCGATGGCAACCGGGGCAGACGCGGTAGGTTTCGAAGGCGTCGGTGCCGGTCAGCTCGACCCCACACGACGGGCAGGCCAACGGCTCCTCGCTGAAGCTGGCCTCCCGGTCGGACGTGATCATTGCTTCGGCAATGTGCAGCGCAAGGGCCTCGGCCGCGAAATGCGGGTCGCGGGGGCCTGGGTCGTGAGTCACTGGGCGCCCCCTCGCTCGTCGACGGACGGCGGATCAACCCGCCGTCTCTGCGCGGCATCCTACGCACCCCCCGTGTCGCCGTCAAACGAGCAATGCCGTCCGACAACCTCGTGCGCATACCCGGGAAGTCAGCCTCGACCAGCATGGCGGCAAATGTGTATGTAGACGGCAATGATTTCAGCCTGGTTCCATACGCTCGACCGGGCTCATGTCCGCCCGACGGCCTGACCCTTTTGGCCCGCCGTCATGTCGGCGACCACGTGAGAATCTCGATCGGCCCGTCGCCACATTGCACGATCAGACGTCTCGCCGTCCCGCCGCACGACCGTGCCGGGCGGCACTTGCGCCTGCTGCGTCGGCTCAGCCGGAACCAGGCGGGTCTTCGTAATCTGCAACGTCTCGCCGTCGATCTCGCCGAGCGCCCCCAGCAGGGATATCTCGCAACCCGATCCAACTGCGCACCTGGTTGTGAATGGTCCGTGCCGGCTGACTCCAGTCGATGACGCGCCAGGCGTCCTCGAACAACCCGGCCTCAGTCGCCTGGCTCTCGTCCTGGGGATCCCCGGGATCGCCTCGCGCCACGCGCTCCAACGCCCGCTGCAGTAAGCCCACCTCGAAGTCCGCCGACTTTGTCCAAAGCGTGGACAGGTCGTCGTCGTCGGTAATCGGGATGCGCGCCTGGGCCAGAATCGGGCCGCTGTCAAAATCTGGAGCGAGGCGGTGAATGGTCAGCCCTATCTCCGTGTCACCGAGGCGGAAGGCCCATCCGGTCGCGTTTGGCCCACGGTGCCGTGGGAGCAAGGCATCATGGAAATTGATCGCACCGAGACGCGGCAGCGCCACGACATCGGGCGGGATGCGCCAGGGGAAGCCACCGCTGATGATCAGGTCAGGCCGTAGCGGAGCCAGCATCGCCGCCCACCGCTCCGGATGGTTGGAGACGATGACGTCGACCCCGGGCGGGACGGCCGCAACGACCTCCAGGTAGGTCGAGCTGCGCCGTCGCTTCGGTCCCGGTGAGGTGACGACGCCGACGACGCGGTGGCCGAGGGGACGCACGACCTGATTCACCAGCGAGTAAATCTCTCCGCCGGGAATATTCGTGAAGACCACGATGCGCCACGACTCCGGCGCAGGATCTGGTCCATCCGCCATCCGACTGCTCCCAGCATTGCGCATGCGCGAGCTCGCGCCGTCACTCTAACAGGACTGGAACCCTGATCGCCGTGGACAACCTGTGGTTTGTTGCGGATTCAGGCCGGGCCGACAAGCTCCTGGATAGCCTGCAGCAGAGCATCGAGACTGAACGGCTTGAGGAAGTAGCGGTCGCCACCCCAGATCACCTGCTCGGTTTCGGCCTTCTCCAGGAGCTGCTCCGAGGTCGAGACCAGGATCACGGGAATCTCCCGGGTGGCAGCCTCGTGTCGCAGCTCAGCCAGGAGATCCCAGCCGGCCATCTCCCCATGGATCAGATCGACGATCAGCAACGACGGCCGGGCGGTCTCGATCTGCTTGAATGTTTGCGGCACGAAGTTGGTCGTGGTGACGTTGTACTGCTCGTCCTGGAGTAGCTCTCGCACCACATCCAGGAAGTCAGCCGAGCCGTTGACGACGAAGATGTGCTGGCGCTGCATCTGCTCCGGCGTTGCCCGGGCGCCATCGATGGAATCCATGATCGCCACCTCCGCGATGAGACCCACGTCTGCAAGGCATCATCTCACCGCCGTCTCGGCATCGATTCTGCAAGTGTCGCGGTAGAGGAGGATACGATGACCGACCCGAACAGCCCGCACGCGACCGATCCTACGGACACCAGGGACACCATCGAACGCGATCCCGACCGGCACTCTACCTGGAATACCCTCGACGGTACAGTCGACGTCGACGAGGTGCTCGACGAGGACGATCTCGAGAATTTCTTCGTCGAACCAATACCTGATTCGCTCAATCCCGACGCGACATCCGGTCCTTCAGAATAGCCGGTGGTCCGTGACCCGTTTCTGGTTGTAGAAGTCAATTAGGAACCAATTTGCTAGTTGTTGTGATTGCGTATTCCGTGGCGAATGAGAGAACGCGCAACGTTGTAGTATGAACCCGCTGTCGACCACCAAGTAACGAATGAGGGGCTATATCTCGCGCCGCTCTTGCACGCCTTGGACTTTGCTTGCGCGCTTCGCTCTTCCCTAATTGAAGCGAGAGTAGCAACTGGCACCCGACGAGACAGAACATTAATGCCGGTGGTACGCTTTTCGTTCCGCACTTCGTCCTGGGCCCTCACGACACGTGTTGGTGCGCGGCAAGTCTTCGCGCGGGGCCAGCACTTGCATTGGGTCCGCATCCTGCATTTTGCTCCCCACATGTCCCGACCACCCAGGGGCGGCGCAGCCAGTTGTGCGGATCGTTCGGAGGGTCAACGAGCCGTGAGGCCTAGTGCGTGCCTCGTGATCCGCCCGCGATGACCGCCCAGACCGGAGCCGTGGCTGGGTAACTCGACCCGAGACGCCGGGTATCGGACGAGGTAGCAATGCTCAAGCGGGTCGCCAACCTCAGGGCAGTCGAGCAGCCGGACGAAGAGCTACGGCGGAGCCAGGAGCGCTTCGCGGTGATCTTCCGCGCCAGCCCGGTCGCGATCATTATCAGGTCCCTGGTCGACGGCCGCTTCCGCGACGTCAACGACAGCTTCCTGGAGATGACGGGGTACACGCGGGAGGAGGTGGTCGGCCGCACCCCGTCCGAGGTCGGCCTCTGGTCGGGGTCACCCGGGGACGACCCGATGCACGTCGCGGGGCTGGTGCGGACTCACGGCAGAGTGCGGAACCACGACGGTACGTTCCGCACCAAGACCGGAGAGCTCCGACACGTCCTGCTCTCCATGGAGCGGATCGACCTGGAGGGGGAGGCGTGCCTCCTTGGGTTCGGCTATGACGTCACCGATCGGGAGGCGGCCGAGGCTGCGCTGCGCACCAGCGAGGAGCGCTTCCGCGCGCTTGTTCAGAACGCAACCGACGTCGTTACCATCCTCGATGCCGCCGGCATGATCTGCTACGAGAGCCCGGCCGTCCGGCGGGTGCTCGGGTATGCCCCCGAGGATCTGATCGGCACCGACCCCTTCGCCCTGATCCACCCAGATGATGTAGCTGCGGTCCGGGGTTTGTTCGAGGAATCGTTGCGCCGCCCTGGCGTCAACATCCCGGCCGAGTTCCGCCTCCGCGACAAGTCTGGCTCGTGGCGCTGGCTTGAGGTGACTGGTACCAACCTGCTCGCCAACCCGAGCGTCGCGGGTATCGTGGTCAACTCCCGCGACGTTACCGAGCGCAGGTTAGCGGCGGAGGCGCTGCGGGCGAGCGAGCAGCGGGCATACGAGTTGGCTTCCGCCGCCCGACGCCAGGCTCAGGAGTTGGAGCTGTTGGACCGGGTGCGCTCAGCCTTGGCAAGGGAGCTGGAGCTGCCGGTCCTGTTCCGCACCGTCGTTGAGGCCATCACCGCCACCTTCGGCTATCCGATGGTCAGCCTCTACCTCGTCGAGAACGGCTGGCTCCACCTGCAGCACCAGGTCGGCTACCACCAGGTGCTCGACCGCATCCCGCTGGAGCGCGGCGTCATGGGCCGGGTCGCCCGGACCGGGACGCCGGTGCTGATCGAGGACGGACGCGCCGACCCGGACTTCCTGGCGGCTTTCAAGGGCATCATCTCCGAGGTCTGCGTGCCATTGCGCGACGACGGGCGGGTGGTCGGCGTGCTGAACCTGGAGACGACGGGCGGGGTACGGCTGGGGGAGGCCGACCTTCGGTTGATGCTGGCGCTCAGCGAGCACGTCAACGTTGCCATCGGGCGGGCGCGGCTCTACGCGGAGCTAAGCGCAAGCGAGGCCCGCTTCCGCTCGCTCGTCCAGCACGCCGCCGACATCGTCTCCGTCCTCGATGCCGGCGGCAGGCGCCGCTACGTGAGTCCAGCCGTCGAGCGGGTGCTTGGCTTCCGGCCCGAGGAGCTGATCGGCAAGGAGTTCGTTGCCCTCCTCCACCCCGATGACGCGTCGCGGGTCCAGCGCGTCCTCGCCGAGGTGGCGGAGACACCGAGGGCGCAGGCGGCCGTCGACTACCGCGCCCGTCACCGAGACGGCTCGTGGCGCTGGGTCGAGGCCACGCTCACCAACCTCCTGGCCGACCCGAGCGTGGGCGGAATCGTCGTCAACGCGCGCGACGTCACTGAGCGCAGGCAGGCGGAGGCCCGGCTGGCCCATCAGGCCTTCCACGACCCGCTGACCGGACTACCCAACCGTGCCCGCTTCGCCGACCTGCTCGAGGCCGCCTTGCGGCGGGCTCGCTCGGACGGGCGAAGCGTTGGCCTGCTGCTCCTTGACCTGGACGGATTCAAGATCGTCAACGACAGCCTCGGCCACGAGGTTGGCGACCAGCAATTGGTCGCCGTTGCCCAGCGGCTTGTGTCCTGCTTGGACCGGGGTGAAACGATAGCCCGATTCGGCGGCGATGAGTTCACGGTGCTGCTGGAGGAGGCGGACGTGGAGGAAGCAACAGCGACCGCCGATCGCATCCTGGCAACAATGGCGGAGCCGATGGGCGTCGCCGGGCGCGAGGTCGCCGGCGGCGCCAGCATCGGCATCGCCCTTGGACCAGCCCACGGCGTGACACCGGGAGAGCTGCTGAAGGCGGCGGATGTCGCGCTCTACCGCGCCAAGGACGCTGGAGGCGGGCTGGCCGTCGTCTACGATCCGGGGATGGCGGCCGAAGCGCTCGCGCGCTTCGAGCTGGAGCTGGATCTCCGGGGCGCGCTTGAGGCCGGGGAGTTGGGGTTGGCGTACCAGCCCGTGGTGGACCTGGCGACTGGGCAGGTGGTCGCCGTCGAAGCGCTGGCACGCTGGGATCACCCGGAGCGCGGACAGATCCCGCCGGCGGCCTTCGTGCCGCTCGCGGAGGAAACGGGCCTGATCGTGCCCATCGGGGCGTGGGTCCTGGAGCAGGCCTGCCGCGAGGCGGCACAGTGGGCTGATGCCGCCACCAGCGACGCGCCGGTGGTCAGCGTCAACGTCGGGGCGCGGCAGCTGCGCGGGCCCGGGTTCGTCGAGCAAGTGGCACGAATCTTGGCCGTCACGGGGCTGGCGCCTGATCGCCTCCAGCTGGAGGTGTTGGAGCAGGTGCTGGTCGACGAGCTGCGGGCGACGTCGGCGACTCTGCGGGGCCTGCGCGCGCTCGGGCTGGAGCTAGCGATCGACGACTTCGGGTCCGGGGCTTCCTCGCTCGGTTACTTCCGGGAGCTCAACGCCCACGCCCTGAAGGTGGACCGCTCGTTCGTACTCCGCCTAGCCTCGGACCCGGGTGAGCGGGCGATCGTGCGGGCGATCACCGACGTGGCCCACGCCTACGGCATGCACGTCACGGTCGAGGGCATCGAGACGGCCGAGCAGGCGGCCATCGTGCGCGAGCTCGGCGGAGATCGGGCGCAAGGATTCTGGTTCGCCAGGCCCGCGACGGCCGAGAGGGTGCGTGTCCTGGTCGCGAATTCAGCCCTTGATTAATCGGAACCACAGTCCGCCTCCTCGGCCGCGCTGGTGACCGCATTTTCTGGGGCGCGGGGCGCGCCCATCCGGCAGCGAGCCCAGAGCCCACCCCCGACGTCGACGGCTCCCGCCTGTTCTTCCGATAGTCACTGTTATTGGAAATACACCGGGCAAAGGCCCCTCACTTCTTCCGGAAAGCTCAGGTACCGACCGGGATTGCGGAAACATTACCGTCCGACATAAAGCAAAACGCCGACAAGTTCCGCGCTTGCGCGCGAGCCTCGTCGGCGTCTGCTGCGCCGCCCGCTTCAGGGATTGCTCCCCTCCGCGTTTGGCCTACAGTGAACGTACACCCTCCGTGCCCGGTTGTCAATACCCTTTTCTCAATTTGGCGCGGGCCACGGGTCGTCTATGATCGGCCAGCGACAATCGGGTGATATGGGGCGAGGGACGAGCGATGCCAGTTGAGACGGAGTGGCAGGTCAGCCGGCTGGAAGCGCGTGGACGCGGTGGCATGGTCGCCGCCAAGACGCCCCAGGCGGCCGCGGCCGGCGCGGACGTCCTGCGTCGGGGGGGAACGCGGTCGACGCCGCGGTGACCACCGCCTTCACCGCCGGCGTGGTCGAGCCATGGATGAACGGCATCGGCGGCGGCGGGTACATGGTCGTCCAGGCGCCGGACGAGGCCCCGGCCGTCGTCAACTACCCGATGATGGCTCCGGCGGGGGCGCGAGCGGAGATGTTCCCGCTCAGCGGCGCCGGAAGTGATCGGGAGCTCTTCGGCTGGCCGGCGGTGGTCGACAGCGCCAATGTCTGGGGCTATCGCTCGGTCGCGGTGCCGGGGACGGTCGCGGGGCTCGCGCTCGCTCTGGAGCGCTGGGGAACGATCTCGCTGGCCGAGGCGCTGGCGCCGGCGATCCGCTGGGCGGAGGACGGAGTCCCCGTCTTCTGGCACACCACGCTGATGATCGCCGGAGAGCTCGGCACGCTGAAGCAGTTTCCGGCCACGGCGGCCATTTTTCTCGACGGCGACGGCAATCCGCCCGTCACCCGGGAGCAGGAGCGCCCCCGCTGGCTGCGTCAGGAGGATCTGGCGCGCACCCTGCGCACGATCGCCAGCGACGGCCCGCGGGTGATGTACGAGGGATCACTCGGGCAGACCATCGCCGACGATCTCGCCGCGAACGGCGCTCCCTTCACCCGTGAGGACTTCGCGGCGTACCAGGCGCAGATCGCTCCGGCGCTGTCGACGACGTATGGGGGGTCCGAGGTCCACACGATCGGCGGCGGGACGGGCGGCACCACCCTGGTCGAAAGCCTCAACATCCTGGCCGAGCTCGACCTGCGCAACCTTGGCTATCACACCCCGCTCGCCCTGCACCGCATGGCCCAGGCGTTCCGGACAGCCTTTGCCGATCGCTTCGCCTGGCTCGCCGACGCGACGCAGGTCGAGATCCCGGTCGACGTTCTCACCAGCGAGGCGTACGCCCGGGAGCGAGTGCGAGGCCTGCGGGAAGACCGTCTGGAGCCGATCCCGGCCGCGGCCGCGGAGCGAACCGGCATCCGGCACGGTCTCGCGTCCTCGATCCCGGATTACATCGCCAATGCCACGGCTCCGGGCCAGATGGCGGATGGCTCCACGACCCATCTCAGCGTGATGGATCGCGACGGCATGGCGGTCTCCTGCACCCAGACTCTCCTCTCGCTGTGGGGGAGCCGGGTGACCGCGCCGGGAACCGGGGTACTGCTCAACAACGGCATGATGTGGTTCGATCCCGAGCCGGGGCGTCCGAACTCGGTGGCCGGCGGCAAGACGCCGCTCTCGAACATGGCCCCGGTGGTCCTGGCACGCGACGGTCGCCCCTGGGCCTCCCTCGGCGCCAGCGGCGGCCGGCGCATCATGAACTGCAATGCGCAGCTGGTGATCAACCTGACCGACTGGCGGCTGGCGGCGCAACCCGCGATCATCGCGCCGCGTATCGACTGCTCGACCGCCGACCTGCTCCTGAGCTGGCGCTTTCCGGCAGAGACGGTCAAGGCACTTCGCGCCATGGGGCACCGCCTCGGCGTCCGCGACGAGCGTCTCTTCACCGATGGGTTCGCCTCACCGACGGCGATCCGGCTCACCCTGGACGGCGTCTTCGACGGCGGCGCCGATCCGTTCTACGCCCCGGCCACGGCGCAGGCTGCACACGGGGTGTTGGAGCGATAGCTTTACCATACAAAATGGCACTTGTTCGGTAAAGGTCATGACCAAACGTTGGGTATGCAACGCTGTGATCCTAGACGAATACACTGGCACATCGGAGACTGATCAATGCGGCGTGATGGACTTCACGACTGATGCATCGGGGCGTCTCGTCGTCGCTCCCGAAGGTCATTTCGCCTTCGCTCCCATCCGCTTCCACCAGTACTCGACTTCGATCTCAACACAATTAACCGACTTGCCGACGCGGAACGCGCGCTTGGAGAGCTCAAAGGGGTCGGCCAGCGCCTACCCAATCCACATTTGCTAATCAGTCCGTTCCTGCGCCGTGAGGCAGTCCTTTCCAGCCGTATCGAAGGAACGACGGCCGGGCTACAACAACTGCTCGTCTTTGAGTCAGCGCCAACGACCGACCCTGAGCATGCTGACGTCCGCGAGGTTGCGAACTACGTCTCGGCGCTTGAGCTCGGCTTTTCCCTCTTGGACAAGCTTCCCATCTCTCTACGTTTGATCCGCGAGGTCCACAAGCAACTCATGGAAGGCGTGCGTGGTCAGGAACAGAGACCGGGCGAATTCCGTCGCATTCCCAATCTCATCGGTCACCGTGGCGCCACCCCGGAGACGCCCGCTTCGTGCCGCCTCCGGTCAAAGAGATGCATCGGCCCTCGAGGACTTAGACTGATTTATCGGAGATCGCCGCAGCAACCTACCATTCCTCGTTCAGCTTCGCTTGTGCACTACCAATTTGAAGCGATTCACCCCTTCATGGACGGACCTGGCCGGTTGGATCGCTGCCTATCGTCTTGCTGCTTCGAGCCCGGAGTATCTCCGCGCCGTTCTCTATCTCAGCGCCTATTTCGAAGAACACAGTGCGCGGACCGCGATCGCCTGCTCGACGTGAGCCGCGACGGCTCTTGGATGCTGGATCGACTTTTTCCACCGAGGGCTTGCTGCTCAGCGCACGGCACTGCCCAACGGGCATACTCCACTGCCGGGCCTTCTGGAGGACAATCGTGGCGCAGCTCCTGGATCGCCGACCATGGCAATCTGCATGGCTACACGGCAATACGCGACCAGCTTATGACTCCGTTCCGGGAACAGTTCTTCACCTGGAGACCGTACCTCTACCGATACGGCCTCCACGAGAGCCTCGAACCGCTGGAGCGGGCGCTGATCGAGGAGGGTCGCCATCCAGGCTACCGGATTCCGCTGGGTGGGAGAGTTCTGATGCGGGCAGAAAACATAGGTGGATGGATCGCCGATAGAATCAGGGCTGGCCTCTGCTCACGACAACGCTCATCTTTGCCATCTACCGCACCGCCACTAATAGGATCAGCACAATGCCCAGCACGATCCGGTAGACGATGAACACCACGGTGCTGGCCCGCTGCAGATAGCGCAGCAGACCCCAGATCGCGGCGAACCCGGCCAGCGCCGAAGTAGCGAGACCAACGGCCAGGATCCCGAGCTGCCCCGCGCCCAGACCCGACGTGAGCGTATCGAAGAGTCCCTTCGCTCCAGCCGCGGCGACGATCGGCGCGCCCAGGAGGAAGGAGAAGCGAGCCGCGTCGGCGCGGGTCAACCCGCGGAAGAGGCCGGCGGTGATCGTGGCGCCGGAGCGGGAGACCCCCGGGATCAGCGCCAGGGCTTGGGCCAGCCCGATGATCGCCGCGTCGCGAACGGTGAGGCTGGCCATGCCCCGCACGTGTTGGGCTGTGCGCTCCGCCACGAGGAGCAGCAGCGCAAGAGCAATCATGGCCACCGCGACCATGATGATGACTCGATCCGCCGCCACGCCATCGGGATGGTAGACCGCATCGATCGCTCCCCCGCCCACGAGTCCGGCGATCAAACCGGGCACGGTACCGAGGGCGATCAGCAATGCGAGGCGAGGCATGACGTCATCGGGCTCATCCGAGCGCAGGATGGCGGAGGGCTGCCGGATGGCGCGGGGAAGGGCCAGCGCCATCGCCAGCAGATCGCGCCAGAAATAGACGAGCACGGCGGCCAGGGTACCGAGGTGGAGAGCAGCGTCAAAGGCCAGGCCCGGCGACTCCCAGCCGAGCAGCCACGGCACCACCAGCAGATGCGCGGAGGACGAGACCGGCAGGAACTCGGTCAACCCTTGCACGATCCCGAGCACGATCGCCTGCCAAACGGTCACGCACCCCCTCCCGGGCCACCCGCGCCCGGACTCGCGCGTTGGGAGACCGGTTGCGGCGCAGGAGCCGGGGCGAGCTCGTCCTCGACCGCGTGCGCGAGGCTGATGTGCCGGCTGCCCACGATGCCGAGGCGCCACCACTCGATGGCGCCCCAGACGGTGACCGGCAGCCAGAGCAGGACGTGGAGCAGGACCGCGTAGGAGAGGGCCAACCCGCGGCCGATGCCGAGCGCACGGTTGACCGCAAGCAACACTCCCGCCTCGAAGGTACCCACGTATCCCGGTCCGGACGGGACGAGGGTCGCCAGATTGGCGATCGCGGTCGTCAGGAGCGCGGCGGCGGGCGTCATCGCTCCGGCGAGCGGGTCACCGAACGCTCGTGCCACCATCCAGTACATCGACACCTCGAATCCCCAGGCGATGATTGACGTGATCGCAACCAGCGCCAGATCGCCTCGCCGCGTGAGGACCCCCAGTCCCGCCAGGAACGACTCGGCCATGCGCTCGACACGTGCCTCCAGGCGGTCGGGCAACGGCCTGAGCACGAGCCGTAGCAGCCGCTCGCGCAATGTGCCACCAACGAGGAGGAGGACCATCCCGGCGATCGCCGCGGCAAAGATGGCGGCGGCCACCATGGCGACATGTTGCAGCTCGGCATTGAGCCCGACCACGGTCGCCGCCCCGCCGACGAAGAGGAGCATGGTCACGCCGTCGAAGAGGCGCTCGACCGCGATGGTGGCCAGCGCGGCCGTCTTGCGCACGCCGTAGCGCTGTTCCAGGACCCAGGCGCGCACCAGCTCGCCGGCCCGCAAGGGGAGGACGTTGTTGGCGGCGTAGCCGATGAGCATGATCGGGAAGACGTCACGCGTCGGGATGTCGTGCACCGGACGCAGCAGGACGTGCCAGCGGTAGGTGCGGATGGCGATCCCGGTGTAGAGAAGGAGCAAGGCCAGGGGCAGCGAGCGCCAGTCGACCCGGGAGAACGCGTCGCGAATCTCGTCGGGATGCTGCCCGCGGAAGGCAAGGAAGAGGAAGAAGAGACTGACCGGGACACCGATCCAGACGCGCGGCGACCGAAACGGCGACTGGCGCGCGGCGGAGCGAGGACTGTTGCCGTTGGAAAGCGATTGCACCGGGGGACTGGGCTCCGGGTCTCGTGCCTACCGCGCGGGAGGCTGCCCGGCGCGCCGGAGCCGGAGTATACGACGTGGGTGTTGGGTGGCGGGGTCGCAGGGTGGCAGGGTGATGGGCAGCGTTCGTCCTGCCACCCTGCGACCCTGCCACCGTGAGCGCAGCGAACAACCACCCTATCACCACTTGCGTCCGCAGGCGCGAAGCGAGTAATCACCCATCACCTATCACCCATCGTCAGGTTGTCGCGGCGGTGTCCCGATGCTATTATTTGTGCTGGAACCAAGCCTTCCGCGGAACGTGGGACCACAACCCGCGTTCTTTTGTGTTCAAAGGCCGCTGCACGCATGCGGCCGCAGGGCGGCCGTTCCAGCGCCCTGGGCCAGGGGCCAGACCACGTTTCCCATCGACCGTGTCAACTGAGCCCATGAGGCGCTCCGGCGCCGCGACGTTGCGGTTGCCATCCCGCCAGCGGGCCGCCCATCTGCCGGCGCCCCAGGAAAGGAGCAATGCGGGCATGAAGAGCGACTTTTACACGGCGATCGCCCAGATTGCCGCCGAGCGGGGAATTCCCAAAGAGGCGGTGCTCTCCTCGGTCGAACATGCTCTGAAGAGTGTCTACAAGAAAATGGCGAACACCGAAGAGGAAGTCGCCGTCGACGTGGACCAGACCACCGGCGCGATGCGCATCTTTGCCGTCAAGGAGGTGGTCGACGAGGTCGAGGATCCCCTCAGCCAGATGTCGCTGGCCGAGGCGATGACGTACGCGCCCGATCCGCGGGTCGGCGACGAGATCCGCATCGAGCGCACCCCTGAGAACTTCGGCCGCATCGCCGCGCAGACCGTGAAGCAGGTCGTATTGCAGCGCATCCGCGATTACGAGCGCGATTCGGTCTACGACGAGTTCCACGACAAGCAGGGCGAGGTGCTGAACGGCATCGTGCAGCGCGCCGATCCGCGGGCCGTCATCGTCGAGCTAGGGAAGGCTGAGGCGGTCATGCCGGCTCGCGAGCAGGTACCGAACGAGCGGTACCGGCCCGGGCAGCGGGTCAAGGTGCTCCTGGTCGAGGTGAACAAGGACCAACGCGGTCCCCAATTGATCGTCTCCCGCTCCCATCCGGGGCTCATTCGCCGTCTCTTCGAGCAGGAGGTCCCGGAGATCTTCTCCGGCGCGGTCGAGATCATGGAGGTCGCCCGCGAGCCGGGTCTCCGCTCCAAGGTCGCCGTCGCCGCGCGGCAGGAGAAGGTCGATCCCGTCGGCGCCTGCGTCGGCGTGCGTGGGGTGCGTATCCAGAACATCGTCAACGAGCTCTACGGCGAGAAGATCGACGTCATCGAATGGTCGTCCGACACGGCGCAGTTCATCGCCAACGCCCTGTCGCCGGCGAAGCCGTCATCGGTCACGCTGGACGAGCCGAACAAGGTGGCCACGGTCATCGTGCCGACCGATCAGATGTCGCTGGCGATCGGCAAGGAAGGGCAGAACGCCCGCCTCGCCTATAAGCTGACCGGCTGGCGCATCGACATCAAGGACCCGGCCGCGCTCCAGGAGATGGACGAGGATCTGTTGCGGCAGGCGCGGGCAGCCATGGCCGATTCGCAGAGCGACGACTTCTCCTGGCAGGGACGCCAGCCTCGCCTGGTCCGTGCCGATGGCACCATCTCGGTCCGCGACAAGACGTTCGGCCCACTCGCTCCCGATCTGGTCGGCATGAGCGTCGATGTCGATATGGCTGGGACCGCCCTGGAAGTCTTTTACAACCGCGACCTGCGCCACCGCTTCGATTTCGAGAGCGGCGAACCGCTGTCGCTCGAGGATGAGCCAGTGGCGGTCGCCGCGGCGGCCGAGGGGGTGTAGCGGGTGAAGGGGGAAGAGGGGGGAGAGGGGGGTCGCTGCGCTCCCGGGGGGAAGAGGGGAGAAGAAGAGGAAACCTCTCGTCGTACTCCACTCCCCCCTCAGGCCGCTTGCGGCCGCCCCCCTCAAGCGCAGCGCCCCCCTCAGCGAAGCGCCCCCCTCGAGCGAAGCACGTCCCGCAGCGGATGTGCATCGCCTGCCGTGGGCACGACGCCAAGCGCGGGCTGTACCGCATCGTGCGCAGTCCGGAAGGACAGGTGGAGCCCGATCCCACCGGGCGCCGCAACGGACGGGGCGCCTACCTCTGTGGGCAGGCCGCCTGTTGGGAGAAAGCGCTTGCCTCCGGGTTATTGGCCCGAGCATTGAATGTAGAGATCGATACGGAGACACTCGAACGGTTGCGCCGCTACGCGGCCACACTGCCCCTGGAGACCTCGACGGCCGCGGGCACGGCGCCGATATTGGCAAGGACAGAAGGAGAGCATCGCTAATGGCAAGTACGTATCAAGGTCGGCGTCCCGCCGGATCCCGGCGCCCCGGCGGCAAGGGTGGTCGCGGCAAGGGCGGCCGCGGCGGAGCCCGCACCGTCGCCGTGCGGCGCACCGCGCCGATCGTGCGCGAACCAGTCACCCTGCCCTCGGTGCTCACCCTCGGCGAGCTGGCCGAGCGGCTGCAGACCACCGGCGTCGAAGTCATCAAGGAGCTGATGAAGCTCGGCATGATGGCGACGATCAACCAGCAGGTCGATTACGCGACGGCAGCTCGCGTGGCGGAGGCGCTTGGCTGGGAGACCAATCCGGAGGAGTCGGATCTCACCGGCGAAGGCGACAGCTTCGAGACGCGCCGCACCGAGGCTGAGAGCGATCCCGAGGCCCGGACGCGGCCGCCGGTGGTTACGATCATGGGACACGTCGACCATGGCAAGACCAAGCTGCTCGACGCGATTCGCTCCGCCAATGTGGCGGAGGGAGAGGCCGGCGGCATTACCCAGCACATCGGCGCCTACCAGGTCGATGCTCACGGGCGCAAGATCACCTTCCTCGATACCCCCGGCCACGAGGCGTTCACCGCCATGCGTGCTCGCGGGGCGCAGGCGACCGACGTCGCGGTCCTGGTGGTGGCCGCCGACGACGGTGTGATGCCGACGACACGGGAAGCGGTGGCGCACATCAAGTCGGCCCAGGTGCCGATGGTGGTGGCGGTCAACAAGATCGATCTCCCGGCCGCCAACCCTGACCGCGTCAAGCAACAGCTCTCCGATCTGGAGGTCCTGCCCGAGGAGTGGGGCGGCGACGTTCCCTTTGTCGAGGTTTCCGCGCTGGAGAAGCTCGGTCTCGATGACCTGCTGGAGGTCATCACGCTCGTCGCCGACGTGCATGAGCTGAAAGCCAATCCGCTCAAGCCCGCCTCCGGCGTGGTGGTCGAGGCCAAGATCGACCGCACCCGCGGCCCGATAGCGACGCTGCTGGTGCAGAGCGGCACGCTCAACCCGCGCGACGTGGTCGTGGCGGGCGGGACCTGGGGCCGCGTGAAGGCCATGTTCGACGACCGTGGCCGCAAGATTCGCCGCGCCGAGCCAAGCATGCCGGTCGAGATCCTGGGTCTACTCGAAGCGCCCCAGGCGGGCGACCAGTTCATGGTCTTCACCGACGAGAAGCTGGCCCGCGAGGTCGCCGAGCGGCGCACCGCGGAGCGCCGTGCCGAGTCGCTGTCCGCTGACCGCTCCTTCAAGCTGACCGAGTTTTCGAAGGAGATCAGCGAAGGTGGCGTGGCCGAGCTGCGCGTGATCCTGAAGGCGGACGTCTCCGGATCGCTCGGGGCTATCCAGACGGCGCTGCTCAAGCTCAACGAGGAGGTGCCGGAAGGGGTCCAGCTGAGCATCACCTACGCCGGCACCGGGGCCATCGGCGAGTCGGACGTCAGCCTGGCCACCGCCACCCACTCGATCATCATCGGCTTCAACGTGCGGCCCGACGTTGCCGCCAAGCGGGCGGCCGACGCCTCTGGCGTCGATATCCGTTTCTACAACATCATCTACAACCTGCTGGACGAAGTGAAGGCGGCCATGACCGGTCTCCTGGCGCCCGTCTTCCAGGATGTGACCGATGGCTACGCGGAAGTGCGCGAGACCTTCAAGCTGCCGGGCGGCGACATGGTCGCCGGGCTCTACGTGCTCGATGGCCGGATCACCCGCAACAGCCGCACCCGCGTGCTGCGCAGCGGCACCGTGGTCCACGAAGGGGCGGTGAAGTCTCTCAAGCGCTTCAAGGACGATGTCCGCGAAGTGGCGGCCGGCTACGAGTGCGGCCTGGGCCTGGAGGGCTTCAACGATCTCCAGGTCGGCGATCAGGTCGAGTTCTTCCATAGCGAAGAGGTAGCGCGAACGTAGTCGGTAAGACGGCAAGTCGGTGAGTCGGTAAGTAAGCGGGACCAAAGCCCTTCACTTACCGACTCACCGACTCACCGACTGTCCGACTTCCGGAGGTCACCATGACCCGGCGCACGCAACAGATGGGCGAGTTCCTCCGCGAGGAGGTGGTCGACATCATCCGCTCCGAGATCGACGATCCGCGGCTCGGCTTCTGGACCGTCACCCGCGTCGAGGTGCTGCCCGATCTGCGCTCGGCGCGGATCTACGTCTCCGTTCTGGGCACCGATGGCGAACGCAAGGAGACCATTACGGCACTGCGCGGCGCGGCCGGGTTCATCCGCGGTCATCTCAAGCCGCGCATGCGCACGCGTATCATTCCTGACCTCGATTTCCGGGACGACCGCTCGATGGAGCACGCTGAAGAGATCGATCGGACCCTGCGCGAATTGAGTCGAGAAGGCGAGAAGGCGCGGAGTCGAGAAGCAAAACTCTTCTCCACGACTCCTGCCAGCGGCAACGATCTCCACGACTCCACGACTTCGGACGGTGAGGTGTGAACGACTCCTGGGCCATCGATCCCGCCGACGCCGAGGCGGCGCTCGTCCTGCTGCGTGGCGCCAAGACCGTCCTGATGCCAATGCATCAGAACGTCGATGCCGATGGCATGTCCTCTCCGCTGGCGATGCGGCTCGCCCTTGCCGAGTACGGCGTCGACGCCTATCCACTCATTTCCGACGGCGATTTCCCGTCGAATCTGACATTCCTGCCGGGGGTCGAGTCGGTTCTGGTCTACGGCCGGGACGAGCTGCCTGCCTACGACATGCTCTGCTTGATCGACTGCGCGGACCGCAGGCGACTCGGCAATTTCGCCAAGGACGATCCCTCTCGTCTCGCTGGAAACCTCCCCATCGTCAATATCGATCACCACATCACGAACGACCGCTTCGGGGACGTCAACATCGTCGAGCCGGAGGCATCGTCATCGGCGGAGATCGTCGCCGAGGTGCTGAAGCTCTGGCGAACCGCGATGACCCCGGATATGGCCCGCAACCTGCTGGCCGGCATCTACGGCGATACGCTCGGGTTGCGCACCCCGTCCACCACGCCCCATACCATCCGCACCGTGGCGGAGCTCGTCGAGTGCGGGGCCGAGCTGGAGCCGGTCGTCGACCAGCTCTTCCGCCTCAAGCCGCGCTCCACCATCTGTCTCTGGGAGCACGCCCTGCACAATATCCATTGGAACGGCCCGATCATCTGGACCGAGATGACCCGCAAAGGCTTCCAGCAGTGCGGCGCCGAGATGGTCGAGGCCGAGGGGATCGTCAACTTCCTGTCCGGCACCCAGGGCTCTCGCGTGGCCGTGATCCTCTATCAGGACGAGGACGAACGTGGCTGGCGGGTTAGCTTGCGCGGACTGGAGAAGAATCTCGACGTGGCCGCCATCGCCGCCGAGTTCGGCGGCGGCGGTCATCCGCGCGCCGCGGGGGCGCACCTCGAGGGCGGCGAGGCGGAGAAGCAGGCCTTCATCGCGAAGGTCGCCGAGCTCGTTGCCGCCATCCCGGAGCCGGACGCCGTTGTTGTAGGGGGATAGGGGGTGCCGGCTTCGCCTCGGGGGTGTCACTTCGTTCAGGGGGTGGCGGCGGTTTCACCGCCTCAGGGGGTGTCGCCTTCGGCTCAGGGGAAGACGAGACCGACGGCAGTCTTACTCGTTCTCCTTCACCCCCTGCGGGAGCGCAGCGACTAACACCCCCTGAGGGAGCGGAGCGACCGGCACCCCCTGAGTCTGCGAAGCGGACGGCTCCCCCTGAAGCCGCGAAGCGGCTGCCACCCCCTGAGCGCAGCGACTCCCCCTCCCTCCACGGTTACCTCGTCATCGACAAGCCCGCCGGCTGGACCAGCTTCGACGTCGTGGCCCGCGCCCGCCGTCTGCTAGGTGAAAAGCGGATCGGCCACGCCGGTACCCTCGATCCGGCCGCGACCGGGGTGCTGCCGCTCGCGGTTGGCATGGCCACGAAGACGCTGGAATTCCTCAACGACGCCTCCAAGACCTACCTGGCCGACGTGACCTTCGGCGTCGAGACCGACAGCCACGATATCGAGGGTCGTGTCACCCGTATCGCCGGTACCGCGGAGCTGACCGCGGACGCTATCGAAGCGGTGCTGGCGCGCTTTCGCGGCTCCGGCGAGCAAGTACCCCCGATGCACGCCGCGATCAAGGTCGGTGGCCAGAAGCTCTACGATCTGGCGCGCCGCGGTGAGGAGATCCCTCGCTCGCCGCGACCCGTGACGTTCTCCTGCCTGGAGATGCTGGAGTGGAACCCTCCCGTCGCGACCCTGCTCGTCGATTGCTCGAAAGGGACCTACATCCGGGCCCTGGCGCGCGATCTCGGAGCAGAACTGGGGACCGGCGCCTACCTCTCCAATCTCGTCCGGCTGCGCGCCGGTCCGTTCCATCTCTGCCAGGCCATCACCATCGAGGAGCTGACGCAGGTCGAGCTTCCCTGGTCCTGGCCCTGGGTGGCTATGCACCCCGATATTCCGGTGGAAACGTGGCCGGCGCTCGTCCTCGACGAGGATGCCTCGCGCCACTGGCGACAGGGCTCGCCGATCCCCGCCGACCACCCTGTCTCAGGTCCCATCCGGGTCTATGACGCTGCTGGCGAGTGGCTCGGCACCGGCGAGGCCACGCCTGACGGCTCCGGCTGGCGTCCGCGCAAGGTCGTTGCCGAGGGGGGCGCTACGCTGAGGGGGGCGGCCACACGCGGCCTGAGGGGGGAAGAGGGGGAGAAGGAGCACGACGAAAGCACGCCTCCTCCGTCGTCCGTCTCCTCATCCCCCCGGGAGCGAAGCGACCCCCCTTCCCCCCTCTCCCCCCTCGTGAACGCGTCGTCACGATCGGCACCTTCGACGGTGTCCACCGCGGGCATCGTCGCCTGCTCGATCAGGCGGTGCAGCGGGGTCAGGAGCTCGATCTCCCCGTCACCGGCGTCACCTTCGAGCCGGTCCCAGCGGCAGTGCTGCGACCTGAGGCGTTCTCCGGCCGCATCTCGACGCCCGAAGAGAAGATGGCGCAGCTCGCCGAGGCCGGTCTCGACGAGATCGTGGTCGTCCCCTTCACCCCGGAGCTCTCGCGGTGGTCGCCGGAGGAGTTCATGGCATGGCTGAAGGAGAAGACCGGGCTGCGCGAGCTGTGGGTCGGCGAGGGGTTCGCGCTGGGGAAGGACCGCGCCGGGACAGTCGAGCGCCTGGCACAGATCGGGGCCGACCTCGGGTTTCGCGTGGTCGCCGTACCCCGGCTGACGAACGGTACGGAAGTCGTCTCCTCCTCGCGCGTGCGCGCCGCGGTGATGAACGGCGACGTCGCCACGGCGCGGCGCCTGCTGGGGCGCCCGTTCCGCGTGGCCGGCGAGGTCGTCCACGGTCAGCACCTGGGACGCGAGATTGGATTCCCAACCGCTAACGTCGTCCCGCCCGACGGGCTGGCGCCGCTGGCGGACGGCATCTACGCCGCGTGGGGCTGGCTGCCAGGCGATGAAACATCCCGACCAGCGATCGCCTACGTGGGCAGCCGGCCGACCGTCGATGGCGGGGAGCGCATGGTCGAGACGCACCTGCTCGATTTCGACGGCGACCTCTACGGGAAGACGCTTGCCACCGATCTCCTGGAGCGCATTCGCCCCGACGCCCGCTTCGACTCCCTCGACGATCTCATCGCCCAGATGCAGATCGACAAGGCTCAGGCGCGGGAGGTGCTGGCGAGAGAGTAAGAGGGGGGCGCTTCGCTGAGGGGGGAGAAAGGGGGTCGCTTCGCTCAAGGGGGATGAGGGAGACGAGGAGCACGACCAGAGCGTTCCTCGCCCTTCGTCCTTCTCCCCCTCATCCCCCCTCAGGCCGCTTGCGGCCGCCCCCCTCAGCGCAGCGCCCCCTTGAGCGCAGCGACACCCCCACCACCCGCTACACTTCCTCCCATGAAACGAGCGGCGAAATGGCTGGCGGTGGCGGCGACGGTCGGCATGTTCATCGTGCTGCTGATGGGCTCGACCGTGACCAATACCGGCTCGAGCGAGGGGTGCGGCACGTCCTGGCCGCTCTGCCACGGCGAGTTCATCCCCGAGTACGCCTTCGAGACGATGGTCGAGTACTCCCACCGGCTCGTCACCGGCGTCGAAGGTCTGCTCATCCTGGGCATGTCAGTGACCGCCTTTCCGCTGCGCCGCCGCTATCCCGAGCTGAAAGCACTCATCCCACTGACACTGTTCACGCTCGTCCTGCAATCGGGAATGGGCGCCTGGGCGGTGAAGTATCCGCAGACGCCGCCGGTGATGGCGTCGCACTTCGGCATCTCCCTGGTCTGCTTTGCCTTGGTCTTCCTGGTCATGCGCGTGCTCTGGGAGACCACGCCGATCTCCGCGGCCGCCACCCGCGCGGTGCCATCGGGGTACCGGAGTCTGGCCTGGGTTTCCCTGCTCTGGGCGGTCGTCACGGCCTACATCGGCGCCTATCTGCGCCACTCCGGCGCGGAGCTCGCCTGCTACACGTGGCCGCTCTGCAATGGCTCGCTGCTCCCCGATCTCTCGAGCCCCGGCGTCGCCGTCGCCTGGAGCCATCGCCTGGCGGCGTTGATCGCGCTCGGGCTGGTGGCCTGGCTGGTGGTCTGGTCGCGGCGATTCAAGGCAGCGCGCCCGGATCTCTACCGCATCAGTGTCTGGGCGTTCGTGTTCGTCATCGCCCAGGCGGCCGCCGGCGCGTTCGTCATTTTCTCTCGCCTCTCGCTGGCAAGCACGCTCAGCCACGCCGCGCTGATGGCGCTCCTCTTCGCCGCCCTCGCCGACGGCGCCCGCCGCACGTTGCCCCAGCGGCGCGTGGAGCAGGAATCACCGGCGCCGACGTCCGTGGGAGTTCCGGCGCCCGCACAGTAGCTCGTTTCCCATTTCCTCAGGTGGACCAGATGCCGGTGGCGATGATTGCCTGGAGCTGTCCCGTGGCGCGCGCTAGGCGTTGCTGACCTGCTGGGGGAGTTGGGATCGACGCATCATTCGGTCGCGCAACGGCTCGACCGCCGCGAAAAGCAGCGGATTGAGGGTGATCGAGACGAGGGCGCCGGCCAGAATGAGATTGTTTCCCTCGACCGGGAGGAGACCGAGCGCCATGCCCATGGTGGCGAGGATGAACGAGAACTCCCCCACCTGGGAGAGACCCGCCGCGACGACCAGCCCCGTCTCTGTCGCTCCGCCCAGCAGCCGGACAATCACCAGCGCCGCGACGCCCTTCCCCACCATGATGATCGCCACTACGGCGAGGATGCGCCCGATGTCGGCCACCAGGAAGGCCGGATCGATCAGCATCCCGACCGAGACGAAGAAGAGGACGGCAAAGGCGTCCCGCATCGGCATCGCTTCCTCCGCGGCGCGGTGACTGAACTCGGATTCGTTGACGACGACGCCAGCCACGAACGCACCGAGAGCGAATGAGACGCCGAAGAGCTCTGCCGCGCCGTAGGCGATGCCGAGGGCGATGGCCAGGATCGCCAGGATGAAGAGCTCGCGGGAGCCGGTCGCCTCCACACGGCGCAGGATCCAGGGGATCACGCGCACACCGCCGACGAGCATGAGTCCGATGAACACCGCCACCTTGGCGAATGTCAGGAGCAGGATGACGCCGAGAGCGCCCAGATCCGGGGCGCCAGCCAGACCAGGCGTCTCCGGCTGCAGAAACGGAGCGAGCGCTGGCAGGAGCACCAGGACCACGACCGTGATCAGATCCTCGACGAGCAACCAGCCGACCGCCACTCTCCCCGCATCCGTCGCGAGCTGACCCCGCGCCTCCAGAGCCCGCAAGAGGACGACGGTGCTGGCCACGGACAGCGCAAGGCCAAAGACGAGGCCAGCCCCAACGTCCCAGCCCCACAACCGGGTCAGCGCGAAGCTGAGGGTGGTGGCGAAAGCGACCTGACCGATGGCTCCGGGCACTGCGATGCGACGCACGGCAAGGAGATCGCCGATCGAGAAATGGTTGCCCACGCCAAACATGAGCAGGATCACACCGATCTCGGCGAGCTGTGGCGCCAGGTGAGTGTCGGCCACGAAGCCAGGGGTGAATGGGCCAAGGGCCACGCCAGCAAGCAAGTACCCGATGAGGGTTGGTAAGCGGAAGCGATGCGCGATCAGACCACCGACAAACGCGGCGCTCAACCCGACGGCAATGGTGGCGATGAGCTCTGTTTCGTGCGGAATCGCTTCCATCGGGGACTTTTCCTCCACCAGTCGTTGGCGATCAGCATATCCGTGCCACGTAGCACACGGAGGTCCAGAGCACCGTGAATGGCAATGTCGTGGATGCCGCATCCGACTTTGGTCGGAATCGACACCGGCCTAATACGGAGCGAGGATCGCACCGAAAGTCCGTGTTCAACCGACGCGCCCGGGCGCAGACTAAGAACGTTGGATTTACGAGTCGATGCCGAACCACCCGGGCGGGATCGGAACGGCGCGCTCACCAGAGATCGGGAGAAGTCCAGGATGATGGAAAACGAGATCTATACCGATCAAGAGCAGCCGCGGACACGGCGAGACGTTGTCCAGCTGGGGGCAGCGCTGCTCGCCACCAGCCTGGGGCTGGCTAGCCTGACAGGCGCCTCAGCCAGGGAGAGAGAGCACGGCGATGATCACGGAAGTGGCGGCGGTGGCCGGGACGATCGGCGGCGTGACGATAATCGTCGCCGGCGACGCCGCGCGCACCGCTAGTTACCAACGCAGTCTAGCGATAGGGAACGGAGTGGGCGGGGAGGTAAAGACCTCCCCGCTACTTCTTGTCGAGGTCGAGTCGACGTGGCCCAGGCGGCACCGCCGGCGCACGCTTCGGTGATCCGACGACGATCCGGTTGATTGCCTGGCAAGCCGTCCGCGCGGCCCACGTGCGCCGCACTACGCGGCCCTGGTGTCGTCCTCCAACCAGATTGCGGCGACCGTCGGAATGGCGGCAGCCACTGGTAAGGCGAACAGGATCCCAATTATCCCGAGCAGCTTGCCACCGATGAGGACGGCGAGGAGTGTCACCAGGGGACGCAGTTGCAGCGTGCGGCTGAATACCCGAGGCGAGGTTACGTAGTTCTCGACCTGCTGATAAATGAAGTAGCCGGCCAGGACAATAAGGGCAGCTTCGAGGGATTGGGTCAAGGCGAGGAGCACCGCCGGAATCGTCGCCAGGGTTACCCCTATCTGCGGGATCGCGTCACCGATCGCCGCGATCAGGGCCAGGACGACAGCCGAGGGCACGTTCAAGGCAGTGAGCAGGATCAGTGAAAAGAGAGCAAACAATGTCGAGTTGATTCCCTGGCCGACGACATACGCGTTGACGACATTGGTTACGGCAGGGAACGTGCGCCGCAGTTTGCTGGCATGATGATGCGGCATCCACTGGTAGATCCCCTCCAGGGACCTGCCCTCGTCGGCAAGGATGTAGACGGCGATGATCAGCATGAGAAGGACGTTGAAGAACCCCGTAATGAGATCCCGACCCTGCGAGAGCACGCTCCGCACATCAAAGCCACCCCTGTTCAGCCCGCTCTGTTGATCCTCGGCCCATGCCACGGCCTGCTCGTAGAAGTCGGGCCAGCGGCTGGCGGTCAAAGCCAGCGCGGTTTCGACGTAGTTCGGCAACCGGATCCAGAACTCGCGCAATTCGGTGACGAGCCCCGGCGTCACGTACCAGAGAACGATCACGACGATGCCGATTACGGTTCCGAGCACGAGCGAGATGGCGATCCCGCGCGGTAACCCGCGTGCTTGCAGCCATGAAACGGGTCGGGCCAGGACCATGGCAACGAACAACCCGATAAAGACCAGAAGCAGGATTTGCCAGATTTGGCCGAGGATCAGGAGCAACCCGATCGTGACGAGGACTTTCAGAATCGTGGCGACGGGGAGCTCGATCTGCGTCTTCGTCACAAGCACGTGAGAACCTGGCGTGCGGATGGGCTCGGCTGGAGGATCGACCGAGCTCTGTTCGCTCTCGGCGTGAGATTCGTGCCGCACGTGACCGGGACTACTACCCACGCTCATCATGCCCTTCCTGCGGTCAAGACACTGGCTCTTACGAAGCGGGATCCGCGGCCCGGCGCCCTTTATCCTCGGCACATCGTACCAAGGTTGCCTCGCCGCCGGGCCGCGGACTCTTTCTCGGCCCGTCAGCAGATCCGCGGGCTGGTCAAGAGCATCAATACCAAGGATTGAAGGCGCTCAGCCTCGGCGTGGAGCTTGACAGAGGTCCGTGCATGATGGGTGCGCGGCTTGCTGCATTTCTTGTGCAGGGAGATCGTGTATGAAGCATTCATCCCGGGGTGGGACCAGGTTCGAACTCCTCAAGCTCGCGGGCGGTGGCCGCCAGAGCGCGGAAGTGTCCTTCTGCTCGACGAAGATGGTCTCCGCCACTACTGGTCAGCACCAACTCAGCGAGGCCGGCGCGTGCCTCGCGCATGGTCGATAGCGGAGCGCGGCCGATGATAACCAACAGCACGAGCAGGAGCGCGAGACCCGAATTTCCGAGATCTCCGGATCGGCGGTCCTATCGGCTGCGGCGTGACGCCAGCGCCGGATCAGCCAAAATCGAGCAGGTCCTCGAGGAGCGAGCGGCGCTTGCTCTTCCCACTGGAGGGCTGACCCCGGTACGGGCGATCGTCGTCGTACCGATCGCGCTCGTCGCGCAACGGCGGTGGTGCCGATTGCTCGCGCTCATCGCGGTAGGCGGGCTGTGCCGACCGCTCGAGAACCTTGTCCAGCTCGCCGCGGTCCAGCCAGATGCCCCGGCACTGGGGGCAGTAGTCGATCTCGATGCCTTGTCGCTCGGTCATGCGAAGTTCGCTTCCGTCAACGGGACAGTTCATCTATCTCTCTCTTCAATAGTTCAATCGACCCCGGGTGCGCGTCAAAAGTCCACTCGGTGGAACTTCCGATCACCGCGAGGTGCGGTCCTGGACGATGTGATGGTGGAGGCAGTGACCCGAACCGCGGCCAGACTGTAGCTGTCGCTGCCCGGAAGCCACCGCTGTCCATCAACCACGGATGATAGTCACGCAGAATGGGGGCCACGCCGCAAGCAGGCCTATTGGTAGCGGGCAAGTCCGGCCAGGATCTCGGTCGGTGCCGTGTCGTCGAGCTCGGCCATCAGACCGGCCCAATCGAGCGCCTTGCGGTCGAAGATGATCTCGCCACCACGACGCCACAGGGCAGGGTCGCGGTCCCAGGCCAGCTCGATGCCGTTGCCATCCGGATCGTGCAGGTAGATCGCCTCGTGGGTGCCATGGTCGGACGCGCCATCGATCCCCCAGCCGTTATCGAGAAGGCGCTTGAGGGCAGCGGCCAGGTCCCGCCGCTCGGGGTAGTTGATGGCGAAGTGATAGAGCCCGGTCGACCCCGGCGGAGGCGGAGCTCCGCCCTGGCTCTCCCAGGTGTTGAGTCCGATGTGGTGGTGATAGCCACCGGCCGAGAGAAAGGCGGCCTGGTTACCGAAGCGGGTGATGAGCTCGAACCCGAGACCGCGTCGATAGAAGTCGACGGCGCGATCGAGATCGGCCACCTTGAGGTGGACGTGGCCGATGTGGGCTCCCGCCGGGATGGAGGGTTGCAGGTCTGTCATGAAGCGTGTGAATCCTTTCGCGAGCCGGGCGATGATCGCCGGCGATTAGCCGAATGTATTGACTTTGACTGGAACGAACGTGATCGCCACCCGGGTCTGTCCGGGCTGGTCCATCGTGCGCACATCGGCGCCACCGTATTTGGCGCCTACCCGGTCGGCGAAGACGTAGTCCGGGTCGGGCTCGATCTCGGCACGGGCCCGAATCTCGAGCGTGCGGTAGGGATTGGCCGGATCCATGAAGAACAGGGTGCTCTCCGGGCGGCGCATCAGGTTCTTCACCTTCTGGCGGGCCGTGTTGAGCGACATCCTCACCGTCCCGTCCTCCTCGGCCAGAAACCAGCTCGCGGTCACCTGCGGCGAGCCGTCGGGTCCGATGGTGGCGACGATGGCGACCTGGTTGTTATCGAGCAGGTCACGGTGCGATTCAGGGATCGCTGGCAACTTCAAGTTCAAGGTCATGGTCATTCTCTCTTTACCCTCTCAACGTCCATCCGCGGTGCGATTGCTCGATGGGGTTGTCTATTTCCCTTCAGCAAACTACATTGCTGATGACAATCATACGCCGCTCGGTTGCTTTGTCAACATAGTTTGGAGTAAGCAAAATCCATGAGCGAACGCAACGAAGCGTCGCGGACCCGCAGGCGGCCCCTGGTCGGCGCCCAGGTGCGGCGGCTGCGAACTGACCGCGGGCTGACGCTGGCCCAGGTCGGAGAGCTGGCGGACCTCAACGTCGGCTACCTCTCGCAGGTCGAGAACGACAAGGCCTCGCCATCGCTGGAGACCCTGGCGGCGATCGCCGACGTCTTCGAGGTTCCGATCACGTGGCTCCTGGTCGACGCCGCCCCGGCGCCGCGCATCGTGCGCCGGCACGAGCGGCGGGTGCAGACCACTCCCGACGGCATCCGCCTGGAAGAGGTCGATGGCGGCTTTGCGCGCGGTCTGCGCATCGTGGAAGGGATGGCGCCTCCCGGATCGGCGTCGGGGCTGATGTCCGATGCCGGTGAAGAGCATCATCTGGTGCTGGAAGGGACGATCCGGCTGCGGCAAGGCGACTTCGTCGCCGATCTGGGACCGGGCGATTACCTGGTCTGGGACGGCTGCTTCCCTCATCAGGCGGAAAACACCGGCGATGGTCCGGCGCGGCTGCTGATCATCACGCCTGGCCCGAGTGCGGTGGGGGTGGTGGGCGATGGGTGATGGGTGGCGGGGTCGCAGGGTGTCGGGGTGGCAGGATGGCGGGGTCATCGTTCTCGCTGCCAGCCACGAGCGTAGCGAGTAACTACCCTGTCACCGTGAGCGCAGCGAACCCTCACCCTCGTCAGGAAAGGGCGGAACGATGAGCTCGAGTGCGGATGATGGATCTCGCAACGGCCCCGGTGAGACCGGTAGCCAAACCCGGCCGCGGGTGCTGGTCACGGGGGCGAACGGTCTGATCGGCGGGTTCGTGATGAACGCCTGGCGCGCTCCCGGCAGCCAGTTCGATCCGGTCGGTCTGGCTCGCAGCGCCGGTCCCAACGCGGACATCGTGGCCGACATCGGCGACCTCGACGCTCTGGTTGCAGCCTGCGCCGGTATCGATGCCATCGTCCACCTGGCCGCGACGAGTGCGGTCGATTCCGCCTGGGAAGCAGTGCTGGAATCGAACCTGATCGGCACCTACAACGTCTTCGAGGCGGCGCGCCGGGCCGAGGTGCCGCGGGTCGTGTTCGCCTCCTCCAACCACGCCATCGGCACCTACGAGCTACAGGCGGCGCCGGCGCTGTACGATCTCGACGATGACCGGGTCTACGACCACACCGCCGAGATCCGGCCCGACTCCCTCTACGGCGTCTCCAAGGTCTACGGCGAGGCGCTTGGCCGGCACTACGTCGATCAGCATGGGCTCTCCGTCGTCTGCCTGCGCATCGGCGGCACCCGCGACCCCGGCCACCCGTCCCACCCCAACCAGCTCTGGGCCGACATGACCGACCGCAGACCGGAGACACTGGCCCTGCGGCGGCGGATGCGCGCCGTCTGGTTGAGCGAGCGCGACTGCGTGCAGCTGATCGAGAAATCGCTCCTGACGAACGAGCCCTGGGTCCTCGTCTACGGCATCTCCAACAACCCCCGCCGCTTCTGGGACATCGAGCACGCCCGCCGCGTCCTCGGCTACGAGCCCCAGGACGCCGCACCAGAGCTCATTGGGGACGAAGACGGAATCCGCTCGATACCGCCTGTGAGGTTAGCTATTCCCTCCGGCGTTTCACGATGTTGAATCGCCTTCAGCAAAACACGGAGCTGCATCGGCGATACGTCTTAGGTGGCAGGAACGGTTACTCTGGAGTTGAGAGCGAGGAGCGAGTGAAGCCGTTACGCGGGACTTCGCACGCACTATTGGCGCAGGCGGATCGACTATTTGACCAAGTGAGGTGGAGCAATCCATCGCGGCGCCCGAGCTCTCGGTCATCGATCCACCACAGAGGGTGGTCCTGATGCGCCGATACTTTGACGTTCATTTGGGCGCGAGATGCTGCTCCGTGTGGTGGTCGAAGAAACGCCAGAGGAGCGGGCGGTCATCACGCTCTACAAGACCTCGCAGGTCGCCAGGTATTTGAAGACGACTTTGCCATGAAGGTGATCTACGATCGCGAGACTGATTCGTTGGTCATCACATTGCGGGATGCGCCGATCCGAGAGAGCGACGAAGTCCGACCGGGCGTGATCGCCGACTTTGGCGAGGACGGCGGCGTTGTCCGCTTCGAAGTCTTGCGCGCCTCGCAGGTTGTCGAGGATGCCGAGCAGGTGCAGTTCGCAACCACCGGTTGATGACCGTCTCCGAGTCTCCGATAGAGCACCTTAGGCACAGGTAATCGATCCCCTCACTCGCGCGAATCGCGCCACGAAACGCCCTCCTCTCGCGGCACGCCGGGCGCGGGCGTCGCCGGCGTTGGCAGGTCAGCTACGCCTTGCGACCGATCTGTCCTTGATGGGCCATCTCGCCGATGAGATTCAGCGTCAGGCGGGCGCAGACCTGGCTCGTCATATTCGCGACGTCGACCGAGGGAACGATCTCGACGATGTCGTAGCCGACGATCTTGCCCTTGCGGGCTACGCCGCGCAACAGGTTCGAGGCTTCGTAGTAGGTGAGGCCACCGAAGCCAGGACTGAGGACACCCGGTGCCAGTGGGGCAAAGAGCCCATCGGCGTCGAAGGTGATGTAATAGCGGTCCGACCGCGGGATGCGCTCGAGGACAGCATCGACGCCGATCTCATGGACTTCCTCGGCGCGGACCTGCACGCTGCCATAGGCGAGCGAGTCGTCAACCTCCTGCTGCCGGGCGCTGCCGACGGCGTGCAATCCGATCTGCGCCATGCCGCTGACCCACGGCATTTCCGAGGCGCGGCGCATGGTGCTGCTCAACCCCTGCGTGACCCCGTTGCGCTCCTCGCGCCAGTCGATGTGCTGGTCGAGCTGAACCACCACCATCGGCTCCTGCCCCTCATAGGCGCGGAAGACCGGGATCGGGATGGCGTGATCGCCGCCAAGCACGATCGGCACCGCGCCGCGGGCGAGAATCGCCTTGACGGCGGTCGTGGTGGCGGCGGCGTTGCCGGCAAAGTCACCGGGCTTCATCGCCACATCGCCGCAATCGACGATGCGTACCTCGCGGCCGGCGAAGAGGTCCGCGCCGAAGTCGTAATCGTAGTGGTGCAGGAATGGCACATGGCGGACAGACGCCTCGCGCAGCGCGGCCGGCGCGGAGCTGGATGGCGACGTGAGGCCCGCCAGGTCATACGGGTAACCGAACGGCACGCCGATGATGGCCACGTCGGCATCCAGCGTATCGAGATCGTCGCATCGGGGCGAGTCGAGGAACGTCGCCTTGCCAAGGGGCACCGGAGAGATTCGGGAATCCTTCGCCACGCTGAGCATCCTCCTCGGAGTATCAACACGATGCCGGCGCTGCATGCGCTCCCGATCCTGGGGCGCGCCGCCGGCATTCAGGACCTGAATCCTCGGCGGCGGGCACACGGTCGTCAAGCGCAAGATCACTTGCTCGCCCGCGTAATTCATTGAAATTGCGTCTCTGAGGCAGTGCCTACAGCGCGCTCGTGCGGACATGCGCGTCGGGCCGCAGGTGCAGATCCGGGAGAAGCTCGGTGCCGAGACCGGGGCCGGGCGGCGCCGCGATCGTGCCGTCCGCGATGTCCGGCAGGGTGGTGACCAGCTCGCGGTACCAGCCGCTGTAATAGGCGCGCACCGTCTCCTGGATCAGCGCGTTCGGGGCATTGATCGAGAGATGGGTGGAGGCCACCAGGACGATCGGTCCGGTGCAGTCGTGCGGCGCCACGGGCAGCTGGTGCGCCTCGGCCATCGTGGCGATCTTCTTCGCTTCCGAGATGCCGCCGCACCACGAGACGTCGAGCATGGCGATACCGACCGCCCCGCGCTCGAACGCCTCGCGGAACCCCCAGCGGGTGGCGATCGTCTCGCTCAACGTCACCGGCACGTGGGTACCGGCGGCGAATGTCGCCAGGGCATCCAGGTTGTCTGAGCGCAGGGGATCCTCGTACCAGTAGGGTTGGAACTCCTCCAGCGCCCGCCCGATGCGCCGCGCCGTGGGCAGGTTCCACAACCCGTGCAGCTCGACCATGATGTCCATCTCGAGCCCGACCGCGGCGCGGATCTGGCGGAAGGGCTCCAGCGCCCGGTCGAGATCGCCGGCGGAGATATCGTGGCCGCCGCTCGCCTCGGCGTAGGGGTCGAACGGCCAGATCTTCATGCCGGTGATCCCCTGCTGGCGCAGGCTCAGCGCCAGCTCGCCGGCCCGGTGCAGGAAGGCGTCCAGATCCTCGTACGGCCCCTCGGCCTCCTCCGCCATCTCCGGCAGTCCCCAGTTGCCGACCTCCTGCTTGGGGCGAGCCCGCACGTAGCGATAGCCGGCACAGGTGTTGTAGATGCGGATGCGTTCCCGGCTGGGACCACCCAGCAGCTGGTAGATCGGCTGATCGACCCAGCGCCCGAAGAGGTCCCAGAGGGCGATGTCGACCGCCGAGTTGCCGCGCCCCTCGACGCCGCCGGAGGCATAGCCCACGTACGGCGTCAGGGCGCGGGCGTGCTTGTCGATGTGGAGGGGATCCTTCCCCAGCAGGTACGGCGCGACCGACTCGTGGATGTAGGCCTCGACCGCCTCGGCCCCGAAGAAGGTCTCGCCGAGACCGGTGACGCCCTCATCGGTGTGCACCCGCACCCAGAGGAGGTTCGGGAACTCCCCGAGCCGCAGCGTTTCGACCGCGCTGACTTTCACCTGATCTTACCGGTCATGGCGCAGCACGATATGGCAGGGGGAAGCCTCCGTCAACAGCGCGGAGGCCAAGCGCAACTGGTTGAGCGCGCCCGGCGAGGTCCTCCGTGACGCGCGGCGGTACTTGCTACGGCGGCTGTTCAGCGGACGATGCGGAAGCGAAGACCGGTTCGCTGGCCCACGGTTTCCACGCCGATCGATTCGAGGTCGATGCGGTCTAGAGCGGCGTGCTCGAACAGGCGCAGACCGTCATCCAGGAACAGCGGCATGACGTCGATGTGGAGCTCGTCGACCAGCCCCGCTTGCAGCAACTGCTGGATCACATTGACGCCTCCGACGACCTGAACCACCTTGTCTCCGGCCGCGGCCGTTGCCTGCGCGACCGCTGAGGCGACCCCATCGCCCACGAACGTGAAGGTGAGACGGTCGTCCTGCTTCGGCGGGATCCGTGGGGGATGATGCGTGAGGACGAAGATGGGCACCTGGAACTCGTAATTGCCGACGTACGAGTCCGGGTCGCCCATCTCGAATGTCTTCCGCCCCATGATCACGGCGCCGGTCTCCGCGATCGTGTCGGTCATGTACGTCGTTCCTCGCAGGTCCGCCAGGTCAGCGTAGAGGCGGTCGACGTTGCCATCCGCATCGGCGACGAAGCCGTCCAGCGACATCGTCATCCCAGCGATCACCTTGCCCACAGGCCGCCTCCCTTTCTCCGCTGCGCCCGCTACCCACATCTCGTCACCTGGCGCCCAGGATGGACCGACGAGACGGGATTATCCCGGTAGGTCGCTGAAATCGAGGCTGTGCCAGTGATCGGGGCGGACCGAGAAGAGGACGAACTCTCCGGTCGGGTGGTCGAGCTCGGCCGCGACGAAGCCCCGCGCCTGCGCCTCGGGGAGGTAGCGTCGGACGATGGCAAGGGCCTGCTCGGCGGTCGGCGGCCGGTCGATCTGAACGATCGTGCCCTCGATGGTGACGTACTTGTAGGGAAACGTCTCCTGCTGGACGCAGAGGCTGACGACGCCCGCCCGCTCGATCAGCTCGGCCTTGCGCGACTTTTGGCCCTGGGTCCCGGTGAAGAAGGTGACGTTGCCGCCTGGCTGGTGGTGATACCAGACCGGAGAGGTGTGCGGCGGGCGGTCGCCGTCCCGGGCAACGCTCAGGACGGCGACGTGCGGCTCGGCGAGGAACGCGTCACGCTCCGCATCGGTCAATGGTCCTGGCATGCGTGCCTCCTTGAATGGCGCTCGTGCCGTCGAGGTTGAAGTTCGGTCCCGTAGTCCAAAGACATCATGAACGAGTCGCGACATCCGCTCTCTGGCACGATGGCTGGATACGCTAGTCTGCCTGGAGCACGTCGTGCAGCGTTCTCAGCGAACTCCTCAGGAAACGTGGCCATGCCGATGTGGTCACCGGGGAAGACCACGGCCTCCGTCCCCAGGCGCTCGGCCAGCGCGAGCGCGGTTTCGTAGGTCTCCTGACCGACAGAGTCTTCGCCAACTCCCACCACCACCTGGGTCGATGCCCCTTGCAGGGCGGCGAAATCCGGCGAGTAGCTGGTGATCGGCAGTAGGTAGTGAGCGAAAAAGAAATCGAGGTTTTGCTCCATGCTGGCCATCTGTTGCGCCATGAATTCCTGTGCCTCGGGGCTCATTTCGGCCGGCGCCACCGACTCATCCAGGCCCGCGGTGGACATGAACTGCTCCATCGCCGCGCCGGCACCCTCTTTCAGGTAGGTGTCATAGATTTTCTGGCCGTCATTGCGGCGCTCATCTCCCTCCGGGAGAAGCTCAACCAGAGGAGGCTCGTGCGCCACATACGTCTGCACCAGCTCGGGATGGCGCTCGACCAGCGCCAGTCCGATCACCGCACCGCCGCTGTGTCCCAGGACGAACGCCGGCTTGGCGCTGATCGCCTTCAGTAACTGTTGGGCGTCGTCGGCGTGAACCTCGACCGGCACGTCCTCGCCCGGGCCATCGAGCCGGCTGTGCGAGATGCCGCGCGGGTCATAGCGCACGACCGTGTAGCTCTCCTCGAGAAAGCTGACGAGGGGCGCAAAGCCCGCGGCGTCAGCCATACCGCCGGGGATCAGCAGCAAAACCGGACCCGATCCTGACACCTCGTAGTACAGACGGGCGCCCGGCACCGTTAGATAGTCTGTAGCTTGGGTCGCTTCAGCTTGTAGTGACATCATCGTTCCTCCTCGCTCTTGAACACCCTTCGCTAGCGATCGCTCAGCCGCGACGGCCACCGGCGTGAGTCCGGCGGCGGCCACACCCGCCAGGAACCGGCGCCGGCTGCTACGGCCGGTCACCAGGCGCTCCGCTGGCGCGGAAACGTTTGACACAATCTCAACCTTTCCTATTGTCGGGCTGCCGCGTTCGAAGTCGCCTCGCTCCCTGCCGGGCAGAGCGTCATGGCAGGTGACACCGGCACACGCCGGCATCTCGCGGGTCACCGCCAACGCGGTGACATGAGTTAGTCGTTCGGTCAGGCTCGAAATCGACAATTGGCCGGCGACGGCATGCTGGCGCATGGTCCACGATGACCCTGCTCGGAGAGCCTTCCAACTCTCGGCAATTACCGTTCGATGCTGTCCAGTGCTCGGGGCAGGGGGCAGTACGGCGGGATCCCCACGGCCACCTGCCGCCCTAGCGCGAGTCCTTGTCACTCCAGCGACCGCTCCAGGGCGGACTTGTCAGCGACGTCCAGCAATCGTGCTCGACGCGCGATTGCTCTTGCTCATGTCAAGTCATGCTCGGCCGATCCCGGCGGCGCGATGGTGCGCGCACGCGTGATCGCGATGAAGTAGAGAATGGGCACGGCCGCGTAAATTACCAGGCTGATGGTTGGGGCTTCGGCGGCGATGGCGACGGCAAGCGCGTTGATGGCCACGGGGGCCGCCCCGATGACGACCCCGTCCCGCCGGAACCGCGCGCTCACCGGGACCACCAGGAGATGCGGACCGCCCGGTCGCGTACCACCAGATGACCAGCCGCGTCAGGGCAATCGCGACGAGGAGGATGCCGTACATCTGGAGGGCGACCGGTTCTTCGGTATAGCGGGCGAGGAGAGAGGCGCCAAAGGGCAGAATGGACAAGGGCAGCAGGTAGAGAATGTTGAGCCAGACCAGCACGCGGCTCGGTGCGCCCGATCAGCGCGAAGAGGTCGCGGTGACCGGCCCAGGCGATGGCCACCACGACAAAGCTGATCAGGAAGGCGATGAAGGAGGGCCGGACTTCCCGCAGCGCATCGCGCAGCGTTTGCCCTTGGGCGAGGTCGGGCACCTGGATCTCCAGCACGAGCAAGGTGAGGACGATGGCGAAGACGCCGTCACTGAGGGTCAGCACCCGCGCCGGGTCGTTACCCCGCTCGTAGTGCTCCGGATGTCGCCTGCCGTCCATAGGCCCTCCCGCGCTGCTGCCGTCCCGTGCGAAGTACATCACGACGTGCTGTGCGGGTGTGCGATGGCCGGGATTGGTCGCGGGCGGAGCTCGCCGTTGCTCCCCCTGGTCTGCAACGCCCCCAGCCGAGGACTGTCACACGAGCAATGCCATGGCCGTGCGTGAGCACCCCGGGCGGCATCATCTTCCCCGGCAGCTGGGTACAGGAGGTCCCCTGACCCGAGCTCGCCGCCTACTCGGCGACCAAAGCCGGCGTGCGCATGCTGGCGCGATCGATGGCCCGCGAGCTGGCTCCCCACAAGATCCTCGTCAACGTGATCGCCCCCGGCATCGTCAACGCCGGGCTGGCGCGTCATCAGTTGGAGACCGAGCCGCAGTACGCTCGCCGCGTCCGCCACGTCATCCCGCTGGGCGAGCTCCAGACCACCGCGCAGGTCGCCCGCGCCACGGCCTTCCTCTGCTCCGACGCCGCCGACTACATGACCGGCAGCGTGCTCCTGGTCGACGGCGGCTGCTCGCTGTTCCAGTTCGCGGAGGATGACGGCGAGTGAGATGGGACGGCGAGACGGCAAGACGGCCCTCACCCCCAACCCCCTCTCCCAGTGCGCTGGGCGAGGGGCTCTCGCACTCCGCCGAGCGTTCCCCCTTCTCCCCGCTCCGAGGGGAGAAGGGCTGGGGATGAGGGGTTGGCGGTTGACGGATTTAGGGGAACCTTTACCCCATCGCCCGGAACACCACCCCCGGGTTCTTCTCTTCGGTGTAGCGGCGAACCCAGTCGGAGGCGAAGAGGGCGACCAGGCGGCCGTCGCGGTCCTCGGTACGCAGCGCGTCGCGCGTCGGCCAGTTGAGGCCTTTGCCGCCATCACCGGCGCCCTCCACCCAGAGCGCGGTTTCGTAGGGGAGCCGGTTGACATCGGTCTCGACCCCGTACTCGCCACGCAGGCGGGCGGCGGTGACGTCGAGCTGGAGATCACCGACCGCGGCCAGGATCGGCTCGCGGGCGCCGTCGATCGAGAAGAGGACCTGGATGGCGCCTTCTTCTTCCAGCTGCGCCAGACCGGCGTGGAACTGCTTGTGTCGCCCGGTGCTGCGGTTCTCGATGCGAGCGAAGCACTCCGGCGGGAAGCGCGGCACCGGCGTGTACTGGACCGGCTCGCCCGCGCAGAGCGTGTCGCCGATGGCGAAGAGACCCGGATTGACCAGCCCGACCACGTCGCCGGGGTATGCCTCCTCGACCGTCTCCCGGTCCTGACCGAAGAGGCGGTGCGGGCGGGTGAGGCGGACCGTCCGCCCCAGGCGCGGGTTGAAGACCTCCATGTCCTTTTCGAAGCGCCCGGAGCAGACGCGCAGGAACGCCATCCGGTCGCGGTGTCGCGGGTCCATGTTCGCCTGGATCTTGAAGATGAAGCCGGAGAAATCGGGATCATCCGGCGGCACCAGGCCGCGATCGCTGGCGCGCGGACCGGGCGCCGGCAGCAGCTCGGCCAGGGCATCGAGGAAGGGTCCGATGCCAAAGTTCGTCAGCGCGCTGCCGAACAGGACCGGCGTCTGATCGCCGGCCAGGAAGCGGTCGAGGTCGAAGGCGCCGCCGACCTCCGTCACCAGCGCCACCTCCTCGCGCAACCGGTGCCAGGCGGTCTCCCCGAGCAGGGACGACCACATCGCGTCGTCGAGCGCTCCGGTCACGACCGGCGCCCGGCGCTGGCCGCGCTCCGTCCGCTCGAAGCGGTGCAGGCTGCGCTGGCGCAGATCGTAGACCCCCTGGAAGTCCGGGCCGTCGCCGATCGGCCAGCTCAGCGGCGCGGTGGTCAGCCCGAGGGAGCGCTCGATCTCGTCGAGCAGCTCCAGCGGCTCGCGGCCCGGCTGGTCGAGCTTGTTGATGAAGGTGACGATCGGCAGGCGCTGCCGGCGGCAGACCTCGAACAGCTTCAACGTCTGCTGCTGGATGCCACGAGCCGCGTCGAGCACCATCACCGCCCCATCGGCGGCGAGGAGCGTGCGATAGGTGTCCTCCGAGAAATCCCGGTGGCCGGGCGTGTCGAGGAGATTGAAGCGGCAGCCGAGATGATCGAACTGCAGTGCCGTCGAGGTCACCGTGATGCCGCGTTCGCGCTCGATCGCCAGCCAGTCGGCGGTGGAGTGTCGGCCGTTGGCGCGGGCGCGCACGGACCCGGCCAGCTCGACCGCGCCGGCATAGAGCAGCAGCTTCTCGGTCAGGGTGGTCTTGCCCGCATCCGGGTGCGAGATGATGGCGAATGTGCGGCGGCGGGCCGCCTCGGCCTCGAGGGCCAGGTCGCTGCCGGTCGTCTGCTCGACTTGAAGCTGCGCGATCACGAGGATCCTTTCATCGGTGTATCTGCACCTGCAAGTTCACGTTTGCGTTCAGGAGTCAACGGCGAGCGGTCACCGCGCGCGGGCGGAGACCACGACCATGCGCGCGAGTTCCCGGCCGGCGTTCTCCCAGCGATGCGGGGTCTCGCTCGAGAATGTCGCCGCGTCGCCCCGGCTGAGGCGATGGGTGGCATCACCCAGGGTCAGCAGCACGTCTCCCTCGCACACGAAGACGAACGACTCACCGTCACGAGCGTAGGGCGGACTGCTGCTTTGCCCACCCGGCTCCAGGGTGATCATCAGCGGCTCGAGCGCGTTGGCCACTCCGGACGGAGCGAGCGTCTCGATCCGCGCGCCGGACCACGAGCCGGTCAGCGGCGCGCGTTCGTGTGAGCGCACCACCGATGGCGGCGTGGCCGCGCGGAAAAAGTCGCCCAGGGTCATCCCGAGGGCCTGCACCAGCCGCTCCAGGGATGAGATCGAGGGCGAGGCCTGACCGTGCTCGACCTGGGAGATAAAGCTCGGCGAACATCCGGCGCGCGCCGCCAGGGCACGCACCGAGAACCCCTGCCGCGTCCGCACGTCCCGGAGATGGTCGCCGACCTGCTGCTCGCTACTCGCCGTCTCGCCGGCCTTGACCATCCTCATGTGCGAAGTGTACGATGTTACTGGACAAACGTCACATTTTATTGGACGGTGCATCCGGTCCGGGATGACATCGCGCGCCCCTGCCCGCACCCCTGGGCACGATGGGATCGGCACCTGTCGCGGATCGTGCCGCGCTGGTGATGGACGGATCCCTGGCGCTCACCGGCATGTGCTCGACCACCGCCCGAGCCGGTGTCCGCGGCCGAGCATGCGGCCGCCGATCGCGGTCCACGCTTACACCAATTCTGCGAGCGGATTGGCGAATGCGGACTGACGGACAGCCGTTCCCCGGTCAGCGGCGACCGAGTTGACCCAGGGTGTTTGGCACCGTCCGCCTGACGATGGTTCGGTTCGTGCGAAGCAGGTCAGATCACGTGGGAATCCCGCCGAAACCTAAAGCCATGCGATTCCACGATGGCCACCCGCAAACGCTGATCGCTGACCGCTTGCTGGCCTGGAATGAGGAGAGGGTATGACGCTGGAGCACTATCCAAACGACGATGACCAGCGCGAGTTGCTGGAAGCCCAGCAGGTTCTTGCCGCGTCCGGAGTCGCGGCGGCGCCATCCGGCTATGACATGACCACGCTTGCCGCGGCGGTCTACGCCCGCGGCTGGGCCTACCGCATCGATCGCTGGGCCGGCAGCTTCCAGGCCGAGATCCGGCCCCAACGGGACGGGGCGACCCAGCCCCTGGGCACCAAGTCGGGGTGGACAGCCGACGTGGCCCTCGCCTTTGCCCTCGCTCACGCGCTCCTCCGCCAGGCCGAGCGCACTGGCCAATCGCTGCCGCTGACGAGGGCGACGGGGTGAGGGTTCGCTATGCTCACGGTGATGGGTGATGGGTGATTACTCGCTCCGCTCGTGGTCATAGGGTTATAGGAAGTTCGCTCTCGTTTCTCCTATCGCCCCATCACCCGACACCCATCACCCATCACCCGCTTGGCGGCCCGAACCAGGTCGTCAGCGCCTCGCGCAAACCGGTATCGGCGCCGTCCCCCACCCAGGCGACGTAGCCATCGGGTCGGATCAGCACGGCAGCGGGGGCGGCGACCTGGCCCAGGACCGGCAGCTCCCATGGACCGGCATATGAGGCGTCGATCGACCTGCACCCGATCCGCCCATGGCGTGATGTCGGGGCCGGCGGGCTCACCGAGGTTGAGCAGCACGGGCCGGGCCTCGTGCAGCAGGGTGAAGAGCCGTAGCGGGCCGTTGGCGGTGACCAGGTCGAGATCGGGCATGCGGCGTCCGAGCAGCGGGTGCCCCTCACCGAGGTCGTAGTGAATGTCCAGACCGGTCATCATCCGCGGCGAACCGCTTGCGCGGCTCGTCCATGCCGAGGAGCTCGGACATGGCCTCGCGTGCCGCCTTGCTGCGGTCATCGGAGCGCAGCAGCGCGGTCTGTGCCATCGTGTTGTGCAGCACGCGGGCAGCGACCGGGTGGCGCTCGGCGTGGTAGGTATCCAGCAGGCTCTCCGGCGACACGCCCTTGACCACCTGGGCCAGCTTCCAGCCCAGGTTCACCGCATCCTGCACACCGGTTTGAAGACCCTGGCCACCGGTCGGGTAATGCACGTGCGCGGCGTCGCCGGCCAGCAGCACCCGCCTCTCGCGGTAGGCCGCGGCCTGCCGGGTCATATCGGTGAACCGGGAGATCGAGGTGGGAGAGTGGATGCCGTAATCGGTCCCGTAGACGGCGATGAGCGCCTCGCTGAGATCGCGCAGGGTCGGTTCGCTGGTGTGTCCCAGGTGCTGTTCGGTGACCATGACCCGCACCGGTCCCTCCTCCAACCGGGACAAGCCATGGATGCCCTTCTCGTCGTGGCGCATGCCCCATTCCGGCTCCTGGTCGACCTCGACCTCGGCGATCAGGTGGCTGGTTGTCGGATCCCACCCCGGGAACTCGATACCGGCTGCCTTCCGGACCAGACTGCGACCTCCATCGCACCCGACGAGATACTCCGCCCGTAGCGACTCACTGCCGGCGAGCGCGATGTCCACGCCGGTATCGTCCTGGGCGAAACCCGTCACCTCACGGCCGCGAGAGATCGGAACCCCCAGCTCGACGACCCAGCCGGCCAGGATGCGCTCGATGTGGGCCTGCCACAGGGCGAGCCCGTAATTGTGCCGGGTCGGGAAGTCGCTGATGTCCAACGGGACCCAGGCGAATCCCGCAATCTGCCCCACCTGCCCCTGCGACAGGAAGCGGTCCGCGATGCCGCGCATATCGAAGACCTCGATGGTGCGTGCGTGCAGACCGCCCGCGCGCGAGCCGACGAGATCCTGGCTGGCGCGCCGCTCGACGATGGCGACGTCGACCCCCGCCGACGCCAGCTCGCCCGCCAACATCAACCCAGTCGGGCCGCCGCCGGCAACCACCACCGCATGGCCGGCCATATACCACCCCTTTCTTGACCCGGTCTCGGCTCCGTGCCGCGCGTCCAGCCGGCGCGTCACCGGCGCGGCTGGCAGCTATGTGTCGCGCCCGCATGGTGCGGCGCAACCGCCCCTCTTCGCCCTCCAGGAGGTGAGCGCCTAATCCGAGCTGGAACCGTCCCCCGCGCCTCGCTCTGCCACGCCTGACTGCAACGATGTGTCACGCGTGTCGTGGAGAGGGGTGTTTCCCTCGGCGAGCATTGCCACGAAGGTCTCGATGCGCCGGGTTCGCGTTTCAGGTTTCTTCGCGGCGTGGATGCGGTGGAGGATCGAGTAGCGGTTGGTGCGATTGAGCGCGGCAAAGGCCTCCGCGGCGGCCGGGTTGGCGGCCAGGGCCTGCCGCAGGTCGTCCGGGACCTCCATCGTGCTGGGAGGCTCGTAGGCCGCCTGCCAGCGGCCATCAGCCTGCGCGCGCTCGACCTCCCGCAGCCCGGCCGGCTGCATCTCGCCTCGCGCCATCAGCGCCAGCGCCCTGTCCCGGTTGACGCGTGACCAGATGCTCTTTGCCCGGCGAGGGGTGAACCGCTGCAGCCAGAAGCGGTCGTTGAGCTTCCCTGCCTGGCCATCGATCCAGCCGTAACAGAGAGCCACCTCCACGGCGTCGCTATACGAGACGCCCGCCTCGCCGGCGCCCTTCTTTAGAAGAGCCAGCCAGACGCCAGTGGGGTCCGTGTGGTGCTCGTCCAGCCACGCTGCCCATGCGTCCCGCGATGGAAACGCCATGATCGGCAGGCCACTCTTCTCGCCCAGGGTCTCGTTCATGCGGCCGGGTTGATTACTCGCTTCGCTCATGGTCAAAAGGTGGGTGTTCGCTGCGCTCACGGTGATAGGGTGGCAGGAGCAACGTCTCCCCGCCACCCTGCCACCCTATCACCCCGGCGCCGGTCGGTGTGGCCACACTAGGGCAGGCGCCGGGCGATGGACTCGGCTGTCTGAGCCGGGAAGGCCATCAGGGTCTGGGTGCGGACATCGCCCTGACTGCCGAAGAGGAATGCCCCCTCCAGCGCTACGTCCGGGCTCGGCAGCTCGACGATGAAGACGAAGTCGTATGGCCCCAGCGTGGTGTAGTTGGCCACGACCCGGCCGCCCTGGGCCTCCGTCCACTGCTCGGCGGCCTGGCGTAGGTCAGCCAACCGCCTGATGTTGCGGACACCCTGCTCGGTGTAATTGCCGAGAACGATGTAGGTCGGCATGACGTCCTCCTCTCGCGGCGAACTCTACCGCTCCCGGGGTGATGGGTGACGGGTGATGGGTGGCAGGGTGGCGGGGTGGCGGAGTGGCCGGGAGAACGATGACCCCGCCACCCTGCCACCCCGCCACCACGACCGAAGGGAGTAATCACCCATCACCCCAGGTCCCGCTCTCAGCAGAAGAGGATCCAGCCGAGGAGCGGCTCCCGCTGGGGATCGCTCTGGCGCTCGAGGGTCACGCGCACCTCGCGGTCCTGCCGCGCCAGCCATGCTTGCTCGATACGCGTGACCCAGCACGCCCCGGCCACCTCGGCGCGCACCACACACCCTTCATGCGGCGTGCAGCCCAGGATCTGCCAGGTCGCGGCCGGATCAGGCTCTGCGCCAGGGAGGGCGACGTGCCCATCAGGGAGCAGATGAGCCTCGAGTGCCGTCGCCTGCCGCGTGGCGCCTGCCGCGCTGAGAGCAGCCAGCCGCTGGTCATCGAACACGGGTCAGCGCTCCCGGCCGTCGGCGACCTGGTTGATCAGGGACTGGGCGGTGCGGACCTCGTCCAGCGTGGTCAGCAGGTCTTCGATGGTGAACGGTTTGAGGACGACGCGGATCCCCTGCCGGTCCAGCTGCTCGGCCATCTCCGGGTCGTTGACTGTGCGCACCGCCGCAGTGCAGAGCACCAGCGGGACGCGGGCCAGCACCGGATCGAGCCGCGCCAGCGTCAGGAACTTCCAGCCCAGCTCCTGGGTGCCCTCGAAGAGCAGGTCCTGGATCATGATGTCGGGCGCGAGCGCCTTGACCTTGTCGATGTCGAGGAGGGCCAGCGAGGTGGTGACCCGATATCCTTCGTCCTCGAGCAGTTCCTGCATCAGGTCGAGGATCTCCTGGGTGTCGTTGATGATGAGGATATGTGGCTGACGACCATCGGCGGTCACAGCGCTGCCTTTCAGGTGCCTGCAGGCCACGGACCGAACAGGTCCGAGTGGGCCATCGACGCTCCCCAAGAGGCGGCGACAGTGGGGGGGGGGGGGGGGGGGTCCCGCTGGGGCGCGGGACGATGCGCGCTCAGTTGCGTGCGTTATGGCTAGTGTAGCACGCTGGGCGGCAGCCCATGGTGGCACGACTCACCAATGGTCATGAAGACCGGATGCGCGTGTCGACGACCGCGGTGGTGCTGATTGCGCCTGGCACGCGGTATGCAGTTCTCGTGAGCCGGCACTCAGAGCGTCGGGGATGAGCTAGAGCCGGTCCCTGACCGGTCACCAGCGGGACAGCGAAGAAGGAGACACGGGTGGGCGCACCGCTTCGCGTTCTGCTCATCGAGGACGACCCCGCACTGCGCGAGATGCTCCGCGAGGCACTGGAAGGCGAGGGGTACGACGTCCTGCCCAGCGACCACCCGGTGGCGCCGCTCGACGTGCAGCAACTCCGGCCCTCAGTGGTCATCCTCGACCTGATGCTGGGCGGCGAACCCGAGGGCTACGGTTGGCTGGAAGCGATCCGCGCCTGGCGTTGGACGGCGCGGCTGCCGGTCCTCGTGTGCAGTGGCTTCCTCGCACCCGGGGCCCCGGCGGCGCACCGCGTGCAGGCTCTGGCTGACGTGACTATGCCCAAACCATTTGCGATCGACGAACTCCTCGCCGCCGTGGCCGGGTGCGTGAAGGCAGCAGCCCCGTCCCATCCCCTGAGTGCGTAGGACGGTTATCTCCGGACGAGCCTCGACGGCATGCGCCGCCTCTTGAGAACCATTGCCGGAGCTGCGCCGCCAACGCCACGGGTCATGGGCGACTCTGGTGCGGAGTGACTGGCTTGACCGCGGGGACAACGATCCCATCGTCACGCTCAGGCGTCAGGCAACCGAACCGCATAAAGTCACGAAGGACTGGGTCCTGTTTTGCTATCGCTCATTCGTACGCGATCGATCCATTTCTCAAGAGCCATTCTCGTCTCAGAATGATCATTTTCTCAGAGGCAACCTCAGTCCCACCGAATTTTTCACCCACTGTATGACTATTCACGAGCGAATCGAATTGACTTTCTGTCACCTGGCATACCTCATGCAATAGTCCCGGCTAGTTGAGTACGAGCAGGACTCCTGGCGGGGAGCGGGAGTCTGTGACGGATTACGGAGCGAGCTCGAGGAAATGAACGTGGCCACCAGTGTCGTAGGACGGCAATTACGTCCCCGCTATAGCCGCTTGCGTCGTACTGGATCTGGCTTCCAGCCCTGGAGCCGGCGGCGGCGCGCCTGTCCGGTCGCCCTCGATCCCCGCACAGCTCCGCAGCAGGTCGGACAGCGTGCCGGGAGGCGACCGTCGCCTCCAGCACACGAACGCGGGTGAGCAGCGAAGCACGCCTTATCGTCAAGGAGCCCATTCCAGTGTCAATTTCTCATCACGCTGTCGTGACCCCACCCCGGTGGGGAAGTGATGATGCGGTGGAACGAGCGTTGCACAGCTTGATGGAGCGGCGGCTATCGTCCCCCTCAGCATCCTGGTCGTGCCAGACCTACGCCCGCTTGCTGGCCGGGGAGTCGGTCTCCTGGGGGGAGATCCTGCGGGAGCATCCCCTGCTCGGTTCGATCACGGTACGCAAGCTGGTCGAGGAGGGGGCAGTTCAGATCAGCCTCGTCGACGATCCCAAGACGGCTATGACCGACATCTTGCTCAGGCTGCAGGGCCGTGCGAAGGGTGAGGACGGCCGCATGACGGGCGAAGCGGATCGGGAGCCGATCCGGATTTCGATGGCTGACGGGTCGTAAGTGCCGCTCATGTCGCCTGGCGCTGCTGCGTGGGGATTGACAATATCCCGCGGCCATGAAATGCTCGGCACGCCCCTCATCCCGCCATAACCCCGAGGAACGCTGCCCGCATCGCCGTGCGGCGTGAGATTGGCATCGTTGGGAGGGAAGGCCCACGGGGCCGGGGAGAGACGCTCGATGGATGTTCCGGTAGGCAATCTGCTCCTGCTGTTTGTGCTCGCGCTGGTTGGACTCGCCATCGTGATGGGTGTCGTGTCCCGCGCCTTCCACGACCATCGCCGCGGGCTCGGCTACGCCATCGCCACGCTCTTCGTACTCGCCTGGCTGGTCCATCTCTTCACGGGCTGGCAGGAGTTCGTAGCCGAGCAGGCCGCGCACGGGGAGTTGGCCTCGGTCTGGGGCGAGGATGGCTACGTCTGGACGTGGTTGGCGCGCTCGTTCGAGAACATCATGAGCGAGTTCCTGCAACTGGCGGCCTTCGTGGTCCTGACCTCCTACCTCATCTTCGAGGGGTCGGCCGAGAGCAAGGATTCCGACGAGCGGCTCGAGGCCAAAGCTCGACGCCATTCGGAGCCAGCTCGACGAGCTGCAGAAGGACAAGCAGGCGGCATAAGCTCTAGTCCGGCATCCGGGCCGCGCCCTGGCGCCGGCCGGTGACGAAGCCACTGGCCGAACGACCCCGAGTACTGGTGCAGAAAGGGCGCTCTCATGACCCGGTCCCCGAGTACACGGCGTCTCATTGACGACGCAATCGCGCGCTTCGAGCAGGCGCTGGAGGCCGTCCGGCAGATCCCTAGAGATAATCACGGGGTCACCCTTAACGGTATTGAGCACGAGTTGGCCCCGCTCCTAGAACGGCTACGAACGCTGCGCGAGGAGGTGGCCGAAAGCGATGGTGGCACGTGAGGCGGCCGTCGCGGGCCGATGGGACATCGCCTAGGTCGCGGCAACGTCGGCGGCACGCGGCAGAGGCTTGTGGCTGTGACGAAAGGTGCGCCACGCCGAGGCGATAAGGATGAGTCCGAGCACACCCTTGAGCGCGGAACCGGGCACTGATCCCACCAGGAGACCACCGATGACCGCGCCAATCACCGAGCCGAGCCCCATCGGGGCCACGGTTTCCGTGAGCGCGCGCGAGGCGTAGGCGCCCCGGCGGGCGTAGCGGACAATGCCGACGGCGACCGTAGGCAGACTGATGAGGAGACTCGCGGTACCGGCCGTCTTGATGTCGGCGCCGTAGGCGAAGACGAGGGTCGGGATGATGACTTCCCCCCCGGCCACGCCGAGCAGGCTGCTGACGAGTCCGATGGCCAGACCGAAAGCCACGCCGGCCACGACCCAGACGATGGATGATGCCGGAAGCAGCGCGGGCGCACCTCCTGGGAGGAACCCCTCGACGATCAGCGCGACGCCGATGACGAGCAGGAGGCCCAGGATCATCCGCTCCAGCCAGGCGTCGCTGAGGCGGCTGAAGAGAGCGGTTCCGCCCCAGGCCGCGATCATGGCGCCGGTGATGAGAGCGACGATCGCCGGGGCGTAGGGCGCCACCGGCACGAACGAGAGGGTGCGCGAGCGGATGACCAGCGCTGCCGCGATGGTGATGATGCTGACCGCCAGGTTCAGCGGTACGGCCTGGCATGGGGAATAGCGGAGCGGACCAACGAGGACCGGGAGCCGAAACTCGGCGCCGCCGAGACCGATCAGGCCACCCAGGATCGCGATCGGTATGGCCATGCCGAACGCCTTGACCGCCCCCCTGGCAAAGGGGTAGTCAAAGGCTGAGAAGCCACAGGCAAAGGATCGCAGGTAGGGAGGGAATGGGCAATGGCAGCGCTACTGACAACTTCCGCCGCCATGCACCTGGTTCTCAACCCGATCCAAGTGCCGATTGACTTTTGAGCATCAGGGGCTAGAGTGGGAACGGACTCAGCGAAAACGTGCTTCTGCGCGATACCTTTCGAGGGAGGCGACATGCGACACGTCGACCGGCGGACTGTCACGCTCTGGCTGCTCGCATGCACCATGGCGCTCCTGCCCGCTTCTCGCGCCACCGCGCAAGAGGCGACACCTGACGCGTCGCCCATGCCTTCTGCCGCCGAGGGCGAGTTCGCGGGAACAATCGACATCGGCGGCCGCGCGCTGTTCATCAGCTGCAGAGGCGAGGGTGCTCCCACGGTCATCATCGATCACGGGCAATGGGGCGCCAGCGCCGATATGGCGCCGCTGAAACGCGAGCTGAGTCGCGATACACGCGTCTGCACGTACGATCGGGCCGGGATGGGGCAGAGCGACCCACCGGTGATGTCCGCCACGGCTCCTCGCTCTGCGGCCGATGAGGTGACCGACTTGCATGCCTTGCTCGAGGCGGCCGATGTCCCCGGTCCCTACGTGCTGGTGGGGCAATCGGCCGGCGGAATGTTCGTGCAACTTTTTGCCCGCACGCATCCTGACGACGTGGCTGGCGTGGTCGCCATGAACGCGGTGCCACCCGTCGATCCGTGGCTGGATGAGTCCGCTCCGCTGATGACCGAGCAGGAGCGGACCGAGGAACTGGCGTACTACGCGGGTGGAGAGGGCACCGAGGAGTTCGACTGGAACGCGTCGTTCGCCCAGCTCGATGCGGCCGGCCCAGCGCCGGATGTGCCGTTTCTGGTGCTGACCTCCACCTCCGCCGAGTGTGAACGTGCCGACGACATCTGCGGACGCACGCATGGCGTGTACGAGGCGGTCATGGCGGGGGTTGCCGCGGAGTGGCCACTCGGCGTCTACACGGCGGTAGACGCCGGGCATGAGCTGTTCTACAACCCGGAGGCCGTGACGGCCATTCGTCAACTGATCGCGGCAGCGCGCGACCCAAGCCTCTGGGCTGTCTCCGCCACCCCTCTGGTCGGAACTCCACCACCGTAGTCAGGAAGTAGTGGTTCTGGTCATCGAAGCCGGACACTCATCGACTCGGTTGACGGCTGCATCGGACTCAGCTCAAGGCCGAGGCTGGCGCCGCGCTGACGACAGGGCGACCGGGGAAAACGCAACCTGACTCGGCGGACCCGGAGCATGCCAATAGGCGGCAACCGATCCGTCGGCGTTGACCGCGACCAGGCTCGACGATACGGTCCCGTAGTCGCCGCCGGTGTGGCAAAGCGGGCACGGTTCGTCCGTCAGTGCACACACCCTCGCCAGACTGCCAAAAAGCTCATCGATGACCGGTGACGCGAGGTCCAATGATGCAATCCTGTGCCGCGCCTCGCGCACGATGGGCAGCGTGTCGTCGTCGACGTCGCCAAAGTTGCTGACGACGTGGATCCCGGGCTCGAGGTCGCGGATCTCTCCTTGCCAGGTGCCAACCCACCCCGCAACGTGGTTCACGCAGAGCAGATTGAATGGGTTGTATCGTCGACGGGAGAGCTCGTCGACGAAGAACGAACGCGCGGACCCTGGTGAATCACAGCGCAGGGTGTCGAGGCAGAGCAGACCACGAGAGCGCAGGGTGGCATCGCGGCTGTCAGCCGCAAGTGGCCGGTTGGTGACGGCGGCCACGAGCCCCGCCGCATTGACTCCCAGCCAGGTGCCTCCGGCGAGCTCGTCGCGACCCGCCCAGACGGCCGGGCTTCCAGCCCACTGAAATGGCGCCCGGGAGGGTCGTATCCGTGACTCCTCCCGGTTTGCCGCCACGATCAGGGGATAGTGCGCATTTACGCGAAAGAGGACCGCTATCCAACACATGTTCGATTCAACCGTTCGGTCGTGACGCGCGGACGATCTCTGCCAGACACGAGAAGCAATCTTAGGATGTTTGGAGCGAGCGTCGTCCTCACGCGCCGTGACTCCGACCTGATCGGCAGCTGCCGGTCGGACACCGATGTAGAGACCGCGTCCGAGCAGACCGACCGGATCGTGGGTCACCTCGAGTGCCGCGGCGCGAAATGCCGTCATGTACGCGTCATGCGAGAAGAGACCCAGGCGGTGCTGCTCGGTAAAGGACTCGACGCCCTCGGGGCGACCGACCAGGTAGTGGATATCGAGTGTCGAGGCATCCCCCTCCCGCCCACTCAGGAGGACACGGGCGATCTTGAGTGCAGGCTGGTCGACCAGATCAGCGGTCAGCCGACCGCTCTCCCAGACCTCCGGCGTGAACCACGGCTCGACGACGACCACCCCGCCGGGCGCTGTATGGCGGGCGAGCGTGGCAAGAGCCTGGTGCAGGCGTTCCGCGGTGGCGACGTAGCCGATCGCGCTCCCCAGGCAGAGCACCGCGTCGAAGCGGCGACCGAGATCGAAGTCGACCAGATCCGCCTCATGCAACGGCACCTCTGGCAGTTTGCGGCGAGCGACCGCGAGCATGCCGGGGTCGAGATCGAGCCCCTCCAGCGCGTAGTGAGCGCTGCAGGTGCGATAGGTAGGTCCCGGTGCCGCAGGCTACCTCGAGGAGGGTCCGCGCCGCTCCCCGGGTGTGCGCTTGCACCAGCGCGTGCACCGTCTCGGCGGCCGCGGCGGCATCGAAGCGCTGGCCGTAGATGACGTCGTAGAGGTCCGCTGACCGGGTGAACATGGTTCCGTCCGTGAGCGTCTGACGATCGGCCTCGGGTCGTTGCCGGCATTGTGCCAGTTGTCCTCCACGATGGAGACGCAATGAGCGGTCACTACTGCGTGATCGTTCCGGGCATTCGCACCCGACTCGGATGGGCTTCGAAGGGTAATCTGCCGCTTGCCCTGTCTGGAGTAGACGGTAGACAGGGCGGGTGCGCGATTCGCGCACGAGTCGCCGCCGTCGCGAATGCGCTGACCGTTCACAGGACGAGGCAGGCGGATATCTGTCCGTGTCATCCACGCGGCGTCGAATCAGCGTCGGTTCAGTGATCGATAGCGCAGTCTCAAAAGGAGACGAGGAATGAAATCTCTTGGCACCGACACCGCCTTCGCTGGCTCCATTCCCCAGGTCTATGAACGGTATTTGGTGCCGCTCATCTTCGAGCCCTACGCGGCTGATCTCGCTCTCCGCACGGAGCGGCGACACCCCTCACGTGTGCTGGAGATCGCCGCCGGGACGGGTGTCGTGACCCGCCAGCTTGCGAAAACGCTACCCTCGGAGGCCTCGATTGTCGCTACGGATCTAAACCAAGCGATGCTGGATCAGGCTGCTGCCGAAGGGACCGCTCGTCCGGTGGAGTGGCGTCAAGCCGATGCGCTGCACTTGCCGTTTCCCGATAAGACTTTTGACGTGGTCGTCTGCCAGTTTGGGGTCATGTTCTTCCCTGACAAAGCAAGGGCATTCGTGGAAGCGAGGCGGGTGCTTCGTTCCGGCGGCCAATTCATCTTCAATGTATGGGACCGGATCGACCAGAATGAATTCGCCGACACGGTGACCCGAGCGGTAGGGACGCTTTTCCCCGACGATCCCCCCCGGTTCCTGGCACGGATTCCGCACGGTTACCACGACCCGTCCGTCATCACGCAGGATCTGGCACGGGGCGAATTCACGCGGTCACCGCAGATCACCACGCTGCCCGCGCGCAGCCGGGCTGACTCACCGCGCATTCCTGCCGTCGCTTATTGCCAGGGCACACCGCTTCGCGGCGAGATCGAGACGCGCGACCCTTCGCGCCTGATCGAGGCCACCGACGTCGCGACGTCCGCAATTGCGCATCAGTTCGGCTCGGGAACCGTGGACGGGAAGATTCAGGCTCACATCGTGGTGATTGAACGGTAGCGCTCCCCACGCTACCACTCCCGAGGCAGGCAAGCGTGGGTCAAGCTGCCGGCAGTCAGGCGCGCGAAGTCGCGCCTGGCTACCACGCTCATGAGGTGACCGTGATTCGCCCGCCCAAGATCGACGGGACGAGCCGTCTACTCCTCGCCAGCGCCGACCTCCGCGGTCGCTCGGAGCTTGCGCAGGGCCTCGGCTTCGAGCACCAGCGAGACGCCCGTGCCGATGACCAGCGCCCAGAAGAGCGGGCCCAGCCCGAAGAGCGTCAGTTGCGAGGACCCGGCCACGAACGCGAACAGCGGTCCCAGCAGGAGCGGGCCGCGGACCATCTCACCGAGAGCCTGGGCCAGCACCCCGACGAGGGCAAGCCCCGCTAGGGCGAACAACAGCGGGAGCGGGAGGAAGGACGGCAGGCGCGCCGCGATGCCCGCCCCGAGCGCGATGACGATGAGGATCGTGCCGACGGCATAGACCGACCAGTGGCGCACCTCGCGCCCGCCCGCCTCCGGGCCGGCGGTCAGCGGCGTGAGCACTGAAATCATGCAGATCGGCACCGGGCCGAGGACGGCGCTGGCCATTGATCCCAGACCGCTGGCAAGTTCTATGAGCCGTTCCGGTGGCTGGTAGCCCTGGCTCCGCAGATAGACCACCGCCGTCAGGTTCGCCTGGAACGCGATCAGGGCGACAAAGATCGGGACCACGGTCAGGATCGCCGGCAGCGCGAAGGTCGGCATGGTGGGCACGAGTGGCGGGGCTGACCACGCATCAGGGAATGTCCCGAACCGGCCGGTCACCCCCGTCAGGACGAGACCGGCCACCAGCGCCGGCAGGATCGGAGGGATCCGGGCGTCGAGGAACCGGCGCCCGAGCACATAGGCCAGGAACGTCCCAGCGATGACGACCGGCTCCTGTCCCACGCCATCAAAAACCTCGACGACGAAGGGCAGCACGCTGGCAGCAACCACGGCGAAGACCACGGGTCCCGGCACGAGCGCCGCAACCCGACTGGTCAGACCGAGCGCCCCCAGCAGCGCCACGACCGCGCCGCCGACCAGTGTCGCGCCGAGGAGGTCTGTATAGCGCACCTGACCGGCAAGAGAGGCGAAGAAGGCGATGACGAAGCCGTTCCAGCCGAAGAACAGAGGCTGATGGTAGAGGCGAGTCAGGAGCAGGCTCAGCAGACCCGGAACGGCGTAGAGGGCAAACAGCCAGGCGCCCGTCTGGTCTGGTGTGAAATCAAGGGCCTGGGCGGTCGCCAGCGGGATGGCCAGCACCGCGACGACAATGATCGCCAGCGGCACGGCCATGCTCAGGGGCGGCGCCAGCCGCTGCATTCGACTCGCCGCAGCCGGTACGACCGCCATCAGCGACCTCATGGATGAACGCGTGGATCCTACGCTCGTCGCATCCTATCGGCTGGCCCACGTTTTTCAACTGGCAGGTCCATTGTCCGTTGTGCAACGTTCCCGCGGGTGGGCGAGCGAGGAGTAGGCGCGGCACAACGGTCATGCCGATCTCATCCGGGAGGCGGTGGACGAACTCGTCGGGCACGACCCGCCAGGGTGACCGCTCGCGCTGCACGAGCCTGGCGTCACCACACAGACCCGGCTGGGTGCCGCACCCACCGCGCCGGTGACTGACAGCGAGTGGTTCCTGTAACACTCCGGCCTGCGCGCAATCGCCCGCCCATCGCCAACACTATGAGCAACTCACGCTAAGCTAGGGTAGATGTTCCATGTCCTCATACCCTCCAGCGCGAGTCAACACGCGGAGAAGTCAACGAGGGGAGATGCAAGGTGATCGTGGAATGAGGGCGCCGCGCGCAAGAAGCGCAGCCGTCCATAACGGTGCCTCATCAACCCGCCTCCCCACTTCGTCCGCGTTTCGTCGCGCCGCGGTACTCGTGTTCTGCCTGGTTGCGCTGCTCGCCGGACATGGAGACACCCTCGCCCGACAAGGGGTGACACTGGAGCAGGAGCTTGCGGCCCGGTTCGCCCCGATCATCATCCTGCAGCGCCAGGATTTCCCCTGCGATAGCGAGGGAGAGCCGTACCTGCCGGCGCCCGTCGACGTGGTCTTCGCCGATGACGAGGTGGTCCTGCGTCAGGGACCGCAACAGGAGCCGGTGACGAGCCCGGTCGAGAATGCCGACCTCTTCGCCCTCCCCGACGACTTCGCGACCGACTTCCCGGGCAAACCGCGCACTCCCGGCTGCGACTACGAGACGCACTTCAAAGCGGTGATGGGGAATCGCCAGCCAGTGGTCTACGCCTCGATCGTCACCGAAGAGGAGCAGCCCGGCGTCTCGCTGCAGTACTGGTTCTTCTATTACTTCAATGACTTCAACAACCTGCATGAAGGGGACTGGGAGATGATCCAGCTCCTCTTTGACGCGGACAGCGTCGAGGAGGCGCTTGGTGAGGAGCCGGTTCAGGTCGCCTTCGCGCAACACAGTGGGGGCGAGACCGCCGATTGGGACGCCCCGAAGCTGGAGCGCGAGGGGACCCGCCCGGTCGTCTACGCCTCGAGCGGATCGCATGCCTCGTACTTCGGTCCTGGTCTGTGGCTCGGTTGGGGACAGGATGGTTCGGGGCTCGGTTGCGATGTCACCAATGGCGACCCGGTTCGCATCGATCCGGAAGTGCGCCTCATTCCGGCGACGATCAGTGGCAAAGACGATCCCTTCGCCTGGGTGACCTTCAACGGGCACTGGGGTGAACGCGAAACCTGGGTCTATGACGGTCCGACCGGGCCCGCCTTCAAGCGGCAGTGGTCGGCTCCGGTGAGCTGGATGGAGGGTCTTCGCGCCGATTCGATCCGGGTCAACGCCGCCGGAGTCATCGGTCCCGCGCCCAGCGATATCTTCTGCGACGCCGTCGAGAACGGCTCGAGATTGTTCACGCTCTTTACCCCTTATCCGTTCCTGATCATCGGCATCGTTGCCGCCGGTCTCGGCATCGTGTTCTGGGCGCTCCGCCAGAGCTGGCAGGCATTGCGCGAAACCTGGGGAGTCTTTTGGCCGAACTTCCGGGTCTTCGCGGGAATTGGTGGCATCTTGCTTCCAGCGACCCTAGCCGTTAGCGCTGTCCAGTACCTCCTGGCAACGAGCCCGGATTTCGTGGCGCTCACCGGGTTGTCAGAGGACAGCCCGGTACTGCAGAGCATTCTCGGTGCGGTCTCATTGCTGACGCGAGGGTTGCTCCTCGTCGTCGTGACCCCGGCGATCGTGCAGGCGGTAGGAGACATCGTGGAGGGAAGACCGCCGGGGGTACGTCGCGCCTTCCGCCAGGGCTTCGCCCGGATCCCCGATCTGGTCTGGACCCTGGCGCGGGGCGGTCTGGTCGTTCTCGTCCTGACGTTCACGATCATCGGTCTGCCCTGGGCCATCAACCGCTCCGTGCGCTGGATGTTCGGGGCGCAGGCGGCAATTCTGGGGGGAATCCGTGGCAAGGCTGCACTCGACGACTCCACAGCGGCTGTACGCGGCCGGTGGTGGCAGGCGGCGGCGACCGGCGCGGTGTTTGCCTTTATCGGCGCCGCGCCGGGGGTCATCGTCGGACTGGTGCTGCTGATCCTGCTCCACTTCCCGGTCGACGCGGCCAACAGCGTGGCCTCGCTCGTCTTCGCCCTGGCTCAACCCTTCGCCATCGCCGGGCTGACGCTCCTCTATCTCCGCTGGCGCGGACAACCGGTGGAGATGACCGCGCGGCGAGGAGGCGGAATGAGTTGGAGGTCGTTAGCCGGGAGTCGGACAAAGCACGTCGGGTCGGAAGACGCGGCGCCGGCGTAGGTCAATTCATTCATATCCGCGTTTCTCGTGCTTCTGGCTTTGGCCCACTATCGACTACCGCTTCTGATACCGGCCGATCGCTCCCGGGGCGCGGAAGCAGGCGCGGCGAGGGTCGCCGAAGTAGCCGCTTGGACACGGGTTCATCGTCGCGATGGACGCAGGAGCATCACACTCGACCCAAGCGCGAATCCTTTGCCCTGCTGGTGCCGCTGCTCGAACGAGCCGAAAAGTGTGAAAATGATTCGTCGGGATTTGCTGACGAGATCACTTTGCTGAGGAGTTCGGACGCGACGACGCGGACGACGCCATGCCTGACAACACGACTGTCGATTCCAGCGGTGCGCCCTCGGAGCAACCCGCAGCCGGGACACTAGAACGGCCTGACTTCTTTTCGGCCACAGACGCCGCCGCGAGCCTTGGCGTCAATGAGCGGACGATCCGCCGGGCGATCGCCAGAGGCGAGCTGGCCGCGACAAAGCACGGCCGGAGTTTCGCCATTACGCTGGAGTCCCTCGATCGGTATCGCGCACGTCACGATCGTTTCAGAGGACGAGGGGTGGCGCCGTCAGCCGAATCTCAACCCACCACCTTCCCCACGCCGCCTCCTCTGATGGCGCTGCCCCGGAGAGATCGGGCATCGCCGACGAACCTCCCCGTACCTCTCACCCGCTTTATCGGTCGCGAGCGGGAGATCGTGGCTGTCGCTGACTGCTTGTGCCGCGACGACGTCCGCCTGGTGACGCTGATCGGTCCCGGTGGAGTGGGCAAGACGCGACTCGCTTTGCGCGTTGCGGAGAAGGTCGCCGACCACTTCGACGCGGGCGCCGCCTTCGTCTCGCTTGCACCGGTGCCCCGGCCAGACCTCGTCCTGCCGGCCATTGCCCACACGCTGGAGGTGCGTGAGTCGTCGGACCGTCCCCTGGCGGCGGGCCTTATCGCAGCATTACGAGACCGCCGCCTGCTGCTGGTGCTAGACAACCTCGAACACCTGTTGGGTGCCGCGAACGATCTTGCCGATCTGCTGGCCGAGTGCCCCAAATTGACGATCCTGGTGACGAGCCGGACCCCCTTACGGCTGAGCGGCGAGCAGCGCTTCCCGATTCCCCCGTTGCCGCTCCCGGACGCGGGAGAAGCGCCTGGGCTGGATGGACTGCAGGACTACGAAGCGATTGCGCTGTTTGTCGAGCGGGCACAGCAGGCGTATCCAGGCTTCACCCTCGCCGCCGGCAATGCGGCTGAGGTGCTCGAGATCTGCCGCCGGCTCGATGGCTTGCCGCTGGCCCTCGAGTTGGCGGCAGCTTGGCTGCGCGTTCTCTCTCCGGCCTTCCTGCTGGCCAGAATGGAACGACGGCTCGGACTGCTGACCGGCGGCTCCACCGACCAGCCTGCCCGATTGCGGACGATGCGCGAAGCCATTGCCTGGAGCCACGACCTCCTCTCGGAGGATGAACGGCGGCTGTTTCGGCGGCTCGCGGTCTTCGTCGGCGATTTCACGCTGGATGGCGCCAGGCGAGTCTGGGCTGCAGACGCCGAGTCAATCGGGGTGGATGACGGATCCCGGTTCTTTCATCTGCTCGCTGGCCTCATCGACAAGAGCCTGCTGCACCGGACAGACGAAGCCGCGGCTGAACCGCGCTACGCCATGCTGGAGACGGTGCGCGAGTTCGGTTTCGAGCAACTGGCGCAGCTGGGGGAGCTGGCAAACGTTCAGGCCGCCCACGCCGCGCATTACCTGGAGCTGGCCGAGGCGGCGGCGAGCTCAGCGGGCGGCGCTGGGGGCGGTGAGTGGTTGCACCGTCTGGCGGCTGATGGGTCCAACCTGCGGGCGGCGTTGGACTGGCTGGAGCAGACAGGCCAGGCCAAGGCGACCCTGCGTATGACGAGCTCCCTCTGGCACTACTGGTACCGTCATGGCGATCTGGCCGAGGGCCGGGCCCGGCTGGAACGAGCCCTCGCCGCGGTGCCGCCCGACATCGCCCCGGTCGTGCGAGCGCGAGCGCTGCGGGGGGCCGGCGTCCTCGCCTGGCAGAACGCGGATTATGACCGGTCGCGGCAACGGCTGGAAGATGCGTTGGCCGCGTATGCCGCCATTGGCGACCGCTCCGGCACCGCCTGGGTGCTCAACTCGCTTGGTTGCCTGTTCGCCACGCTATCCGAGGCGGAGCAGGCCGAGGCTCACTTTGGCGAGGCGCTGGCGATCTTCAGCAAGCTCGGCGACGCGGTCGGTATTGCCCAGATCACCGCCAACCTCGGCGAGTTGGCGGAAGTGGAGGGGCGGCACGACCTGGCGATCGAACGCCTCGACACCGCATTGTCCATGTGGCGCGACCTCGACGACCGCGTCGGGGCGGCGCGGGCCCAGGTCTATCTGGGGCAGGCGCTGCTGGCGCGAGACAAGGTGGCGCGTGCGGAAACTGTGCTGCGGGAGGCCCTGACCGCCATCCGCGACATCGAGTACGAGCAGATCCTGCCCGCGGCGTTGCGGTCCATGGCCCAGCTCGCGGCACGGCGAGGCGACTTTACCGTAGCCGCGCGCTGGTACGGGACGGAGGCCAGCGTGCGCGAGGCACTGGGCATGGAGCTGCCGGCGCCGCGCCGCGCCGGCCATGAGGACACCATCGCTGCGGTGCGCGAGGCGTTAGGGGAGGCGGGGTTCGCGGCAGCATGGGAGGAGGGCCGGCGTGACCCGTCGGGAGCCGTTGCCGCGCTTATCGATCAAGGCGACCTGGTAGACGCAGCCAGGGCCGCTGATGACGATGGACGCGGGAGCATCTCAGGGCTCACCGTTCGCGAACGCGACGTACTGCGCCTGGTGGCACAGGGACGAACGGATCGGGAGATCGCCAGCGCTCTCTTCGTGACGCGCCGCACCGCCTCCAAACACGTCTCCGCCATCCTCGGCAAACTCGGCGTGCAGTCCCGCGCCGCGGCGGCCGCGTTCGCCGCGCGCCATGGTTTCGCCTGATGTTCCTCCCTGATCTTCAGCTGCCATCCGGTTTTCTCGCCCCTATAGTCCGGTGTCGTCACTCCTGACGAGCCCACAGCAAGCGAAACATGGGGGTTCTCCCACTGCGCGCTGGCCCAGGAGACGGCAGGAATTCTGTAGGTGCATCGCGCACGGAGGTTTCCCCGCCTAGATCCTCGCGGCACCCTCATGCCGCTTGCTCAGGCGGCCAACGCCTCCTCCAGCAGGGCGAGCCCGGTGGCCACGCCGGCGGTGCCGAAGCCGACGCGAGCGTGGTGTTCCCCTCCGCCGAAGTGGGCACTCGGCACGAGCAGCAGGCCATGGTCGCGCAGCAGGCGCTCGCTCAGCGCGGTCGTCGACTCCTCCCCGAGCCAGCGCGGGAAGGCGGTGACCCCGCCGCGCGGAGGCACCCAGGCGAACCGATCCCTGTGACGTTCCAGGAAGGCGCGGAGTGTTCCCAGGTTGTCCCGCGCCAAGGTCAGGTTCTCGGTGAAGATGCGGTCGGCGTGGCGCACCGCGAGCGTCGCCAGGAACTCCGATGGGGCGGGAATGAAGCCGTTCAAGTAGGTGCGCACGTGGCGCACCGCGTCTAGGGCGGCCGCATCGCGTGTCGCAATCCAGCCCACCCGTAGACCCGGCAGTCCGAAGGTCTTCGAAATGCCGTTCACTACCACCGCCCGCGCCGAGAGATCGGCCAGACTCGGGGCCTCCCTGTTCTCGTCCAGCGGCAAACCACGGTAGATCTCGTCCCCGACCAGTGTCACCCCCGCCTCATCCGCCAGCGCGATCAATCCGTCCAAGTAGGCTCGATCCGGCACGAACCCGGTCGGGCTGTGGGGGAAATTGGTAACGACCAGCCGCGTCTGCGGGCGCAGCAGGCTGCCCAACGCCGCGAGCGGCGGTTCCCACCCCGCCCCCTCCTCTGCCGCCCAGAAACTGACTGTGCCCCCGCACCACGCCGCTAGCGCCGCCAGCGGCTGGTAAGCAGGGCTGGGGACGACCGCGTGGTCGCCCGGCTGGAGCAGTGCCATGAACAGCGACGGCAGGCTGTCGTCGCCGCCGGAGGTCGCCACCACCTCGTCCGGCGCGACGTGCTCGTAACCAGCCGCGATCGCCTCCCGCAATGGCGCTCCACCGAACATCGTCGTGTAGCCGAGCGGAAGCCCGGCGAAGATCTCCGTCGCCCCCGGCTCCAGCTCCAGCAGCGCCGGTATCCCGCGGGGCTGGGCAAAGGAGGCGCTGAGGTTCGCCCGCGCCGACGCGGCCCCGGGCTGGACCAAGAAGCGCTTGAGGGTGAAATCAGGCAACGCGCGCACGGCCTCGTTCCTCTTCCTCTGCCCGTTGCGGATGCACCGTGACATTGGCACACCACGGTTCGTCCGGCCCCGCCCGACCAGGATGCTCAATCGGACCGTGGATGGGCGCTGATGGGTCACTGGCAGCCGTTTTCGGGTCCCGCCGCTTGTTTGTCAAGTCCAATACGTCATGAGCGCGGTTCCAAGACGTCCCAGCCGGTCTGCTCGCTTCGACAGGCTGGGACCTCCGGCCAGTACGGATGTCGATACCCAGCTCCGAGAACGTCGCTATCTCCGGCGGCGGCCAGGACGGCTGCTTCGAGGGCTACGCCTGTGAGAACGGGGCATGCGTCTGAGCCGCCGGCCGGCGTCGGTCTGGTCGACCGTGCCGCGCAGGGGCTGTCCGACTATGACAGGTTGTGCACCGACATCCTGCCCGACCTCTCCAACCGTGGCAGCCGCGGTCGCTCCCCACCACGGAATTGCCTGACGCATTTCCGCCGTTTCTTCGCCGCTGTCCGGTTTCCGTCCCCAGTGTCCGGTGTTCCCGGTGGGGAGCGTACCAAACCGAGCACAAAAACGGGGAATCCTCCCCATGCACGCCGCGCGCGGGAGGTCTAGGCTCGATCGTGACGATCGATGTTTGCGCCGTCCGAGCGGCTTTGGCGACGGCGCAATCATCCCGCTCGGCACCAGTGTTGGCTGGGTGACGCGGCCAACCAGAAACGCGCGCTGCTGGCGTCCCTCGCCACGACACGGAGACCGGCCATGGACGGAGAACGGTTCGATCACCTGACCCGACGCCTGACCCAGTCCCTGTCACGGCGGCGACTGCTGCGGCAGACCGCCGGCGCCCTGGCCGGTGTGGTGCTGGCTGGGCGGGTGGGGCGCGTTCAAGCACAGAGCATGGGCTGCAACGGCACCCCTGAGCCGGCCGCTTGCGGAGCAGGCTATACCTGTTGCCGCCCCCATGATGTTGTGAGCTCGGGGTGCTGCCCGAATAGCTGCCAGTGCGTGGCGGACACGGACGGCACAGAGGGCAACATGGCTTGCCTTTGCTGTGCGTCCCCAAACACCATGTGCGGCCCCGCCAACTGCTGCACTCCCGGTTCCGTCTGTGACGAAAGCACTCCTGGCACCCACCGTTGCGTCTTCTGCCCGCCCGACACGACCAAGTGCGGCGCCAAGAACTGCTGCAGTGAAGGACAGGACTGCAGCGACGGGGAGTGCGTAGACGCCTGCCCTGCCGGCGTCGCCGCGCAGCAGGACGGCCGGCGCAAGTCGCGCCAGCGGGAGGTGACGGCGGAGGCCGCATGCGAATCGTGCCCGGCCGGCCGGGTCAAGTGCCGCGGGGAGTGCGTTCCCGCCTGCGGGAGGCGGCGGCCGCTTGACGGCACCACCTGCCGATGCACCAAGAAGAAATGCCCGATAGGCAAGACGAAGTGTGATGGGGAGTGCGTCGACGTTGCGACCGACCCCAAGAACTGTGGCGGCTGCGCCGGAAACGGCGGGTTCACCTGCGTCGATGGCAAGTGCTGCGGTGGAGAGTGCCAAGGCCCAGGCATCACGTGTTGTGGCCACAACCTTTGCGGCGTCGACGAGACCTGCTGCGGTCAGGACGCAACCCAGTGTTGCCCCAATGAACGATGCTGTGGTGATACCTGCTGCCCCAATGGTAAGTACTGCGCCAATAGCCGGCGCGGACTCTGCTGCCCGGCTGGGGCCGCGTACTGCAACGCGGCGTGCTGCAACATTGGCACCGTCTGCGCCAGCTTTGACAGAAGTATTTGCTGTCCCCCGACCGATCCCGTGTACTGCGAGAGGAAGCACATTTGCGCCAAAAGCCGGGCAGAATGCTAGGAGCGGTCCATCCCGGCGAGGCTGCTGGAGAGGCAGACACGGCACAGGAAGACCCGCCACCGAGCGTCCTGCTCGGTGGCGGGTCTCGTCGTGGGGAGCGCGGGGGATCAGTGGGCCGGCTGGAGCTCGGGGCGCGCCGCGCCACCCTGAGACAACGGTGACCGGCGGCCATAGGCCACGAGGGCGGCGAGGAGTCCAGCAGCAGGGTCGGCAGGGCCAGCAGTCCGCCACCGATGGCCAGCGTGGAGACCGTCGCCCCGACCATGATCACCACCAGACCGGCCGCCGCCAGCGCGGTGAGCCCCGGCAGGATACGCAGCGCGTACGGCAGGATCAGCCCCACTGCACCGAGCACTTCGCAGACGCCGATGAAGCGGATGAACTCGCCCGGGAAGGGTGACATCGCCGAGAGCACCTCGACGGGGGTGATGAGCTTCATGCCGCCGGCGAAGAGAAACAGGGCCGCCAGCAGTCCCTGCACGATCCACAATGCGCGATTCCGGTTCATCCCTGCCTCCTGTCCCTGTCGTGCTACTCGCTCGCCGCTCCTCGCGGTTCTACCAAGTAGTCGTTCCGCGCGGGCCACAATCGACAGGGGCGCTGCCAGCATTCGCGGACGAGCTTGCTCTTCCCAGAACCAGTTTCAAACATGGGGGGTCGGTCCAAGATCAGTGAGCGCTTGGGAGTTTGCCGGCGACTGAGTGGACTATCCGCGACCTGGAGCCCGCAATCGAACCAGGCCCGGTAGAGTTTTGATACCGGTTTCTTCACGTGCAAACTCGTAACCAGCGTCGCTGTCTTTCCACGTAACAGCGTCCGGACCCGGTTCCACATACTGCAGACATTCCCGCGTTATCGGAACCACGGTTCCCGAGGACGCTCGATAGCACTTACTCGTCCGGATTGCACATGTTACGTACGAGACCGGGAACCCATATGCACCAACCGAATCAACCAACTATTGACGACAGCGGGACCACCTACGTGCGGACGCTTTCCCCCGACTGGACGAACCTGTTGGTAGGACTGCAATTCGCAGCTTCCTGCCCGGTTCAATCTGAGCCTGGGGGACGACCCCTACGAAATCGACCAGGCGCGGTGAGAGCTCATCCATGGACATGCGTTAGGCTTGGTGCAAGTCGACGCGACCGACGAGCAGGAGCGGGCGCACGACGTCCTGCACGAGCACGGCGGCCACTCCATACGCTACTTCGGCCGCTGGGCGATCACGACCTACGACGACGAGACCCACTGATCGCGTCGTCGATCGAGAGGCACGCGACTGGCTGCCGCCACGACGCCGCATCCGATCGTGCCGGCGCGGCTCGGAGCTCGCGCCGGCACTGATCCACGAGGCGATCGAGCACCCGGAGAATGGGATCTGCTCGCTCGGGGCACCCGGCGCGACCTACTCGCAGCGACCGGCCTGAGGCCCGAAGTCCCGGCAGTTGCCGCTGGCGCACTGCGCGTCGAAGGAACAGCCGTCCCCGGACTTGATCCCGACGCAATGCCCGGGGCCGAAGGGTTCATTGGGATCACTCGGGGTGCACGTCCCTGAACAACAGAAAGCAATGGAGCATGTCGTCTGCGGCGCATCGCGCGGCGAGCAGCAGAAGCAGGCTTGGGGGTGTTGTACGTCAGGGTGCTCTGAAAAACAGAGTAATGGACGCCATTAGGTGACGCCCACTGGGTGGAGCACGACCCTATTCCCGAGTCATTGCAGGCGGCGGACCAAGTTGCGCTCGATTGCCTGGCGATCATCCGACACTCGGGCGGCTCAACGGTAAGCCTACGACCGCACGTCGGCGGTTTTCATGCGTCGGCAGGGGTCTGTGAAACCCATGGGTACGTGTTGAAAAAATGGGCCGACGGACGAAGCCGCCAGCGGGTTGGAGCGGGATGACCCGAAGTGGCGACGACGTCTGTCCCGGCCCCAGCATCGCCATGGCGACGGCGCGATACTGTGCAGGCATCGGTCTTGGTTCTGTCCTTGCCACTGGAGGTGCGCTGTGTCTCTCCTTCGCCTGCTCGTCCTCGTCGTCCTCGGTTCCGTGATCGGTCTCGCTACGCCGCTTGGGGAGGCAGCCGGCCAAGCGACCCCGGTGGCGCCCCCCGGGTGACCGCGCGCACCACCGCGCTCCTGGTCTCGGTCATCCACGATCCGCTGCGCGTCACCGGCAGTGACGGCAAGGTCCACCTGGAGTACGACCTGGTCCTGACCAACGTCTTCACCGCCCCGGTGACCATCATCGCCATCGAGGTCCTCACCCCGGACGGTCAGTCGCTTACTCCGGCTCGAAGGCGACGCGCTGGAGACCATGACGCAACCCTTGTTCGGGCGCACGCCGACCGATCTCGTTCCGGAATCGGGTGCGGTCGCGGTGCTGCTCGATGTCGTCGTCCCGCCCGAGCAGGTGCCGGCGCGTCTCACGCATCGCATCACCTATGACCTTGCCCCGGACGCGTCCAACCTTGCCATCATCGGCAGCCATGAGATCGTCGGCCCGGAGCTGGCGGTCGATCCCTTCGCGCCGGTTGTCATCGCCCCGCCCCTGCGTGGCGCCGGCTGGGTCAACGCCAACGGCTGCTGCGATGCCTCGGCCCATCGCTCGGCCCGCCTCGCCGTCAATGGGTCGCATCTCGTGAAGTTTGAGCTGTTTGCCATCGACTGGATTCGCCTCGTGGACAACCGCCTGTTTACCGGTGACGGCACCCGCAACGAGGACTACTTCGCCTTCGGTGCCGAAGTCCTCGCCGTCGCCGATGGCACGGTCGCTTTCGTCCGTGACGGGCTTCCCGAGGACACCCCCAACGAACCCCCGACGACCGTGCACCAGCCGCTGGACTACGGTGGCAACGAGGTCGTGCTGGAGATTGCACCGGGGGTCTACGCCTTCTACGCCCACCTGCAGCCGGGCAGCATCCGCGTCCAGATCGGGGAGACGGTCACGAAGGGTCAGGTGCTGGGGTTGCTGGGCAACACCGGCAACTCGACTGGACCCCACCTGCACTTCCAGCTGGCCGACGGACCGGACATCTTGACGGCCACCAGCCTGCCCTTCGCCATCGACCAATACACGCTGGTAGGATCGGTCGCCCCGGAGAGCACGGCCAGCGACGTCCGCGTCACGGGTACGCCCGCACCCCAAACGGCGACCCTGCCGCTCGACCTGACCGTGGCCGACTTCCCGTGAGGCGGTGTGGCCCCGACCCGATGAGGGGTGAGGCGGCAGCGGCACTCACCAGCCAGGACCGTGGCAACCCGCGATCCGGCCACAAGAAAGGATTGGCGGCGATGACGCGAGCAGAGGTTGGAACGCTGGGACGGGACGCCGTCTCGCGCCGCGGTGTGGTCAAGTCCTTGGCTGCCGGCGCCGTGGCTGGCTCCCTACGGATACGGCCCCAAGACACGGCTGTGGTCGCCGCACAGCAGCTATCGGGCACCCCGATCGTGGACTCATCGTCGCAACTGACTCTCCCCACGACCGGTCAGCCAGCGCCGGAACTCGCGGCCGTCGATGCCGTGATGGACGACCTCATGGCACGCTGGCAGCTGCCGGGCGGCCAGGTGGCGCTGGCCAAAGACGGGCGCCTAGTGCTCAATCGCGGCTACGGCCTGGCCGATGTCGAACGCGGCGAGCCGGTGCTCCCGACCTCCCTCTTCCGCATCGCCAGCGTCTCGAAGGCGATTACGGCCGTCGCCGTCCTGACACTTGTGGATGCGGGCACGCTCGCGCTCGACGAGTCCGTGTTCCCCATGCTCGCCTTCGCGCCACCGCCGCATGCCACGATGGATCCCCGCCTGGACACCATTACGGTGCAGGACCTGTTAGTCCACACCGGCGGCTGGGACAGCGCCCAGAGCTTCGATCCGCAGGGGCTCCCCTTCAGCCGCACGGCGGCGGCCATGGTCGGCCTGGACGACCCGGCGGAGGCGGCGACCATCGTTCGCTTCATGCTCGGGGAACCGCTCGACTTCGCCCCCGGCACCCGCCAGGCCTACTCGAACTTTGGCTTCAACGTGCTGGGGCGCGTCATCGAGCACGTCTCGGCACAGCCCTACGAGGCCTACGTGCGGGATCACGTCCTCACCCCGGCCGGGATCACGACCATGCGCCTCGGCCGTACCCGGCTTGCCGACCGCGCACCCCGGGAGGTGCGGTACTACGCGCCGCCGGGACAGGCACCGGGCTGGTCGGTCTTCTGGGGGGAGGGGTACGCCCCCTTCGCCTACGGGGGCAGCACCTATCTGGAGGCGCTTGACGCCCACGGCGGCTGGATTGCCAGTGCCGCCGACCTTGTCCGCTTCGCGACCGCCGTGGACGGCCAGCGAGGACCGGCCCTGCTCGAGCCGGAGACGGTGCGGGCCATGATGACCACCCCGCGCCCCCGGACCGAGGCGCCCGGTACCGGCTACCCCGGGGTCACCGCCGAGGTCACCGCCGGCCTCGGGTGGGACATGATCCCGGAGGCGGGTGGCGTGGCGTGGTCGCGGGTCGGCGCGCTGATCGGCTCCACCGCCGCCTGGGTGAATCGGCGGCCGGACGGCGTGGCCATCGCCTTTGCCGTCAACTCCCTCCCGCCGGATTACAACGCGTTCCTCAACGAGGCCATCACCGCGCTGGGTCAGGCGGTCGACGCGGTCGGCACCTGGCCGGCCGGCGATCTCTTCCTGGCGGAGGCGCCTGGCCACGCCCGGCGCATGAGCCAGCGAAGACTGGTTTCTTTCCGGCAATTGAGGTGACGCAGAAGGAGATGTCGCATGCGCCTAATCCACGGTATCGCCCTGCTCACCGTGCTTCTCGGCGTGCCGATCCCGGCCGTGGCCGGGTCCGCCACGCCGGCGGCTGCATTACCCGTTCCCACGCGTGGTGACTTCGCGGGTCTGGTGGACATTGGCGGCGGCCGCGAGATGTTCCTGCAGTGCCGCGGCGAAGGCAGTCCGACCGTCGTCCTCGAGGCCGGCTACGGCAATGACGCCGACATCTGGGACACGATTGCGCTCGGACTCAATTCAGAGGAAACGGCCGTGCTGCCTGGAGTCGCGGCGTTTACTCGTGTGTGCGCCTACGACCGCCCCGGGACCGGACTCGATCTCGAGTACCGCGGCCGCAGCGACCCCGTCCCTCAACCCCGTACCGCGGCGGACGCCGTGGCCGACCTGCACGCTCTGCTGAGCGCGGCGGCGATCCCCGGTCCCTACGTCCTGGCCGCCCACTCCCTCGGCGGCATCATCGTCCGCCTCTACGCGGCCACCTACCCGGACGAGGTCGTCGGGCTGGTCCTCGTCGATGCCAGCCATGAGGAGCAGAACGCCCGGATCCAGGCGGCGCTGACGCCGGAGCAGTGGGCGGCGTTTGAGCGCCTTGGCACGCAGGTCCCGCCCGAACTGGCCGATGACCCCGACCTGGAGCGGATGGACCTCGATGCCAGCTTCGCCCAGCTGCGGACCGCGGCCGCCGCCCAGCCGTTACCGCCGCTACCGCTGGTCATCCTCACCCACGGCATTCCGGTCGGCGCGGACCTGCCGCCCGAGCTGCAGTCGGTACTGCCTCCGGACTTCCCGTGGGACACGCTCGAAACGGTGGCGCAAGAGCTCCAAGCCGAGCTGGCGGCACTGGTGCCGGGTGCGCGGCAGGTGATCGCCACCGAGAGCGGGCACTACGTTCATACCCAGCAGCCGGAACTGGTCATCGACGCCATCCAGCAGGTGGTCGAGGCGGTGCGCGACCCGAGCACCTGGCCGCTCGCATCTGCCGCTGCATCCCTGGTCGACGCTCAAGCGACGCCAATCTCGACTGCGGGTGGCACGCAGTTGACACCCCTGCTCGATAGCGTTCTTGCGCCTCCCCGCTGGTTCACGGGCACGGATGGCCAAGTCCATCTGGTCTACGAGCTGCTGGTGACCAACGCGACTCCGGTGCCGGTGACCGTTAGCAAGGTCGACGTCCTCGACGCCGATTCGGGAGCCACCCTTGTGCGTCTGAGCGGCGAGGCACTGCTGGCAGCCATGTCGCTGGCCATGTCGCCGGAGACACCGGCCACGGTCTTGCCCCCTTCGACCACCGGCGTGGTCTGGCTCGACGTGCCGCTCGCCAGCGAAGGCGACATCCCGGCCTCCATCGCGCACCGGGTGACCATCGATCCGCCGCCCGACGTGCCCATTCCCGATGCCTGGTTGTCCTACACGACCGCCCCGGTAGCAGTTGATCGGCGGTCGCCGGTGGTGCTCGGCGCTCCCCTAGGAGGGGCAGGGTGGGTCGCACTCGGGAGTTGTTGTGACGGACCACATCGCCGCGCGCTCATTGCGGCCGATGGTCAGTGGTATCTGGCGCAGCGCTTCGCCATCGACTTCAACCAGTTGGACGCCCAGAACCGACCTGGAGTCGGTGATCCGACCCTCCCCACCAGCTTTCCCACCTTTGGCCAGCCCGTGCTGGCGGTGGCCGACGCTACCGTCGTGGAAGCGGTCGATCGCTACCCGGATCTGTTGGTGGGCCAAGCGCGGGAGGACATCACGCCCGACTCCGCTGGCGGCAACCGCGTCGTGCTCGATCTCGGTGAGGGGCGGTTTGCGATCTATGCGCACCTGCAAGCGGGCAGCGTCGCGGTGCAACCTGGCGATCGGGTCACGCGTGGGCAACAGATCGCGAAGGCGGGGAGCTCCGGCACGTCGGGCGGGCCGCATTTGCACTTCCAGGTGACGGACCGTCCATCGATCATAGCCGGCGACGGCCTGCCCTACGTCTTCGACACGTTCGAGCTGACCGGCCAGACGCCACCCCTGGAAGACGTGCTGCCCCATTACGACACGCTGGAGCCGATCCCGATCACCCATGAGCGCACCGGGCCGCGCCACGACGACCTCCCGCTGGGGCGGGACGTCGTCACATTCCCCGCGGCACAAACCGCCACCCCAGTCGTCGACATTGGTGGCACAGGTGACTTCTCGGGGCTGGTCGACATCGGCGGCGGCCGGCGGATGTTCCTCCAGTGCCGCGGGCAAGATGGTCCCACCGTCGTGCTCGTCTCCGGCGGCGGCAACACCGGCGGCGCCTGGACCGTCCTGCCGGACGAGGTGGCGCCGCCGTCCGTCTTGCCCGGGGTGGCCTCTTTTACCCGCGTCTGTGCGTACGACCGCCCTGGTACGGCGCTGGACGCCGATCCCCCAGACGACCGCAGCCGCAGCGACCCCATCCCCCAGCCCACCACCGCCGAGGACATGGTCGCCGACCTGCACGCCCTCTTGAGCGCGGCTGAGATCCCCGGCCCCTACGTCCTGGCCGGGCACTCGTTCGGCGGCCTGGTCGCCCGCCTCTACGCCGCCACCTATCCCGACGAGGTCGGCGGCCTCGTCCTGGTCGACCCCTTTAGTGAGGCGGTGCGGGCAGCGATGACGCCAGACCAGTGGCAGACGTGGCTGGCCACCAACGGTGTGCCGCCGCCGGACCTGCTGGCGACCTACCCGGAAGTTGAGCGGATCGACATCAATGCCTCGGCCGACGAGATGGAGCGGGCGGCCGCCGCCCAGCCGTTGCGGCCACTCCCGCTGGTGGTCCTCTCCGCCGGCCGCACGGGCGAGATGACGCCCGAGCAGATCGCGGATCTGCCGCCCGGGTATCCGGAGGCATTGGCGGCGGCCCTCGAGGCGAACGCGGCGTTTGTGGGTACGCTCTTGGCGGATGCTCGCCTGGTCAGCATCGCCGACAGTGGACACTACATTCAGGCGGAGCACCCGGAGCTGGTCATCGATGCCATCCGGCAGGTGGTCGACGCGGTGCGCGACCCGGCCCGGTGGGCCACGCCGCCGGCGAGCGCCAGCATCGTCGGAGACGTCGCGCCCCCGATCTCCGCGTAGTGCGCATAGCTGCTGGCAAGGCGGTCGCGCTTGGCCGCGGGAACACGGAATCCGGTGTCTTTCATACCGAACGGATCGAAGACGCGTTCGCGCAGGAACTGCTCGAGGGGTCGACCGCTGGCGCGCGCGACGAGCACGCCTACTGCGCAGTTCGGTATCGAAGCGACGCAGAGCTAGCGCGCTGATCGGTCATCCGCATACGACAGCCAGCCACCGAGCGCCGAGCTCGATGGCTAGATTCAACCTGGGAGCGCCGGGGATCAGTGGGCCGGCTGGAGCACGGAGCGCGTCGTGCCGGCGTACGGTGCCTGTGGCCGGCGGCCATAGGCCACGAGGGCGGCGAGGAGTCCCAGCAGCAGGGTCGGCAGCGCCAGCAGCCCGCCACCGATGGCCAGCGTGGAGACCGTCGCCCCGACCATGATCACCACCAGACCGGCCGCCGCCAGCGCGGTGAGCCCCGGCAGGATACGCAGCGCGTACGGCAGGATCAGCCCCACTGCACCGAGCACTTCGCAGACGCCGATGAAGCGGATGAACTCGCCCGGGAAGGGTGACATCGCCGAGAGCACCTCGACGGGGGTGATGAGCTTCATGCCGCCGGCGAAGAGAAACAGGGCCGCCAGCAGTCCCTGCACGATCCACAATGCGCGATTCCGGTTCATCCCTACCTCCTCTCGTACTCGCCACGCCCTCCGTGGTTTCATCAAGTAGTCGTTTCCCACCGGCCACAATCGACAGGGGCACGGCGGGCACGCAATGACGCTTCGTGCTGAGCCTCGACGACGAATCATTGCGGCGTGCGAGCGAGCGGATTCGGGGGCGGTTGGGAGAAACCGAGGGTGCATGCCTGCAACCTGCGGTAGGATGGGGACGATATCCTGGTACGAAGCCATGTCGTGGCGATCGGGCGTGGCAGCCTGATCGGGCTCTGTCGATTGCCAACAGGAGGAGCACGCCGTGAGCGACCAGACGGATCACCGAATCGTGGGCGCGGCGTTGACGCGCCGGGACGCGGTTGCCATGGGTCTTACCCTCGCCGGCGGTGCCGTCATCGCCGGGTCAGCCCGTCCCGTCGCCTCCGCGCCGCGGCGCCAGGCAACGCCGGTGACGGGTACGCCGGGTGATCAGGCCGAAGCGATTGTTGCCATCGCCCGCGACATCATGGACAAGCAAGACGTCAAGGCGGTCATCGTGCGCGTCCTGATCGACGGCCAGGAGATCGTCACCGAAGCGCTGGGCGAATCGATGTCGGGGGTGCCGGCGACGACGGAGATGCACTTCCGCAATGGCGCCGTGGCGATCTCATATATGTCGACGCTGCTGCTGCTCCTGGTCGACCAGCAGATGGTGACCCTCGACGACACGATCGATGCCTGGCTGCCCGACCTGCCCGACGCCGGCCAGGTCACGCTGCGCATGCTGGCCGATATGACCTCCGGCTATCCCGACTTTGTCCAGAACGCGGGGTTCATCCAGGCGCTCTACGAGGACCCGTTCCGGCAGTGGACTCCCGAAGAGCAGATCGCCATCGGCCTTTCCACGCCGCGAGTCTTCGAGCCGGGGACCAACTGGGACTACTCACACACCAACTACGTGATCCTGGGACAGGCGCTGGAGAAGATCACCGGCCAGCCGCTGGACGTCACCCTGCAGGAGCAGGTGCTCGGTCCGATGGGCCTCCGGAATACCGTCGCCTGGTCGACCCCGGAGATCACGGAGCCGGTGTTGCACGCCTTCAGCTCGGAGCGGAGGCAGCCGCTCGACATCCCCGCCGACACGCGCTTCTACGAGGAGTCGACCTATTGGAATCCGTCCTGGACGCTCGCCAAGGGAGCCATCCAGACGAGCGACATCGTCGATCTGGCCACCAGTGCCGTGGCCATCGGCGAGGGGACGCTGCTGTCGCCGGAGTCCCACCAGGCGCAGATTGCTCCCGATCTGCTCGGCTTCGGCTCACCCCTCAAAGGCTGCCCCAACTGCCACACTCTCGACGCGACGTACAACTACGGCCTCGGCGTCGTCCTCACCGGCGACTGGATTGTCCAGAATCCCCTCTTTGCCGGTTGCGGCGCGGTCATCGGCTACCTTCCCGCCGGGAAGATCGCCATTGCGGTAGCTACCACGTTTGATGAGGGAGCCTTCGACGACCAGGGTAATTACCGGTATTCCAGCCACGCGGAGATCTTCGCCGCCATCGGCGCCTACCTCGCTCCGGACGACTCGCCTCCGCCGCCCAGCTCATGAGGCGCTCCCATGGCGGGCGGGCGATTGTCGATGCGCCATCGGTCGCTCGTCGTGGTCCTGGTCTTGCCGGGCCCGGCGTTGTGGCCCCTGGCTCAGCCCGGGGCTCGCAGTTCAACGAGGCACGCTTGCCGCATCGATGGGATCGCTCCCGAACCGGACCTCACTGAAGTCGGAGGCACCGTCGCCGTCGGTGTCGGCCTTCGCCGGATCGGTGCCGAACTCATCCTCGGCAGTGTTGTTCAGCCCGTCGCCGTCACCATCGTCGGGCGTCGACGAGTCGAGGAAGAAGACGGTCAGGTGGAGATTGCCGTCCGCCGCAACCGTTGCCTGATCCAGGTCGAACTGGAACGTCTCGTCGGCGGGGAATGTACCGGCGGCGTCGCCGCCAAAGACATAAACGAGGTCGTGGTCATCAGGGAGATCGAGGACATTGAGGCGGCAGGGTCCGGGCGGGAGAGAGGCTGCCAGGGTCAGGTCATTGAGCCTGGACGCGCGGTCCAGTTTCACGATCGCGCCCTGATCGTCGCAGACGACGCGAAGCTGACCCGACGAGATCGGCTCGTCACACGGCTCCACCTGGATGTCGGCGAGCAGAGTATCCGGCGGGCAGTTGTGGACGCTGGCCACAACACCCGGTCCCATCGCCACGCCACCGCTTGAGAATACATAGGCGTTGATGCTGTCGTGCGGCCCAGCGGATCGGTAGAAGATCCGCGTCGTGTGCTCGTCTTGCCGCGTCACCTGGTCGCTGCTCGGGATGAAATAGTCATCATGGCCGAAGAAAAAGACTTCGGCGGTCAGGTCGACGAAATACTCGCCCGCCGGCAATCCATTCCAGGTTACTGTTCCGCCCCTGACATCGGCATCAGTCTGGGTCAGGGGTTCGGCGAACCGGTCGCTCGACAGCCGCCACTCGATCAGGGGCTCAGGCGACGGCGAGCACCCGTTGGGATCGAGCGTCCGCAGGTCCATCCCCGGCTGGCAAGCGTACGTCTCGACCGCGAAGGTGCCGGCCCCAGTATCCGATTGGCCAATCGCCGGGATCGATGCCGTCACGTCATTGGGCACGGCGGCCGCGGAGCGGCCCATGCCACATGCAAAGACGAGCGCGGTAACCAGTATCGCTTGCATCACGCTCTTGACCCTTAGAGACCCCAAGTGTCCGCGTCGCGAACCGCGCTGCGACATGCCAAGCTCCTTCATCGAATGCCGCCGCCGACCTGATCGAACTCCATGCCGGTTCACAAAGCATCGCCACACCGACCAGCGCAGTGGGCTGTGTCGCCAGCCGAAAGCCGGTAGTAGAGCATCGGTGTCAGCCCATACTGTCAGCTGCCCCAACCGACCAGTCGAAACCCGTTGGTCCACCTTCAAAGGCAGTCGTGTCATCGGTGCGAGAATCCGTTCCTTTTCTTAGGTGACTGAGCAGCGCCTCGATATCCGCCATGGGATTGCCAGACCCGACCGCCGTAAACCGCAGCAGGACCGTATCGGCACGAACATACACTGTCGCCTCGTGCCCCCCTTGGACCGGCCCGCTGATAGCCCGAGCTTCATCTCCGGCCACCGGCGCGGCCACTTCGCGCAACCCAAGAGCCTCGGCGCGGGTATCGACGAAGAAGGGCAGGGCTTGAGATGCCCCCGCTGGGTCGGCGAATCGGTACGCTGCGACGTCGAGTTGCGTCGTCCCATTGGCTGTTCCCGGACCCTCGGCCACAAATGACCGAGCAGTATGCTCCCGCCACCCCCATGCTTGGAACAACCGTCCGGCCTCGTCAGGATCGGCGAAGGTGTCAGCGATCGCTCCCGCACTCTTGGCCTGATCTCCCGCCGGGACCAATCCCGCGGGCATCATTGGTGTGGGCGGCAACAGGCCCCGCAACGCGGGAGAGACAATCCCAAGGTCGTTGATCAACTGGCGGAGTGGCACCAGTGCCACCTCGGTCACGTCGGCACGCGGGGTTCCTTGCGGGCTGATTGCGGTGGCGCGGATGAGCAGGTTGCCGCGCCGGGCATAAATCGTCATTTCCGTGCCATTGAAGGCCGGTCCAGTGAGAGCTGCACTCTGATCACCGAACAACTCGATCTCGACTGGCGCCAGACCCAGAGCTCGGGCGCGACTGGAGGCAAAATACGGAAGGGCTGCCGCCGCGCCATCCGCGCCGGCGAAACCGTGGATGCTCAATTCGACCCAACCGGCAGCGTTCGGTGGTGGATTATCTGAGGCAAAGTAGCGATAGCTGTTGGCTTGCCATCTCCACTCGCGCAGACGCGAGGCGGCTTCACCTGGATCCGGGAATCCCGAGGCCAGGGTGTCGAACGTCGTGGCGCCTTGATCAGCGACCCGGAACGACTGTCCCTGTGGCAGCTCTAACTGGGACGGGACGAGGGTGGCGAGGGATCGTGACCGCCCCTCGGTCTCTGGAGCAGGCTGGGGGTTCGTGACGGCGGGTCCCGATGCCGGGGCTGCCGCGAGAGGCAGGCCGCAGCCGGTGGCCCCGTCAAGGTAGCCCCGCATGAAGGCCGACACCCGGTCGTCGTTGATGCCATGTGCGCCCGGGGCATCCTGCGGCAATCCCAGGGGATCGCCCGCCTCCGCGGAAGCTTGAACCGCTTCGGTCACATCACCCGGGTCAAGCAGGCCCCGCTGGCCAGCCTCGCTGGTGTAGGCGCCGGCAAGGCAGTCGGCTTGCAGTTCGAAGGCATTACCCGGCTCCGGTGTGAGCCCGATCAGGCGCTGCACGTGGTGACCCCACTCGTGTGCCGTCACCACGATGGGGACAAAGTCCCCGATGCGCTGACTCTTCTCGTCGAATATGCCCGGTGAGTAGTAGATGGTCTGGTCGAGCCGGCAGTAGAAAGCTATGCGCTCGGGACTTGCGGGGCCGCAAGCGGTGTCGAGATACGCCTCGACCGCGATCACGGTTGGTGTCCGGTAGGTGGCTCCAGCCCTCTCGAAGCTCATTTGCCAGAAGGCATCCAGCTGGGTCAGGACCTCGGCGAATTCGCCGACGTACCCATCACTCTCCCGGCCGTATCCCTGGGCTTCCGGCGTCCCTTGCGCAGACACGACCGTGCCAATCGCCGGCCACAGTGCGCATAGAAGGATCGCGATAGCGGCAACGAGGCGAACCACAGTGGACATCAGCGCCCTCCTAAGACGTGCGCGGCGTGACAGAACACATGGCCGCAGTAGGATCGCATCCGGGGCCTCCCTCGTGCTACGCCCCATGGTCCGGTTGCACGGCTTTTTACGCTCGGCACAGCACGCCCATAGCTCGTGCCGCTATCGCTGCACGTAGGTCTTGCCTCCTGGCCCGCCACGAACCAGATACCTACTCAAGTCCTGCACGCGCACCCGCTCGCGGAGACGATCCATGGAGATCTGACGAGTGGCCAAGTGCTCGAGGGTGACCTCGGAGCGACAGGGGTTTTTCATCTCCGGTCCTTTGCTGACCTGTCGGTGATCACCAGGGCCGGAAACGAGACGAATCTGTCGCTCATGATGTCTCACCTCCTGAATGGAGCAGCGAGCTGGGGGCGGCATCGCTCACAATTTCGTCCGCGACCGCGAGAGCCTCGCGAACCGCCTCCTCGACCGGAAGCACTTGCCCGGCGAAACGTGCCTTGAACTCGGCATCAGTGCCAAGAGCGTCCCGCACGGCCGCTATGTCCTGGGACTGCTGCTTCTCTTCATACCGCGTACCCGGGGCGCCAACGGTTTCCCGCAGGGTCTCCACCGAACCGAACAGGCGAGCTGCTTCCTCGTGACGCCCGGTCGCGGCTGCAAGACCGGCGAGCCCGGCAAGACAGCCGGTGACCGCTCTCATATTTTGGGTCTCCCGCGCGAGCAGGAGTCCTTCTCGACACCACGTGGCCGCGCCCTTGAGGTCGCCGCTTGCCCGGCATGCGTCACTCAGGCTGTGCAGGAAGCCGGCAATGGCCGCTGCACCTTTGAGTTCCCGCAGGATGTGGACTGCCTCTTCAAAGAGGCTGCGGGCTCGCTCGTGGTCTCCATTGCTCAGCGCCAGATAGCCCAGGCTATTAAGCGCGTCGGCAAGGTAGACGCCATGGCCGAGTTCCCGGTATTTGTCTTCCGCTTCATGGAGGAGCCTCGTCGTCAGATCAGCCTCGCCGAGCTCCCCGGTGACCCCCGCTAATCCACGGAGCGCCTCGGCCTCGGTCAGCACGAACCGGAAGTCCCGCGCCGTCGCGAGCGCCTCCTCGAGCAACGTTCGGGCCCGAGCGAGATTCCCTCGTGCGCGTTCATGATTCCCGAGGGAGATGAGGGTCCAGGATGCCTGGATGCGGTCCCCGATTGCTCGAGTCTCCACTAATGATCGCTCGAAAAGCGTTCGCTGGCGGTCGATGTCCCCTGCCGCTCCAAAAGCTACGCCCTGGTTGAACATGGCGGCAGCCACCCCCCAGCGCTCGCCGATGCTGGCGAACCGGTCTTCTGCCTCGGAGAAGAGCGTCGCTGCCTGTTTCGGGTCTCCAAGGATGCCAGCAAGAGTTCCCAGGTTGATGAGTGCCCACCCCTCGCCCGCGGGGTCGCCCACCGATCGCGACAGCGCCAGGGCCTGTTCCGCGCGTGATGAAGCCGTAACAGCGTCCGCGTTCTTTCGGGCGAAGGCGCTGGAGAAGTTCAAAGCCCGGGCCCGCACCTCGGGCTTCGCGGACGCCCCGGTGGCCAACGCTCGTTCTGTCCAATCGCGACCCTCAGTGAGATGACCGCGGTAGAACCAGAACCAGTACAGCGCGGTTACCAGGCCCAGGGCCGTCTCGGGATCATGCGTCAGTGCCCAGCCGAGCGCAGACCGCATGTTATCGTGCTCGGTCTCCAGGCGCTCCAACCACGCGAGCTGCTGTGGCCCTTGCAGGCCTGCCGCGGCCTCTGTTGCCAGCGCAAGGAAGAACGAAGCATGCCGTGTCCGTGCCTCCGCCTCCTCGCCACTCACCTCCAACTGCTCTAATCCGAAATCGCGGATCGTCTCCAGCATGCCGAAGCGCGGAGCGTCGGGTGTTCCCGCCTGCGGTCGGGTCAGGCTCTGCTCGACCAACCGCTCGAGACTGCCAAAGATGTCCAGCCGGCCATCAGAGCTGACGACCGCCTCAGCTGCTTCAAGGGTGAATCCGCCGGCAAAGACGGCCAACTGCCGGAACGCCTGCTGCTCCTCCGGCTGCAGCAGGTCGTAGCTCCAGGCGATGGTGTCACGCAGGGTTCGTTGTCGTTGCGGTGCGTCCCGTGCCCCGCCTGTGAGGAATGGAAGCCGCTGCTCCAGGCGGGTCAACATGGCCTGAGGCGGCAACATCCGGATGCGTGCCGCGGCCAGTTCAATGGCCAGCGGGAGCCCGTCTAACCGCCAACAGATCTCAGCAACCGCCGGCGCCGACTCGTTGTCGACAGCGAAGTCGGCCTTGACCGCTTGAGCCCGCTCGATGAAGAGGCGCACGGCGTCGTATTGGGAGAGCTGTTCAAGGGTGGGTGGGGGCTTCCGACGCGGCAAGCCCAGCGGCGGCACTGCATACTCCCGCTCCGCGCGCAGCCGCAGCGGCGTGCGGCTCGTGGCCAGCACCTTCAATCCCGCGGAGAAACCAAGGAGCTCGGCGATCCCGGGAGCCGCGGTCGCCAGGTGTTCAAGATTGTCCAGCACCAGGAGGAGCCGTTTCATCGCGAGAAAATCTCGCAGCCGCTCTCCCAGCGGTTGACCGCCCTCCTCGCGAATCCCCAGGGTGGTCGCAATCGTGGCCAGAACGAGATCGGGATCGGTGAGCGTGGCGAGCGGCACGAAGAAGACGCCGTCGGGGAAGTCGTCCAGCAACTCTGCAGCCGCCTGCAGCGCCAATCGGGTCTTGCCGGTACCCCCTGGGCCGGTCAGCGTGAGGAAGCGCAACTCGGGGCGGTGCAGGAGCGCGACGACTTGCTCGACCTCCTGCTCCCGACCGAGGAAGGGGGTTGGCTGCAGCGGCAAGTTGTTGGGCCGGGACTCGAGGGACTTGAGCGGCGGGAACTGATCGGGGAGGTCCGGATGGAGCACCTGGTAGACCCGCTCGGGATCCAGCAAGTCCCGCAGCCGGTGCTCGCCCAGGTCGCGCAGCTCGCTGCCGGCAGGAAGGGCTCCCCGACTGAGCTGCTGCACCGCCTGGGAGAGGAGAATTTGCCCGCCATGACCGGTAGCCAACAGTCGCGAGAGCCGGTTGAGGGGCGCGGAGAGATAGTCGCTGCGCGCGTCAGGCTCGGCTTCCCCGGCGTGCAGCGCCATGCGCACCCGCAGCTCCCCGGCCAGTCCCCACTCTTCCGCGAGCAGTGCTCGCTGTCCTTCCACTGCCGCGGCCACGGCCGCCGGTGCGGTTGGGAAGGCGGCCTGCACCGCGTCACCAGTGGTTTTGAAGTGGACGCCGCTATGCGCCTGGATGGCCGTATCGAGCAGGGTGATGTGGCGCTGGACCGCGGTCGCCATCGCCTGCCGATCCCGCTCCCAGAGCGCGGTGCTGCCTTCAATGTCGGTGAAGAGAAAGGTGACGGTGCCGGAGGGGAGATCGGGCATGGTCACCTTCCGAAGGTGCGGCCTGTCGCAGTCTTTCCCGATTGTCGCATGCTGCGGGGAGAGCGAGTCAGAGCCTGGCTCTTTCGTCATCGCAATTACCCCGGACGACAGGCACAGGTGCCGTTGTTAGGCTCCCGGTCCTGCAGGATGACGGTGATAAGGAGATGGTGCGGATGGCGACACCATGGTGGTTCTTAGCGCCAGGCGTTCTGCTGGCCGACGCGCTCTTGACGCCGCTGGGACGCGCGGTTCCTGGCTTGCTCCTTCGTCACGCGCTGATGGCATGGGACGCAGAGCGTCCGGATGTTCGCCATTGTGCACTCGCCGCCCCCCTCCGCGACGGGCACGATGTGGTCGGCATCCCAGTAGGTGCGGCGGCGAAAAAACCACCGATAGCGCTGGCGGAACTCGGCACGTGCTCGCCGCTCCTGCTCGGTCCGCGCTCGCTTGATCCGGTGCCATTCCGCGCTGAGAGCCTTGCCCAGCTTGGTGGTATCGATGCCGCAGAGGGCACAGATACCGTTGTCGCGGCGGAACACGCGCTGACGCATCAGCGTCGGGCTGTATCTGGCCGCCCAGTCATCAATGCATCCTTCGCTGCAGAAGCTACGGCGCCCCTTTGGAACCTCGGTGTTGCAGTTGCGGCACAGCGCGCGACCGTTTGGCCCTCGAGGAAGCGCCTTAGCCTCGATCCATCCGGTCTTGGGGCTGATCCTGCTGGTACTCATGCTGGTAGCATCCGCATCGCGAACTTCGCGATGGGTTCCTCACGCGCCGGGCCACTTCGTGGGCACGTCCCCTCACGAGCTTCCTCAGCGTCGGACGCGTTGCCCATCGTGGTGATGGTCTCGCTGTCGCTTCTTGCGCTCGTTGTCGCGCTCGCTCTTCAGGGCCTTGCGTACCTTCTGACGGTCAGAACGGTCGACCCCTACGTTCTCGCCATCGCGGGCAGTCCGAAGGCGCAATGCTGACACGATAACAGTCGGAACTTGCGCCACGGTCGGCGCATCACCCCGGGTTCTTCAAACCGACCGGGCCCATTCTCGACCCGCACGGTGAGCGCGGCAAACTGGCCTCCAGCGCGGCGAATCGGGCCTCAAGTCGTCCCTCGAGTTCGTCGAAATCAGCGAGCGGCGCTGTACTGAACATGACCGTCGCGCCGCTCCTGGTACCGGGTGGCGGGCCATCCCCCACTTCCTGATTATCTCGACTTCTATCTTGAGGAGGTCCGTCTGGCTCTTCCCGGTCGATTTCTCCGTTCTCAGGGGGCGGAGGGGGCGGAGGAGAGACCGGATCGGCCAGCGGTGGCGGCTGGTGCTGCCATCCTCCCGAGACCTGTTGCCCAGATGGCGTCTACCGGCTACGCTGCTGACCTGCGCCTGAACCGAAATGGGCGTCTCAGGTGCGTTGCATCGAGACACCCCGGGGGTTCTCACAAAGGCGTCACGCCGTGGACACCGACCGTGCCATTCGACCGCGCGGGGGACAATGTCGCGACATTGACACGTTCTCTCGCGGCAATGCCGGCATCGGCATAGACGACCCGGATCGTGATTGTCCACCTGGCGGTTATGGTCCGGCTGCCTTGCCGCACTTGTCTCGGCTGGGCCGCCGCCTCTGCCCAGCGTGAGGGGAATGGAGACAAGTGCCCCATTCAGCTCGTGAGCGAGCCGACGCCGAGCGAGACGGCTCTAGACGAAGGAGGGAGACCGCAATGCCCGAGCATCGCTGCGATCAGCCGGTGAGAATTCTGGCGAGGACTACCGGTCGTCGTGAAGCCGTGCGTGCAATTGGCGCGGTGGGGATCGCGCTCGTCGCCGCGCAGCGCCTGGATCCACGCAATCTGAGGGACGCGTCGGCCCAGCAATCCACCGCGGATCTCACCCTGCTTGCCAGTGGCGAGGCCGAGCTTGTCCCCGGCTCGCTGGTGGCCTGGCGCGTCGTGCGGGACGCCGCCGAGGTAGGCGAGGCGGCGACCTTCGAGGAGCGCGCCCTCGGCTTCGCTGTGGCGCCTGTGCTGTTCACCTCCCTCTTGCTGACCGATGAGGCGACCGGCGAGCAAGTGCAGCTGGATCCCCGCGCGGCGGCATTTGTGGCCGAGGGCACGTCTCAGCGGCGGGAGAGCCTGAGAGAGTCGGCGACCAGCTACCTGCGCATCGAGTTGGTGGAGGCCACGACAGCGAATGTTTCCGGTGGCGACCGCCTCTTCTTCCCCGGGCCGGCCTTCGCCGCGCCCTCCGGTCCCGTCACCCTTTCGCTGCAGCGGGCAGAGATCGCGGAGGGGGAGAGCGTTGGTCTGCCCTCCGGCGCCGGAGACACGCTGGTGCTGGTCGAGCAGGGCGCAGTCGAGCTGGAGGTGGGCGAGGCTGCCATGCGGGAGCGCTTGATGGCGACGGTTGGAAGCGACACGGTATACGCCATCCGCTCCGTGCCCAGCGCGGGCACCTTGTATGGCAGGCGTGACGCCACCTTTGTCTTGATCGCCACAATTGACTGACTCGTTCCCGGAACGCGGGTGGCCATCGACTCCCGGTGTCGTCAATTGATCTCAAAAACAAACTGCAACTTGGGGCTGTCGGCGGTGCTGTCTTCGGCGGCGGTGAGGGTCATCTGACCGGTGGCGCCGGAGTAGTCGCCGGTACCCCCGGTGATCGCGAAGGTGCCCCTGCCGCTGTCGTGGAATGGCCCCTCGACCACGAGCGAGCCTTGCTCCATGGTGTTGGTGAAAGCGCACTCCCAGAACTCGCCGACGGTGGTGCGGATGCACGAGCCGTTACTGTTGCCGACGAGATTGGCATCCTTGTCATCGTAGAGCTCGTTGTTGAAGACGAGTGTGTCGCCGACAGTATCTCCCTCGCCAGCGAGATCGACGACCGTTTCGTTGGTCACGTGCTCGATGAGTGTCAGCGATTCCTTCGCCGCGGCCGGCGCCGTTCCCACTCGGGTCATGGACAGGGCACCGGCGAAGATGAGTATCGCGACGGCTGAGACGGCGACGAGCGTGACCAATGTGCGCATGACGACCTCCCATGCCAGTCTCGACTGGCAACGACGTTCCGGGCAGGCAACGGTCGCTTCCGACGCCGATCCCGGGCAGCCGCGGCATCGTACGCCGCGCAGCGCGACTGTCAAGGGTTACGGGGCACCACGTCGTGCCCCATCCTCGTGCCGGACCTCGCTGGTGCCGTGGCTCAGGCCGCCGTTGTCCTGCGTTGCACAGCTGCGACTGCGATCCGAGAGGGCCGGCGGATGGCGCCCTAATGAGGACGTGATCACTGACCGCTCATGAACGTATCGCACGGCCGCGCGTGATGTCGACATGACCGGGAAGGACCTATCGAGACGGCCGTTGCCCTCGTCGTCATCAGCCGAGTGCCACGTGTGATTCTCCATCCACGTGTTCGAGCGGACTAAACAAGGGGTCCGCTCCGACGATGGGATGCGTGGTGATCCAATCCTCGATCATCTTGGCGGTGATGTGACCGCCTGAGCGCGGCAAGGACGCGATCAGGTCGTACTTGAACGCCTGGTGCAACGCCCAGGTGGGCTCACTGACGGACGAGCCGTCCCGCAGCGCCACGCTGGTGGCCTCCGGGGCGAGCGGGAGAAAGAGCGCGAGCACATTGAGGGCAAGATCCGCGGGACCACTGCCTCCGAAACCCCAGTCGAACCCCGTGGGCGCGTAGTGGACGTGCCGCTGCGGGATCGAGCTTCGCGCGGTGCCGTCTGACGCGCGCCAGCAGGTCACCCCGTCGATCCGGGCATCTGCGTGGCGCTCGACACTGGCCAGCCCGAAGCCGCGTGCGCGGTCCACGACCCAGTCCGCGACGACATCAGGCCTGACCGAGACAGTTGAGGTGTTGACCAGGACATCGACCGTGACGACCTCGTCGTCCTCCGCGTCCAGTGGCAGGGAGCCATCGATCACCTCACGGAGCCATGGAACCGACGCCGTGGTCGAGAGCACGTGCCAGTCACGAAGCGTTGCTTGCAGCATGGACCCTCCTTGTCCTGAACTGTACGTACATCTACGCCAAGGTCGGCCAGATGGATTTCGAGCGCGTCTACGCCACTCCGTTCTATCTCCGGATTTTTCCGGATCGGCGGAGGCACGGTTGACGCCGTTGCCTGCTGGTCCTGCTCCCGGAGCGCGGTACTTCCCTCGATGTGCATCAACGGAACAGATAGACCGGGGTGTCCCGCGGTTCACGGCTGACGACGTGGTGGTGATCACGTGAGAGACGCGAGGCGGGATGGTCCGAGTGGTCTCCCCGAGGGACACTTATGCGGTCGGCTGGTCCGTGATAGGGGAGGCCACGAGTGCATGCCAACAAACGGGAGGGAATGGCCAGCCAACGAGCGGTCTTGCTGTTTCATGTTGGCGCACACCCAATTCCTGTTGGGCAGATCCTTCGGCCTTACGCCCTCGCGCGAGAGCACCACAGCTTGCTTCGCCAGTCCTGGTCGGCGCTCGCCGATGGCTTCGAGGCGGTCGAACACCTTCTGGACGGCGTGCTACGGAATGTCCCTTCGACGCCTGGTCGCTATCGTCCCGAGATGGTCCTGCTGGAGGCGATCTTCGAACGCGTGCGGCGCAACGTCCGGCCGGAGGCGCCAAGCCGCCTCGAGGTCGTCTTCACGTGGGGCACGCGCTCGGTCGCTGAGCGCTTCTGCGCCGAGTACTACCCGGGTGCTGTCATCCATCGGTGTACCCTGGTTGAGGGAATGGCCGTGGAGCGGGACGGGGCGCTCGTCGTCGCGGCCTTCGACGCCTTTGATCAACCTGGACCGCTGGCAGGACGACTTCGTGGGGTTGAGGAGCGAGCCGAGCAGTATTGGCGAGCGCAAGAGCCGATGGGCTTCCCGGAGCTGCTCGTGCGCGGGATCGTCAGGGTCGATGCGGTCGACGTGGCGGGCAAGCAGTCTTCATCCTGACCTCCCATGAACAGGCTGCGGATGGTGCACATAGCGTGCCCGATTCCTCCAGAGCCGTCTCTCGAGAGGAGTGATGGGATCTGTAATGGGCGCTATCAGAACCGAGTGGGCACCACGTCGCGCTCACCGATCGCCCGGCACCCACTGTCTATGTGGGGACCCTGCCAACGCCATCGCTGCCCGGTCCCGCCTGCAGAGGGCTGTGTTGCTGTCAATGTCGGTGAAGAGGAAGGTGACTGTCCCAGCGGACAGATGGAATGAGACCGCGGTCACGTCGTAGTATGCGGCCGGACTCTCACCATTGCATTCGGGCCGGTACCTGCGACTGCGACGAGTGGTAGAGGTATTAGTTGACCACCCGCATTGCCATCTTCAGCGATCTGCATGGCAACAGCGCCGCCACGGCGGCGGTCCTCGAAGCGCTCGACACCGAGCAGCCGGACGCGGTCTATTGCCTCGGCGATCTGGTCGGCTATGGCGCCAAGCCGAACGAGACGATCAGCCTTATCCGCGAGCGTGGCATCCCGACCATCATGGGGAACTATGACGGCGGCGTGGGCTTCGACCGCGATGACTGCGGCTGCGCCTACAAAGATCCCGAGGAAGAAGCGCGGGGGCAGCAGTCGCTGTTCTGGACGCGAGCCGCGACGACCGAGGAGAACAAGGCGTATTTGCGCACGCTCCTGCCGGAGATTCGCTTCGAAGCGGAGGGGAAACGCTTCCGCCTGGTGCATGGCTCGCCGCGGCGGATGAATGAATACCTCTTCGAGGACCGCGACCCGCGCACCCTGGCACGCATTGCACAGGGAGCGGAGGCGGATGTCCTCGTCTTCGGGCACACCCACAAGCCGTGGGTGCGCGAGATCGAGGGGGTCCTCTTCATCAATGACGGCAGCGTCGGTAAGCCCAAAGACGGCGATCCCCGCGCCGCGTGGGCGCTGCTCACGGTGGAGCCCGGCAAGCCGGTCCAGGTTGAGATTCGACGGGTGCCGTACGACGTGGCAGAGATGGCCGCGGCGGTCCGTGCCGCCGAGGGCTTACCCGATCACTTTGCCACCGACATCGAAACCGGAGGCGCGTCCTG
>CAVRUC010000001.1:0-229571 GCA_963724295.1 uncultured Chloroflexia bacterium | reverse complement strand
GAGGACCTGGTAACTGAGCCAGACTCATCGCTCGCCGACGATCCGCAGTATCAGGCGGTCATGGCTGTCTTGCCGAGCGAGTACTACCAGGTGTCCTACGTGGATATCGGGCAAGTGGTCGACATGCTGACCGTGATGTTCGGCGCGATGGAGGGGTCAGATTCCGCTGACGCCGGTGTCGCGACACCCGGGCCAGCCGCCGGTAGCCCGGCGAATATCCGGGCCCTCGGGGCAGTTTCCTACCAGCAGGGAGAGACGGTAGGTTCGAGTGTGATCCTGTACATCGCGGACCCTCAGTCCTGACGTAGACAGGGGTAGAACCAGGCGCGGGCGCGGCTGGAACCGCGCCCGCGCTTACGGCCGGCCGTGGGTAACCGGCACCGCGGTCCGGTCGTTATTGAGCACGAACGGGTCTCGCGTCTCGCGCCGTACCCCGGCGCGGCTATGCTTCTATGCGGCCCGCGAAGAGGAGTAATGTCTCAATGATCGATCCGCGATTGAAGCAGGGACTGACCGCGTCCGAGCGGCACGATCTGCATCGACTCTGGCGCGCCTTGAGCGCCGGCAATCCGCGCCCAACCAGGCGGGACCTCTTGCGCTGGTCGACGATCGCGGCCGGCGCGGTGGCCACCGCGAATCAGGGGATCGTCTCAGCCGCACCGCGGCGAACGCCGCGCGCACTGCGCCAGGACCCACCGGTCGTGCAAGGGGCCGAGATCACGGTGCCCTTTGATGCCTACGGACAGTCGATCTCGCTTGACCCGCACCGCTCCGCCGACTACGGCGGGTTCTGGGTGATGTACCCCAATGTCTGGGGCGGATTCCTGCGCTACGACGAGATGGGGCGGATCGCCCTCGACCTGGCCGAGAAGGTGGTGCGCTCCCAGGACGCTCTGCGCTACACCCTGACGATTCGCGAGGGAGCCCAATACGCCAGCGGCAACCCGGTCGTCGCCAACGATTTCATCGCATCCTGGAATCGGGCGCTCGATCCGGACAATCTCTCGCCGATGGTCGCCTTCATGGAACCGGTCCGCGGCTTCGATGCCTGGATCGCGGGAGAAGAAGGCGCCGAACTGGGCTTCACCGCTTCGGACGACCGCAACGTCGTCATCGAGCTGGAGGAGCCGGCCACCTACTTCCCATCGTTCCTGGCCTCGTTCGTCTGGTCGGTGGTCGATCCCGCGATCCTCGAAGTCTCGGGGGAGGAAAACTTCGTCCTCAACGGGGCCGGTACAGGACCGTGGCAGTTCACGGAGTACGAGCGGGATACGCGGTTCGTGATGGAACCGAATCCCAACTACTACGACCCCCTCTCTCCATCCCTGTCGCGCATCGTCTGGCCGGTCTTCAACGGTCCCGACGCGGCACGCACCGCGCTCGATCTCTATCGGGACGAGAATGCGGCGTCCGCGGACGTTCCGTTGTCCCTGCTGTCCGAGGTCGAGGAAGATCCCGCCCTCAGCGCCGAGCTGATTCGTCTCGACCAATCGCAGGCGGCGATCCGCTCGCTGGCGATGGACTTCCGCCAACCGCCGTTTGACGATGTGCGGGTGCGCCGTGCCTTCGGGCTGGCTTTCGACCGCGACCGGTACTCCGAGATCTACGGGGGTACCTGGACCCCGGCGACGGTATTCACGCCGCCGGTAGTCTCGGAGCTCAGCGGCTATCAGCCGCCGGAGGGATTCCCCTTCGACCCCGAGCAGGCACGGGCGCTGCTGGCCGAGGCTGGCTACCCGGACGGAGAGGGGCTGCCGGAGATCATCCTGTATCAACCATCCGGCGAGAGCGATGCCGAGCTGGAGCGCGTGCAAGCGGTGCTGGACATGCTCCAGGAGAACCTCGGGGTGACCATCACGCTCGACAACGCTCGCTCGCAGGATGAGATCAACGAACTGATCGCCGAGACGGGCGGCCTGCAGTTCGGGATCATGTGGTGGCAGACGGTGACCGACACGCCCTTCCTGCTCAGCGACGTCTTCCGTCCCGATTCACCATTCATGGCCGGGGTCTTCAACTGGTCTCCGGATCTCGAACCGATCGGTGGCGATCCCGGCGCGGCCGCGGCCACGTTTGCCGAGCTGATCGCTCAGGCTGACGTGGAGCTGGACGCGAACACCCGCAACGATCTCTACCAGCAGGCGGAAGCCCTGGTGCTGGAAAACGCCGTCTACGTCCCGATCGGGAACTGGGTGCCGATGTTCGTGCAGAAGCCGTGGCTGGAAGGCACCCGCCAGGGCCCCTGGACGGGACGGCTGCCAATTCTGTTCGATCAGAACGTCGTGGTGGTCGAGGGATAGCCGACTCGACCCCAAGCCGCCTCTCCCAGTGCGCTGGGAGAGGGGCCACCACTGTTCCCCGCTGGCGAAAATCGTGTCGTTCCGACGAACGGAGGAATCTCGGGTTCTTCCCGGAGTGACGTGGACCACGACGAGATCCCTCGTGCCTCGGGACTGACACGGCTGCGCGATGACGCGCTAACCGTCTTCGGCAAATAGCCGGGGCTGTTGCGGTGGCAGCTCAGGGGCGTCCTGGGGGGCGATTCCCAGCAGCCGCCCCAGTTCCTGCGCGTTGCGGGTGCCTGCACCGCGAGCGTTGTTGTTGAAGAGCACGTGGACCTGCCGCGCTTGGCGCGCCAGGTCGGTGGCAATGGCGGCCCATTCCTCCAGCTCGGCCGCCGAGTAGTCATAGTCGTACCGGGTGCCGCCGCCCCCGCCGCGATACCAGGTTTCGGCGTTGCGGCCGTGGAGCCGGATGTAGGCGAGGGCCGTGTTGGTCACGGCCGGGATCGGTGGCACGGTGTCGTCCGGGATCTGCGGCTCGTCCGCGATGGCATAGGCGAGCCCGAGCTTCTCCAGCAGGGCGAAGGTCGACCTGGCGGTGTCCGGCGCCAGCCAGCTGTGGTTGCGAAACTCGACGACCGTGACATCCCCGGCCATCGCCTGCGCGACGCGCTGAAGATAGTTGCGTGAAACCGGCGTGTTGGCGAATCGCGGTGGAAACTGAAAGAGGACTCCCCCCAGCCGGTTCGCGTCGCGCAGTGGTGCGTATGAGGCGCGAAACGCGGCGAACGTCTCGTCAGGTGGCGGTTCGCGGAAGTGCGTCAGCTCGCCAAAGGCTTTGACGTCGAACATGAAGTCCGCCGGCGTCAGCTCGGCCCAGTTCACGTAGGTGTGGGGAGGAACGAGCCGGTAGAAGCTTACGTTGACCTCGACGACAGAAAAGAAGCGGGCAAACCAGGCGAGCTTCTCCGCCGACTTGACGCTCGACGGATAGAACCCGGGCAGACCGCCCCAGGAGCTGATCCCGATCCGGATGTCTCCGGCTCTTGCGCTTGCGGGAGTGGCGCGCCCGGTCACCTCGGCCGTGCCCGGCGCGCGTCCATCAGGCGGGGACCTTCGCCGGGGGCAGCAGCGCCTTCCAACGGTCGTCCATTCCCGACTCGCTGACCCCGAAGAAGATGCGGGGATCGCCGTCGCCCCGGTAGACGAGGTCATAGCGGCGGTCGCCCGCTCGCTGCCGGTACGAGCGCCAGAGGCCGTAGTCGCCCTTCCAGCGCACCGCCGATTCGTCGAGATCGCCTTTCTCGCGCTGGGCGATCGCGGCGCGCCAGATGCGGCGGTCGGTCGTCTTGGTGACGTTGTGGATCAGCTTGTGATAGCGCAAGTCGCGCAATGTGTAATAGCGGATGCCGTCCTGCTCATACGAGTCGAGCACCTCGATGCCCGTCGTCGGCGCCAACGGGTCGGCGCTGACGGTCTCTTCGTAGATCTCGGGTGCGTCTGCCGCAAGGGGAGCCGCTGAAGACTCCGCTTCCGGCGCAGCGGAGCCGTTGAGATCCGGCCGGGTTTCGGCTGGTTGGTCGGGCTCGACGGCCGCGGGTTTGGCGCGGGTGCGAGCATCGGATCGCCGCGTCGCTGCGGGCCAGCGCCGGCCCTGGTCGCCGGTTCGCCGCGAGCGTGGCCGTTCGACGGAGCGGCCGGCGCGGGGACCGGTGTCGAAGGGGCGATTGCCGGTGCGGCCGCGGCGCCGGTGACCATCTGCACGATCTCGTCCCGTGTGGCCTGGGCAGACTCCACGTCGCGGCGGACGAAGATGCCGCCGGGGGCGACCGCATGCGGCTTGTGCGCTCCCTCGTTCACCTGCAGAACGACGACGGGTTTGCCGTCCGAGACCAGCTCCTCGAAGGCCGCCTCGACCGGCGGCGTAATCTGGGCGGCAATATCGCGGCTCAGCTCGGCGACGATCGACCTGGCGTTCTCGAGCCCGGCGATGGGTCGCTTCTCCGATGGCGAAACGCCGAGGTAGATCTTGCCGCCGCCGGAATTGGCGAACGCGACCACGTCGCGCAGGATGGCGCTCTGCCCGCGCTTCGTACCCGCGCCCTCGTGGAAGACCTGGTGCGCGGTATTGCCCTCGAGGCGAGCGGCTTTGACCGGATCGCTTGGCGGCGCGGTGAAGGCGCGGACGCGGTCGAACTCATTACTGGTCAGCAGGGCTTTGAGGGCGGCGAATGACATCTCCGGCAAGAGGACCTCGGTCGGGCGGTCGCCGATACCGAGATTCGTCTCCCGTGCCGGATCCTGCTCCAGGCGGTGAGCGTCAGAGCCCTGGATGCAGTGCATGCGACGGGGATACTCGCTCTTGGTGCCGCTGAAGAAGCGTGCCGTCGAGCGGCGATTGGTGGCAGGCAGAAGGTCGGTCACCTCGAGGGCGTGCAGATGAGGATCCTGGGTGTAGGCGATCTTGGTCTGCCCGCCGAAGCGGAGTCCCTGCATGGCGATGCCGTGCGTCGAGTTGACATGGGCGCCGATGATCAGGGCGCCGTGATCGTCCAGGATCTCGTAGGCGCGTAGAACGTCAGTGGTCGCGCCCACCTCACCGCTGCCAAAGCGATCCTCCGGCACACCCAGCAACATGAGCAGGTGCTCCATGCGGCGGACGGTGGTGCCTTCGGGAAAGATGGCCAGAATGTGGAACCCGAACTGGGCGGTGAACTCGAACCCCGGCAGCACCAGGATCCGAGCGAGCAAGCGCCGAAACTCATCCAGTCGCTCGGCTTCGTTGGGTTGCAGCCTGCCGAGGTACTCGAGGAGCTCCAGGTCCTCGATCTCGCGCCAGAGGTCGGCGTAGCCCCGCACTGAGTTGTGATCGGTGAGGGCGATGGCATCGAGACCGCGTTCTTCAGCGCGGTGCAGGATGTCGAGAATGCCGATGCCAGTCTGCTGGTAGTCGACGGAAGCCGGGGTGTGGATATGAAGGTCGATGCGGCGCCATGAGAGATCCTGGGAAGCGGATGCCTGGGGAGGTGCTGGCGCCCGTCTCGTCCGCTGACGAGACGATGGGGCGACCGTTGAGCCAGGTGATGACGCCGTGGGCGCATTGTCGCGCCGAGTGCGTGGTGGTGGTATCGAACTACTCCTTCCGGAGCGGGGTCGGCGGTGTACCGTCTATTCTGAGGCGGCCCGATGCCGCTTCATCTCGTTAATCATAGCATGCGTCCAATTGTTATTGACAATCAGACACTCCTGAGGCGCCGCATACAGCGTGCTAGACTGCCGTCGAGTGCCCCGGTTCCCGCTCCGGGAGGACGACGCTGCCGTCCCGCGGGGGTACAAAATCAGTCGCGCCGGGCCCCGCGCGGCGGAAACCGTAAATCGCCGTCCGGCCGTACATACGGCAGGGGTGCGCTCCACGCGTGAGCGCGTAAGGGCGTCACCAGCCAGATTTCGGCGAAGGATCAGGGAGCGGGGCGGATATCGTGCCGCAGATCGACACACCATTACTCCTCGACATTCTGCTTGGATTGGTCATCCTGCTCTTTGTGCCCTTTGGCATCCGGCGCGGGGTGGCGAAAGAGGCGATGGTCTCGGCTGGTGTCCTGTTGGGCGCCACGCTTGCCGCGCGCTTCGGCGGCGCCTGGGGCGCCGAGCTCGCCTCTCGCTTTGGCCTGGAGCAGGGCGCCGCGACGTTTGCCGCCTCCGCGGCGTTGCTCCTGGCGTGCACCTTTCTGCTCGGCTATGGAGCGGGGGCGGCAATGGGGCGCTCCCGGCCCGGCACCGCGTCGCGGCTGGCGGGCGGACTGCTGGCCGCATTCAATGCCGCGTTCCTGTTGTCCACGCTGTTCGGGTGGATCGATCAATACCTGCAGCAAGGCGCGGCGCTCGACGATGGGATCATCGGCGAGGCGCTGCTGCGGCGAGCCGACCTCCTCTTGCTCGGAGCGGCAGGGATTCTCCTGGTGCTGACGGTACTGGGGTGGATCGTGAACGCCTCACGATCCCGGCGCCAGCCACGGGAGGGCGACAGATCGCTGGTGGCCGGCATGCCGGCCCGGCAGCGTCCGGTGCGGATGGCAAACGATGGCGATGCCGGCAAGTACGAGCCGGGGCGGGAGCCAGTTTCGCCTTCCGGCCGCTTCGGACAGGGGATCGAGGCCACCTCGCCGCTCCCGGTGGGAGCGACATACACCGAGGCGGAGCCATGGCCGAGAGACGGGCAGGCTACCCACGTAAACAATGGCCACGGCCGGGCGGATCAGGTCGAGAGTGCAAGCACGCGGCAGCGCGCCATTGATGCGCCGCAGGCACAGAGTGACGAGACGGTATGGTCGCCCTGGAGCGCCGCCGGCGATGACACGGTCGCCAGGACCGAGCAGGCTGGGCCATGGCCCGTCACCTCCTCGACGGGCGTGACGGATGACGAGCGCTGTGCGGTCTGTCGCGCCCGCGTCGGTCCCCGCGACGTCTTCTGTCCCGAGTGCGGGGCAACGCTCTAGCAATATTCCGTGTATTGAGAGATCCTGAGGATTGGGGCGCCGTGCCCTCAGCCCGCGATGGCCCTCACCCCCTGGCCGCCACCCGCTCTGCGGGTACCCGCCCTGTGCGCAGGGAGAGGGGGTTTTCCTGCGTGGGGCGATCGTTTCCGGCGCGGTTGAGCGGTAACATTCCAGAAATGGTTGACTGACGAAGGAGGGCCCGTTGACGGCCACGATCCAGGATATTGATCTGACAGCGGCGCAGGCAGCGGCGGTGCGCGCCATCGACGATGCCGCCGGCGATCTGATCGCGCTCTCGAAATTCATCCATGACAATCCCGAGATCGCGTTGGAAGAGGTGCGCTCGAGCGCCGCTTGCGCCGACTTTCTCGAGCAGCGTGGATTCACCGTCGAGCGCGGGGTCGCGGAGCTGCCGACGGCATTTGCCGCGTCGGTGGGAACGGGTCAGCCGCGCATCGCCTACCTCAGCGAATATGACGCCCTGCCCGGTGTGGGTCACGGCTGCGGTCACAATCTGATCGCCATCGCCGGTATTGGCGCCGGTTTAGGGCTTGCCGCGGCGTTGCCGCATCTCGGTGGTAGGGGCCGGGTCGACGTCTTTGGCACACCGGCCGAGGAAGCGGTCGGCGGCAAGGTGATCATGGCCAAGGCGGGGGTATTCGCGGGCATCGACGCCGCGCTGGGTGCTCATCCCGGGACCTCTGAAGCGACCTGTCCGACGGTGGAGGGGAGCGGTCAATCGCTGGCCTGCGTGCTGGTCAAGATCGGCTTTCACGGGCGAGCGGCGCACGCCGCCGCCGATCCCTTCAACGGCATCAACGCGCTGAACGCGGTTATCGAGGTCTTCAACGGGATCAATGCCCTGCGCCAGCACATCACCGCCGACGCGCGCATCCACGGGATCATCACCCACGGCGGGGACGTGCCGAACGTGGTGCCCGATTTCGCGCAGGCCGAATTCTTCGTCCGCGCGGCCACGCTGGCCGGGATGAACGAGCTGGTGGAGAAGGTGCGGCGGATCGCCGAGGGCGCGGCGCTGATCACCGGCGCCTCACTCGAGTTCGAGATGCCGGAAGAGCCGGACGCGGACATGATCACCAACTACCCGATGGCGTCCCGGCTCGGCCAGCACCTCGACGCGGTCGGATTGCAGCTGCCGCCGGCAAAGGCGGAACCGGGCACGGGATCGACCGATTGGGCCAACGTCAGCTACGAGGTGCCGTCGGTGGAGACCTCGTATCCGATCATCGACCACGTCTGCACCTGGCACTCGCAGGAAGTCGTGCAGGCGGCGGATTCCGAGATGGGCTATGCCAACACCCTGGCCGTGGCGCGGGCGATGGCGCTCACCGGTATCGACCTGATCGTCGACCAGGACCTGCTGGCGTCGGTCAAGGATGAGTTCGCGCGGGCGAAGGCGGCTCGCGGCGCCTGATTCGCCGGCTCGGCTCGGCCCGGGTAGACAGCCGTGCGCAACCAGTGTCATTCCGAGCCGCAGCGAGGAATCTCGTCGCTGCACATGGGTCTGCGATAAAGCGACGAGATCCCTCGTTCCTCGGGATGACACGAGCGGTCATCTGAGCTACAGCGATGATCGCGGCGTCTGACGGCGTCCCCGCCAGATCGTGCGCCGGTTCGGACGGCAGCTCCACGCCACCGGCGACGAATCTCAGGCGTAGCGCTTCCCCGGGGAAGACGCGGTAACCCCATTGCGGCGAGCGGCTGCTCTCGGTGAACGCGGCCCGCATCTCGGGGCCGCCGATCATCTCCGAATTTGCCACGAACGCGACAGCCGGTGAGAGATCCCATGCCGCGGCCGGATCGGCGCCGGAAACCGCCAGGACGGACGGCCCACTGGGGGGAGGGAAGAGCGACGCCGCAGGACCGTCGGAGAGCACCACGATCCGCGTCTCACCATGCTGGACGGTTGCCCGCCAGGCCGGAAAGTCGGCATCGGCATCCGCGCCGAAGGGGAGGGCGGTCTCGACGGTCACCTCGATCGAAGACCCGAGACGAATGTGTTGCGGCGACGAGAACGACGGGATCGCGCCGATGGCATCGGCTTCGGGCGAGCGCGGCAGCGGCGCCAGCGCGGTCGCGTTGCGGACGTGCGAGTCGCCGTGGGCGGCAAGGGGAACGAGCAGCGTGCTGCCGCTGCCGGCGACGAGCAGGACGTCGACGCGCCGGGCGAAGATGGGGCGAACGTGGGTCAGCGCATTCTCGTAGTCGATGGGGCTATCGCCGGTGGCCAGCAGCAAGCGCGCCGGTCCATCGGTGACGAGGAGCGAGAGCCGGTTCCCTGAACCGAGGAGCACGACCTGTGGAGCGGCGAGCTCCCGGAGCCAGAACGTGAACGCGGCGACAGATCCCGCGACGACGACGAGGAAGACGAGGACGGCGGTTGTGACGATCTCGCGCCAGTTCAAGTTCGAGGAGCTGGAACGCGCCGCGTCGGTCACGGCTGACCGGCGGCAAACGGCGATGGTCCGCGGCTGAGCGAGACCCGGATGGCGGTGCCAGGCGCCACCCGCGTCCCTGGAGGGGGATCCTGGGCGACCACCGCATTCATCGGGACGGTGTCGGAGTAGACCGGCTGATCCGGGACCAGGCGCAGGTCGAGCGGCAGCACGACTCCCATTGAACCGCCGATGGTCAGACCCTGGAGATTGGGAACGACGACCGCCGCTTCGCCGACCGGGGCAATCGTCGGCACGGTTTGTCCGGTGTCGGTCGTCGGCGCCGGGTCGGGGAGCTGCTGATCCGCGGGAACGATCTGCGGCGCGAGCCCGTCGCCGTTCGCCGGCTCGTCATCGATGCCGCCGGTAATGACCGGCGCCTCCGGTACGACAACCGATGAAGGCGTCGGCTCGACGGGATCCGGCAGGTTCTGGAACCCGTTCCAGAGCAGTGCCCCGAGCGCGGCGAGGACCAGGATGACGATGATTATCGTCGGCGCCAGGCTGCCGCGCGCCGGTGGCGGCGCTTCACGTGCAAGCGCTCGTTCCTGAGGGGCGCGCGTCACCGGTTGGGGCGGAGCGGTGATCCGCCAGCCGCGCAGGGCGCGGGCGAAGGCGCCGGCTGAGCCCCAGCGCTTCGTTGGGTCTTTGGCCAGTGCGCGGAGGATGATGGGGTCGACCTGCGGCGGCAGCCCCGGCACGACCTGTGACGGGCGCGGCGCGGGATCGTTGACGTGGCGCATGGCCACGCCGACGGGCGTCTCCGCGGCGAAGGGGAGCTCGCCGGTCAGCATCTCGAAGGCCACCACACCGACCGAGTAGACATCGGAGGCGGGGGTGGCCATCAGCCCGGCGGCCTGCTCGGGCGAGAGGTAGCCGACGGTGCCGAGGCTCTCGCCGGCTTCCGTCAGGTCGCCATCGGCCAGCCCCTTGGCGATGCCGAAATCGACCAGCCTGGCCCGGCCGTGGGCGTCGACGAGGATGTTGCCCGGTTTGATGTCGCGGTGGACATAACCTCTGACATGGGCGTAGTCGAGGGCGCCTCCGATCTGCTCCAGCAGCTCGGCCACGTCGTCGGGATGGAACGGAGCGTCGGCGGCGATGATCTCTTTCAGCGACTGCCCGCGCACGAGCTCCATGACGATGAAGGGTGTGCCCTCGTCCTCGCCAACGTCATAGACGTCGATGATGTTCGGGTGGGAGAGGGAAGCGGCGGCGCGCGCCTCGCGTTCGAAGCGGGCGCGGAAGCCGGGGTCGGCGGAGAACTGCGGCCGGGGTGTCTTGATCGCCACGTCCCGGCCAAGCAAGAGATCGTGACCGAGGTAGACGATCGCCATCCCGCCCTCACCGAGGCGACGGCCGACGCGATAGCGCCCTTTGATCAGTGCTTGGGGCTGGATCATCATGGGGTTGTAGCGCTCGCTCACGGTGATGGGTGGCGGGGTGATTACTCGCTGCGCTCGTGGTGGGCAGGGTGGCGGGGTTATCGCTCTCCTGCCACCCTGCCACCCTGCCACCCGCGACCCCGCCACCCATCACCCATCACCCTCGTTCACCCAACTATACCGGTCTGGACGGTCAGGACTGAGGTGGCGCGGGTCTGGAGACGAAGACCTGAGCGCGGTCCCCGAGTCGCTCGCGGAGACGTGCCGCGAGCTTTCGGCCTGGGCTCATCGGTGAGTAAGCGCGTAGTGCGTGGGGCCGGCACCGGAAATGGCGACCGATTCGGCGCCGGCGTCACGCATGGTGTCCGGTAGGGCGGCCAGCTCGGGGGCGATGGCGTAGAGGGGGCGGGCGAAGGCGTTCCCGAGCAGGGTCGGGTCAAGGGCCTGACCAGATCGCAGGCGCGCGGCCTGGGCGGCTATGCGGGAGCCGTCGCTGAAGTCCTCCGGACGCAGGCGCGCGTAGAGGCTGGCGGTCTTGGCCGGGATCTGCACGTCCGGCACGACGACCACGAACCAGCAATCCGGGGGAAACGGCAGCGGCTCGAGACGATCGCCGCGGCCGCGCCCGATGGCGCAGCCACCGCGCAGAAAGAAGGGGACGTCGCTGCCGAGACGGGCGGCGAGATCGTGGAGCTCGGCGTCGCTCAGGTCCAGCTGCCAGAGCTCGCGTCCGCCGAGAAGTGCCGCGGCGGCGTCGCTCGACGCCCCGCCGAGACCGGCCGCGAGGGGATGCGCTTGCGGAGGTGAATGCGGGCGCCGCCAGAGTAGCTCGTCTCATCGCGTAAGAGGTCGAGCGCGCGCAGAGCGAGATTGTCCGTGCCGGCCAGCGAATCGTCGTCACAGCTCAGCTCCAGGTCATCGGCCGGCGACAGGGTGAGGCGATCGTAGAGATCGATGGTAAGAAGATGGTGGCGATCTCGTGAAAGCCGTCGTCGCGGCGGCCGATGACCTCCAGACCGAGATTCAGCTTGGCCGGGGCGCCGATGCCGACGTGCCGTTCGCCAGATTCCGTGGTGTCACGCAACGAGGTGTCATTTTGTGCCGCGGTCGAAGGATTTCGGTGTATTGCAACAGATAGCAGAGTTCGAGCGTGTTGCAATATCGTGCCGCGACCCCCGCGTGCGTGCTGCCGGGCAAGTACGAACCCGTTGCTGCACGGAGTTTCCAGGCGCTGCACCTTGCGCCCGTGGTCGCTGGTGGTGCACTTGGCCTTGACCGGGCAGGCATTGCAGATGGTCGCCTCACCTCGGTACGCCACTACGCCCTCGGTGCGTTTGGTCGCATAGCGACGGAGGATCTGTCCCTCCGGGCAACGGTATTCATCAACCGACTCGCGCACAAACGACAGATCAAGCGTCGCCTTCACGTGCCGGTAGAGGTTATCGGCCGGGACGAGGTCGACCAGCGAGACGGCGATCGGTGCGTCGAGGCGGCGGGCCTTGGCGGGACCGAGCATGGCGCGCTCCGGGGCAGGGAGCGGCGCGGGACGAACTCGTATTCTGCCGGGCGAATGGCCATCACAGGCGGCGTTACGGCACCAGGCGTCCCCGGCGGCGGAGCGGCCAGCGCCGCCTCGATCCGCCCCGGGAAGAGCAACTCGATGATGTCGACGGCGATCGCCGCGGCATACTCCGTCGTCAGCTCGCCGCGGTTGGCCAGCACCACGAGCGAGCCCTGGCTCTCGGGGTCGTAGAGGATCCAGGTGCTGTAGCCGTAGATGGCCCCGTTGTGCCCGACGAATCCGGCCACATCCATGATGCCCAGCCCGTAGCTAACCGGCAGCCGAGAGCCGCCGGGGACGGGCTCGAAGCGCAGCCGCTCGCGCTGCGTCTCCGGCGTGAGCAACGTCCCCGCCCCCAGCGCCTCCGCCCAGACCAGGAGGTCGGCCAGCGTCGAGACGATGCCGCCGGCGGTCCAGGCCGTGAGCGGGTTGCTCAACGTGACGTCCCGCAACGTGTCGTCCGTCGCCGAGGTCGCGATGTAGCCGCGGGCGAACGGCGCGGGCATCTCCGGAGTGTCCGGCAGGCTCGTCTCGGTCAAACCGAGCGGGGTGAAGACGTACTCCTGGAGGGCCTGGACGGCACCCATCCCGGTCACCTTCTCGATGACCAGGCCGAGCAGGAAGTAGTTCGTGTCCGAGTAGCTGAGCGAGGCACCGGGGGCGAAGTCCGGCCCGTGCCGATCGACGATGGCGATGACGTCCTCGGGGGTGATCAGGATCGTCGGGTCGCGGTCGTAGTCGACCACGACCTGCTCGTCCAGGGAGTAGTCGAAAATGCCGGCGGTCATCTGCAGGACCTGCCGGATGGTGATCTCAGACCCGTTCGGGATCCCCGGCACGTACGGCTCGAGGGTATCGTCGAGCGCGAGCTTGCCTTCGTCGACCAGCTGCAGGATCACCGTCGCGGTGAAGGTCTTGCTGACGCTGGCGATGCGGAAGTGGTCGTCCGTGGCGATCGGGGCGGCGGTGCGCAGATCGGCGATCCCTTGCGCATAAACCCAGGAGCCGCGCCCCGGGATGGCGACGCCGGCCACCGCGCCCGGGACCATCTGCCCGCCCACCCGCGAGGCGACGATCTGGTCCAGGGCGAGTTGCTCGTCGGGAGGGAAAGGCGGCCCGGTCGTCGCGCTCGCCTCCGGGGTTCCGTCCTGCGCCTGCGCGTGGGGAGCGGCAGCCGCCAGGAATGCCGCGGCGACACTGGCGCCACCGGCCAGCACCGCGCGTCGCGACGTGATGCCGGCGCTTCTGACGTGACGTGCGTGAGGCATGAGCGACGCATCTCCTTCCGCAATCGCGCCGGCGTCGACTGCCGTGCCGCCGGCGCAGCCTGTGTGCGCGCCAACAGTACGCGAGTGGCCAGGGCTGTCAATCCCCGAACTCGCCGATGGACCGCGATCTCGCCACCGGCTTTTTCAACACGCTGGGTTGCTGTACAACGCGCTCTTAGCCGAGATGCTGCACGTGCACGTTCGTTCCCCAGCATGACACGCTTACAGTGTTGCGGTATGGGATCACGCCGCGACGACGTCCGCCGGAGCGGACTTCGCCAGCGTCACCCATTCGTCGACGGAAAGGGTCTCGGCCCGGCGCATCGGATCGACGCCAGACGCGGAGAGCCACTCCGCGATGCCCGGCTTGGGGAGCTGAAGGACGTCGGCGATCGAGTTGGCGACCTGCTTGCGCTTCTGGCGGAACCCCGCGTTGACGAGCTTGAAGAACAACGGCTGCAGCTCGGCGGGCAGGGGAGGTTCGTCGCGCACCTCGAGGATGACGACGGCGGACTCGACCTTGGGCGGCGGGATGAAGACCTCCGGCGAGACGGTGAACGCCAGCCGCGGCTCGGCGAAGAACTGCGTGGCGACGCCGAGCACGCTCATGTCGGGAGGCTGAGCGGTGAGGCGGTCGGCGACCTCCTTCTGCAGCATGACGGTGAGACGGCGCGGTTTGCGCGGTTGCTCGAGCAGATGGCGCAGGATGGCGGTGCCGGCGGAATAGGGGAGGTTGGCGACGACGTCGAACGGCTCGCCGGGCGCGAAGAGCTCGTCGGCGGAGAGCGACAGGGCGTTGCCCGGCACCAGCTCGAACCCGGGGACGTCGCCGAACGCGGTTTCCAGGTGCGCGATCAGCGAGCGATCGAGCTCGACGGCGACGACGCGACGCGCCTTGCGCAGCAGCTCCGAGGTGAGAATCCCCAGACCGGGACCGATCTCCAGCACGGTGTCGCGCTCGGTGACACCGGCCTGACGGACCATGCGCTCGACCAGCCCGCGCTCGAAGAGAAAGTGCTGCCCGAGCCCCTTGTTGGGCCGGATGCCGAGCTCGCTCATGAGGCGCATCCAGTCCCGGCGCGAGGCCGGGATGCGGGAGGCGGGATTGATGGCAGGAAGGTCGAGGAGATCTCGTCGCGTCGCGGATTCGCTCACGGGGAAACGTCGATGCCCGCGCCCTGGACGACCTGGCCGATGCGCCAGAGCGGGATGCCGGCGGCGGTGAACGCGGTTGCGAAGGCATCGGCCTGACCGGCATCGACGGCGAAGAGGAGACCGCCGGAGGTTTGCGGATCGAAGAGGATGGTCTGCTGCACGGCTTCCACGTTGGGATCGAAACGAATCCCGCCGCCATGGTGCGCGAAGTAGTCCCGATTCCGCCCCAGACCACCGGCGATGAGACCGGCCCCGGCGTACCCCTCCGTCCCGGGCAGGAGCGGGACCGCCCAGGCGTTGATCTGCAGACCAACGCCGCTCTTGTCCGCCATCTCGCTGGCGTGCCCGAGCAGACCGAAGCCGGTGATATCGGTCGCGGCGTGAACGCCACCCGCCGCTCTCGCCGTCTCGGCGGCGGCGCGGTTGAGGGTCAGCATCGATGCCGTGGCGGCCTCGACGTCCTCGGCGCGCGCTTTCTGATTCTTGAGCGCGGTGGCGACGATGCCGGTGCCGATCGGTTTGGTGAGGAAGAGGACGTCGCCCGGGAGCGCGCCGGCCTTGGTCCAGACCTGGTCGGGATGGATCGTACCGGTGACGACGAGCCCGAACTTCGGCTCGGCATCGGTGACGGTGTGCCCACCGGCGATGATGGCGCCGGCCTCGGCGACCTTCTCCGCCGCGCCCTGGAAGATGGCGGTGATCATCTGCGGCGGCAGGTCCTCCGGGAACCCGGCGACATTGAGGGCGAAGAGGACCGTGCCGCCCATGGCGTAGACGTCGCTCATGCTGTTGGCGGCGGCGATGGCGCCGTAGGTCCAGGGGTCGTCGACGATCGGGGTGAAGAAATCGACCGTCTGCACGACCGCCAGATCGGGCGCAATCCGATAGACCGCGGCATCGTCGCTGGTCTGGAGACCGACGACGAGATCCGGGTGGGTGGCGAGGGTCAACGGACGCAGTACCTGCGCCAGGGCCGCCGGGCCCAATTTGGCCGCTCAGCCAGCGCAGCTGGCGAGCGTCGTTAGCCGATCTCGTCTCGGGTCTGCACGGGGTCTTCCTGTCGATACTGAATACGCGGGCGTGGAACGGGTCCGCGCCTGTTGGCGATGATAGGAGCGGGCTTGGAGGCGTCAAACGAACGGAGGCAGGTCAGAGAGGCTCTTGTCTCACGTAATCACGATCCTCAGTTCCTTCAAGCCCGGCCACATACTTCAAATAGATGCTTAGCCACTCGAGTGTATCAATTACACACTGCGTTATCTCTAGATTCCATCGATACAGTTCCTCTTGTGCATCGCGCTGCTGTTGGTAGAATCTCCGGACCCAGGGGTGCGTCACAGAGTCGCCCCCTTTTTCGATGTCCCGAGTCAGGTAGTGAGCGTACTGCAGGGACCGTCCGTTAATCGCGAGGGAGCCCAATTCCTATATAAACCAACGCTCTAACATCGTCAGAGGCCATGTTGTGAACGAGATCGTTTCTGAGCTTTCGCAAATCAGCGAAGTGACCTTTCGAGAGATTGGGGATGGCTCGGGCAAGGTCAGGAAGCTGTAAACCTTGCGGCACTGACACGTTCCATTTTTTGAGGGAGTCCCCAGGATTGCTGTCAGGGAAGTGAAGCTTATTTGGAAAATCTGGACCCCCAAACGGTGTTCGCACAACAAGCACCCAAAGCTGATACAACATGTCTAGAGTGGAATAGCTGGCAATCACACCACTGGTAAACTCCATACAGATTTCATCCACTGTGCTTGAGGTATCTTTTAATTTCCTCCACGCTTTCGCCATCATTCTTATACGCATTCATCTGCTCGAGATGAGTAGTCTGATTCGCCCTCCAAAGACATCAACTTTCAGTTCACAAAGTGATGATGGGAACGAAGTACTCCACTAACTACTGAGTCGATCGCATCTCGGAGGTTCTCTAGAAAGAAGGCGGGTTTGAATTTGGCAGTATCGCCCGCCACCAACTCATCAAGAAATGTAGGACCAACCTTCCCATAACTTACCCATTCAAAGACATTCGAGACGAATTGTGCCGCGACGATCTGGTCAATGTTCTGATAGGTTACACCTGATATCACAGCGGCATAGTGACGAATCGTATCGCCAACATAGACTATGTATGCGGCCACCTGTGGACCTTTGGCCACAAACTGTCCGATTCTGAACGTAATCTCCTGAGGAAGTACGACGTGGGACGGTTCACCGACGGGCGGAATCTCCTTGAAACCAGGCACTGGCGTGGTCAGCTGCTTCCTGCCAAGGGCAACCACTCGGAGCCCAACAAATGACTGAGCAGTCTCTACTATCGTCGCATATTGCTCTGGCGGGCATGGCCAGCCTTCCTCCGGTCCATCTTCCACCTCGTATGTTTCAAATAGCGTCAGTCCACCGCGAAGGTATGCTTGCGTCGCGCCAATGTTGAGCGTCAAGCCACGACCCAAGTGGTACGCGTTCTATGGCCCGAACGCTTCGTAGTCCAGAGACTGGGTTTTGCCGCTCGAAGGTCCATGGCGTCAAGACTCCTTAAGGTCAAGTTGCCAGTGTATCCGGAGACAACGCATGAGCCGCGTGATCTTTCAACCTGCGGGCGTGATGTAATGCCGACCGCAGTCATTCTGACGGATACCTGTAGGAGTTCCAGGCCGTACGGGATCATATTGACGATATCACAGAAGAAACGCATCCCGCAGGCACCGTTTACGAACGAGGGATTCACCGTAGGGGAACTATCTTGGACAGTAGCGATCGCGCAGATCGGGATGGGAAACGTTCGGGCTTCGTTCGAAACTGAGAGGGCCATAGCGAACTTTTCTCCTGACGTCGCATTGTTCGTTGGGATCGCGGGAGGCCTTAAGGATGTCCAACTCGGTGGAGTTGTTGCGGCCACGAAAGTCTATGAGTATGAATCTGGTAAGGCGGCTGTGGAATTCTACGCTCGCCCAGAATTGCATTTTTCGTCTTACCGAATGGAACAACGCGCTAGAGCCGTCGCTCGCAACCAGAATTGGCAGAAACGCATTCTACCCACCGCTCCAGAGTTACTACCTGATGCCATTGTCAAGCCCGTAGCCGCTGGTGCGAAATTGTCGCGTCGACGCGGTCCCCGGTCTACAAGTTCCTCCGAGAGAATTACAGTGACGCCGCTGCTGTAGAGATGGAGGGCTTCGGTTTTCTGGAGGCGATTCGGGCTAATTTACGAACGGATGCACTTGTTATTCGGGGAATTTCAGACCTTATCGAAGGAAAGAGCGTAACCGACGCTGAAGGTTGGCAAGTTACTGCATCCGGCACGCAGCTGCCTTCGCATTTGAGGTTCTGGGCACACTCTACATCCCAAGCGTATCTCCACAAACCGAGTCTTCAAGCTCCGCTAGTGTGCCGGGTAGGACTTCCGGACACGGAATCGCTAAGCGTGTTAGCAATCTTCCCCATCGTCGGAATCCCAACTTTACTGGCAGAGTGGATCTGATAGCGCAATTGCATGAGTCATTGACTTCAAGCGGCACATCGGACCCAGTTCAACTAGTTGCACTTCATGGACTAGGTGGAATGGGCAAAACCCAAATCGCCATCGAGTACGCCTACCGCCATGCCGGAATCTATGACGTAATCTGGTGGATCAGAGCCCAAGATGAGTCCACGCTCGCTGCCGACTTTGCGTCCCTTGCTCGCGAACTTGGGCTCCCCGAGGCCGTGGTTCAGGACCAGTCAACGACCGTTGAGGCTGCACGCCAAGCTCAGGAGGAGACGATCCTGGCGGTTCGTCGCTGGCTGGACCGCGGGGGCCAGCGGTACCTGCTGGTGTTCGACAACGCGGATCATCCGTCGATCCTGGAGCCGTATCTGCCGACGGTTGGTTTCGGACATGTGGTTGTCACGTCTCTCAACCCGAATTGGCCCCCGCACGTGCTAGCGATGGCGGTTCCCGTTCTACCGCCGGCCGAAGCAATAGCATTCCTACTGACCCGGACAGGGCAGCCGAACGAAGCGTCAGCGACGACACTGGCCGAGGAACTGGGATACCTGCCTCTCGCACTTTCGCAGGCGGCAGCCTACATCAACGCTCGCGTGTTGACCCTTGAGGGGTATCTGGAGCGGTTCCGCACGCAGCGTCGGGAGGTGCTGAAGCGAGGTGAGTTGACCGACTACGAAGCCACCGTTGCCACAGCGTGGGAGTTGGCGTTCGAGGGAGCGGCCGACCAGGCACCGGCGGCAGAAGGTCTATTGGAGATCTTTGCCTTCCTCGCTCCGGACGCGATTCCGCTCGAGTTGCTCATGGCAGGTGCTGAGGCCTTGGCCGAGCCACTCCGAGCGACCGTGAAGGACCGGGTTGCTCTAGATGACGCCGTTGTGGCCCTTCGCCGTTATTCTCTCGTGGAGGTAATTAACGACCAGACGGTGTCTGTTCACCGTCTCGTCCAGGCTGTAGTGCAGGATCACCTTACTCGAGACCAGCAGCGGGCATGGGCTGCGGCCGCGGCTTACGTCGTGGCAGCCGCATTGCCAGACGAGGGATACGATCCGCGAACCTGGCCCAGTTGGGAACGGATCCTGCCTCACGCTCTGGCCGTGATGCAACATGGAACCGAAATAGGCCTCACCGGCTTGGCGGTCGCGAGACTCAATGGCCGCGTTGGAGTTCATCTGGCGGCGCGGGGCCGACCTGAAGAGGCGCGTCCGATGCTAGAGCATGCTCTCATGCTCTCGGAGAGCGAACTCGGCCGCGATCATGTTGACCAAGCGATAGGTCTTCATCATCTCGCCCGTATCCTGCGGGATCTAGGAGACCTACCCGCTGCGCTGCAGGCCATCGAGAGGTCACTCGCCATCGACGAGGCAGCGCACGGGAAAGAGCATCCGGAGACGGCAACAGACTTAGCACTGATGGGCAACATCTTACGGGATCAAGGAAAGTTGGAGGCGGCTCGAGGGCTACTTCAAGAAGTTCGATCCATTCGAATGAGGGTATTCGGTCCTGAGCACTCGGACGTCGCGACAGCGCTTAATGATCTCGGCATTGTCTTCAGACGGCAGGGAGATAACCGGGCCGCACGGAATGTGCTGGAGCAGGCGCTCCGAATTCATGAACGAATTGATGGCGCTGAGAGCCGGGAGGTCGCTATCGCCCTCGGCAATTTAGGGGACGTTCTTAGTGATCAAGGAGAACTACGGCCTGCTCGCGCGCTGTTACAGCGGTCACTTTATCTCAATGAAATGATCTACGGGGCTGACCACCCGATGGTTGCAGTTGCCCTTCTCAAGTTGGCCCGGGTACTAATGAAGCAAGGCCGGACCAAGGATGCAAGAGCCAATATTGAACGTGCACTAGCGATCGATGAGACGGCATACGGCGTTGACAATCCAGCGGTAACGCCTGACCTGGATAGCCTTGCAAACCTCCTTCGAGGTATAGGTAATACCAACGAAGCGATGGAGCTGCATGAGCGTGCCCTCCGCATTCGAGAAACCAAGTTCGGACCAGATCATCCGCAAGTAGCAACTTCGCTGAACAATATTGCAGATATCTTGCAATCTGAGGGAGATCTCGCCGGCGCGCGGGACCGTTTTGAACGCGCGATCAGGATTACAGAAAAGACCGCTGGAGAGGATAGTCGCGGGATTGCAATTTACAATCGAAACCTCGCAAATGTTCTCGTACAGCAAGGCGACTTGGTTGGCGCTCGCAAGGCTTTGCAAAAGGCACTTCCGATCTGGAGCAGGATCGGCGACCAAGAACGCATAGACGAGACGCTTCATCATTTGCGGATTCTCAACGTGCAGATTGGCTAGTCACGCCGCTGACTTCAGCTTAAGGTCTTTGACTGAGCATGGGACAATTGACTCAACTCGATATAGGCTAATGAAAGATACGGGGTAGATGGTTGACATGCCGAGACGTTCGAACGAATTCCAACGCCTGATCTATCTACTGCATCGCCAACTCCATGATCGCGCTACAGTCAGCGAGTCCGCCATGGTTCCGGATCGGCTCGGAGGCAAAGCGCAAGAAGTCGACATCTTGATCGAAGAACCAGCAGGCCAAATTACCCTGCAGATAGGAGTCGAAGTTCGCGACCGGAGTCGCGCTGCTGACGTTGGGTGGGTGCAGGAGATGCGCGGCAAGCATGAGCACCGGACAGACAAACTGATCCTCGTATCCCGGACCGGGTTCACAAAGAACGCCCTGAATGAAGCGGAAAAGTTTGGTATTGAAACGATGGACCTGCAGGAAGCTATCGAATCTGACTGGGCGGGGAAGGTCAGTAAACTCAAGGAGGTGTTCCTTGGTCGATTCAACGTCAATATCGTGAAGTGTCGCGCAGTATTGGCAGAAGAGTACGGGCACCCTGAGGAGCCCGAGGTGGGTCTTGGTGAACCACTCTACTCAAAGGATGACGAGAAAGCCGGGCCTGTCGGGGAGCTAGCAGAACAGGTGCTGCGGCGGCCGGAGTCGGGCAAGAATTTGATGGACTTCTTCTACGCGAATCAGGACCGGAGCCGGGCAACTGCAATGTTTGAGCTTGTCCCTGGCTGCTACCTGATCGACACCTATGGCACTAAATGGCGCGTGCGGGCAATCAAGGTCGAAATCGAGTGCGATCTGAGGATGACCCCGATACCGTTGCAGCATGGGCTCGTCGGCACTGCGCATGTCTCGTGGGGGGAGACGACGGTCGGAGACGAGCAACTGTTCATGGTCAACACTGAGCAACCAGGCCAACCAGAACGTACGACGTTGAGGATCGCTCAGGGTACTCACCAGACCGAGCAGCTTATCCACATGGAGGACGCCACAAAGCCCTAGAGGGATGAGTACGTCGACCGGCTGCGCACTGATTCTTGGCCTTTTCGACGACCCTGGAAGTTGCAGAGATCAGAGCCGCAGCCTTGCCCGCCCATCAGGAAGCAGGTCTTCCCCGGCACAATGAAACAGCCAACACAAAGGACCCCGCCTCTCAGAAGTCGGCAATCGCCGAGACTGTGGCCCGTGCCCCGCGATCGACAAGCGACGCGCGGCAGACAATAAATGTATCGCGCAGGCGCGGGTTCGTCCCGAGATCACCGAAGACGGGCTGGTAGTCCAGGAAGGAACCTGGTTCGGCATGCTCTGCGTGCGCGGCCGCGATCAGCTCCGTCGCCCGCCGGTCGTTGATGGGCGTCGGGTCGCCGTTCTCATCGCGTCCTTCCAGGAAGCGGCTCCAGGCGGCCAGCACGAGCGTGCTGCGCCGGATCTCGCCACCGGTCTCCAGTTGCTGGCGTAGCACCGGCAGGAGGAACTTGGGGATGCGCTCCGAGCCATCGAAGGCCAGGCGGGCAAGGGTGTCGCGAACGGCCTCGTTGCTGAACCGGTCGATCAGCTCGCGGCAGTAGGCGTCCAGATCGATACCCGGCACCGGTTGCAGCGTCGGCATCGCCTCGAGGCGCATATAGTCGAGGAGAAAATCGGTGAACAGGGGATCCCGGCAGACCTCGTGCACCAACTGTTCGCCGGCCAGGATGCCGGGATACGCCATTCCCTGATGCGAGGCGTTCAAGAGCCGCAGCTTCATCAGCTCGTACGGCTCGACGTCGTCGACCATCTGGACGCCAACGAGCTCCAGGGGCGGCCGGCCACTGGGGAAGGTGTCCTCGAGGACCCATTGGGCGAAGGATTCGGCGTGAACCGGCCACCGATCCTCGATGCCGTACTCGGCCAGCACGCTGGCGCGCGTCTCGTCCGTGGTCACCGGCGTAATGCGGTCGACCATTGAGTTGGGGAACGCCACGTTCCCGGCGATCCAGGCGGCGAGGTCGGGGTCTTTGCGCTCGGCGAAGCCCAGGACGGCGGTCCGCGCCACATGCCCGTTGCCCTGGATGTTGTCGCAGGTCATCACCGTGAACGGTGGCGTGCCTGCCTCCCGGCGCCGCGCCAGCCCGGCGGTGATGTACCCCAGAACGCTCACCGGCAGGCGCGTGCCGGGTTGCAGATCGTGCAGCGTGAGCGGGTCGCGCGGGTCGAACTCGCCCGTGGCGTCGTTGACGCTGTAGCCGCCCTCGGTGATCGTCAGCGAGACGATGCGCGTGGCCGGGTCGGCGAGGCGATCGAGGACCGCGTTGGGGTCGTCCGGCGCGTAGAGGTACTCATGGATCGAGCCGATCACCCGCGCGACGGACGTGCCGTCCGGGGAGCTGGTGACGAGCGTGTAGAGGTTGTCCTGGGCGCGGAGGGCGTCGCGGACGGCCCGATCACCCTCGAGGATGCCGACGCCGCGGATCGCCCAGTCGGTGAAGCCGCGCGCCAGGATGTCGTCGATGAACATCGCCTGGTGGGCACGATGGAAGGCACCCACGCCGAAATGCACGATTCCGGCTGAAACGGCAGCCCGGTCGTACCCGGGCGTCCCGACTGTGGCGGCGAGGCTGCTGAGGGCGGCTTCATTCAACGCTGTCATCTTCTGGCCTTTCACCAATTGGGCCCTTCCCCGCTCCCGTCGCGCCTGCCTCTCGTAGCCTTTGCACTCTTTGCATTCTTCGCCTGCTCGGCAGCAGGTTCTGCACGGCTGGTGATGCAGGAGTGAGTACTTGTGGTTGCACTCCTTCGTGGCAGCGCATCGTTGCGATGACGTCAGTCGTCCGGGAAGCGCTTCCGCATCGCCAGCGCCCAATTGTCGTATCCGACGGCGCGATACGCCGCTTGGGCGTCCTCGTTGTCGAAGCCGGTGATGATCACCACCTCGCTGGCGCCGGCAGCCCGCGCCGTCGCTTCAAGCTGAGCGATCAGCGCGCGGGCCACGCCGTGGCGGCGAAACGGCGCGTCGACGTAGATGTCGGTCAGCTCGGCATACGGCTCGTCGCCCTGGATGTGTGGCACCAGCCGCAAGCAGGCAAAGCCGACCGCCTGCCCGTCCATCTCGCCGAGATAGGTCGTCAACACGCTCTGGCAGGCCAGCATGCGCGCGGCGACCTGCTCGGGAGTGGCACCCGTGCGGTCGAACAGGTCCAGCATTCGCGCCAATTCCATGGCGTCGTCAGGCGTGGCCTGGCGTACGGTGATCGTCCCCATGTAGCAAGCTCCACAACAGGACCGGGACGCGAGAGCCGTTCCCCGACGCGGGGTAGAGTCAGCGGCCGACGAGGACGAGGACGAGGCCGCCGGCGACGATGAGCCCCGCGTTCAGGCGGCGGGCGGTGGGGCGGAGCGTCTCCAGCAGACCCATCGTCCGACCCGGGTCGAGGCGGGTCAGCAGCGGCAAGCAGTGCCGTCGCCTGCCGGGCCGCGCCGAACAGGGCGCCGGAGACGAGGCCGAGCGCCACCCCGCCCGTGAGCTGGGCGGCAAGGAGGAGGAGGAAGGCGGTGTGGAAGATCGGCGTGGCGACGCCGCTGCCGAGCATCGCCCCCCAGATCAGATAGACGCGCGCGGGAGGCGTCCCCGGCGCCCACCGCCGCGGCACCTGCCGCTGCCGGCCCAGCTTCGGTGGCCGCGGCAGCAGGGCGAGCCCGAAGGCGAGAAGGGCGGCGCCGCCGATGATCCAGGGCCGCCACGCCTCCAACCCCGCCAGCGCGCCGATTCCGCCCACCAGCCCGCCGAGGAGCGCGCCGGCCAGGGCGGCCCCTGCCATGTGGAGCGCCCACAAACCGAGCGCCTGTCGTTTCCCTCCTCGACCGAGGAGGCCCAGGCCAACGGCCATGTTGACCGTTCAGGGGGCGTGCGCGCTCAGGAGTCCGGTCAGCACGGCCAGCAGCATGACCGCGGTGGCGAACATCGTCACGCTCGCCCGGTCAGTCGCAGAACGGGAAGCACGACTCGACGCCCGGCGGCAGCTGGGGCTCGTCGTCGCCGAACCCCGGGGGCGGCAAGGGCGGGCCGGCTTCGCTCGGCGGCGCCGTCACGACTTCTTCGCTGTAGCCGGTCGAGATGAACTCCCGGCAGGCGCACAGCTGCCCGTAACAGTTGCAGTCGCAGCATTGGTAGTGGCCGAACTCGCCGCCACCGTACTCGCAGATGGCGCTGCACCAGCAGGCGCCGGCGTAGCGATACGACTCGTCGTAGTAGCAGCCGCCGTCGCAGGCCGCGCCAGCGCAGTACGAGGGGTCCAGACTGTTGCAGTAGATCCCCTCGGGCGGGGTGCAGGTGCAGTTGCCTTCGGTCACGACGGCGCAGTGGTCGGCCAGGGCGCTGTTGCCGCGGAAGCCCTCGACCGTCCAGGCGGCCACCGCTCCGAAGAGGGCCACCGCCGCCCGCTTCAACGTCTGTCGCCGATTGAGTTGCCGCGCCAGTCCCTCGCCGACGCGCTCGACCGTCGTCATAGCTTCCCCATCCCTAGCCGCATCACCGCTCGCTCCCGTCGACGCCGTTGTTCGACAACCCGACCGTAGAACGCCGCCCGGCGGGTACCGGTTTCCGCGGCGTGATCTGGACCGGCTGAGCCGGGGCCGGCAGCGCCTGGGCGATGTCGCTCAGGTCGGCGGCCTCCAGCAGCCCGCGCAGCCGCACCTGATCGCCGCAGAGCCCCTTCGCAAGGACGCGGCCATCGGTGCCGAGGATGAACCCGAACGGGGTGACGCGCACCTTATAACGGGTAAAGGCGCCGCTGCCGTCCTCGGCCAGGCAGGGAAAGGACGGGCGGTAGCGCTCGACGAACCGGGTCACTTCGTCCTTTGGTCCCGGCACGACCGCCGCGATCCCGAGGCCGCCGTTCACCGCATGTGCCAGCCGCTCGACGTGGGGGAGGACGGTGGCACACGGCTCGCAGTCGGGGGCGGCGAAGAGGAGGAGCTGGGGCTGGCCTTGCTTCGGCTGCCAACGGGTGTCCTGGCCGGCAGCGGTGATTCCGCTGATGGGAGGAGCGACCGAGCCGATCGGCAGACCGTCCCGCTGCACCCCCTCCAGCGTGCCGAGCGACATCACGCCGAAGTGGCGATAGAGCAACAGCACGAGCACGCCGATCGTCAGCAGCAGCACCCAGAGCGCGACGTACGAGACGTAGAAGAGGGTCGACATCCGTTTACTCCCCGCCGGTCGCGACGGCCTGGCGCGCCTGGTATTGCTCGAAGCTGAGGATCAGGTGCGGCCAGGCGGCGCGCAGCGCGAGCAGGAGGGCGAGGCAGGCGCCGACCGAGGTCACGGTGACCACCATCGCCAGCGAGGGACCCGGCAGCGGAGTTGGCGTCTGGCCCGCCAGCACGGTGCCGCCCAGCGCCAGCGCCAGCAGCAGGAGGTTGCGCCCGATCGTGCGAGAGCCGACGTGCCCGCCGCCGGGGCCGAAGCAGCCGCAACGGACGCGCAGCCGGCGCGCACGCACCCAGCCCATCCAGGCGGTGAAGGCGCCGAAGACGAGGGCGGCCGCCAGGAACACGAGCGGCAGCCACCGCCCCGGCGCGAGCAGCAGCGCCAGCGCCAGCGTCAGCTCGAGCACCGGCACGGCGACGCCGATCGGCGCGATCGCGCCTGCCGGCAGGTGGCTGAGGCGCAGCGCGGCGAAGAATTCCTCGGAGCGCAGCGTCTTCTCGGTGGCGGCGACAAGGAGCACGACGCTCAGGACCACCTGCAGCGCCAGCAGCAGCCAGGACAATCGATTCTCCACAGCACACGATCGATGAGTAGGCAGCCGCCCTTCGCCTTTACGACTGCCTCATAGAGTCTCGGCTCCCGGCACGCTGCTGTCAATGGCATGCCAGCCTGTAACCGCCGCCCGGACACGCTCCGAGCAGGCGGACAAGCGCCACCTTCTGACAGCCGTGGCTCCTCGCGGGTGGAGAGCTTTCGCAAGTCCTTGTCTCAACCTGGGAGGCTAGTGATCGTCACGTGCCGGCGTTTGCAGCCAGGCCCAGGTAACTCGGGACGGCGAGTCGCCCCGTCCGGCGAGTCAGCCGGCCTTCGTCACCACGTCACGCGGCCAGCGCTTCGCCGAGCCGCGCGATCGTCGCCGTGATCCCGTTCCAGACCCGCTGCGGCTCGGCGTTGTCCAGGCAGGAGCAGCCGGCCGAAGGGAAGCCCCAGATCCCGATATCGGCGACACCCGCGTCGTACAAGGCGGAGAGATCGCGCGCCGGCTGCAACGTCTGTCTTCTCGTCAGTCCGAAGCTGCGCACCCAGACATGCACCGGCAGGCCATATCGCTTGCGCACCTCGGGCAGCCGCGCGATGGCGACCGCCGGCTTGCGGTAGGCATCGATGCCGATTCCGGTCAGCGCCGTCGCGACCGGCAGCTCGGGCCACTCGCCGCGATTCGGGTTGACGTGGAGGTACTGCGCGGCGCCGGGGATGTCCCAGGTCGTCATCGCGCGCGCCATGGCCCCCAAACCGAGCGCGCCGTGCGGCTCGCCCCAGAACAGGGCGTCGGGCTCCAGATCGTGGGCGCACGACAACCACCAGGTCAGCGTTGCCATCGGTGAGGGACCGGCTTCGACCACCCCCTCGCCGCCGAAGAGGCCGCCGACTCCCCAGGGGGCAATTCGGGTGGCGAGTCCGTGGCGGTTCGCCGCGGCGAACACCGCGGCCGTACCCGCGCGGTCGTAGCGCATGCGCTCGGTCGAGACGGGAATGACGACCCAGGAAAATCCGAGTTCCGGCAGTGAGGCGAAATCGCGGTCGGCGACGCTCGCGTCGCGTCCCCAGTAGGCGCAGCCAAATGTCGGCACTGGCGCCGCTCCTTCCCAACGCTGATCGCGTCGCGGGGCGGCGATCCCAAGCCAGCCGCGCGGTGCGCGGCACCGGCCCATTGTCGCGCCGGTTGACCCTATAGTCCAGGTCTCGCGCCGGCTCGCAAGAGAAAAACCCGTCCATCGGTCCCGAAAGTGACGATTGGACCCTGGGATGGAGCCGTGAACGAGGGTGACAGGGTGATTACTCGCTGCGCTCGCGGTGATTGCTCCCTGCGGTCGCGGTGATAGGGTGATTACTCGCTACGCTCGTGGTGGCGGGGTGTTGAGGCGTTATTCCCCTGTCGACCCCTGGCACCCAGACACCCAACAGTCCCTCGGGCTGACACCGGTGGGTGCCGTCACTCTATGGGCTTGCCGCCGGCGTTGCCCAGCTGGCCGGGTCGCGCACGGCCTCGACGACCAGACGCACCGCCTCGATCACCAGATCGGGTTGCTGGAGCTGGATGTAGTGCTCGCTCTCGCGCGCGATGACGTGTCGGGCATCGGGCAGGAGGGCGGCCAGCCGGTCCTGCTCGACGCTCCACGCCTGCTCCAGCCCTTCGCCGGTGAGCCCTCCTGGCAGGTCCGCGGGCATCTGCATGACCTGTCCTCGGGAGAGGACGACGAGCGGGAGGGGTCGCAACGGCGAATCCGCGGTCGCCTGCCGGACTTGCGATGTACTCGCGTCGAGGTCGGTGAACTCGAGATCCTCGTAGCCAGCAAGCGCTTCTGGCACCGGCTGGAACAGCTCCTTGTAAGCGGCCCATTGCTCTGCCGTCATTTGCTCTTCCAGGCCTTCCGAGAAGGCGTCGACCAGGACCATGCCAACGACCCCGTTCGGGTAGGTGCTGGCGAAGAGCCGGCTAAGCATCCCGCCATAAGAGTGCCCGACGAAGACGTACGGTCCGGGCACCTTTGCCGCCTGGAGCAGCGCGTGCAGATCGTGCACCAGGTCGAGCGCGGTCCGCGGCATGGCTACCGGATCGCTACGGCTGGGCAACAAGGCGCCGTCGATGACGGTCGACGTCCCTGGCCGGTCGTAGGCGCAGACGCGGGCAAAGGCGGCCACGCCAGGGAAGACCATCGTCCGCGGCGCATCTGGCTGGACAAGGTCTTCGCTCCAGACATCGGCACGCGTCCGAAACCCCGCCTCCAGAATGACCGTTGGGCTCCCTGTTCCGCGACATTCCAGGTAGAGCGAGCGTCCGCCAATATCTATGAGGCCGGCAACCTCGCCATCGGCCGCCGAAGCGGATGCTGCCGGGCTGGCGGCTTGCGCCCCGACCAGGGACGGTGCGCCAAGCAGTAGGGCGACAACGCCGAGGACGAGAACCGGGATCAAACGCACAAGGCTCCTCCATTCGAGCAAAGGTGGCCAGGAACACGCCGGTCCACGCTGCGGTCGCCCCGGCCGTGGCCCACCTTACTCCGGCGCCTGCGGATGTCAATCAGGCCGCCAGAGTCCGCGTGGCGTCGTCTTCGGCTGACGAGCATGAAGCTGAGCAAGAGGCGGGAGATCAGGACGCGGGCGAGCTCAGGAAGCGGAGACCGCGCCTCGAGCAGCCCGCCTGTCAGTCAAGTCACTGGGAGGTGGTCCCAGCGGTAGCGCAACGGCCATTCGACGGTGTCGCCGTGGGCATTTGGTAGGCCGCCGCCTACCGGTCAGCCCGCGGAACCCCGCGCCTCAGCCACCCAGGTACAGGCGGCGCACGCGTTCGTCGTCGAGGAGGTCGGCGCCACTGCCGGTAAATCGGTTACGACCGAGCTCGAGAACGTAGCCGCGGTCACTGATCGAGAGTGACTTGACCGCGTTTTGTTCAACGAGCAAGAGGGTCATGCCGGTAGCTTTGAGCTGCTGGAGCTTGTCGAAGACCATCTCGACGAATTGGGGGGCGAGACCGAGGGACGGCTCGTCCATCAGCACGAGGCGCGGCTGGACCATGAGTGCCCTACCCATCGCCAGCATTTGCTGCTCGCCTCCGCTCATGGTGCCGGCTTTCTGATTGCGGCGCTCGCCCAAGCGAGGAAAGACGGCGAACACCTGCTCCATTGTCCGCCGCATCTGCGCTTTATCCTTGACGGTGTACGCGCCCATCTCGAGGTTCTCGACGACGCTCATCGCCTTGAAGACGATCCGCCCCTGCGGCACGTAGGCAATCCCGCGGTGGACGACGAGGTCCGTCCGCAGACCGGTGATCTCCTCCCCAGCGAACATTACCGCGCCGCGGGTCGGTTTGAGGATGCCCATCACCGCCTTCAACACGGTCGACTTGCCGGCGCCGTTGGGACCGATAATGGAGACGATCTCTCCCGGCTGCACCTCAAGTGAGACGCCGTTCAAGATGCGAACCTTGCCGTAGGCGGCGTCGATCTCGCGTACTGCCAGCAGCGGCGCGGTGCGGGCTCCGTCAGCTAACGAGGCTTCGGCAACCTCCGTGTCAGCGGCCAAAGTAGGCTTCCATCACGCGGGTATTCGCTCGAATCTCGGCGGGCGAGCCGTGGGCGATGACCTCGCCATAGTCGAGGACGTAGATCTCCTCGCAAATCTCCATCATGATCTTCATCTCATGGTCGGTAACGACGATTGTCCTGCCGTCGCGCAGCCAACTCTCCATTTGGTCCAGCAGCCGCCGCTCCATGGTCGGGTTGACCCCGGCGAACGGCTCGTCGAGCATGACCAGCGTCGGATCGGTCATCAGCAGCCGGACGAACTCGAGCAGCTTCTGCTGCCCGTAGGAGAGGTTGGCCCCATACTCGTCGCGGACGTGACGCAGCGCGACCGTATCGAGCAGTTCCTCGGCCCGCAGCCGCGCCGCCGCCTGGTCACCGCGGGCCACGACCATGAGGTTCTCGAATGCCGTCAGTCGCCCGAAGAGACGGGTGAGTTGAAACGTACGGCCGATGCCGAGCTGGTTGATTTGGTGCGATCCGAGGCGAGTAATGTCGGTGTCCCCAAAACGAATCGACCCGGCATCGGCGCGGGTGACGCCGGTGACCGCGTTGAAGAGGGTTGACTTGCCGGAACCATTGGGTCCGATCACTCCGGTGATCCGGTGCGGACGGATCTTGAGGTTCGCCTTGTTGAGCGCCTGCACGCCGCCGAAGCGGATCGAAACATCGTTGACCGTCAGGATGGGAGCAGGCTCACTCCCATCTCCAGTGTGTGACGGTAGCGTCGACGAAGTGGCCGGGTTCCCTCGCGGATCGAGGGGCTCGAGCGATGTGCGCGGGGCGCTCACAGCCGCCGGCTCCGGGGCAGCCAGCCCCAATCCTGCCCAAGCGCGATGAGCCCGCCCGGGAGGACCAGCACCACGAGTGCGATGATGCCGCCGAAGATGACCTGGTAGAGGTTTGGGTCGTATGCCCAGACCTGTTCTGAAACCAGGGAGAGCAGTACGGCACCAATGATCGGGCCGATGATGGTGGCCTGGCCGCCGACGATCGCGCTGGCGATGGCGCGGATCGTCCACAGGACGGAGAAGACGGTCACCGGGTCGATGAAGCCGACGTGGTAGGCGTAAATCGCGCCGGCGATCCCGGGGAAAAAAGACGAGATGACGAACGCGGCCATCTTGTAGCGCGTCGTGTTGATCCCCATCGCCTGCGCGGCGACCTCGTCGTCCCGGATCGACAGGAGGCGCAGTCCGAAGGTCGAGGTCCCGACCGCGTAGGAGACGACAACCGCGATGACGGCGAGGACGAGCATCGCATAGTAGGTCGGCGGTGGCTGATCGCGCACGATCGGCAGGTAGACGCCGAGGCCGCCGCGGGTGACCGAGTCCCAGGCGGTGACCACGATCCGCGCCAGCTCACTGAGGCCGAGCATCGTGATCGCGAAATACGGACCGCGCAAGCGAAGCGTCGGGTAGCCGATGAGGAGCGCGACGAAGGCGGTGCCCAGCCCGGCGACGATCATGGCTGGGATCCACGGCATGACGTCGTTGAAGATCAGCAGGGCGCCGATGTAGGAGCCGATGCCGAAAAAGCCGGCGTGGCCGAAGGAGACGTAGCCGGTGTAGCCAGAGATGATGTTCCAGCTCGTGGCCAGGACAACGGTCAGCAGCACGGTCAGCGCCAGGGTGACGTTGTAGGCGCTGGCGGTGCGCGGGAAGTAGAGAAGACCGACGACGGCGACGACGAGCAGCACCAAATAGATTTTCGGGAGCTGCCGCTCCCACGCCGGGAGCGGCTTTCGCACAGGTTGCGCGCTGGCGCCCGGCAGGGGGGCATCGGTACCGTCGACGTCACGGTCGGTTTCGCGGGGGAGCGGAGTTTCGACGACCCCTCCCAGACCATCGGCGCCGGCGGTCTTCGCCGCGCGGCTCATTCCTTCTCCCCAAACAACCCCGCCGGGCGAAGGAGGAGGACCAGGACCAGGACCGCGTACGAAACCCCCTCGGCGATTTGCGTGTCGGTGTAATAGGCGGTGACCGTCTCTACCACCCCGAGCACGAGCGCGCCGAGAAACGCGCCGACGAAGGAGCCGAGCCCGCCAAGCACGACGATGGCGAAGGCGCGACCGAGGAACACGCGGCCCATCTCCGGGCTGATGGTGAAGATCATCGCGATAAGTGAACCGGCGATAGCGGCCATGGCCGATCCGAGCGCGAATGTCACCAGCCGCACCCGACCCACATTGATGCCGCAGACCTGAGCGACCTCGGCATTCTGTGTCGTCGCTCGGATCGCCTTGCCAAAGGTGGCGAAACGCAGGAAGGCATAAGTGAGCCCTGTCACCGCAAGTGCGATGGCGAAGGCCACGAGCCGCGTCTGGGAGAGGTTGAGACCGAGCACAGTGACCGACCCGGTTAGATAGGGTACCGAGCGGAAATTCGCCGTCCACAGCGAAAGCGCGGTCCCCATGAGCAACGTTGAGAGCCCGAACGTCAGCAGCAGCGACGAGAGCAGCGGCTGACCGACGACCCGCTCGATCAGCCCGCGCTCGATCACCGCGCCAATCGTGAACATCAACAGGGCAGAGATCGGGAGCGAGAGGAGCGGGTTGATGCCGGCCAGGGCGTACAGCCAGAACGTGGTGTAGGCGCCGAGCATCATCAGCTCCCCGTGGGCGAGGTTGATGACACGCAGCACGCCGAAGATCATGTTCATCCCGGCGGCAAAGAGCGCATAGACGCCGCCGAGCAAGAGACCGCTGATGACGACCTGGAGCAGGTCCATCGCAGCGGTCAGACCTCTGGCGACACGTGACAGGTCACGGCGTCTGCATTCTCCGGAGCTCAGCCGACCCTGCTACGCAGACGCCTCCGTGTCCGCGCAAAGCCTGGCACATCCACTCTAGCCGCGCTCATTCCATGGCGGGGTAGGCAGCCGGAGCTCGCCTTCGGCGAAGTCCTCGGGGGTGACGATCAGCTTTTCCCCGTCCTGCCACTGCACAGTCAGGGCGATGTGCCCGATCTGCTTGCCAGCCTCATCGACCTGATACTGACCGGGGAGCACGGTCTTCATCTGGAGCGCTCGTAACGCGTCGCGGATGGCATCGAGATCGAGCCCGCCAACCTGGGTGACGGCGGCTTCGAGCACCTGGCAGGCGGAATAGCCGGCGGCCGAGTGGTAATCGGGCTCGCGGTCGAACTTCGCCTCATACGCGGCGACGAACTCCGCGTTGCCGGGCGTTTCTACCTGCGGCTCCCACATCGACGGCCCGAGGATGTAGTCCGCATCGGCGCCGAGGCTCTCCACGAAATCGGGTTGAGCGGCGCCGACGGAGAAGGCGAAGAGCTTCGGGTTTACGCCAAGCTCCTTCGCCTGGCGGGTGATGAGGACGGAGTCTGGAAGGTAAGACCCGCCGATCAGCAAGTCCGGGTTGGCGTCACGGACTCTAGTCAGCACCGAGGAAACGTCGGTCGCCTCGGCCGGGTAGACCTCGTTGACCAAGACCTCGATGCCGGCGGTTTCACAATGCGCGGCCGCGCCGTTCGCCGTCGATGTTGGGAAAAGCGTGTCTTCATAGATGATGGCGGCGGTCGTGTAGCCCTGGGCCGGGGCGATGTCGAGAATGATGCTCTTGAAGTAATCCTCGGCGACCGAGTAGACGCCGAAAACGTACTGGTACCCGCGTGCCCAGATGTCGGAAGCAGAGGCGCCGGCCGCCAGCATCGGTTGGCCGGCGCGCTCGGTGACTTGGGCGACCGCCTGCGTCACCGACGAGGAGTAGGGACCAAGGATCAGATCGACCTGATCTTCGGTCAGCAGGCGCTCATACAGGCGGGCACCGGTCGCCGGGTCGGACTGATCGTCGTAGAGCACCATCCGCACCGGACGACCGAGGAGGCCGCCGGCCGCGTTCTTCTGCTCCTCCCAGAGCAGGTACGCCTCCTGTTGGTAGAGACCAGTGCGCCCATTCGAACCGGTCGTCGAAACCGCGGCGCCGATCGTGATCGGCTCTCCGGATGGTGGGGCTACGGGTGTCGCATCCTGCGCCGCCGCTTCCGTGCCCTGACGGGGCAGCGTCAGCCCGGCCGCAACCAGCGGGGCGGCTAAACCAAGTGTGGCTGCCCGCTGGACGACCTCGCGGCGCGACCGGCGACCGGTCAGGGTTTCATTGACGACCTGGGACAGACCAGCATTCTTGTTCCGCATGGTGCAACTCCTCCTGCGTCACTCCGCTGTCCGCCGGACCTGCTGCAATGGCATGGGGAAAGTCTTGCTTTCGGCGATCATAACACCCCCGAATACTGGACGGCACCGGCGGCGCTCAGAAGGTGCGGCCGAGCGGCTGGTCCCAGGGTTGCGGTGCCGCTACCCGGATCAGCTCGTCCTCGTTGTCGCGGGCGTAGAGATAGAGATGGGCAAAGAACTCGGCCTCCGGTAAGGGGTAGATCGGGTTGATGCAGAGAAATGGCTGCCGCCACGGTGGCTCCACGCCGGGGGCGCAGCGCACTTCGATGCGGCGGCCGACACGCAGGCGGTAGGTGACGCCCGGGAAGCGATGGGACGGCAGGTCGACGTAACCGACGCGCCGGACCCGTGTCCACAGCTCGTCGCCGAGCGTGAGCCGGGCGATCTCTTCGGCACGCGTCCGGGCCGCATCGTAGTCGGGGCTGGTGAAGCCGAAGCCCGCGCTGCGCTTCGGGAGGTGGTCCCAGCGATAGCGCCAGGGCCACTCCACGGCGTCGCTGTGAGCATCCGGCAGATCAGCGCCGCTGAAGACGCCAAAATGTTCGTCCGGTTCGTCTAGCCCCTGGCGCAACCAGTCGAGCAATCGCCGGGCCGCGTCGGAAATGCCCATGGTCATCCGCAACTTTCACCTGTGGCGTTGCGAACTGGAGGTGTTCAGCCCGTTGGCAGTCCGTGACATGACTCCGCGCCCGCGCCAGCCAGTTTGGCGACTGGCTGCGCGGCGCGGGGACGTTGCCGATGAAGGAACCGGTTCCGGATCAGCCGCCGGCGATGGGAGCGACGATCTGGTATTCCTCGGCGTCGGGATCGAACTCACCGCGGTCGAGGACGTGCACGCCGTCGACCTTCCTGGATATCGCGCAGCCGGCGGCGCGAGCCTCGCGCAGGATCCGCTCGGCCTCTTCGACCGTTGCGCGGGCCTCCTCGGTGTCGGTGGTACTCCACTCTACGACCTGATGGCCGCGGCGATTGGCGACGATGATGCGTCCCACGTTGGTCTCCTTTCCTTGCCCGAGGGACCCGGGAGGGGAGAGATGTCCGGCTGGGGCCGCCACGGCGGCGGGCCGACCGGACGACGTAAGGGGAGCGCCGGGGTTTTCACCTGAACGACCCGGCTCGATTCCACTCTACTCCTGTGGTTCTCGCCCGGCAAGAGGTTCCACGGCGCGATCGGCGGCAACCGGCCTCGCCATGTCCGCTGTTGACCGGCGATTCACGACCACTGACTTCCGCGGCGAACGGCCTCACTCGCACGCAGCATGTGACGCCTGAATGTCTAAGACTCGCGGGACTTCGTTACGAAGTCGCTACCTCGCAACATTGGATTTCGCTTCCGGTATCAATTTTGATGAACCGGGCGTAAACTCGGTACTCGTCACGAAAGGAGACAACTATGCCAAAGCTGGCCACAGGGAAGATCAAGGAACCTATCACGGTAGAAGACGTCAAGCCGAGACCGCTCAAGCCGCCACGCCGCCGGCGTGCCGAGCATGAGTTCGATCGGGACGAGCCGCAACCAATCCCCCTCGGTGAGGGACCAGCAGTCGAGCAGAGTCCTGCGACAGAGAACGTCCCCACCACCGGGCCAGAACCTCCTCAGTCCATCACCTTCGAATCGTATACCCCAATGACTGATCCCAGCCTGCCCGGGATATTTAACCGCGTTCCCCCCGATCCAAGCGGCGCTGACTCACCTAACGGCGTCATTCTTTACGTCGGTAATTCATACCTGGTGGCGTCGACTGACGGGGGCGCCTCCTTCACGGATCACGGCCCGACGGCCTTCCTGCCGGCCGCCAATGGTCACCCGGTCGACCCGGTGATGATCCATGTTCCTCATCGTGATCTGTACTGCTGGATGCTTCAGCACGATCCATCTGCAAGCTCAGGCGAGGGGCACTTTCGATTGGCGGTGACCCACTCGGCTGACATTGGGGGGGACGTCGAGCAAGGGTGGACGGTCTACAACTTTACATCTTCCGATCTCGGGTTCCCGGGAGTAGCGACCGACCGCCAGGATCTGGCCTACAGCGAAACACAGCTTTACATGACGACAAACCTGGTCGGGCAAGGGCGGGTCGTGATGAGCCTTTCGCTCGACGATTTGGACCAGCGTCAACCGGTCAGTTGGAGCCATACGGATCCGCTCGACCGTCGTTACGCGTTTTCGCACCTTTCGCAACAAAATCCACAAAACGTGCATTTGGCAGCCATCGAAACATCATCGTCGCTAGAAGTGATGACCTTTGACGATGGCGCGGGATCCTACGGTTTCCACAGCGTCGCGGTCGGGCAGTTCCCCACGAACGCAGACTTGAATTCTGAGGATCCTGACGGTGTGGACTGGTTGACTCGGGGAGTTGCCCACGTCTCAGCTGCTTTGGCCGATGAGGGTTCCATTTGGGTGGCATGGGATGCCGCTGCCAGTGCACCAGGTGAGTCGCCTGTGTATCCGAACGCCCACGTTCGAATTGCTCGAATCTCGACGAATAGCTGGACAACTATTGACGAGCGGCAGGTTTGGAACCCGGACTACGCATTTGCCTATGGGTGTCTTGCGCTTGCGAACGGTGAAGTGGGATACGGCGTTGGCGTAGGCGGCTCGAGCGATTATCCGAATTCCTGCTTCGGGATTCTCGGCGACTTTGTCGTCTACTTCCGCGACACGTCGACATCGACCGCCGGTGCGTCTTCAGAGGCTCGATGGGGTGATTACATCACGGTTCGCCCTTCCACGGCTGACCCTCGCCGGTTCGCGGCGTTCGGGTATTACACCGACGGCGTTGGAAACGCTTATCAGCAACGACCGTTCCACCTCTCGTACGGACGCCCATGACCTTTCACCTTGCCTGTCTTCTTCAGAACCGGCGGTGAGGCAGGACCATGGTTTGAGTTGGGCGAACTCCAGATAGGGACCTGGTAGCTCTCTCGACGTTCGGTGGCCGACGCCGATATAGTCCCGTCCTCGTCGTTGGAGGACAGGCCATGGCTACACATGAGGGCATCTTCCCCACGTTCTTTCTCTCGGGCTTCGAATGCTCGACGTTTGACTGGCGAGACCAGGGCCGGCGCAATCTGATTGAGGAAACGCGCCACGCCGACCACGTGGACGAGGACTATGCGATGTTCCGCGGCCTGGGCATCGCCGTCGCTCGTGAGGGGATCCCGTGGCCGCTCGTCGAGCGCGACGGAGACTACGACTTTTCGTCGCTGGAGCCGTTCATCGCGGCCATGAACCGCCATCAGATCCTGCCCATCTGGGATCTTTGCCACTACGGCTATCCCGATGACGCCGACCCATTCGCGCCGGACTTCGTCGAGCGCTTCGCCGCGTATGCCCGGGCGGCGGCCGAATACGTCGTGCCGCGGGTGCGGGGATCGCACTTCTTCACGCCGATCAACGAGATTACTTTCTTCGGCTTCATGGGTGGGGAGTGGGGGTGGGCGGCTCCCTTCCGGAACACGAAGGAGGACCGGCGGGCGCTCCGTCTCGCGCTGTGCGCGGCTGACATCGCGGCGGTGAAGGCCATCCGCGAGGTCGATGCGGAGGCGCGTATGGTTCACATCGATCCGCTCATCCTCGTGGTCCCGCCGAAGGACCGGCCTGACCTCGCCGACGAGGCTGAGCAGGAGACGCTCGAGGACACGTTCTACGCCTGGGACGTGATCGCCGGTAAGCGCCACCCGGAGTTCGGCGGCGCGCCGGAGATCCTCGATATCGTCGGCGTCAACTGCTACTCGTTCGGGCAGATGGAGTTTCGCGAGCAGGGTCCACACGCCGCCTTGCCGCCCGACGACCCTCGCATCAAACCGCTGGGGGAGCTGCTGACCTGGGCCTGGGAGCGATACCGGCGACCGATGATCGTCGGCGAGACCAGCGGTATGGGCGCCGGCCGTCCGGATTGGCTCAAAGACATCGTCGAGGAGTCGCTGGCCGCTGTGCGGCAGGGGATCGACCTGCACGGCGTCTGCCTCTTCCCGGCGGTCGACATGCCCAATTGGCACTCGGGAGAGTGGCTGCACAACGGGATCTGTGATGTGGTCGAGGAAGGCGGTGACCTGCGCCGGGTCCCGTTCGAGCCCTACGTCGCCGAGCTGCGCCGCTGGCAGCGCGAGCTGAACCGCGTCACCGAGCTCGACGAGGATCCGTTCAGCGACCCGGTGGATCTGGGTGACATCGTCGCGGCCGCCAAGCGATTGCAGCTGCGCTCGGACAAGAACTGGTCCTAGAGTCGGTGACCACGTGATCCGCTCATGCGACCCTCGCCCCGATTTCGTCCTTGAGCTCGTCCGCCTCGAACAGGTCGTAGTTGAGCGTCTGCGCCGCCGTCGCACCCTCGTGCGCCGCCGTCACGATCTGGTGGGCCAGTAACCGGGTACAGTCCCCCGCCGCGTAGACGAACGGCTCGCTGGTCCGCTGCTCGGTATCGACGGTGATGTAGCCACCGCCGCTCAGCGCCACCCCCAGCGATCGCGCCAGCGCGGTCTGCGGCGTTGCCCCTTGATGGCTGAAGAGGTGCTCCGCTGGCAGCTCCCGCCCGTCCTCCAGCCGCAGGGACGCTAGCATCCCCGGCTCGCCGGCTCGCGCCTGCCCGCAGGTGATCCGCCCGATCACCGCCGGCAGGTCCCGCCGCGCCAGCCGATCGGCGGCCTCCGGCGTCAGCCCCAGCGCGCCGTCATTGGTCACCAGCGTCACGTCCGGCGTGAAGCGGCGCAGCTGCACCGCCATCGTCGCCGCATCGTCGTCGTTGCCGGCTACCACCACCCGCTTGCCTCGCATCTCGTACCCGTCGCAGACGATGCACCAGTGCAAGCTGCGGCCGATGAACGCCTCGAACCCGGGGAAGCGCGTCCAGTTGTCGCGGACTCCCGTGGCGAGGATCACCCCGCGCGCCTGGTAGCGCTCGCCGTTTGACCCCTCCAGGGTGAACCTGTCAGCCGTCCTTCTGATCGCCACCACCTCGGCACCACAGACCCGCGCGCCATACCGCTCCGCCTGCGCCGTTCCCCGCGCGCGCAACTCCCGCGCCGGCACCCCCTCCGGGAAACCCAGATAGTTGTGGTTGACCTGCGGGTAGTCCGACCGCCCTGGCTGAGGGCGGTCGCAGACCAGCACCGAGCGCAGGGCACGGGCGAGGTTGATCGCCGCCGCCAGCCCGGCGGGGCCGCCGCCGACGATCGCGGCATCGAACTCGAGGCATCCGGGCATCGAGAGCTCCAGCACAGGTTCGTGTGGTGGGTCGGCGGCAAGGAAGACGAGGCCGTCCTGATCGGGCCTCCGACGCCGATAAACGCAGATTCGATGCCGCGAGCACTCGGGGTGCGATTCTTTGCCCGTCGCTGCCGCCGGCCGTGGCAAGCCTATGCCCGTGGACGGATCGTCATTCCGACGGAACGAAACGGGACCCGCTCATGCACCTCAAACGCGGTCGTGCGACGACACGGGACCAGGCCATGTACCCTTGGCCGTCGCGAGCGCCGCATGATGACATGTGCGGTCCGGTGAAGGATTGGGCAGCTGCCGGGAAATCGACGTCATGCCTGAAAGTAGCCGTGAGCGAGAACCGGCGGTGACGCTCCACCTCGTCCCCGAAGAGGTCTGGCTGGCTCAGAAAGACGAGACTCAATACCTGCCGGACGGGTTCTCCGGCGAAGGATTCATCCACTGCACGCACGGGCGCGACCTCGTGATCGAGGTGGGAAACCGCTATTACCGGGACGACCCGAGGCCATACCTGGTGCTCGAGGTCGATCTGGAGCAGGTCGCGGCTCCGGTGACGTATGAGGACGACAAGCGGCGATTTCCTCACATCCACGGCCCGCTCGAGCGCCATGCGGTGCGCCGCATCTGCCGGATCGAACGAGCGGCGGATGGAACGTTCGTCGCGATCGGCGAACCGGTTCCGGAACATCTCTAGAGAGGTTTAGAGAACCAATCGATGTTTTCGTTGCTCGGCCGGATGGCGTACCGCTGGCGGTGGGCGATCCTGATCGTCTGGGGTGCGGCGCTCTTGCTATCGCTCCCGGTTCTGCCCCGCGTGGCGGGTTCGCTGAAAGTCGGAGGCTTCTCCTCGCCGAACACGGAGGCCGCGCGTGCCCGTGAGGTGCTGCAGCGCGAGCTCGGGTTTGCACCGTCAACCCTCCTGGTCGTCTATCAGTCCGAGGCGCTGAGGGCCAATGACCCCGCGTTCCAGGCCGCGGTCGATCGCTCCCTGGCCGGAGTCCGGACCTTGCCGGGTGTCACCGGGATCATTCTTCCCACGACCGACCCGAATCTGATCTCCGACGACGGCGACACCGCCTACGCCGTGGTCGGGCTCTCTGCCGAACCGGAAGACGCGCAGCGCCTGGTGCCGGAGTTCGAAGCCGCGCTCGTGCCGCAGGACGAGGTACGGATGTCTGTCGCGGGAGCGGGCGTCTTCTACCGGGACATCGAGACCGTGAGCCAGCGCGATCTGCGCCGCGCCGAAGTGATCGTCTTCCCCATCGCCCTGATCGCGCTGCTGCTGGTATTCAGCTCCGTCGTCGCCGCGTTGATGCCACTGGCGATCGGGGCGGCCGGGGTTACGCTGGTGCTCGTCTCGATCTTCGCGGCGACGCGAGTGACCGACCTCTCGATTTTCGTGCTCAACCTGGCGACCATGCTCGGTCTGGGGCTTTCGGTCGACTACTCGCTGTTCGTCACCTCGCGCTTCCGCGAGGAGCTGGCGAGGAATGGCGGCAGCGTGCCACTGGCGGTCGAGCGGACGATCGCCACGGCGGGTAAGGCGGTCTTCTTCTCCGGCGCCACGGTCTTGATCGGCTTGATGGGTCTGACACTGTTCGACTTCCTGTTCCTGCGCTCGGTCGGCATCGCTGGGGTCATCGTGGTGGCCTGGTCGACCGTGGCCGCGCTGACGCTCCTGCCGGCATTGCTCTCGCTGGTGGGGACCAGGATCGATCGCTTCGCCATCCGGCCACCGCGCGACGACACCGCCGGGGACGGGTTCTGGGTGCGCCTCTCACTCGCGGTGATGGCGCGGCCGCTCGCGGTGCTGATCCCGACGCTGGCGCTGCTCTTGCTGCTCGGGTCCCCGTTTCTGCGCGTCAATATCTCGTCGCCCGACGCCACGATCCTGCCCCCCGATCTGCCGTCGCGGCAAGCGTTCGACACGCTGGTAGCGGAGTTCGGCGCCGGGGAGATCTCCCCGTTCCTGATCGTCGTGCAGTCAGAATCGCCGGGCGACCTGTTCACCACGGAGCATCTGGGTTCGATCTACGCCGTCGGCGCCAGGTTGGCCAGTGACCCTCGCGTGACCCGGGTGCAGAGCATCGCGCCCCCGACCCTGCCGCGCGAGCAGGCCATCGGGGTCGCCCTGCTGCAACGAGGTCTGAACCGGCTCGGAGTCGGCACCGGCGCCGGTCGGCTCGCCAATGACAATTCGGCCGTGATTGTGGCCTATAGCTCCTTCCTGCCGAACGACGAGGAGAACAAGGCGCTGCTCGCCGAGTTGCGAGCGATGGAGCTGCCCGGGCTGACGGTGCAGGTGGACGGCGGCACGGCCGAGATCGTCGACGTGGTCGCCGAGATGTACGCCGACTTCCCGAAGGCGATCGCCCTCGTGGTCGCCGCCACCTATCTGGTGTTGCTGGTGCTGTTCCGCTCAGTGCTGCTGCCATTGAAGGCGGTGCTCATGAACGGGCTGTCGATCCTGGCCTCCTACGGCGCCCTGGTCTGGGTCTTCCAGGAGGGGAACCTGGGCGGCTTCCTGGGGTTCACCGGTCTCGGCTTCGTGGAGGCGTCGCTGCCGGTGATCATGTTCTGCGTTCTCTTCGGACTGAGTATGGACTACGAGGTCTTCCTCCTCTCGCGCATTCGTGAGGAATGGGAACGGACTGGAGACAACACGCAGGCGGTGGCCGTCGGGTTGCAGCGATCGGGGCGAATCATCACCTCGGCGGCACTGCTGGTGGTGGTGGTCGCCGGGTCGTTCGTCACCGCCGACGTGGTCTTGATCAAGGCGCTTGGCTTCGGGATCGCGCTGGCGGTCTTCCTGGACGCCACGGTGGTACGAGCCCTGCTCGTGCCGTCGACCATGCGATTGCTGGGTGAGTGGAACTGGTGGCTGCCATCGCCATTGCACCGGCTGTTGCCGGCACGACCGCTGGTCGAGGAATCCGTGTGAGGCTGCTGGCGTGCCTGCTGATGCTCGCGCTTTCGGCGCCGGCCGCCGCGGCTCACCAATGGCCGGGAACCCCGGTCGCGTCCGATGCGCCGGTCCCGGTCGCCTTTCCGCGTGATGACGGGCCGCATGACGTCGATGTGGAGTGGTGGTACTTCACCGGGCACCTCTTCACCGAGGAAGGCGACCGCTACGGATTCGAGTACGTCACCTTTCGCGCCCGGAGCGACGATCTCGAAGGGTACGTGTCCCACTTCGCGATCACGGACAACCCGCGCCAGCGCTTCCGCTACGACCAGCGTCTGCGCGGCGCAGCCGGAGTCGTGGGCGAAGCCGCGGTCCTCGACCTCGACCTGAATGGATGGACGATGCGGGGCGGCGACGGCCAGTTCGCGCTGGCGGCCGACATGCCTGGCTATGCCATGCGCCTCGACGTCGATGCGACGAAACCGGCCGCGCTGCACGACGGAGACGGCTACATCGACTACGGCAATGGCACCGCGTCGTACTACTACTCCTGGACGCGGATGGATGTCACCGGCGCGCTCGATCTCGGACAGGGCTGGCAGCAGGTTACCGGCGAGGCCTGGATGGACCATCAGTGGGGAGACTTCGCGACCTACCAGGAGGGCGGGTGGGACTGGTTTTCGGTCCAGCTCGAGGATGGGACGGACGCGATGCTTTACCTGATTCGCGATGCCAAGGGCCGGACTCTGCGCGTCGACGGCTCGATCGTTAGCTCCGATGGCGAGCTCTCCGTTCTCGGTGAAGGCGATTTCGTCGTTACCGCGGATGGGGAGTGGACGAGTCCGCAAACCGGCACCACGTATCCGTCGGGTTGGACCATCGCCGTTCCGGACCACGAGCTGGCCATGACGATCACGCCGTCGCTCCCTGATCAGGAGCTGGACACGCGGGCGACGACCGGGGTGATCTATTGGGAGGGGGAGGCCGTCGTCGCGGCAACGCATCATGGCAGATCAGTCGCCGGACTCGGCTACGTCGAGTTGACCGGCTACGCGCCGTACGAGCCGCTCGACCTGGAGAGCCCTGTTGCCGTAGGAACGCCGCTGCCATGAGGTTCGCGCGACAAAGCTTCGAATGGTGTAATTGATGAAGAAAGCCCAACGGGAACCGATCGAGATTCCGGGTCTGGACGTGGCCAAGGCGAAGCGCTACAGCCGGACGAAGCTCGCCATGCTCCTGCTCTCGACGCTCTGGACCGTGGCCCGGTTAGCGTGGTTTGCGTCGGATCGCCGGGCCGCGCGGCTGCAAGCCGCCGTCGCGAGTGGGCTGCGGGATCGGCGGCTGGCCCGGCCGGCGTTCTTTGCGTTGACCATGGCACTTTCCTGGCTCTCCAGCTTGCCGGTCGCCTACCTCGGCGGTCACCAGGTGGAGCGGCGCTTCGGGTTGACCAGGCAATCGACCGGCGGCTGGCTCGGTGACCAGGCAAAGGGCCTCCTGCTTGGCGTCTTGCTGGAGACCCCGTTGTTGACGGCGGCGTACGCGGTCATCCGGCGCCGGCCGCGGGACTGGTGGCTGATCATCGCCGGCGCGTCGGTGCCGCTGACCGTCGCGCTGAGCAATCTGGCTCCGGTGCTGTTGATGCCGCTGTTCAACCGGTTCGAGCCCCTCCGCGACGAGGCGCTGGCGGCGCGGATCCGGTCCCTGGCGGCGCGCAGCGGTGTGCGGATCAGCGATGTCTACGAGATGGACATGAGCCGGCAGAGCGAGAAGCCGAACGCCATGTTCACCGGGCTTGGCAACACCAAGCGGATCGTGCTCGGCGACACGCTGCTGGCGGGGTTCTCCTCGGATGAAGTCGAGGCGGTGGTCGCGCACGAGCTGGGGCATCAGGTCCACGGCGACATCTGGCGACTGATCGGGTTCGGAGCGGGGGCCGGATTCGGAACGGCGTGGCTACTCTCCCGGATCGGGCCGCTCGCGGTCCTCCGGACCCGGCGGCGAACCGGGGTCAACGACATCGCGGATGAGGCTTCGCTCCCAGTGCTGGCCCTGCTCATGACCGCGATTGGACTGGTCTTGATGCCTGTGCAGGCGGCATTCAGTCGTGCCATGGAACGGCGTGCCGACCGGTTCGCGGTCGAATTGACGCGTGATGGCGCGGCTTACGCCCGGGCCATGGAAGGGCTGGCGGCACAGAGTCTGGCGGACCCGGATCCGCCGCGACCGGTGGTCGTGATGCTCTACTCGCACCCGCCGATCGTCGAGCGCATTCGCGCCGCCCGGGTTGCGCAAGCGTGATTTCGGGATAAAATGCTCGTGAATTTCGCTCCTCGAGGATGGGGTGACAAGAAGTCCTCGCAATGCGCTAAACTGCGGTTTCTGCATCGAGTTGGCTGGGACCGTCGCGGTCCGGGGGACACCGCGCGAGGCCTCTGCTTCGTCCGAATTCGAGGACGGCCAGTCCCGCTCGGCGAGACTCAAAACAATGCCCGACGAACGTTCGGCGCAGCGACGCGCTGCTGGTGAGGGGACGGGACAGCAGTGGGTGGGGGACCGTATGACATCACGGCCGGCGACGCGTTTACCTGGAAGAGCGACCGCGCGGAGGTGACGCTGACCCTGACGAGCGAGGGCTGGATGGTTCAATACTCGACGGTTGGGCGGTTGTTGGGACCGCCCCAGGTACTTCATCAGGCGCGTCACCGGGATCCGAAGCACGCAACCTGGGATGTCATGGCTCGGGTGCAAAGCGCCTCGCACAACGAAGCCGAGATGGTGCGTGCCGGGCATTCCGCGGTGCAGTGGATAAAGTCCCGGCCGCGCTGGAGCGAGATGTCGTAAGGCAGCCAGGGTTCGAGCCGGTAGGTGGCGACCCTGACCAATGCATGCCCGAGCTACCTGAAGTCGAAACCATCCGCAGAATCGTCGAGCGCGAGCTGACCGGGCGCACGCTCACGGGTCTCGAGCTGAGACTGCCGAAGCTCGTTCGCGACTCACCGTTGCCTGATCTGGGGCTGCTCGTGGGGAGGACCCTGCTCGGCACCGATCGTCGTGCCAAAGTCCTGGTCACCCACTGGTCGGATGGGTTGAGCGTGCTGACCCACTTCAAGTTGGCCGGTCAGCTTGCGGTGCTACGGCCGGACGGTACGAGAGCGATCGCGGGTCATCCCGTGCCCGATCCCGAAGGACCGTTTCCTCACAAGGCGACTCACCTCACGCTGCGCTTCGGGGAGACCATCGCTTACTACAGCGACATCCGGCAGTTCGGCTGGTGGCGTTTGATGCCGACCGATGCCGTCGATGACGCGCTCGGGACATTCCGGTTTGGACCCGAAGGAACCGGCACCGCCGAGTTCGCTCGCGACGACCTCGCCGCTCGCCTGCAACGCCGCCGGATCGCGGTCAAGCAAGCGTTGCTGGACCAGCGAGTGGTCGCGGGTCTGGGCAATATCTACGTCGACGAGGCGTTGCACCGCGCCCGCATCCATCCTGGCAGACCGGCGAACAGTTTGCAGCCGGACGAGGTCACCCGGTTGCACGAGGCGATCGGTTGGGCGCTGGATCGCGGTATCGAGCAAGGTGGGGCCGCCATCCGGCGGGGCAGAGCCTACCCCCGTGATGGGTTCCCGACGGTGCATGCGCGGCGAGACGAGCCCTGCACGACGTGCGGCACGGCTATCATCAAGGTCAAGCTAGGCGGTCGCGGCACGTACTACTGCCCGGTCTGCCAGCCGGAGCTCGCGGCGGCGTCGTGACCCCAATCACTCGTCGAGCAGGGCGTCCGCGAGCGCGCTGAGGACGGCGCCGGCGCTGGAGCGCACGACGATGTCGGCCAGGCCGTCCAGGGGTGTTGGTTCGTTGTTGATGATGGCCAGCCGGGATCCGCTGGCTACCGCGATTTCCGGTAAACGAGCGGCGGGTTGGACGACCAGCGAGCTGCCGACGACCAGCATCAGATCAGTCGCGCGAGCGACGGCGAACGCTCGCCGTAGCGCGTCCTCGGGCATCGCCTGGCCGAACAAGACCGTGGCGGCTCGGATCATTCCGCCGCAGATTTCGCAGGTGGGCAGTGGCTCGAGCTCGAGCCGGGCCTGGATCTGATCCGCCGGCCATGACGCGCCGCAATCGAGACATTGCACCCGGTGCGCCGTCCCGTGCAGCTCAATGGTGCGCTCGGGGTCGCTGCCGGCCTTCTGATGCAACCCGTCGATGTTCTGGGTGATGACGTACGAGAGGCGGCCCGAGGATTGCAACCGAGCCAGTGCCAGATGTCCGGCATTTGGTTGCGTGTCGCGCAGCGCCGGGTATCGCTCGCGGCGTTCATCCCAGTATTGGCGGCGGGTATCCGGGTTCTGGCGGAAGTCGCTGAGGGTCGGCGGGGCATTGCGCTCCCAGACGCCTCCGGGTCCCCGGTAGTCCGGAATGCCAGACTCGGTGCTGATCCCCGCGCCGGTGAACGCGCTGATGACGCGCGCTGATCGGGCGATCTCGATGAGTGCCGCGACCGCTGGATCATGGTCCCCGGAAGAAGCTGTCTGCGGACCGTTGGTCAACGCGTGTATCCCTTCCGCGGGCCGGGTCGATCATGCCTGGCAGTCACAGCCGGTCTTGTGTCCGTACGGTCCCGATGGTACGATGCGATCTCTGGACTTAACCAGAATCCCCGCCCAATCGACACGATGTGGCGCTGACCCCGCACCGGCGCAAACCCAGCCCGCCGCCTACCGGCGACGCGTTGGCACAGCCGACGAATCGAGGCCGCCCCATGATGATCTCCCAACCGGCAGTGATGTGCCTCAACGCGACCTGGCAACGTCTGACTGGCAGATCGACTCGCGCCGCGATGCCGGCCGTCGAACAACCGCTGCACGAGTCGGCGCCGGAACTGATCCAGAGCGGAGTCGACGCCGCGACGGAGTCGCTGCTCGTGGCCACGGCCGTGGGCGAGGGCGAGAGTCCCACCGCCGAGGCGCGGGATCAGGGGCCAGTGCCGGCCGCACTGCCTGATGGCTCGATGCCGCTGGCCGCCAACGAGCGACGGGCCCGCGCCGCCGCACTGCGGGCCATGGCCTTGAGCCGGGAGCGTCGCTTTGCTTCCGCCGGAGCCGCGTTCGCGGAAGCCGCCAGGCTCGACCCGGCGCTCGACCTGACTCGCACGCCGGCGTTCTGGACATTGGAGCGGGCGGCACACGAGGCCGCGATTGACGCCTATGCGCAGGCAGGGCGAGACCGCGATGCCGCGGTCCTGCGAGCGCGCGTGCAAAGCACGTTTCGCCCGAAGCCACTTCGGTCGCGACCGCAGGCCATCCTCAGCCCGTAGGGACATATCAATAAATCAGAGGTGTTCCAGGCCGGTCGGTGGCGGAGATCGACGGTGCCTCAGAAAGGTCGGTCAAGTGTCGCCGCCGGCATGGCACCCGGCATGACGCCGGGTGCCGCCGTTCGGTCGATCGCTGCCGAGGATTACCGGCTCGCCCGCGATCGGGGAGCGAGCTTCGGGAGGAGAGAAGAGGAGGCGTGCGCCCCGACTGCGTCTCGTCGACGCCGCGGCGAACGCCTGACTGAGGAAAATGGGGTTGTATTGCCGGGCGACCGGCTAACGTCGCCCAAGGCGTCGAGTTTTTGAGCGCCAACGCACAATGCGCCAGCGGGGCTCTCGTCCGGAGTTCCGGACCTCGCCCACCGAGCCTCGCATAATCCGTGCGAAGCTTCGTCGCTTGGCGCACCACTCGACAGGAGGTCAGTAGCGAGCAAGGATACCCGCGCCGGTTCCTCGGTGCAATCTGCCCAGCGTCGCGACAGCTACGAAACGCGCGCTCTCGCTCTCGCGCTCCGCTCTTGCAGGGCCGAAGCTACAGCCTCGAAGCGGGCGGGATTGACCGCGTAGTACTTCGAACCGCGTCGTGCTTCAACGGTGACCAGGCCCGCGCGCTCGAGCTGGGAAAGGTGACGCGATACGGCCGATTGGGCGACGCCCAGGCGACCGACGATCTCCTGGGCGTAGAGCTCGCCTTCGAGCAACAAGTCGAGCATGCGCAGGCGCGTTGGATCGGCTAGGGCGCGGGCGGCGTCGAGGAGATCGACCTGGCCACCGGCTGGCGAACGATCGCTTGGAGGCGGCGGGGAGGGCGCCGCGTCTCGCTCCCGGCAACGATCGATGAAGTGCGGCGCCGAAAAGTAGACGATGAGATCGGGTTCGTACGCGATGTAGCTGACAAAGCCGCCGAGGTGGGCGGAGGGGCAGAACGCAACCCGGGTGAACGTCGCCGGCGGGCGCTCCAGGACCTCCGGAACGCGCTGACCGGTGAGGGCGGCGTAGGCTTCGGAGAATCCCCGGTCGCTGAAGGCCGCTCCCCGCAGGGCGGCTTCACGCAGCATCGGCAGCTCGGTCACGCGCGCCTCCTGATAGACCGCCTCCCAGACGCCCTGGTAGAGGGCGATGGTCCGCCGCTTCAGCTGCTCGGGATCGGCGATGAGCGCCAGGACCTCGGCGAGGGGCGTTGTCGTAAGTGCCGGAGCCAGCACGCGGGACCACGATTCCTCGTCGGTCGGCGGCCGCCAGCGCATTTCGAGATCGGCGTAGACCCGCTGCAACGCGTGCCCAACCATCTCGCGATACTCGCTGGCGGGAATGCCGGCCATAAACGCGAGCAAATCGTCGAAGGTCGCGTCCAGCCGGTCCGCACGCAGCGGTTCGAAGCGCATGACCGGTTCCTCGGGATAGTAGAGGAGCCGGCCAGAGAAGCCGTGCAGCAAATCGAGATCCGCGCGAACGGGATCAGGGAGCCGGCCTCGCGCCTCGACCAGCCACGGGTCGAGATCGCTGCCCAGGACAGCGCGGTAGATGAGGGAGAGGACCGAGATCAAATCGAGCGGCAGCGAGACCGCGGTTTCGATACGAAGCGCGGGCTGGCCGGCAACCAGGTTACCCATGGTGAGCGGCCATTTCGGACCGGCACAGGAGGTTCATCACATCATCATGATATCGCGCTGGCCAGGTTTCGTTGACCTCTTCGCCGTCCGAGCCGCGGGTGAGGATAATGCGCGCTGTTGACGTTGTGATGGCGCGGGCGAGAGACCGGCGTCTCTGGAGGCATGATGAGTAGCGACCCGCTCTGGTTCAAGGACGCGGTGTTTTACGAAGCGCCCGTCAAATCGTTCTTCGATTCCGACAACAACGGGATCGGCGACTTCCGGGGCATGACCGAGAAACTCGATTACATCAAGCAGCTTGGCGTCGATTGCATCTGGCTCTTGCCGATGTATCCGTCGCCGTACAAGGATGACGGTTACGACATCGCCGATTTCATGAGCATCCACCACGATTACGGAACCGTTGTGGATTTCAAGGCGCTGCTCGACGCGGCGCACGAGCGCGGGCTGAAGGTCATCGCCGATCTGGTCGTCAACCACACCTCTGACCAGCATGCCTGGTTTCAGGAAGCTCGCAAGGATCCGGAGTCGCCCTATCGGGATTACTTCGTCTGGAGCGATGACCCGACCCGCTACCCGGACGCGCGCATCATCTTCATCGATACCGAGGTCTCGAACTGGACGTATGACCCGGAAGCCGGTCTCTACTTCTGGCATCGCTTCTTCAGCCACCAGCCTGATCTCAACTACGACAACCCGGCCGTCCAGGAAGAGATGCTGAACATCGTTCGCTACTGGCTGGGCATGGGTCTGGACGGGTTCCGCTGTGATGCCGTGCCGTATCTCATCGAGCGGGAGGGAACGATCTGCGAGAACCTTCCCGAGACACACGAGTTCCTGCAGCGCCTGAGGCAGATGGTCGACACGGAGTTTCCGGGCAAGATCCTGCTCGCCGAGGCCAACCAGTGGCCGGAAGACGTCGTCGAGTACTTCGGGACACCTGAAGAACCGGAATTCCACATGGCGTTCCATTTCCCGGTCATGCCGCGCATGTTCATGGCCATCCGCCGCGAGGACCGGATCCCGATCGTCGAGATCATGAACCGCACGCCGCCTATTCCGGAGAACGCGCAGTGGGCGATCTTCCTGCGCAACCACGACGAGCTGACATTGGAGATGGTCACCGACGAAGAGCGCGACTATATGTATTCCGAGTACGCGAAAGACTCAATGATGCGACGCAACCTCGGTATTCGCCGCCGGTTGGCGCCGCTGCTCGAGAACAGTCGCCGCAAGATCGAGCTCATGAACTCGCTGCTGCTGTCACTGCCAGGCACGCCGGTGCTCTATTACGGCGACGAGCTGGGGATGGGGGACAACGTTTTCCTCGGCGATCGCAACGGGGTGCGGACCCCGATGCAATGGTCAGGCGACCGGAACGCCGGCTTCTCCCGGGCCGATGCCGCGCGGCTGTATGAGCCGGTCATCGCCGACCCGGTCTATGGGTTTCAGGCGGTCAATGTCGAGGCGCAGGAGCGGCTGCCGACCTCGCTGCTGGAGTGGATGCGCCGCATCATCCGTGTCCGAAAGCGGTATCGCGCCTTCGGCCGAGGATCGCTCGAATTCTTGAACGCCGACAATCGCACGGTGCTCGCCTACGTGCGCGCGTACGCGGACGAAGTGCTGCTGTGTGTGGTCAATCTCTCGAGGTTCGTGCAACCATCGCAGCTCGATCTCAGCGCGTACAACGGGTGGCAACCGATCGAGCTGATCGGTGAGACGCCGTTCCCGCCGATTGGCGAGCTGCCCTACTTCTTGACATTCGGTCCGCATAGCTTCTATTGGTTCAGATTAGAGCGCCCGTCTCCCGTCTCCGCATGAGCTCATCCGGCGCATTGCAACCGGATGAGGTCAGAGCCAGCGCTATCCGGTCCCTGCTCAGCGAAACCGGCGCCGAAGCGCTGCCGAACTGGCTGGAGACCCGTCGCTGGTTCGCGGACAAGGGCCGTGGCATCACTGGGGCGGCGATCGAGGATGCGCTCATCGAGCGCGCCGGCCTGGACTGGCTCGCGCTGGCAGTAGCGCGGGTCACGTTCGGCGATGGAAACGTGGCGCGCTATCTCTTGCCGCTGGCGTTGACCGAATCTGAAGAATCCGCGGAAACCATCACCAGGGTCGAGACCGGTGATGTTACTGGTGTGGTCGTCGACGCGACCGACCGACCGTGGTTTGGCGGCTGGCTGCTCGATCACGTGGCCGGAACGAATGACGCGGCGCACGGGAACTGGACTTTTGCCGCCCACCCTGCCGCCGGTGCCGATATTGCGGCCGCTCGTGGCATTCCCCCTACGGTGGTTCGGGCGGAGCAGAGCAACTCGTCGTTGCGCTTCGGCGACGTCCTGATTGTCAAGCTCTTTCGACGTCTGCAACCGGGGCTCAATCCCGACGAAGAGGTCCTGCGCGCGCTGGCTGACGTCAGGTTCGAGCGAGTGCCGCGCTACGCCGGCTCCGTTTCCTGGCGTTCGGCAGATGGAGCACCATACGCGGTCGCGCTGGCGCAGGGGTTTGTCCCGAATATCGGTGACGGTTGGTCGTGGCTGCTGCAGCGGCTGGCCGGGGTCGCCGCGGGAGACATCGACCCGGGGGCCGACCGGTTTGCCGCGGAGCAGCGACTGGGCCAGAGGACTGGCGAGCTGCATGTCGCGCTCGGAGTGGTCCAGGATCCCGGGTTTTTCCCCGAGACGACCGATCGTGCGGCCATCGACAGAGATACCGACCGCACCCGAGCCGCGATCGATGAGACGATCCGGCTCCTCCAGGAGCGCCGGGGTCACCTGCCACCCGACATCGCCAGCAGACTGCCTGACACGATCGCGGGGTTGCGGGCGCTTGACGAGCGTGCCAGCGGTTACCGGGACGAGCTGGGGACGCGGCGCATCCGCGTCCATGGCGATTATCACCTCGGTCAGACGCTGCGCACGCCGGACGGAGACTGGGTCATCATCGACTTCGAGGGAGAGCCGGCGCGATCCCTGGAGGAACGGCGTCAACGAGCGTCGGTGCTGAAGGATGTCGCCGGCATGCTGCGGTCGTTTGCCTATGCGCGGGGCGCCGCAGAGCGGTCCGCTGGCGTTTCCGCGGACCGCTCTGCGGCGAGGAGCCGGCTCGAGTCCTGGGAGCTGGGGGCCCGCCGCGGGTTCCTCGCGGGATACCGCCAAGCGCTGGTCGCTAGCGAACTGCGATTCGTGCCAGGCGACGAAGCGGCCTTCGCCCGGGCGCTGGCCGCCTGGGAGCTGGACAAGGCGCTCTACGAGGTCGCCTACGAAGTGAGGAATCGACCGGACTGGCTCGCGTTGCCGCTGCGCGCGCTGCTTCCCGATCTCCTCGATCAGACAGCAGACGCCGCGGGAGGCACCCCGACGTAGCCCTGGCGTGGCGCCCAATCCCCATAATCGATCGTTGCAAACGGGTTATCGCGCTCGCGCAGCGCGGCGAGGTAGTTCTCGTCCGCGGCGGAATAGGTGCCGGCCTCGGCGAGCGCGGCAAGCTGATCGAACCGTTCGAGGTGCTCCTGGAAGCGTTCGACGGCGTACACCTTCGCCTGGAGCGTGGTCACCAGGAATGGCCAGTCGCTGCTCTGCAGGAGAAGAAGCTCTCGGGCAGCCTGATTGAGCACGTCGCGACGGGTGCCGTCCGAGCTGGGGAAACGGGTGACGAGGTCTTCCATGCGACGTTCGGCGGCGTGGATCAAGGGCCACATCCACTCTGTATCGTCGTTCAGCCAGGTGAAGTGGCCGCCCCCGGCTCCCCAGCTCGATTCCGGCAGCGACAGCACCTCGCGCGGCGGGTGCTCCTCGACGACCCGGCTCGCCGTGCTGAGCTCGACAGCCGGCCGCCCGGCAAGCCCGCGCAGGACCGCCTTCAACCAATCGACGCCCTCGAACCACCAGTGACCGAAGAGCTCGGTATCGTACGACGCCGTGATGGAGCCGAACTCGCCGCTTTGCTCGTGAAATTCGCGCAGCTGCTCCTCGATCAGGTGGACGTAGTGGTCGGCGTGCGACTGGACCTGATCGGCGGCACGCTGTGGGTCGTACGGCTGCTTCCGGCCAAGGTCAACGCCCGCCCCGGAGACCCGCCAATACTGCATGCCGGACTCGGCGTCCTTGCGGTGAAACTCGCGATAGACGAAGTCCCCGGGGTACCCGAATGCCGCCGACCAGACCTGCTGGCCAGTCCGCTCGTGCCGGGCCAGGACGGCCACTTGCCCCGGGGCGTCGCCGACCCAGTAGGGGCGAAGCGAGGTTCCCGGCGCCAGCTGCTGGTCCGGCTCCGGCGGGGTGATCGTCGAGGCGTAGCGCCGGGCGATCATGCCGTACGGTCCGATCGTGCCGGGCACCGCCATTCCGACCGGGCGGCCGCCTTCGACCGTGTGGGTTTCGCTGAAAAAGACCAGTAGCCCTTCCTCGGCGAGGAACGATTCCAGGCCAGGCCGGCGCACAGCCCGCCCACCTTCGTCTTCAATGATCGCGGGTCGATAAGCGCATTCGGGCAGCCAGACCGCTTGCGGCGACCGCCCAAACCATCGGCGGTAGGTTTCGACTCCGGTGTGAAGCTGCCCGTGGATCGAGGAATCGCGGGAGAGGAGCGGCAGGTAGCCGTGGGTGGCGGCGCTGGTGGCGATTTCGACGAGCCCTTCGTCCTGCAACGTGCCGAACGCGCCAAGCAGATTGCCGCCGAATCTGTCCTGGAACGACGTGAGCACCCGTGCGTACCAGTGGTGATAGAAGCGAGCCAGGTCGCGAAATGTGACATCGCCCGCTCGCTCGAAGCGGTCCACGTCCAGCGCCGCTTTGGCGGCCCGTTCGGCGGCGTAGGCGATGAAGTGCTCCACGATCAACGGATCGGCCAGCTGCTCGCCGAGGATCGGCGTAATGCCGATCGTCAGCCGGAAGGCAATGCCCTCTTCGCGCAGGTCGTAGAGAGCGTTCAGAAGTGGGACATAGGTTTCGGCAATGGCCTCGTGCACCCACTCCTCGCCGTGTGGCCACATCCCCGCCTGTCTGGCGTATGGAAGATGGCTATGCAACATGAATGTGAAGGCCCCGACTGGCGCTGCCACGTCATTCCTCCCTTCTACCCGCCCCGATGTTCGGGCTCAACGTCATATCAAACGGTTGGTGCGGTCTCACGGACTCGCGTGCATATGCAGCAGGTGGGTCGCATCCGGCGCCGTGTAGTCATACGGATCGTGTCCCCGCGGCAGCTCGATCGCGGCCGATCGACCGTAGGTGTCGGTCAGTTCGCGCAGCCCGTCCGCCAGCCCTTCGTGCAGCTGGTGCGGAGCGTAGCGCCAGGCCCAATTGCCGGACGGGCTGCCCGGGGCATTCATGCGGGCGTCATCATCGAGACGCATCACATCCTGCAATGGGGCAATAGCACGGTCGGCGATCGAAGCCAGCGCGGTGCGAATCAGATCCCACGCGATATCGCTGCCATCGCGTCCCAGGTATCGCTGCGCACTGGCGCGCACCGGATCTGGCAATGTGCGGAACCAACCGATCGTCGTCTGGTTGTCATGGGTCCCTGTGTAGACCACTGAATCCGGCACGTAATTGTGTGGAAGATAGGCATTGGCGGGGCCGCTGTCGAACGCGAATTGCAACACTTTCATGCCGGGGAACCCGAGCTCTTCGCGCAGCGCGACGACATCCGGGGTGATGAGTCCGAGATCCTCGACGATGAAAGAGAGCTCTCCCAGCGCTTGCTCCATGGCGTCGAAGATGGCCCGTCCTGGTCCCTTCTCCCAGTGGCCAGCCGCGGCGGTGCGAGCATCGGCCGGCACGACCCAGGATGCGGCGAAGGCGCGGAAGTGGTCGATGCGGAGCACGTCGACCTGCTGGAGCGAGGACCGGACCCGCTCGATCCACCAGGCATAGCCGGTTTCAGCGCTGCGGTTCCAGTCATAGATCGGATTTCCCCAGAACTGCCCCTCCGCGGTAAAGGCATCGGGAGGAACGCCGGCCACGACCGTCGGACGGCCGTGTGGATCGAGCCGGAACAGGTCTCGATGCGCCCAGACATCGGCACTGTCATAGGCGACGAAGATCGGCAGGTCGCCGAGCACGGCGATGCCCCGCTGGTTCGCGTAGCGACGCACCTCGGTCCACTGCCGGTGAAACAGGAATTGTGTGAACTCGTGAAACCGAATCTCGTCTCTGAAACGCTCCTTCGCGGCAGCGAGCGCAGCGGTCTCCCTGAGGGCGACTTCAGCCGGCCAGTCGCTCCAGGCGCCTTCGCTATGGGCGCTCTTCAGGGCCATGAAGGTGGCGTAGTCCTCCAGCCATCCTGCCTGCTGGTCCCGGAACACGTCGAGGGCGGGGCGATATTCCGACGCGGCGCCGCGGCGAAAGCGATCGAATGCCTTGCGCAGCAGTGGCCGCTTGAATGCGCGTACGTCGTCATATTCGACACAAGACGTGGAAAACGGTGGGGCGTCGTCAAAGGCAGCGGGGTCGAGTAGACCATCTCCGGCCAACCAGGGGAGGGAGATGAGGAGCTCATTGCCGGCGAAGGCGGACGGCGACGCATAGGGAGAGTTTCCCAGGCCGGTCGGGCCAAGCGGCAATAGCTGCCAGAGCGTTTGCCGCCCGCGAGCGAGCCAATCGACGTAGCGAAACGCGGCTTCGCCGAAGTCTCCGATCCCGTGCGGTCCCGGAAACGATGTTGGGTGACAGATTACGCCGCTCTGACGGTTGCGGATTCGCTCCATTGATTCATCCAAGTTCCGACGCGACCGTGAGGTCCTGTTGACGGTGCGCTGGGACGCGTGAAACACCCACCCCGGAAATCACGTCCAAGCGTGGCAAGTTAACTATTGGCCGCCGCGGGCCACGCGATACCGCTCGCGGCAGGTGGCAACCGTCCGCAGCGTCTCCTCGAGGTCGTGCCAGCCCAGAACCTCGGTCTGCTTCGGTTCCAGCTGCTTGTACGTGGCGAAGAAGGTCTCGATCTCGCGCAACCAATGGTTCCCGATATCGGCCAGCGTCCGCACATGGGCATAGCGCGGATCGCCGACTGGCACGGCGAGGACCTTGAAGTCTGAGCCCTTCTCGTCGTGCATATCGAGGCCGCCAAGCGGTCGAGCAGGGATCAGGCAACCAGGGAACGTCGGTTCCTGCACCAGGACGAGCACGTCGAGGGAATCGCCGTCTTCTGCCAGCGTCTCGGTGATGAATCCGTAGTCTGTCGGATAGTGGACCGACGAATAGAGGACCCGGTCGAGCAGAAACCGTCCAGTCCCTTCGTCGTACTCGTACTTGTTGCGGCTACCGCGAGGGATCTCGATGAACGCGAGGATCGAGCCGACGTCGTTGCCCTGAACTGCCAAGCTCTCTCCTGTTCTTTGCCAGATCGCGGTGGATGTCCCCTCGCGCATGCGGCTTCTCCCCGCGCGGATTCGGCAATCTGCTCTGTTCAGGTGTTTTAGCAAATTCCAGGCCGGACCCCATCATACGCGCGCGGGCAGACCGATCCGGAAATAACGGAGACCCGCTGGAAGCGGGTCTCCACCGAGGACACGATTGTGGCGCCCGACGATCAGGCAGTGTCGCCGCTGGCGCCTGAGGCTGCTCCGACGACATCTTCCGCCGCTTCAGGAGCGGCATCTTCGGTCTCGGTACCCCGTCGCGCGGCGGCATCGCGCTCGGCTCGAGCCGACAGGCGCGACTGGCGCTTGGACGGACGACTCGATCCCGCCGCGGCCTCGACTCGACGCATGAAGCGCTCGACCTGCCCGGCGGTGTCCACGATTCGCTGCTCGCCCGTGTAGAACGGATGACAGACGTTACAGAGATCGGTGCGCAGGGACGGCTTCGTCGATCGCGTGACAAAGGTATTGCCACAGGCACAGGTGACCGTGGCTTCGACATATTCGGGGTGAATTCCAGGCTTCATTGGGAAGAGAGCTCCATACCACGCAAGAGGCAAATCAGACGGAACAGGTAACGCCCGGAGTTAGTCGGCCGCTCCTGATTCCGCGTAAACAATCGATTCATAGGCCGGCTTGATGAGTTCCTTGCCACCGCCGACCGGGTAGACATCTGGTGGGTAGACGCTGATACGCCGCTTGGCACGGGTTACCGGCTCGAAGCGCACCACGCCATCGATCTTGGCGTAGATCGTGTGGTCCTTGCCGATGCCAACGTTCTGCCCGACCCAGAACTGCGTTCCGCGCTGGCGAACCACGATCGTTCCGGAGCGAACGAACTGGCCATCGGCTCGTTTGACACCGAGCCGTTTCGACTCGCTATCACGACCGTTCCGCGAGCTGCCAACGCCTTTCTTGTGAGCCATGACTGTCTCTCCCTTGATTCTGCTGATCTAGGCGTTGATCGCCGTGATCGCCACCCGCGTCATCGCCTGGCGGTGGCCCGTGCGACGCCGGTATCGCTTCTTCGGCTTGTACTTGAAAACGACGATTTTCGGACCGCGAAATTGCTGCTCGACTTCTGCCTGGACGGTGGCCCCGGCCACGAGTGGTGTGCCGACTCTGGGCGATCCGTCGCCGCCGACCATGAGCACCCGATCGAATGTGATGCCCGCGCCCGCCTCGACTGGCAGCTTTTCGATTGAAAGACGGTCACCGACCGCGACACGATACTGCTTGCCGCCGGTCTCGATAATGGCATACGGTCTGCTGCCCGAACCCGCGTCGGAGCGTGGCTGGGTCGGCATAAGCGGCTGCTCTGGCTCGGTGCTCGATCCTGATTCGGTCATGACGATCTTCGCTCGCTCTTCCACACCGGCGGGATGGGTACCCGGGTTCCGTGCAACGCAAAAAGTGGGTGCGCCAACGCACCCGCGACAGGTGAGTATACCATAGGCCCACAGCGGAGGACTGTCTCCGCAGTCGACCGATGCGCCGTCGGTATTGAGCCCGTGCGGAACCCGGCGATCATCGCATACGTATCACAGGCATTAGTGATTTAGGCGGTATCAGCGTAGCAAAGGAACGATCCACCATGACATCACGGACGGTAGACGAGGACCGTGACCGCACGTCGGTCGTCACGTCTCTCGGACGCAAGGGAAGAGCCGGCGCGGCGACGGTAATCGTGGCCGGTGCATTTGCGCTGGGCGTGGTCGCCGGCGGAAGCGACCTGGGCGGATCACGCGACGCGGTGGCCGAGTCGTCGCTGACCGGGCGACCGGAGTTCGCGACACTGGAGGAGACCTGGGAGCTTATTCACGAGCAGTGGCCGGAACCCGAACAGATCGACGATGCGGACCTCATCTACGGCGCCGCGCAGGGTATGGTCGATGCAATCGGCGATGAAGGGCACAGCGGGTTCCTCGATCCGGTCTCGACAGCGGAGATGGAGGAGGCCCAGAAGGCCGAATATGTCGGAATCGGCGTCGAGGTCGATTCCCGTTGCGGCGTTCCCGTCGTGGCTTCGACGATGAAAGGATCGCCGGCAGAGGCCGCGGGTCTCCAGCCGGGGGATGTCATTGCCGAGGTTGACGACGTTTCGACCCGCCGCTTGGATATGCGCAGCCTGCGCGATCTGATTCTCGGCAAAGAAGGTGACCACCTGACCCTCACGATCGAGCGGCCCAATCAACCCGATCCGCTGCGCGTCGAGGTCACCCGGCAAACGATCGAGCTTCACCCGGTCACCTGGCGCTGGCTGCCAGATAAGACGGTCCAGCTCCGTGTCACCGGTTTCGAGCCTAGCGTCAATCAGAAGGTGCGGAGCGCTCTGCAGACCATTCGCGAGGAGGGCGCGCAGCGGCTGATTCTCGACCTGCGCGGCAATCCCGGCGGGCTCGTGCCGGAGGTGATCGGCGTTGCGTCGGAATTTCTCGATGAGGGATCCACGATTTTCCAGGAGAAGGAGCGGGATCAAGAGGCTCGGCTGATCAAGACCGTCGGCCGGACCGGCGCCTGGCAGGACCTGGCACTCGTTGTGCTAATCGACGATGACTCGGCTTCAGGTGCGGAAGTTCTTGCTGCCGCACTTCGCGACAATGGACGAGCTCGGCTTGTCGGGGAAACGACGTTCGGCACAGGTACGGTGTTGACGACGTTTCCTCAGGACGATGGTTCGAGCGTCGTGCTGGCTACGGCATTCTGGTTGACGCCAGAAGGCGATCACGTCTGGAAAGAAGGGGTCGAGCCCGATCAGTTCGTCACGCTCGCGAGGGACGCGTTTCCTTCGCGGCCGGAGGACGATCCTGAGCTGACCGAGAGCGAGCTGGAGGGTTCGGCGGATGCACAGTTGCGGGCAGCCTTCGAAGCAGTGGAGGACGCCGCAGTCTCGCCATAAGCAGTGGCGCTGGCCCGCATCGGGTTGCCGGCGAGATCGTGGTACTGTTGCCGGGTCCGGATTCCCTGGACGCGATCAACGTGCAGAAGTGGCTGAAACCCGCCCGCGGAGGGACCCCCGCTGATGCTCTCTTCGGAAGGCTTGCCCCGCTCTGTCGTCCGATCGGCAACGATCACTCGCCGATTCCAGAAGTTTCTACTCGTCGGGGCCATCGGTCTGGGTGTCAACCAGGGCGCTCTATTCGCGTTGGTCGATCAGGTCGGTCTGGCGGTGGCCATGGCCTCACCGATCGCCATATTCCTGTCGATGATCGCAACGTTCGCCTTGAATGAGCGCTGGACCTGGCACGACCGGGGGCGAGGCCGCGTTATGCACCGGGCCCTGCTCTACGGGTCGATCAATTCCGGAGGGCTGCTCATCAACTGGCTGACGCTGGTGTCCCTGCATCGCATCGGACTCGATTACCTGATTGCCAACCTCATCGGCGCCGGCATTGCCGCGGTCTGGAATTTCAGTCTGAATAACGCGCTCACCTGGCGCCGGTGATCGAAACGTGGCCATGAATGCTCGCCCGAACCGCGCGATTGTCCCTATCAGGTACGACGATCGGGCGTACGTCCAGAGTTGGGAGCAGGGCCGCTGACGACGGCCGACGCATCGACTCTCGCGGCGCGCCGGTACTGTTCGGCCGCCTCGCTGGGATGAATCAGAGGGTCTTTCGAAACTATGGATGCACCACACAACGGCCGCCCATTTGGATCCAATAGCGCTTCGTCGAATGGAGCGACGCCCCAGCAGGCGGGATCGACGGTGGTCATGGGTGCGGGACCAGGAGGTCTCTGCTCGGCCTACGTGCTTTCCAAGGCCGGTGTCCCGACAACGGTGCTCGAGAGAGCCCCATTTGTCGGCGGATTGGCGCGCACGATTCGCCACGAGACCGAGTACGGCGAGTTCCGATTCGACATCGGTGGGCACCGTTGGTTCACCAAGAACGACGAGCTCAACGCGCTCTTCCGCGAGGTCGTCGCCGACGAGCTGCTCTGGGTGAACCGTGTCAGTCGCATCTACTTTGACGGCAAGTACGTCGATTACCCACTCAAGATCTCCAATGCCTTGAAGGCGATTGGCCCGGTTGTGGCCGCCAGGGCGATGGCCGACTACGGCCGGACCAGAGTGCAGCAGCGCATCAGCCCATCGCCGGTCGAATCGATGGAGGATGCCTACATCGATCAATTCGGTCCGACGCTCTACCGGCTCTTTTTCCAGCGATACTCGGAAAAGGTATGGGGTCTCCCCTGCGACCAGATGAGCGGCGACTGGGTCTCACAGCGGTCGAAAGGCATGTCGCTGGTCACCGCCGTCAAGGACGCGGTAGTCCCGTCGAAGGGGAAGGTGGTCAGCCTGATCGACGAGTTCATGTACCCGCGCGGCGGGTTCGGACGATTCTCGGAGAGGATGGCTGACGCCATCGGCGCGGCCGGCAACGAGATCCGGCTCAACACCGGGGTCGAGAAGGTCCATCGCGAAGGGAACCACGTCGTCGGCATTACGGTCTCGACAGAGAATGGCAGCGAGCGCGTTGAAGCGGACAACTACATCTCGTCCATTCCACTGACGCTTCTGGCAAAGATCATGGACCCGGCTCCCTCGGCCGACATCCTGGCGGCCGCCGACGCGCTCACGTTCCGGAACATCATCACGGTCAACATCATGTTGAAGAAGCGCCAGGTCACGCCGGACACCTGGCTCTATGTCCATGACAAAGACATCCTCTTCGGCCGGTTCCACGAGCCGAAGAATTGGAGCCCGGCCATGGTGCCCAGCGACGACCTGACCTCGCTGGTGGTCGAATACTTCTGCTCCTTTGGCGATCACATCTGGTCCATGAGCGAAGAGCAGCTCGTCGCCCAGACCGTTCGGCACCTGGTCGAGGACTTGAAGTTCATAACCCCCGACGAGGTGATTGGGGGCTTCATCGTGCGGGCGCCGCGCGCGTACCCGGCCTACGTCATCGGCTATGAGGAGCCGCTGGCCAGGATTCGATCATTTATCGGCGAGCTCGACAACCTTCAGATTATCGGCCGCTACGGCACGTTCCGATACAACAATACGGATCACTCCATCGAGACGGGTCTGCTGGCCGCGAAGAATATCCTTGGCGAGAGTCACGATCTCGACCAGGTCAATGCCGACGACGAGTACCACGAGATCAAGCGAGTCGCGGAACCGGTCTCCGCGGGAAGATCCTGACCCGCACTGCCTGAAGACGGACGGGCCCAATGGGTGACCTGGAGGACTCCTCGCCACTTTCTCCGGCGGCGGGCTCGCGGCGATGGCGGTTGACTCGCCTCCGGAGCGCGGGGCGATGGCCTGAGGCCACTCGCTTCATCGTCGTGCTCTTGATTCTCTACGCGGTCAAACAGCTCTTCTCCGTTGCCGCCTACTACCCGTTCAGCGGGCACGACGAGCTCGCGCATTTCAGCTACGTACGGACGTTGGCCAGCGAGGGCCGGCTGCCGCAGCTGCCTGAACTGACAACGTGGCGTGCGGGTCTGAACGGCGGAGATCCGCCCCCGACCGATGAGATCCCGGCGGAGCTCTATCCATTTTGTCGCTTCACCCTGGATTGGTATTGTGACCCGGACAGCCCGCGCTGGGGCGCCAACCCGCCCCGTATCGTCACGGTGCCCGGCATGGGCTACTTCCCGTCGGGCTACCAGTACGCGGCAAACCACCCGCCCCTCTACTACGCGACGATGGTCCCTCTGTATGCCGCCTCGACCGCCGCGTCCCCGGTTGCGCAGCAATATCTGCTGCGACTGGCCGCCATCCCGTTCGGCTTGCTGACGGTCTACGCCGCCTACCGCGCGACGCGGTCGCTCTTCCCGGGAGATGCGTTTCTGGTGGTGACCGTGCCGGCGCTGGTCGCGTTCCAGCCGCAGATCTCTTACGAGGCGGCGATGGTCAACAACGATATCGTCGCGATCGCCCTGACCTCACTGATTGTCTGGGGTCTCATCGCTGGCATGAAGGAGCGATTTCCTTTGCGCCTTTGTGCCGCGCTGGGGGTCGCATTTGGCCTAGATCTGCTGTCCAAGGCTACGGCGATCACGGTGGCGCCGATCATCGCGGCCGCGCTCGTTCTCGGCGTCGGCTGGCGCGATTGGCGCGGACTCCTGACACGGGGTGCCGTGGTCGGCATCCCGGCCATCCTTCTCTCGGCGCCGTGGTACCTCTTCCTCTACCGGACGTACGGGGATTTCAGCGGGCTGGCTCGGCTCCAGGAGCTCCAGTACTGGAACGGTCCGATGGGATCCTTTTTCGAGCTCCTGTCCGACCCGGACTTCATCCTCAATCGGTTCAAGGAAACGTGGGGCGAATTTGGGTGGCGGCAGATCCACCTCCGCCCCTGGCTGCTGTGGGCGATAGCGATCCCCACAATCCTGGGTATAGTGGGACTCGCCGTGTATGCGTTCAACGTTTGGCGACGCTCGCCCAGCTCGCACAATGACCCGGTCATGCGGCCGCAGCCCTGGCAGAGAAACGGGTTGATCGTGCTCGCCTTGACCTGTGTCGTTGCCTACCTGGCTGTGGTTCAGTTCGGGACCTCTTTCGCGTTGTCCCAGGCCAGGTACTACTTTCCAGCCGTCACTGCCGGAGCGCTGTTGCTGATGCTTGGGCTGCGAACTCTGCTGCCGGGGCAGGCGCGACCTGCGGCGCAGGGGGTTGTGTTCGCTGGGCTGGTGCTGCTCAATATCGTCATCATGACCGGTTACGTGATGCCGTTCACCGTGACGGTCGACGAGCCTGCCGTGAATTGGACCTGGGGTGGCTGACATCACGGTCGCTCGCGCCCAGCGTGAGGAGACGCGTACCCTGCCTGCCGAGGCGCCGGCCGAGCCGGCCGCCCGGTCGTTCCCGGCGCTTCCCCGCTTGCTCATGGTTCTATGGGCCGGATCGGTCCTGGCGATGGTCGGCTTCCTCGCCTTCGGCACGTTGCGGATCGGAGCAGGCAACTGGATCGGCCGGCGGATGCCTGTGCGGGTGATCTGGTCGCGATTCCTCGAATTCTTGACCGATCTGGGGGCACCCGGGCCGCTGATCTTCCTCGTGGCCGCCGCCGCCGTCGCGACCCTGGTCATCGCCGCCGTCGCCTTATGGCTGGCGCTTGGTCTCCGCGATGTTCCGTCGGAGCCTGGGACTGACTCATCGGCGGAGATGTGATCGGCGGTCGACGGCCTGACGCATCGACGACGCGCTGGATGTGGGGGTTGGCGTTCGGGCTCGTGGCCCTCTACGTCGCCGTCCGCATGGGTGCTCTGGCGTTGTCGGCAGACGTCGTCACCCCGGGAGGCACCGCTCGCCTTCCGAATACCTTCGCCAGCGTCGATCACCCCTTTCACGTGGCGCGAGCGGAGGTCCTCTGGCGAGAGCTGGCGTCCGGCAGCGTGCCGCGCTGGATCGGTCAGCACCAGGGAGGGTACCCCGTCGAGTTTTACCCCCTAGGCGAGGCCTGGCTCGAGGTCGTCGTGCGCGGCTTGTCTTTAGGGCAGTTGCCTGCCGAGAGTGCCCACACGCTGGCTATCATCGGGCTCTTTCTGGCGCCGGGCGCGGCATTTGCCGCCATGACCCGCGAAGACGGCTGGTCCCCGGCGGTCGCTCTCATCGCCTTCGTGCTGCACATCGCACTCCCCGGCGGCTGGTACCACGGCGGATACACCGAACTGGTGCAGTGGGGCCTGGTAACCAATGTCGCCGGCGCGGTGGCCGCACTCTGCATGATGCCCGCGATTGTCCGGTTTCTGCGAACAGGTGAGGGCTGGTCAGGGGTCACCGCGGCCGCGCTCGCGGCGATCGCCATCTACTGCAACCCCCGATCGCTGCTGGCGCTGATCGCGATTGGAGTAGGGGCGTGGATCGCCGCGGTCTTCCGTAACGACGCAGTCGCACCACTCCGTCCGGCAGGGGATGGTGGACATTTGTCGCCGCCTGAGGTCGCGGTTCATGGCCGTAGGGGCAACGCGGGCGTCGCCCGACCCACGGAGTTGAACCAGGGACCCGCAGCTGCTGGCGTCGGCGATATCTCAATACGGCTCGCACAGGTGACGGTGTTGGCGGCGCTGCTGGCAGCGCCCGAGCTGATAGCCCTGGCACGGTTCAGGGATCTGTACACCTTTGTCCAGTACAGCGGGTACAGCGGACTGATCAACTACGCGGTGACGAGCGCGACCGCCATCACCTGGCCCGTACTCGCTCTGGGACTGCTGGGTCTGATCGTCGGGCTTCGTGCTCGACAGCGGCAGGCGACCACCTCGGCGGCGGCCGCGCTCCTCTTCTACCTGGTGCTCACGGCAACGCTGGTGGTCGTACCGGCCGCGGCCGGTCTGGCGCCTCAGCTGGAGCCGACCAGGCTCATGCCGTTACAGCGATTCTTGACGCTCTATCTGGCGGCTGTCGGATTCTGGATCATCCTCGCCTGGGTCGTCTCCAAACTCATGCCTTCGCGGCCGTGGGTGGCGCCGCTGCTGGCGGCGGGGGCCGCCGCGGCGATGCTCCTCGTTCAGACCCGGACCCTCGGCGGTCCGTTGCTTGATCCGGCGTCGCCTGTGGTTCCGGCGGTCAGTCTCTACCCGGTGCCAATGTCCGCGCAACCGGAACAAGCGGATCTCGAGGAGGCGATCCGCGCGGCTGATGAGGTGGCTCCTTCGGGTACCGCTCTGTTGGTGCTGGGATCGGCGCTCTCTTGGCACCAGCAACTCTGGGCGCCACTCTGGACCACGCGGCCTCTCTTTTACGACAACTGGCTCTGGTACTGGCACCCCGATCACGGGGGCACGCCGGGGTACGACTTTCTGGCCGGACACCACTACCCCGACCCGCAGCGCACCCTCGAGCGCGACTATCTCGCGCGCCATGGCATCGGGGCCGTCGCCGTGACCGGACCCACGCGTGAGGCCGCGGCCCGTTCGCCACTCCTGCAACCGGTGCGAGAAGGCGTTTACGACGTCTATTCCATCGTCGATCCGGTGACCACGGTGACGTTCGGCGCGCAGAACGCGGTGTCACTCGAGCTCAGCGATCGACGAATCGAGGCGCTAAGCGCCAGGCCCGGAACCCCGGTGACGGTTCGTGTCAACTGGTACCCACGTTGGGATGCGACGAGCGATGCCGACCGAGTCGAGGTCGATCGGCTGAGCGATGGCTACATCTGGCTCACACCCGCCGAACCGGTTTCCCGGGCCGAGCTGGTCTACTCGGTGCAGCCGCTCGACTGGGCGGCGCGCGTGCTTGCGCTGATTGGCCTGGCAGGGCTAGCGGGACTCATCGTGCGGCGACGTGCGGTCAAGTAACCGATGGCTGGGTCGCGAGCACTCATCATCCCGAGCGCTAACCGCTCATGCCCGAGACACCCCTCATCCCCGGCCCTTCTCCCCTGGGAGCGGGGAGAAGGGAGAACGCCCCGCCGGGCAGAGAGCCCCCTCGCTGTCGGAGCCGGGAGAGGGGGTTGGGGGTGAGGGCAAGCGTTGGGAGAGGGGTTGAGGTGCGGGTCAGTTGAGGTCAGGGCAGGCGCATCATCGACGCTGGTATTCTCAGCCGCCGTGTGCGGGGGGTCATTTGCACGTGATAGGTACCAGAGAGTGATGGCGAAGACCGCGGGAATCGCGAGCTCAGCGCGCGGAGGCCGATGAAGGGCGATAACACACGCTCGCCGCTGTTGCCGGGGGGCGACCTGGTCTCGGCGCTGTTCGACCGCGAGGTGATGGGTTTTGCCGACCGTGGTGGAGCGAGCAACCTCATCGGCGACCGCTGGGCCGACATCGCCGCGGAGCACGTGGCGACGTGGATCGGTACCGAACGCCGCATTCACGCCGACGACCAGGAGCCGCTACAAATCGTCCGGGTGGACCGGCTCGACGCCACACCGGCCATAGCGGCGGCGGCCTCGAAACGGGGCCTGCAGAATCCAGATCTGCTGCTGATCGGCCAGCGCGGAGACCAGCAAGCGATCCAGGCGGCGGACGCCAAATTCTCGGTCGAAACCGCGCGCTCCAAGCAGGTCAGCCCGGAAGTGGTCCTAGGCTTGCTCGAGCTGCGGGACCATGTCCCGGGCATTCTGAGTGGGGTAAGTGACCGGATTCAGATCGAGTCGGGCGTCTTTCTCTGCCCGGACTACCCTCTGACGCATCTGATGTTGCGACACCGGCGGGGCATCGTGCGGACGACGGTTCGTCGCGAAGAAGTGGTCTTGGTCCCCGCCGCCGCGGATCGATTCTGGGACGGGGTCCAGGGGGCCGAGCTCATCGCGCCGCTTGCCGCCACCGATGACCTCCCTGCCCGGCCGGATCAGAACCTGATGGCCGGGGTCTATTACTTCCGGTTGGCTCGAGCCGCGGTCGGATTCTGGCTCGATGCGACGAAACCGCTGCTCCTCCATAACGATGTGATCGCCATCGACATCGATGCCGTACGCGACGAAGCGGTGCGCCGGTCCCGTGACGCCGCGTCCGCGATCGAGCTGATCCGACACTGGGACGCCGACGTGCAAACGATTCGCAACCAGCGAGCCGCGGTGGATCAGGTCGCCGGTTTACCGATCCCTGGGCGCGACTTACGGCCGCTGGCAACGCGGATCGCCCAGGCGGTTGGCGCTGACCCGCCGTCGGCGAATCAAGTCCGGCGGCGGCTGGGGTCCTGGTATCGCGGCGTCCTGCGGGATCGCTTTGGTCCCATTGCTCCACCAGTCGCTGATCTGTCTTCGATCCTCCGGCAGCTTGCCGAGGCCGGACGCGAGCTTGGGCCTCAAGCTGAGCGTGAGCTGGAGCGAATCGTGCTCGAACTGGTGGACACGAATACCCCCGACACCCCGTTGGTCACTTCAGAGATCACGGACGGCTGACGATGCCAGGCCGAGGATTCCTACCAGCACGGACGAGATGACCGCGCCGCTGGCGACAGCCACCGAGATTCCAATGCGGTCCGCAATCATCCCCATTGGCAGCGCACCGAGCGGCATCAATCCCCACGTCAGCATGTAGGCGCCCATCACGCGGCCACGGACTTCATCAGTCACGCGGTGCTGAACGAGAGCATTATTCCCACTCATGAACGCCGCCCCGAGCATCCCCGCCATGAAGAGCATGGGCAGGGTGATCCACAGGGTCCGAGAGAGCGCCACGCCAACGATGGGGAGTCCGTAGAGGACGGTCATGCCCAGTAATAGCCGCCCGGTTCCCTCGGATCTCGCGGCCGCAGCCACCAGAAGCGACCCCACGACCGCGCCGCAGCCGGAAACCGCCATCAGTAGTCCCAGCCCCCCCGCTCCGATGTGAAGGACGTCGCGAGCGAAAACGTTAAGGAACCCAATGTAGGGAAAGACGAAGAACGTTGGGATCGCGGCCAATAGAAACAACGACCGCAGATCCGGGCGCGAGGCGACGAGCCGAATTCCGTCGAAGATTCCCTTCCTGCCCGCGCTTCGTTGCGCTCGCGGCGGGAGGACGATCCCCAATACAAGAATGAAGGACGCCGCGATGGCCAATGCCTGAGCGAGGAACGTTGGACCCACGCCGATCGTGCCAATCACGATTCCGGCCACCGAAGGACCGACCACGCGGGTCATGTTTTGACCGGCACTCATCAGAGCGACGGCGTTGGTCAGACTCTCGCGTGGGACTAGCGCCGGCACAAGGGATTGTTGCGTGGGAATCAGTAGTGCCTGCAGAGACCCGTTGAGGAACGCCGCAATCGGCAGGTGCCAGGGTTGCACGAGACCACTCATGACGTCGAATGCCAGCACTGTCGCCAGGAGAAAGGCCAGTACCTGGCACGAAAGCATCAGCCTGCGGCGGTCGATGCGGTCGATCAGCGCTCCGCCGAATGGCGCGACAACGAGGAACGGCAGACCGGCGGAAAAGGTGACGATGCCCACGAACCCCGGTGAGTTCGTCATGACGATTGCCAGCCAGCCGAGCGCGACCTGCTGCATCCACTGGCCGACCGAGGCCGCGAGTGCACCAAACCAGAGACGACGGAATATAGGATGCCGCGCAAAGGCGCCGAGAAAGCGGCCATGCCACGCCGCGTCACCTGGCCCTTCACGCACCGCGTCGTCGAGCTGTGCGTGTGGGTTGACGCGGTGCCGGGTTGCCACGGTTTTCTCCAGGGAACGCCTGCCCAACCAATATGGCAAGCGCCCGGGCCGGGAATTGCGTGGACTATACCACCGGGCCCGGACCCAACTTGGGTCCGGTAGGGGATGGACTATCCTACATACCCTGGCACGTCGGCCCGAGGCTGGCACCGATTCGGTCGACATGGGAAAGGGCCGCTCGCAACGTGGACCGCAACTGCAAGTTGAAGGGATTGGTGCTCGCCGGAGGAAAGGGGTCGCGGTTGCGTCCGCTGACGGCCACCGGCGCGAAGCAGCTGGTACCCGTGGCCAACAAGCCGGTGCTGTTCTACGCCCTGGAGCAGCTTGTCGAAGCCGGGGTCACCGATATCGGCATCATCACCGGCGACACTGCCGACCAAGTCATTCAGGCCGTCGGCGACGGCTCGGCATTCGGCGCTGCTGTTACCTACATTCCGCAGCCCGCTCCGCTTGGCCTGGCTCACGCCATCATCACTGCCCGGAGCTGGCTAGACGATTCGCCCTTCTGCATGTTCCTCGGCGACAACTTTCTTGGTGGAGGGATCGTTTCCTACACCGAGCGGTTCCGGGAACAGCCCTGTGCGGCGCAGATCCTGCTGCGCCGGGTCGACGACCCGTCTTCGCTTGGCGTCGCCGTGCTTGATCCGGACGGTCGGGTTCTGCGGCTGGTCGAGAAACCTCGAGAGCCCGTGTCGGATCTCGCGGTGATCGGTGTCTACTACTTCGGACCCGAGGTGCACGAGATCACGCCGACGCTGGTTCCTTCCGCGCGAGGCGAGCTCGAGATCACGGACGCCATCCAGGGGCTGATCGACGCGGGCCTTGACGTCCGCGCCCAGACCATCGGTGACGACTGGATCGATACCGGCAAGAAAGACGACTTGCTCGAGGCCAACCGGCTCATCCTCGGTTCGCTGCAGCGCCGGATCGACGGGGAGGTCGACGCGGAATCGACGCTCATCGGCCCGGTCGTCGTCGAAACTGGGAGCTTCGATCACGGCCAGCACCGTTCGCGGTCCCGCGGTCATTGGACCGGGCACCTCGGTGCGCGACGCGTACATCGGCCCTTTCACGGCGATTGGTCCGAATTGCGAATTGTCAGGCTGCGAGATCGAGCACTCGATCGTGCTGGAGGGCAGCATCATCCGCAGTGTCGAGCGGCGCATCGCGGACTCCTTGATCGGCCGCGAAGTCATCGTCGAGCGATCCCCGTTGCGCCCACAGGCGATTCGCCTGCTGCTCGGCGACCATTCGCGTGTCGACGTCGTCTGACGTGCGCGAGTCGGGGAGTCGAGGAGTCGAGGGGTCGAGAGGGCGCCGGCTGGCCGGTCAGCGGGTGGTCGTCACCGGAGCCGCCGGTCAGCTTGGCCGCTTCCTCGTCCCTGCGCTACGGCGTTCGGGGGCGACAGTCATCGCCTTCGGTTCCCGTCCTGGCGCCGATATCGACGTCGCGGTCGACCTGGCTGAACGCGAAGCCGCGAGTCGTGCCTTACGGGCTGTAGAGCCTGATGTCGTCATTCACGCCGCTGCCTGCACCGACGTTGATGGCATCGAGCGGGAACCGCGGCGCGGCGAGCTCTCCAACGCGCAGGCCACGCGAAACGTCGCGGACGCCGCGAAAGACGCCGGGGCCTACGTGATCGCCGTCAGCACCGACATGGTCTTCCCGGGAGACGGTGGGGCGCCGTATGCCGAGGAGGCTCCGACGATGCCGATCTCGGCGTATGGTCGATCCAAGCTGAAGGCAGAGCATGCGGTGCTGGACGCGGATGCGGGGTTTGCCGTGGCCCGTACGGCCTGGCTCTACGGAGGAGCGGGCAAGCACTTTCCGCGCACGGTCCTCACCGTTCTGCGAGACCGGGGCGGGATAGAGGTCGTCGACGACGAATTCGGCAGCCCAACCTACGCCGGTGACCTGGCGGAGGCACTCGTCCAGCTTGCCATTCGCCGCGGAGAGGGCATCTTTCATCTGGTCAACGAAGGGCGGGCCAGCCGGTACACCCTGGCGCGGGAGACGGCCAGAACTGCCGGGTTCGATCCGGAGCAGGTGCGGCCGATCTCGACCGAGGCGTTTCTGGAACGGTTTCCGCTGCCGGCGCGCCGCCCGGCCGACAGTACGCTGCGCAATCTGCGCGCGGCCGCGTTGGGGATTACGCTCCGGGACTGGCGCGAGGCCGCAAGCGAGTATGTCCCGGTTCTCGCGACCGAGCTTCAGACCGAGCGCGAACGGGCGAGTGTAGGTGGAGGGCTGTAGCGGTGCGCATTCTGGTTACCGGCGCCGCCGGTTTCATCGGTTCCGCCTACGTGCGGCACGTGCTTCACGAGCACCCCGACGATGAGGTGCTTGGTCTCGACCTCCTGACCTATGCCGGGAATATGGCGAATCTGGATGAGGTGCGGAACGACCCCAGGTTCCGCTTCGTTCAGGGCGACATCGCCGACGCCGATCTCGTCAGGCAGGTTGCCGCGGATGTCGATGCCATCGTCAACTTCGCCGCCGAGTCGCATGTCGATCGCTCACTGCTCGACCCCGGGGCATTCGCCCGGGCGAACGTGATCGGCGTGATGACCCTCCTGGAAGCGGCCCGGACCAATGGTCTACGACTGCTCCAGGTGAGCACCGATGAGGTCTATGGCCATGTTCCCGCCGGGCAGGCGGCAACGGAAGACTCTCCGTTGCAGCCGCGATCTCCCTATTCGGCTGCCAAGGCGGGCGGAGAGTTGATGTGCCAGGCCTACGCCGTCTCATACGGAACGGACGTTGTCATCACCCGCGGCGCCAATACGATCGGCCCCCGCCAGTACCCGGAAAAGCTGGTCCCGCTCTTCGTCACCAATGCCCTCCAGGACCTGCCATTGCCGGTCTATGGTGACGGGCGGCAGATCCGCAACTGGCTCCACGCGGAAGATCACGCGGCGGCGATCGATCTCGTGCTGCGACGGGGCGCCAGTGGACGGGCGTACAACGTGGCTGCCGACAACGAGCGCGAGAACCTTGTCGTCGTGCACGCCATCCTCGACCGGCTTGGCAAACCCCGGTCACTCATTCGCCATGTCGAGGACCGGCCGGGTCACGATCGTCGCTACGCCCTCGACACGACCCGCATCACCCAGGAGCTGGGTTGGGAACCGCGTCGGGACTGGCAACAGACGCTGCATGACACCATCGACTGGTATGTGGCCAATCCGGGATGGTGGCAGGCGATCCGACAGCGCGACCCGAGGTTCCAGGAGTTCTACGACCGGCAATACGGTCACCGCCTGGCCGGTGCACGTGGGTGATTACTCGCTTCGCTCGCGGTGATTGCTCGCTGCGCTCGCGGTGATGTGTGTCGCTGCGCTCACGGTGATGGGGTGATAGGAGACGAGTTCTCGTTCTCCCTATCCCCTATGACCCCGATCACCCCATCACCCCATCACCCTATCCCCCATCACGCCCGTCGGCGGTATACTCGCGCCCACGTGATCTGCCAATCCCACCTGAGGTGGGGTGTCTGCTCGAGTTGATGCGCGGCGCCGGTTCTCGGCGCACGCGTTGCTCTTGGCAACCACATGCGGTCAGTCTTCGGACCGGTAGGGTTGGCAGTCGGCCGCACACGGTAGAAGCTGCCGATCGGGTTCGTTCCGCCGCGGCCGGTGCCACGGCGGCAAGTGAGCGGAGGAGTGCAGAGACCATGGCAACGACCATTACCGCGCCCAGCAGGGTCGCGGTCCGGATGACGGTCAATGGCGTTGAATACGCGGCCGAAGTCGAGCCGCGATTACTGCTCGTCAGCTTCCTGCGCGACAACCTGGGTCTCACAGGAACGCACGTCGGCTGCGATACCAGCCAGTGTGGCGCCTGTGTGATCCACTTCAATGGCGAGCCGGTCAAGAGTTGCACGCTGTTGACGGTCCAGGCCGACGGCGCCGAACTGACCACCATCGAAGGGATTTCCAAGGACGGCGAGTACGACGAGGTCCAGATGGGCTTCTGGGAGATGCACGGGCTGCAATGCGGCTACTGCACCCCTGGCATGATCATGACCGCCAACGCGTTCCTCGACCGCAACCCGAATCCTTCAGAAGCCGAGATCCGTCACGCCCTGGAGGGCAACCTCTGCCGCTGCACTGGGTATCAGAACATCGTCAAAGCGGTCCAGTACGCGGCGAAGCAGCGCGGCGGGGGCGCGGTCGAGGCGGGTCCGGGAACGGACCTTGATTTCCAGCATGAGGACGTTATCGAGCACGCCCCGGAGAATCTCCAGGATTGGGGCGATCAGCTCGCTGGGCAGGAGCAGCAGTAGCCGGAGGGACGTGACATGGCAGCAACCATCGAGGCGCCCGAGAAGCTCGTCGGCAAACCGATCCGGCGGCGAGAAGATCCGAAACTGATGACAGGTGGCGGGAGCTTTCTCGACGATATCCGGTTGCCGGGAATGTGCTATGCGGCGGTGCTGCGCTCTCCGGTAGCCCACGCGAGGATTCGCGCCATCGATACGAGCCGAGCGAAGTCCATGCCGGGCGTCATCGGGGTGTTCACGGGTGAGGATCTCGCCGAGGTGAACCCGCTTCCCTGCGCCTGGCAGGCAGCCGGGGTCGACAACAACGTCGCCACCCCGCGGCTGCTCGCGCTGGGCGAGGTGCGTCAGGTGGGCGACCCGGTTGCGGTGGTCGTCGCCGAAAGCGTCTACCAGGCCAATGATGCCCTGGAGGCGATCGAGGTCGACTTCGACGAGCTGCCGGCGGTCGTCGACTCGCGAGAGGCGGTCAAGCCGGGCGCGCCACAGCTCCATGAGAACGCACCGAACAACATCGTCATGCACTGGACCTGTGGGACGGATGCCGAGACGGTCGACCGCGCTCTGGCCGAGGCCGAGGTGCGGGTCAGCCAGAGCCTCTACAACCAGCGGCTGATTCCGACCGCGATCGAACCGCGCGGCTCGATCGGATATTACGACCCGGCCACCGACGAATACACCATGTGGGCTACCTCCCAAGCGCCGCATGTCATGAAGCTGCTCGTGGCCGCTTTCATCCTTGGCGTTCCCGAGCAGAAGGTGCGATTTATCTCACCTGACGTCGGTGGAGGGTTCGGATCCAAGATCTTCATGTACTTCGACATGCCGCTGATGCTGTGGCTATCGAAGCAGCTGGGACGCCCCGTGAAGTTCTTCGAAGATCGCACCGAGAACTACCTGCACACCACGCACGGTCGCGACCATCACACGGACATCGAGGTCGGCGCTACGAACGATGGCAAGATCACGGCGCTCAAGGTTTCAACGTTGGCGAACCTTGGCGCTTACCTGTCGACGATCGCACCCGGCATCCCGACCACGCTCTACGGGCGGATGGTGGCTGGCTGCTACAAGATCCCGAATATCCACGTTGATGTCAAAGGGGTTTACACCAACACGGCCATGGTCGATGCCTATCGTGGCGCCGGGCGACCCGAGGCGACGTTCGTCATCGAGCGCACCTGCGACCTCGTTGCGGACGCCACCGGGATCGATCCAGTGGAGGTGCGGCGCCGCAACTTCATTCAACCCGAAGATTTCCCCTACGACACGGGGATCGGCATGTTGCCCTATGACAGTGGCAACTACGCCCCGGCGCTCGATAAAGCCCTGCAGCAGGTCGGTTACGCGAGCCTTCGTGAGGAGCAGGCGACACGGCGCGCCAACGGCTCGAATAGGCTCCTCGGAATCGGACTTTCGTCCTATGTCGAGGTCTGTGGCGTTGCGCCCTCGAAGTGGATCGGATTGAGTGGAGAGGGTTGGGGTGCGGGCCTCTGGGAGAGTGCGCAGGTCCGGGTCTATCTCACCGGCAAAGTCTCGGTCACGACGGGCTCGCTGCCCCACGGACAGGGGCACGAGACGACGTTCGCCCAGCTCGTTGCTGACGAGCTGGGAGTCCCGTACGAAGACGTCGAGATCGAGCACTCCGACACCAGGGGCACACCCTTCGGTTTTGGCTCTTATGGCAGCCGCTCGCTGGCCGTCGGCGGCACCGCGATCTTCAAGAGCGTGCAGAAGGTCGTCGAAAAGGCCAAGCTGCTGGCGGCGCATATGCTCGAGGCGGCGCCGGAGGATATCGTCTACGAGAACGGCAAGGCCTGGGTGAAGGGATCGCCGGATGCGGTCAAGACGATCCAGGACATCGCGCTCCAGGCGCACATCGCCTACGACCTGCCACCGGGGATGGAGCCCGCGTTGGAGGCGGTGACCTACTACGATCCGCCGAACTGCACATTTCCGTTCGGGACGCACGTTTGCGTCGTCGAGGTCGATCGCGATACGGGCCAGGTCGAGATCGTCAAGTACGTCGCGGTCGACGACGTCGGCAACGTCATCAATCCGATGATCGTCGACGGCCAGCTCCACGGCGGCATCGCCCAGGGGATCGCCCAGGCCCTGTACGAAGGCGCGGTCTACGCGGAGAATGGCGAGTTGATCACGGCGACGATGAACGACTACGCGATCCCGAAGGCGAGCATGCTGCCTACCTATGAGCTCGACCGGACGGTGACGACCACGACTGTCAACCCGATGGGCGCCAAGGGGGCGGGTGAAGCGGGCACGATCGGCTCCACCCCGGCGGTATCCAACGCCGTCGTCGATGCGCTCTCCCACCTGGGAGTGAAACACCTGGACATGCCGTACACACCGGAGCGCGTCTGGCGCGCCATGCACGCGCAGGACGCATCGGCGTAGAAGCGCGCCAGTTCGTTTTGAACTCGATTCGCGGTTAGACGGAAGACGGAGGGATCGCGGTGTTCCCAAACCAGTTTGACTACCACCGACCGGAGAGCGTACAGGCGGCGGCCAGCCTCCTGGCGGCGGATCCCGATGCCAAGCTGCTGGCCGGTGGGCACTCGCTACTGCCCGCGATGAAGCTGCGCCTCGCATCACCATCGTCGCTGGTCGATCTCGGTGGCATCGCCGGACTCGTCGGCATCGACGCGTCAGGGAAGATCACCATCGGGGCGATGACGACCTACGCAATGCTGCGCGACTCGCGCGAGCTGAGCCGCGTGCTACCGATGGTGACCGAGGCGGCCGATAACGTGGGCGACCCGGCCGTGCAGGCGCGGGGCACACTCGGCGGGGCGCTGGCGCACTCTGATCCGGCCGCCGATTTCACCGCCATCTTCCTGGCGCTGAACGGCACCGTAGAGGTCACCGGCGCGCAAGGCTCGCGCACGATCGTCGGCCGACGAGCTGTTCGTCGATTTGTTCACGACGGCGTTGGAGCCGGACGAGATCATCACCTCGGTCTCGTTCCAGGCTCCGGCCGCGGGCACTGGCATGGCGTACGAGAAATTTCGTCACCCGGCTTCGGGTTACGCGGTGGTCGGTGTGGCGGCCGTCGTGGGCACCGGCTCCGGTGGAACAGTCGACTGGGCGCGGATCGCCGTCACCGGGGCGACGAGCAAAGCGACACGTGCCGCGAATGCTGAACAGGCCGTGGTCGGAAAGAGTCTCGACGCCGATTCGATCGCGGCCGCGGCGGCGGTGGCCGGGGATGGGCTGGAGATCAACGGCGACTATTTCGCGTCCGAGGAGTACCGGCGACACCTCGTAGGCGTGCTGACCGGTCGGGCGCTCACTCGGGCTGCCGCGTCGATGTAATTCACAGCAGTCACAAGGAAGCGGGGCCGCTGGAAACTCCGGCGGCCCCGCTCGCGTTCTGGTGAAAATCGATCAGGCTGTTGCTGCCGACAGCACCTGATTCGTGGTGGGACGATCTCCGGAGTTGGCCAAATCCCGCAGGCAGCGTGCCGTCTGGCGGAGTCCTTCCGCGAAGATGTCCGGGTTGTTGCCAACGCCGATGCGCAGGTACCCCTCGTAGCCGAATGCCGAGCCCGGCGCCAACATCACGCTGTAGTCCTCGGCCAGACGGTTGGCAAGCTGCAATGACGGCAGATCGAGCTGGTACTTCATCAATGCCAGGATGCCACCTCGAGGTGGTGTCCAGGAGACGAGATCTTCGTTCTCCGCGAACCAGCGTGCAGCAAACGGGAGATTCTCGGCGACGATCTGCCGGGTGCGTTCCACGATCTGGTCGCGATGGCGGAAGGCGAGGACCGCTAAGGCGTCGTTCAGCTTTCCGGGGCTGAGGCTGATGTAGTCGCGCAGCCCCCAGCAGCGCCGCACCACGTCTTCCGGCGCGGCGATCCAGCCGATCCGCAACCCGGGCAGGCCAAACGGCTTCGAAAACGTGCCAGTGCTGATCGCCCACGGCCCGAGGTTTCGCATCGGCGGGGCGAGCGGTGGACTGCCTGGGAGATCGAGCCAGCGGTAGGCTTCGTCACTCAGCACCCAAGCGTCGAGCTCCTCCGCCAACGCATAGATCTCCCTCAGCTGCTCCTCAGTGAGCATCGCTCCGGTGGGATTGTGCGGGCTGTTGACCACGATCATCCGCGTCCCGGGCGTCGCAAGCGCTCGCAGATCGTCAAGGTCGAAGCGGAATCCTCCGTCATCACGCAGCGTCCAGAGGGCCACGTCGCAGCCAATGGCTTTGGCCACACTGTGGAGCTGCTGGTAGGCCGGGCTGACCGCCACGACCCGGTCGCCTGCCGAAAGCAGCTCGTTGAAGAGCAGGAAATTCGCTTCAATGGCGCCGGTCGAAATGAGAATTTCGTCGGGCGAGGTGTTCTCATAGGTGGCCGCGATCAGGCCGCGAAGCTCCGCGCTGCCGCAGGCTTCGCTGTATCCCAGCCGCAGATCGAGCAGCCGGTTCAGCTCGCTCTGACGTTCTTCAGGCGCCAGCAAGTCGAGGAGCTCGCGAGAGGACATGGGGTAGATGCCGCTCTCGGCGATATCCCACCTGACGTTGAGCTCGTATTTCGTCATCCAGCGCTCGAGCTGAAACGGTTCGATCCTCACCCGGATGTGCCCTTTCTTGCCGTTCGGTCGTTGGTCCCCAGCATCGTACCCGCCGGCGCGACTTGACGCCCTTGCTCCTGGTTCTTACGATCCCGGTCCAGAGCAGTGGTCCGGTCACCAAGGAGAAATAGGATGGCGGTGGGGGCACAGGTCTCCTCAACCCTTGATTCGCGCACTCGTTCGGAAGTCGAGGCGGAAGTGATTGCCGATTACCGGGCAAGCTCGCCTCGCTCGGCCGCGCTACACGAGGCCGCGCGCCGGGTCATGCCGGGTGGTGATACCCGCACCGTGGCATTTCATGCGCCGTACCCGCTGGTGATCACCGATGGACAGGGGTGTCGCATCCACGACGCCGACGGGCGCACCTACGTCGACCTCCTCAACAACTACACCTCCCTGATCCATGGGCACAGTCACCCGGCGGTTGTGGCTGCCGTGGCGGATCGTCTTCCCTCCGGCACCGCATTTCCGGCTCCGAATGAGTCGCAGACCCGATTGGCGGAGATCATCGTCGATCGCGTTGCCTCGGTCGACCTCGTGCGCTTCTGCAACTCCGGTTCCGAAGCGGTGATGAACGCGCTGCGGGCGGCGCGCGCGTTCACCGGCCGCGATCTCATCGTCAAGATGGAGGGCGGCTACCACGGAACGTATGACGACGTGGAAGTGAGCGTGCGCCCGGATCCACGCGACCCGGCGTCCGGCCCCGATCACGCGCCAGTTGGCGTGCTGGGCACCCGCGGCGTGCCGGCGAACACGACCGACAATGTGCTCGTCACCCCGTTGAACGACATCGACGCCGTGGAGCGTCTCATGCGGGAACGCGGCCAGGAAGTCGCGGCGGTGATCGTCGAGCCGGTGATGGGTTCGGCCGGTATGCTGCCGGCGGATCGGGCATTTCTGGAAGCGCTCAGGGTCCTCACCCTCGAACATGATGCGCTGCTGATATTCGACGAGGTGATGAGCTTCCGGCTCGAGCCAGGCGGGATGCAGCAGCACTATCGCGTGCGTCCGGACCTGACCACGTTCGCCAAGATCATCGGCGGCGGATTTCCTGTCGGCGGATTTGGTGGCCGCTCCAGTGTCATGGAGCAGTTCGACCCGTTGCGTCCAGCGCCACTCTGGCAATCGGGCACGTTCAACGGCAATCTGATCACGATGGTGGCGGGCGTCGCGGCGATGGAGGCGTACACCCCGGCGGAGGTCGATCGGATCAACGCCCTCGGCGAACGCTTGCGCGACGGATTGCGTGCCGCCCTCCAGGATGCAGAGGTGCCGGTGGCTGTGACCGGTTACGGTTCGTTCGCCGGTCTCCATCTCGGCATTCCTGAGGTCCGCGCCTATCGCGATGCGGCGCTCACCGACAAGGGTCTTGCCCGGCTACTCCACCTGACACTGCTGCTCGAGGGAATCTTCGTTGCGCCGCGGCTGACGATGTGCACGTCGACCGCGATGGACGATGCGACGATCGACGAAGTGCTGGCCGGTTTCCGGCGCGCGATCGTCGCCATTCGTCCCGCGCTGGCTGCCTGAAACGGCTCCCGCGGCCATGCCTGGCTTGGGGTGGCCCCTGCCTTGCGAGGCTGTTTCCGAGTCAGGCGGCTACACATGCTCGATCGCTCCCGCCGCTGACGTCGCGTGGCGCGGTGGCCCGCGCGGCCCCGCGCGTCATGGGGAGGATCAGCAGCGTGAGCGCAGTCCAACGAACTGTCACTTTGGTGATCGAGGACGCTGACAGTGGACCGAACGCAAGTAGCGCTCCGATGACAAGACAGGCGCGGCGGACGGCGAGCGTGGATCACCGCGACCTTGCACCAGGCGCACTCATCGAGCATGCCATTCGGCGAGGGGAAGGGCAACTGGCAAATTCTGGCGCGCTCGTGGTCGAAACCGGCACGCACACCGGACGCTCGCCCGAGGACAAGTTCGTCGTGCGGCACGGAGAGCTCGCAGACGAGATCTGGTGGGGGAGCGTCAACCAGCCGATGTCGCCGGACGCCTTCGCACGATTCCATGCCGATGTCGTCGAGTACCTGGCCGGCAAAGACCGTTACCTGATGGACCTCTCCGTTGGCGCGGACCCGCGGTTCAACCTGCCGGTCCAGCTCGTGACCGACAGCGCCTGGTCGGCGTTGTTCGCTCGCAACCTGTTTCTCCCAGGGCGCGGCGGCGATGGGGCCGCGACAGAACGCTGGACCGTTCTCCATGCGCCCCAGCTCCAGGCTGATCCCGTTCGGCATGAGACGGCGAGCACCACCGGGATCGCGATCGACTTCGAGTGGCGGCGCGTGCTGATCGCCGGCACGCGATACGCCGGCGAGATCAAGAAGGCGATCTTCACGGTGATGCAGGGATCACTTCCGCGGCACGGCGTGGCCACCATGCACTGCTCGGCAAACGAGGGGCGGGACGGCAGCACCGCGCTCTTTTTTGGTCTGTCGGGAACCGGAAAGACCACGCTCTCGACCGATCCGCAACGCCGGTTGATCGGCGACGATGAGCATGGCTGGTCGGAGCGCGGCATCTTCAACTTCGAAAATGGCTCGTATGCGAAAACGATCGGGCTCTCCGCGGAGGCCGAACCGGAGATCTTTCGCGCGGCGCAACGGTTTGGAGCCGTCCTCGAGAATGTCGTCCTCGATCCGGACACGCGACGTCCGCGATTTGAGGACGACTCGCTGACCGAGAATACCCGCGCGGCCTATCCGCTCGCTTTTCTCGATCCCGAGGCGGGAGGGAGCGGAACGCATCCGTCGAAGATCCTGTTCCTCTCAGCGGATGCGTTTGGTGTCCTGCCGCCGATAGCCAGACTCTCCCGCGACCAGGCGCTCTACTGGTTCCTTTCCGGCTATACCGCGAAGCTTGCCGGCACGGAACGAGGTGTCACCACCCCAAGCGCTACGTTCTCAGCGTGTTTTGGCGCGCCGTTCCTGCCGCTGCCGCCGATGCGTTACGCGAACCTGTTCGGGGAGCGGTTGGACCGGCATGGATCGCAGGTCTGGCTCGTCAATACCGGCTGGACCGGCGGTCCGTATGGGACGGGGACGCGGATGCCGATCGCTCTGACCCGGGCAGCGGTCGCGGCGATCCTCGATGGTTCCCTCGATGACGTGCGGATGGACGTCGATCCGGTGTTTGGCTTCGCGGTGCCCCGATCGGCTCCAGGCATCCCGGGAGCGCTCCTGCGCCCGCGCGAGACCTGGCCGGATGCCGGGGAGTACGACGCCACGGCCGCGCGATTGGCGCGAGACCTGGCGGAGAACTTTGCGAATTTCGCTGATAGCGCGTCGGCGACCGTTCGCGCCGCTGGACCGGTGAGTCAATAGGCGACGTCGAGATGAGGGGAGGCGGTCAGGCGGGTCCGGAGAGGATTGCCCTGGTGGTCGCCGCATGGCCCGCGTTCTCACGTTCCCGTGCTCGTGACGGCGTCTCCGCCAGCCATCCACCCGCGAACACCGTGGCCAGACCGACAGCCGCCGCGACTCCGAACAGCGCCTCATAACTGAATCGTTCGATCAGAATTCCCCCCAGCACAGGGGCGAACGCCACCACGGCAAGCAACGCATTGATCATACCGGTGTATGCCGGAAGAAGCTGGTGAGGCGCCAGTGCCGCGAGGTAGTCATAGTTACCGCGCGATTGGGCAGCCAGCGCCGCTCCGACGACAAAGAACGCGGCTCCATAGACCGTCGTCAACGTCGTCGCGTCGGGCAGGCGATCCCGGACGAGACCGATCGCCGCCAGCGGGGGCGTGGCCAGGGCGATGGCCGGCGCAATGAGACGAACGACAGCGGCACTTTGCAATAATGTGCGGGCGCCGGAGCGGCGCTCGACCCAGAACCAGACCGGTGCTGACACAACCCACCCCAGAACAGCCAAGATGACATAATCGCCGATCTTGGTGATGGGGGCGCCGAGACGCGTGATTGCGTAGAGGAAGAGAAACGGATCGATCGCGGCCGTTGCCGAGAGGAGTATCCGAAAGAGGAGAAACCGCCGGTAGTGGGCGTCCTGGAGGAGTTGTCGCCACGCACGGGGAGGTGGGTTCGGCGCGCTCGATGTGACCGCGATCCAGGGCTCGCGCATCGCGGCGGTCAAAACGGCGACTATGACCAGACAGAATGTGGCCACGAGAAACAGCCGTCCGTATCCGCCTGGGAACGGCAAAGCGCTGCTGCCAAGCAATCGGGCAACGACGACGGCGGCCAGGATGGACAACAACGCGCTCCACCCGGCGCGCCGCCTGACAAACGCTCCCCAGGTTTCCGTCGCGATGGAGGACTGGAGAAGCGCGCCGCCGGCCAAACTTCCGAATCCGCCCGCCAGGGAGAAAGCGATGAGGCAGAGAAAAACGGTGAGGATCAGCGGTCGCGCCGACTGAGAAAGCGCGGCGGGATCAATGCGGGTGGTAACAACGGCGAGCACGCCAACAGCTGCCGCGCGCACTACCGCCGAGGCGAACGCCCACGGTTGCTGCCGCCGGCGCGATTGGCTAAGGAGATGCGCCGGAAGTCGTCCCAGCGTCCAGAATCCGATTGCGATCGCGGGCACCAGCCCGATCGTCGCATAGGATGGGGTCAGCTCGGCGACGAAAAACGCCAGGATCACACTGGGCAGCAGCAGTACCTCGGCGGCGGCGTTGACCGACTCCGCCGCGACGCCAAGGATCGAGTTCAACGCCATGCCTCTCCTATCGGAGGAATCGTGGCGCAGTTCGGAGCCAGGCACGATTAATCAGCCGCCTACCGGGCAGAGCATCGATGTCATGGCGCCGAGTATAGGAGCGGGACCGTCGCCGACGCGTGCTCAATCGCGACTGGCACGAGCAAGGGGGACCGATGGCCGGGAGCCGTTAGCACGAACCGAACTGGTCCTCGTGCTGCAAAGCAATGCGCACGATCTGCGCATCTTTTCCCATCAGCAGCTCGTTTACTGGCGCGAAGCGACTTCCCGCGGCGAGCGCGGCGCCCTCGCGGATTGCGGCCCGCAAGAGCAGCGCGGATTGCCCTGGACCCGCTTTACGCTCCCCGGCCCAACCCAGGAGCTCGGTATCGGTGGCTCCGCGCTCGCGCGCCTCACGCATCGCCGCTGCCCAGATCGACTCACCCTCGCGGGGGATGGCCTCCGGCAACCGCCCGGCTGCATCGACGAGCATGTGCGTTCGGTCATTGATGACCACAAGCGTTGTGACCTGACTACCGGCGGCCAGCTCGGACGCAAGCTCCGCGCGGACCTTGGCGTAGGTCACCGGGATCAGCTCCGGCATGACCATCGTCGCAGCCAGGATCGGCATGAAGTTGGCGTCTCCCTGCCAGCGCGGGACGACATGCTCGTGCAGATGGTCGGCGACACCCGCACCGGCCGGCGCTCCGACGTTGAGTCCAAGATTGAATCCATCGGGTGACAACGCGTGGCGAAGCGCGCGCAGCACCGGGCCTCGCAACGCCGCCATCTCCCGCATCACCTCGGGGTCGGCGTCCTCGGGAGAAGCGACGTGCGCGTTCGGTACGATCATCAGGTGCCCGGTGTTGTATGGGTAGAGGTTCATGATGACGAACGCACGCTCGCCACGGTGCAGGATCAGCGACTGCACGTCGTCCTGTTCAGCCAGGCGGTTGCAGAAGATGCAGCCTTCCTCGCGATGCGCTCCCGCGACGTAGCGCATCCGCCAGGGGGTCCAGAGCCGCTCATGACTGCCGGACGGTGCGTCGGCTAGCGCAGAGACGGGTTGCCGAGGCTCTTCCCTTCCCGATCCCGGACCCATCACGCTCGTTTGTGCCCCCCGCGATCCGCCTATGAAGTCTTCGTCGACTCCGAAATACGGAGCGAGATACGGTCTTGATTCCAGTTCGGCGAGGTCGAAACGCACGGTGGCAAGTGGATCGATCCCGACGCTTGCGCAGGCCTGGGCGACGAGCGACAGGGTGGCATGGGCAGCCGCGGCGATGTCCTGATCATCGCGCCCGCTCTCGGACCAGTGGTCCGCCTCCGCGCGAAGTAACCGGGCCACTGTCGCTGCCAGCAGCCTCGTATCTACGGTGGCCAACGCGCGGTCCGGCCGCAGCGCCATCCAGGTGACTCCGTGGCGTAGCGACTCCAGGAGTAGCCAGTAGATGACCTGCGATGCTTCCAGCAGCACGTCACGTTCCTGGCCGGCGTGCTGGTGCTCTCCGAGCCAGCACCCCGGCCAGCTCACGCAGCTCATCGGCGATACGGCTCCCGAAATGCTGGTCGGCGTGTCGCAAGCGGCGAGAGGTCTCTGATTCAGCGGTCAGATCGTGGTCGCGCAGGTAGGCATAGGCGCCCAGTTGTCGCCGCGTCGCCTCCCCAAGCGGATCAACCGCTTCTGTCTCGCCGCGTTGAGGCACTGGCGCCGCGTCGTGGTAGACGGCGCTCGGGTCGAACGAACGCTCTCGGACGATGGTCAGCGAGCCGTCTGGCGCGGTGCGCCGGTAGAAGCAGGTCGGATAGCCGTCGTGACAAACGGCGCCAACCTGTCGCACCAGCAGCAAGAGGCTGTTTTGCTCACAATTGACGCGGATCTCTTCGACGAGCTGCTCGTGACCTGACGTCTCGCCCTTTCGCCAGAGCGCGTTGCGGCCGCGGCTCCAGTAATGCGCCCTGCCCGTCTCGTGCGTCAGGCGAAGTGCCTCGTCGTTCATGAAGGCGAGCATCAAAACGTCGCCTGAAATGGCGTCCTGAACGACCACCGGCGCCAGACCATCGGCGCCGTAGCGGACGTTCCGCGGCGGCTGATCGTTCATGAACGAGAGTCGCGCACCGGGATGCCGCGGCTGGCGAGATGCTTTCGTGCGTCCGCGATTCGGTATTCCCCGAAATGGAAGATCGAAGCCGCCAGCACGGCATCGGCGCGACCCGGCGCCAGACCTTCGCATAGATGGTCGAGGTTGCCCGCGCCGCCCGACGCGATCACCGGGATGTTCACGGCCGCGGAGACGGCTTCTAGGAGAGGGAGGTCGTAGCCATCGCGCGTGCCATCGCGGTCCATGCTGGTGAGCAGGATTTCCCCCGCACCCCGGCGAGCCGCTTCCGCGGCCCAGTCAACGACGTCGAGACCGCTGGCGCGCCGGCCGCCGTGCGTGTAGACGCCCCAGCCATCGCGATCCGTCTCGCGGCGAGCGTCGATGGCGACGACGATGCACTGGCGACCAAAGACCTGCGCCCCGGCGTCGATGAGGTCGGGATCGTTGATGGCCGCGGTATTGATCGAGACCTTGTCGGCGCCGGCGGAGAGCAATTGCCGAATGTCGCCCACCGAGCGCACTCCGCCCCCTACCGTGAGCGGGATGAAGACCTGGTCGGCCGTTCGCTCGACAACGTCGAGCATCGTGTGGCGGCTGTCGGACGAGGCCGTGATGTCGAGGAAGACAAGCTCGTCGGCGCCTTCGCTGTCGTAGAACGCGGCGAGCTCGACGGGATCACCCGCATCGCGCAGATTGACGAACTCGATGCCTTTGACCACGCGGCCGCCGGTCACGTCCAGACAGGGAATGATTCTGCGGTATGGCCCGGTATCGGGAAGACCGTCGTGGAGGTCGATGGAGTACGGACTCAGCATGGCGCCTCAGTTGGTCGAAATAGCGCGAGAGCGTCAGCGAGGTCGACGCGCCCGTCGTACAACGCCCGCCCGATGATCGCGCCGGTTGCACCCACGTTCGCCGCGGCCTTGATGTCGTCAAGCGAGGCGATACCGCCGGAGGCGATGACATCCGCTTCGACCTTCTCGACCAACTCGCTGAGCCCTTCCAGGTTCGGGCCCGAGAGCGTGCCGTCACGTCGGATGTCGGTGTAGATGAAGTGGCGCACACGTCTCTGAGCCAGTCGCTGGGCCACCTCGACGGCGCGGGTATCGGACTGTCCCAGCCAGCCGTCGGTCGCCAGCCGGCCATCTCTGGCGTCGAGCGCAACCGCGACGCGGTCGCCCCAGCGGGCGACGGCGCTGATGACCAGTTCCGGATCGCGGAGGGCGACGGTGCCAAGAATCGCCCGGTCGACGCCTGTGGCGAACGCGTCTTCGAGATCAGTTAGCTGGCGAAGGCCACCACCGAGCTGGATCGAGACGTCGACCGAGGCGCGGATCTGCGCCACAGCCTCGCGATTGATCGGTCGCCCTTCGACAGCTCCGTCAAGATCGACGATGTGCAGCCACTCCGCGCCGGCCTCCACCCAACGGCGGGCGGCCGCGGAGGGGTCGCTATCATAGGCTGTCTCGCGATTGAAATCGCCTTCGATCAGACGCACGCAACGGCCGCCCCGGATATCGATTGCCGGATAGAGGATCATGCGGGGACGCTCAACCGCCTGGCGCCGGCGTTGGCGCGCACGCCGTCGACCCAACCCGCGATCAGCTTCAACCCAGCGGGGCCACTTTTCTCGGGGTGAAACTGCGTGCCCCAGACCTGACCGTGACGGACGATACTGGGGAAGACCTCACCGTAGCGGGTGACGGCGAGGACGTCAGCGGGATCATCAGGCTCGATGACGTAGGAGTGAACGAAGTAGAAGTCATCGGCCTCCGCGGGATGGTAGCCAGCCGCCTCCCGGATCCATCGCACGCGGTTCCACCCGATCTGCGGCACCTTGACCTGCGGGCTGAGGCTGTGGACGCGCCCGTTCAGGAGACCGAGCCCGCGCGTGTTTCCTTCTTCCTGGTGCTCGAAGAGGAGCTGCATGCCGAGGCAGATGCCAAGGAATGGCCGTCCCTCGGCGACGACTTCGCCGATGACGTCGACCAGCCCGAGCTGGTGAAGACGATCCATCGCGGCGCCGGCCGCGCCGACGCCCGGAAAAACGACGGCGTCGGCGCGGCGCACGTCCGCGCTGTCAGATGAGACGGTCACCTCGGCGCCCGCGGCCTCTAAGGCGCGTCGAATGGAGCGCAGGTTGCCGGCGCCATAGTCGATGACCGCGATGGAGACGCTCATGCGAGCATACCTTTCGTCGAGGGGATCATCTCCGGGTCACCACTCTGGCGGGTAGCCGCGTGCAGGGCAAGCGCGCCGGCCTTGAAAATCGCCTCCGCGGCGTGATGGGCATTGCGCGCTCTGATCAGATCGATGTGGGCGGTCACCGCGGCGTTGACCACGAACGCTCGCCAGAACTCCTCGATGAGGCTGGCCGCGAAGTCGCGGCCAATTACCGGCTCCGGCATCTCCGCCTGGTAGTGGAGATAGGGCCGGCCCGAGCAGTCGATGACGACGCGCGCCAGGGCCTCGTCCAGTGGCGCGTACGCGTGGCCATAACGGGCAATACCTCGCCGGTCGGCAAGCGATTCGCGGACAGCCTGACCAAGCACGATACCCACGTCTTCGACGGTGTGGTGGGGGTCCATCGCGGCGTCGCCATCGCAGCGAATCTCGATGCCGAGCTTGCCGTGGCGGCCCAGCGCCTCCAGCATGTGGTCGAGAAATGGAACGCCCGTAGCCGCTGTCACCGGGCCGCCGTCGAGATCGACGCGGGCCTCGATTCGAGTCTCCAGGGTCGACCTGGCGATGTGGGCTTGGCGTTGACCGGCCCGCACCTCGGCCGCGGTCACGCCGCTCGCTCCTGAGCCGCCAATATCGCTTCGAGCTGCTCGGCGAAGATCGCGTTGTCTTCCGGTGTGCCGATCGAGACGCGAAGGCAGTCCGCGATACCGAACGCCGGGTTACCGAAATGGCGCACGTAGACGCCACGATTCGCCAGCTCGCGCACAACAGGCTCCGCATCCGGCATCGGCAGCCGAACGAGCAGGAAATTCGTGGCCGAGGGAAGCGGCTCGACGCCCGGGATCTCGCGGAGACGATCGGCAAGCATCTCGCGATCGGCGACGATGCGAGCGATGGTGGCCTGGTTGTAGTCGACGTCCGCGAGGGCCGCGATCGCGGCGGCGCTGGCAGCCGCGCTGACGTTGCAGAATCCCGGCATGACCCGCATCAGATACGGCATCAGCGACTCGGGAAAGATGCCATAACCGACTCGCATCCCGGCCAGGCCGGCAAACTTGCTCAGCGTGCGGAGAACGGCCAGATTCGGGTGCTCGTCCATCAGGTCGCGGTAACTGCCGCCGGCGAACTCGGCATAGGCCTCGTCGATCGCGACCAGACAGGGTGCGTTGGCGACGATCTGCTCGATCGCCTCGGGCGACAACAGATTGCCAGTGGGGTTATTCGGGTTGCAGATCAGGATCAACTTGGTGCGGTCGTCGACCGCATCCAGGATGCCTCGCGCGTCGAGTTGGAAGTCCCGATCCAGCGGCACGTTGACCGCCTCGCCTCCATGGCCGCGGACGAGCAGCTGATAGACCATGAACGTTGGCTCGGAGATGATGACGCGATCGCCGTGCTCGATGAGGAGCAACATGAGCGTCTCGAGCACGTTGTCGAGACCGGCCCCGGCCACGATGCGATCCGCCGGTACGCCGGCATAGCGTCCAATGGCATCGCGCAGGGCCCAGGCGTCGAATTCCGGGTACCGATTGTGTGCGGCGACCGCCGCCAGAGCTTCCAGTGCTCTGGGCGAAGGCCCGTACGGCGACTCATTCCAGTCGAGGCGAACCACTCGCGCCGGTTTTTCGGCCGGCGCCTCTTCCCGGGTGTAGAGGGGAAGATGATGGATCGCCGCCCGGACGAGCTTCTCGGGATCGAACGTGGTCCGGGACGCGACGCTCTGAGACACCAAGGATCCTCCGCAATGAGTAGACGGCAAGACGGCTGCAAGAAGTCGGCTAGTCGGCTAGTTCGCGGACTGCTGACGGTATACGAATAGTAGCCGAGGTGCACGCCGCATGAGGAAAGCGGCGGGACTGGTGAACATGCAGCGTGCAATTCCAGCGGCGCCTGCCTCATGTAGCCTTTGCAACCTTTGCAGCCTTTGCAAACGTTCGCCGGCGCCATCTATCCCGAATTGTTCACGGATGACAACGGCCCGCGTGCTAGCCGTCTCGCCGTCTTGCCGTCTTGCCGTCTCACACTCAGAGCAGGAGCTTCTCCAGCGACGACACGAGGATCTCGGTTGCGCCGGCCGCGCGCAAGCGCTCGATCGACTCCCAGAACGCATCCTCTTCGACCGCGGTGTGGACCGCGAACCATCCGGGGTCGGCGAGCGGGACGATCGTTGGCGCCTTCAGCCCCGGAACGACGGCCCGGATGGCGGGTAAGGCCGCTTCTGGTGCGTTCATCATCAGGTACTTGTAGCGTTTGGCCGCCTGCACGGCGTCGATCCGCATCATCAAGCGGTCGATATTGGCGCGCTTTGCCGGGTCCGCCATGGCATCGGGGTGGGCGGCAAGCACCGCCTCCGACTCGAGAATTGTGGCGATCGGCCGGAGGTCGTTCAGGAGCAGCGTCGAACCGGTAGCGGTCAGCTCGACGATCGCATCCGCCAGGCCGAGCGAAGGCGCCACTTCGACTGAGCCGCTGATCGTGATGATCTCCGGATTGCCGCCAAGCTCGGTGAAGTACCGGCGAGCCGACTCCGGATAGGAGGTGGCAATGCGCGCGTCGAGCAGTTGCTCAGGTCGAGTAAATGGCGCGTCGCGCAGCGTTGCCAGGACCAGCTCGCAGTAGCCAAACCCGAGCGACGCCAGCTCTTCGACCACGACATTCTCTTCATGGAGGAGATTGCGGCCGACGACGCCGAGATCAACGGTGCCGAGCCCGATGTAGCCAGGAATATCGTCGTCTCGTCCATAGAGGATGGAGAGCGGAAAGTTCCGGCAGTGGGAGAAGAGACGTTGGCCATAGCTCTCGAACTGCAAGCCGATGGCATGCAAGAGATCGAGCGTGTCTTGCGTCAAGCGACCGGAGCGCTGGACCGCCAGTTTCAGTGGCGGATCACCGGTCGGCGCAAGACCGAGTGCCTGCTTGAAGCCCGTGGTTGCATCGGGCATCGTGATTCTGAAACCTCCAACATCGACCAGACACGCTTCAATGAACCTGCCTGATACGAGTAGCTCGCCAGTTCAATGATTCAGATGCAAAGACATGAAATCATGTCGCGACAGGGGGCCAAAGCCCCAGTTATTCGAGTGGTTTCGCCATCCGGATGTGGTCGGGCCGGTACCCCTGCCGCTCGTAGAAAGCGATAGCACCGCGATTCACCGCGAAGACATCGAGGACGACTTCACGGAACCCATCGTCACGAGCCCGGCGTTCGACGAAGGCTAACAGAGCCCGACCAACTCCCTTGCGTTCCGCCTCTTCAGCCACGACGAGATTGTCGACGTAAGCCCTCGGGTGATCGGTGAAGTAATCCTTGTCGGGGAAGAAGGAAATGAGCCCGCAAGGTTCGCCGTCAATCGTGGCAACGAATGCCTGGGCGCCCGGTTTGCTCAGAAACTCGCCGGGTCCCTGTTCGCAGAAGAATCGATCCAGGGCGGCGGGGTCTCGCGGAGACGCTGTTTGCCCAGGGTGCATGCGGGAGGCGACGCGGGCCACGAATAACCGGTCCTCGGAGCTGTACGGGCGGATGGCAACGCGCTCGGTTCCCGCCTCTGATGGAGATTCAGACCGCATCCGGAAACTCCCGGCCGCCTGCGGCGCTCATAGAGCGGAGTTCGGCTGGTGGAGTCGCCGCGGTCTCTCCGCGTGCCGACTGGACGCGATCGTAAATGAGCCGTAACCCGTGCAAGGTCAGGTCCGCGTCGACATGGTCGAAGAGGGGGGAGCGGCCAGCGAAGAGCGGCGCCAGCCCGCCGGTCACGATGACCTGGGCGTCAACCCCCAGCTCGGCGCGGGTACGCTCGATCATGCCCTCGAGCATGGCCAGGTGCCCCGCCACAATCCCGGAGCGCAGCTGGTCGCCCGTGTTGCGACCGATGACCGCATCGGGCATATGCAACTCGACATTGAACAGTTGCGCGGCGTTGCCAGCCAGGGCCTGCAGCGAGGTGGCGACGCCGGCGGCGATGGCGCCGCCCTTGTACCCGCCGTTGCGGCCGATGACGTCGAACGTCGTCGCGGTGCCGAGGTCGACGATGATGGCTGGACCACCGTAGCGATGAAATGCGGCCACGCAATCGACGATGCGGTCAGCTCCCAACTGTTTCGGCTCGTCGACGTCGAGATCGAGACCGACGTCCAGGTCGCCGCTGACGATGACCGGTTCGATTCGAAGCCGATTTCGGGTCATGTCGACCAGCCACGTCGTTACGCTCGGCACGACACTGGAGATGATCACGCCGTCGACCTCGGATAGCTGGTGGCTATCGGAGGCGAGGAGCGCGGCCAGCATCGCGAACCACTCGTCCGGCATGCGCTCCCGCTCGGTCGACAGCCGGTAGGCGGTCGTCAGCTCACCAGAGGCGGCGAACAGTCCGAACGTGGTGTTTGTGTTGCCGACTTCCACGGCTAGGAGCATGACGACCCTCTGGCGACTGATGCCTGCGCGTTCGGGGCTCAGACGAGCAGCCGGCGCAGTTCGTCCTCCTGGTTCTGATGCGCGACCGCGATGATGTCATCGCCCGGCAGCAGCTCGGTGCCGGGGTTGGGTACGATCAGCTTTGCCCCGCGCGCGATAGCGGTGATCGCGGTGTTCGCCGGGAGCTCGATCTCGGCGATAGCGCGATGCGCAACCGCCGAGGTCTCCGAAACCTTGGCGTCGACGATGGCCAGGTCCTCGTGGAAGCTGACGAGATGGACGAACGAGCGCTCGGGAATCGCTTGCTCGATCAGATTCAGGATGTAGTTGGTCTGGCTGACGGTGACGTCGACTCCGAGCATCCTGAACAAATGCTCATTTTTGGGATTATTGACGCGGGCGATGGTCCGGGCGACGTGAAACTTCTCGCGCGCAACCTGGCAGATCACGAGGTTGTCCTCGTCTTCTCCAGTCACCGCGACAACGACGTCCGCGCGAGGGGCGCCGGCCGCTGCCTGCGTCCCGGCTTCCGCGCCGTCCCCGGTGACCGCGACAGCGCCGAGAACCTCGTTGATCTCGGAGACGCGCTCGGGGTTGCGCTCGATAAGCAGGACTTCGTGCCCTTCCGCCAGCAAATGTTGGGCAAGGTAGTAGCCGACCTTCCCGCCTCCGGCGACGATGATGTACATGACTAGGCGGTCCCTCCACGCACCACGTCCGCGTCGCTTGCGGCGCGCATGACCTGATCAAGGATGATGGCGGAGATGGTGGTGGTCGGACAAACCGTCGTCAGGCCCAAGCGGCGGTAGGTGTCCTCCCGCACCGGGTCGTAGATGCGGCAGATGACCACGGGCACCTCGAAGACTAGCCGCGCCACCTGTGCCCCCATGATGTTTCTGTTGTCTCCATTCGTGACCGCGATGAATGCGTCCGCGTCCTCGATGCCGGCCTTGCGCAGGACGTCCTCGTCGATGCCGGTGCCGATCACCGTCTCGCCGCCGAAACCAGCCGGCAGACGGCGGAACGCGCGACTGTCCGTATCAATCACCGTGATTGCGTTGCCCGAGTGGTCGAGCAGGCTGGCGACCCTTGCTCCGACTCGACCACAACCCATGATGACGACTCTCATCGGTGCATTCCGGCCCGTGACAGCGAATCGGGGACTGTTCGAATGACCACCACCTCACATGGCGCATTGAGGAGGACGTGGTCGGTCGTTTCGCCGAGCGTCGGCCGGCCGTGTCGCCGGTGAATCGCCGCCGTCATGACGATCGCTTCCGCGTCACGCTCGATGGCCTCGTCGACGATCGCCGGTCCCACGGCCCGGGCCTGAAGCAGCTCCGTAACGATTGTCGCGTTTCGAGAGGGGAGCAAGGGTCGAGCCGCGTTTTCGGCGTGGCGCAAGGCTCGCTCGCCAATGTCTATGTCGGTCTGGCAGCTCGGCGTCCAGCGGCATAGATTGCGGGACCTCGACGACGAACAGAAACGTGATCGTGCCACCTTCGCGACTCAAGAGATTGGGCAGCATGTCCAGGACCCGGTCGTCCATCTCCGAACCGGCAACCGGCACGACCAATCGAGCGAACCTGCCCTGCATTCCATTCCCCTGATCCGCAGAGCGGGATGGGCGACCGCGATCGAGAGCGACGCGGAAGTATGGTCTGCCGCATCGACTGGCGCAACGGAGGTGGCCACTTCCGGAACATCCGACGGGACCGGGTACAATGGTGCCAGACAATGTATCCGAAGTTACGAGAGACCGGGTGCTGTTAGGTGCCCGGCCGGAAATGGATGGATCTCATGCAAGAGCATGATGACGATCTCAATCGAAAAGTCATTCTGCTGTCCGTCGGCAGCGCCGCGGTCGCTGCCCTCCTGGTCGCGTTGATCCGCCGCCGGGAGGATGAGGGCCTGGCGACGCGGGCCGACGTCGTCGCGGCGCGGGTCGAGGACGTCGTCGCGGACGCAAAGCAGGAGTCGAAGAAAGCGGCGAAGGCCGCCAAGAAGAAGCGAAAGGAACTCGCCGCGGCAGCGGTTTCGACATGGCGCCACGGCGCCGGTGAGGTACGAGACGCGGCCGAACATGTGAGCGCCGAAGCTAAGGCTGCCGAGAGGGATCTCAAAGCTGCTGCCTGGGATGCGCAGCAGGAGGCGAAAGAGGCCGAGAGCAGGCTGCGCGCGGCCGGTCATCGAGTAGTCGACGATGCAACCCACCTCGCGTCCTGGTTTGGCGCGGAAGCGCGCAACCTGGCCGGCGAGGGGAAAGAAAAGTTCGCTCAGCTTCGCCACCGCGCGGAGGATGAGGGCACGGTCGAGCGCGAAGTGGAGCGGCTGCGCGCTGAGATCGACGAGCTCAAGGAACACCTCCGGAAGTCCGGCCAGAGGGTGGACAAAGAAGCATCCAGCCTCACCTCCCGGTTTGCGGGAAAGAGCGGCCCAATCGCGGAGCTCGTGGCCTCTGAGGCGACCGCGGCGGCATTGGGGCAGATCGAGCGCACGCTACGAGCCAAGGCGCCGGCGCTGCTGGCGGCCAGGAACAAGGCCCAGGTCGCGGAGATCCTGCAAAAGGAGCTCGGACCGTCACTGCGCGATTCGGCAGTTCAAGCGGCCGTCGCTGCCCTCGGCAAGCTGGACTTGAGCCGTGAATCGAGCAAAGCCGTTGATGAGGCCGAGGATCGCGCTCGAGCAGCGGCGAGCGAGATTCGAGACAGGTCACAGGGACTTGCCGCTGAAGTCGCTGAGCAGTTGGAGCGTGCCGAGGAGGAGGCTCGAGATACCGCCGGCGAAGTCGAGCAACGCGCTGAGACCATTAGCGCCAACGGCAAGCGTCGCTTCTGGCGAGCATCACACGATGCCACCGATGCCGCTGCCGCCACGGCCGAAGAGACAAAGACAGACGTCAAGGAAGAGGATCTTGCCGGCGAAGAACACCACGGCAAGGCGGGGCTGTTCTGGGCTGGAGCCGGGATCGGACTGGCGCTCTATGCCCTGCTCGATGCGGAACGCCGCGATCGGGTCCTGCGGCTGGCCAATGAAGCGTCGGTCCAAGTCCAGGAGTTGGTGCGCGATCTGCAAGGCTACGACGACGAATTCTAGCCGCCTGGCGCGCCGTCTCCATCGGGCACCCTTCCAGGGAGCTCAGAGGAGACGGCGCGCTCCCGCATAGTGTTTCCTGTAGTAGTCCGAGTCCAGACTCGAGATGACGACGCCCGTCTTCTCGTTCTCGGCGTGGATGAAATCATCCCCACTGATGTAGATACCGACGTGCGACAAGCCGCGCTCGAAGGTGTTCTCGAAGAAGACGAGATCGCCGGGTCGCCATTTGCCACGACCGACAGAACGCCCGTGCTTCCATTGCTCCTCTACGCCGCGGGTGATGTCCTTCCCGGTGGCCTTCTTGTAGACGTACCAGGTGAACCCGGAGCAGTCGAACCCCTTTGGTGATGCTCCTCCCGACTTGTATTGTGCTCCCTTGTACTTTTTCGCCACCCGGACTACTTCGTTGCCGTTGCTTGCGGCGTCCGCCATGCGCCACCCCGCGCCGCTCGTGGTCAGACCCAGCGCGACCAGCATCGCCGCACCAATCGCGTCGCGGCGACGAATGGCTCGAGCGACGCTCGAGCGCGGGACCGCGCTGCTCTTGACATCCTGAACCACGGCTCCTCCTTCCGCGCCCCTGGACCGGGGCGACCCTGGCGCTCATATGGGCCGTAACGCGAGGAAGGGGAGTGACGTATCGCGGGGGGATCTCCAGATACCGAAAACAGTACCGATCGGTCAGGCTGATCGCAAGAGCCTCAAAGTCACCGCGGCCAACCGGAGGCGGCCGGGACGGGTACGGTACAATCCGCCGACATGCGGCGTTAGACGGTGTGCGCATGAGAGACCGATCGACGGTCGGCGGGCGGAGGGAACGGGCGGGATGGCCTACCGGTTCTTGCTGGAGGTGCCAGAGTCGCTGGCCGAGGCGGCGAGTATCGCCGTCGAGCGTGTCGCCGACACGCAGGTGCTGGTGGTTCGTCCGTCGCACGGACTGGGTGTCGACGATCCGTACCTCGATATGACGGTTGCCGCTCATTCACTGCGCGTCGTCGACTCGCTCTTCGACTGGTACGAAGCCAGCGAAGCGCCGCGTCCCGACGTGCGGATGGTGCTGCACGGGGGTGAGCGGTATCCGTTGGGGACTGTCGATCGCGCGCGCATGGTTGCGCTCATCCGGCGCGACCAGCCGTGGGTCGAGCGCACGATCCCGCACATCGGCGACCACGAGCCGATGGCCAAGACCCCGCGGTATTCGGTCGGGCCGGGCGCTTCCGAGTTTGAGCCGGGCTCGGATATGACATCTGAAGCCGCGCCGGTTGCGGTCGCCGACCGAGGCCACGAGGCCGGGGAGATGTTGCCGACCGGGGAACCCGCCAGCGCTCTCCAGATTCGCGCCATCAACTACGTGTTGGTCCAGGTCAACGATCTCCGCAAAGCCGAGCAGTTTTACCAGGACTTTTTCGCCATGCAGCTCCTCGGCCGCGTGCGCCGCGGTCCCGATGGGACGTTGCTGCCGCTGCCGACTGATTATTCCTGGGATCGAGCCCTTCAGTCAGGCGAGCTGGCGGACACGTCCTTCCTCTCGAACGGACCGTTGACCCTCGCCGCGCAGCGGGTGGGGCTTGGCGTGCTCCTGGGTCAGGGTGCGCTGGAGACCGTATCGCTGGGAGTCGATTCGCACACCTTCGCCGCTTTCAAAGGCGAGGTCTTGATGCGGCCACTGACGGTCTTGCGATCGGGGATTGCAACGTTCACCTTCAGGGATCCCTTCAACGTGAACTGGGAAATCGCGGTCATCGGCTCCGTGCCGTTGATTCCGGTCTAGGTCGGCGCGGGCGACCAGAACCACCATGCTCGACGCCTACCGGGATCTGATCGACGATCTGCTCAGCACGCCCTCCGAAATTCGGGAGCTGGTCGAAGCGTCTGGCGCGTCTGACACGTCGCCGGAGACGAAGCGTCTCGTGGCGGAGACCCGGAACCGGGATCGCGCGATCCTGGAGAGGGTGCAAGCCATCACGCGCGAGGACACCCCCAATCTGCCGGCGTTGCGCATCAGCGAAGCCGCGGACGATGAAGATCTGTCCGCGCTGCTGGCGGAGATGGAGGTCGCCCGCGGCGACCTCGTCTCGCTGTTGATCAACCTCTCCTTGAAGGACTGGACCCGTGGCGCAATCGATGAAACCGGCAGCGAGATCACGCTGGCTGACGAGATCGAGCGACATGTCGAATATGACGAGCGGCAGCGGCGTCAGCTCCGTGAGAGTGTGTCCGGGTCCTGATCCGAATAGTCGCGGTGCCCGGCGCGCGAAGCCGGCCGCGACATCATCCGCATGACGAGCCGGGGAGAGTTCAAGACACCGGGCGGCAAGCTGATCGCCGTTGAATTCGACGTCGTGGGCGGCGAGCTGCGCAACGTCGTGGTTACCGGCGATTTCTTTCTCTACCCGGAAGAAGCGCTGCCTGTCCTGGCACGCGCTCTCGAAAACGCCCCCGTCTCGCTTGACGAAGGCAGCTATGCGGCGTGCATCCGGACCGCGCTCGATACCCGGGCCGAATTGGTCGGGTCATCCCCGGAAGCGCTGGCGGTGGCAGTTGTCCGCGCGCTGCGGAGTCGTCCCGCGCTTGAACGGGATGACGGTGGCTGACGCGTCGTCGATGACCCTGGAAGACTCGGCGCGCTGGAGCGCTTTGCCTTGGAAGCTGCTGCCCGCGGTGAGGCGACCCCCGTTGCTGAACATGGCGCTCGATGAGGTGCTCGTCGAGCGGGTTGGAGCGGGAGTGCGCCAGCCAACACTGCGCATCTGGGGCTGGAACGCGCCCTGCGTGGTTCTGGGGCGATTTCAGTCGGTGCGCAACGAGGTCGACGAGGAGGCCGCGACTCGCCGAGGGATCGAGATTGTGCGGCGCATCAGCGGTGGCGGCGCCATGTTCATCGAGCCCGAAGGCGCGATTACCTGGTCACTGTACGCACCAGAGTCGATAACCGCCGGGATGACCTTCGCGGAGTCGTACCGCTTCTTTGACGCCTGGGTCGTCGACGCGTTGCGAGAGCTGGGCATCGACGCGTGGTATGCGCCGCTCAACGACATTACCTCTGGCGCCGGCAAGATCGGCGGCGCCGCACAGGCGCGCCGCGACGGCGCCGTGCTTCATCACACCACCATGGCCTATGACATGAACCTCCCTCTGCTGCTCGAGGTTCTGCGCACCGGCAAAGAGAAACTGAGCGACAAGGGAGTCACTTCCGCCGACAAGCGGGTGGCGCCGCTACGCCAGCAGACCAATCTGCCGCGAGAAGCCATCATCGAGCACATGGTCGAGCAGTTCCGGCGGCGCTTCGGGCTCGAAGAGGACGCGCTTCATCCTGATGAGTTCGCGGAGGCCGAGGAACGAGCCCGGGAGCGATTCGGTTCGCGAGCCTGGACCCACTACTTACCGTAGCCAGCGCACGGTGCCTGGTGCCTGTACGGACATGCTGGGCGAACGTGGCCCGGTGTTGACACATGGGAACTGGCCGACCTATGATCGCCCGGGAGAATCCCCGCTTTTCCAGTGGAAACGCCGCCGCCCCGTCCCGCGTTGACATCAACAGGAAGACTCGTCCGCGTCCCGCGCTGCGCGAACGCCATGCCCGGTTCCGCCGTGCGGTGCGGAACGCTTCCCTGGCATTGGCGTTGAGCGACGGGTTCCAGGGCAAGAGGGGAGTCGGGGTCCGCGACTTCGGGCGGGCTGGAGGAGAAAGACGCCAGCATGGACGGGTTTCGTTTTGACGAAGTAGCGCGGGCGGTCGCCGCCGGAACCTCTCGGCGTAGCGTGCTGAAGGGACTTGCCGCCACGGTGGCGGCAGCGTGGCTCCCGATCGGTATGCCGCGGCTGGCGCAGGCACAGAACACGGTTCCGCTCGGCGGACAATGTTCCGCGCTCGGCGCCAACTCCGAGTGCAGCCAGGCAGGGGGCGCGGTCGTTTGTAGCGACAACGGCATTATTCGCGACGGTCAGTTCAATTGCTGCCGCAACGCCGGAGGCGGGTGCACCGCGGACTTCCACTGCTGTGGTGGGGCGGTCTGCCTGAGTGGCACATGCGGTGGCGGCGTAAGCACAGGTGGGCGGGCGCTCGGGGCCGAGTGCACGGCGACCAGCGAATGTAGCCAGACCGGTGGATCGGTCGTCTGCGCCAGCAACGGTATCGCTGCCGACGGCGCGCGCAACTGCTGCCGCAATTCTGGCGGCGCTTGCTCGAACGACGTGCAATGCTGTGCGAATCTCTTCTGTGTGAACGGCACCTGTGGAGGCACGTCATCGGGAACGACGCCGTCGGGTGGACTTGCTCCCGGGGCGCAGTGCACGTCGTCCAGTCAGTGCAGTCAGAGCGGTGGAGCGACGGTCTGCGCCGACAACGGCTATGACGGCGATGGTCCGTTGAATTGCTGCCGCAACGAGGGCGGCGCCTGTTCCGGCGGCGACTACAGCGCTGGGTGCTGCGGCGGACTCTACTGCGTCAATGGTCTCTGCACAAACAACCGAACTGGTGGGCTGGCGCTTGGCGCGGAATGCACGCAGACCGGACAGTGCAGCCAGTCAGCGGGGGCGGCAGTTTGCGCATCGAATGGGATCGACTTCGACGGCACCTTGAACTGCTGCCACAACAATGGTGGCTGGTGCGATCGCAACGAGGTCTGCTGCGGTGGTCTACAGTGCACGAATGGGGTCTGCGGAACCACGGGCGGCGGCGGTGGCACCATCGGGCTCGGTGGGCAGTGCGCCCATTCGGGCGAATGCAGCCAGGTCGGGGGCGCGGTCTTCTGCGACGACAATGGAATCGCCAGCGATGGTCCGCTGAACTGCTGCCGTTATGAGGGTGGCGGCTGCTCCGCTGGATCCCAGTGTTGCGGTGGGCACGATTGTACTGGCGGTGTCTGTCAACCGATTGGTGGTAGCAGCCTCGGTGGCGGCAACATCGCCCTCGGCGGGGCGTGCGCGGCTGACGCGGAGTGCACGGCGGTCGGCGGAGCCTCCTTCTGCCGCAACAACGGCATCGACAGCGACGGCAGTCTCAACTGCTGCCGCTTCGAGGGCGGCGCCTGCAGTGCTGGCAGTCATTGCTGCTCAGGACTCCTCTGTCAGGGAGGCGTCTGCGCCTAGTGCGAGCTCGTGTGTTCCACATTGGTAAAGGGGGCGCCGGAAGGCGCCCCCTTGCCGCGTCCCGCGATTGTCTCCGTGCGGCGGGTCCCAACCATTTTTCGTCGAACGCGATAGGACGCCGGTGACCCCGCGGCGACGAACCGGGCCACGATCAGTCCTTGATCCGAGGGACGTAGAACCGAATCCTGCCCCAGCGTCGGAGGCGCTCCCAGGCGTGGTGGTGCGTGCCTACGGCAAGTTCTTCACCGTTCAACTGGCGGACGGTCGAGAGTTGCTCTCCACGATCAAGGGTGTCCTCAAGCGGCAGCGCCGCGGCACCGACCTCGTCGCCGTCGGCGACAGGGTGTCGGTGAGGGATGTCGGGGAAGGGGAGGGCCGCATCGAATCGATCGCACCGAGAACGCGCACGCTCTCCCGCCTCGCCCGTCACACCAACGACGTCGAGCAGATCATCCTGGCGAACCCCGATCAAGCACTCTTTCTCTTCGCCGTGCGGGATCCCGAGCCGCATCTCCGCCTGCTCGATCGGTTTCTGGTGATGGCGGAGTCGCGAAATCTGCCTGCTCTCATCGGTGTCAACAAGATGGACCTCGATGTCGCCACGGCGGACGGCAAGGCGTCGCTCGCGGGAAGCCTTTTTGGCCGCTATGAAGAGATCTACCCGGTCTTCTACCTCAGTGCGAAAACCGGCCAGGGAATCGATGAGCTGCGCGAGGCGCTCAATGAGAAAATCACGGCCGTCGCTGGGCCTTCTGGTGTTGGAAAATCGAGCCTGCTCAACGTGCTCGACCCGGCGCGGGACCGCGCGGTCGGCGCCATCTCGCCCGCGACGGGAAAAGGGCGCCATACCACCACGGCCACCGTACTGCACCGGATTCCGGGCGAGGCGCAGACCTTCGTCGCGGACACGCCCGGGATTCGCGCCCTCTCGCTGCAGGGGGTATCGTCTGACGAGCTCGACCAGTTCTTCCCGGAGATGCGGCCCTTTCTGGGGCAATGCCGCTATGCCGATTGCTCACATCTGTCAGAACCCGGTTGCGCTGTCCAGGCGGCGGTCGACGCCGGCGAGATCGGGCAAGAACGTTACGAGAGTTACGCGAGTCTGCGTCGGGGAGACACACCCGACGAGAGCTGAACCCGACTAGCGCGAAACCGTCAGCTGGCGATCGTCACCGTAGGAATGCGCATCGAGCCAGGGTGCGCCCTCGGCAAACCGCGAAGCGCGGAACGGCGTCAGATCGACCAGTTCTGGTGCCCCGCCGGTGATCCATTCGGCGAGGCAGATTCCGATTGCGGGCGCGGTCTTGAACGAGGTTCCGCTGTCGCCAGTCATCACCCAGAGACCAGGCAGCGAGGGGATCTGATCGATGATCGGGTGTCCATCCGGGCTGCGCATGTACGTGCCGGACCAGCCGCCACGCATGATTGCGTTGGCGAAGATGCGGGTACCGCGCCGCCAGTGCCTGGCGACTCACCGGTATGGTCCGCGCGTCGACCGACTCGTCGAGCGCGTCGGGATCAGCGGTCAAGACACTGCGCTCGGCCCCGATCAGCGTCGAGTTGATCCCCTCCGGGCGCAGCCACGAGTGATTGATCGTATCGATGACGACCCGGTGACCGGCGCCTTCGAGTTGGGATGGCCACCGAAAAACAACTACCTGGGTGCGCACCGGTTCCAGGCCGAGATCGATTCCCAGCGGCGTCAGGAGTTGGTCCGCCCAGGAGCCGGCTGCTACCAGTACCTTGTCGGTCGAGATCGCGCCAAGAAGAGTCTCGACGCCGGAGACGCGCCCGCCGTCGGTCTGGATCGAGGTGACCGGTGTCTCTTCAAACACACGAACCCTGAGGTCCTTTGCCGCGCGAGCGAACCCGTGCAACGTCGCATTCGGGTCGGCAAAGCCGCTACCCGGTTCGTAGGCAGCACACGTGAGATCGTCGGTGTAGAGATACGGATCGATCTCCCGGAGCTCCTCGCGGTCAACCACGCGGGTCTCGATGCCGATCTCTTGTTGATCGGCGACGTTCTGGCGCAGTCGCTGCTCGTGTTCCGGAGCTACGACCTGAACGAACCCGGTGGCGGCAAAGCCAGGAGAGCCGGCGCCGACGACCTCATCCCAGTTGCGAAAGATGCGCAAACTCTCATGGGTGAGTCGCGCCTCCGGCACGTTCGCATAGTGACAGCGGACGAGGGCGCCGGATTTCCCGGTGGCACCGGACCCGAGATGGCGACGCTCGAGGACGACGATGTCTCGCACGCCGCGCTTCGCGAGCTGAAATGCGGCCGACAGGCCGTTGACTCCGCCGCCGATCACCACCACCGCCGCGCTGCGCGGCAGATGGCGTGGGCTCTCGCCGCGGACTACGCCCTTGGGATCACGGTCGTTGCTCATCGCGATAGATCTCGCTCGTCGATCCAGCCGCCGGAGCCGTCATGCGCCGCCGCGTCATAGCCGTCGACGCTGGCGCTGGTCAGAATGACGGCCTGTCCCTCGAGAACGATCTGCCGCACCGGTGCGTCAGGCATGGGAGCTTCGAGCAACGGGGTATCCGCAACGGTCACGCCGGTGTCGATACCCGGCCGATCGCCGAGTGAGAGGACCTGTGCGGGAACCCAAACAGCCTCATCGACGTTGTACACGCCACGGAACCCCGGCGCAGCATCACCCGTCAACTCGACTTCAGTGCCCTGGGGAATCACCGTGACCGGGGCGGCGTCATAGCTCGGCGTCGCCAACGCTTTGGCATCGAGCACGGTCGTTGCCAGAGGCGGTGCTTTGGCCAGGGCGTCGTGAGCGACAGGAGCATAGACACTGAGGAGAATGACCAACGCCAGTGCGCAGAGTGGGCGCGGCCCGCTGCGACACAGGGAACGGACGGGAGCTACGAAACGCGTAGCCAACGGGCAATCTCCATGAATGGACATACAGGACGTGCGATGCACTGTCTCGACTCCGCCAAGTCTATCCTGACTCGCGACCTTCCCATCGCGCACGACGTCTTTCGCTCGTCGAACCAGGAGTTGCAGGCCACGGCGGTTGATAGATGACCGATGGGAGCCCGCCAAGAGAACCGGCGCTTGATCGGCCGGATCGCGTCGACGCCATCACGGCCTTCCTCGCACCGACAATCGACGGCATTCTGGGCCGGATCGAGGGTGACGAATTCACGACAACCGAGTTTATCGCGCTTCTGCAGTCAGACCCGGAGGCAAACGCCGCCTATCTGGAAGCGTTGCGTCGCTGGGGGGAAGGGGACCGTGCCGCAAAGATGGTGGTCCACGGGCAGGTCATTCCTGGAGTACTGCGCCGGTCGAACCTGGTCGAGTGGATCGGTTTTGCACATGGCGAAGACGACCCGTATGCGGTACCCGGGCGCTGGCGCCTGGTCGGTGCGGGCCACGATCAATCAAGCTCCGATTAATGAAGATCGGGTAGTATCCCCTGTAACGCGCTCGTATCAACCAGCCTCACAAATCGCGATCTGGCGACGAGAAATGGAAAGCCTGTGAATGACGTACGCGGATCCCAAGTAACACGCTTGAATTTGATCCCGGATAGCGACAAAGAGAAAGCCAAGGACAACGACACCACTTCGAAGCCGTCGGTCAAGCGCCCCTCGCTTCCGGGTCGCGGCCGCATCGGTCAGGGTGGACCCGGCACGGGCAACAAGGGGCGCCCCCGCATTCCGCCGTGGGCGATCGCGGTGCTCTTCCTCGGTCTGGTGGCGTACCAGCTCTACGCGATCTTCGATCCGCAACGGGACACCCAGAGCATCACCGTTCCGTATTCAGTCGTCGATCAGCAGGTGCGGGCTGGAAACGTCGGCGAAGTCATCCTGACCGACGTGGAAATCACGGCGGAGCTGAAGGAACCGGTGGCCTGGAACCGGGCCACGGAGCAGTTGGTGACGCCCGTGCCGGATGCCGCGACGCAGGGGGTTGTCGAAGGCGATAACCTGCGTGCCACCCTGCCGCCGGTCGAAAACACCGGGCTGCTTCCTCTCCTGGAAGAGAACGGCGTCGTCGTCAAGGGCCAATCCGATAGCTCATCGCTGCTTTCGACCCTGCTCATCACGCTCCTTCCGTTCCTGCTCATCGTGGGCCTGATCGTGTTCATGGGTCGCCAGATGTCACGCGGCCAGCAGAACGTCTTTGGGTTTGGCCGGTCGCGGGCCAAGCAGCACGATCCCGAGCGGCCTCAGGTGACGTTCGCCGACGTCGCCGGCGAAGAAGAGGCCAAACAGGAGTTGACGGAGGTCGTCGACTTCCTGCGCAACCCGGCCAAATACCACCAGCTCGGGGCACGGCTGCCGCGCGGTGTGCTCCTGGTCGGCCCTCCCGGCACCGGAAAAACCTTGATGGCGCGCGCGGTTGCCGGTGAAGCGGGTGTCCCCTTCTTCAGCGTCTCAGCCTCGGAGTTCGTCGAAATGTTCGTCGGCGTCGGTGCCAGCCGCGTGCGCGATCTCTTCGACAAGGCCAAGCAGAACGCCCCGGCCATCGTCTTTGTCGACGAGCTCGATGCCGTCGGACGCCAGCGGTTCGCCGGTCTGGGAGGGTCGAACGACGAACGCGAGCAAACGCTCAATCAGATGCTCGTGGAGATGGACGGGTTCGAGACGAATCAGGAAGTAATCGTCATGGCCGCCACCAACCGGCCGGACGTGCTCGACCCCGCCTTGCTGCGACCGGGCAGGTTCGATCGCCAGGTCGTCATTGGGCTCCCCGACAAAGCGGGGCGGGAGGCGGTGCTCAACATCCACACGCGCGGGCTGCCGCTCGCCTCGGACGTCGACAAGAGCTCACTCGCGCGGGGTACAACGGGATTCTCAGGAGCCGATCTCGCGAATCTCGTCAACGAATCGGCATTGACCGCCGCGCGCCGGAATCGCAAGGAGATCACCGCCTCCGATTTTGAAGAGGCATTGGACAAGATCCTCCTGGGGACCACCCGCTCGGGTCTGATGAATCCCAAAGAGCGCGAGGTGGTCGCCTACCACGAAGCGGGACACGCGCTGGTGGCGCATTTCACTCCCGGTTCGGATCCCCTGCGAAAGGTGAGCATCGTTCCCCGCGGTCGCGCCCTCGGCGTGACAGTGCAGATGCCAGAGGAGGATCGGCACAATTACAGCCGGACATTCCTGCATGGGCGGCTTGCCATGCTCTTGGGTGGGCGCGCGGCGGAGATGGTTGTCTACGACGAAGTGACAACCGGAGCTGAAAATGACCTCAAGGAAGCATCGGGCCTGGCGCGGCGGATGGTCGGGCTCTGGGGCATGAGTAATGAGCTCGGCCCGGTCTATCTCGGAACCGGCGAAGAGCATGTCTTTCTCGGTCGCGAGATCATGCAGGACAAGGCCTATTCTGATGCCACGGCCAACCGGCTCGACAACGCCGTGCGAGAGATGGTCGAGGAGGCACTTGATCGAGCGGTGCAGGTGACCAACGGCCACCGGGACAAGCTGGATGCGCTCGTCGCTGCTCTGCTCGAACACGAGACGCTCGATGGTAAGGACGTGATTGCCATCTTTGGCCCCGGCCAATTGCTCGATCCCGAGGCGGGGATCGTTCCGCACCAGATGGTCACGATCGAGGCCACGGTTCGCGAGAACGGACGGTCCGACGCCGAATCTGCGGTCGAAGATGACGATTCAGCCGCGGATGCATCGCTGGCAGCTGCTGGGGTCGCGGCCGAATCCCAGTCGACGGGCAATTCCTCATAGAGCGCAAACCGGCGAGAGCATAGACCGGCGGGCTGGTTCCGCCGGTCTACGTCTCGGCCGTTCGTCATTACGTGCGGTAGAGCGTCGTGACCGTGCCAATTCTGCCGTACATCCAGAACGCGACAGGCATGCCGATGATGGTCAGCAAGAACGCGTAGGCCACGACCATCCAGAGCCCTGACAGCCACCAGCCGATGAGCACAAAATAGATAGCCCGCAGGACGAACGGATGCTGTTCGACACCTGAGCGGAGGACGCCATCCTCGAGCCGGTACTGAGAGCTAGCTGGGCGCAGCGTCGCGGCGAGCGGCAGCCTGTTGATGACCCAGAGTCCGAGCGGCAGGCCGATGACCGTAGCATTGAGTGCCCAGGCGGCGACTGAGAGAATGCCCGTCAGCCACCAGCCGACGAGGATGAACCATATTACCCGCAGAATCAGGTTCGGCGGCTTGACCTCAACGAATTGGTCAGACGAGGTGGACAGTTGTCTATCGTTCATGGCGCGGTTGTCCTTGGCCAGCACTGATCGATGAAGACTGGCAATACCCACCGGGTACACTGGGCGGGACAGTGTAGCTGAGCGAGTCTCGCCTGCGATGACACTGACTGGCGCGGAATGCGCCGTTCAGTTCATCTGGAGGTCGTCGCGAGGGAAGACAAACTCGTCAGCCAGTCATGCGCTCCCGGGGCGTGACGGATCGAGGAGTCACCATGGCGAAGGTGGATGAAAAACGATCCCGCAGGCGCCGTACCGTAACGGCGAACGGACGCCGGGACGAACCCGGAACCAAAGCAGACGGCACTGTCACTGAACGTGATGGCGCGGCATTGCCGCCTCTCGAGCCCGAGATGTTCATCAACCGCGAGCTGAGCTGGCTGGAATTCAACAGTCGCGTTCTCTTCGAAGCTGAAGAGTGCACGACCCCGCTTCTGGAACGGGTCAAGTTCGCGGCAATCTTCGCCACCAATCTCGATGAGTTCTTCATGATCCGAGTCGCCGGCATCAAGCGGAAGCTCGACACCGGCATCGGCACTCTGGGTCCCGATGGACGTACTCCGGCCGAACAGATGAGAGCTGTCCGGGCGGAGGCGCAGACGGCGCTTGACCGGCACGCGGCGGTCATTACCGGCCTGCTTCTCCCAGGTCTTGCCGCCGAAGGCATTGAAATCGTTCCCTACGCCGCGCTGAGCGATCAGCAACAAGAAACGGTCACCCGGCGATTCGAGCGCGAGATTTTCCCCATTCTCACACCGCAGGCTATCGACCGAGGGCGAAGATTCCCTCACGTCTCCAACCGCAGCCTCAACCTGATCGCCGCACTCAGTCTGCCAGATGGATCCCGATTCGCCCGCGTCAAGATCCCGGCGACATTGCCACGGTTCATCCCCGTAACAAATGGCACCGGCGCCGATCGCGACCGGCCCCAGGTCTTCACCTGGCTGGAGCAGGTGGTGGCCGCCAACCTGGGCCGGCTGTTTACCGGGGCTGAGGTCGTCGCATCGTATCCGTTTCACGTCACCCGAGACTCCGACATCGACCTCGACGAGGACGATGGCGACGATGACGAGGTCAACCTGATGACCGTCATGCGCGAGTCGATCGCGCAGCGGGCATTTGGCCCCGTCGTGCGGTTGATGATCGACCGCACGATGCCGGACGACGTACGTCACTGGCTGGTCGAGCATCTTGGTGCAACAGACGACGATCTCTTTGTCGTCGACGGGCCACTGGGCACCGGAGACCTCTGGGAGCTGATTGCGATCGACCGTCCCGAACTCAAGGACCATGTGCTGACTCCGGCCCCAATTCCCAGGCTCTCCGCGGTTCCGGGTCAGGAGCCCGAAGACGTGTTTGCCTCGATTCGTGAGCGGGACATCCTGATCCATCACCCGTACCAGTCGTTTGGAGCGGTCGTCGACTTCCTGCGCGCGGCGGCCACTGATCCCAACGTTGTTGCCATCAAGCAGACGCTGTACCGCATCGGCAGGGACTCACCCTTGATTCCTTTACTCGTAGAAGCGCGTGACGACGACACCCAAGTCGCGGTCCTCGTTGAGTTGAAAGCTCGCTTCGATGAGGAAAACAACATCGGCTGGGCCGAGGAGCTGGAGCGCCACGGCGTTCATGTTGCCTACGGACTGGCCGGGCTGAAAACCCACTGCAAAGCCACGCTGGTCGTGCGGCGGGAACCAAGCGGACTACGCCGCTATGTCCATCTGGCCACAGGCAATTACAACGCGTCGACGGCGCGAATTTATGAAGATCTGGGCTATCTGACCGCCCGCGAGGACATCGGCGCCGACGTTTCGGACCTCTTCAATGCGCTGACCGGGTTCGCGCAGCAGGATGCCTACCGCCGAATCTGGGTTGCCCCCGGCGGACTACGACAGCAGCTGCTGACGGCGATCGACCGCGAGATCGCGGCGCACCGCCGTCACGGGAACGGGCGGCTGGTCTTCAAGCTCAACGCCCTGGTCGACCGGCTGTTGGTGCGGGCCCTCTACCGCGCGTCACGCGCGGGGGTGAAGATCGAGCTGATCGTGCGTGGGGCGTGCTGTCTGCGACCGGGCATTGCCGGTTGGAGCGAGAACATCCGCGTGATCAGCGTGGTCGGTCGCTTCCTGGAGCACAGCCGTATCTACTATTTTGGCAACGGTGGAGAGGATGAGGTCTATCTTGGGAGCGCCGACCTGATGGAACGGAACCTCGACCGGCGCGTAGAGGTGGTCTTCCCGGTCGAAGATCGAGGTTGGGCCGCGGAGATCAGGGACCAGATCATTCCCGCCTATTGGCGAGACACGACCAACGCCTGGGAGCTCGAGTCCGACGGCACATACCGCCGCATCGAACCAGCGCCGGGCGAAAGTCCGTTCGACGTTCATTCCTGGTTGAGCGGCCGCTACAAGCGCTTGTCAGATTGGGGGCCCCTGGGAGCGCGAGTCAGCGGTCCCCAGCAGGTGCCGCTACTGGCAACCGGCTTGCCCGGCCTCGATCTCGCTCTCTCTGACAGTCTTGCCGGAAATCGACCAGGCTGATCGCGCGCATTTACGGCATGAGCTCCTCGCCGGTATCGCTGACCATTGCCTGAGTCTCCAATGCCGTCAATGCGAAGTTGTCGATCTCCTGCTGCAGGGCATCGCGCAAGTTGATCAGGTCCACAAGATCGAGCCCGGCCAGAACGGCATTGTTTTCGGGGTCGCCGTCGTCAATGCTCTGTCCCACGACGCGGAACTCGACCTCCCACCCCTCGTCGCCATTGGTATCCCCCGCCGCCGGCGCCTCGTCCATATAAATGTTGTACGTCTCCATGCCATGCTCCTCCCGCGCCCGCCGCTTCGGTTTCGCCTGGCTGGAGCGTAGCCTCAAGGTGACGGATCGGCAAGCGGGCCTTCCATCAGCCGGGTGGGGGGTTCAGGTTTGCCTCGCGCAATCCAGACGGAACGAACCTGTGCAGGAGCTCGACGACCGGTGCTGACGCTCGCCCGGCGTTGAGATCCGCTTCCTTGCGGAGCACCGCCGCGCGCACGACATTACCGCCGACGTATCGAATCGGGTCGTAGGGATAGAGCGACCGCGGCCCGCGGTTGATGGGGCTGTCCTGCCATTCATCGTGGCGCTCGAGCGCGGTCGAGGCCAGCACCCGCCCCCCGAGATACGACGGACCGACGCCCGTTCCCGAGTATCCGACCCCGTAAAGAATGTCGGGGTTGCCATCGAGATGGCCGAAGAACAGGCTGTTTGTCTCACTGCGGTCGATGGGTCCAGTCCACGTATGGGTAATCGGTACGTCGCGAAGGGCGGGATAGATGCGGCGAAACGAGCGCTCGGTGCGTGCGATGCGTGGTCCGGGATCCTGGAACGATTGCGTAATTCGACCGAGGTAGGCGTGCGAACAGCCGCCCTTGCCGAAGGCAATGCGGCCGTCAGTGGTCGTCCGGTAGTAGTGGACCATCAGGTGCGCGTCGGCGACGCACTCGTCTCCGGTCCAGCCGATCTCCGCCAGCCGCTCCGGAATTGGCGCCGTGGCCACCATGTCGCTGGTCATGGGCAGGACGGACCGCCGGATTTCCGGCAGCGAGCAAAGCCAGGCGTTCGTGGCCAGGACGACCTTCTCCGCCACTACGGCGCCGAATGTCGTCCGCACGACTGGCGGCCGGCCGCGGAGAACCTCGACCACCGGACTCCGTTCCCAGATGCGAACCCCATGCTCGATCGCAGTCCGACGCAGTCCCCGCGCCAGCAGCGCTGGTTGCACCCGAGCGCCACTCCGGTCCCAGATCCCACCCAGGTGGACGAGTGAGCCCGCACGTCGCGCCACCTCGGCCGGGTCCAGCTCGGTGAAGACGTCGATGCCACGCGCTCGCGTTGCCCGCACGGCTTCGTCCCAGGCGCCGATATGCGCCGGCGCGGTGGCGGTATGCAGTACGCCGCCGGGCCGGAAATCGGCGTCGATGCCGTAGTCGGTGCAAACCTGCCCAATGGCCGCCACGGCCGCGGCGGACTCGCGGGCGAGCCGCATCCCTTCCTCTTCGCCGTACTTGTCGACCAGCGAACCGAGCTTCTCCCACCAACTGGTGACGAATCCGCCGTTACGTCCACTTGCACCTGAGCCGCAGATGTCCGCCTCCAGCAGCATCACGTCTACCGAGGGATCGAGCCACTTGATCTGCAGCGCGGTCCATAATCCGGTGTAACCGCCACCGACGATGCAGACATCGGTGCGGTGGCCGCCGGACAGCGGCTCAACCATCTCCGCCTCTGGCTCACGCGTCAGGGCCTCTTGCAGCCAGAGCGACCGCCGTCTCGCCCGGGTCACCGGTTGTAATAACGACATCAGTTCCCTCGATCGCGTCTATTCGCTCGGGTGCTCGTTGGGCGCTATACCGTGCGCTTGGGTTGCTGTCCGGCTCCACCGTCGAGAGTTGCCTGGCGGTACGATGCGTCTCACCCCAGTACTCGCGAAGCAGCCAGATGTTGATCGGGTCACAAACCGTCCAGTTCGTGCTGAAGCGCGGCCAGGACGCGGGCATGCGACGCCGGGTCGGCTGCCGCGACCAGACCGCCAACATTGTTTGGGACCCGCTTGTTGTAGCGGAACTGTCGGCCCATGAGATCCGTCACCATACCGCCCGCCTCGTGGATAACCAGATCGGCCACCGCGAAATCCCACTCGGACGCCATCGTCTGGTCGGTGCCCGGACGCACGCCAATCATGACGTCGACCGCCCTTGGAGATAGAAGCATGCGTGGCGAAAACCCGGTTACGGCCGGTCGTTCCTGCGCGACGCCGAGTCGGTTGGCGACAGAATCGATGATGGCGGCGTTAGCGGGAGAGCCAAACCACTTTGACGTCCCGATGCGCAACTGAGCATCGGCGGGCTGCAGGCGCACCCGTTGCCACGCGCTTTCTCCGCTGCGCATCCAGGCGCCTCCATCGTGCAGCGCGGTGATCAGGAGTCGGGTGCTCGGTTGATAACCGGCCGCGGCGACAGGACGACCGTTTTCGACCAGCGCCACGAGAACGTCGAACTCCCCGGTGCGCTGGATGAACTGCTCGGTGCCGTCGACCGGATCCACGATCCAGCACCGTGAAACGCTCAGGCGGCGGTCGTGGTCCTGACCCTCCTCGCTCAGGATCGCGTCGTTGGGAAAACGCTCGGTCAATACAGCACGAATCGCCTGGTCCGCGGCGAGATCCGCATCGGTTACGGGAGACCCATCGCCCTTCGCATAGGTCGCCGCCGTTTCTCCGTCATAGAATTCTCTGCACGATAGCGCCGGCCGCGAGCGCCGCCGCGATAGCGCCATCCAGATCAGGCTGATGTCGCGGGTGTTCCCCAACCAAACCGTTGTTCCTTTGCTCGATTCCTCTCTCGGTGAGGATGGTAGCACCGGGATTTCGTGCGGATTCGAGATTGATTTGGCTTCTCGCTTCGGCTCTCCCGGTGACATCGTTTGCTTCGCCAATTCTGAGATGACATGGGGGTTCAGGCTTTTCGCACGTCGGAGACTGCGTCCGCGGCTGGTAAGACGAGCGGGATTACCTCGCGCGCCAGCAGTTCGATCGTCTCCATGTCCGCGGCGTCGAGCGTCTGGACCACGAAGTACTCCATCCCGGCGTCGACCAACGACTGGTAGTAGGCGGCGACCCGCGCAGGGGTACCAACCACGCGACTGAACTGTTGCTCCTCGTTGATGCCCGCGGGGTAGTAATGGTCGAGCTTGGCGCGGGCAGCCGCATCGGTTGGCGCCAGCATCAGCCAGCTTGTGAAGTGGGTTCTCAGAACGGTGCGAGGGTCGCGACCGACCTCCTGACAGTACTGGTCGACCACGGCGTTCTTTCTCCGCACTTCGTCCGGCGTCCTTACTAGCCCGGTGGCATGTCCCGGTCCAAAATTGCAGGCGTCGGCGTACCGCGCCACGAGCCTGAGCGCGGTGCGTTCTCCGCTCCCAGCCACGATGAGTGGTGGAGATGGCTTCTGCAGCGGCGGTGGGGTGACGCGCTCGTTGTCGGTGCGGTGATAGCGGCCGTGATAGGTGAATGGCTCTGGTCCCCAGACGCCGCGAATGATCTCGATCGATTCGGCTAACGCTGCCTGTCGCTCCGGCACCGCGGGAAAGGGGAGGCCGAGCTGCGCGAACTCCGTGGCGTTCCAACCGTGACCGAGGCCGAGAATGACGCGCCCGCCGGAGAGGTTGTCGAGGTCGGCCGCTAGCCGCGCGGTGAGGACCGGCGGCCGGTAGCCTGCGCAAAGGACGACCGAGCCGAGGCGAACCCGCGAGGTCTGAACAGCGAGCGCACTGAGATGCAGCCAGACTTCGGGCGCATATGCCGGATGATCGCCGAGAAAGAACGCGTCGAACCCGAGCGTGTCGGCGAGGCGCCCGGCAGCCAACACCCGCGACGTGGGGTCGGGATCGTGTGGTGCAGGGAACGCTTGAAGTCCCCAGCCAACGCGTTTGCGGAACTGGCGGATCCACGGATGACTGCCGTCTTCGCTCATGGAGTTCTCCCACGTGCGTGCGATGATGTCTGCCTGCCGCGATCATCGCTCCTTTCGCGGCAGAGTGTCTGGCGATTCTTATCTTGCGGGGAATGTTTCGTTCGGTCTGACTCCGGCGACGCGTTCGGCGGCGGTAGGCCGTGCTTCACCGTCAACCGCGATCACAGGATGAAGTGGGTAGACGGTGAATCAGGAGGAATTCGTGTCTGCAGTGCCCCGCGGCCGACAACCCGAGCCCATCGCGGCGCTCGTCCTCGACATGGACGGTTTGCTGGTCGATAGCGAAACCGCGTCAGGGGAGGCATTGCGGCTCTTCCTCGATGGCCACGGACACGAGATGTTGGCGAGCACCCTCGAGGGTGCCCTGGGGCGGCGCCTCCCCGAGGCGATGGAAATAGTGGCAGCGGCGTATGACCTGCCAGGTCCACTCGACGAACATGTCGTCGCCTTCGATGCAATGAGACTCGAGGCCCTACGAGGGAATGTCGTCGCGATGGTGGGCGCGGTGGAACTGCTCGATTGGGCGGCCGCCAAAGGGTTGCCCCGCGCCCTGGCCACGTCCAGCTCCCGGGGCCAAGCCGAGGTCGCCCTGACCGAAGCCGCGCTGATGGGCCGGTTCGAGGTCGAGGTCACCGGCGACGAGGTGCAATTTGGAAAGCCGGCGCCCGACTTGTTCCTGTTGGCCGCGGAGCGGCTCGGGGTTGCTCCCCGGTCCTGCGTCGTTTTCGAGGATGCGCCGGCCGGCCTGGAGGCCGCGGCTCGGGCCGGGATGCGCCGCGTCTGGGTACCGAACGCGCACACACGCCATCTGGCCGCGCCGGTCGAAGTCGACGCGAGACTGGAGAGTCTCGCGGACGCGATCAGCTGGCTGGAGTCTCAGGGAGCCGGCGGGACAAGTTCCGCGCGAGACCAGCCCCGGCGCCGCAGATCATGAACGACATATCCCGTGAGACTCGGGTGGATCCGCTCGTTATCGCCGGTCGCAGCCGATCGTAGAGAACACCGAGCACCGCGCCGAAGGCGATGTGCCGGGGAACCGACTGCCAGAACGCCGGCCAGGTGAAGTAGCGGTCGACCTGGCCGGTGCGGATCGCCGGGTGGATGTCCTCGAACAGGGTGACAGGGTAGAGGATCACATTTTCGACATTGGCAAAGATGACGCCCTTTAGCCAGGCCGGCCCCGGAATGTGCCGCTCCAGCACGGCGTACAGGCTCGCCAGCGCAAGCGAGTTGACCGCGTGTATACCGCCACCCAGGGCGCGTGCCCTTGCCGGCTCCTCAACGAATGGGCGACCCAGGACCATCAGGTCGTCCACATTTCTGCCGGTCAGCCGGAGATCGGTTTCGAGCACCGCGACAAAGGCGGCGCCGGCGGCGAGACCTGAGATCGCCACCGCTTTCGGATCGAGCTCGCGAACGTGTCTACGGAGAGACCGCAACTCAATGCTCCGTCTCCGACGCCAACGAGGAGTGACCGGTCATGGCCTCGACATGACGTCGACCGAATCCCGCCGAAACACCGGAATGGCACGCCGCTTATGCTCGGATGCCGTAACGAGAGCCGAGATGCGCTCCATGGTGCCGGGTGCAAGGGGTTCGTCAAGCTCACCGCCGGCCAGAACTCGATCGAGCTCCTCGTAGGTGACACCAATCTCTGCCTCGTCGGTCTGACCCTCCCACAGACCCGCCGAGGGAGCCTTGGTGATCACCGGTTCGGGGACTCCGAGCGTCCGGGCCAGACCACGGACCGCGGTCTTGTCGAGATCCCCTAGCGGCAGGACGTCGACCCCGCCGTCGCCGTACTTGGTGAAGTACCCGATCGCCAGCTCGGTCTTGTTCCCGGTGCCAACCACCAGACCGTTGTAGCGGTTGGCGAGGAAATAGAGCGAGGTCATGCGAAGGCGAGGCTTGACGTTGGCAAGTGCCAGCTGGCGGCGCGTTGCCTGCCGAGCCGGGTCGACGTTTGCGTCTTCCAGCCCGGCGGCATCGTCCCCGGGCATCGCGGCGATCAAGGGCATCGTGCGCTGGGACCAGTTCGATCACGCGGGGAACGACTTCGAAGGCGCTCGCGACCAGCTCCGCATCCCGCATATCTTCCGGGCGGGAGTGGATGGGCATGATGGCGGCAATCACCCGCGACGGGCCAGCGGCCATCGTGCTGAGTGCGCAAACGACCGCGGAATCGATGCCGCCGCTGAGACCCAGGACCAGACGGGAGGCGCCAACCTGCTCCATCTGGAAGCGAAGCCAGCTGGCGATCTGGTCAGCAAGCGAGGCGTAATCGGCCAGACGTGTCTCGGACATCCGCGCCTCCAGCGATCGCTCTAGTCACGATTGAATCGTCGCGGTAGCGGCGGCGCGAGTCAAGAGATTCGTCTCGAGCGCTACTGTTGCAGGTACCTGCTGTCGATCCAACCTGCCTGACCGGCGATGCGGACGTTGAAATAGCCGTTGGCTTGCGAACCAGTGAGTGTCACCGGACTGCCCGCCGGGACGACAGTCAGAATCTCCGCGGTAGCACTCGGCTGAGCCCGCAGATTTACGTTATTGGTCGCGATCGCCTCTGCCCCGACCGGCGAGCCCGGATTGGGTGCTGGAGCCAACGCCGCGTCCTGGGCCGGAGCCGGCGCCTCGGCTACCTGTGCTTGTTGCACGGTCCCCGCGCTCGACGAACTGTCCGCCACCTCGAGGTATGCGGCGTCCGCCCACCCTTCCTGACCGTTGTAGACGACTCGCAGGTAACCGTCCTGAGCCTCGCCAGTGAGCGTCACAACGGCAACGGACGGGATCGTGCCCATGGCGGCCGCTTCATCCAGCGGCGCGTCTCGCAGCTCGATCGCCTGGATAGCGGTGGCAGTACCCGGCTGGCTAGGCGATGCGGTTTGCTCGAGCGTAACGGCGCCGCGCTCGACCCAGTCCGTGGCCACCCAACCGAACATCCCGTCGACCTTCACCGGGATGAAGGCATTCACCTCGCCGCCGGTGACGGTCATCGCCGTGTTCGGGGGCAGCGTCGTTACCACGTCATACTCTGCCCCAGGACCGGTGCGGACATTGACGTCACTGGCACTGGTGGCGCCGTCAACCGACTGAAACAGGCTCAGGCTCTTGCTGGGTGGCGGCGCCTGCCCGCAGAGCCAGCCGGGACCGTCGCTGACATCACCAAAAATCGTCGTCCAATACCATCCGTATTGCGAGTTTGGATCGTAGGCGCGGCCGATCCCGATTGCTCCGAAACTCGCATTGAGCATGTTGGTATTGTGCTCGGCACTCCCTTGCCAGGTCTGCATCGCTTCGGCCGCGGTCTGCGTACCGGCGGCAATGTTTTCACCGTGCGTGCCACCTTCGTATCCAAAGTTGGCCATGTTTTGCACCACGGTCGTGCCGTCGAGCAGCGTGTGGGCCAGGTAGCCGTTCGCGGCCATATCGACGCTGTGGTACGCCGCGGCTGACGAGAGCGAGGAGGAAAGCGACAGTGGTCGCAGTCCGGATGCCGCCCGGTACTCATTGATGAGCGCCAGGAAGCCGACCTCTTCGCTATCGGCGCAAGCGTCGGCAGATGTCACTGCCAGAGCCGGCGCGGCGAATGTCGCGGGATCGGCAGGAGCCGCCGCCGCGCCGGTCGCAAAAAGCGAGAAAGCGGCGACGGCAGCGGCAACCCGTGCGCCGAGAGCGCGTGATCGTGCTGCGGTTCGAACCAGTCGCATTGGACGTACCCCTCTCCTGAACGTGGGAGGGGTCGTTCCGACGGTGGCCGTCCGGCGTCGGGGAACCGGTGGCGGAGGGCGGGGTCCGGTCCATATTCGGGACCATGGCTGACCAGCGCCCTCCCACGCGAGCCAGACCGTACGTACGCTAGACGAACGGCAATGACCGGCTCAAGCAGGTTGCAGCGCCAAAGGTCCCAGTTCGTGGCCGAGCGCCACAGGCGACCCTCGTGTTGTTCGATGCCCACGACAGAGGCCGCGCCGAGCATCCGGCGCGGCCTCTGATGCGGCTGAGCGGAAATGAGCTACGCGACCAGGTCGTGCGCCAGTTCCTCGAAGGCGGCGATGTAGGTGTCGGCGTCCTCCACCGAGTGGGCAACGGAGAGTGTCCACTCTTCTTCGCGTCCCGGAGTCATGAACACGCCGCGATTCATCATGTAGAGCCAGGCGAGATCAGTCAGCTCACCATCATGGCTCGCCTGGAACGAGGCGTAGTCCGTGATCTTCGTCGGAGAGAAGGTGACGCACCCTTTCGAGCTGATGCCGACGGTGTACCCGGGGAGGTTGTATTTCTCGAGCACGGCGTCGCAACCAGCCATCAGCCGGTCGTTGAGCATGTCGAGATGGTCGTAGGCCTCGGGCGTGAGCACTTTCTCCAGGCTCGCCCGCGCCGCGGCCATCGTCAGCGGGTTCCCGTTGTAGGTCCCGACTTGATAGACCGTGTGGTTGTTGACGACTTCCATGACCTCTTCGCTGCCGCCGATGGCGCCGGACGGCAGGCCTCCACCGAGCGCCTTGGCCATGGTGACCATGTCCGGCAGCACGCCGAACTTCTCGGTCGCCCCGCCGGGGGCAACACAGAGACCGGTCTTGACCTCGTCGAAGATCAGGACGACGCCATGCCGTTTCGTAATCTCCCGCACCGCCTCGAGATAACCCGGCTCGGGCAGAATCACGCCCAGATTCATCATGGCTGGCTCCATGATGACGCAAGCGGGTGGCCGGCCTTCCTCGAAGAGCCGCTCGATGCGGCGTTCCATGGCGCCGGCGTCGTTGAACGGTACGGGGATCGTGAGATCGGATGCCGCCTTGGGAATACCGGCGCCGTACGGGAGCGAGGCGTAGTTGTCGGGGTCGCCGATGTTCTCGTAGGGGACGGAGATGGAGACCATCACGTAGTCGTGGTGCCCGTGATAGGAGCCGAAGATCTTGACGATCGTGTCGCGGCCGGTGAAGGCGCGGGCGATGCGAATGGCGTCCATCGTCGCCTCGGAACCGGAGTTGACGTAGCGCCACTGTGGCAGGCCGAAGCGCCGCACCAGCTCCTCGCTGACGACGATGCCGTCCTCGACCGGGGCCGCGAAGTGGGTGCCGCGAGCGACCTGTCTCTGCACGGCCTCGACGATGGCCGGGTTGGCATGCCCCTGCACCATCGAGCCGAACCCATTGTGGAAATCGACCATCTCGGTGCCGTCGACGTCCCAGACCTTTGAACCGCGGCCCTTTTCCAGATAGATGGGCCATGGGTCGCGAACCTGGTAGGAGGACGCCACGCCTCCGGAAAGCGATCGCCGGGCGCGTTCATACATCTCGCCGGACTTGGTGGTCCGAGCGTCGAGCTTCTTCTGCTCCCGCTCCGTAAGCTCCGCGACGCGACCGCGGTCGATGCGCACCGGACTCGCCGTGACCATGGATGGCCATTCCTCTCGTCGATTCGGCCCGACAGACTCGCCTGGCCCCGGATGTAGGTTCAATCGATTATCGTGGAAACCTGAGCCGCTGTCGAAAGCCGGGTCCTGACGGCAGCGTGCTAGACTCCCAGACTGTTTCCGACACCGTCGTATCAACGGGTGATCGGAACGACGCGGTCTGGCCGCGCCAAACGAGGAGCTTCGCGCACATGGAAATCAGCGGGCAGCACCGCTTCTCAGCGCCGCGTGAGCGCGTGTGGGAACTCTTGCTCGATCCAAAGATTTTGCAACAGTGTCTTCCCGGCGCCGAGGATTTGGTGGAAGTGGGTCCCGAAGAGTACGAGGCCCGCATGAAGATCGGCGTGGCGGCGATTCGTGGCACCTACCAGGGGCGTGTCAAGATCGTCGAAAAGGACGAACCAAACTCGTACCGCATGGCTGTCGAAGGGAAGGGTCCGGCAGGTCAGATTTCCGGCGACGCCAAGATCGATCTTGCGGTGGACGGCGAGGGGACGCTGGTGAACTGGGCGGGCAACGCCAACGTGCGCGGCACCCTGGCCCGTGTCGGCGGCCGCGTGATGCAGCCCGCGGCAAAGATGATCGTCGGTCAGTTTTTCACCTGTCTGGAACAGAAAGTCAGTTAGTCGGTCAGTCGGTGAGTAGACGACGCTCTACGTTCCGACGTGCCGACTGACCGACGTCATACTCGGGGGGTAACGCGTGCGCGTGCCGATCACGTTGACGGTCAACGGCGTCGAGCGCCGGGCCGAAGTCGAGCCCAGGACGCTCCTGGTGCACTATCTCCGAAATGAACTGGCGCTGACCGGGGCGCACATTGGTTGCGAGACGAGTCAGTGTGGCGCCTGCACGGTGCTCATGGATGGCCAGGCGGTCAAGAGCTGCACGATCCTCGCGGTCCAGGCCGACGGCGCCTCGGTGACGACGATCGAAGGACTCGCTCCGGTTGGGACATTGCACCCGGTGCAGCTTGCCTATTGGAACGAGCATGGTCTGCAGTGCGGGTTCTGCACCCCGGGGATGGTGCTCTCCACCGTCGCGCTTCTCGCGGACGATCCCGATCCCAGCGAGGAATCGATCCGGCACGGATTGGAGGGGAACATCTGCCGCTGCACTGGTTATCACAACATCGTGCGCTCGGTGCAGACGGCAGCGAAGTCCCTGGCCGCGGGAGCGACCCCCGAACCCCTGCTGAGTCGCGACCCGGCCCAGGCGAGGTAGTGCGATGAACCCTTCACAGTTTGCCTACCAACGCGCCGAAAGTGTCGAGGAAGCGATTGCCCTGTTAGAGGAGCATGGGGAGGGCGCCAAGCTGATAGCAGGTGGCCACAGCCTGCTTCCCATCATGAAGCTGCGTCTGGCGGAGCCGGAAACGCTGGTCGACATCGGGCGCATAGCCGAGTTGCGCGGGGTGCGCCGTGCCGATGGCGAAATCGCGATCGGCCCTTTGACGACCCATCATCAGATCGCGACCGATGACCAGATTCGATCCGCGGTGCCGCTGCTCGCGGACACGGCATCGCGCGTTGGCGACCGGCAGGTTCGCAACCGGGGAACGATCGGCGGCGCGCTTGCACACGCCGATGCGGCCGCTGACTATCCTGCAGCGATCCTCGCTCTCGACGCATCGATTGTCGCCAGGGGGAGCCAGGGTGAGCGGCAAATTCCGGGGCGGAAGTTCTTTATCGATTTCCTGACGACCGCGTTGCAGCCGGACGAGATTCTCACCGAAGTCCGCATTTCGGTTCCGGCAGAAGGGCACGGCTGGAGCTACCAGAAACTGGCGAACCAGGCGTCGGGATACGCCATCGTCGGTGTCGGCGCCGTGGTCGTCCTCGGCGGCCAGGGCGCGATCGCCGACGTTCGCATCGGGGTCACGGGAGCCGCGGCGGTCGCCTGGCGTGCCGAGGCAACGGAGGCGGCGCTGCGCGGTCAGCGGCTGGACGATGGCGCCGTCGCGGCTGCGGCCGATCTGGTCGATGGCGGGGTCGACTTCCTGGACGATCTTCATGGCTCTGCCGAATACCGGCGCCGGGTCACGCGCGGCCTCACCCGGCGCGCCATCATGGAGGCCGCCGGACGGGCCCGGCAGGGGTAGTTGCTCGGTCAATACGACCGCGGCAAACCCAGGATATGCTGGGCCAGATAGCTCAGCACCAGATTGTTTGAGACCGGGGCGACCCGGTAGAGCCGCGTCTCGCGGAACTTCCGCTCGACATCGCGTTCGGCGTTGAACCCGTGCCCGCCGAGGGTATCGACGGCGGCGTTGGCGGCCGCCCAGCTCGCCTCCGAGGCCAGCAGCTTGGCGGTGTTCGCCTCGGCGCCGCAAGGGAGATGGGCGTCGAATCGAGCCGCCGCGCGGCGCGCCACCAGATCGGCGGCCTCGACCTGCGCCCACGCCATGGCCAGAGGAAACTGAATGCCCTGGTTGGCACCGATGGGCCGGCCGAAGACCTCGCGCGTCTTCGCGTGCCCTGACGCCCGCTCGATGAACCAGCGACCGTCGCCCACGCATTCGGCGGCGATGAGGATCCGCTCCGCGTTCCAGCCATCGAGGATGTGCCGGAACCCCATGCCTTCGGTCCCGATGATCGCATCCCCGGAAACCCGCAACCCCTCGATCGTCACCTCGTTAGTCTCGTTGTTCATCATCATTGGCAGCCGGCGCAAACTGATGTGGTCGCCGGCCTGCCTCAGGTCGATCAGGAAGAGGCTGAGACCGGCGGTGGGACGAGCATCGTCCCGAGGCGACGTGCGTGCCAGCAAGACCATCAGATCCGAGTGCTGAACTCGGGAGATAAACATCTTGCGACCGGTGATGACGTAGTCGTCGCCATCGCGAGTGGCGACGGTCTCGATGCGGGTCGTATCCGTTCCTGCCCGTGGCTCCGTGACCGCGAAGGCCTGCAGGCGTAGCGTTCCGTCCGCCAGCGCCGGCAAGTAGCGTGCTTTTTGCTCTTCCGAGCCGTGGCGAAGCAAGGTCCCCATCACGTACATCTGCGCGTGGGCGGGACCGGCGTAGCCGCCGCTCTGGTTGATCTCTTGCAGGATGGCAGCAGCTTCTTGAAGGCCGTACCCCAGCCCGCCGTAGCGCGCTGGAATGAGTGCGGCCAGCCAGCCGGCGTCTGTCAGCGCCTGCACGAACGCCTCCGGATAGGCTCGTTGTTGATCGAGATCGCGCCAATAAGCATCCGGGAATCGCATGCAGAGCGCATGGACCTCTCGCCGCAGTCTCAGGATCTGCGGAGGATCCGCAAATGGGTCGATGCCGGTCGCGCCGGGCTTCTCTGTCACCAGACTGGTCGTTTCACTCGCCATCGCGGCGCCCGTCCAAGGGGCGCGATCCTACGGCCACCGACGCCGAGATGGCAAACTGCGTCCCAGACGAATCGAGATTGCATGAGGGGAAACGGTCGTGACCCGAGCAGATGGAGCGCTTTCGCCATCCGTGCAGCTGGCGGTTGACGGCGAAAGTCACGTCGCCACGCTGACTCTGAACCGCCCAGAGGCGCTCAATGCCATTAGCCGTCAACTCGCGGCGGAGCTGCTGGCGACGTGCACTGCCCTTGCTGATCGGGACGACGTCTGGGTGGTCATCGTCACTGGCGCGGGAGAACGAGCCTTCTGTGCCGGCGCCGACCTCAAAGAGCGGCGAACGCTCTCCCCGGGAGAGCGGACCGCGCATACGGCGGCGATCGAAGCAGCCGCCGAAGCGCTGGCAGCCTTGCCGATGCCAACGATCGCGGCTGTGCGCGGTTTTGCACTCGCGGGAGGCGCCGAACTTGCCATCGCGTGCGATCTCCGGGTCGCCGGCGAGGATGCCACATTCGGGTTTCCGGAAGTGAAGATCGGCATCTTTCCCGGCGCGGGCGGCGCGCTGCGACTGCCGCGCATCGTCGGCAATGGCACAGCGCGCGATCTGCTGTTCACCGGGCGCCGGCTAACGGCCGAGGAGGCGTTCCGGTTGGGACTGGTCGACCGGCTCGTACCAGCAGAGTCGGTCCTGGAGAGTGCCGCCGGGCTTGCGGACTCGATCGCGGAAAACGCGCCCCTGGCCGTACGGGCGGTAAAGCGCGCCATTGACTTGCGGCAGAGTCACGGTACGTCATTTGACGATGCGCGTCGCGCCGTCAATGCGCTCCGAGCCGCACTCGACACCACGAGTGACTACGAAGAAGGTCTGGCCGCGTTCGCGGAGAGGCGCTCGCCGCGCTTTACCGGCCGCTAACGTCGCGAGCGGCCGCGACGAGTGCTCGGACGCGGTCCGGATCGACGTGATTGCCGATGATGCCGTCGACCTTTGCCGCCGTGCCGACGATTGCGCCATCGGCAACCGCCAGAAGTGAGGGGAGGGTCGCCTCTGTCGCGCCGCTGCCAACGTAGATCGGCGTTCCGGGTAGGACAGCCCGCACCGCCTGCAGGTCGGCCGGATCCGTGGGGCGCCCGGTACCCGCGCCGGAAACGATGACCGCGGCCGCTAGACCGCGCTCGACGGCATCTTCCGCCAGCTCGCTGATCGGCCGCGCGGCCAGTGGCGCCGCGTGTTTGACATCGACATCCGCCCAAACGGATATCGGAGCGTCCAGGCGACGGATGAGCGCCTGCACGGCGTCGGCCCGTCCCTCGATCAGACCCTGATCGGTCACCGCCGCCCCGGCATAGACATTGGCGCGGACAAATCGGCCGCCGGTGAGCGCCGCAATGGCGACTGCCGCTTCCACGTCGTTGCGAAGCACATTGACGCCCACCGGGAGTCCGCTCTCGGCGCCCGCAAGCGAGACGGCCAGGGTCATGGCGGAGATCGTTTCCGGGCCGACAGCTCCCTTGTGGAACGGCACGTCGCCGAAGTTTTCGACGATCAGCGCGTTTGCGCCTCCGCTGGTCCAGGCCGCGGCGTCCCGGCGCACCACATCCAGAATCGCCGCCATCTGGCGCGCGGAAGGCCCCCGCGCCGAACCAGGAAGCGGAGGAAGGTGGATCACGCCGACGATACGGAACATCACCGCGGCTCCTGCGTCGACCTGGCTTTCCACTAGCGGCCGGCCTGGGCGGAAACCAGACCAGCGGCAGCGGCTCCCACCGCAAACAGGAGCAGGAAGACCGCAAAGAGCGTGAAACCGCCGCGGGAGCGGACGGCCTGGGGATCGTGGCGCACGTACCGCGCGTAGAGCAGCGAAAGGGCCAGGGCCAGCGAACCTCCGGCCACGCCAAAATAGATCAACGCCTGGAGGCCCACGCCACTTATCACTCCGTCGATCGGCCGCGGTATCGGGCCCGGTCATTAATCCGAATGGTACTGCGCCGCCGCACGTATCCAACCTGAGCTACACTGATAGTGACAGCGGAACTGTCATCATCCACGAGTTCTGGGTGACCCAGAAGTACGGTTGCGGGGCGGGGTATGGGGCCGGGAAGCGACGATCGAGACGGACGACCCGGCGATGGGTGGCAACGAGCGCCGCAGTCGCGCTCACGCGTGTCGAATGCGTCGCGGCCGCGGGGCGGCTCGCTACCCGTGGGGAGCGCCGCGATCGGGACCAAGTCGGCGGATCCGTATCGCTACACAATGGCCGATCTCGAGGAGCAAACCGGGCTCTCGGCACGCACGATTCGTTACTACATCACCGAGGGGCTGCTGCCCGCCGCCCGTGGCCGCGGTGTCGGCGCCACCTACAGCCCAACGCATCTGCTCAGACTCAAAGCGATCGGTTTGCTCAAGAAGGACAACACCCCGCTGGAGCAGATCCGGCAGCGCCTTCACGACATGCGCGATGCGGAGCTCGCCGCCATGCTCGAAGTCGAGACGGCGCCTCCGGAGGACCGCTGGCGACGGGTCATGCTTCACCCGGACCTCGAGCTACACGTGCGGGAGCGGGGTGGCCGCAATCGCGACTACACCTTTGAAAAAGTCGTTGACCTGATCGTGAAGCAGTCCGAGATCCTGATCGACCAGCAGTTGCGGGACCCGGACTAATGGCCACCTCGGGCGCTGACGACCGATTCTGGGTACCCGATAACCCCGACGGCAGCGGCTGGGCGGAGGTCGATTGGGTTAGCGCATCCCGGGGGTCGCGCTATCACTATCGCCACGTGGGACCCGCAGCAGAGGAGCGGTCGCGGCTTCCTGCGTTTTACCGCGTGGTAACCCGCCTCGAATCCGAGGCGTTACATGCGCACGAAAATAGCTATTTCGTGCCTCGAGACCGGCTGGCGGACTTTCTTGCCGAGGTCAGCCTCGCCGCTGGCGCGGAAGTCATCTGGCACGTCGAGCCGTGTCCGCACCCCCCATCGGAAAGCAGACTGGGTCACTAGCACTCGCGGAACGGAAACGGGGCGGCCGGATTGGCCGCCCCGTTTTTCTATTTCCGCACTCCGGTGATCAGGATCGAAGCAGGTTCATCACGTCGGGACCGCCGACCGAGAGACCGGAGGCGACGTTGCCGTCGGCGTCGATCAGAATCGCGGACGGCGTTCCCGAGGCGCCGAACGCTTCGCCGGTGCGGAATCCCTGATCCAGCAGTATCGTCGACTCGAAGCCATGCTCCCGGTTCGCTTCCGGGGCGCCGGTCGAGACGAGTACGAGCTGCGGCGCGCTCTCGGGCCGGTCTTTCTCCCAGCTCTTGATGTCTTCGACGAGTCGCTGGCAGAACCCACAGCCCGGATTCCAGAAGAGGAGCGCCGTTCGGCCATTGCGGATCTCGTCGAGATTGACTTCCTTTCCCTCGAGGTCCGGCAACTGCACCTTCGGCGCTTTGCCGCCAACTGGAATCCCGCGTGGCGCGGCAGGCGCATCCGGCTCATCAGCGCCAGCAGCGGAGGCATCGAGGAGGTTCGGTGCTTCGTTGTTGAGGAGCGAGATCACCGTTGGTCCACCCACGGCGAGACCGGAAGCGATCTTGCCATCGGCCCCAACGAGCACCGCCGAGGGAGTGCCACTGGCGCCGAACGCGCGTCCGACATTGAACCCGGAATCGAGAACGACCGGCGACGACAACCCGAGCTCACGGTTCCGCTCGACCTCGCCAGTGGAGACCACCAGGAGTTTCGGTGCGTCTTCGGACCTTTCAGACTCCCAGGCCTTGAGGTCGTCGAGCATGCGCTGGCAGAAGCCACAGCCCGGGTTCCAGAACAGCACTGCCGTGGGGTGGCCGGCGAAGTCAGCCAGCTTCACCGTTTCGCCGTCCAGGTTGTTCAGCTCGACAATCGGCGCGTCCTTACCAATGCTGGCGATTCCCCGCGGGGCCTGAGCGTTGGCCGCGGGCCGTTGGGCCTTGACAGGCCGGGGCAGTGCGGCGAGTCGCGGTTTGGGCACGGGCACCTTGCCTTCGGCGGCCTGCTTCACGAGGGTACGAATTGCATCGGCGCCTCCCGCCGGCGCGCTACCAATCGTCCCGTCTGGCCGCACCAGGACCGCCGTCGGCGTCCCAAAGGTCTGATACGCATCGGCTACTTCGTTGTCCTTTTGCATGAGGACTCGAGCCAGGTTGTGCTGCTTTGCCTTGGTCCGGTTGTCCTCCAGCGACCCGCGCGAGATGACGGCAATGGTGAGCTTTTCGGTGAGATCGCGTTGCCACTTGCCGACGTCACCCATCATCGCGTTGCAAGGGCCGCAACCGGGATCGGTAAATATCAAGAGCACCGGCTTCTCGGCCGCGCGCAAGGAGTCCAGCGTCATCGTCTCCCCATAGAGACCGGACAGGCTGAACGCGGGCGCGGGAGCTCCGAAGGCGAGACCCTCTTCTTCCTCATCCTCGTCTTCATCGTCATCACCCGCGATCTCGATGTCGGCCTCTTCGAGTGCGGCCTCGATCCGGTCGAGCCGGACGAGCAAACGCCCGTTTTGACCGAGGAGATGGACGAGTAGCCAACCGACAGCGGCCAATGCGGCAAGCAGGATGACCACGATGGCGAGCATGACCCATTCGAAGGCGCCAAGGTCCGCGAACACCTCAGTCAGGGCCGGCCCGGGATTGTCGTAGACAAAGCCGGAGATCGTGACGAAGGCCGCGAGCACCGCCAGCGCGGCGTTCCGGATCAGTGTCGGCGGACCGATCTCGGACGTCGTCAGTTGTCCGAAACAGTGGCAATCGAATTTGCGGCCGCGGGACAGGCTGTAGCTGATGCCGGCGACGAAAACCACCAACAGGATCAATGCCAGCAGCGCTCCCCAAGGCGCCGTGGCGGCGGGGATCAGGAGCACGGCGATGAGGATCTCGACAATCGGGAGCGCGATCCCCCCGGCCCGGGTAAACCGTTCCGGAACACCGAACGATCGCATGGCGCTCTGCGACCCCGATAGATCGAAGAGCTTCGAGACTCCCGATACCACGAACACCGCGGCCAGGATCAGGCGAGCCGCGAGCAAAAGCGCATCCATGCGTTCGAACCCCTGCACGACGAAATGCGAAACCCCGTCTGTCGGTCAGGCCGACGGAAATCCACGGCGAGGTCTGGTCCAGCGTTGGCGTAGTGTACCACCGAGCTGGCACACGTCCGGAACGCCGAACCGCCATCGATCAGCGCGGCTGCTCCAATACTAACGAAAGGGAAGCATTAGGTCTAGAGGGAGCGGTGTCACAGTCAATCGAGGTCTGCAGACTACAATTCCGGAAGTAGGAGAGTGCCGCGAACTGTGCCGTCCTGGGAGGCGGTTTTTGGGAAGGATCGACCGTTGATCGAAACGCGTGAGCGGAATGCGACCGACAACCAGATAGCGACCGAGACGCCGACGCGAGAGCAGACCGGAGGTCAGGCACTGGTCGCTTCACTCATTGCCAATGACGTCGACACGATTTTTGCGCTGCCGGGTGTCCAGCTTGATGGAGCGTTTGACGCCCTCTACGAGCAGCGGGACGCGATTCGCGTCATTCACCCGCGCCATGAGCAGGCCGCGGCATACATGGCCGATGGCTACGCGCGCACGACCGGCAAGGTCGGCGTATGCATGGTCGTACCGGGCCCCGGACTGCTCAATGCCACGGCCGCGCTCTCGACCGCGTACGCCTGCAATTCCCCGGTGGTCTGTGTGACGGGGCAGATCCAGTCGGATCTCATTGAGTTCGGCCGCGGGCTTCTCCATGAAATACCCAATCAACTCGGCATGATTCGCTCGGTGACGAAGCAAGCCGAACGCGCAACGACGCCACCGGAGATCCCGGGCCTGGTGCAACGAGCATTCGCGGAGGTCAAGCGCGGCCGGCAGCGCCCGGTCGAAATCGAGATCCCACCCGACACGCTATTCGCGGCCGCGGAGATCGAGTTGCTCCCGCCGGCGGAAGCACCCGAGCGGTTCGCCGGGGATCCGGAATCACTGGAGCGAGCGTCACGCCTTCTCGATAACGCGCGGCGACCTTTGGTCTGGTCTGGTGGCGGGGTGCTGCGAAGCGGTGCCTGGGACGAGCTGCGCCGTTTGGCGGCGCGTTTACAAGCGCCGGTCGTCATGACGGCCAACGGGAAAGGCGCCGTTTCCGACAGAGATCCGCTGGCGCAAAACATTCTGGGCGGTATAGAGCTCCTGCGCGAGGCCGACGTCATCTTCGCGGTCGGTACCCGCTTCGTCGACCCGGCGACGGCCAAGTGGGGCGTCAGGCCCGGTCAGACCATCATCCAGATGGACATCGACCCCGAAGAGATCGCGCGAAATACGCCGGTCAACGTCGGCATCGAGGCTGACGCCAAAGCGGGGCTCGCGGCCCTGGCCGATCTCCTGGAGCGCGGGGGCGCGGCGCGGCCAGATCGCGCCGCGGAACTGGAAGAGCTGAAGCGCGGTGTGGCCGCGCGGGCGCGTGCCGTCGGACCGCAGGCCGAGTACGCGCTCGCCATCCGCGAGGCGCTGCCCGATGACGGCATCTTCGTATCCGAGATGACCCAGGTTGGCTACTGGTCGAACTTCGCACTTCCCGTTTACGAGCCGCTGACGTATGTCACCCCGGGATACCAGGGCACGCTTGGATACGGCTTCCCGACCTCTCTGGGAGCAAAAGTCGCGCATCCGGACCGGCCGGTGGTTTCGATCAATGGTGACGGCGGCTTCGGGTTTTGCCTGAACGAGCTGGCGACCATGGCCATGCACGGGATCGCGGCGATCACCATCGTCTTCACGGACGACGCCTTCGGGAACGTGCGGCGGATCCAGCAAGAGCAGTTTGGGGGTCGCACGATCGCCTCCGACTTGCTGAATCCGAACTTCCTCAAGCTCGCCGAGGCGTTTGGAGTCACCGGGCGGCACGCCGACACGCCTGAAAAGCTATGAACGACTGTCGGAGAGTCGATTCGCGCCAATGAGCCGACACTGATCGCCGTTCCCATCGGTGCGGTGCCAAATCCCTGGACGGTCCTCGGGGTCCGCTGAGACCGCCTGGAATTCGCAGGCGCCGGGAGGGACTTCAATCCCGCGGGCCAGGACTCGGCGCCTGCCGGAAACGATTCAGCCATGGAACAGCACTGCGCGGTGTGCGGCTCGCTGACCGAAGAACGCGATGTCGAGGGCCGCGTGCGGCCTGTTTGCACGGCTTGCGGCCAGATCGTGTATCTGGACCCAAAGCTCGCGGTGGCCGTCTTGATCGCCCGCGCCGGGCGCCTCCTGCTTGGCAAGCGCGGACCAGGCACCCGCGAACCGGGCAAGTGGAGCTTCCCGGCGGGCTTCGTCGAGCGCGGTGAGCCGGTCGAGCGGGCGGCGGCACGCGAGGCGCGGGAGGAGACCGGGCTCGACGTCGTCGTCGGAGATCTGGTCGGGCTGTATTCGAGCGAGGGCGAAACGGTTGTCCTCGCGGTCTACGAAGCAAGCTCCGCGGTCGGGGAGCCGCGTGCGGGAGACGACCTCGTGCAGGTGGGTTGGTTCGCCTATTCGGATCTGCCCGAGCTCGCGTTCCCGCGCGATCAACGCATCCTGGACGAGTGGCTATCCGCCCAACGAAGTCAGAGATCGTGAACGTGGGTCACGCCGCGGAAGTCTAGATATGGAGTGCGTGTCCCAGCAGATCGAGCGCGGCTTCGTGGATGACTTCGGAGACCGTCGGATGCGGGAAGACGCTGATTCCGATCTCTTCCGGTGTTACCTCGAGCAGCCGCCCCATCGCCAGGCCGCCAATGAGCTCCGTGGCATGCGGGCCGACGATGGTCATGCCCAACATGTCGTTGGTCTCGGAATCGGCCACGACCTTGGCAAAGCCGTCGGTCTCTCCTTCGATGACGGCCTTGCCGTTTGGCCGCATCGGGAACTTGCCGGTTTTAACCGTGCGACCCTGATCGACGGCCTGCTTCTCCGTCAGTCCGACGCTGGCGATCTCCGGCCGGCAGAACGTCACCATCGGCGAGTTCAGGACGTCGAGCGGGTAGGGATCGTGCCCAGCGATGTGCTCGACCGCGATGACCCCCATGTGCATAGCCGTGTGGGCGAGCATCTGCTGGCCATTGACGTCACCGATGGCGAAGATGTTCGGGACATTCGTCCGCATCATGGCGTCGGCCGGAATCAGTCCGTCCTCGGTTGCCACCCCAACGTTGTCCAACCCGATGTCTTCGATATTCCCCTCGCGGCCGATGGCCACGAGCAAGACGTCGGCCTCGACGACCTCTTCCTTGCCCCGCTCATCCTTAACTCGCATCCGTACACCCGACTTGGCCACGTCGATGTCGTCCGCGGTTGGGCGAGAAGCCGGAAAGACGGCGATGCCCTGTCGTTTGAAGGCTCGAATCAGGACGGCCGCGGCTTCCTCGTCCTCGGCGGGAACGACGCGCCCGACCAGACTGACCTTCGAGCCATAGCGGCCATAAATCGAGGCCCATTCGACGCCTACCGCGCCACCGCCGCGAATGATGAAGCTCTGCGGTAGCGTCTCTAGCACAACCGCATGGTCGGAATTGATGACTCGCTCACCGTCGAATGGCAGATCCTTGATCGCCCGGGGCCGCGTTCCCGTGTCGATGATGATGTTGCGCGTGGCGAGTGTGAACGGCGCAGCGCCGCCCGCTGGCGTGACCTGGACCTGACCGGGACCGGCGATGCGACCAAACCCGGCGATCACGGGAATCTTGTATTTCTTGTCGAAGAGGTACTGCAGACCCTTGTATTGCCCGTTGACGACTTTGAAGGACCGATCCAGTGCCGCGGGGTAGTTGAAGGAGACTTCTCCGGCAATGTCGACACCGAAATCCGCGGAGTGCTGGACCTCCTCGTAAACGTCCGCCGACTTCAGAAATGCTTTGGTCGGAATGCACCCACGATGGAGGCAGGTACCCCCTAACTTGTCGATCTCCACGACCGCGGCATCGAGCCCCAGCTGTGCGGCGCGGATGGCGGCTACGTAGCCGCCAGTACCCCCGCCGATGAGGACGACGTCGAAGGCCTGGCCGTCCCGCGGGCTGTACTGCTGATCTGCCATGCGAAGTTTTCCCTCTTCCCGTTAGATGAATGATGCAAGTGCGAGTTGATCGCCGTGTCGCCTGGTTTCAAGCCGGCAACGGCACAAACGCCCGGGAGTATACGACGTGACCTGAGGCCCTCCCGCGCACACCTGTCTTCAGCGTGGACGGCAACCGGTCGCGAAACCAGAGGTCACCGGGCAGCGTGGGATCGGCATCATCGTCGTCATCCGGGTCGTCGAGGGCGTCTTCCTCGGGAAGAAGATGGTGAGTCATTCGTTGCGGCCTCGGACCGGCATACTTCCTCGATGGCGCCACGGCACAGCCCGTTCCAGTGATGAACCAGAAGGGAGAGCAAGTATGGCGGGGATTCGGCATGTACGCCTCGACCGCTCGCAAGGTGCGCCCTCGACGAATCCGATCTTCGTCGGTGCTGTTTCGACACAGGAAGTCGTCAACGAGGCGCTCGGGGAGGTGCTACGAGTGACGGCGGTGACGTTCGAGGACGGAGCGGTCAACCGCCCGCACCGCCATACGACGGACCAGGTGCTGGTCGCCACTTCGGGAACCGGCTTCGTGGCCACGGATGACGAACACCATTCTTTGCAACCGGGAGACGTCGCGTTCGTGCCGTCGGGGACGAGGCATTGGCACGGCGCCAATCCGGATACCAGCTTTACCCATTTGTCGATTTTGACTCCGGGGCACACCGAAATCGTCGACGACGGAGCGCGGTAGGCACGCTGCGCCACCGCGTCGATTCGCCCGTATGCGGCTGAAAACTCTCCCGCCGGCGGATTTTGCGGAGGGCAATACTGGCTCGATTTGGCCCGGAACTCCTAGAAAGCGTTGCCATTTGGGCTGTTGTGATCGTGGTCCGCGGGTGCCAGAATGCGGCTATCCCCCGCAGACAACGGCAGTAGCTATCGACCATCGCGGCAACACCCGGTGACCCGCCGGGTGATGGCGCGGGGTGCGGGGAGCCCATGTCCCGGGCAACCACTCTTGAAGGTCAGAGCGGAGTCGATGAATGCCCCGATGTGACTCAGGAGCCTGGCAGCCCCGCGGTCGATCTCGATGAAGCACCTCGCCAGGAACTCCTCCCGCCACTGCGGTGGTTGCTGCAACCGAATGACGACCGATTCGCTCACCCGGCCGAAATCGAGCTGGCGCGGCTCCTGACGTTCTATGGGTTGCGGTGGGCGTACGAGCCGACGACGTTCGCGGTGCGGTGGGGGAGGGATGGGCGGCCAGTAGAGTTCGTCACTCCCGATTTCTACCTCCCAGAGCACGACTTGTATCTCGAGCTGACGACGATGCGACAGCGGCTCGTCACCCGGAAGAATCGAAAGTTCCGGCTCCTGCGCGAAACGTACCCAAACGTGCGAGTCCGCTTGCTCTACCTGCGGGATTTCAAGCGATTGCGAGACGTTTATGGCCCGTCGCAGGCCGAGCGAGAGGCTCGCATAGGCGGCATCCTCTATGCCGAGCGAGACGTCGAGATGCGAATCGCGCAGCTCGCGCATCAGTTGGTCGAGGCCTGGGGCGAAAAGGTCGCGAGTGGACGCGGTCAACGGCCGTTGCTCGTCGGTGTCGGATCCGGGTCAGAACGGTTTCTCGCGTCGCTGGGCGAGAATGTCCGTGGCTTGGGCGTCCCTGTCGATCTCGATCGGGTCGCGCTGAGCTCACTCGGCGCGGACCCCGGGCCGAGTCGTGTTCGCGTGTCTCGGCTGCCCGCGACCTCTCTTGCCGGGCGATCGGTGACTCTGGTGCAGGAGGTGCTGAGCACCGGGCTGAGCGCGACCTTTCTCACGGCCTGGATGCGCCGCCACGGCGCCTGCTCCGTGGAAACCTGCGCGCTGATGGATCGTGAGGCGGCGCGAGTCGTGGACGTGCCGGTCGTGTGTCGCGGATTCGCCGTACCGGACGTTGCGCTCGCCGGCTTTGGCCTGTCCCGCAGGCATGAGTTCCGGGATCTCCCATACGTCGCTAAACTGGAGACTGACTAGGCCCTTAACTGATCTGATGTCCGATTGGGTGTAAGGCCCATATGTGAGCCCCGAGCCTCGATACGAAGAACCATTCGCCTGGTGGGGTCCGGGATGGCAGGCGCCCGCGCGTCGCGGGATCGCCGACTTGTTGCGCGACGAAACCATCGACTGCCGAACAGCCGCCAACCTCTGGGCGGCGCTGGCACGGCGCCAATCTGTGGTGGTGGTCTCGGGTGCGAGTGGGGTGGGAAAGACCACGCTGCTCACCGCGCTACTCGACTTTCTGCCGCCGGACACGCGCCGTGTCTACCTCCGAGGGTGCTTCGAAACCTTCGCGTTCTTGACAGACTCCACGATCAACCCGCGTGAGACAGCGCTGATGATCAACGAGATCAGTCCCCATCTGCCGGTCTACCTGTGGGGCCCGGCAGTCGAACGAATCCTGGAGACCGCGCAGCGAGGTTTCATGCTGCTGGCCACAGCGCATGCGGATTCGGTTCACGACTTTGTCGGAGCGTTGACGGGTAGCCCGCTTCATATCCGTGCGGCCCAGACGGCCGCGTTCGAGTTCGTCGTGGTGTTGGATCAGCGATGAGGAGACACAGAGCGGGCGGCGAGTGCGGGGGATCTGGCGGCTGGAGCCAACCCGGGAAGGTGTCGCCATTGCGCGGCTTCGCACCGACCGGCGCTGATCAACACGACATATCCCAGGAGCCCTTGGCTGACTAGTCCGAATCCAGTAATGTGGTTCCCACAGCCAGAGCTTGCTCGTCGCCAGCGTATCCTGGAGGAGTTGCGGGACCGGCGAATCGCGCACCTTCCAGTGGGAAGTTTGTGCACCGATACGGGTGCGAGAGAGCTGGAACCTTGAGTCATCGCCCGGCGGGCGAGTAGCATCAACACAGGCGCGGTATCACGCGTCGAGCCACCATCTCTCCTGAGTTCCTCAACGGCTTTGCCGCATCGCCCAGAGGGCACCCGACGCGATGGTCAACAAGAAGAGAGGATCCACACCCGTGAGTGACGTCGCTGCCGTCCAGGCCGACGGGGGCGCCCGGCCCTCGACCCTTGGCGAGCTCCGTGAATCCGGATACCGAGCCCGCTCGATCCGGGAAGAGATGCGAGAGAACCTCATTGCCCGGCTGAGAAAGGGTGATGAGCTCTTCCCTGGCATCGTTGGCTATGATCGAACAGTCATTCCCCAGGTCGAAAACGCGATCCTCTCTGGCCAGGACATCATCCTGCTCGGCGAGCGCGGCCAGGCCAAGACCCGATTGGCGCGGAGTCTGGTCAATTTGCTCGACGAGCTGATCCCGATAGTCGCGGGGTCGGAGATCAATGACGACCCATTCCACCCGATCTCCCGCTATGCCCGCGACCTGATAGCCGAGGGTGGAGACGCGACCCCGATCGCATGGGTCGGACGGGACCGGCGCTACGGTGAAAAGCTGGCCACCCCGGATACGACCATCGCCGACCTGATTGGCGAGGTCGACCCGATCAAGGTCGCCGAGGGACGCTATCTCTCCGACGAGCTGACGATCTCCTACGGGTTGATCCCGCGCACGAACCGCGGCGTCTTCGTCATCAATGAGCTGCCGGACCTGGCCGAGCGAATTCAGGTCGGCCTCCTGAATGTGATGGAGGAGCGTGACGTTCAGATCCGCGGCTACAAGATCCGGCTGCCACTCGACATCCTGGTTGTGGCATCGGCCAACCCGGAGGACTACACCAATCGCGGCCGCATCATCACCCCGCTCAAAGACCGCTATGGATCGCAGATCAGGACGCACTACCCGCAGACCATCGACCTCGAGATCGAGATCATGGAGCAGGAACGATCGATCTACGGCACGGCCGGCATCGAGGCCACGGTGCCATTGTTCATGAAGGAGATCGTTGCCGAGCTGACCCATCTGGCGCGCCGCTCGCACGACGTCTCACAGAGGTCCGGGGTGTCGGTTCGCATGAGCGTGGCGAACTACGAGAACATCGTTTCCAACGCGACACGCCGCGCCATCCGGCTCGGCGAGCGGCAGACGGCTCCGCGCGTCTCCGACCTGGCCGGAGTCCTCGCGTCGACGACCGGCAAGATCGAGATCGAGGGACTGGGCGAAATTCAGGAAGATCAGATCGTCGACAAGCTCGTCCAGGGCGCCGTTGCCGCAGTTTTCAACCGCTACTTCTCGGTGCGCGATTTCGACCGGCTCGTGTTGGCCTTCGACAACGGATTGACCGTCGACGCCTCGGAGATGATGCCCTCGCACGACTACGTCCACCAGCTCAGTCATCTCGATGGCGTCGCCGACGCGGTCGCCAAACTGGATGTCGGCGGGAATCCGGCCGCCGTCGCCTCTGCGGTCGAGTTCATTCTCGAGGGCCTGCATCTCAATCGCCGTCTGAACAAGGACGAAAGCACCTACTCGGGACCGGCGCGCTATCACCGCTAGTCGGTAAGTCGGGAGTCGGTAAGTCGGTCAGTCGATCGCACGTCCTTACCGACTTACCGACGGGCCGACTCGGAGGACACCATGCCCATCCATCGCTTTGGCTCGCGGTATTCCCGTTGGGACGGCACCCAGCAGATTGGACCGCTCTCGGCGGACGATCTGATGCGCGCCATGTCCGAGGATCTGATGCAGGACGGCGATGTCAACCGAGCCATGCAGCGGCTGTTCCGCTGGGGCTTTCAACGACCTGACGGCGAAGATGTGCCGGGCCTACAGGGGCTCATGCAACGATTGCGCGATCGTCGCCAGGAGCAACTGGAACGCTACGACCTGCAGTCGATGCTCAGTGATATCGCGGACCGCATCGAACAGATTGTCGAAACCGAACGCCAGGGGATCGCAAAGCGCCTCGACGAGGCGCGAAAGACGCCACCAGGTCAGAGCGAAGCTGAGCGCTCACCTGAGCAGGAGGCAAGGGAAGGGACAGACGCATCAGCGAAGCCTGGCGAGCAAGCTGGTCAAGCGAGCCAGGACGTCCAGACCGGCCAACAGGGCGCGAGCGAGTCCGGCGCAACTGGAGACTCAAGCGGAGCAAATGGGCAACCGGAGGCCGATCTGCAGAAGCTCCTGGAAGCGATGGCCGAGCGGCGTCTGCAACAGCTTGACGCGCTGCCCACGGATCCCGCCGCGGCGATCCGGGCGCTGACCGACTATGACTTCATGACCCCTGAAGCGCGCCAGCAGTTCCAGGAGCTGCTGGACATGCTGCAGCAGCAGATGACCCAGCAGACGTTCCAGGGGATGCAACAGGCGCTCTCGCAGATGACGCCCGACGACATCGCCGAGATGCGGCAGATGATGCAAGAGCTCAATGAGATGCTCGAGGCGCGTCGCAACGGTGAAGACCCTGGTTTCCAGGAGTTCATGCATCGTTGGGGACATTTCTTCGGTCCCGGACTCAACTCGCTGGACGACCTGATGCAGCGCATGCAGCAGCAGATGGGCGCCATGCGTCAGCTCATGCAGAGCATGTCGGCTGACCAGCGGGGCGAGCTGCAAGGACTGATGCAGGCCGCCATGCAGGATGATGGGCTGCGCCAGGAGATGTCGCGCCTCGGCGAGAATCTCGGCGCGCTGATTCCACCGGAACAATGGCGCCGCGGTTATCAATTCTCGGGCGACGAGTCACTGACGCTCGAGCAGGCGATGCAGCTCATGGACCGCCTCAGTGAGTACGACGAGCTCGAGTCGCAGTTTCGCGACATTCGCGACTGGAACGACCTGGCCGCGCTGGACGACGACAAGATCCGGGATCTTCTCGGCGAGGAAGAGGGCGAGCAGCTCGAGCAGCTGCGGCAGATCGCGCGCATGTTGGAAGAGGCCGGTTACATTCGGCAGACCCGGCGCGGCTACGAGCTGACCCCGCAGGGCGTGCGCAAGATCGGCGAGAAGGCGCTCACCGATATCTTTGCCGATCTCAAACGCGATCGCATGGGTCAACACGATCTTCGCCGCGAAGGAGGCGCTGGCGACCGCACTGACGTCACCAAGGCCTATGAGTTCGGTGACCCGTTCCTGCTCGATATTCCGAAGACGATCATGAACGCGGTGCAGCGGACGGGAGTCGGAAGTCGGGAGTCGGAAGTCGGAGGTACGGACCCGGTCAGCGGCAACGATCCTCGCCCGTGGCAACAGTCCTCCGACCCCCGGCTCGGCGTGCGGCTTTCACCGCGTGACTTCGAGGTCTACCGGACCGAGTACACGACGCGCTCGGCCACCGTGCTGATGGTCGATATGAGCCGCTCGATGCTCTACAACGGCTGTTTCAACGCCGCCAAGCGCGTGGCGCTGGCCCTCGATTCGCTGATCCGCGGCAAGTACCCCCGCGATCACCTGAGCATCATCGGCTTCTCGTACCTGGCGCAAGAGATCAAACCCGGCGAACTGCCCTCGATCGATTGGAACGAGTACAACTACGGCACGAACATGCAGCATGGGTTCCAGCTCGCGCGCCAGATCCTGGGGCGGCAAAAGGGCGCCAACCGGCAGATCATCGTCATCACCGACGGAGAGCCGACGGCCCACTTCGACAACGGACACGTCCGCTTCAGCTATCCACCGACGCCGCGCACCTTCCAGGAGACGCTGCGAGAGGTCGTCCGCTGCACGCGCGACGGCATCACCATCAACACGTTCATGCTCGAGCGCTCGCCATACATGGTGCAGTTCATCAATGACTTGATGCGGATCAACTCCGGCCGCGTCTTCGTCGCTACGCCGGATCGACTGGGCGAATACATCCTGGTCGACTACGTCGCCAACAAGCGCAAGTTCGTGGCGTGAGGAGATCGTTCGAGGATCGGACGCCGGTGATTTGAAACCGCTTGCCGCGAACGGTCCCTAAGTCCGTGGACTGGCTGACGCTGCCGTCCCGCATTGACAAGCTCAACCGCCGAGGGATGGGGCGATCCGATACGATCTTCAACTAGCGGACGACCAAGCAGGTCGGCTAGGGGCCGAATTTCCGCCCCTGCGATCTTGTTTGCGGATAACTATAATTATGCGAAATTGCGTGATCGGCGGAAATGCGGTCGTTGGTGCCTGCGAGGACTGTAGCGCGACCGCGCCTTCACGTGGGGTGCCAATGAAATCGATCGCAAACGCCCGCGGACCAGCAGTTGAACCTGCGAAAGAACAGAGTGAGCTGCAGTGGCGGGACGCAGGTAACGCGAGCGGTCGCGGGCAACGAGGATGGTCGGCAGCGAACACGTGAGCCGCGACGCTGTGCAACAAACGAAGAAGACCGGCCCGCATCGGGCCGGTCTTCTGTTACGTCGGCAGAAAAGGACCAGATTATTTATCCGCCTGCAAGGACCAGGGCGATGATCGCCGCTGCAAGATCCTCGGTTCCCACCAACTCGGCAGCGTTGACAACAGTGGTCGAACCACTGGCGTTGCCGCTGTCAGTATTACCAACCGTGACCGGTCCGCCATCGCTAGTAGAGGTCACAACCCCGCCATTCCCAGCGCTTGCATCCCTCTGGGCCGACGCGGCCCCCAGGAAGACCGATGAGGCAATCGCGGCGATCGCAAGACCGCTCATGAACTTCTTCATTGGATCCAGTTCCTCCCCTCTCACGCTGTGCCTGCCGCTGGCGCGGAAGCGCGCTTCCCGCCCGGAGTCCCGCCGCGCCTCAGCCACCCCACGGCATGCGGCTACCAACTAGCCTACACGCATCGGCGACGATGTCAAGACACGAACGTCCCAAGACCGCCGTGCTATCAAAGTCAACGCGCCGCGTTCACTCTCGGTTTCGCCGCCGTGCGCCGACTCGGGAATACCACTCGCGGGAACCAGAACTATACTCCAGCCGGCGGATGCAACGTGCTCCTGGAGCGCGTCCAACGCGAAGGAACAGGACGGACTCGCCTCACCCAATGGTCGAAACCGGAATCCTTGAGGTCGACAGACTCGAGGCGGGTACGCCTCACGCAAATGACAGGGTCGCCGAGCGCGGCCGCGCGGAGCGGCGCGTTGCTGCCGGGGCGCCGCTCCTCCACGTGCTGGTGTTTGCCGGCGGCTTTGCCTCGATTGGCGTCGAGCTCACCGCAAGTCGTCTTCTCGCGCCATTTTTCGGCAGCTCGACCTTCATCTGGGCGTCGCTGATCGGGTTGACTCTGGCGTTTCTCGCGCTCGGGTACTTTCTCGGGGGACGACTTGCCGACCGGCGACCGGAGCCGGTTGTGCTGTACGCGGTCACCGCGCTCGCGGCAGTCGCGATCGGCACCATCCCGTTCGTCTCGCGGCCACTGCTCACAGGATCGCTGGAGGCCTTTCGCGAGCTCGACGCCGGCGCGTTCTACGGGTCGCTCGCGGGAACGTTGCTTCTCCTGGCGCCTCCCGTCACGCTCCTTGGCTTCATCTCGCCATTTGCCATCCGCCTCGAGCTGTCAGATGTGGCGTCGGCCGGCAAGACGGCGGGATCGCTCTACGCGCTTTCGACGATCGGCTCGATCACCGGCAGCTTCATTCCAGTGCTGGTCCTGATCCCGCTGATCGGTGCGGCCGCGACGTTCATCGCGCTCAGCCTGGTGCTCCTCGTTCCGGCGATAGCCGGGCTTGTCCTGACGCGTGCCCGGCCGCTCGCTCTCGCGGCGGCACTGACTGCATTCGCCGTTCCGGCGCTGGCGTTGGCCTCGCCCCCGGGCGTGCGGCCGCCCGATCGTGGCGTCCTTATCGAAGAGCGAGAGTCCGCATATAACTACATTCAGGTCGTGGATGAAGACGGGCGCCGCTCGCTCATCCTGAACGACGGCCACGCCGTCCATTCCGTCTACGATCCCGATCAGCTCCTCACGGGTGGCCCTTGGGATTACTTCATGGTCGCGCCCTTGATGGTCGAGAGCGCGGCGCCAGCGACAACCTCGAGGATGCCGGCACCGCGGGATGTCCTCCTCATCGGCCTGGCGGGCGGTACGGTGGCCAGGCAGCTGACCGCTGCCTTCGGTCCGATCCCGATCACCGGCGTCGAGATCGACCCCGAGATCAACGATGTCGCCCGTGAATACTTCGCGTTGGATGAGCTCCAGAATGTCGACGTCATCGTCGCGGATGGCCGCTATGCCTTGAGGGCCTCCGATGCGACATTCGATCTGGTCGGCGTTGACGCCTATCGCCAACCCTACATCCCGTTCCAGCTGACCTCGCGCGAGTTCTTCCAGGAAGTCTCCGCTCACCTGCGGCCCGGCGGTGTGGCCGTCGTCAATGCCGGTCGCACCCGCACCGACTTCCGGCTCGTCGACTCGCTCGCGGCCACCATGCGCGACGTCTTTCCCCACGTCGTGGCCGTCGACGTCGATCGGTACACCAATACGATCCTGGTCGGGAGCCGATCGCCGCTCTCGGCCGATGCTCTCATCGAGAACGTCGACCGCCTCCCCGAGGCATCACCGGTGCGCGAGGTCGCGGGTTGGAGCCTGACCTCGGGAAACATCCGCGCGATGGAAGCCGGCGGTTCGGTCTTCACCGACGACCGTGCCCCGGTCGAGCGCGTTATCGATCAGATGATCTTCGACGCCGCGCGGGAGATCGGAGGGTGAACGAGGGTGATAGGGTGATTACTCACGCCGCTCGTGGTGATAGGGGGATAGGGGGAACGAAAGCAGACTTCCTATCACCCGATCACCCTATGACCCCATCACCCTCCGTCGCGCCTTGGCAAAGCGAGCTGCTCTCGTCGATTCCCGGTGTGGCGCACGGGCTGACCCGACGCGTCGAGGATTTGGGCCGTGCCCATGGCAACATCGGGTTCAGCGCGCCTCGTGACCGGGACGACGCCTGGGCGATGCGCCGGCATTGGTGCGCCGCAATGGGTTTCGAACCGGAGCACCTGGTCACACTGGGTCAGATTCACGGGCGAGACGTGCACGTCGTCACGAAGGCGCACGCCGGGCACGGCGCCAGACCGGGATCGCCTCAAATCGGACGCGGCGATGCGTTGGTGACGAACGAGGTCGGACCGGTGCTGATGACCTTGCATGCCGACTGCCAGCCGGTGCTGGTCGTCGACCCCGGGGCCGGGCGCCGCGGGCCGGCCGTCGGCGTTGTCCACGCTGGGTGGCGAGGAACCGTCGCGAATATCGTCGGTGCAACGCTTAGGGTCATGGCCGCTGCCTTTGGGACACGGACCGACGATGTCCATGTCGTTCTCGGTCCAGCCATTGGACTCTGCTGCTACGACGTGGGCGAAGACGTCGTCGACGCCTGGCGCCAGGTAGCGGGAGCCGACGCCGATGAGGCCCTGGCGACGGGCGGCCCGTCCCCGGTCAAGACTCTTCGGGTGCCCGATCCCCTTCGCCACCGGTTCTCGTTGACCGCGGCCAACGCACTGCTCCTGAACCGGGCCGGTGTGCGTGCCGCCAATATGGAGGTGAGCGGCATCTGTACCAAATGCGACGGCGACCACTGGTTTTCCCACCGCGGTCAGGGCGCGCAGACGGGGCGTTTCGGCGCGATGATCTCGATCCACGAAGGGTGAACGAGGGTGATAGGGTGAGTGTTCGCTCACCCTCGTTGCGAGCTCGCGTCGAGAAGGTTTTCGCCACGGTTGCCGACGCTTCGAGGTCGTCGGGCCGGCGGCCGGAAGATGTGAGGATCGTCGCCGTCACGAAAACCGTCGACCGGGACGCCATCGACGAGGCCTACGCACTTGGCTTGCGCCATTTCGGAGAGAACCGTGTCCAGGACGCCAAACGCAAGCTGGCGGACTTGCGGCCGCTGCCGGATGGGACGGTGCTGCACCTGATTGGACAACTTCAATCCAACAAGGTGAAGCCGGCCATGGCGCTGTTCGACATCATCGAATCGGTCGACCGCATCTCGCTGATCGACGTGCTCGAGAAAGAAGCCGAGCGCCGTGGCGAGCCCGTCTCGGTGCTGCTCCAGGTCAATGTCGCGCGCGAACCGCAGAAGGCGGGCTGCGCACCCGAGTCCGCGTCAGATCTGATGCGACTCCTGGTACGCTCACCCTGGCTGCGGCCCCGATGGGCTGATGACCATAGCGCCGCTGGTCGCCGACCCGGAAGAAACCCGGCCGGTCTTTTCAGCACTGCGCGGATTGCGAGACGCGTTGCAACGCGAGCACTCCACGGTCGATCTCGACACGCTGTCGATGGGGATGAGCGATGACTTTCGCGTAGCCATCGAGGAGGGGGCCACCTCGGTGCGCATCGGGCGCGCGATCTTCGACGGAGGGTGATGGGTGATTACTCGCTCCGCTCGTGGTCATGGGGTGATAGGAGACAACCTGTCGTTCTCCCTATCACCCCATGACCTAATCCCCAACACCCTCCTAATGGCTCGCCCGTTTGTCTTCGGCACCAATTTCAAGATGAACCAAACGCCGGCCGAATCGGCGGCGTTCTATCAGCAGCTTTCCGCGTCGATCCAGATCGCCACTGATACGCATCTCTTTGTCATTCCGCCGTTCACGTCACTATCGGCAGTCAAAGACGTCGCTGGCCAGCCACCACATCAGATCTGGGTCGGCGCGCAAAACGTCCACTGGGCGCCCGACGGCGCCTATACGGGTGAGATTTCGGTGAGCATGCTGCTCGCCCTCGACGTCGATCTGGTCCTGTTGGGTCACGCCGAGCGACGCCGCTACTTCCACGAAACTGACGTAGACCTCAATCGCAAGGTGCTCGCGGCGCTCAACGCTGGCCTGCGCGTTCTGCTCGCCGTCGGTGAGACAGCCGAGGAACGATCGTTCGACGTTGGCGGTGAGACGGTACTTCGGCAGTTACGGATCGGCTTGCACGGCGCTCAACCGGAGCAGCTGGGGCTCATTCAGATTGCCTATGAACCGGTCTGGTCGATCGGCGCCGGCGGCACGCCAGCCAGCCCCGGGGATGTCGAACCAATTGCCAGGCTCATCAGATCCGGTTGCGAAGATCTGTTCGCTGGCTCTGGCGCCGAGATTCCAATTCTCTATGGCGGCAGCGTCGACCCAGGCAATGCCGGCACGTTCACCGCGCTCCCGGATATCGACGGGCTCTTCGTCGGTCGCGCGGCATGGACGGTCGATGGCTTTGTCGCCACGTACCACGCTGGTTACAAGGGTCATCGAGAGGGTGATCGGGTTATGAGGTGATCGGGTGATAGGGAGTCTGCTTTCGTTCCCCTATCACCGGATCACCACTTGCGTCCGCAGGCGCTGAGCGAGTAACCACCCTGACACCCTCATCACCCGTGACGATTTCGATCATACTTTTGAGTTGATGTGGAGCGTTGAACTCCTCCCCATACCAAATCTGAACGCGAATATGCCGAGGCCGACACGATGACACAATACGAACGGAATCGACCGCGACCGCAGCGCCGGGTGGTCGTCACTGGTCTGGGGGCGGTTTCCTCGCTTGGACCCAGCGCCGATGAGCTGTGGGAGCGGTTGCTGGCCGGTGAGTCCGGTATCCGTACCGCCGAGAATCTCGATCCCGCCATCATCAACTGCACCATCCGCGGTGATGTCGATGACGAGAGCGTTCCCAACCGGTTCCTCGAGGGGAAGACGCTTCGCAACACATCGCGCTTCGCACGGCTGGCGGTGGAAGCCGCCGGCGAAGCCTTGATGGATGCCGGGCTGATCGACTGTGAGTCTCTTGCACCAACAACCTCGCTGGAAACCGCTGGCGCTGTCATCGGGACCTGCGGCGCCGGGGTTCACGACGATTTTCTCGATGCCTGGGAGTCGTACAAGGAGCGTGGCGTACGTGGGGTGCCCATTCATCTCCACGTCTCTTTCCCGCATAACCTGGCCGGATATGGCATTCAGTCCCGCTTCGGCATGAACGGTCCCAGCTTGACGCTGACCACGGCCTGCGCCACTGGTGCCCAGGCAATCGGCGAGGCGTTCGAAGAAGTCCGGGACGGCAACGCGCCGATCATGATCGGCGGGGCGACGGAATCGACGAAGCACCCCATGTACGCGGCAGGCTTCGCGGTCATGCGAGCGCTGGTGACCGATAGCAATGACGATCCAGGTGCTGCCAGCCGGCCGTTCGATGCCTCACGGGCTGGGTTCGTCCTGGGCGAGGGCGCCGCGATGCTCATCCTCGAGGATCTCGAGCATGCCCTGAACCGCGGCGCACGCATCTACGCCGAAGTCCTCGGTTTCGGCACGTCGAATGACGCCTATCATCCGATTGCGCCATTGCCGGACGGCACGGGTGGCGCCCGCGCCATGCGCTCCGCGCTTGACGATGCCGGGGTCAGCCCAGAGGACGTCGATCACATCAACGCCCACGCGGCTTCGACGCCCGCGGGTGACCTCGCCGAATCGACGGCGATTCGCCTCATCTACGGGGAGCGCGCCGCATCGATTCCTGTCACCTCCATGAAGGGCGCCCTCGGCCACTGCATGGGTGCGTCAGGTGCGCTGGAGACGATCGCGGCAGTGCGTACCATCTCCGACCAGACCATTCCGCCCACGCTCAACTACCAGACGCCGGACGCGCAGATCGGTCTCGACATCGTCCATGGCGCCGCGCGGGCCGCCACGATCGACGTGGTCGCCAAGCACGCGTTCGGACTCGGCGGTCAGAACGCGTGCCTCATCCTGGCCCGCTACGACGCGGATCGGTAGGAGTTCGGCACTCCTCGTCCCTACACGACCTCGACACGGCCTGAGATCACGAGACTGATGCGGCCGCTGGCTGCAATGTGAGCGAAGCAATCCGGTCGAACAGGATCGACTCGTCACCTTCCTCGAGAAGCTCGGGGGTCATCGAGATTGCCTCTGGTCCATCGACGGCGACGGCGATCCGTGGGTCCCCTTCCCACAGCAACCTGGCCACCTCGGCGCCACTCAACCCGGTGTGGGGAGCGAACGTGATGCGGCAGCGCGGCGTCGGCTGCCCGGCCTCGTTCGGGAAGGCGCGCGAGGCGGCCAAGTCAGGCACGCCGTCGAAGTGGTCGATCCAGCGCTCGATGGTTCCCTCATAACGGCGCACCCGGTCGTGCCAATCTTCATTGACATACCGCTCCACCGCCACAAGTAGCCCGATCATCTCTTCCTTGCCGACTTTCATCGGGCGGGCGAGTCGCTGGTGGGGTGAGCCGTTGACGGCGACGGCCGCGATCATCGCTTCGGTGCCGACGAGTAGCCCACTGGCCTGAGGTCCACGGAAGTCCTTCCCTCCCGAGAACACCGCCAGATCCGCGCCGAATTCCCGGGTGAACCGCCACAGATTCTCCGTCGGTGGGAGCTGCGCGGCGGCATCGACGACCACCGGGACGCCGTGGGCGTGCGCGATCTCCACTGCCTCTGCCAGCGGGAGCGCACCACCGGCGAGATGAACGCCCGCGGAATAGAAAACCATTGCCGTACGCGGACCGATCGCCGCCTCCAGTTCCCAGGGGAATGTCTGCAGGCGATTGCCGATCTCGACGATACGCGCTCCCGCCAGCCGGATCGCCGGATCGTACGGAATACGGTGCGCGCGATGGATGATGACCTCGTTTCTCGGTGCCTCCCCTCTCTCGATCAGGTCGGCGATCGTCGGCAGATCGCCCCCGGTCATCGCCGCCAGGGTGGCCAGCACCAGCCCGGCGGCCGCTCCTGTCGAGACGTATGCGGCCTCGTTGCGCGTTAGCTCGGCGAGTCGTTTCCCCACAACCTGCTGCAGCTCGTACATGTCGACGAAGCTGCCCGCGGCCTCGCGCATGGCATCGAGGACCTCGGACGACATGAGCGACCCACCGAGCCGGGTCAACGTCGCGTCCGCGTTGATCACCCGCCGTATACCGAGTCGATCGTACACGCCCATCCCGCGGTCCTTTCTCTCGCCTCAGCCTTCTGGAGCTTAGTGACGTCAACTAGCTGTCGGGTCCTGCTTCTCAGAGTACGAATGGGCCCATCCGGAGGCCCAAACGGATCTTTGCCCGCCAGACACTACGACCGATCATACCTACATCGTCGATCGGTTCCCCTTCCCTCCCGATCGTCGACCCGGTCCGCATACCGGACCACCCATCCCGCGACGCCCCGGCCCCGTCCGGGGCGTCTGCATGTGTTCAACACGTTTTCAATGCGAGTTCTCTCCACCGGGTGCTGATCTCCTGGGATATGTTGCGTACTTGATGGCGGGCGCGGGAGCGCAAGAGATTGCGCGATGCAGACTCGATATCGGTGCTCTTGCGATTCGCGCTCATCCGATGGATCCGTAGCCAGTGCGCCACCTCAGCCGCGACAGGCCCTTCATCAATGTCGTAGGCAACCAGCGCGATCCCCATCCTAATTCACAGTGGCGCTGTTGCGTTTGCCGGCTTCGCCGCCGGATCAGCCTGATCGCAGGTCGCTGAGGCCCCTGCAGCCCACTTGTACCGTTTCGCTTGGCGGCAGCCGTACGGCTTCGCTACCAGGGCTCAGATGGCACGGCGCGTGCATAGTTTCGGTGGCGCCGAGCGCCCTCAGTGTGGCGTGGATTCGGTGACAGCCGAATCGTTGTACTAGAGCCATGATCGTGTCTCTCGCCTCATCGACACGAGTCGGCTCGGAGAGCACCTAGGTGCCGCGCCGGATGTCTGTGGCTCGACAGATGCGGCTGAGTGGGGAGGGCAATCCGGTGACTGGCGAATTCGCGCCCGGCTCTAGGATGGGCAGATTCGCCTGGGCCAGCTCCGCTGGCATGGAGGAGGACGTTCGATGAATACCGATCCTCTCGGGAGCCGAGCGGCGGAATCGTCCGCGACCGGACGATTTGACTCGACAGGGTTGCCACCTTCGACGGGGGCGACAGGAGTGATAGGAGTACCAGCAGTGGAAGTTGACGTGGCAGATGTACCCATGCGGGATCGAATTCGCTGGGGACCGATTATCGCCGGAGTGGTCACGGCGTTCGCGGTTCTCTTGTTCTTGTCCGTCCTGGGGCTCGCTCTCGGCGTCAGTACCCTCGGCGGAGATGATCCCCAAACCTGGGGTACCGCCGCTGGGATCTGGGGCGGTTTGAGCCTGCTCGTCGCCTTCTTTGTCGGCGGCTGGATGGCCGCGCGCGCGGCGGCAACTCTCTCCGAGTCAGATGGACCGCTCAACGGATTCGTGACTGGAGCGGCAACGCTGCTGCTGCTCCTGTGGCTTGCCACGACGGCACTCACGGGTGCGCTGGGATTCTTTGCCTCGACTGTGACCAATATCGCCGGCGCCGCGGCCCCAGTGGCCACGGAGGCCGTCGACCAAGGCGCTGTCCCCCCGGAGGCGCAGACCGCAGCCGACCAGGCTGCTGAGGACCCGGCTGCCGCGGTTCCTGCCGAAGTCGAGCAAGCGGCGCAACAGGCACAGGAAACCGCATCCCAGGCTGCTGGTCCAGGTGCATGGGGTACCACAATCGCCATCATTCTCGCCATCGGTGCGGCGACACTGGGCGGAATGGTTGGACGGAACGAACGGATGGTGCTGCCAGGGTCGCGAACGGTCGTCGCTACGCGGTAGCCGTATCGCCACTCATGGAAACGGGGACCGCGTCTGCGGTCCCCGTTTCCATGTCTCTGCCGTGACTATGCGGATTGCTCGACCGCGAACTCCCTCACGGTGTCGAGCAGAACGGTGAGGTCGACCGGCTTACGGAGACCCGTTACGGCGCCGGTGGCCTGCACTGCCGTCTCGCTGACTGTGGCGGATATCAGGATCAGCGGCGCGCGCGGTTCAGGGAACTCTCGGTACCGCTCGGCAAAGGTTAGCCCGTCCATCACCGGCATTCTGAGATCGAGGATGATGGCATCGGGTCGCGCCCGGTTGAGCGTCTCCAGGGCGGTGCGGCCATTTTCTGCCGTTTCGACGGTCCAGCCGTCGTCTTCGAGAGCGGTCGCCATGACCGCGCGTACACCTTCATCGTCGTCGACGACCAGCACCATTCTGCCCATGACCTGACTTCCGACTGTCGTTTGGTCTTCCTGTACGGACCACAGCCGGCCGCGACGCGCGTTCCCGCTTGGGGCAGGCCCCGCACGCACTGTGCCACTCGTCATCGTCGACAGGCATTCTCCGGTCATTCGCTCCGATGGCGTCAGGGAGCGCGTTCACTCTCCTTCGGTACGCGCCACGCGGCCTCGGAGTTCTTCCAGGTCGACCCCGATGAGGCCGGCCGCGACGGATTCGTTGCCCCCGGCCTGCCGTAGCGCCTCTCGCAGGTATCGCGATTCCATGTCTTTGAGAAATGCATCGAGCGACGTGCCGTCCGCGATGGCTTGCGTCACGTCGACCGGCCGGCGCGTCTCCTGCCCGGGGAAGGTCACGTGGTCGGCGGCGATCACGCCGCCGCGCGCCATGATCACCGCGCGCTCGATGGTGTTCTCCAGCTCCCGCACGTTCCCCGGCCAGTCATGCGCGAGCAAGCGGCTCATCGCTTCCTGGCTAATGCGAGCCGGTGCAGAGCTACGACCGTAGCGATGCTTATGCAAGAAATGCTCGACCAACAACGGGATATCTGTATAGCGCTCGCGCAGAGGCGGCAGCTCGATGGCGATGACATTGAGCCGGTAGTAGAGGTCCTCCCGGAAGTTTCCAGCGTCGATCTCCCGCGGTAGGTCCTTGTTGGTGGCGGCCACCACTCTGGTGTCGACTTTGATGCTGCCCGTGCCACCGACGCGCTCGAACTCCCGCTCCTGGAGCACGCGCAAGAGCTTTTTCTGTGTGGCGAGCGTTAGCTCTCCGACTTCGTCGAGAAAGATGGTGCCCTTGTTGGCGAGCTCGAAGCGACCTTTACGCTGAGCGATCGCCCCTGTAAATGCACCCTTCTCGTGCCCGAACAGCTCGCTCTCCAGGAGAGTCTCGGGCAGCGCCGCACAGTTGACCTTGATCAACGGTCCGGCGGAGTAGGTCGAGTTGCGGTGGATGACCGTGGCCACCAGCTCCTTGCCGGTCCCGGTCTCCCCGGAAACTAGCACCGTCGCATCTGACCGGGCAACCCGCCCCACGGTCTTGTAGATGTCCTGCATGGCGGGACTGTCGCCGATGAGGATCTCGTCCCGGTTGCTCTCGACCAGCAAGCGCACGACCCGGTCGCTCAGATCCTGGCGCTCGAAGAAGCGCTCGATAGCGACAGTCACTTCCTCGAGTTCGAACGGCTTGGCGATATAGTCGAATGCCCCCAGCTTCATCGCCTCGATCGCCGTCGAGGCGGAACCGAACGCCGTCATGACGATGATCGGCAGTTCCGCATCGCGTGACGCCCGCAACGCTCGCAGAACCTCGATGCCATCTTTCCCGGGCATTCGAATATCCATCAACACGAGGTCGGGCCTTGGTGCGCCGTTGCCGTTGAATTCGGCCAGCACATCATCGCCGGAGGCAGCCTCGGAGACGTCATAGCCCTCATCGATGAGTGCTTCGCGCAGCACGTCCCGGATTGCGGCACTGTCATCAGCGATCAAGATTCGGTACGCCACGTTCTCTCCACGACCCAAAAAAGGCAATCATTCCACTGCGACTCTACCACCTTCCCGCAAACGACACGCGTTCAGCCCCCGGCGGGCCGCGGTCGCGATATGGCATGAAATCTGCAAGGAAACGATGGCAACGCGACGTTGGCTCATTACCGATACACCGAGTGCAGACGGCCAGTCGGCCGGGAGGATCAGCACCATGTGCCTCGATTGTGGTTGCGGCGAACTGAATGAGAGCCACGGCGATTCTCGCCACATCACGATGGACTCGATCCAATCCGCGGCACAAGCGTCCGAGATTTCGGTCGAGGAAGCGATCAGGAATATCTCGGACGGGTTGAGACAGGCTCAGGGATCAACCGGGCAGACGAGTTCGAGCTCGGCAGCTTCGGACTGACGCAATCGGAACCGCACGTCACCGCGCAGCTTCAGGAGGGGAGACGGCATGGCGCAGACGACCATTTCACCAGAGGTGAGCGACAAACATCGGCAGACGATCGCGGACTACGTGGGCGATATGGCCGCGCTCGAGTCGCATATCGAAGAAGCCCTCGACCGCCAGCTGACGGAGGTCAAGGACGATCCGATGGCTCTAGCGGCGGTGCGCGACTTCCACGACATGGTCAAGCAGCATCGCGACACGCTGAAGGCCTTGGAGGAGACCACGGGCAAGACCATCGGCTCGCCGATCAAAGAGGCCGGAGCGGCGCTGTTCGGCAAGACGGCCGGCATCATCGACCTCCTGCGCACTGAAGGTGTCTCCAAGGGCCTGCGAGACGACTACGCGGCCTTCAGTCTGGCGGCCATCAGCTACTCCATGCTGCACACCACCTCGACCGCGCTTGGCGACAGCCGTGTCGCGTCGCTGGCGGAGCGTCACCTTCGGGATCACGCCGACGCCATCATGCGCATCAACGAGATCATGCCCGGCGTGGTGATCCGCGAGCTCGAGAAAGACGGGCATCGAGCCGACAGCGCCGCCGTGGAGGCCACGCGCGAAGCGGTGCTTCGGTCCTGGCAACAGCGCTAATCCAACAACGGGGTGTCCTTCTTTGGGCACTCCCGCGAGATACTCACGGGCTCCTCAACGCGTCGATTCGAACTCCTCAGTTGGGCGACCAGCGAAGTGAACGGTCAGCCCCCCCAGTTCCACTTCTGAGACGGTGACCCAGGTCAGACGTCTCGACATCCCCAATGCATAGCCCGTGAGCGGAAGGCAGAGTCGGGAGTCTACGGACCCCCGACTCTGCCTCATCCGGCCTTGAAAATAGCGGGTGGTTTCTGGCACGATTCTTGCTAGTATGGGCGCGCACAATGGCAGATCCGCGACTCTCGGGTCGGCCCCGCACGCTCGTGCAACGTGCGTGCCAGCCGACGAGAAGATGACCCTTCCACGTACCCGCCTGGGACGCGTGGATCGCGCCATGGTTGGCTGCCGGTAGGCCGCTTTCACGAGTGTCGAGTTCGAACGGACGCCGTCGCGACAGCATGCGTGGCCGGTTCAAAGGAGCGATAAGCGACCACCTATGCAGACCCAAACGACGCACATGGAGCAGAACGTCGAGTTTCAGCAGAGCTTTTCGCCGCTGCTGATGCAGGCCAATCACATTCTCAGCCTGTCGCAAACCGAGCTCGAGGCCGCCATCAACGAGGCGATCGATGAGAATCCGGCGCTGGAGCTGGAAGACTGTGTCGTCTGCCCCGTTTGCGGGCGCCGCACCGGTGGCGAACCGTGCGCGACATGCCGCGCGGCGCGCGCCGAACCGGCGCCTGCGACACGCACCGACGAGGTCATGCCACGTACAGAGACGGAATATCGCGCCCCCAGTACCGCCGACCCCGATTTTGATCCCATGACCCTGATCGCCAGCGCGATGGACGTCCGCGAACAAATTCTCGAGTCCGCAATGGCCAGCTTGGGCGAAGCCCACGAGCGGGGGATCGCCCTGGTTCTCGTCGACGCCATCGATGACCGGGGCTTTCTCTCGCTCGGCGTCGAGGAGATCGCGGTTGAGACCGGTACGAGCATGGAAGATGTCGAGAAGGTGTTGCAAACGATTCAGGAGATCGCGCCGCCGGGCGTAGGCGCCCGCTCACTCCAGGAATCCCTGCTGCTCCAGGTCGACTATCTACGCGCCGAAGGCGTGGAGGTTCCCGACGTCGTCAAGCGCGTCATCGAAGATCACCTGGAAGAACTCGGCTCCAAGCGGATCGCGCGCATCGCGCGGGCGCTGGGCGTGGAACCGGCCGAGGTCGAAGCCGCCCAGTCGTTCATTCGCGATCAGCTTACCCCTCATCCATTGCAGTCGAATCAATCGACCACCTGGACCGCGCCGTCCAGTGGCGGCCATGTCGTGCCCGACGTGGTGGTGACCCTGGAGGGCGACCAGCTCTGGATCGAGGTGCCGAACGCCATTTATGACCGATTGCACACCGAGGCGTTCTACCGGGCGATTGCCAAGCCGGACGCAGCCACCCAGGATGTTCCTGACGCCATCGACCCGTCCTTGATGGATCAGGCGACGGTGTCCCACGCCAAGGCCCAGGTCGCCCGCGCGCAGCAGTTCATCTGGGCAGTGCGACAGCGCAAGCAAACGCTGCTGCGGGTGGCCGAGTACGTTTGCGCCTATCAGGAAGCGTACATCCGGGGCGATGCGCGCGGTCTGCGTCCGCTGACGCGCAGCGAAGTGGCGAACGCGCTGGGTGTGCATGAATCGACGTGCAGCCGCGCCGTCGCAGGCAAGTTCATCATGCTGCCGTCACGCAAGGTCATCCCGATGAGCGACTTGTTCGCCGCCTCGCTGAGCATCAAGCACGTGATCCAGCAGATCATCAGCGACGAGTGCGCCTCCGGGACCACTCTCAGCGACGCCCAGATCAGCGATCGTCTCCTGGATCACGGCATTCGCATTGCGCGCCGGACCGTCGCCAAATACCGCAGCCAAATGCACATCCTGCCGTCGACCATCCGCTAGTGGATGGAGCAAAGGGCATCCCCGTTCGGACGTCTCAGTCGGCTCCTGGTTTCGTCTGGTTCAGTGCGGTCTCCGCGAGCAGATGACGGACGAAGCGTTATCACAGAGCGATAGCCAGGCGAATCTGGAGTGCATTTGTGCCGGGCATCTGTAGGGGCGACGCGGGCGTGGCAGGCATCACCTTGCCACGATGCGACTGGTATCTAGGACTATGTTGCAACCCATCTAGCAAACTTCCAGAAGGGTCAAAGCGGTGGATGCACGCCGGCGACCGTTCAAGATCGGCCTCTTTGTTCCGCACTTCGAGCAGCCGTGGAACGGGAGCTTTCTCCGCTGGACCGAGATCGCGGCAATGGCACAGCGTGCGGAGGAAATCGGGTTCGACTCCTTCTGGCTGCCGGATCATCTTCTCTTCCGCTTCCCCCAGGTCCACCAGCAGGGCGCGTGGGACGCATGGTCGCTCCTGGCGGCCCTTGCGGCGACGACACGGTCCATAGAGATCGGTCCGCTCGTCGCTTGCACCAGTTTCCGTAACCCCGGCCTGATTGCGAAGATGGCCGCCAGCATCGAAGAGATCAGCGGCGGCCGGTTGATCCTCGGTCTCGGCGCCGGCTGGCATGAACCGGAATACGCCGCCTTCGGATTCCCCTATGGCCACCGCGTCAGCCGCTTCGCGGAGGCGTTACAGATCGTCACGGCGCTGCTGCGAACCGGTCACGTCGATTTCGAGGGCGCCTACTACACCGCCCGCGATTGCGAGCTCCGCCCTCGCGGGCCGCGTCCTGAAGGACCGCCCATCCTCATCGGCGGCAGCGGCGATCGCATGCTCCATCTCGCGGCTCGTTACGGCGACGCCTGGAATGCCGACCGCCAGAACGACGTCGCCGCCGTGCAGGCGCTCAACGCCAGGGTCGACGCCGCCTGCCATGACGTGGGTCGTGACCCGGCATCGCTCTCCCGGATCATCGGCATCCAGGTCGATCTGCTAAATTCGTCCCGACATGCGATGCAGCCCCGGCAGTGGGTCATGGCTCCGTGGCCGCTTACCGGCACGCCCGAGGAGCTAGCAGCCGAGATCCGCCGCTATGCGGAGGCGCGAGTCGAGCACATGATGGTCTGGATCGATCCCGTCTCAGTCGCTGGAATCGAGGCATTTGCCCCGGTGCTTGAGGTGCTGGATCGAGGGGCACAAGCGTAGTCGGTTAGGTCAACGCTCTACTTCTTTGTAACTTCGTAAAACCGGCGGCTCCCGAAAAGTTTCGCCATGCGGGTGGCTACAAACCTGACACCTTGCGCTCCGAACGGTGAGGACCAACGAGCGCTACGTGCCCACCGGCGCGGTATTCACGCCGCTATCTGCGACCTCGCCGTGATGGGATCCCATCCTCGGCTTCCCGGCACCGTTGTCCTCTTCTTCAGCTCCGGCGGCTTCCGCGCCCGTGAGACCCGACGAGTCATCGTGAGTACCCATGCCTTCCGGCAAGGAGCCCCAGCCGGTGCCGCCGCCCGGCGCACCGCTGATGTCGGCTCCACCACTCTGCCCCGGCTCGGTGCCGATTCTGGTTCCAAAGTGCATGCGGACCCCGTCATCGGTGCTTAGTCCGGCGTCATCGTCCTGATCGCGCTCTGTCATCAGTTGCCTCCATCAATCGTGCTGAGGTGAGCCGGATCACTACGGCAAGAGCGAGGTAGGATCTACCCACCGTCAGGTGGCTTCTCAACCAATTTCAGTGCACATTGCATGCCGGGGCGGCTGATGAGCCGGAGCGCGTCATCTTGCCGATCCAGACGATGCGCTATCGCGCGGACAAGGCTCAGACGCGCCGTATGGATCCTGTCGTCCAAGACTCCCGGGTCGCTTTCGGTTTGACCCGCGAATTCAGGACATCGTGGAATCACGAGGGGAACCGGCCTGTGTCAAGGAATCGGCTGTGGTGACTTTGAGGGTAAAACTGGCATAGATACGTTGGTGAGTGGAGCGGGGGACGGGACTCGAACCCGCGACAGCCTGCTTGGGAAGCAGGTACTCTACCAACTGAGTTACCCCCGCATCGTTCTATCGAGTATACGTCGTGCCAAATCCGCAGTCTACCGGTGCGGTGTCGGCTCGTGCTTTGACCGTGGGTCGTCAGAGTCCGTATACTCAATCGGTCCACGCACGGGGGCGTAGCTCAGCTGGGAGAGCGCTACAATCGCACTGTAGAGGTCGGGGGTTCGAGTCCCCCCGCCTCCACCCGAGCCAAGGAACAGAACGACCCGGTGCCATGCACCGGGTCGTTTGTGTTTCTCGCAATCAGTTCTCGATCAGATCAATCCGCCGGTTGCGGCCGTAGCTGCCCCGGACTGGGCGGCAGATCGCGTTCGCCGCGGGCCGCCGGTTGCTCGGCGGGCTGCGTTCCTGGCACGAAGCCCCGTCCCGGACGGCCGCTCGGCGGGCCGACGAGGTCGGGTCGGGGTCGCGGCGTCTCGAACAATTCCTCGAGCTCTTCGCCCTCGATCGTCTCTTTTTCGAGGAGGAGATCGGCGATCCTCTGCAGCTTGTCGGCGTTGCCCTCAACGATCACCCGCGCGCGCTCGTGGGCCGCGTCGATCAGCTCCTGGATCTCCTGATCGATCTGGTATGCAACCTCGTCGCTGTAGTTTCGCTGCTCATTGATCTCCCGGCCCAGGAAGATCAGCTCGTCTTTCTTGCCGAAAGCCCGCGGTCCCAGCGTACGGCTCATCCCGAACTCGGTAACCATGCGGCGGGCCAGTCCGGTGGCGCGCTCGATGTCGTTCGCGGCGCCGGTTGACTGCTCTTCGAAGACCATGTCCTCGGCCACGTGGCCGGCCATGTAGACCGCCAGCTCGTCCTCGAACTGGGCTTTGGTCTTGAAGAGCCGGTCCTCGTCCGGCACGACTCGCGTGTAACCACCCATCATGCCGCGGGCCACGATGCTCACCTTGCGTACCGGGTCGGCGTGCGCCAGCATCCGCGCCACCAGCGCGTGGCCTGCCTCGTGATAGGCGGTCATGATCCGCTCGCGGTCGGAAATGACCCGGCTCTTCCGCTGCGGACCCGCGATCACGCGGTCGATCGCTTCCGTCAGCTCGTCCCGGCCAACGGTCTTGCGGTTCTTGCGCGCGGCCAGGATTGCCGCTTCGTTGACCAGATTCTCCAGATCGGCTCCGGAAAATCCCGGGGTCTGCCGGGCCAGCCCCTCGATCGAGACGTTCTCTTCGAGCGGCTTACCCCGGACGTGAACCTCCAGGATCGCCACCCGGCCCTGGATATCGGGGCGGTCGAGAATCACCTGGCGGTCGAAGCGGCCGGGCCGCAGCAGCGCCGGATCGAGCACGTCCGGCCTGTTCGTGGCCGCGATGACGATCACGTTCGTCGAGGAGTCGAACCCGTCCATCTCGACCAGAATCTGGTTGAGCGTCTGCTCCCGCTCGTCGTGGCTGCCGCCCAGTCCCGCGCCACGTTGACGGCCCACCGCGTCGATCTCGTCGACGAAGACGATGCACGGTGCATTGCGCTTCGCCTGGTCGAAAAGATCGCGCACGCGGCTGGCGCCGACGCCGACGAACATCTCCACGAACTCTGATCCGGAGATGCTGAAGAAGGGCACCCCGGCCTCGCCGGCGACCGCCCGTGAAAGCAGCGTCTTTCCAGTACCCGGCGGTCCAACCAGCAAGACGCCGCGCGGAATTCGCGCCCCCAGGGCCGCGAACTTCTCCGGGTACTTGAGGAACTCGACGACTTCGACCAGCTCCTCCTTGGCCTCTTCGACACCGGCGACGTCCGAGAAGACGACCGATGGCCGGTTCGCCGTAAAGAGCCGGGCGCGGCTCTTGCCGAACGACATCGCCTGGTTGTTGGAGCCCTGGGACTGGCGCATGAAGAAGACGAAGATGCCGATCAACAGGAGCGTGGGCAAAATGAAGGTCAGCGCCCCCAGCCAGGCGCCCCAGCGGCTTGCCGGCTCGAACTCGAGCAATCCCGGCGGGAGATCCGCGGCATTGATGCCGTAGTTCTCGAGCACGGAAAGGAGGTCTGTTTCGGCCGGGATGGTGGTCACCGCGTTGCGAAGACCCGCTTCCTGCTTGTACCTGACCTGGACCTCGCGGCTGCCCTCCGCCTGGACGAGCTGCTGCACCTTGCCGTCACGCACTTCCTGCGCGACCTGGCCGATGCTGCGTACCGTTGGCGCGCCGTCGTTGCTGACGAACGTCGCCCACATGGCCAAGACCGCGACGATGAGCACGATCCAGACCAGACTTCCACGTAGCCAACGCTGTTCAGGCATTAACGAATCTCCCGCGAGGGACCGGGGTGATCATCGGTTTGCCGCGGTGCCGCGCGGCGCGAGTATATCACTGGTTAACGCAACCTCACTCTCCTGCATACATTCTCGGATCGAGGACCGCAACATACGGCAGATTGCGATATTTCCCCGCGTAGTCAAGGCCGTAGCCAATCACAAACTCGTCCGGGATCGTGAAACCGACCAGGTCAACCTGGACCTCGATCGCCTCCGGTTTCTCCTTCTTCAATAATGCGACGACTCGCAGGTCGCGAGGGTTCCGCCGCTGCAGCACATCGAGCAAGTACTGCAGCGTGAGACCGCTGTCAACGATGTCTTCGACAACAACAACGCGTCGACCCTCGATGTCCTCGTTGAGATCCTTCAGGATGCGCACGACGCCCGAGCTTTGCGTCGCCGCGCCATACGAGGAGACCGCCATGAAATCGACTTCGAGCGGGATCGTCATCTCCCGCATCAAGTCCGTCATGAACGTGATGGCGCCATTGAGCACTCCCACCAGGAGGGGCACGTCATCGCCGTACGTCTGATCGAGCTCCTTCGCCATCTCGGCGGTCCGCGCCCGAATCTCGCGGTCATCTATCAGGATCCGGGCCACACCGGCCGCGCGTGGCTCCCCGTCGCTGCAAGTCATGGGCCCTCCTCGTTTCGGCTCGCCGTCCGCTCCAGGCTCAGCATCCCGCGCTCGAGGCGAACCGTCCAGCCCTCACCGATCTCGAGCGCTGGTCCACTCTGTCTTGATTGGGCAAGCAGGAGCACGGCGTCGGTCCGTTCGGCGGAGAGCCAGTTCGCGTTCGTGGCCTCCTCCAGCCAGCCGCGGATCACGCGCCGCTGAACGGCCGGCGGTTGCCCGCGCAACGAAGCCGCCACAAGCCGTCCACCCGGGTCGACTGCTGCCCTGAGGACGGGCAGCGCCAGCGCTTGCAGCGCGCGGTCATCTTCGGCGGCAAGGGCCGCGTATCGCGCCAGCGCGCTCGCCGCACCCGGGAAATGCGTCTCCAGCACCGGAAACACGTCATGGCGCAATGCGTTGCGCCGCAACGCTGTATCGCTGTTGGACGGATCCTCGACAGGCACCAGACCCAGTGTCGCGACGTACGCCTCGATGACCTCGCGCGGCTCGTTCAACAATGGACGCCACAGCCATGCCCTGATTCCCTGGTTCTCTGGGGATATGTCGCGAGGGGAGCCGGGGTCGGGGAATGGGGGTGCCGAGCGCTCGGCCATCGCGCCGGCCCCGTGCACGCCCGACCCGCGCAGGAGATGCAACAGCACCGTCTCCGCCTGGTCGCCGCGATGATGCGCCGTGGCCACGGCGCGCGCACCGAAGCACGCCGCCACCTCGAAAAGACACTGGTAGCGCTCCCGGCGTGCCGCCTCCTCCACCCCGACTCCGGAATGGATATCGGTCGGCGGCGTTGAAACCCTAACTGCCTGAAATTCCAGTTCGAGCGATTCGGCAAGTTCGGCGGCTCGCGTTGCTTCGTCGCCAGAAGATGGGCGCAACTGGTGGTCGACGTGGACGAGCACCGGTTCGACGCCGAGGGACGCCTGCACCCACCCCAACGCGGCGGCGAGCGCCAGCGAGTCACGGCCGCCGGAGAATCCGACCGCGATCCGATCGTGAGCCGCGAACTCCACGGCCCGTGCGCGAGCCAGCAGGCGCTGCTCGAACCCGACCGGCGTACGCCGGCGGGCTCGGCCGCGCCGCCTCGCAGGAGACGCCGCGCTTCCGGATCGCTCGCCGCGTGTGTGATTTCTCGTGGGGTTCACCTGGTGCCGACGGGTGGAATCGAACCACCGGCCAAGGGCTTATGAGTCCCTTGCTCTGCCGCTGAGCTACGTCGGCAATTCTAGGGAAAATGGTAACTGGATCGGCTTCGGAGCGTCAAACGCGGCGGGCCGGGAGGGCCTAACCGGCAGGATGCCACCAGCCTCGATGCTAGACTTCTCACGCCCCCGTTGCGGGTCTAGAGACGTCCGGAGCAGACCGCCGCCCTTGGATTCGATCACGTCCGCTATCGCAACCGAACTTCTCAGCGGGCTGAATGACGCGCAGCGCGAAGCCGTGCTCGCGACCAGCGGACCGGTACTGGTCGTCGCCGGACCCGGGTCGGGCAAAACCCGCGTGCTCACCCACCGTATCGCCTACCTCATGGAGGTCGAGCAGGTCCCGGGCGACCGCATCCTGGCCGTGACTTTCACCAACAAGGCGGCCCGCGAGATGCGGGCCCGCATCGAGCAACTCCGCCAGGGACGGCCGCTCGATGGCATCACCATGGGCACATTCCATGCCTTCGGAGCGCGCCTGCTGCGCGAGAATCCGGGGATCGTGGCTGACCGGCTGGGGATCATGCCGCAGTTCTCGATCTATGACGACGGCGACCAGATCGAAACAGTCAAGGCCGCGCTGAAGAACGTGGGTCTCGATCCGAAGCTCTACCAGCCCCGCCGTCTGCGCGCTCGCATCTCTGCCGCCAAGAGCCAGTTGATTTCCCCCGACGAGTTCCGGAATGAGGCCGCGACCTACGACGAAGAGGTCATCGCTCGGGTCTACCAGGAGTACGAGCGTCTCCTGCGTCGGGCCAGCGCGCTCGATTTCGATGACTTGCTCACCCAACCGATCAACCTTTTCGAGGAAGCTCCCCACCTTCTGCAACGCTATCAGGAGCGCTTCTTGCACGTCATGGTCGACGAGTATCAGGACACCAATCGCGTGCAGTACGTGCTGGTCTCCGCGCTGGCAGAGCGGCACCGCAACCTGTTCGTCGTCGGCGACCCTGACCAGTCGATCTACGGCTGGCGCCAGGCCGACATTCGCAACATCCTCGATTTCGAGAAGGATTACCCCGATGCTCGCCAGATCCACCTGGAGCTGAATTACCGTTCGACTGCTCGCATTGTCGAAGCCGCCGACCGCGTTATCCGCGAAAACGTGGCCCGCATCGACCGTCGCCTGCGCACGGAGAACGATGACGGAGAGCAGATCGTCCTGCGCGAGCTGTCGGACCAGGCGCATGAAGCCCAGTTCATCACCGACGAGATCCGGCGCATGGCGGAGATCGACGGTGTTGCCTACGACGACGTGGCCGTCATGTACCGCACCACGGCGCAAAGCCGGGCCATCGAGGAAGGATTGCGGTTCCGCGGCATCCCCTACCAAGTCATCGGCGGCGTCCGCTTCTACGAGCGCAAGGAAGTCAAGGACGTCCTGGCGATGTTCCGCCTGCTCCACAATCCAGCCGACAGCATCGCCCTGGAACGCGTCGTCGGCAATCTCCCCATCGGACGCGGACTCGGTCCGCGCGCGCTCGAAGAGATCCGAACCTGGGCGGTCACCGAGCGCCGCCCGATGCTGGATGGGTTCCTGGCGATAGCCGGGGCGAGCGACGCCGAGAACACTCCGGCTCTCTCCGGAAACGCGCGCGCAGCGGCGCGGCGAGTCGGCTCGGTGATTGCATCATTGCGAGACACGGCGCTGGACACTCCCCTCACCGGACTTTTCGATGCAATCGTCGATCGCACCGGCTATGGAGCCACATTCGATCGCACAGAGGAAGAGGATCTCGACCGCTGGGCTAACATTCTCGAGCTCCGTTCCGAGCTGGAGCGGCTCGGCGACGCCCCGGCCTCCGAGACGATCGCTCCCTATCTGGAGCGGGTCGCCCTGGTTGCCGACGTCGACAGTCTCGACACTGATGAGCGCGGCCGCGTCACCCTGATCACGCTTCACTCGGCGAAGGGTCTGGAATTTCCGGTGGTCTTCGTGGCCGGCGTTGAGGAGGGCCTGTTGCCCATCAGCCGCGCCATCGAGAACGAGCACCTCAACCCGGAGGAACTGGAAGAGGAGCGTCGTCTCTTCTACGTCGGCATGACCCGCGCAAAGCGGCTGCTCTATCTGACCTACGCCAGCTCGCGCGCCACCTACGGCCGGTTCGGCTATTCCGTACCCTCGCGGTTCCTGCAGTCGATCCCTGACCATCTCCTGCGCAGTCTGGGTCGCCGCGGCGCGCTTCGCCCGGGATCAGCAGGCAGTCTGCGCGACAAGGTGCGCGGCTCTGGCTCCGCCGCAATTGTGCCCGACGTATTCGCGATGACCTACGAGCCGGGACAGACGGTCTTTCATCCGAAGTTCGGGGAGGGCCAGGTCATCGAAGCCAGTGAGCGCGGCGGTGACCAGGAAGTTGCGGTCAACTTCGTGCGCCACGGGACGAAGCGCCTGCTCGCAAGTCTCGCCGCTATGGACGTCATCGATTAAAGCGGATGGCCGTCATGATCCCGCATCGACGCTTCGGGGATATGTCGTGACGGACGCCGTGACTACAATTCGGGAACGCCAGGAAGCGCAGGAAGCGCAGTTTCTCGCCGCCGCCGGCACGCCAAGCCGGGGAGCCCAACGACCCTCGCCTGAACCAGAGTCCGACTTGCGGACCGCGTTCCAGCGCGACCGCGATCGCGTCCTGCACTCCAAGAGCTTCCGCCGCCTGATGCACAAGACCCAGGTCTTTATCGCTCCCGCCGGCGACCACTACCGAACCCGCCTCACCCATACCCTCGAGGTGACCCAGATCGCTCGCACTATCGGCCGGGCGCTCCTCCTCAACGAGGACCTCGTCGAGGCGATCGGTCTCGGCCACGATCTGGGTCACACGCCGTTCGGCCATGCCGGCGAGGCAGCTCTGGCCGAAGCCTTTCCTGGCTTTCGCCACAACGAGCAGAGTCTTCGTGTCGTCGATTATCTAGAACGGGATGGGCGCGGTCTCAATTTGACGTTTCCTGTCCGCGACGGCATTCTTCGTCACTCCAAGCTCCGCTCGGGAATCACCCACTCCGCGGCGGGCGTGGCGGATACGCTCGAAGGTGAGGTCGTTCGGATCGCCGACGGCATCGCCTATATCAATCATGATCTCGACGACGCGCTGCGAGCCGGTCTGGTTGCGGTAGAAGCTATCCCGCCAGACATCGTCGAGGTTCTGGGGGCGACCCACTCACGCCGCATCAATACACTCGTCAGCGACGTCATTGCCCATTCCGACGCCTCGTCAGCGCCCGGCTTCATCGCCATCTCGCCCCACGTCCAGCAGGCCGCCGACTCGTTACGGGAGTTCCTCTTCCGTCAGGTGTACACTCCGCTCAACGAGGATGCGAACACGCAGCGGGCGCAGCACATCGTCCGCGCGCTCTACGCGCACTTCCTCGAAGACCCCGATCGACTTCCGGCGGAGTACCGATCCCGCAGCGATGCAGAATCCCCGCGGCGCGTGGCCGATTTCGTGGCGAGCATGACCGACCGCTACGCGATCGAGCTCTACGAAGAGATCTTCGTCCCGCACCATTGGTCCGTCTGAGCGGGGAGCCAGGGTCTCCCCGGGGAGCACGACAATATGGCCCGGGATGCCGTCGCGGAAGTACGGGATCGCACCGAGATCGTCGATCTCGTCTCCAACTACGTTCAGCTCAAAAAGACCGGGCGATCATTCAAGGGTCTCTGTCCATTCCATCAGGAAAAGACCCCCTCCTTTGTCGTCTTCCCGGAGTCGGGCAACTTCCATTGCTTCGGCTGCGGTCGGGGCGGCGATGTCTTCACGTTCTATATGGGTGTCGAGCATGTCGAGTTCCGCGACGCTTTGCAGGAGCTCGCCAAGCGGGCGGGCATCGAACTCGTCAATGCACCGACTCTGCCTCCGGAAGTCGACGCACATCGCAACCGGCTGGTCGAGCTCAACGAGCTGGCCGCGGCGTATTACACCAACATCTTGCGCAACACCACCCCAGGGGCCGCTGGTCGCGACGTGCTCACACAGCGCGGTGTCTCGGCCGAGATCGCGGAACGTTTTGGTCTGGGCTTTGCTCCCGATGGCGACGCGCTGGGTCGTTACCTGAACCAGCGCGGAGTCGATCCCGCGCTCGCGGCGGAGGCGGGCCTCCTCAGCGAGCGAGAGAGCGGCGGCTACCGCGATCGATTCCGCAATCGCCTGCTCTTCCCTATCCGCACGCGGGAGGGCCGCGTCGTCGGCTTCGGCGGCCGCGCGCTCGGCGACGCCATCCCGAAGTATCTCAACTCTCCCCAGTCCGTGATCTTCGACAAGAGCACGCTCCTCTTTGGACTCGATCTGGCTCAGGAGTCCATCCGGCGGGACGATCAGGTCGTCATCGTCGAGGGGTACATGGATGCCATCGCCGCCCACCAATACGGTTACCCGAATGTCGTCGCCGCGATGGGCACCGCCGTCACGGAACAGCAGATCGGGCTCGTCAAACGGTTGAGTCGCAACATCGTGCTTGCCCTCGACGCCGACGCGGCCGGTCAAGGCGCCACCGTCCGCTCCCTGGAGATGCTTCCGGGAGCGCTCGACCAGGAGCTGACACCGATCGGCGCCGAGCGTGACGCCAGCCGGCCGCGGGCCGAGACGATGATCGTCTGGCAGCGCCGCTTCAAGAGCCAGATCTCGATCGTGCGCTTACCGGAAGGCAAAGACCCCGATGAGCTGATCCGGCGTGATGCCGCCTCCTGGCCGGCCGTCGTCGCCAGCGCCCAGCCATTTCTCGATTTCTATATTGACGCCGCGCTCTCAGCCGTTGACCTCGCCGATGCGCCGGCCAAAGCGGCGTCGGTGCGGCGGCTGATACCACTTCTCGAGGCCGCCGGCGATCAGGTCGTGCAGGCGCACTACGCCGGGATCATCGCCCGCAAGCTGCAGCTTCCGGAGAGCAGCGTCTTGCGCGAGCTTCGCCGCGGCGCGGTGCGGAGTACCGCGCCGCGCTCCTCTCGAGTTGCGGCGCCAACTGCTGCCACACGCTCCTCGAACGAGGACCACCTTCTGGCGCTGCTATTGCGTTACCGGGAAATCTGCCAGCACGTCCTGCCTGTGGTGCCCATGGAGGTTCTGGCCGATGCGCGCAATCGGGAATTGCTACGCGTCCTGCAAGATCCTGAGATTCCTTTGCAGATGGCGGCGGAGATGATCGTCGCTGGTCTCGACGATGCCGTCGCCGATCACGCCGAAGTGCTCCTGGAACGACTCGAGCAGACCCCGAGCCAATACCCCGGCCAGATCGAGCGCGACGCTCGGCGCGCCCTGATCCGGCTCGAGAAGGAGCGGTTCGACTATCTGATGGGCCAGCTGCAGAGCAGCATCGCGGCCGCCGAGGAGACGGATGATCTGGAGGCGTTGAGCGATCTGCGCCAGCAGCTATCGGCGCTCTACGAGCGCCACCGGCAGTTCTACCCGCCACCCAGCCCGTATTTTCGCGATACACGGGACGGAGATCGGCCCCAGGCGGCCTCGGGGCGGTAGCCCCGTCTTCTACGTTCCCAGCGAGTGGCGCAGAGAGCGAAGCAGGGTCTCGTCATCCTCAGGCAAGACGGTCCGCAGATCGAGCAGGAGTCGGTCTTGGTCGATGCGTCCAAAAACGCCCGGGTCGCCCAGCCGGACTCGGCGGGCCAGGGTATCGACGCCCTCTCCAACAGCGGGAGAGAGCACGATAGCCCAGCTGGGCAGTGTCTCGCCGGGGAGCGATCCGCCGCCGACAGTGGCCTGCACGGGCTCGACACCGGCTCCCACACCGTCCTGCCCTAGTGCGGCAGCCAGGGCCGTCGCCCGCATCTGAATCGTGTCTGCCGGCGCCGTGATCATGCGCCAGATCGGCACGCGTGATTCCGCCTCTCCTCGCAGGTAGTGGCGTAGCGTCGTCGCGATGCCCGCGAGGGCGGTCTTGTCGGCGCGCACGGCACGCGCCAGGGGGTGACGGGCGACACGCTCAACCCATGAAGCGGACCCGATGATGATTCCGCCCTGAGGCCCACCAAGCAGCTTGTCGGCGCTCGCCATGACGAGATCCGCGCCGGCGGCAATGGCTTCAATAATCGTCGGCTCCGGCGCAAGGCCGAAGCGGGATGTATCGAGTAGCGCTCCGCTGCCAAGGTCTTCCAGAACCGGCAGCCCATGCTCGCGCGCCAGCACGACCAACTCTGCCGTCGAAGCGGAGTGGACAAACCCGAACGCTCGGAAATTGCTCGGGTGCACTTTCAAGAAGGCGCCGGTCTCTTCATTCGTCGCGGTCGCATAGTCGCGGGCGTAGGTCCGGTTCGTGGTGCCGACCTCGACCAGACGCGCCCCTGACTGGCGCAGGACGTCAGGGACGCGGAATCCACCACCGATCTCAACGGCTTCTCCCCGCGAAACGACGACCTCCTTGCCGGTCGCTACCGCGGCCAGCACCAAAAGCACCGCGGAGGCACAGTTGTTCACGACCAGCGCCGCTTCTGCCCCGGTCAGCGCGCGCAGCAGCCCGGAGATCTCGCGCATCCGGCCACCGCGCTCGTTGCTCTCCCGCTCGATTTCGAGCGGGACCGCGTGGGCGGCCGCCTCGCGCATTGCCTCGGCCGTCTCCTCGCTCACCGGCGCGCGACCGAGGTTGGTATGAATGACGACGCCGGTGGCATTGAGAACCGCGGCGAGACGCGGCTGCTCCAACGCGGCTATTGCGTCGGTGACGCGTCGCTCGATCTGCGGCCGGTTGAGCGTTTCGCCGGCGACGATCGCCTGGCGTACATCCTCAAGCTCGGCTCGCGCCAGGCGCGTCAGCGCATCTTCGGTGATTTCACTTCCCAGCCGCTTCGCCTCGGCCACGATCGCCGAGACAGGGGGAATTTCCCGAAATCGGTCGCCGTTAGCGTCGGAAATGCTCTCGCTGAGACGAACGCCGGTGGTCGCATCGCCGCTGGAGGTGGGATGAGGGCTCGGCATGGCAGGCGAATCCGAAACAAGAACGGGAGCGGCGCGGAGCCACTCCCGGTGCGGTCGGGGAGAGAGGATTTGAACCTCCGACCTCAGCGTCCCGAACGCTGCGCGCTAACCGGGCTGCGCTACTCCCCGCATTTGTCGAAGATACCATAGGGCAGGTATACCGGCAATTCGGTTGTCTAGAGCCATTACTGGCTTGTGATGCGTGGTCTGACCCGGCTGCGACATCGAGGGTGGCTGATGTCGCCGTCAACAACATCAATCTGAACCCGGGTGTACGTACACTCAACGGCCGCCCCGAGGCGCATCATGAGGATCCACGGCATGGGCTGTGCTAGCATGGTTATTACAGTGGTTATGGTTCCTCATGCCCGTGTAGCTCAGCGGATAGAGCGCCACCGTCCTAAGGTGGGCGTCGGGGGTTCGAGTCCCTCCGCGGGCACCGATTTGCACTCGCTCACTGCTTTACACCCTTCGCGATTCCTCCGTTGCCGTCGGCGAGGCGAGCCCACCCCTCGCCGCGGTCGCATCCTTAAGGTCAGGAAGGAGCGCGTCGATGGAGATTCAGGTCCGCGGTAACGGCGTCAGGATCAACGACGGCCTGCGCGAGTTCATCGACAGGCGCGCGACTCGACTTGACCGCATGCTCAATCGAGTCGTCGACGCCAAGCTCGAACTGCGTGCCCTCCATAACCGGGTCGGTCCCGACACCACGGCCGCGCAAATCACCATCCGCTCCGGCCGCGAAGTCCTCCGCGCCGAAGAGCGCGCGGCCGACCAGATGGTCGCCATCGACCAGGCATTCGACAAGCTCGAGCGCCAGATCCGGCGCGTCCATGACAAACGGTCGCGTCGCCACGCTCCCGGTCAAGCGACCATCCGGGATGGTGGTCCGGAGCCAGAGGTCATCTCGGCCATCGACGAGATCGAGCTGGACGACGAGCAAGACGTCGGCGACCTCGTCCGCACCAAACGCTTCGCGGTGAAGCCGATGGACGTCGAAGAAGCCATCGAGCAGATGGAGCTGCTGGGTCACGACTTCTTCCTCTTCCACTACGTGGACGAAGACATCCCCAGCGTCGTCTACCGCCGCCGCGATGGCGCCTACGGTCTCCTCATTCCGAAAGGCGGCTAGGCCGCCAACCCCGACCGAGCCTATCTCCAGGGTCCAGGTGCTGATGGATGTCCACCTGGTGTCCCAATGATCCTCGGGAACTCGGGCCGTGCGCCCGGCGTTGAGCGGTTGCTGGTATGCTCGGCAGGCTGGCGATCGGATTCGGCTCGGTCGGTTGCAGGATGAGACCTGGTTTCACGACCCTGCGCTATTTGCATCGTTGATCTGAAAATTTCGGAAAGGCCTGGAACGTGTCAGTCGCCCCGTATGGTGGGCCGTCGGTCTTCGGCTATGAGACCGATATGCCCCTCCGCCGCGCAGCACAGATCTCGGTTCATACCTCCCCCCTGGCCGCGTTGGGCAGAACCGACGCGGGGGGAATGAATGTCTACATCCGGGAGCTCGCCTGTCATCTCGCACTGCAGGGACTGCCGGTCGATATCTTCACCCGCCGCACCGATCCCAACACCCCGGAAATCAGAGAATTCTTTCCCGGCGTGAATGTGATTGCCGTCACCGCCGGCCCCCCGGAACCAATCTCCAAGAACGAGCTCTTCCCCCTTCTCCCCGAGTTTGCAGAGCAGATGGCGCTCTACTCCGTTCGCGAGGGCGTCCGCTATGACGTCGTCCATGCCCACTACTGGCTGTCGGGCTGGGTCGCCGAGCTGGCGCGGCGCTACTGGGAAACACCCTTCGTGCAGATGTTTCACACCACAGCCCACATGAAGAACGCCGTCGCGGCGCACGCCGATCGTGAGACCGATCTGCGCCTCCAGACCGAAAAGCGCCTGCTCACCTTGTGCGACGGTATCATCGCCGCCAACCCGGACGAGCGCGCCGATCTCATCTGGCGCATGGGCGTGCCCACCGAAAAGGTCTGCACGATCCCCCCCGGTGTCGACCTCGGTCTGTTTCAGCCGCGACCGAAGGACACATCTCGCGCGGAGATCGGCATCGCGCCGGAGGAGCGAGTCGTCCTGTTCGTGGGCCGCATCGACCCAATCAAGGGGATCGACACCTTGATCGACGCCGCCGAGATCATGGCGTCCAGTGGATCAAGCGAGCCCGCGCCGACGTTCCTCATCGTCGGCGGTGATCTCGGCCCCGACGGCACTCCGGTCGGCCTACTGGCAGACGTTGCAGAATCGGTCGCGCAGCGCGGCATCGCGGCCCATTTCCGCCTCGTCGGCTCGCAACCGCAAGACCAGCTACCCGTCTTCTATGGCGCGGCCGACGTCGTCGCCGTGCCATCGCGCTACGAGTCTTTCGGGTTGGTGGCTGTCGAGGCAATGGCCTGTGCCAAGCCGGTCGTCGCCTCACGAGTTGGGGGATTGCGCTTCACGATCGACGAAGGGACGACCGGTTTCCTGGTCAAGCCACAATCGCCGCAAGCGCTGGCCGGGGCGTTGGAGAAGATCCTCAGCGACGAGCCGCTACGCGCGGCGATGTCGGCGGCAGCGCGATCGTCGGTCGCGCGCTACGACTGGGCAAACGTCGCCCGCAAGGTCAAACACGTCTACCGACGCCTCGCCGAAGGTCACCGCGCCCAGCTCTGCGCCGGCGGCGACATCTTCGAGATGACCGGAAGCGACTAGAGACGACGGTGTTGGGTAGTGGGTGTCGGGTGATGGGTGGCTGGGTCACAGGGTGGCAGGGTGACCGGCAGAACGACTGCTCAACACCCCGAACCCCGCGACCCTGTCACCACGAGCGCAGCGAGTAATCACCCTTACACCGCTCCCGCAGGGAGCAATCACCCCCGTCAGTCAGCCGCGGCGTTGCCCTGAGCCAGGCGCTTGGCGCGATCCTTGATGGCCGCGCTGCTTTCCTGCTTGGAGACTCGTCCCTGGGGCGTCACGACGCCGTCGTTCGCGTAGCGGTCGGCGACCATCAGATCGAAACCGTGGACGCTGCTCTCCATCGAGGAGTACCGGCCGGGCGTGTACGCGCGTGACCTGGTCCCCTGCTGCTGCAGTTCACAGACATGCCAGTCCTGGCGGTTGGTGAGGTCCCAGAACTCGATCGCTTCGTCCGGGTTGAAATCCGGTTTGGCCATCTCCCGCGGATCGAAGAACCACTCGCACCGCACCAGCGTGCGGCCCGGTTCCAGCGGCGTGACCCAATGCAACATCAAGTAGTCGGGGTGCAAGCTGAACAGCACGTTGGGCCAGATCGCGGAGTAGTAGACGCGCTTGTGGTCGTCCTCGGTCATCCCCGGCATCGGGTCCCGGCCGTCCGCCGCGCCCGTCATCGACAGCGTCTCGTACTGCGGCAGAACCTCCATGTAGCTGTTCATCGCCGCGCCATCTGATGGCAGATAGCTCCCCGAGGTGTACGGCGTGATGCGGTTCAGCTGGGGATGGACGCCGGGGCAGTGGTAGCACTCCTGGTAATTCTCGACGATGGCCTTCCAGTTTGCCTTGACGTCATAGTCGATGCGCCGCACCCGACGTAGCGAACCGAGATCGAACCGATCGAACGTCGAGACGATGTCACCTAGGAAGTCGTGCAGCGGCTCCGCGCTGCCCGACAGATCGGCGTAGACGATCCCCTGCCAGGTGTCGACGCGTACCGGAATGAGACCCCACTTGTCCGGGTCGAAATCGACCAGCAGCTCCGTGTGTCGCGGCTGCTTGAGCGCCCCTTGCAGATCGTAAATCCAGGCATGGTACGGGCACTGAAACCGCGGCAGCGTGCCAGACTCCTCTTCGACGATCGTCGCTCCGCGATGCCGGCAGACGTTGTAGAAACCGCGCAATTCGCCGTCGTTGCCGCGGACGATGATGAGATTTTCGCCGGCCACCGGCGCCAGGAAGTACTGCCCCGCCGTCTCCGCATCTTCGGCGCGACCGACGCTGACCCAGCCACCGGCAAACCAGGCATCCTGCTCGTAGTCGAAGACGTCCTGGTCGTGGAACGTGCGGGGTGGCAGCACGCATGCTTGCAGTGTCGGCCTCCGGGTCCCGGCCACCTCTTCCGGACTGACTGGAGACTCGGGAACCGGACGCTGCCGGGTCATAGCAAGCGCGTCGACCATCAAACTTTTCTCCCGCAAACGTGCACCACCCAACGGCCAAAAACGATAGCACAGGGGCTCGGCGGGGCCGCTCAGTCGGCGGCGGCGCTTTGCTCCTCGAGGCCAGCCTCACGCAGACGCTCAGCCTCGTCCGCGTTGCGAAGCTCGTTCACCAGGGGGTCGATCTGCCCATCGAGGACACCTGGAATATTGCTCAGGCTGAGATTGACGCGATGGTCGGTGATGCGATCCTGGGGGAAGTTGTAGGTGCGGATCTTCTCCGAGCGGTCGCCACTCCCAATCTGGGAGCGGCGCGCGTCACCCCGCTCCTGTGAAAGGCGCTGCTGCTCCATCTCGTAGAGCCGCGAGCGGAGAACGGTCATCGCCTTGGTCTTGTTCTTGAGCTGCGACTTTTCATCCTGGCAGGTGACGACGATGCCGGTCGGCAGGTGGGTGATGCGAACCGCCGAGTCGGTGGTGTTGACGCTCTGCCCACCGTGCCCGGTCGAGCGATAGACGTCGACACGCAGATCATTGTCATTGACCTGGATATCGACTTCCTCCGCTTCAGGCAAGACGGCGACGCTGGCGGTGGAGGTGTGAATTCGACCTTGGCGCTCGGTCGCCGGCACCCGCTGCACGCGGTGCACCCCGCTTTCGTAGCGGAGATGGCTGTAGGCGCCCTTGCCCCGTACTTCGAAGATGATCTCTCGAAAGCCTCCGCCATCGGTTTCCGTCGCCGACAAGATCTCAGTCTTCCAACGATTGCGTTCCGCGAAGCGGGTGTACATCCGGAACAGGTCGGCGGCAAAGAGCGCCGCCTCATCGCCTCCGGTGCCGGCCCGGATCTCGACAATGACATTCTTGTCGTCGTTGGGATCCTTTGGAATGAGCAACGTGCGCACCTGGTCCATCAGCGTCTGGTGACGATCACGCAGTGCCCGCAGCTCCTCGGCGGCAAGGTCGGCCATCTCGGGATCCGCCGCCAATACCTCTGTTTCCGCTATCGCCGCGTCCGTATCACGCAGTTGGCGGAACGCGGTCACCACCCCGTCCAGCTCCGCGCGTTCGCGGCCGATCTCCTGCAGGCGCAAGTGATCGGCGGTGACCGTGGGATCGGCCATCAGCTGCTCGAGCTCGTCGAAGCGGCTCTCGATATCGACCAGGGTGTCCAGAAACGAGTTCATCGCATGGAATCCTCGAATCTCACATTAGCTGGCGGCAATGATAGCCGAGGGGCAACCTCTCATCCCCCACCCTTCTCTTCCCCTAGCCCCCTCGGAGCGGGGAGAAGGGAGCACGGACGGTGGCTGCACGAGAAAGCCCCCTCTCCCGTCGGAGACAGGAGAGGGGGTTAGGGGTGAGGGTTCGCGGGGCGAGGGCGACGGTCTAAGGAACGGAACCCGCGCCCCGGGATGTCAGCCGACGGATGCCACGGCCCGCCGGTAGACGTCGAGAAAGTCGCGAATCTGCTCTTCGTTCACGACCAGCGGCGGTACGATCCGGATTGCCTGATCGTAGGTGCCACAGGTGATCAGGAGCGTCTTCTCCGCGAAGGCTTGCGCCACGACCTGCTTCACCGCCTCGGGGTTCGGCGAGCCGTCAGGATTTACAAACTCGGTGGCGACCATCAGTCCGAGCCCGCGCACATCGCCAATGATCGGGTAGTCGGCCTGAATCTCGCGCAGGCCTTCGATCAGAATCGCACCCATGCGGGCGGCATTCCCCGGCAGGTCCTCGTCGCGCATCACCTCGAGGGTCGCGGCCGCGGCCGCGGTCCCGACCGCGTTGCCACCGTAGGTTCCGCCGTGTGAGCCGGGTGCCCACTTGTCCATCTGCGCGCGATCCGCAACCACCGCCGCCACCGGCATCCCGGAGGCCAGACCTTTTGCCGTGGTCATGATGTCCGGCACGACGTCGAAGTGCTCGTAGGCCCACATCTTCCCGGTCCGCCCCATCCCGGACTGGACCTCGTCGAGGATGAGCATGATGCCGTGCTTGTCGCACAACGCCCGCACCATTTGCAGCCAGCGCCTGGTCGGGACGAGATAGCCGCCCTCACCGACCACGGTCTCGATCAGGATGCCGGCGACATCGTCCGGCATCACCATCTGGTCGAAAAGCGCCTCCAGCTCGGCGAAGTAGTAGAGATCGGCATCCTCCGGTGCGCCCTTGTAGGGGCTGCGGAACATATAGGGGAACGGCGCGTGGTAGACGCTGGGAATTAGAGGCTCGTAATGTCCACGCACCTTCACCCGCGAGGAGGTCACCGCCATCGCGGCGTGGGTCCGGCCGTGGAATGCATGGCGGAAGGCGATGATGGCGGGCCGCCCCGTAGCGACCTTGGCCAGCTTGATCGCTCCCTCCGTCGCCTCGGCGCCGCTATTTGTCCAAAAGACCTGGTTGAGGTTCGGTGCGGTCGTCTCGGTGAGGAGCTTGGCGGCGCGCAGCATCGGGGAGTGAGCCAGGATGTTCGCCTGCGCGTGAATAATTCGAGCGGCCTGGTCCTGGATCGCCGCCACCACCCGGGGATGGCAGTGGCCGGTATTGACCACCGCAATTCCTGATGTGAAGTCGGCGTAGCGCTCGCCGTTGACATCCCAGACATAGACGCCCTTGCCGTGGTCGATGTGGAGCGACGAGTACCGTCCGATAACACGCGGCATGATCTCCGCCGGATTGAGCATCTCTTGCACGCGTTCGAGGACTTGCGCCATCACCCGGTCTCCTTCTCGCTTATCGGTTTCTCGCGTCTGGACTCGATCCTGGATTTGTCGCCCGGTCTGCACCCCGGCTCAGGTGCGGCTCTTGCGCTCCTCGCGCTCTTTGATCTGCTTGTAGTGCTTCTTTGTCTTCGGAATCGGTTTTGATTCCTCCGCCTCCATCCGCTCGTGATACTGCTGCGCCGCCGACTGAAGATCCTCCTCAAGGCGGAGCAGATCGTTGTAGACGGCGATGTTGTTGCTGGCGACCGGCGAGCGCGCCAGCATGCGCACGAGCTGCAAGAGCGATTGCGTCGAGGCGGAAGCCGCGGCAGGCAGCGACGCTCGCTGCATGATCGTGTCGACCAGGGTCAACGTCTCGGCTGTGGCCCCGTTTTCGACGAGGCGTTGGCGGATGATCTGTAAACCTTCAGTGACCTTCACGGTGTACTCCAGAGTGTTGGCGATGATTCAATTCGGCATTGTGCCACGCCCGGCGGCGGCGCGAAAGCAGCGGGGGGCATTTCACCTGCCTAGGACCACGTTTGATACGGAAGCGGGTCGGCCTCCCAGTCGCCTTCGACCGCTCGCGGGTCGTCCGCTTCGAGGAGCTTCGTGAACCCGACCTGGCAATAGGCGTACTGCGCGGCAGCCTGCTGCGCCCCATCGGCGGTCGCCAGCCGCACGATCTCATCGAAGGCGACCTCGACGTCCTCGGGGTCGGAGGAATGCTCCGGCTGACGACGCCAGGTGAGAAACTCGATGAAGAACTCGGCCGCGGCGAGAGGATCCCCGTTCCGCTCCGCTACCGCGGCAAGACGCCGCGTCGCCTCGGCCATGAGATCCCCGTCATCCGCCCTCCGGGACAGGTCGAGCACCCCCTCCCAGAGGGTATCGGCCAGGAGATCGTCCTCGGTCTCCTCGGCCAGTTCGGCGAGGCCGAATAACGCATCCGCCGCCTCGTCCGGATCGCCGCCGAGCGCCGACCCCAGAAGCGACTCGGCGACTTCAGCCAGCTCTGGATCGCCGGTTCTGGCAGAGAGCCAGCGCGCGGCCTCCTCCGGGCCCGCGGCCGCGAGCGTGCGCGAGAACGATTCCCAGCCCAGTCGCAGCGCATTGTCCAGACGCGGGCTGCGCGTCAAGCGCAAAGGCGAGGGGCCTCCCTCCGCCGATGTCACGAGTCTCTCCAGTCGAATCTCGCGCAAAGCCCAGAGTCTACTGGACGAGCGGCTTGACAGATGTGGGTTTCCCCGCTACCGTGCGGCCATGCACAGAAGCGTCGGGACTCCAAGCAAGACCATCCGCGACCACGGGCCGGCTGCCGCCCGCTGGTACGGCTTCGTCTTTTTTGGCTACGTTCCCCCGGCGCTGCTGGCGGGACGGGAGGCGATGAGCCACTAACGTCCCAGTAGACCAGAACGCAGCGCCGGGGGACCGAGGCATAGACCTCGGTTTTTTGTTGCCCGCAGTGATAGGAGACCGCGATGATCGTCACATTGACCGCCGGAGCGCCGGTATCGACCATCAATGCCATCCTGGCCGCGGCGACCGCCGCCGGATGTGAGTCCCGCACGTTCGACGACGGGCACGGCGGCACCGTGGTCGGCGTCGCGGGCACGGTTTCCGTGGCGGGGCTATCGGGGGTCAACGCCGTTCTGGAGCAGCACCGGCCATACATGCTCGCCAGCCGGGAAGGCCGTCCTCACGCTCCGACGGTGGTCAAAGTGGGCGGTGTGCGGATCGGTGGCGGCCGGCCGGTCGTCATCGGCGGGCCATGCGTCATCGAAAGCCGGGAGTCGCTGCTCGCGACGGCGCGGGCGATGAAAGCCGGGGGCGTCGACATGCTGCGCGGCGGAGCCTTCAAGCCGCGCACCTCCCCCTACGCGTTCCAGGGTCTCGGCGAAGAGGGACTACGCTACCTGGCTGAAGCGCGCGAGGAGACCGGACTACCGGTGGTGACGGAGGCGATGGAGCCGGATCATGTCGAGCTCGTAGCCCGCTACGCGGATATGATCCAGATTGGCGCCCGCAACATGGCCAATTTCCCACTGCTGCGCCGTGCCGGTCAGGCCGCCAGGCCGGTGCTGCTCAAACGCGGGTTCTCGGCGACGATCGAGGAATGGCTGATGAGCGCCGAGTATGTATTAGCGCACGGCAATCCAGACGTCGTCCTTTGCGAGCGCGGCATCCGCGGTTTCGACACGGCGACGCGCTTCATGCTCGATCTGACGGCGGTGCCGCTCGTCAAGGAGCTCTCTCACCTGCCGATCATCGTCGATCCCAGCCACGGCACTGGTCGCCGCTCGCTGGTCGGGCGCATGGCTCTCGCCGGACTCGCCGCCGGCGCCGACGGACTGATCATCGAGGCCCATCCTGACCCGGACTACGCCAAGTGCGACGCCAGTCAGACGATTACTCCGGCTGAGCTTGCCAGCATCGTCGAATCAGGGCGGGTGCTTTACGCCGCGCTCCTGGCGGGGCCGGCGAGCGCCGCGCCGCACAATGCAGCGCCTCTGCTCCATCAGGCCTAGGAGGACCCGTGGAACGCTGGCCATTTCGCCTCGTCGACGTTTTTACCGAACGCCCGCTGGCAGGAAACCAGCTCGCCGTCTTCGAGGACGCGGCAGGCATCCCCGAGTCACTCCTGCAACCACTCGCGCTCGAGATCGGCTACTCAGAGACCGTCTTTGTCTACCCCGAGCTGGAGGGCGCCGACGCCCGAATTCGGATCTTCACTCCGACGAGCGAAGTGCCGTTCGCCGGGCATCCGGTGCTGGGAACGGCGGTCGTCGTAGCAACGAATCTCGGCAAAGACCGCGTCGTCCTGGAGACGGGGCGAGGACCGGTCCCGGTGGGCATCGACCGCGCGGCGGTTCCAGCCACGCGCGGAGTGATGGAGCAGCCGATTCCGGCGTTCGAGCTTTATGACAAGGCCGACGATGTTATCCGCGCCCTCGGTGTCGAGCGGTCCATCCTCCCGGTGACCATCTACGACAACGGTCTTCAACACGTCTATGTCATGCTGGAGCGCCCGCACGACGTCGCCGCGCTCAAACCGGACTTCTCTACCCTGAGTGCGCTCGCCGCGGCATCCGGCACGCCGCTCATGGGGTTCAACGTCTTTTCCGGATCGGGTCTCGCCTGGAAGACACGCATGTTCGCGCCGGCCGATGATATCGCCGAGGACGCCGCAACGGGCTCCGCCGCCGGACCCCTGGCGTTGCATCTTGCTCGCCACGGGCGCATCCCGTGGGACACAGAGATCCGCATCGCACAGGGCGCCGAGATCGGCCGGCCGAGCGAGCTTTTCGCGCGTGTCTCAGGCGATGCCGACAGTGCGACGCGCATCGAGGTGGGCGGATTCGCCGTTCCGGTCGGGGGCGGGTGGTTCGATGGCGAGCTTCTTCGCGCCATGGTGACTGCCTGATTCCGGATCCGGTCGAGCATTGTCTATGAGGGCGGAAAGCCTTCACCCTCCCCTTCTTTCAGTACGATAGTGAGAGAACGGTCTGGCACATCCGGAAAGATCACGGCAAGGCGACCGGTCACCAGCTGAAGGCCGGGACCGCACGATGCTCGACGCGAAGAGTATGAAGAGTTTGAAGGGTTTAAAGAGTTTGAACTTCTGGGGAACCGCCGCGAAGGAAATTCTTCGCCGGCGGCACGGAAATGACTGATTCACCATCATGACGCAACCGGCTGCCAGCGACGCACAGATCGCCACACTGACCCCCATGCGCCCATTCGTGATCGGCACGGCTGGTCACGTCGACCACGGGAAGTCGACGCTCGTCAAAGCACTCACCGGCATCGACCCCGATCGGCTCGCCGAGGAAAAAGCCCGGGCAATGACCATCGATCTCGGGTTCGCGTGGCTGACGCTGCCGGGCGGTCAGAGTGTCAGCGTCGTCGACGTCCCCGGTCACGAGCGGTTCATCAAGAACATGCTGGCCGGTGTCGGCGGCATCGACGCGGCGTTGCTCGTCGTCGCGGCCGACGAAGGTCCCATGCCGCAGACCGTCGAGCACCTGGCGATTCTCGATCTGCTTGGCGTGGACCGCGGTGTGATCGTACTGACCAAAGCCGACGCCGTGGAAGGAGACTGGCTCGATCTGGTGCGCGAAGAGGTCCGCGAGTTGGTCTCGACCACGACCATGGCGAACGCCCCAATCGTGACGGTGTCCGCCCTCGCCGGCGAAGGACTCCCGATTCTCCTGGACACGCTGGAAGCGGTGCTGTCCTCAACGCCCGGCACGCCCGGTGGAAGCACCCCTCGGTTGCCGGTGGACCGTGTGTTCTCCGTCTCTGGATTCGGTACCGTTGTCACCGGCACGCTGAGTGGGGGCGAGATCAACACCGGCGATGAGCTGCGCCTGTACCCCGGCGATCGCCGTGCCCGCGTGCGGGGCCTGCAAAGCCACCAGGAAAAGGTTTCCCGCGCGCTACCGGGCCGGCGCACGGCTGTGAACCTGTCCGGTATCACCACGGAGGAGGTCCGGCGCGGCGACGTGCTGGCCCGGCCCGGGATCATGAGCCCCAGCCAGCGCCTCGACGTCCGTCTTCGACTCTTGCCCGACGCGCCGGTTGCCCTGAAGCAGAATGACGAGATCGATTTCTTTACCGGGGCCGCCGAGCTCCCCGCGCGCATCACCCTGCTCGACCGCGAGCGCCTGGATCCCGGGGAGAGCGCCTGGGTGCAACTCCGCTTTCGGGCGCCGATCGCGGTGCTGAGAAACGATCGCTTCATCGTGCGACGTCCATCGCCAAGCGAGACACTCGGTGGCGGCGAGATCGTTGATCCCAATCCGCCACGGCACCGACGATTCCGGCCAGAGACCATCGCGGCGCTGGAAACGCTGGCCGCTGGTGCGCCGGATGAGATCCTGCTGCAGGCCCTCGAGCAACGACCGATCGAGGTCAAGGAGCTCGCGGCCGGAGCCGCGGGTCTCTCGTCCAGGCAGGTCGACGAGGCGCTCGCGCAGCTCATCGCGGAGGGCGACGTAGTCGTGCTCGGTGGATCCGCGCGGGCGCCAGGAGCAACCGAATTCGCGATCGCATCATTGCTCCTGGAATCGCTCACCCGGCAGATCAGCGACATGCTGTGGAGCTACCACGCCTCCCAGCCGCTGCGACCTGGTCTGGCGCGGGAAGACGCGCGCCGGCGGCTAGGTATCGTTCAACCCCGTCTCTTCGATGACCTGGTCGCCACCATGGCCGGTGCCGGCACGCTGATCGACGACGGGGCAACGCTTCGGTTGCCAACGTTCCGCATGACACTCGATCCGACCAGGCGGGCCGCGGCCGATCGGTACCTGACTGCCATCCGAGCGCAGCCCTACACCCCGCCCGGTCCACATGAGCACGGGCTCGACGCGGAGACCCTCGCCGCGCTGGAGTACCTGAGAGAAGTGAAAAAGATCGCCGACGGCGTCTACTTCGCCCCGGAAGCCTGGGAGGCCCTCGTCCAGGGCACCCTGGATTTCATCGACAGCAACGGCTCGATGACGTTGTCGCAGTTCCGGGACCATTTTGGCACCAGCCGCAAGTACGCCCAGGCCGCGCTCGAGTATCTGGACCAGCTCAAGTACACCCGCCGCGTAGGCGACGACCGCGTTCGCGGTCCGCGCCGGCCAGCCGCGGCATAGTGCAGGGTTCCACGCGCGGCGCGGCCCATGGGCCATTCGTCGCGGGCTCGGGATAGCACCCGGCGCCCTCGCCGCTTTCATTGAGGAGCATGAGCGATGACCTCGGCACACAATCTATCCGCGGAGCTCACCCGCCCGACGCGGCACCTGTTTCTGTCACCGCACTACGACGACATCCCGTTATCAGCCGGTGCAACCGTCTGCCTCCTCGCTGATGGCGGCCGGGCGCCAGAGACGCTGGTGGTCTTCGGATCCGAGCCGGATCGGGCTCGCCCGTTGTCGGCATTTGCCCAGGCCATGCACGAGCGCTGGGGTCTGTCCGCGAACGAAGTGATCGCCAGCCGGCAGGCAGAGGAAGCCGCCGCGGCAGCCGTTCTGGGGGCCAGAACGCGCGTCTTGCCGTATCGGGATGCGATCTATCGCGGTGACTACTACCTCTCCGACGAGGACCTCTTTGGAACCCCAGCCGCCGAAGAGGCATCCTTGCCTGCCGCGATCGCCGCAACGCTCGATCTCGCGGACTCTGCTGACGCGTCCACGCGCATCTATGCGCCGTTGGGGGTCGGCAAGCACGTCGATCACCAGATCGTCCACCTGGCGGGGCACGATCTGGCGGCACGAGGATGGGACGTCTGGTTCTACGAAGATATTCCGTACGCGCTGAAACCAATGGCCCTGGACGCGCGGCTGGCGGAGGTTCGCGCGACGGCCCGGCTCGAGCCGGTGGCGCGCATCCCGGCGCAATCAACCTGGTCCCAGAAGATCGACGCGATCCTCCGCTACCCCTCGCAACTGGAGACGGTCTTCCTGCAATACGTCGGCGTCGGCACGACGCAGGGAGAGATCGACGAAGCCCTCTCCGCCTACGCCGCTCAAGTCGGTGACGGCGCCATGGTGGAGCGGTTCTGGCGGCTGACGGACGCGCCCGCCTCGAGAGGGAGTTGACGACGGCCGTCCAGTCCGCTAGGGTGTACGTACTGAGGTGTGGCGGCCCAGACCATGGGGGCAGGGACCGGAATCCGCCTCGCATCCCTGCCTGCGGCTCTCCTCTCGACCCCGTGGGGGACGTTCACCCGGGAACTCGTCCGGCTGGCTCTTGAGCACAGCGGGCGAACGTCGGCTCGCGCCGGTAACCGCGTCGCGGGCGGCGGATCGGCAGTCACGCTTCAACGTGACGCCGCCGAGGTTCACGCGTGCCGGCACGCTGCACGAGCGTACCGCCGCGAACCGGGTCACGGCCGGGCGCGATAGCCTGCCGAACACCGCTCGCCCTCAGTGCGAAGCGCCGCTAACCGCGCCCGCGGTTGCCGGCGCTTCGCCGTGTGATGGCGCGATCAGCTCTGCTCCCCGGAGTCCACACGACCGATACGAGAGACGGTCGCTTCGGCAGTGCTTTGCAGGATGGCGGGTCGTGGAGTGAGCCTCGTCGCCGTTATCGGGGCTGTTGCCGCTGCCGTGTCCTCGGCCGGCGCTGGCGCAGGTTCCATCACCGGCGGGGGTGGCAGTGGCGCATCGCGATAGACGCGGATGGCGAGATCGGTCGGATTGGAACCATTCGTCGGAACGAGATCCTGAGGGCAGGCCGATACGCCGGCGATGACATCCTTGAGCGCGCGCAAGACGACGTAATCATTTTTCTCCGCCAGAGGCTCCCGAATCTCGAGCTCGCCCCGGGCCAGGATCGCGACATTCATGAACCAGTTGATCGGTGAGGGAATGCGGTCATAGCTCGATGCCGTACCCTGCCAGGGACTCGGCTAGCGCCTCGCGACAGTTCGCATGCCCGGGCGCGCCGAGCGTCTCATAGCGGATTGGGTCGCAGCAGGCATAGAGCATATCGTGACGTCCGACGGTGTCTTCGACGATCTCGAACATCGGTTGGCGGCGGTTCGAGAAGAGCGTCATGCCGCGCTGCGGGATGATATTGCTGTTGCTCGCCCGGGTCACGGAGGTCGAGAGGAATTCCTCGGTGTCGCCCTGCGTGAAGGCCACGAAGTCGGCAACCTGCTTTCCCTGCAGCGTCTGTATTTGCAGGAGCTGGCCGGTCTTCAGCTCGACCGCCTGCCCCTGCCCAGGGCGTATGTGACGCGCCCTGATTGGTGTTTTCTCTGTTAGCAGGTCGCTCACTCCTGGGTGCTCCTTCTCGCCGGCAGTCTCATCGCAACGCCGGACTCGCTCTGGCTCGGCTCCATCAGACCGAGATTGTCGCAGCGCCGAAGCGTGCCGGCCAGCCTGATCGCGGCATCCGCATGATCTCGGTTGGCAGACCGCGATGTACCATGCGGCGCAAACGCGCGACCCCCAGCGGCCGCATGGGCATGATCGGGATCATGGAAGGGTATGATGGAGCACTGTCCCAATTGCGGTACGCCTGCCAGGCCAGGTGCGAAATTCTGCACGACGTGCGGCTTTCGATTCCCCGGCGACGCGAGCGACGGTGAGCCAGTCCACGAACACACCGACACGACCGGCTCCACTACCGATGAGGAGCCAGGACTTTTCCCCGGCGCCATGACTGACGGCTGGCCCACGCCTCCCCCGCCGGCAGAGACGGTCCACAGCGGTTGGGAAGAGCCGTCGCATGGGCCGGCGGCCGCATCCGCTGAACCCGATGAAACGATCGAGGTCGATTCCGCATCGGAATCCTGGACAGCCGGCGCGGCTGACTCCTGGCCCGGGCGGCCACCGGTTGCGGTCGCGGATGAACCACCCGGCGAATCTGAGCCTCTGGTCAATGAGGAGACCGTAACTCTGTCCGTCGACTCCGCCGACGCTGTCACCGATGAGCAGGCTGACACCGCGGACGCGGTGGCTCGGGCCATGCGCCTGCTCGACGAGTTGCGGCAAACCATCTCGGAGATTGGGCCGTCCAGCGCCGTCGATCTCAGCGGGGTCATCTCCGACCTCGAAGTCGCGGTGAATCCGCCGGGTGCAATGGCGGCCGACGACGTGGCCGAGCTGCGGGACGCGCTAGTCGCCGCCCGTGAGCGACCCCGCGACGTCGACACGATCCTCGACCTCACCACCCGAATCGATGCGATGCTCGCCCTGGTGATTGCCTACGACCGTACGATTGCCGCGATCGAACGGTCGCTGGAAGTGCTGAGGGGTGATGGGTGATGGGTGTCGGGTGATGGGGTGATGGGGTCATAGGGTGATAGGGAGAACGAACTTTCGTTTCCGATCACCCTATCACCACGAGCGCGGCGAGTAATCACCCTATCACCGCGACCGCAGGGAGCATTTACCCCAACACCTTCGTCTTTGCGCCGTGGCAGTGCTTGTATTTCTTGCCGCTACCGCACGGGCAGGGGTCGTTGACGCCGACCTTGCGCGACTTGCGCGGCACAGCGCCATTTCCGTCGCCGTCTCCAGCGCCGTGACTCTTGTCTGATTCATCGGTGACCCGGGTTCGCACCGGTTGCTGGGCGATGACCGGCTGCACCCGGAAGATCGTGTGCACCACGTCGTGCTGGATATTGGCCAGGAGCTGCTGGAAGTACTCGTACCCCTGCGTCTTGTAGACGACCAGGGGATCCTTCTGGGCGTAGGCTTGGAGACCGACACCCTCGCGCAGCTCATCCATCGCCGTGAGATGCTCGACCCACAGCTTGTCGATGATCGTCAGCATCACGTGCCGCTCGACCTTGCGCATCACTTCCGGGGTGAACCGCGTTTCGACTTCGTCGTAGCCCTTTTCGGCGTCCGCGATCAGCATGTCGACCAGATCGTCTTTGTCGAGGCCCGCGATCTCCTCCAGCGTGACCGTCGTCATCGGCACGAGTCCGCTGTACGCCTCGAGAATCTGTTCGTCGAAGCGCTCCAGATCGCGGCCATCGCCGATGTTGGCGTCGACGATCTTCTCGATCTCACGCTCGACCATCTCCCAGACCCGGTCCTGGATGTCCTCACCCATCACCAGCTGATGACGGTCGGCGTAGATCACCTCGCGATGCTTGTTCATGATGTCGTCGTACTGGACGACGTGCTTGCGCAGATCGAAGTTGTGACCTTCGACCTTGATCTGGGCATTCTCGATCGACTTGGAGATCACGCCGTGCTCGATCGGCACGTCCTCTTCCATGCCGAGCCGGTCCATGAGCCCGGATATCCGCTCGGATCCGAAGCGGCGCATCAGCTCATCCTCGAGCGAGACGTAGAACTGCGACGACCCCGGATCTCCCTGGCGGCCGGCGCGACCGCGGAGCTGATTGTCAATACGGCGTGCCTCGTGACGCTCGGTGCCAAGGATGTGGAGTCCGCCCGCCTCGCGTACACCCGGGCCGAGCACGATGTCGGTGCCGCGACCCGCCATGTTGGTGGCAATGGTTACCGCCTGTGGCTGACCGGCCTGGGCGATGATCGCCGCCTCCCGCTCATGTTGCTTCGCGTTCAGTACCTGGTGCGGTACGCCCTCGCGCATGAGCTGCTCGGACAATCGCTCGGAGGCTTCGATCGAAGCCGTACCGACCAGCACCGGGCGTCCGGCCGCTCGCTTCTCCTTGATGTCGTCGATAGCCGCGCGGAACTTGCCACGCTCGTTCTTGAAGACCAGGTCGCCGAGATCTTCGCGAACCATCGGCTGATTCGTCGGAATGACGACGACGTCGAGGAAGTAGATGCGCCGGAACTCCTCCGCCTCGGTCTTGGCGGTGCCGGTCATACCGGCGAGCTTGTCGTACATTCGGAAGTAGTTCTGGAAGGTGATCGTCGCCAGGGTGACGTTCTGACGCCGGACGCGGACCCCTTCTTTCGCTTCGATGGCCTGGTGGAGCCCCTCGGAATAGCGGCGACCCATCATCATGCGCCCGGTGAACTCGTCGACGATGATCACCTCGCCGTCGCGGACGATGTAATCCTTGTCGCGCTGGAACGTAGCGTGCGCCTTGAGCGCTTGTTCGAGGTAGTGGGTCAGCTCGATGTACCGCTCGTCATAGATGCTTTCGCCAGGCTGAAGCTCGAGCAGCTCCTCGACGCGGTCGATGCCGGGCTCACTCAGGGCCACCGACTTGTGCTTGTGGTCGACCTCGTAGTCCCGTCCCTCACGCAGCTGCTTCACGATCTGGGCGAATTGGTAGTAGCGGTCGGTCGCCTGCTCGGCCTGACCGGAGATGATGAGCGGGGTACGCGCCTCGTCGATCAGGATGTTGTCGACCTCGTCGACGATAGCGTACGCCAGGTCGCGCTGCACCATGCGGTCGAGCGTCGGCACCATGTTGTCACGCAGGTAGTCGAAGCCAAACTCGTTGTTCGTGCCGTAGGTGATATCGGCCTCGTACGCTTCTCGCCGCGAAATCGGGCGCAGGCGCGCAAGACGCTCGTCCTCGGAGACCCAGTCGGCGTCGTAGATGAACGCCGACTCATGCTGGATACAGGCGACCGACAGACCGAGCGCGTCATAGACCTGACCCATCCACTGGGTATCGCGTTTGGCGAGGTAGTCATTGACGGTCACGACGTGAACGCCGCGACCGTTCAAGGCGTTCAGCGCTACGGCGAGAGTGGCGGTCAGCGTTTTGCCCTCGCCGGTGCGCATCTCCGCGATCTTGCCGGAGTGGAGGACCGCGCCGCCGAGTAGCTGGACGTCGAAATGTCGCTGACCCAGGGTGCGGCGACCCGCCTCCCGGGTCGCCGCGAACGACTCCGGCAGCAGATCCTCCAGGGTCTCGCCCTCTTCCAGGCGATCGCGCAGCCCGTTCGTCAGCTCGCGCAGCTCCAGGTCGGAAAGCGCTTCCATCTGGGGCTCGAGCGCGTTGACCTGCGCGACGACTTTCTGATACGGCTTGAGCGGCGCCTCATTCGGGTCACCGAAGAGTTTGGTCAGTATTTTCCGCATGGGTTGGCCTCGATGGTCGCCCGATTGTCTGAGGGCAGATTCCGAATACTCCGCAGAGTATACGAGTGGTCGCCTATTGAGGTTCCGGGGACGAGTCGGAGGTCGGACGTCGGATCGTCGGCCGGCTGTCGGCGATCGGTTCGACTTGCCGACTGTCGCCGTCGATGCTCGTTCTTACCGTCTTGCCGACTCCGACTCTCGTCAGCTGCGTGCTCGCTTCACGGAGTGGTTTCCATCAAGCGTCGCCGCGGGCTCGAGATCGCGATGGACTGGCGGTCCGTCAAACGGGAGGTCAGGCACGGGATCGATCGACCCCGGCGGGATGTACGCCGCCATGCGATCGAGAAGCTCGTCCGGGTCTTCGCCATTCAGGATGAGCTGACGGTGCTCGTCCCGCGCGAATCCTTCACGGATCTGAGTATCGACCAGGGCTAGCAGACCGTCCCAGAAACCGTCGACGTCGAGCACGGCGCACGGCTTGGTATGGAGGCCGAGCTGCGCCCAGGTCAGCGTCTCGAAGAACTCCTCCAGCGTGCCGTAGCCTCCCGGGAGCGTGAGAAATCCATCCGCGAGACTCGACATCAATGCCTTGCGACGGTGCATGCTCGTGACGAGATGGATCCTGGTGATCTCCGGGTGGGCGATCTCGCGGGTCAACAGCGCACGCGGCATCACCCCGATGACTTCTCCATCTTCGGCGAGCGCGGCGTCAGCCAGAGCCCCCATCAGTCCAACGTGACCTCCACCGTAGACGAGCTTCCACCCGCGCCGCGCAATAGCCCGACCCGTCGCCTGCGCGGCCGCGACGTACGCCGGGTCGTTCCCATCGCGAGAGCCACAAAAAACACATACTGAATCCATCGAGTATCGTCTCCAAGTCCTACCAGGGTCGATGCTACCATCGGGTCATGCCGGAGACCCAAAGCGCGTTTCATGCCACCGGACAAGGCGGAGACGGCCAGGAGCCTGGGTCCGGCGGGCCGACGTTCTTCGACCGTGTCTTCCTCATGGTGTCCCGCATTCCGCGCGGACGCGTCACCACCTACGGATCGATCGCGCGCGCCCTTGGCACGCCCCGCGCGGCGCGCTCAGTTGGCTGGGCGCTGAGCCTCGCCCTTGATGAGGATGCGCTGCCCTGTCACCGGGTCGTCGATCGCAACGGGTTCTTGAGTGGCGGCTGGCACTGGGGTCACCCCGACGTCATGGCCGCACTGCTGCGCGATGAAGGCGTGCCGTTTCTTGACATGCACCGGGTCGATCTTGCCGCCTGCCTCTGGTTGCCCGATGAAGAGGACTTCGACCCAAGGTCGCCGTAGGCGTGTCATGCTTAGGAATGAAGCATCTCGGCCCCATGGCACGGTGGCTTGTGCGTACCGAGGTTCCTCGCCTGCGGGCTCGGAATGACACATTGCCGCCGGACTCGGAATGACACGCTCACCGCTCGATCCTGGCCAGGTTGACGGCGAGCGCAAGCGACTCGGCGGCCTGTTTTACATCCGGCGCGCCCTGGATCGCACTGATCACCGCGACGCCGTCCACCCCGGCACGAATCACCGCACCGGCATTCGCGACGCCAATGCCGCCGATGCCTACCGACGGCAAACCCGCGGCCGCCGCCTGCTCCGCCAGCGCGACGAGGCCTAGCTCCGGTTGGGCATCGGCTTTCGAGGCCGTCCCGAACACCGGGCCAAGTCCGACATAGTCGGCGCCGCCACTCCTGGCGGTGACGACATCCGCCATCGCCAGCGGTGAGAAGCCGACGATCATGGTGCGGCCAACCAGACGCCGGGTGGCGTCCAAGGGCAGGTCATGCATCCCGACGTGAACGCCGTCCGCGTCCGCCGCGACCGCGATGTCGACACGGTCATTGACGAAGAACAGCGTCCCCACGGAGCGGCAGCGCTCGCGAAGGATGACAGCCAGCTCGTACATCTCCCGGCCCGACATGCGCTTGGCACGGAGCTGCAGAGAGGTGACCCCCCCGGCCAAGGCGTCGTCGACCATCGCCAGGAAGTCGCGATCGGTTTGCTCGGGATCGGCGACGAAGTAGACCGCGAGCCGGTCGCGTAGCTCCGTACGCTCGATCCTTTCCCTCGGCACCGGCGCCCCTCAGGCGCGCCGGCTGGTGAGCGGAGCCAGGTCGACCGCGTGGAAATGGTTGACCGGCGAATGTCCGTCGCCGATGGCGTAGCTCTCCCGAATCGCCGCGGTCAACCAGATCTTGGCCGCCTCGATCGCCTCCAGAGGCGGCAGCCCGCGAGCGAGCAAGGCCGCGATGGCGGCTGAGAACGAGCAGCCGGTGCCGTGGGTGTTCGGAGTGTCGATCCGCTCGGCCCGGAACTCGGCAAAGTTCTCGCCGTCGTAGACCAGGTCGGTCGCGTCGCCGGCCAGGTGACCGCCCTTGATCACCACCCAGCGCGGGCCGAGCGCGGCTATCGCCCGCGCAGCCTCTTTGGCAGTATCGGGTGAGTCGACCGTGATGCCTGACAGCACCTCGGCTTCCGGAATATTCGGTGTTACGACCAGCGCCAGCGGCAGCAGATGCTGTTTCACGGCGGTGACGGCGCTCTGCTGCAATAGGGGGTGTCCGCCTTTGGCGACCATCACCGGATCGACTACCAGCATCTCGACGCCCCAGGCTTCGAGGCGACTGGCGACCGTTTCCACGATCGACGCGCTGGAGAGCATCCCGGTCTTGGCCGCGGCGGCGCCGATGTCCTCGAGCACGACGTCGATCTGAAGGGCGATGACCTCTTCCGGGACTTCGGCCACGGCGAAGACCCCACGCGTGTTCTGAGCGGTCACGGCCGTCACCGCCGACGAGCCATAGACTCCGAACGCGGCAAAGGTCTTGAGGTCGGCCTGGATACCGGCGCCGCCTCCTGAATCGGAGCCCGCGATGGTCAGTGCTTTGGGGGGGGCCGGAATGTCTTCGCTGGGGATCATCAACCAGTTGCCCTACAAGTGCACATGCACGTTCAACTTACTCGATTCACGCGAAATCCTAGCCTAGCACAGGGTCATTCCCACCGGACTCCGCGGTCATTGTCATCGCCGCCGGCAAGGGGTACGCTCCGTCACACCTTCGGTTGAACGGGAAGTCGATCGGCGGGTTATCATGTCACGCCAATATGAGTTCGACCGGCGACACCGGGGGTGGCGCGACCTTGCCCTGGCAGGCGCCGCCGCCGCCGGAGTAACGCTGCTGCTCATCGCCGCCGTCGGTCTCGTCTGGCTCTTTGGGCGGTCCCCATCGCAGGCGCCGGTGTTGGCGGTTCAGAGCCAGTCGACGCCGACCCCGCGCGCGCTCACCTTCATTCAAAATACGCCGACGCCCGCCGCGGCAGCTCCCGCCGAAGCGCCGACCGCGACGACGGTAGCCCCCGCCGAGGAGGCCGCCGAACCCGCTCCTACGGTCGCCGCCACACCGGAGCCGCCGGCGATAACCATCGAGTCGGAAACGACGCCCGCCGGTGACGCCAGTGACGCCGGTGACGCTGGTGACGGTTTCGTCTTCGAAGCTCCCGGCCTGAACGATCTCGAGCCCCTCGCCTCCGGTTCGTGGACTGCCTCCGCCGACGCCCTCGTGAATCCGGGCAGCAGTGCCGTCGCGGAACCGTGGCTCGTGATCTCGGCGGTGCCGAGTACCGCCTTCGCGGTGGAGGCCGAGATTCGGGTCAACGGGGTCCTCGACGCCGTCTGCGATCAATCGTTTGGTCTCACCGCCGGATCTCCGGGCGTCAATCAGGTATTCGGGGGTGGGCTGATCTTTCCGTGCGCCTCGGATACGGCGCGAGCCCGCTTGACCGACGTCTCCGTCTGGGAAGACGGGTACAACGCCGATCCCGTGCTGGCGGAGGAGACGTTCGACCCGGGAGATGATTGGCATACGTATCGGTTCGAACTGCGCGGCGACGAGCTGCGGCTCCTCGTCGACGGCGCCGACGTCGTTACCGGAACGCTGGAGGCGCCAATCGACCCCAATGCACCAGACACGCAAGCCGGGCTCTGGGCGCAGGGCGTGGAGCTGGAAGTGCGCAAGGTGTCGGTTCACGTGTTGCCGCCCGCGTGAGTGCAGCCACGCCTGTAAGTGTTCATTCTGAGCGCGAAGGCGAAAAATCTCGTGTATGTCGTCGTAGAGGGAGAAGGCAATGAGACGGGCACACCGTTCGCGAGATTTCTCACGACGAACCGTCCGGCGCGGGGTGCCGCGATGGCTCGCTATCGTGACTGGAGCGCTCATCCTCACTTTCGTTCTCGAAGTCGCTCTTGGGTTTTCGGCCGCGACCCTGGTTCGGGCCCAAGGCATGGCGACGGCCACACCGAGCGTGACCGTTTATGGCGCCGGTGAGGCGACCGTGCCTGCCGAGACGGCGACGGTTCAGATCCTCATCGGTACAAGTGGACGACAGTTCGGCTTTTCCCAGGGTGCCTCGGGAGGAGAAGCCTTTGAGTCGACCGGCTCCATCTCGGCGACAGACGGCCCCCCCGAGGCGGAGCGTGTACCTCCCGCGACTCCTGAGACGAGTGCTGCCGGTACGGAAGGTGCGGTCTCAACACGCGAGAGTCGAAGCGGCCGTAATCAACGCTCCGCTCCGGAGCCGATCACGGCCGAGCGTCTCGCTCCCGTCGCCGCCGCCATTGCCAAGAGCGCGGGCATCGCGCCGGACACTATGGAAATAATGTTCAGCCCGCTGGCGACCGAGCCTTTTGGCGAGCGGCCAAAGAGCGCTCGCCTTGACTTCGACGTGGCGGCGCCGACACCAGAAGTCTTGGGTAGCGCGATCATCGCGGCGTCAGACGCGGCCGCGGCCAATGGTATGGTCGTCGAGGTCGTCGGTGTGCTCTATCGTCCCACCGACTGCGCCGTGCTCGAAGAAGAAGCGACCATGGCCGCAATCGAGGATGCCCGGGATCAGGCGGATCAGTTGGCGCCGCTGCTCGGTGTGACGCTGGGGGGAGTGGTCGGCGCCAGCAGCAACCCCTTTTTCGCTTCCGCGTCAGAGGGAGAAGGCTGCAGCGGCCAGCAAAGTAGCTTCTACGATTCCGCCAACGGTGGGCTCGGCCTGTCGTTGCCTATTTTCGATCCGTCCCTGCCGGCCGAGGTCGCCGTCCACGCCGTCATCAATGTCTCCTTCGAAATCCTGGACAGTGAGCCGGCCTGAGCGCCACCTGACACCGACTGTCTTGAAGTCGACGAAGGCGTAGGTCTCGTGACGACGGATTAGACCCGCAGACGCGCGCCTGCGGGATCCCAGCGCGGCTCGCTGACGACAGTCACGGGGAATCGGTCACCGAAATACTCCACCTCGACCATCGTACCTTCAGCGGCACAGCCGGCGGGAAGGTAGGCGTAGGCGAGACTCTCCCCGGTCGAGTAGCCGAACCCGGCGCTGGTGACGTATCCGTGCACTTCGTCACCAAGGAACACCGGTTCCTTCCCCATGACCACGACCGCGGGATCGACAAATTGCAGGCAGCAGAGTCGCCGGCGCGGGGTGGCGCTGGTCTCTTGCTCTGGTACTTGCAGCGCTTCGCGTCCGACGAATGGACCTTTACTCAGCTTGACGGCGAAGCCAACACCCGCTTCGTCCGGCCGGTACTCCGTGTGCATGTCGGCACCCCACAGCCGGTAGCCCTTCTCCAGCCGCAGCGTGTCGAAGGCCGCGCGGCCGGCCGCGACCAACCCGTCTGACTGACCGGCCTGCCAGAGCAGCTCCCACAGCCGCGCGCCGTATTCCGGCGACGTGTAGAGCTCCCACCCCAACTCGCCGACGTATGAGACGCGGAGGGCACGGACGGGGATCTCACCGACTGCCAGGGCTCGCATCGTGTAATAGGGAAACGCCGTATTCGACCAATCGTCACCGCTCACGCGCTCGACGATGTCACGGGCCCGAGGTCCCCAGAGTCCGACGCAGGCGAGCGCCCCGGTGACGTCACGCACCTGGACCGTTCCGTCCTCGGGAAGGAAACGTCGCAACCACGCGACGTCGGCAAGTCCGTTGGCCCCGATCTGGAATGTCTCCGCGTCGAGACGCGCCACGGTGATGTCGCTGCGGATACCGCCGCTCTCGTCCAGCAGCAGCGCGTAGGTGACACTCCCCGGTTTCCGCGCCACCTTGTTCGAGGTCAGTCCCTCCAGCCACTCCCCTGCCGCGGGACCCGTGACCTCGATCTTGGGCAACGGCGTCATGTCGAAGAGCGCGGCGCGCTCGCGCGTCGCCAGATGCTCCGCGCCGGCGATTGGCGACCAGAACTTCCCCGCCCACCCCGTCCGCGGCGGAATCTCGTAGCGGTCGACCAGGCGCGCATTCGCCTCGTACCAGCGAGGCGCCTCCCAGCCGCGGCTCTCGAAGAAGACCGCGCCCAGATCGCGTTGCGAGGCGTAGAACGGGGAGCGGCGCAGCGGACGCGGCTGCTCCAGTGGCTGCAATGGGTGGATGACGTCGTAGACCTCCCGGTACTGCTGCGCCCCCCGTTCGCGGACGTAGGCATCGGTGGTGGCGTAGGCATCGAAGCGATTGGGTCGCTCTCCCGCAGATCGAGGTCCGTGCGGCCGTTGGTCATCAATTGCGCAATCGCTTTGGCCGCGCCGGCGGCGTGGGTGATCCAGATCGCTTCGGCCAGCCAGAACCCGCGCAACCGGTCCGACTCCCCGAGCAACGGGAACCCATCCGGGGTGAACGAGAACATCCCGTTGATCGCGCTGGCGATCTCGACCTGCCGCAGCGCCGGGACCAGCTCGACGGCAGCCTCCCAGGCCGGGATGAACGCCTCGGCATCGAATGGGTTGGAAGCCGGCATATCGTCCGGCGCGCCGTGCGGTCGGATATCGCGTGGATCGACCACCACCGGCTCGTGACCGTAGCCACCGACGGCGTAGTGATCCCGCCGCTGCCGGAAGTAGAGATCCTGGTCCTGGTGGCGCAGGATCGGTTGCCGGATCTCACCAGTTTCACCGGCAAGCTCGGGCAGCGGCGTCGTCCACGCGAGCTGATGCTCGACCGGCGCCAGAGGGATCGGTACGCCGACCATACGGCCGATGCGTGGTCCCCAGATGCCGCAACAGACCAGGACCTGTTCGGTTTCGATGCGGCCGTTGGTGGTGACCACGGCTCGCACCCGCCCGCGATCCGTTTCGACGCCGAGGACAGCCGTTCTCGGGTAGAACGCCACGCCGCGCGTCGATCGTGCCAGCTCCTCGGCGGCCCAGACCGGTTTGGCGACTCCGTCGGTCGGCACGTAATAAGCGCCCAGGATCACCGAGTCGTCGATCAGATCGAGTTTGGCTCTGGTTTCCGCCGGCGTCAGCAACGTGGCGTCGAGCCCCCAGCTTCTTGCCCAGCCCAGCTTGCGATGGAGGTCGGCCCAGCGGGCGGGAGTCGTAGCCACCTCGAGACTGCCGACGCCATACCAGCACGGCTGACCGTCGTTCTCCAGCGAGGCGAAAAGCTCGACCGTCTCGCGGGCAAACTGGGTCATCGTCTTCGAGCCGTTGGTCTGAAACACGAGACCGGGCGCGTGTGACGTCGACCCGCCGGTCGCAAAAAGTGGTCCCTGATCGACGACCACGACGTCGCGCCAGCCGAGATTGGATAGAAAGTGCGCGGCCGCCGAGCCGACGATTCCCGCGCCGATGATAACAACGGACGCTCGGGTCTCCATGGGGGCCCCCTGGGTCATGGCTGATGGGTAATTGGGTGAATACTCACTGCGCTCGTGGTGTCAGGGTAGCGGGGGAATCGTCCTCCCTATCACCCTATGACCCTTTCACCCCATCACCCGCTTTCCTTGCAATGACACGACATCGCGTTGTCGGCCTACTCTACCGCGACGTGGCTGTTCACGAGGCGCGGCAAGCATCATTCGTGCGTGATGAGGGCCGTTCGTCGTTATCGTCCTGGGTGGATGATCATCTGGTTTTGGAGACCCGTCGCATCGCGGCGAGACGGAGCGGACGCTGCGCTTGGGAGCGACGCGGGCGACGCAGGCGTCGCCCCTACGAGCGTAGGACGCGACGGCGCGCTCAATTCGCCTGACTGTCCACGTGGCCGGGAACGGCCGCAGTCAGCAGGCAATTCGCATCGTGGGTCATGTCCGGCGCTGTTCGCCGTGCTGTCCGTCGCGGTGCTCGCGTTTGCGCTGGCAGATGCCGCCGGCAGGTGGCCAAACTTCAATCCGGACGAGAGCCGCTGGTTGTCACGGGCGCATTATGTCGCCGCGCTGGCCGATCCCTTCGGTCGGACCTGGGCCGATCAGTACATGACCCGCGGGCAGCCACCGCTGGGGTCGTACGCCATGGGAATCGGGCTCCTGGCGCACGGTCGCGATCTGGAGACAAACGCGCCGTGGGACTTTTCCTTGCCCTGGGAGCAGAATATCGCTCTAGGCCACAAACCGGTCCCGGAGGATCTAGCCGCCGGCCGCCGGACGAGCGCCGCGTTGGTCGCCCTCACCGCCATCGCGCTGATTGGGGTGGCGCGAACCTATCTCACCCTGCCGTGGGCGATTGCCGCGGGAGCACTCTTCGCGCATCCACCCATTCACGGTGTACATCGGTTCGATCGCCATGTCCGATGCCCTCTTTGGTTTGCTGATCGCGCTCGCCGCCTGGGCGGCGGCGTGGTTCGCGCAAAGGCCCAGCTGGAGGCGGGCAACGCTCCTCGGCGTGCTGTTGGGCCTGGGTGGAGCGACCAAGCTCTCGCCGCTGGCCGTTGCCGCTGGCCTCAGCGCGGGCGGCATGGTGATCTTCGCCGTCACGTCGATTCGTCGTCGCCGCGTCGCCTCTCAGGAATTCAGCTACGCGGCCCGGGGAGTCGTGATCGGCGTCGCGGCGCTGCTGGTTTTCGTCGCCTCATACCCTTATCTCTGGCCGAATCCGATCGCCCACACGCGCCATCTCTTTACGTTCCGCGTCGAAGAGATGGCCGCCCAGTCGTCCGACTGGCCCGTCATGGCCGTCCCGAGCCGCGCCGAGGCGCTGCGCCGGGTCAACCTCAATTTCACCGAGCGGTACAACCTCTCGGCGTCGGTGGTTTCCCTGTTAGGAGGACCGGCGGCGGCTCCTCCGGTACGGCAGCTGGAGTTCCTGATCCCCGTCCTCGGCATCGTCCTGATGGCCGGTCTGGCGATCCGGGACGGACCCTACTCGCCGCGTGCGCTGGTAGTCGCCGTCCTCGGCGGTCAGGTCCTGGTTACGATCCTCGGCATGCGTTCCGAATTCGACCGCTACCATGTGCCGATGGCCGTGCTCGGCGCGGTCGCCGCGGCCGTCGCCCTGGAATGGTTAGCCCGAAGCGCAACGTCGCTCCTGGCCACGAAGGGCTGGCTGGCGACCACGCTCGGGCAAGGACCGCGTTGAAGGAACGAGGCGGCAACAACGAGGATCGACGAGCATGTGGGTGATGACCAGGAGCGACTGGCCGGTACTCGTCAATCTGGCGCGCACCGCGCATGTCGGTTATCAACAGGTCGCGAAGTTCGATCCCCGCACCCGGATCGTGGCCTCGGCCTGGGAGCAGGAGTTCACGCTGGCGGAATGCGCCGACGGCGATCAGGCAAGAGCCCTCGTCAGCCTCATTTCACCGGCACTGGCAAACGGTGAAAATCTCCTCGATCTGCGTGGAGTCGACCCGGCTCGGCTGGCCGTAACCGCGGACACCACAGTGCAGTAGAAACAGCCGCAACGATTGGGCCGCAACGAAACCGCCTCCACGGCCACCGCGTTCAAGACGAACAGGAAGCCCGCACATCGCGGGTCGCGACCGTTGCGTCAGCTGCTACGACGTCCAGGTGGCCGACGAAACCGCGGGCATGACGACGGCAGACCGGGCCGTCGTTGCGGCGCTCGATCCCGATTACGGCGGCATCGCCTGCGAAGAGGGGATGGTGGTCCCCGGCATACTCGGCGCACGACGCGTGGGAACGAGGAGGTGATTGCATTTTCGGGACAAAAAACCTCATGTGGAGACTTGGCAGATGCCCAGAATGGTGTATCATGCTGAGGATCACGTGGGGGGAGCACTGGTCGCGTTCTGCGACGCCAGTGCTCGGGTGCGGGATTGGGGAGGCGCTCCGAGACGGGATGGGGCGCGGGATGTACGAAAGGAGCCGGATTCCATGCGTGCTACGCAGTTCGTTCGCCGCGGTCTAGTCGCTGTTGCGGCTTTCGCGACTCTTTCGATGGGCCTCACTGGGGTAGCCAGTGCTCAGTCGCCGGGAGCCACCATTTTCGACGACGACGCATTCGTCTTCAACCCGGTGTTCGGCTACAACTATGACATCGTCACCACCGATGGTGCGCCGACAGCGGTCCTGGCGGTTGGTGTCGAGGGCAGCGTGTGGCCGGTGGTTGTCGAGTTCCTGCCGAGCATCGATGGCGCGGCGATCATCACTCCTGGTGCCATCGCGGACGTCGTCGCCGAGCGGGTGTCGGAGTAGTCTCTCGCTAGTGCACTGAGACGATCAGCCCTGCGCCGCTAGCGGCGCAGGGCTTCTTCGTGCCCCGATGAGGCGCGATCCAGTGCGCTTGCCCCAAGGAACCCCGCCGTGTCCGAACCAGCGCCTGATCCCAGGCCGCTCGCCGTGCCGACGACGCAGGTCGAGAACGACCGCTTCATCGTCACTGAGTGGCGATTTGCGCCCGGCGCCCACATCGGGTGGCACCGGCACGCCTTCGACTACGTCGTGGTGCCGATGACGACCGGACGGCTCACGCTCGAGACCGCGAGCGGACCGGCAACGGCTGAGCTCATCGCCGGCCAAGCCTATGCGCGTCAGGCCGGGGTGGAGCACGACGTGATCAACGACACCCCACATGAATTCGTCTTCGTCGAGATCGAGGTCAAGCCGGGGTGATGGGTAATAGGGTGATTACTCGCTGCGCTCGTGGTGGCAGGGTGGCAGGGAGAACCCTTACCCCGCCACCCTGACACCCTGCCCCTGAACCCCATCACCTATGACCCATCACCCATTACCCTCGTTGCCGGTTCCCGAAGCACCAGCTCGAGCACGTCCGGCCGCTCCGTGAGCATCTCGATCGAGTGGGCATCACCCCACGTCAAGAACTGGGCAGCCTCGAGCCGGTCCCGCACCCGGGCATCGAGCCGGAGCACTCCGCCGATAAACTCCCGCGCCGAGACATCGGCGACTTGAGGCAGGGAGGCGACGAAGCGCTGGAGCGAAAGCGCGGTCCGCGCCGATGGCACCCCGTGCACGACGACGGCTACCGAGTGCTCCGTGCCCGGGTCGGCTGTCCGCGTGGATCCTGTCCAGCCGTTCTGGATCGCCGGCTCACCCAATGCCCGCCCCACGCGACCGGACAGGGCCTCGGCGATCTGTGAGAGCTGCCTCAAACCGGCGGCGATCTGCTCGAGCTCCTGGCGGAGATGCGCCTCCCGCCGACCGGCCTCCTGTCGAGCCTGATCGATCGCGGTCGTCGCCGCCTCGCGCTCCTGGGCCGCCAGCCGGAATAGCTCGCGAGCGTGGGCGACGTTGTCCTGGATGAGCCGGTCAAATCCCTCGTAAAAGGCCAGACGCTCCTGCAAGGCACGGACCTGCTGGGCGAGGGTCTCCCGGTCTGGGTCTGACTCGCGAGGTGTCGTGTCGGGGAGGTGCACGGCAGTTTCTCCGGGCGCGACGGCGGGATCACGACGGCTCGGGCGATGGATGTGGGACCGAGTCTAGCAAATAGGCCCTCACCCCCTACCCGCCCGGCCCAGAGGCCACCCCGTCGTGGGTACCCGGCCCGTCGGAGCCGGGAGAGGGGGAGCGATGCGCGTGCGCTCGAATGCCACAGATTCACATGGAACTCGGATCAGGTTGCCCGCGTTATATCGGCAACCCGAGCTTGTACTGACTCGACTATGCTGTGGGCAAACATGGCCGCGCGGCACGCGTGCGGCGGAACGGAGAAGTGATGATGCTCGACGCCCTGCTCTTTGGACGCAAGAAGATGACCATGGTCGAACCAGATGGCGCCCTTCCCGGCCGCCCGGCGCCACCGTTCTCGATCCCCGATCGACACGAAGTGCTCGGCACGCCGTTGCAGGGACCGTTCTCACCGGGATTGGAGACGGCGATCTTCGGTCTGGGCTGCTTCTGGGGCGCCGAGCAGATCTTCTGGAATTTGCCCGGCGTCTACAGCACGGCCGCGGCATACGCCGGAGGCTACACACCGAACCCGACCTACGAGGAGGTCTGCTCCGGCAAGACCGGCCACGCCGAGGTCGTGCAGGTGGTCTACGACCCCGCGAAAATCAGCTACGACGATCTGCTGCGGGTCTTCTGGGAGTCACACGACCCCACCCAGGGCATGCGCCAGGGCAACGACATGGGCACCCAGTATCGCTCCGCGATCTACACCACCACCCCGGAGCAGCAAGCCGCCGCCGAGATGAGCCGTGACACCTACGAGACCGCGTTGAAGGAGGCAGGTTTCGGCGCGATCACCACCGAGATCGCCCCCGCCGGCCCGGTCTACCTCGCCGAGGACTATCACCAGCAATACCTGCACAAGGTGCCGAATGGCTACTGTCCCGTTCACGCGACGGGAGTTGGCTGCCCTGCCTGGGGCTCGGGCCTGATTCCCCAGGAGGCGAGCGCGGCTTCATAAGCCGGCCGTCGCGGTTCAACGGGGCGTCGCGCAGAAGCGTGCGGCTCTCGGTGCGGACCGCGCCGTCGATCCAGTGCACGAGCCGACGGCGGCGGAAGCTAACCAACGTCGACTTATTCTCGCCGAATCGCGAGTCACACTGGAACTGCTTGACCAGTCTCCACCCGGAACGCCTATCATCCGCCCGTCCGCCCCGGCGCTGCCCGGGGCGGGTGTGTGTCCCGCCCTGGTGAAAGGCCCTCGCTCGTGACCCCAGCGCCTCCGGTCACAAACCTCTCCGTGGACCCGATCCGTGACGTGCGGCAAGAGGGGTTGCTGGAAGCGTCGATCGACACCCCGGTCGAGGGCGGCACGAGCGACGCCTGGGCGGTGCGCGTGCGCGGGCACGTGCTCGCCGCCGACGGGCCGGTCCAGGAGGTCGAAGCGGTCGTGCCGGGACTGGTGGTGGCGTCGGGCCGGCCAGTGCTCCCCAGTCCGGAGGTGGCCGCCCGTCATCCCGATGTACCCTGGGCGGCGGAGTGCGGGTTCACGCTGCTGGTCAATACCCTCATCCTGCGACGGAACTTCGAGTTTCACCTGCGCGCGACGCTCGCCGATGGCTCGCGCGCGAATGTGGCCCTCATCAGCGGGCAGCGCCGTCCGCTGGAGACGGGATACGCACCGCGGTTACAGCCGCTGCTCGTGAACTCGTTTGGTCGGACGGGAACGACCTTGCTGATGCGGATGCTCGCCGCGCATCCCGGGGTGGTCGCCTACGCCCGTCCGCCGTACGAGGCGCGCGGCGGCAAGTACTGGACGCACGTGCTGAAGACCCTGGCCGCGCCGACCGATGCCAGCAAGCGGGTCGGGGCGCCGATGGAGTTCCACCTCGAGCCGCTGGCCGCGGGCGGCAACCCCTTCTACTCCGCCGCGTTCGCGGCCTGGCCCGAGGTCGAGGCCTGGTCCGGGGCAGCGTATGTCGAAGATCTGGCTGCCTTCTGCCAGCGCAGTATCGACGGCTGGTACTTGGCAACCGCGGCGGCGCAGGGTCAGGCGATCGAGCCGCTCGTCTACTTCGCGGAGAAGCATTTTCCCGACGCCTACCCGCGGCTCATGCGCGACCTCTATCCCGACGCGCGAGAGCTGTTCCTGGTGCGTGATTTCCGCGACATGGTGGCCTCCATGCAGGCCTACAACGCCCGCACGGGGGCCGGTGACTTCGGGCGAGACAAAGCCGGGAGCGACGAGGCCTGGCTGGCTTACCTGCTTCAGAACTTTCTCGTCCTGCGTGCCGCCTGGCGCGACCGTGGTGAGCCAGGGAGTCTCGTCCGCTACGAAGATCTCGTGCGCGACCCGGCCTCGACACTACCACGGCTCCTGACCTTCCTCGGGTTGGATGCAACGCCGGAGACCGTCTCTCGCCTCGTCGGCGCGGCGGACGCTCCGGAGCTGCGCGGCCATGGGACGTCCGGCTCGCCAGAGGCCTCGATCGGGCGTTGGCGAAACGATCTGTCACCGGAGCTGCGCGCAGCCGTGGAGACCCAGTTTGGCGACTTGCTCCGTGAATTCGGCTACGAGGTCGATGCCGAGGCGGCGAGCTGAGCTCTCGAAGTCAGATAGACTCGTCGTCAGTCGTCCATGTCAGCTGCCGTCGTCTGGGCCATCCTGCACGCAACCACCCCGTTGACCGACCTTGCGCCGGCTTTTCAGCTCCAGTCAGGCGTCGTCGGCGCTCCACGACACGACGCACCCGATCCGTGTTCAGCAGCGATCTTGATAGACTCGCGGTTCACCGGCTGGCGATCGTGTTCGTGGTCGGCTTGGGCCAGGTGACGCACTTCATGCACATCTTCCACGAGTCGCACGTCCCGTCGCAACAGACGTAGATGCAGTTCGGCGGGATTGACGTCGCTGCCGCAACTTCGGCGTCGCCGCGGCTGATGGCCCCGAACACACCCGTGGCGAGAGCCACCAGCAGGCCGAATGTCCGTCGCCGCGACACCTTCCCGTGCAGCGACCGGGTCAGGGTATCGAACTCGGCAGCGTGCGTGTCCACAGCAGCCTCGATGCTCGTGATGTCCATCTGTTCCTCCTCCAGCTTGTGTGCTCGGCCCGGAGCCCCCGGGACTGGTTCTACCGTAGGGGTATCCAGGGGCGGCGGCTGTCATGCCGGGAACGGCAATGCTGTCAAGTCGGGAACAGGGGCTGTAAATCCCTGGTCAATACGTCACCTTCTAGACTGCGTTCATGACCGGCCAGCCGGTACCCGGAGAGCGCGACGACTGCTCACTGGCAGCGCTGATTGATCGCCACAAAGGGTCGTGGCGGGCGGTTTTCGGACCCAGTTCTGTACCGACGACCGTTCATGGCGCGCCGGTCCCGCTCGGTGAGGACGATCCCCGCGTGCGGTGCACTTTCCGCAGTCCGGCTTGCTGGTGTTGCAACCGATGATGCGCCCCCTGCACGGCCACGATCCGCGGCCCGGCACTCGCGCGGAACGCGACAACAAGTCGCGGCCACGAAGCGAAGGGAACGGCGCTGGGCGGCTGATCAAGCGATATGCCTGTGATCCGCTCGATGTCGGCCACGGCTCTTTTCGGGAGCAGGAGCGTCAGCGCATCACGGACTGTCGGCTGCCATGCGCTGAAGACGTACGCGGTGAAATCCTTGAAAAGCGCGGCGTCACATGAGGCGACAAGCGGCACTGACCGCCGCTGCAGTCGCAGAAGCACCACTTCGACCCCGGGTCTCGGAGCGAAATCGGTCGGCCGGAAGTGGTGCACCACGGCCGGTTCAAACCAGGGCCGCAGAAGGACGGCGACGAGCGTCTGGCGCGGGATGCCAAGGAAGCGGTCGGCCGCCTCTCGCTGCGCGGTCAGGTAGGCGTCGATTGGTGGTGAGGTACCGCTGGTTAGCTTGCCGACGATAGCGGCGGTGATGTTGAACGGAATGTTGGCGAATACCTTGTACGCGGTGAGCGGGAGCGGGAAGCTCCGGAAGTCACCGGCGAAGAGAGCGACGTTTCCGGCGTGCGCGAAGCGGGTGCGAAGCTCTTCCACAAGGATCGGATCCTGCTCGACCGCCAGCACCTGCCGGCTGCGCGCGGCCAATCGCTCCGTGATGACGCCGCGGCCGGGTCCGATCTCGATGACCAGGTCATCGGCACCGATGCCGGAGCGATCCAGAAGCCGGTCGACGAGTCGAGGACTGCGAAGAAAGTTCTGCGAATAGGTGATGCGACGATGGCGAAGACTGGACATGGGATCCTCCCGGCGACGCGAACGGCACGACCAACGGCCGCACCGCCCAAGAGCGAATGCGACGTCGGCGGAACCCGTTCGCGTGGGAAGGTCCACAACCAGCAGAGGCGACCGACGGTCACTCTACCGGCGATGAGGCGCCCAAGCCCTGGATCGCGGAGGGGCTCCGCTCAGGCTCGGCGAATGCGAATGAAGCAGCAGGAGGCGAACATGCTTCAGAACCTCTCCGGCGTCTTTGCCGCGATCCACGCGCGGCCGAAAAAGACGCCGGCGCTAGTATGTCACGCGCTGCGGTCTCCATCGTGGGGAGAAGACCTCACGATGCCTCTTCCTTAATCGATTGGTGCCACGTAGCCGGCGTCAAACAGCGGGAATCATCCCGTTTCTGCCGCCCGGCGGGGCGAGGCACGAGCGAGGCCATTGCGGATATGACCCGTTAGCCCCATGCTTGCCGGCAACGGGTACTCCGCGACGGCGATACAACCAAGGAGATTTCCATGCTCTGGGCTCTCGTCGTCATCCTGGTCGTCCTGTGACTGGCGGGATTTCTCGTCGTCCACGGTGGTGGGGCACTGATTCATCTGCTGCTCGTCATTGCCGCCATTGTCCTCGTCTACCAGGTCGTCAGCGGCCGACGAGCGCTTTAGGGTCACCGTTTGGCAATTGAAATGCGCGGCCGACCTGCCAAGGCGCCTTTTCGACGTACCGTGATCGGATTGACCGGGCGCGCTTGTGCCTGAACTCCGCAACCAGGGTGCGGCAGCTACGTCGTGGGCGCGTGCCGTGATGCGGTCGTCAGCCGTGCCGCTCCTGGTGGCGTTGGTTCTCGCGGGCTACAGATTCTCGGCAGACGGGCAGGGTGCGCACTCTCCCGGCCCTCAAGTGGCGGCCCACTCGGTGGCCGACAATGTGCGGTCGACTGAAGCCCTCATCGCTGCCCTGGAGCACGAGGACCTGGAGTCCATTCTGGCCGGGATGGATGAAGAGGTCACACTCGTCCTGCCGCTGGCGCCTGACGGAAACAATGACCCCACCCACATCGACCGCTTCGAGGGACGGCAGGCTGTGCGCAACCTGCTGTGGCGCACATTCCTCGCCTACCGCCGCATCGACTTTGTCGACAGCGTCATCACGCCGTCGAGTGACGGCCGGGTAGTTTTCGTCGAGGCCCGGGGCGACTTTCTGACTCTCGATGGACGCTCGTACCGCAACGTCTACCTGATCAAGCTGGTCTTCGATGACGTGGGAGCCGTGACCGGCATTGAGGAGTGGACGAACCCGGTGACCGCATCCCTCACGTGGGGGTTCCCGATCGGGGCCCTCCCCACGGAACGCTCTACCCCACCGGTTGGCTCGTCAGTCGCCGGCAGCTAGGCCACCGACTAGAGATTGAGGTTGTAGTTCCCGGTGAGCAGCAGGATCACCAGAATGATCAGGACGATGGCGGCCGGCGAGAGCCCAACGGCCCCGTAGCGGCCGTAGCCCCAGCCACCGCCCGCCAAGGCCAATGCCAGCAGGTGATCAGGAGGATAGTGAGCACTGCGAGGGCCTCCTCACGCCATCCGCTGTGCGCGGACCGGCCGAAGAATCAACTCCAGGACGAGACGCCTCGATCCAAGGGCGAGCGCCGCCGCGAGGACCGCAAGAGGTCTCGACCACGATCTCGGTGAGCGACAACGACTGCATCGAGCCCGCGCTTATGTGCCGCTGGAACGATTCTCTGCCGAGAGCTCCTCCAGGAAACGACGGTAGGCGTCGTTGCGGTCGAGTCCCTGGCTTGACCGGGTTTCGGCCCCTGGGTGGTACTCGGTGTAGTCGCCTTGCTGGAACTCGACCGTATAGCCCTCCCCAACCTGCTCGTCGCGGAGAATATGCCAACCAGCGTCGCTGATGCGGCGCTCGAGTTCGGTGCGCTCGGTGTCGTCGTCCATTCCCGTTCTCCCGTCACGTGTTTTGGACCGGCGCACTGTTGACACCGGTATTCACTCTTGGAGCCGATGCAGAGTCCGGACCAGCGGCGGCAAGGATCAACGGAGGCACTTCGGCCGGACCGTATATCGGACAGGAGAGAGGCGGATTCGCGTCGGGTCGCCGCGAGGCGCGTGGTATGCTGCCCCGGCGCTTGTCCCCATTCCGACTTGCGGCCCATCACACGCTGGATCGTGCACAGGGCAGAAAACGAGACCCCATGGAACAGACCGTCGACGCCAAGACCGTGGATCAGCCAATCGACGTCGAGGTTGTCGAGGAGCGCAACGCCGATGCCTATGGCTTCACGGTCAAAGTGCTGGCTAACGGCTTGCTGCACCGCATTCTGCCCGTCCGGGATCCCCATCAGCCGCGGTTCTGGTGTGTCGTCGTCTTCCGCTGTTCGCCCGGTGGCGTCCCCGACGCGTCCGAGCAACCGTGGGTCGGTCTCGGTGGGTTACGGCGCGAAGAGCTGAAGGAAACCATGAGCGCGATCCGCGCGGACCCGTCCTCCTGGCTCGCCGAAACGGCCCACGGCCAGCTTCGCGACTGGATGCTGGCGCCGGCCCCGGAGGGTGCCCCCGCGGCTCGACGCCAGGTCACCGCGACGACCCACCCCGCCGCGGAGTAATCTACCCACACGCAAGAGTTGGCGATGACGCGCGCCAGACGCGGAGAGAGTGAATGCCCCGCATCGTCCTTTCTCTCGATGAATGGCGGGCAGTCGCGCGGGAGCTGGCGGCCGCGCACACCATCGCCGCCCCGCCGGGACTCTCGGAGCGGATACAGGCGCTGCTCACCCAGGCGCACGACGGCTGGGTTGACCAGACAATCGCTCTCGAGCTCGACGAAGGGAGCGCGGAGATCGTTCGCTCCGTCCACCGTGCGGTTACGGGAACAGACCCCGACGCGGGGCAAAGGTCGGCCTCGGTCGCCGAGGCTGATATGATCGTCCGCGACCACCAGCGCCGCCCATAGTGCCGCCGCTGGAGCGGCCAGGAGGATGCCACGATGACTGAACGCGATACCAACGCCCCCGCTCCCAGGCTACCGGAGCCGGAGCCAACTCGGTCCCAAAAGGCGCCCAAGCCGCCGAAGCCACGCAAAGTGGAGAGGCGGCGCAAAGGTCGCAAGGGGTAGGCGCCCACAGGAGAAGCAGCGACATGACGACGATCTCCGACCCGCGCGCGGTGACGCGAGAGATCCGCAACGTCCGTCAGGCGCGGCTCTACAAGCCCGATCCCGTGCCAGCGGACGTCCTGGACGAGTTGCTCGAAATCGCGCGTTGGACCGGCAGCTCGCGCAACACCCAGCCGTGGGAGTTCATCGTCATCACGGACCGCGACGTGCTCCACCAGATCAGCCAGATTCGAACGCCGATCAACTGGGTCGCCGATGCGCCGCTGGCGATCGCGATCGTGCTGGCCGGCGAAAGCCCGCTCTCCGAGGCATTCGATGAGGGCCGGGTCACGGAGCGGTTGCTGATCGGCGCGCGGCTCCTCGGTCTTGGCGGCGGCACGGCCTGGTTCGGCGACGATAACCAGCAAGCGCAAGGGAAGCAGATCCTGGGGATCCCGGCCGAGCGTACCGCGCGCTCGGTCGTCGTCCTCGGCTATCCGACGACCACCAAAGACCACCGTCCGAATCCGGCGACCGCGGGACGCCGGCCCCTCGCGGAGCTGGTGAGTTACGACCGGCTGGGGCAAGACGCGGGTCGGCGATAGCTCGAGTCACTGGTCCGGAACGCCTCGCGCGACCTCGCATCGGCGTGCTCCGTGGCGTGACTATGGCCCGGATTCCGCGGGACGCTCTCGCGCCAGGATGAACCTGTCGTGTCATTCGGATGAATTCCGTCAAAACCAACGCAATTGGCCGTGGGAGACCTCATTGCATCTGAGATGATGGCGCGATTCTTGCCGTGTCCGTGGATGTGAGAGTCTGCCATGACTGACGGGCCGGATACCGTCGACCAGAGCCAGGTTACAGACGGAGAGCGCGAGCCCTTCGCGCGCCTGGTGGTGGTCGGGTCATCGGCGGGCGGCGTCGATGCGCTGCTCACCTTTGTGGCCACGCTCCCTCGCGACTTTCCGGCGCCGATTGTCGTCGCTCAGCATCTCGATCCCCGCCGCCAAAGCCATCTCGGCGAGATCCTTGCCAACCGCAGCGTGTTGCCGGTACGCACGGTCAGCGGCGACGTGCCACTCGAGCCCGGCATCGTCTATGTCATCGCTTCCGACCGCGACGTCGAAATCACTGACCATGCCCTGACGGTCACCGCGCACACCGGTGCGATCCCCTCCCCCAGACCGTCAGTCGATCGCCTGCTGGCGACCGCCGCTCGCACGTTCAGCGACGAGCTGGTCGCCGTCATCCTCACTGGTACGGGGAGCGATGGCGCCACCGGCGCGCAGGCGGTCAAGGCCCATGGCGGCACGGTCATCGTTCAGAACCCGGACACGGCGACCTATCCCGGCATGCCGCTGGCGGTCCCGTCCTCCGCGATCGACATCGTCGCCGACCTGGAGGCGATCGGTCCCCTGCTTGGGGATCTCGTCAGCGGCGCGTACAGCATTCCGGCGGCGAGTGAAGAGGGCGATTTGCACGCGTTTCTCGACCGCGTCCGCGAGCGGACGGGGCTCGATTTTTCCGCCTACAAGCGAGCGACGATCGTGCGCCGGTTGCAGCGGCGCATGGCGGCGGCCGGAGCCGCGACACTGCCGGACTACCGGCGCTACATGGAACGGCATCCGGAAGAGCTGCAACGTCTGGTGGCGAGCTTCCTGATCAAAGTCACCGAGTTCTTCCGCGATCCGGAGCTGTTCACCTACCTCCGCGATCAGGTGCTCCCGGGATTGATCAGCGAAGCGCGGGAGCGAGGCGAGCTCCGCATTTGGTCGGCAGGATGCGCCACTGGCGAAGAAGCCTACTCGCTGGCCATGCTCGTCTCGGATCTCCTCGCCGGGGACGCGGAGGAGCTGCCGGTCCGTATCTTCGCGACGGACGTCGCTAGCGACGCGGTCGAGTTTGCTCGGCGCGGGATCTATACCCAGGCGGCGCTGCAGGGTCTGCCGCCTGAGCTCATCGCGCGGCATTTCACCTCGGTCGATGGCGCATTCGAAGTTCGCAAGCAGGTCCGGTCGCTGGTCGTGTTTGGTGAGCACGATCTCGCCAACCGCGCGCCGTTTCCCCGGATCGACCTCGTCTTCTGCCGCAACGTCTTGATCTACTTCACCCCCGAGCTGCAACGACGCGCGCTTCAACTCTTCGCCTACTCGCTCCGCCAGGGCGGATACCTGGCCCTCGGCAAGGCTGAGACCGTCAGTCCCCTACCGGATTTCTTCTCGTTGGAACAGCCGCGCTTGAAGATCTTCCGCCGCGCCGGTGGTCCGGCGCCGATTCCCGCTGGACGCGTTCTCAGCATCGGGCCGTTGCCAAGGCCAGGACAGCGACTCATCGCACCTTCGGCGGAACCGGCGGGTTCCGCGGCCCAAGCGGCTCAGCCCGCTCTCCGCGAGGCATCGGCCAGTCACCAGGTGGCGCGGCTGCTGGACCAGCTATCGACCGGAACGCTCTCGGTCGACCGCGACTACCACATTCGCACGATTAACATGTCGGGACGCCACCTCCTCGGAATCCACACCACGGCTATTGGCGAAGACCTGATTCACCGCATCGACCCGAGCCTGGCCGGGCCACTTCGTGAGGTCATCGACGCGGCACTCCGCGGAGAGCCCTCGACGGCGATATACCACGTGCCGGATCGGGTCATGGACGACGACGGGCGTGACCTGATCATCGCGGTGCGTTCCCTGCCCGAGGCAGAATATGCCGGCCCGCGAGGCGGTGCTGGAGATCGTCGAGATCACCTCGCTGGCTCGCCTGCTGCGCGAGGAAGTCGCGAGTCGAGAACGACTCGAGGTCCTCACTGACCGTCAGGTCATCCGTACCGATCGCGCCGCGGCTCAATTGCGCGAGCTGCAGGCGGCCAACGAGGTGCTGGCGATCGAGACGGGGAGACTGCGATCGGCGAACGAAGAGCTCCTGGTGGCCAACGAGGAGGCGCAAGCCGCGGCCGAAGAGATCGAGACCCTGAACGAAGAGCTCCAGGCGACCAACGAGGAGCTGGAGACGCTCAACGAAGAGCTACAGGCGACGGTCGAAGAACTGACCACGACCAATGACGAGCTTCAGGCACGCACAATCGAGTCCCAGAATCTGGCCGCGGCGCGGGAGGCCGACCGGCAGCGCCTGGAAGAAATTCTGCAAGGGGCGCCGATCGGCATGTCGGTCATGGACGGACCGGACCACATCTACCGTCTCAGCAACCTGGCCGCCCTGGAGCAACTGGGACGGACCGAGGACGAGGTGCTCGGTTACGCGGCCGCCGACGTGCAGCCGGAGCTGGCCAGCCAGGGGTTCATCTCCGTGCTGGACCGGGTCTTCGCATCGGCTCAGCCGTTCGCTGGCCGCGATGTGCTCATCCGCCACGACCGAAGCCGGGACGGCGTGTTGGAGGACTACTACTACGACGTCGTCTACCAGCCGCTCGTGAACCCGGCCGGCGAGGTCGAGGCCATCCTCGCTCAGTCGATTGACGTCACCGACAGGCTGCGAGCCCGGCATCAGTTCGAAGCGACGCTGACCGCCATGAGCGATGCGGTCATGGTCGTGGCCCCGAGCGGCGCCCTGGAGTTGACCAATGCCGCGTTCGAGCGGTTTTTTGGTCCGTCGCGGACGTTTGTCCCGGAAGACGAGCTGGGTCATCCCCTTCCCGACGCGAACTGGCCGCAACGCCGGGCCGCCAACGGCGAGTCCTTCACGATGCTCTTTACCCTGCGTGAATCGGAGGGGAGCCGCCGCTGGTATGAGGGATCCGGGCAGCCACTATTGATCAACGGAGTGCAGCAGGGGGGCGTCGTCGTCATTCGCGACGTCACGGATCGAAGTCTCCGACACCTCCAGGAGCAGTTCCTGGCGGTTGCGGGCCACGAGCTGCGCACGCCGTTGACGGCTCTCTCCCTTTCGATCGACCTTGCCGCGCGTCAAGTCGAACGTTCCGGTGACCAGCGCTTGCGGCAGCATATTGCCCGTGCCGCGCAGCAGACGCGCCGGCTGACCGAGCTGGCGCACGAGATCGTCGACGTCGTCCGGCTTACCACCGCAACTCTGCCCCTCGAGCGCACGCCTCTCGACCTCTCCGAGCTCACCCGCGGCGTGGTGGACACGATCCAGGTCATTGCCGGCGAGCAGCCTGTCACGCTTCAGGGCGATGATGCCCCACTCGTCATCTCGGGCGATGCGCGACGCATCGAACAGGTCCTCCTCAACCTGCTGGTCAATGCCATCACGTTCAGCGGCGGCAGTGGACCAATCGAAATCTCTTTGCGCCAGGCGAACGATACGGCCGAGGTCGTGGTGCGTGACTACGGACCGGGTATTCCCGCTCATGTCCTGCCGCACGTCTTCGACCGGTTCTACCGGGTGGACGAGGAGCGCTCGGCCCGAGAGGGGCTCGGTCTCGGTCTCTTCATCGCCCGCGAGGTTGTGAATGCGCACGAGGGACGGATCGAGGTCGAATCGGAAATCGGCAATGGCGCGACCTTTACCGTCACCCTGCCGCTCCTGGAGAATTCAGAGCGACTAGATTGACCCCTCTCGGTCTCCCGGCGTTCAGCCGGGCGAGGCGACCTGCCAACCGGATTCCGCTATCCGTACACCCCGCAAGACACAGTTCGCGGTGGCACGTGCCTTGCGACACCTACAGGGTGACCGCGAGGCGAGGGAACCCTCGATCCGCGACACCTGTGACACATGGATTACGAAGACAAGGAGTCGCCTTATGGGCACGGGCTACACATCGACGGATATCACCACCGGGGCTGAGGTCTTCGGCGCGGACGGCGACAAAGTCGGCACCGTGGCCGCCATCTACCCCGGGTACATCGTGGTCGAGAAAGGGTTTTTCTTCCCTACCGACTACTACATCCCGATGAGCGCGGTCGCTAGTTATGACAACGATCAGGTCTATTTGAACCTGGCCAAGGACGCGGCCCTGAACAGCGGCTGGGATGCTCAGCCAACAGATCTGGAGACGGCCAGCTACGACACCTCGATGGCTAGCGGCAGCGCCGACATTGGCAGCAGCTTCGGCGCCGGCTCGACTCAAGTAGGGACCGACGAAGAAATCCGCGTTCCGATCATGGAGGAGGAGCTCACCGCGACTGTTCGCCAGCAGGAGGCAGGCGCGGTCCGGATCGAGAAGGACGTCATCGAGGAAGAGCGCACCCTTGACGTGCCGGTCACCGAGGAGCGTGTTCGCGTCGAGCGCCGCGTGGTCGACCGTCCGGTTAGCGCCGCGGATGCGGGTGCTTTTGAAGAGACAGTCATCGATGTGCCGCTGCGCAGCGAGACGGTCGATGTCCAGAAGCAGGCGCGCGTCGCCGAGGAGGTCGTCGTCAGCAAGGAAGCGACCCAGCGCACCGAGCGCGTCAGCGACACGGTCCGCAAGGAAGAAGTCTTCGTCGACGAGGACGCAACCGTCGACGCCTCGTTTGGGGATGATCGTGACACCGGGGCCACCCCGACGATCTAGCACCCGACCGTCTTATCATATTCAGTCGAATTGCGGCGCCCTGGCTGTTCGCCAGGGCGCTCGCTATTGACCCCGAATGGGACAAGCCGGATAGCCGATCCAATTGCACCGCGCTGTCCCGCTGACTATCGTTAGGTCTGATTGAGAAGCCGCGCAGCGCCGATTGGAGCCCGACATGACTGAGACCCAGGACCTCCCCCAGACCGACGAAGAGTGGCGACAGCGGCTCACGCCCGAGCAATACTCGGTGCTTCGCAATCACGGGACTGAGCGCCCGTTTAGCGGACCGTACCTCGACGTCAAGGACGATGGCACCTATCGCTGTGCCGGCTGCGGAAATCCGCTCTTCGCCAGCGACGCCAAATTCGAATCGGGCACCGGCTGGCCCAGTTTCACCGAAGCCCTCCCCGGCGCCGTCAAGATGATCGAGGACCGCTCCTACGGCATGGTCCGCACGGAAGTGCGCTGCGCGCGCTGCGACGGGCATCTCGGCCATGTCTTCCCGGATGGTCCCCGGGAAGCCGGCGGTATGCGGTTCTGCATGAACGGCTGTGCCCTCGACCTCGAGAAGCGGGAGGGCTGACGAACGTGCCGGAAGCCTGCGCACTACCCCGCGTGGAACCCGTTCCCACGGACGATGCCGGCAGCGTCGAACGCGCGGGCTAGCACCCGGTATGACTGGCTCGCCGCCGCGAGGGCGTCGTAGTTCGGACGGCGCTGAACCATGAGACTGATCTCGACGACGATGTGGCCGTCGTACCCGGCCCGCTGCATCGCCTTCAGATAGCGCACGTAGTCCATCTCGCCTTCACCGGGAATGAGAAACTGGTGTTCGGGCGCCACGCCCCGCTCGTCCTTGACGTGGGTGTGGGCACTGTGCGGGGCCAGCTGGGCGATGACCGGCTCCATAGGCATTCCCTGCACATTGAAGTGGCTGATGTCGAAGTGGATCGTCAGGCCGGGCGAGCTCACCTGCTCCCGGAGCCACAGTGCCTGCTCCGGACGGTGCAGCGCGGCGCCGACGTGCGGTTCCATGCCGATCAGCACCCCCGCGCGTTGCGCGTACTCCGCCAGCTCACCAAAGCGGTCGACTAGCAACCCCTTGCTCTGTTCCCACTCGTCCGGATCTCCGCCGGAGGTCGTGCTCACCGTCAGGCGTTGGTCCGGACGCTGCAACTCGGCGGCGAGATCCAGGTAACTCTGCAGCCGGGCCATGTCCCTGGCATGGGCGGTCTCGTTCGCGGCCAGCAGGGGCGTGTTGCCGGAAAGCCCGCACAGCTCCAGATGATGATCGTCGTAGAGCTGGCGGATGCGCCGGCGCTCGCCAGTGTCGAGCCCTGCGGCATCAGTCGCCCAACCGGGGATGACCGTCAGCTCAAGCCCGTCGAAGCCGAGCGCCGCGCAGTGCGCGACGGCAACGTCGATCGGTACCCGCGGCATACCCCAGGTGCTATGGGAAAGCAGCATCACGATGTCCGCCTGGTCCCCCCCACCCCGGAAATGAGCCCGAAATGCTCGTCGATCTCCCGTTGATAGGCGTCGATGACGCCCGACTCGACGTCGGCGAGCGTCACCGGCCGGCCAGCGATGTTCGACTCGAAGAGCGCGTAGACCAGGGCAACGTCGCTCCTGCCGACCGCCCCGCTGACCTCAGGAGGCGTGCCATCTCGAACGCAGCGCGCCAGCTCGGCGTATTCCAATGCGATGAGCTTGCGGTCAGTTGTGGCAAAGTCGAAGTCGTAGGTCCAGGGGCGCTCGCCGCCGAAGAGGGTCGCCGCGGCGGGCTCCAGCAGATAGCTCGGTGCGTAATCCAGCACTCGCTCGTCGGCGACGTCGGTGCCGTCATCGAGTACGAGGCGGACAGGGCGACCGTTGCGATCGCCCGGCGCCGCGATCGAGCCGCGCGTGCCGAAGACCATGCGGTGCGCGAACGGTTCCCCGTGGCCCGCATAGTGGTCAACCCACTGCCCGATGGCGCCGTTGGCAAAGGTGATTAGCCCAAACATCGCGTCCTCACCCGTGGCCTCGACCGCCGCCGGCAAGTTTAGCGCCCATTTTTCGTAGTACCCGCCCGGACCGGCGGTCTCCCGCGTTACGCGCGTCGGCTCGTAGAGCCGGGTCTGGCCGTAGGCGCTTGTGGCAGCGCCGAAGTAGTACTGCAAGATGTCGGCGCTATGGACACCCGCATCGAGGGTGATGCTCCCGGTCAGCTTCTGGTGGCGCCATGGCGTGATCATCAGCGTGTCGCGACCGCGGACGGCCGTCTCCATCATGAACTGCCGGTCACCGATCGCTCCGTCATCGAGGAGCGCCCGCACGATGCGGTTGATCGGGTCGCGCCGAAAATTCTCCGCCACCGACAGCACCTTGCCACTCCGCTGCGCCGCGGCGATGATGCAATTGCACCCGCGAACAGTCAGGGCCAGCGGTTTCTCGCAAAGGGTGTGCAGACCCTGATCGAGCAGAGCGCTGGCCACCAAATGATGCGACCCGGAATCGGTCGTGCAGGCGGCCGCTTCCAAGCCGTCGGTCTCGCGAACCATAGTTGCCAGGTCGAGGAAGACGTCTGGCCGGCTGCCAAGCAGCGCGCTCGCCTCGTCGGCGAGGTCGCTCGCGTTGCGTTCATTGAGATCGCAGACGGCCACTAGCTCGGTCGTCTGTTGTTTCACCCGCGCCAGCTCGGCCAGCCCCGCCAGATGCCGCCTTCCCATCCCGCCGCACCCGACGATGGCCAGCCGGACCGGATCTGTCGTCACTCCGAGACTCCCTCATTCCGTGGCTTCTGTCGCCGGGAATCAGCGTGGTCGCCGCGCCTGAGACGGGCAGGATGTTCGTGAATTGGCATGCGCGCTGTTCCCTGCTTGGCAGTCGGGGACCCGGCGCGGCCCTACCGTGGAGTCAACGAACCGAGCACCGTCGCTACGACTCCAGGGAGGACATGATGGACGCCAAGCAAGTCGCCGCAGCCGAATCCTTGTACCGCACCGCTACCCGACTCCAGCGCGTCGGTCTCATCATCGATCGCAACGCGCTCTCGCCCGCTCAGCGCCGCGCCGCCTTCGCGCTGCAGTGTCTCACGGCAAGCTGTCCTCAGGAGGAAGAGGCAGAACCTCGGCGCGCCCCGATCGGCTTCGCCTATCCCAACGCGCGCTAGAGCCGTCGGACCCTTCTGTCGAGACTTGTAGAAGACTCTACGTCGATCCCGTTGATCGTCCCAACGCCCGGACCGCGATCGCGCGGCCAGAGCATCCACTCCGTTGTCCGGGACAGGGACGGTCCTGTAACGCGCCTCCTCCCCGCTTTGGCGCAGCAGTGCCGGATGCGGGCCACCGGGCCGACAAAAACACCCAACGGCATCCGCCACCGCGGCATCAGAGCGCCTCTCGGCCGCCAGCAGCAGGAGGCGCCCAGCGCGCCTCCCGGGCGTCGGCGATGAATGTCGACGTGAAGGCGACCAATGCAACCGTTTCACAGCACCATTTGGAACGCTCTTTCGACGTAGCGATCGGCGCCCTTATAATCCCCGCATGCGCTGCTACGGCAAGATCCTCGGCCTCGACAACACAGGTCGCTCGGCAGCGTGGCTCGTCGAGTTGGACAACGATGGCACCCCGTTGCTCGACTTCGCGCTCATTCCGTGCGAGACCTTGCCTGACATCGTACCCATCTGGACGATCACTTACCCTGTCGGGGCCGAGGACGGGACGGCGTTCACGACCGACGAGACTTCCAAGCTCGCCCTGCAGGTGATGCGCCGCGCACCAATGCGCAAGTGAGGCGCTGCTGGCGGGCGACGGCGCAGCAGTACTCGTGTGCGCCGCAGCCAACTTCGGCTTGTCGAGCAGTATCCGTCCCCAAAACGTGGTGATACGGTAAGCGAACAGTGGCCGGTCGACGCTAAACCCACCGTTACCCGCCACGAGATCTGTCTCGACCTTCACATGAGCTGTTGTGCTCGATCCACTACTGCTCCCCCTCCTCTGAATCTCCCGGGTTGTTCGTGGTCACTGGATCAGGCTCGCCTGAGCCAGCAGATTTGGAAAGCCTATTGCGCAGGGGGCGCAAAGGGACATGATTCTGACGCCTCAGCTCCATCTGCTCGACGGAGACCCGCGTGATCGCGGCGATGAATGCGCTAAGGACGCCGAGACCGGCGATGATGTAGACCATGGTGAAAAGCCTACCTAATCGCGTCACGGGCGTTAGATCGCCGTAGCCGACCGTGGCCAGCGAGGTGACGCAGAAGTAGGCGGCATCAAACGGATCCCAACCTTCAACCAGGGAATAGAAAACCGTCCCGACTGCAATGAGACTGCTAGCGGCAACGAGGTACGGTCGCACCTGAGGATCTCCCAGAGATCCAAATAGGGTGCGCAAGTAGAACAGCGTGTATCGCAGCATCGGCAACTCCCGCAGGGCCGCAAACCTGGGTTTGAACGTCCAATTCGCTACTGAAAATCGTTGCGATGATCGGTTGTCCGGAACAGCGCCGTGAGTATGGCGGCCCCATTCCTGTTCGGTTTCCTCTACTCACCGACACGGAGTTCAGCCAATGAGCGGCGAGCGACGTAGTAGGGCCGGAAGCGGTCGTAGAGGGTGACGAGCAGGGTGATCAGAAGGACCGCAAATAACGTCGCCGGGGTGTCGATCGAGCCACCGGTGAGTGGCAACACCGCGAAGAAGGCGGCGACGATGAGGGCATTGACCGCTGCCATGACGATGAACTCCAGCGCGGTGGCTCCCCATCGCACGCCCCTGCGCACAAGCAGTTCGCTGATAACGGTGTTGGCCACGATGACCACGGCGACGCCAATGGCTACGGTCATCACGGACGCCTGCGCGTTGGGCAGGATGCGCGAGAAGATGACCGTCACCAGCGAGACGAGGACGACCTTCTCAAGGAGCTCGGTGTCCCAGAGCCGGCTCGCCTTCGCTTGCTGGACCGCAATGACTCTCTCGGCAGGGACATCCGCACCGTGGGCATCGACATCGAACGAGAAACTCCAGTCAGCCGGCGGGAGCCGGCGGGTGACGTACCAGTACAGTCCTGCAATGAGCAGCGCAATCAGAGCGATCAACCCGATGAAGAACGGGATGTTGTCGCGCACGATCTCCTCCCAGCTGGTATCTGTCGGCACCCCGAAGAGACCTTGCTTGATTGTGTCAGTGATGTCGAGTTGCGCGATGTGGATCCAATACTCCTGTGGAACCTTGATGAAGACCCAGATGGCGAAGGCGGCGCCGACAACCGCGGTTGCGCTCAGGCGCTTTGGGTTCCAGCGCAGGCGCACCGCCTCGTAGAAAAGAAAGAAGTACTCGAAGGTGTTGGGGAAGAAGAGGAGCAGCGCCCGAACTTGCAGCAGTTCAAAGAGGAGGACGCCTACCAGCCGAAAGTAGAAGAGGAATTGACTCATCATCACGGCGCCGAGATTGGTCCAGTTGCGCAGAGTCGAGAGGTACTCGATCGACAGGTAGTAGATGTCGAGCGCCTTGTCGTAACCCTGGTAGCCCGTGAGCGGGAGCGAAGTGAACCTCTGAAAGATCGTCTGATCGATTCCGTCGATAACGAGCGCCGCGATGCCCGCCGGGATCGGATACCGCGGGATTGCCAGCGGCACGAGCAGCCGGCCAGCGATGACGATGATCAGGATCAGCATGTCACTGGCGCCGTTCACGGTCCTCCGTTCACCCTTTCGCACGTTCTGGCACAACCACGACGTTCAACCTCGAGGTGGAGCCAGACGCAATCACGCTATCCCACCAAGCCGCCGATCCCTTGCCCGATGAGGCTCGCGCCAAGCAGAACCATTACGACCGCCGTGACTGCGGCCACGTTGCGCTCCAGCCACGTCCGCCAGACCGCGAGGAGTTGATCGCCCCGCTCGTGACCGAAGACGCGGACCACCAGGGGGACCAGGATGCCGATCGTGCAGATCACCACAAAGATGCCAATCGCCACGGCCAGGTCGCGATTTTCCAGGTCCGCTTGACCGATCACGCCGGCCGCCGCCGCGACGAGCGTGAGGTTCTTGATGCTGAAGTCGGACAGGAAGAGTCCGAGACCGAACGAGCGGGCGACGCCTCCCTCGTTGATCAGCCGTGTCCATCGACGACGCTCCAGGTCTTCCTCGGCCCGAGGCCGCCGCCGCAATCCCCAGACAGCGGCGACGATGAGGATCAGCCCGAATGCCACCTTGGCTACGTAAACGATGGAGCGTGTTGTCTCGGGGTCGGCCACGGACCGCGCCTGCACGATCAGAGCGGTGAGCACGAGGAGGATGGTGAGGCCCGAGATCCACCCGAAGGCAAAGGCGATGCCGTTCTTCGGGGTATTGACCGTGCCCAGGATGAGAATGGCCACGACAATGGCAATGGGATTGAGGGCGATCCCCAGCCCGAGGGGAAGCGTCTCCCCGATCACCCCGCCCATACCCAACCCACCCTTTGCCTTTTGCGCATAGCCGCCCACGCTGGCCGCCTCGCGCCCGAGATGGCACGGGCGACATGAGCGGTGCGATCAATCGCGCATGAGGAAGTGCCCCAACGCCCCGGTGATGATGGCGATGATCAGCGCTCCCAGGATGGCAGAGAGGATGCCGTCGATCACGATACCGGCTTCAAAGAACCGCAGGGAGAGCCAGCTTGACGCCGCCAGGACGATCGCACCGACGACGAACCAGAAGAGTCCCAGTGTCACCGCGGTGATCGGCGCCGTGATCAGGGTCAGAATCGGCCGGATGAGCAGATTGGCAAGCCCCAGCATGACCGCGGCAATGGCGAGGCCCTTCCACTCTTCACCCTGTACCGTGATTCCCGGTACGATCCGCACCGTGATTGCGATGGCCACGACGCTGATCACCCACTGGATGAGAAGCTTCACAGTCTTTTCCTCCGGTCCGTTGTCCCTTACGCCGCGTTCACGTCATGACTTGGCTCCGCACCTTCGCGATCCATGCGGAGCAGCGCGCGCAGGATAGCGCGCGCTTCAGGGGGATCCTGCGCGGTGACGCGGAAGCAGACTCGGATCAGCCAGATGACGATAGCCACGATCAGCGGCGGCGCGATGATGAAGACGAGCTTTGACCCGAGCAGGGTCGCCAGAGCACCGAGCACCAGCACCGAGAAGAGCGTCAGCGCATTGTCGAGCACCTCCTGCATACCGAACGTCGTCGCCTGCCGGGCGAGAATGGTGTAGCGGTTGACGTAGGTCTGGACCGCGGCGCCGGCTCCCGTCGAGCCGAGCGCGGTAAAGATCGAGATCAACCCGGCCGCCTGAATCTCCGGACTGAGCGAGATGCCGAACAGACCAAGCAGCCGCAAGGGACTGAACGGCGCCAACAGGGGCGCCACCAATTCGATCACCCCGAACAGCACGAAGCCGAGACTGAGCAGCATCAGCGACATCACGCCCAGGGCACGCTCCCCCCGGCGGTCCATCAGCCAGGGACCGAGCGCCGACCCCGCCAGGAAGCCGATGGCACCTGGGGCGAGAATATAGACCGTGGCGGTGGGATTGGCCTCCAGGACGTCGCGCACGTAGACGGGCATCAGCGTGTTCAGCCCGTCGAAGAGGGCCACGACGATCGAGCCGACGAGGAGCATGATCCCCACTTTGCGGTTGGCCAGTAACCAGTCGGCCGTATGACGCAAGGTGGGGACGGTCTTCCGCCAATCGGTGTTTCGCGCCGCGCGCGTCAATGATGTCGATTCCTCTTCCATGGGCACCTTCATGGCGCGGATGGCGCCGAAGGCGAGGATGGCGCCGGAGACGTAGGCGAGCACTTGCAACGTGCTGAAATTGATCAGAAGCGGGGCCAGGATTGACGTGCCGAGTGCCGAGCCGATACCACCCGCGACAGAGATGATTGCCGCGACGACCGCGACTTGTGCGGCAGAGGTGACCAGGGCGGTCGCCGCCTTGACGGCCGGCGTGACGATTTGGCCGAGCATCGACACCACGAAGATCAGGACGATGAGACTCGTCACACTGATGCCCCAGACGGTCGGGATGATGAAGCAGGCCGCGGCCTGCAGGGCGTAGGCGGTGACCATCGCGGTTCGCTTGGACATGGCGTCAGCCAGTGCCCCACCACCAATGCCGAAGAGGAGGGCGGCCATGTAGCGGGTTGCCCCCATCAGTGAGATGACGAACTGCGGGGCGCCAACGCTAGCCAGATAGATCATGGCGCCGTAGGTGAGAGTGGCAATCCCCAGGACAGAGGCCAGGCGCGATCCAATCAGCGCCCGCACCGCCGGATCCTGCATTGCGCGCTTCCGAAGCTTCTGCTCCTGCTCCTCCACCGCAAGATCCGAGGCAATTGTGTCATTTGCGACCACGGATCGAGCGTCGCTGGTCATCGCGTGATCCCTTCCGCGCGGTGGGTTGGCCCAATGAGCGCATCGAAAGCGCGGGTGCGCCCAACACCTTCCACAGGCACCGCAGCAGTCTCGAAAGGATCAGTTGAACCGCCGCGCTCGGTCTCAGACTTCCAGCGTTGTACGCGTCGTCCTCAGGTGCGTATTAGGCCAGAGCCTCCCTTGAGCTTGGATTCGATGGCACGACGATACCGGGCCTTAGCTGAGGAGCTTGGCTTTTGCAGCGGCGAACTCCTCCTCACTGAGCACGCCTGACGCCTTCAGCTCAGCCAGTTGCTGTAGCTTCGCCGTCAGGTCCGGCGGACTCGCCGCGGCTTGCGCTTGCTGTGCTTGCATCGCTTGCATCTGGGCTTCCATCTGCGCGATCTCTTGCTGATTCGAAAACGAAGCCTCGTCCGCCATCTGGGCCTGCTGCTGTTGGGCAGACTTGTTGTACTGGCGCTGAGTCACCTTGTTCGAGACGGCGGTTGCCGTTCCCGCGATAACTGCCGTCCGCGCCATGGTTCCAACGATCCCTGCCCCGCCTCGTCGTCGCATCATGGTGAACTTCCTCCTATTGATACATGGTGAATCGCTACGCCGTCGCGGTCACTTCTTGGATAACCGAGCGTGGAATACGCTCGTTGAGGACCACTTCGCCGCGAGCGTTGCTGACCGCGTCGACGAAGCGTGTCGCCCAGGTGTTCTCGAAGAGCATGATCGCCGCAGAGGAGTTATTCTCGAGCGACGCGGCGATATGATGCGCGTCGTCCTCGTTCAACATCGGGGTGACGTCCGAGACCAGGGGATCCCACTGCCCGAAGATGTCCGGGGCTAGATCATTGAACTCGAGCACCCTGACATTGCCCTCGTTGTTCTTGACCGCGAAGAGCAGATCGGCGATGCGCACAGTGTCGTTCTCGACCAGCTCAGCCAACGCGGGAATGATCTCACCGGAGAACTGGTTGCCGGGAAACCGTACGACGAGCATTTCAATCGGCCCAAGGGACATTGCGTTCCTCCAAATCCTGCCCTCAGCAGGCGCCATGCGATCCGGTATCCAGCACAACAGTCAGGGCTGGCGATCTTCGCTCCACTTGAGAACCGCCAGGAACATCAAGATGCCACCAAGCCCGGCGCCGACCAGGGTCACCGCGCTACCAAGCAACTCGAATCCGAGCTGCCACAGCAACAGACCGATGAAGTACCCGACCAGCGCGCCCACGATGACGCATCCAATCCAGAGCGCGATCAATTTCCCGCCGCTCATGGCAGCACAGCCTTGCTAGCGACATTCGCTCCATTGGATGACATCGGTCCTCCGATGACCTGAGACTTGACCGCCGCAAACTCGTCATCAGTCAACGCACCAGTGCTTTTCAGCTGCAGCAGCCGCTCCAACTTCGTAGCCACGTCACCGTTGACGTCAGCGCTTGGCTGTTGGTGCGCTAGAGGAGCAAGCAACTGAGCGAACGAGGTCACGGTCGCTTCCAGTCTCGCCAGACGGGATTCGAGGTCCGCGGACGTGGGGCCGGCCGGGGAGTGGTTGTGAATGGTGATCTCGACCAGTCGATCAATCCGCGGATGCACTTCCAGGCTCGGGATAGGCGCGGCAGTTTCCGAAACCTCCAGGCGGAGAGATGGCGCCTCTGTCTCAGCACCTGCCGCGGCTGGCTCCAGCGCGCCCGCTGTGGCGGCCACCATATCAGGCTCCGCAGCAGCAAGTGGTTCGGGCGCCTCCTCCTCTGGAGCCGCTTCTGGCGCCTCCGCCATCATTGGTTCCTGAGCTGGCTCCGCCTCGGCCACAGCGATCTCCGGTGCCACTTCGGCTGCCGCGGCAACGATTGGCTCGGGCTCGATCCCCTCCGGGACCTCTTCCACCACTGGTTCCGGTTCCTGCTCTAATGCTGTGGCGGCGAATGGTTCGGCCGCGATTTCTTCAGGAACTGCTTCCGCCGCAACCGGTTCGACGGCGGGCGTTACCGGAACCTGTTGGAAGTGGACGTCGACTTGTCCACCAGGGTTGGCATCGCTCAAGACGAAGACATGTTGACCGCAGTCTGTGATGGTATTGACTGGGTTCCAGGCCAGAGCCGGACGCCTGAATCCTGTCATCACCTCGATGTTCCGGAATCCCATCGCGTTCGCATCCGGGTAGTCCGAGCACTGTTTGATCCCGTACGCCGCCATGACCACGCCGCAGCGCGACAAGTCACGGACGTGAAAGACCGGGAGATCAGCTTCCGGGAACTCTTCAAATCCGGATCGGTAATCGCAGTGCGCCCGTTGCCGCCCCGCTAGCCTGATGACTCCAGTCAGTTCGTCCCCGACGCTGACCGGAACGAGTTCACCGTGGAATACGGCGCCGGTTGTGCCACCGATGTACCAACTCGCGACCGACCAGTACTCGCCCCCACCGGCCGCCGATGGTCCCCACTGCAGGGCTTGTAAGAGCGTCATCGGAATCGGGTCTTGCATGGCCGAGAAGAGAAAGATTGTCTGCCCGTCCCGGCTCGCGGGTTCCGGCGGTACTCTCCATGTGGAGCGGAACGATGAAACGTGCTCGTTACCCTCATTGGTCCAATGCGCAAACGCTATCCACCCACGGCCAAAGGCCGGAGTCAGCTCGCTTCCTTCCGGGGTGTCTTCGCTGGGAGGAAGCGCGTATCCCGGTGTCATGGCCGGGTTCCCCCCATCCCGGGGGATCGAGCCATAGTCAGCCACAGGCGTGTCCGAGGCATCGACTCCCTGCAAGCGACCGGTCAAGATGCGGAGTTTGAGGTCACCTCCGATCTTGTGCACCATCTCGGGCGGGCGGTAACCTCCGGGCGTGACGACCAATTCAGGTGCCATGTGATTCACTCCTTAGCCTTCTTTGCCGGCGCTGGAACGAGTGCGCCGACGCCATGCCGCCAGGACGGTGGCCGTCCGCTACGGTTTCCCTGACGCGACCTCGGGATGAGAAGGCACTGCGCCGCGAATTCGCTTCCACAGAAGGTCGACTAACACCGCGAGCGTGAAGATGACGGCCATGACCATGAAGGTGACGATCGTCCATAGGCGACCAGGTTGAACGCGGACTCTGAGATCCCCACGGTACTCCTCGGGCGTGGCGACGAGCTCAGCTGCCATAGGGATTACTCCTTGCACGTCCGGGAATAGTTCACGAAGGTCATCGCGACTCTAAAGTGGATGCCCAATTGTTCGCCCCGTGCCGTCAGTGCGCGCGGTTACGCGTGATCGCGCCCGAGTTAGGATTTGGCTTGCCTCACGCTAGCAACGAGCAAGTCCTAGCCACATCGGTCCAAAGTCGTAATGTCCACAAGGACCGGTACAGAGCAATATCATGGAGTCGATCAGGGCCAGCGTAAGAGGTCGGAACGGTTGCGACTGACAAGTTCGTGCCCCGGAAACTGGAACAAGACCGAGCACCCGTTGTCACCTGGAGGAATAATCCGCTGGCAATTCCAACCGGGGCAGCATCTCGGGGATTCCGGCCGGGGCATTTTCCAAACGCCGCGCATACCATCGCGTCAAGAGCGGCCCCGTCAGCGCATGAAACAGCAGGCTCATGACGATGGCCCAGCTAACCACCGTGGTTAGCGTGCTCGCCTCCGGCTCCGCCCCATGAAGCGCCTCATAGGCGACCAACATGAGGATGATTGATGGCAGGCCTCGCGGCCCCAGCCAGCCAATCACCAGCACGGTGTCCGGCCGCAGACCGGATCCGATCAAGCTGAGCGCCACGGGAATCATGCGGACGAAGGTGAGAGCAACGATGGCGAAGACGACAGCTCGGGCGTCGGCCGCCCGCAAGATCGGCACGACAAGGTTGGCTCCGAATACAGTCCAGATGAAGATCGAAAAGATCGTGCCTGCTATCTCAGTAAACTCGGTGGCTCCGTGGAGCCGTGAATGAGTCACGGCGCCGAAGGCCAGGCCACCGACGAATGCGGCGACGAGGACATTGGCGCCAACGGCGTGGGAGGCCCAAAAGATGCCCAGCGCCAGCGCCAGATTGCCGAAACGCTCGGCGACGGGTGTTGTCCAGTGGTTTGTGACCGCGGCGGCGAAGAGCCGCCCACCGACCAGACCGATCGCCGCTCCGACCACCACCGCCAGGCCGACATGGGAAAGCGCGTCGAGGAGCCAGCCATTCTCGCGCGGTCGATTCCCCTCGAGAGTCAGCGCGACGAACAGGGCCACCAGCGGGGCAGCGAGGCCATCGTTCAGCCCGCTCTCAATACGAAGCACCCGCTGAATCCGCACTGGAACGTGGCGGTCGCCAGACGTCGGCATCGCCAGGGCGGCATCGCTCGGGGCGAGGATTGCGGCAACCAGGAGCGCGAAGCCGAGACCCAGGGCGGGATACAAGGCAAATGCCGCGAAAGCGCCCAGCATCACGGTCAAGGGCAGACCGATCAACAGCAATCGCCCTACCAATCCAGCGTGGTGTCTCAACCGGCCGAGATCGAGCGCCGCCGCGTCGGCGAACAGCAGTAGGGAAAGCGTCACTTCGGCGACTCGTTCAACGCCAGCCGCTGAAGTCGGGATGTCGATGAGGCCGAGCACGTCCGGGCCCGTGAGCGCGCCGGCCCCGACGAGGACCATCGGCATGGTTACTGAGAAGTGCCCGAGCCAACCGGCAAAGACCGCATAGAGGACCACGATGAGCAGAAACAGTATCCAGTCCTGATCGCTCACTTATCCGACCCCTGTCTTATCCTCCGTCGGTCCTTCTTGCTCCTCACCGCGTAGGGGCTGGCCGCTCGCTGCTCCCCTCCGTGAACAGCGAGCGGCGCTGCTTCTATCGATCTGGTACTGGTGTCGAGCCGGAGCGACGGGAACTGGGGAATCGTTCTGCTTGAGAGATGGAACGCGCCTCCAAAACCGATCAACGACGACCGACAACGCCAGGAAAATGACGATTGCCAGCGCGGTTGCCGGCCCCTGGACAACGTCTCGACTGCGAATACCACGAGGGTGATGACGACGCTAATGATCGAGAGATAGACGATCACGATGTTGGCGCCGGTTTCCTTGATGAGCCTGACGTGGGCAATGCCCACCATCATGAAGATGACGAGGGCCACGGCGCTGCCGATGGATGCGATTGCCGACAAATCAAAAAGCAAAGTGAGTACCGAGACGAAAATGGTCGAGATCACCACTCCGACGTTCCCATTGGCTCCGGCTTTGTTCCCCAGGACCGGCGGAAACTGGCCAATCTCGGCGAGGTAGGCGACGACTCCTGTGGTCGCGAAGAATTGGGAATTGACCGCCGAGGACGTCGAAAAGCAGGCGCAAATCGTCATGATCACGAAGCCGGCGCTTCCGAGAATCGGCGCGGCGGCGGCGGCAATGGCGGTGTTACCGGCGGCAATGACCTCCTCGAGCGGGAGCATGCCGTATACACCGATCGCAATCGCGACGTAGAGCACGGTGGTGATGATCAGGGACAGATACATGGCCTTGGGCAGGTCTCGGCGCGGGTTCTCCATGTCCCCCGCGGAAAAGGCGACCACGGCGAATCCCAGGAAGGCGAAAAAGGTCAGGGCGACACTCGAGATGATAGAGCGGGCCGGTGGGTAGTTGGTCGGTGAAAGTAGGGAGAAGTCGGCGTGACGAATGGTGATAAAGGCAAACCCACCCAGAATGGCGATGACGACCCAGACGATCGCTGTCTGGACACGCGCCACGCCTTCCCGGTCCGCTTGCAGATTGAGCAGCGCCATGACCGCGATGATCACCAAAGCTAGAAGCTTGGTCGCCTCTGGTGCGACGTCTTCGCCAAAGAACAAAATCCCCGCGTAGCTGCCGAACGAGAGGGCCACCATGACCGTGATGACCTGGCCGACCACGTAGAACAGCCAGGAGACGTTCCCGGTCACGTGCCCGTTGCCAAAGCCTTGCACGAGGAACTCAATGGTTCCCCCCCGCGAGGGATATCTGGTGCCCAGCTTCGCAAAGGAGTAGCCCTGCAGCAGCGCGATCACGCCGGCGATCAAGGAAGAAAGCCACACCGCGCTGCCAGCAATGGTCCCCGCTTCGCCAAGCAACGCGAAAATGCCGGCACCGACCATCGCGCCAACACCCAGGAAAGCTGCGTCAAACACGCCGATTTGCCGGTGACCATTGGCACTTTCCATCTAAGGCCCCTCCAGAAACCGCTCAATTCGTTGCTGGCGCGCCTCGCCCATGTGAGCCTGGATCGAAGTAGCGATGGTCGGTCCTGATCGGAACTTCATCGGTTAATGGAGTAACTTCCAAGCGCATTGGTCGGTCGCCCCACACCCGTTGATCCACGGCTTTGGTAGGCCGGGGACTCAACGGGTGTGCTCGGAGCATCGAGTTCAGCGGGACGGTTGATCTTGTCCTGCAGTCTCCTCGCAGTTACGGCTGCGGCGTTCCGGCGACCGGCGTCGCAGGCCGCGCGGGAGCGACGCTCATCTGGATGATGTCGTCGATCAGCAATCGTTCTCCGACGGGAGTGAAGACAAGGAGCAGGGCCTCTTCTCCGCCCGGCCGCATCGCCGGCTCTTTGATCTCGGCCAACGCGACGATCCGCCCGTCGTCCAACCGAGCCACGTCGGTCACGGTCAAGAGTTGGGCGCGCTCCTCCTCCGCCCGCGGCACCGGCGTCCCGGCCAGGTTCGCCCGCGCTTCCTCGATCGCGTCGGCGGCCCGTGCGCTCGCGAAAAACCGGGTGAGCGCGCCGTCGCTCATGAGCGCGGCCAGGCGCAGGTTGTCGTCGGCGTTGATGCAGGCCACCCACTCGCGGGCAGTCGCCTCCGCCGCCGCTGCTGTTTCCTTGTCGGCCGCGGTCCACGGCGGTGCCGGCACGGGTGTACGCGCTGCAGGCGCGGCCTGCTCGGCGCCCTCCGCCAGCCCGAGGAGCGCGAAGAGCTCGTCGGCAGAGCGCGGCTCGACACGGCACTCCTCCGCGGGCACTGCTCGGTCCTTGCCCGCATCCGGTGTGGCCTGCGCGGCCACACTGGCCGGGACGACGGCCACGTTCAGCGCGGCCACAGCGAGGACCGAAATCAGGATCACCAAGCGACGCATTGCATGCTCCTTCACGTTGTTGCGGCACGCTCCGACCCAGGGGCCGTTCGGTCGAGCCCCGGTGCCGCTCAGGCGGGGCAGATGGCAGAGACCACTGGTCGCAGCAGTCCGTGTTTCCTTCGCAGAGCCACAGCTCCACGTGCACCAGGCGCCGCATGTGTCACTGCACACATCCGAGCACCGACTCGTCACACTAGCTGACGAACCCGCCGCCGATCGCCATGTTGTAATTCCCCCCGGAGGCGTCGGCGATTGCCGTGCCACCGTCGGCGGTGATGCCGACCGACGTCGAATTGGACACGTCCCCGCCATCGACCCACACCGAGCCCGAGGTGTCCCCGACGCCGACGGCGTTACCGGTATTGCCGCCGCTGTTGATGTCGCCGACGACGACGCCACCGCCACCGGCGCTCGCGGTGGCGTAGCCGCCGCTGCCGGCGGTCGCGGTATCGCCCTGGGCCGCCACCTGGCTCGAGCTGAGGATCCCGAGCACGCTGCTGAGCACCCCGCTCACCGGCCATCGCCGCCTGGCGCCGTCCCCAGGCGCTGGGGCGACGCGCTCTCCGCGTTCATCATCCATGCTGACCCTCCTAGCACGCGTTGCAGGCACTGCACCTCCCGCTGTACCGGGTTGCGCCCGATCAAGAATCGGGTTAGCCCAGGCTAGCAACCATCGGGTCCGAGGCACATCGGCCTAAAGTCGCAATGTCTGCATAGATCGAACACTGGCCGCTCCCCGCGCGATCTCCGCCGACGTGCTCTGCGACGAACACCGCTGCTGCCAGCTTATTGCCCGGTTTTGCTCACGTACTGGTTGTAGCCCGGGACCTCCTGGCGCTTGTAGACGCCGCCGGAGTACATGGCGATATCCGCCACGAAGGCGATGCCCAGCCAGATCCAGTCGAAGCCCTCGAGGCCCGCCGGCGCCACAATGACGTACATCAGGGTCGTCCAGGGCACGAATAGGAATCCGAGCAACGGCCAGATGAAGCGATCGAATGTCGCGTTCCAGATGGCCTGGTCTGCGAGCCACCAAATGAGGATTCCCGCCCGCGGGCCGAGAAACGCCAGAATCAAGAAGACGCAGCACACGATGACCTCCTTTTGCCCAGCGCAACGCGAGTCGATTTCCTGACAGGCATCCCAAAGCCCTACGCGCAATGGTCCTTCGTATAAGACGCCGGGAGTCGTACTGTCGCCAGTCAAAAGGCGGAGATGCACCTTCAGGTACTACGTGGTTCCACGAGATCGGCTGGAGCTCACCAGCGGCGGACACCGATCCTCGCCTGGGAAAAAGGTTCCTGAGCCGGCGTACGGCCCCTTCTCGTACGGCGCAATGACCGCTCAACCATTGTGGTTACAGCGTGGTCATGCCGGCACGACATTCGTACCTTTCTCGCCGGCCACGATTCCCTCAATGTCGGCCAGTGCGCCAATCGCGGCCCGCTTGCCGGTTGATTCGACGAACTGCATTGCGGCCGCCACTTTCGGTCCCATCGAACCGGCCGGGAACGGGTGTTCAGTTAATTCGGCCGTCGTCACCCGGTTGAGCCTCCGCTGGTTGGGCTTGCCAAAGTCGAGGTAGACACCGTCGACGTCGGTCGCCATGACATACAGATCGGCGTCGAGCTCGCGCGCGAGCAGCTCACTGGCCAGGTCCTTGTCGATCACCGCCTCGATGCCGCCGAGCTTGCGATTGCCGCCTGGCGCGTAGGCGGTCGGGATACCTCCGCCGCCGGCGCAGATGACGATGGCGCCCTGGTCCAGCAACCACTTGATCGGCCGGATCTCGAAGATCCGCTTCGGTAGTGGAGAGGGCACGACGCGACGCCACTTGTCCCCGTCCTGCTTGAACGTCCAACCCTTCTCCTGCTGCAGGCGGTCCGCCTCGGCCCGATCGTAGACTGGGCCGACGAACTTGGTCGGATCGCCGAAGGCCGGATCAGCCGGATCGACCTCGACCATCGTGAGAAGTGTGGCCAGCGGGACCTCGAACGGGACCAGGTTGCCCAGCTCCTGTTCGAGCATGTAGCCGATCATCCCCTCGGTTTCAGCGCCAAGCACGTCGAGCGGATATGCTTCCGCACCCGAATACGCCTGTGCTTGCAGCGCCAGAAGCCCGACCTGCGGCCCGTTCCCGTGAGTGACGATGAGCTGGTGATCGCGGGACACGGGCGCTAGTGCCCGCGCCGCGACTTTCACATTGGCGCGCTGCACATCGGCGGTCGTTGGCTCTCCTCGCTTGAGGAGCGCATTTCCCCCGAGCGCGACGACGACTCGCATAGCGTCCTTCCTCCTCGTGAGCTCCTCGCCAAGCGACCGATGGCTGCCGGCGAGTGCTATGCAAGCGCCGCGTCAGGTTGCGCTGAGGCCGGGAGCGACTCAACCCCAGTGGCAGCAGCCGCACCCCGACCGACGTGTCGCAGGATGAATTTGACGATCTCGACCAGAGCGATCGCCACGAGAACAGCAAGGAGGCAAACACCCCACTGCTCAGCGGTGAGCGAGGTCGTGCCGAAGATCCGTTGCAGGAAGCCGAGCTCGGTGACGAGCAGCGTCAACCCGACGCAGGCGAGGATCATCACGTTGAATCTTCGGTTGGCGAACGTGTGCGCCCCGAATGCGCTCCGCTCAGGATCACGCGTGCTGATAGCGGCCACCACGTGCAACAGCGAGAGTGTCACGAGCCCCATGGTCAACGCGACGGGCAGATCGTAACGATCTTCACCGTACGCGATGACGACGAGCGCGATGGCAGCTGTCAGGATGCCGCCGATCGCGAGTCGCGCTCCAATTGACCTGTTGACTACGGGCGCATTTGCCGGTCTCGGCCTCCGCTCCATCAATCCAGGCGTCGCTGCGTCGAAGCCGAGTCCGATCGCGAGCACGACGTCGATGGCGAAGTTGATCCACAGGATCTGGAGCGGCTGCAGCGGGATGCCGTCGGCGATGGCGAAGATCCCGGCCAGGACGAAGAGAGCAATGAAGCCGGTCAGGGAGACGATCTGGAAGCGAATGTATTTCATCAGATTGTCGTAGAGCGCGCGGCCCCCGTCCACGGCCGTGACGATCGTGGCGAAGTTGTCGTCGGTGAGAATCATCTCGGCCGCTTCCTTCGTCACCTCGGTGCCGGTGATTCCCATCGCCACGCCGATGTCGGAGCGCTTGATCGCCGGCGCGTCGTTCACGCCATCGCCGGTCATGGCCACGATGTTCCCGAGCCGCTTGAGGACGTCGACGAGGCGGACCTTGTCTTCGGGAGCGACGCGGGCGATGACCCCAATCTCGTCGATCTGCTTATCGACTTCGGCGTCACTCATCGCCGCGAACTCGTTGCCGGTCACCGCTCGCCCCTCGATACCGAGCTGCTTCGCGATCGCTGCCGCCGTCGTCGCGTGGTCGCCGGTGATCATGCGCACCCGGATCCCGGCGCTCTTGCACAACGCGATCGCGTCTCTCGCTTCCTTTCGAGGCGGGTCGACGATCCCGACGAAGGCGACCAGCGTCAGGTCCTTTACCTGACTGAGGAGGTCACCGGACGGGTCGAACGTGTTCGGGTCGAAATCCCGGTAGGCCACGGCAAGGACACGCAAGCCTTCGCTTGCCAGCCGGTCGTTATGCTCCAACGCGGGTTGCCGGTAGGACTCGATTGGCTCCGGCGTGCCCTGGGCATTGAGGCCAGTCGTCGAGAGCCCGAGCACCACGTCGGGCGCGCCCTTCACATAGGCCCGGATGACCTCCCGCCCTCCATCCAGCTGCATGCGGTGGAAGGTGGCCATGTACTTGTAGGCCGAGTCGAACGGCACTTCGGCGACCCTTGGGTACGCCTTTCGCGTGTCCGGAACATCGATCCCACCCTTGGCGGCGAGCACGACGAGCGCCGCCTCCGTGGGATCGCCGACGATCTGCCCGTCGGTGACCGTCGCGTCACTGCAGAGCGCCATCGGCATGAGGATCGGCTCGAACTGTGGGTCGCCCTCTCCGGCGACTCGCAGGATCCGCCCCTCTGTTGAGTACCCTTCGCCATCGACCGAGTAGCGCCGTCCGGCGAGGACGAGCTCGCGAGCCGTCATCTGATTCAGGGTCAGCGTCCCGGTCTTGTCGGAGCAGATCGCCGAGGTCGAGCCGAGGGTCTCGACCGACCGCAGCCGCTTGATGATCGCGCCCTTTTCCGCGAGCTGCTGCGTGCCGAGCGAGAGCAGCGTCGTCACCACCGCCGGCATGCCGGTCGGGATCGCGGCGATAGCCAGGCTGATCCCCATCAGGAAGAGCGAATCGAACGACTGGCCGCGCGCCAGTCCCAGCACGACGACGAGCACCAGTGCGACCGCGGCGGCGGCGGTGATCATCACCGTCAACTGGTCGAGCTGCTTCGTCAGCGGCGTCTTCTCTTCCTCGGTCTGGTTCAGCATGTTGGAGATCTGCCCGACCTCCGTGTTCATCCCGGTCCCGGTCACGACCATCTCGCCCCGCCCGCGCGTCACGGTCGAGTTCATGTACGCCATGTCGAGGCGGTCGCCCAACGGCACATCATCGCCTGCGATCGGCGTCGTGTCCTTGGTGACCGGAGCGCTCTCGCCGGTGAGGCCGGCTTCTTCGATGTCGAGCGCCGCCGCGGTCAGCAACCGTCCGTCCGCGGACACCTTGTCACCCGCCTCGAAGGTGATGATGTCGCCCGGAACCAGCTCCTCCGCCGGCAATTCGACCAGCTCGCCGTTCCGGCGCGCCTTCGCTTTGATGATCAGCATCTTGCGCAGCGCCGCTACGCTTTCGGCCGCTTTCCCTTCCTGATTGAGGCCGAGCACGGCATTGAGCACCGTGAGTCCAATGATGAAGATGCCGGTCGCGAAGTCTTGCAGGACGACGATGCTGATGATCGCCACCGCTAGCAAGACGATCTGCATGAGATCCTTGTACTGGCGTAGAAATTTCTGAAGGCCGGATTCCGTCGGTGGATCGGCCAGGCGGTTCGGCCCGTACTGCTCACGCCGTTTCAGGACTTCGGCGTCATCGAGTCCGCGAGAGGGATCGACGCCGAGCTGCCTGGTCGCCTCCTCCGCGGTGAGTCCGTACCAAACAGTCGCGTCCGTTGCCCGTGCTTCACTCATGACACTTCTCCTACTGGCTGTAGCACCGCGGCCTCCTCAACAAGCGGGAGCGTCGCGGCCTCGTCGACCGGGGGCGCCTCACCAGGCGCGAACTTCTCCATGTGGAAGCCTGTGAATCCGTAGATGAGGGACAAGATGGGATTGATGATGTTGAAGAAGCAGTACGGGGCGTAGGCAAATGTCGAAATGCCCAGCACGCCGGTGTGATAGGCGCCGCAGGTGTTCCACGGAATGAGCACGGAAGTGACGGTGCCCGAGTCTTCGACGATGCGCGAGAGGACCTTGGGCTTGTAACCGCGCCGCTTGAACTCGAGGCGGAACATCCGCGAGGGTAGAACGATGGCGATGTACTGATCGGCCGCGATGACGTTGAGACCGAAGGCGGTGAAGATCACCGTTGCCGCCAGCGCCCCACCGGACTTGGCCCTGGTGAGCACGCTCTTGATCAGCTTGTCGAGAAATCCGGCGTGCTCCATGATCGCCCCGAAGCCGAGCGCGCCGAGGATCAGCCAGACCGTGGTCAACATCCCGCTCATGCCGCCGCGGGAGAAGAGCGAATCGATGGCCGGGATCCCGGTCGTGGAGACGAATCCGGTCGCCATCGCGGCGTAGATCCCCTTGGTGAGGGCCAGCGGCTCGCTCAGGTTCGGGTCACCGGCGAAACGGATGACGAGGTCGTGCTGGGTAAAGACGGCCAGGACGCCCGAAAGGATCGTGGTCAGGTAGATCGAAAGAAATGCCGGGTATTTGATGAAGCTAAAGACAATCAGCAAGACCAGCGGCGCCAGGCAGATAGGCGAGATGTTGAACGCCGAGCCCAGCACTGCCCGGGCCGCGTCGACGTTGGCGACCGATGCGGTCACATCCGTCCTCAGGCTGATGCCAAGGAAGATCAGCAGGGAGAGCACGATAGCGGGACCGGTTGTCCATATCATGTTGCGAATGTGCTCGGCAGTCGTCACGCCACCGACCAGACTCGGCACCAGGATGGTCGTCTCGGAGAGGGGCGACATCTTGTCGCCGAAGTAGCTGCCGGAGATCACCGCGCCGGCCGTGATCTCCGGCGAGAGACCCATCACCTGCGCGATCCCGACGAACGCGACGCCGAGGGTGCCGGCGGTGGTCCAGGAGCTGCCGGTGACCGCGCCAGTGGCGGCGCAGATCACGACGATCAGCGGGTAGAACAAGTTCGGGTTGAGGAGACGGAGACCGTAGTCGACGATCGTCGGAATCGTCCCGGCCATGTTCCAGGTGCCAATCAGGGCGCCAACGGCGAGCAGGATGAAAATGGCGCCCATAGCCGACGAGATGCCGCCGATGATCGCATTCGAGAGCGCGACGTACGAGTGGCCGTTCTTGTGCGCGATCATCCCGGCGATCGTCATTGCCGTGAAGAGCCCAACCTGCAGCGCCCCGTTGGTGGAGTCGAGCCCGAACAGGTAGACAGAGAGGGCGATGAACCCGATCAATGCCACCACCGGAGTCACGGCATCGAGCATGCTCGGTGCACGAATCTCCTCTGATTCGGGGGCAAGACCGTTGGCACCCTGGTCCGACATTGCGCGCTCCGACTCGCGGTCCGCCCGGCCCGGCTCAGGCGGCCAGGGTCGCGACGAGAATGGCCTTGATCGTATGCATCCGGTTCTCGGCCTGTTCGAAGACGATCGACGCCGGCGACTCGAAGACCTCTTCAGTCACTTCCATGCAATCGATTCCGAACTTCTCGTAGATTTCCTCGCCCACCTTCGTCTCGCGGTTGTGGAACGCGGGCAAGCAATGCATGAACTTCACGTCCGGGTTGCCGGTGCGTCGCATCACGTCCGCGTTGATCTGATAGGGCGATAGCAGCTGGATCCGTTGCTGCCACACCTCGTGCGGCTCTCCCATCGAGACCCAGACATCCGTATGGAGGAAGTCGGCGCCCTTGACACCCTCGTCGACATCTTCGGTGACGGTGACGCGGGCCCCGGTCTGGGCCGCGCGCTCCCGGTGCTTCGCGATGAACTCGTCAGCCGGCCAGATCTCCTTCGGGGCCACGATGCGCACGTCCATGCCGAGCATCGCGCCTGTCTCGAGCAGCGAGCGACCCATGTTGCTGTGGGCATCGCCCAGGAAGGCGAACGCGATCTGCTCGAGCGGCTTGTTCGAGTTCTCGCGCATCGTCAGGGTATCGGCCAGCATTTGCGTCGGGTGGAACTCGTCAGTCAGACCGTTGTAGACCGGGACGCCGGCATTCTGCGCCAGGATCTCGACCAGGTCCTGCGCGAAGCCGCGGTACTCGATCGCGTCGTACATCCGCCCGAGCACCCGGGCGGTGTCCTTCATCGATTCCTTGTGGCCGATCTGCGATCCCTCGGGTCCGAGGTAGGTCACATGCGCGCCCTGGTCGTAGGCCGCCACCTCGAACGCGCAGCGGGTACGCGTGGAGGACTTCTCGAAGATCAGGACGATCTCTTTTTGTTTGAGCCGCTGTTCCTCGGTCCCGTTCCGCTTCGCGGCCTTCAGCTCGGCGGCGAGATCGAGGAGCGCGATGAACTGCTCCTTCGAGAGCAGCCCGACGTCGAGGAGGTCGGCTCCCTTCAGATTTGCGGCGGTACTGACAGCCATCAATCAGCTCTCCTTCTTGATACCTTGATACC